>CAVTBX010000001.1:0-63879 GCA_963733135.1 uncultured Actinomycetes bacterium
GCGCTCCGGCCGCGTCGTTCACCGCCGTTTGGGAGAGCCCGCCTCCTGCCGGGAGTCCCTGGAAGAAGCCTGCACCTGCGTTCGCCGCTCCGAGCGCAAGCAGCTCGCGATTGGCATTCAGCTCGCGATCGTCAGGTCGCACAGGTGCGTGCCGCGGCGATCGATTCGACGAACGACATGAGCGCGATCCCGGCCGCGGCTGGGAGGAGCGTCTCGAGCAGCCCGAGATCGGGGAGCTCCAGGCTCGGCAGACCGGCCGGGATCGGCCCGACGACGGCGACGCCCTTCTCCTCCAGGTCGAGGAGGCCGCTCAGCACGATTCCGAACGCCACAGCGACCAGCGCTCCTGGGAACGCGCGCGGCGCCCACTGCTTCACGGCGATGAGCAGAGCGATGGTCAGGGCCGCGAGCAGCACGTGCGTCCATGCGCGTCCGAGAGGTCAGTGAGCGCCGGCCCCACGTCGTCTGGAAGAAGTTGTCGCCGCTCTGCTCGATGCCAAGCACCTTGCCGAGCTGCCCCGAGATGATGAGCAGCCCGGTACCGGCCTTGAATCCGGCGAGTATCGGCAGCGAGATTGAAATCCGCGAGGAAGCCGAGCCGGAATGCTCCAGCGGCGAGCAAGATGACCGCGGTGAGCACGGCGAGCGTGGCGACAGCCTACGATGCGTCGTCGGTGCTCTGCGGGTCGGCGGAGGCGACTGCAACTGCTGTGAGGGCCGCGATCGTGGACGTTGTGCTGACCGACAGAGGCCGTGATGTTCCGACCAGCGCGTAGGCGAGCAGAGGGACGATTGCCGTGTAGAGCCCGACCTCGACGGGCAAGCCCCGCGATCGTCGCGTACGCCATTGCCTGCGGGATCACGACCGCCGCGGCGGTCACGCCCGCAGGCAGGTCGGCTCTCAGCGCTCCAGCGCGGGACGTGCGTGCGCGGCGTGTTGTCACCGACTACCGACGCCGTGATGTGCCTCGTCAAGGGTCTTCTTGCGCACCGGCAGTCCGCGTCTCCCAGAAGACGGCGTTCAGTTCGGCAGACCAGACCACGCCGCGGCCGACGAGAAAGAGAAAGAAGAGCGTCGTTGTCGCGACGCCGAGGACCCCGTAGAGCTCCGACGCATTCGCGAGCTTCACTTGCGGAGTCGGCGGTGAAGACGTGCATTGCCTCGAGCCCGACTCCGAAGAGCACGGCCCCCGGCAAGAACGCGGTCCACGGAGCCTTGCGTGAAGGGAGTTGCATCGACACCCAAAGCCACATGGCGCCGTACACACCCCCGATGCCGACGGTCGCGACAAGGCCGACGACGTCGTCCGTATGCGCCCGCACCCAGCCGGCTGCTGCTGCGCCGGCCAGCAGCACGACGGGAGCCACGAGCAGGATCCCGATCGCGCTCGGCGCCTTGCGAAGTGGCGGCGGGGTGACGCGCCAGGCCGCCGCATGCACCAAATGGAGCGCTCGCAGCAGCGTGTAGCTCGACCAGAGCACGCGGACTATGCCCGAGAGGACGAGCCACCACCGTCCCGTCTCGGATTGCTCGGCAGCCGTCGCGACCGTCGTGGCCAGCGAGCTCGTGACACCGGCTTCCCGGGAGTCCGCAGCGACATCGGCTCCGGACGCAGAAGCGAACCCGAGGCCTCCGGCAATGAGGACGGCGAGAGCCAGCGTCCAGAAGAAGAAGCGGGTACGCGAGGCCTCCGCCGAGAACCCCGCCGGCAATCTCCTTGTCCCGATAGAGCCAGCGGAATCCGGTCTCGACCGACACGTGCTCAGGCCGCTGTTCCTCGAGTTGCGCGCGGAGGGCGATCCCGCGTACGCGCGCCGTCTCGGCACGGGCCCGGAGGGACCGCTTCGGCTCCTGTGGGAGGGGGTCGTCGGCGCTTGGCAGGAGACGGAGTCCTCTCGGTGAGCCCAAGTTTGCCATGGCGTCCCTCGGGTCGTCCCTTTATCGGGGCCTCGCAGAGGTCCTCATAGACTCTGCTCGGTGAGTAGTAGGCGGCTGTGGTAGCTCAGGCCGACGAAGTCGTCCTGACGACGTGTCCCCGGGACTGCTACGACGCCTGCGGCATCGTCGTCGTCAAGCGCGGCGACGCTATCCGGCACGTGCGTGGCGATCCAGACCATCCCGTGGCCCGCGGCAAGCTCTGCCGGAAATGCTCCATCGGCTACAACGGCGCTTTCCTCGATCCGGGAGCCCGACTAACGCACCCGCTTCGTAGGACTGGCGCGAAGGGCAGCGGTACGTTCGAGCCTGTCTCCTGGGACGATGCGCTCGCGGACATCGCCGAGCGCCTTCGTCGCATCGAGGCGGGCGCCGGGGCGCACACTGTCCTGAACGCCCACTACACGGGCACCTTCTCGCTCCTCGCCTACTTCTTTCCGCTCCGGTTCTTCAACCGTCTCGGTGCCACGGAGGTCGACCCGGACACGATCTGCAACAAGGCCGGCCACGTCGCGCTCGAGTATGTGTACGGGACCTCTCAGGTCGGCTTCGATCCACGGACTGCCCGTGATTCCGCCTGCATCCTCGTCTGGGGTGCGAATCCGTCGGCCTCAGCGCCGCACGCTCACGACCACTGGCTCCCCGAGTCGCCCGCCCGGGTGATCGTCGTCGACCCCATCCGGACGCCGACAGCCGCTGCCGCCGATCTTCATTTGCAGCCGTTCCCGGGCAGCGACGCTGCTCTGGCCTTTGCCCTCCTGCACGTCATCGCCCGCGAAGGCTTCGTAGACGTGGACTTCGTGGGCGCGCACACCACGGGCTGGGACGAGCTGAAACCGCTCCTCACGGGCTGCACTCCCGAGTGGGGCGAGGAAGTGACCGGCGTTCCCGCCGCGCTGATCGAGGCGGCGGCTGAGCTCTACGGTCGAGGCCCCTCGCTGCTCTGGCTCGGGCAGGGCTTCCAGCGTCAACGAACCGGCGGCAACGTCATCCGGGCCTGCGGACTTCTGCCGGCGGTCACGGGGAATGTAGGCAAGCCGGGCACGGGCTTCCTCTATCTGAACGGCACCGAGTCGCGCGGAATCGACGAGGACTACCTCGCCGGCCCGCACCTCGCAGCCGGTGCCCCGGATCCCATCAGCCACATGGATCTCGTGGGTTGCCTGGAAGACCCGATCCGATCGCAGGCGCTCTTCTGCTGGAACATCAACATCGCCGCCTCGAATCCCGAGCAGGCTCGACTGCACGATGCGCTTCGCCGCGAAGATCTGCTGACGGTCGCGATCGACCTCTTCCCGACCGATACGACCGACTTCGCCGACTACGTCCTGCCGGCGGCAAGCTTCCTCGAGTTCGACGACCTTGTCGTCTCATACTTCAACCTCACGCTCTCGGCACAGGTCAGCGCGGCTGATCCAATGGGCGAATCGCTGCCGAACACGGAGATATTCCGCCGTCTCGCGCGGGCGATGGGCTACTCCGAGACCGAACTCTACGAGTCCGACGACGAGCTGTTGGACACGCTGCTTCGGCGGTCGGGGGTCGACGAGGACTTCTCCTCTCTGGCTGCCAAGGGCACCGTTTCGGTCGCCGCCGAGCCGGTCGTCCAGTTCGCAGACCGCCGCTTCCCGACCCCGAGCGGACGTATCGAGCTCGCGTCCGACCGCGCTGCGGCCGACGGCCTTCCGCGCCTGCCTCTCCCGCTCACGGATCCTCGCCCGGTAGACGGGCGGCTCCGTCTGCTTTCGCCGGCCTCGCCGTGGCTCTTGAACGACAGCTTCGCGAACGACGCCAAGATCGCGAAGCGAATCGGCGCGGCAACCGTTGCCCTTCATCCTGACGACGCGGCCGAGCGGGGTCTCGCCGAGGGGGACGAGGCCGTCATGACTAATGCGACCGGCCGTCTGCAGCTGTCCGTCACGCTCTCGGACTCCGTTCCCCGGGGCGTGGCCTACTCTCCGAAGGGGCGATGGCCGAAGCGGGAGCCCGGTCGCGCGAACGTGAACACCCTCAATCCGGGCGAGCGTGCGGACATGGGGGAGAGCACGTCCGTGCACGGCGTCGAGGTGATGGTCTCGCCGCGGTGAGCGCGGACGTGCTCGTTCTCCAGCACATCGCCTGCGAGCCGCCCGGTGTCTATGAGGACGTCCTCATCGAGCGCGGCGCCAGGATCCACAGGGTCGAGGTCGACGAAGGCGATTCCCTCCCCGACTGGCGTGAGTTCGATGCGATCGTCGCGATGGGTGGCCCAATGAGCGCTAACGACGAGGGCCAGCTGCCCTGGCTCGGGGCCGAGAAGGCTCTGATCGGTACTGCGGTTCGCGCCGGCGTGCCCTTCTTTGGCGCCTGCTTGGGAGTTCAGCTCTTGGCAGCGAGTCTCGGGGCGGAGGTCGTTCCCGGCCCCGCGCCGGAGGTTGGCCTTCTGCCCGTCTTTCTTACCGAGGCCGCGACCACCGACCCGGTCTTCGCCGATCTCCCACGCGAGCTCGTCACGCTCCAGTGGCACGGCGACACGTTCTCGCTTCCCGAGGGTGCGGTGCTGCTCGCCAGCTCGCCCGCCTATCCCAACCAGGCGTTCCGTTGGAAGCGCTCCGCCTACGGCGTCCAGTTCCATCTCGAGGTTTCCCCGGAGATGGCCGAGGAGTGGGCGAGCGTGCCCGCGTACGCCGATGCGCTCGAACGCGAGCTGGGGCCGGGCTCGGCGGCGGCGCTGGTCGACCAGCTCGCCGCTCGTGCGGACGAGTTGTTGGGGCACGGCCGGGGGATGTTCGAGCGCTGGTTCGAGCTCTGGGCTTCGACGCCGCAGAGGGCGTCCGTCCGCGCGGCGAGCTCCGATTGACCCCGCCGTCGACCGATGAGTTTCGAGGTTCGCGCCGGTCTAATTCCTCGAAACCATGGAGGCGAGACGACCGACCAAGGGGTGAGCAATGTTCAAGGACACGAAGGCATTCAGCAGCTTCTCAGTCGATGACCTGGAGAAGGCGAAGCAGTTCTACGGCGAGACTCTCGGGCTCGATGTCATGGAGAGGCCGGAGGGGCTGGAGCTCCATATCGCCGGCAGCACGCCGGTGTTCGTCTATCCCTCGGACAACTACACGGCGCCGAAGCACACGGTGCTGAACTTCCCGGTCGACGACATCGACGCTGCGGTGGACGAGCTCGCGGCGCGGGGCGTCCAGATGGAGCAGTACGACATGCCCGACATGGAGACGGACGAGCGCGGAATCGTCAGAGGCGACGACGATTCCGGGCCGCGTGCGATTGCCTGGTTCAAGGACCCAGCCGATCACGTCCTCTCTGTGATGCAGCTGGACTAACCCGAAGGCTCAGGCATTCGTAGAGTCGAGGCGCTGCAAGAGCTCGTGGGCGGCGAGCTCGATCTCCTTGTGGCGCCACTCGGCGGCTCGGTAGTGGCAGGCGATCAAGCCCGTTCGATGCAGGCGGCGAAAGTCGCCGTACACGAACGCGTACCTCGCCTTGGTCTCATCGGTCGCGTCGTCCGTGAGGCCGAGGTGCCACTCGGCATACTCGTCCCACGAGTGTGATTCGAGGAAGGTGTTCTCGGCAGCGGCCTTCGGCTGAACGTCGCCCCAGTCGCTGTCGAGCACGTACTGGCGGGCATCGATCAGCTCCCGAGCGCGACGGACTGCGCGTTCGTTGACCGAGTACGAGGCCACTGCGGCATCTTTACCGCGTATCTGCGCGAGGCGAGGCCTGTTCGGCCTCGGCCTCGGCGGACTCGCCCGGGCGGACGAGGCCCGTCTCATAGGCCGTCACGACCGCCTGGACGCGACTGCGGTGCCTGAGCTTCGTGAGGATGTGGTTGACGTGCGACTTGACCGTCGCGAGGCTGACCACAAGCCTCGCCGCGATCTCGTCGTTCGAGAGCCCGCGGGCCACGAGCGTGAGCACTTCGCGCTCTCGCTCGGTCAGCTCGCGAAGCTCCTCGGGCACGCCGGAGCGTCGAGGAGGGCGCCTCACGTGCTCGGCGATGAGCCGTTGCGTGAGGCTCGGCGCCAGGAGCGCCTCTCCGCCCGCGACGACGTGGATCGCGTCGACCAGCCGGTCGGGTGGGCTCGACTTGAGCATGAACCCACCAGCACCGGCGCGCAGCGCCTCGTAGACGTATTCATCGAGGTCGTACGTCGTGAGGACGAGGACGCGGGTGGGAAGGCTTGTCGCGACGATCTCGCGCGTTGCCGCGATGCCGTCCATGACGGGCATGCGAATGTCCATGACCAGAACGTCGGGGCGGAGCGAGCGGGCCGCTTCGACGGCGGCCCGGCCGTGCTCGGCCTCGCCGAGGACCTGGACGTCTCGCGCCTCGAGGAGTGCACGCAGGCCGCTCCTGACGAGCTCCTGGTCGTCCGCGATGACGACGCTCGTCACTCGCTGTCTCCGAGCGGGATGGTCGCTGCAAGGAGAAATCCGCCGTCGGCGCTCGGCCGGGCGCTCAGGCTGCCGCCGAAGAGAGTGACGCGCTCGCGGAGGCCGGCCAGGCCGTGGCCGCTCGTCACTGCCGTCCGGCCGTTCGAGGGCGCGCGGCCGTTCTCGATCTCGACGGCGACCACATCGCAAGAACCCGCCAGGCGCACGCGAACCGGGCTTCCGGGCGCGTGCTTGAGCACGTTCGTCAGGCCCTCCTGCACGATGCGGAAGACCGAGAGCTCGATGGCCGGCGAGAGGTGTTCAACGGTCTCCAGCTCCAGGTCGACCGTCAGGCCGGCCCGCGTGTATTCGGCGGCGAGCGCCGGCACGTCCGCCAGACGATGCTGCGGTTGCGTGCCTGCCTCGTCCCGCCCGTCGTAGATCAAGCGCAAGAGGCGTCCGGTCTCGCCCAGCGCAGCTCGACCCGACCGCTCGATCTCCGCCACCGCCGTCGCGGCCCGGCCGGGATCCTCACGGACGACATCTGCGGCAACCGATGCCTGCACGGTCATGACGCTGAGTGAGTTGGCGAGGACGTCGTGGAGGTCGCGGGCGATCCGTTTGCGCTCTGCGCCGGCGGCCCGCTCCACCTCGACGTCCCGCTCCAGGCGGGCGTGCTCGGCGGCCGCCGAGTGCGCGTGCGTGCGACTCAGCACCTCACGCAGCGCGATTCCGACGACCCACGGCCCGGCGGCCAAGGCGACGACGAGCACGACGTCTCCCGAGAGCTCGCTGCGCACGGCAGCCTCGATCAGGATCAGCGCGGTCGCAGCGAGGATGCTCGCGAGACCGAGCAGGACTCGAGACCGCGGGGCGTGGCGCCCTGCGGCGAAGCTCGCCAGCGCCGTCAAGAGGATGAAGGAGCTGGGCTCATTCGTCTCGCCGCCGAGCAGCCCGGCACCCACCATGATCCCTGCGACGCCGATCGGCATCGCCAGAGGGATCTCCCGCCGTGCACTCAGGAGAAGAACGGCCGACCAGCAGGCGCCGAGCATGAGTCCGAGCGGCACGTGACCGTTGGTGACGATCTCGCCCGAGGCGACCAGTCCGATCAGGACCGGCAGCAGCCAGTCGCCCACTCGGAGGTTTCGCCTCGGCGTAGCCCGGGCTGAGATCCTGGCCTCGGCGGCCGCTGCTTCGTCCGTTCCGAGTCCGAGCTCGTCCCGATCGTCTCTGAGTACGCGTAGGAGGCGGCCGGTCTCGGCGAGCGCCTCCCGACCGGCCTGGGCGACGCCGTCCAGCGCCTGACTTGCCGCCTCGGGCTGGCGTCGGATGAGATCGCCGGCGGCAGAGCTCTGAACGACCATCGCGCCGAGCGCATGGGCAAGCAGATCGTCGAACTCGACTGCGATTCGCTCCCGCTCTGCCAGGGCCGCCCGCGGGCCGGCGAGCGCGCCTCGCATCCGGGCTCGCTCCGCCTGCGCTCCGGCTCGCTCCTCCTCGTCGAGCGTCCTTCGAAGGGCGACACCGAGCGCCCAGGGGCCAACTGTGACGATCAGACCAAACGGCAGGTCCGGCTCGAAGTCGGTCAGCCAGGTCAAGCCCGCGAACGTGATCGCAAGCGCGCCGACGACCGAGGCGAGGCCGAACAGCCGACGCGAACGCGCCGCGTGCAGCCCTGTGCCGAAGCACGCGAAGCCGATCAGCAGGAGCCAGGACGCCGGCTCGGAGACATCGAATCCGGAGAGTGGCGTCAGGGCGTAGATGGACGTCACGAGGAGCGGCGGAGCGAGCGGCATGGTGCGAGCGAGGGAGAGAGCACCGGCCGCAAGCAGGTAGGTGGTAAGAGCGGGCGCGACCGGCGTGTAGCCCGCCGCCGCGATCTCGATCGCGCCGACGACCGCCAGAGCCGCAGGCAGGAGCAGGTCTACGCGCCGGACACGAGGCTCCCACACGGATAGGACGCTAGCGCGCAGCGGGCGCTGGGTCATCAATCCGAGGGTTGAGAGCGAATCGACCCTCCGCCCGACGACATCACCGCAGCTCGCGCGCAGTATCGGTTGTGCCTCGCATGGTGCGGGGCGCTGGACGGAGGTGACCGATGTCCGACCCTGCGCGCCGCTGGATCGGCCTCTACGCGGCCGTCGCTGCGCTGATCGCCGTGCTCCTCTCGCCGCTGCTCGCGCTCTCGTACTTCGCGACCGAGAGCGGACGCTCGGAGCTCGAGGTCGGAACGGTCGCCGCCTGGGCCGAGCCTGGCCGAGAGCTCGCGGGTGGTCTTCTCACGTGGGCGTCGCCCGACCGCGTCTACGCCACGTACTGGCAGATCTTCGCGCTGCTCATCCCGGCGATGTTCCTCTGTGCCCATGCCGCTCGTGCGCGCCGCTCGCCGGGTGGCCGGACGGAGCGCTGGGGCTGGCGCGTCGCGCTTACGGGCTACGCCCTGGAGAAGGTCGGCTTCCTCGCCGTCTTCGTCGCCCTCGCCTTCGTTCCCGTCGAGAGCACGGTCATCGAAGTCCTCTTCCTCGGCTTGGGCATTCCGGGCCTCCTCATCAGCGCCGTCGGGTCGACGCTGCTCGGGATCGGCCTCATCCGCGGTGCATACCGGCCGCGTCTAACGGCGTGGCTGCTCGCGCTCGCATTCCCTTCGCTCATCGTGGTGCCCGCCTTCCTCGGGAACCTCAGCCTGGGGCTCGTCCCGTTCCTCGTCGCGTGGGGCGTGACCGGCCTCCAGCTGTGGCGTTCGGGCGCGACCTCCTCGACCAACCCGCTCGCGCCCCGGGCCGCCGACGTGCGAGGGTGACATGCGTCCCCTAGGCTCTGTCCGTGCAGGAGTCCAGCCTGGCCGGATCGGCCGACATCACGCTGACGGAGCTCCAGCTCGCGACGCGAAATCATGGGATGCCGCTCGAGGCTCTCCGCTACCCGGTGACGCCGATCGGCCTTCACTACCTCCTGACGCACTTCGACATCCCGAACGTCGATCCGGCCAGCTGGCGGTTGCGGATCGGTGGGCTCGTTCGCCGCGAGATCGAACTCTCGCTCGACGACATCCGCGCTCGGCCTTCGGTGCGTACGCGCGTGACGATGGAGTGCGCCGGTAACGGAAGGGCCCTCCTCGCGCAGCGTCCGCTCAGCCAGCCGTGGCTCGTCGAGGCGGTCGGCACGGGCGAGTGGGGCGGCACACCGCTCCGGCCGCTGCTCGAGGAGGCCGGGCTTGACGACGCGGCCGTCGAAGTCCTCTTCACCGGTCTCGACCGGGGGATCGAGGGCCAGGTGGAGCACAACTTCGAGCGGAGCCTGCCCGTCGACGAGGCTCTCCGTGACGACCTGCTGCTCGCCTACGAGCTGAACGGGCAGCCGCTCCCGCCGCAGCACGGCTTCCCGCTTCGGCTCGTCGTCCCGGGCTGGTACGGGATGGCGAGTGTGAAGTGGCTCGGGCGGATCACGGCGATCGACCGCCCGTTCGACGGCTACCAGCAGCGCCACAGCTATCGGCTCAGGCAGGTCGAGGAGGACGAGGGCGAGGCGTTGACCCGCATGGCCCCGCGCGCGCTTATGGTACCGCCGGGTGTGCCCGACTTCCCCACCCGTGAGCGCCTCGTCGAGCTCGGCGCGTGTGAGATCGAGGGACGCGCCTGGTCGGGTTGGGCGCCGGTCACGAGCGTCCAGGTGAGCACCGACGGCGGCGCCTCCTGGGAGGACGCCGAGGTGGAACAGGACACGGCGCCGTTCGCGTGGACGGCGTGGCGCTACACCTGGACGCCCGACACACCGGGTCGCTACGTGCTCACGTGCCGGGCCGGCGACGCGGCCGGGAACGACCAGCCGGTCGACCCGTCGTGGAACCTCGGTGGCTACGCGAACAACGCCGTGCAGCGGGTCGCCGTGACAGTGCGCCGGGCTTCCTGACACGTCCGAACGGGCCATGTGTTTCGTCCGACAAGACGCTTACGCTCTCGACCGGTGGCACGCTACGCCCCCTTGGCCGGAATCGGTGCGGTGATCCTCTGGATCATCGGCACGTTCCTCCTCGAGAAGGACGACCGGCCCGAGGGGAAGGACACAGCAGCATTCGTTGCCTGGGTGGAGAAGAACGACACCGCACTCGTCGCGGGTGGGATCATCTTCGCGTTCGGTGTCGTGTTCTTCCTCTGGATGCTCGGGAGCCTCCGCTCGGCGCTCATGGGTGCTGAGGGCCGCGCCGGCCGGCTCTCCTCGATTGCGTTCGGAGGCGGTGTAGCAACCTCGGTCTGCATGATGGCGCTCTACCTGCCGCACGCTCAAGCCGGCCTCGACCACGAGAACATCTCCGACACCTCAGTCGACGCGCTGGTGCACGTCGGCGACGCGTTCTACGGCGGTGTCGAGCTGTTCTCGATTCCCTTGCTTCTCGCCACTGCGATTGCGACGCTGCGACATGGGCCGCTTCCGCGCTGGTTCGGGTGGCTCAGCCTGGTGCTCGCGTTGATCATGGCGATACCGCCGATCGGCTGGGTGGGAGTTTTCCTCGGCCTCCCGCTCTGGGTGCTCCTGGCCTCGGTGTTGCTCTTCCGCCGATCGGCAGACGACATCACCACCGCCAACCAAAGGGTCTAGCGCCACCGTCCGGTCAGCGCTGCCTGAGCCGGTGCGACGTTCGGGCGCCTTGCAAGCGATACTCCGCCGACCGGAACGCGACGAAACGGAGACCGATCGATGGCGCGTCCAGTCACGTTGTTCACGGGCCAGTGGGCCGACCTGCCGATCGAGCAGCTCGCCACCAAGGCTGGAGAGTGGGGCCTCGACGGGCTCGAGCTCGCGTGCTGGGGCGACCACTTCGAGGTCGACAAGACGCTCTCCGATGACGGGTACGCGAGAGGCCGGCGCGAGCTTCTGGAGCGAAACGAACTCGGGTGCTGGGCGCTCGGCGCGCACCTCGTCGGGCAGGCCGTTTGTGACCCGATCGACGCGAGGCACCAGGCGATCCTCCCACCCGAGGTTTGGGACGACGGCGACCCGGAGGGCGTGCGGCAGCGAGCCGCCGAGCGGATGAAGGACACGGCGCGCGCCGCGGCCAAGCTCGGTGTCGAGCAGGTCAACGGCTTTAGCGGCTCGGCGATCTGGCACCAGATCTACTCCTTCCCGCCCAACGACTTCGACGAGATCGAGCGCGGCTACCAGGACTTCGCGGAGCGCTGGGGCCCGATCATGGACGTGTTCGGGGAGGAGGGGGTGCGCTTCGGGCTCGAGGTGCACCCGACCGAGATCGCCTACGACTTCGTCACCACCCGCAAGGCCCTCGACGCCATCGGCGGTCATCCCGCGTTCGGGATCAACCTCGACCCGAGCCACTTCAGCCACCAGTTCCTCGACACGGCAGCCTTCGCGCGCGAGTTCGCCGATCGCATCTACCACGTGCACGTGAAGGACTCGCGTCGGCGTCTCGACGGCCGCCGTTCGATCCTCGCATCGCACCTGAACTTCGGCGAGGAGGCGCGCGGCTGGGACTTCGTCTCGCCCGGCCACGGCGATGTCGACTTCGAGGAGTTCGTCCGCGCCCTGAATGCAATCGGGTACACGGGGCCGCTCTCGATCGAGTGGGAGGACTCCGGCATGGATCGCGAGTGGGGGGTTCAGGACGCCGTGGCCTTCTGTCGGCGGCTCGACTTCACGCCGTCCGAGCTCGCGTTCGATGCGGCCATGCAGCGGAGCGAGGCGTGAGCGAGCCGGCGACGGGCGTCGGCGCGGCGCCGTCGGTCGGCGTGGCCGGGGAGGTCGGCGAGATCGGCGTCGGGATGCTCGGCTACGCCTTCATGGGCAAGGCGCACTCGAACGCCCTCCGGACGCTGGCGTACATGACCTGGCCGCCCCCGCTTCGCCCGCGGCTCGTCGCGATCGCGGGACGGAACGCGGAGGCCGTCGCCAACGCGGCCGAGCGGTACGGCTTCGAACGTTCGGTGACGGACTGGCGCGAGCTCATCGCCGACCCAGAGATCGGGCTGCTCGACAACAACGGGCCGAACGACCTCCACGCGGAGCCTTCGATCGCTGCGGCGGAAGCCGGCAAGCATGTGATCTGCGAGAAGCCGCTCGGCCGTGACGCGGACGAGAGCTACGAGATCTGGCAGCGCGTCGCCGCCACCGGCGTCAAGCACATGTGCGCCTTCAACTACCGCTTCGTGCCGGCCAACCGGCTCGCGCGGGAGCTGCTCGAGGCGGGCGAGATCGGCGAGATCCGCCACTTCCGCGGTGCCTACCTGCAGGACTGGGGTGACGATTCGAGCCTCGATACCTGGCGCTTCAAGGCGTCCGAGGCTGGCTCGGGCGCGCTCGGCGACCTGGGCGCGCACGTCGTCGACCTCGCCCACTTCCTGGTTGGGGGCATCGCCTCGGTAGGCGCCCTCGCCACGACCTTCATCGAGGGCCGCGAGGTTGATGACGCGATCGAGGCCGCGGTCGCATTCGAGAACGGAGCGGTCGGGACGATCGAAGCGACTCGGCTCGCGCTGGGGCACAGGAACGGCCTCGTCTGGGAAATCAACGGTTCGAAGGGGTCGCTCTCGTTCGACCTCGAGCGGCTGAACGAGCTCCAGGTGTTTCGTGCCGACGGCGATCGCGCACGCGGTTTCAAGACCGTGAAGGTCTCAGAGGCCGACCACCCGTTCTGGGAGCACTGGTGGCCGCCGGGTCACATGATCGGGTGGGAGCACACCTTCGTCCACGAGCTCCACCACCTGCTGACCGCGATCCGCGACGACGGCGACGTGCGGCCGTACGGCGCGGACTTCGAGGACGGATACCGCGCCGCCGAGGTGTGTGACGCGATCGTCCGCTCCGCCAAAACGGGCGAGCAGCAGGAGATCGCATACCGCTCCGCGTAAGGCCTCGTAGCGCGCGAGGCGTGTGAGAGGATCGGCCCGTGCGTGCTGTCGTCGTCAAGGAGATCGGCTCACCGCCCGAGGTTGGTGAGGTTCCCGAACCGGAGGCGGCCGACGGCCGGCAGCCGGTCGAGGTCGTCGCCGCCGGGCTGAACCCGATCGACATCGCCGTCTGCGCCGGGCGCTACTTCGGAGGGCACCCGGACGTGCCGTACGTGCCCGGCGCGGAGGGCGTGGCTCGGCTTCCCGACGGAAGGCTCGGCTACCTCCACGGCGACGGGCTGGGCACCAACCGGAACGGGACTTTCGGCGAGTTGGCGCTCTACGCCCCGGAGGAGGCGTTTCCGATCCCGGACGGAGTCGAGCCCGAGCTCGCGGCATCGCTGGGGGTGGCTGGGCTTGCCGGCTGGGTGCCACTAGCCTGGCGCGCGCCCGTGCGACCCGACGACACGGTGCTCGTCCTCGGTGCAACGGGAACGGTCGGGCTAGTGGCAGTTCAGGCGGCGAGGACGCTCGGCGCCAAGCGCGTCGTCGCCGCCGGGAGGAACGAGGTGGCGCTTGAGCGCGCGAAGGAGCGCGGCGCCGACGCGGTCGTCCGCCTCGACGGGGACACCGATCTCGAGGAGGCGTTCCGGGAGGCCTGCGGCGGTGACGGCCCGACGCTCATCCACGACCCGCTCTGGGGCGAGCCGGCCCGAGCCGCGATCGAGGCTGCGGCCAAGGGCGCCCGGATGGTGAACCTCGGCCAGTCGGCCGGCCCGGACTCGAACCTGCGCTCGGGCGCGGTCCGCGGCAAGAGCCTCGACATCCTCGGCTACACGAACTTCGCGGTGCCGCGCGACGAGTTGGCGCGGCAATACACCGCGCCTCTGCGAACTCGCCCAGGCCGGCGAAGTCGTAGTCGACATCGAGACCGTTCCGCTCGGCGACATCAGCGGAAGCCTGGCAGCGTCAGGCGGAGAGCCCGAACGTGAAGCTCGTCGTTCTTCCCCAGACCTAAGGAGATCCCCATGGCGTACGTGCTCGTGGCGAAGTGGAAGGCGAAGGAGGGAGAGGAACAAGCGGTTCAGGCCGCACTCGAGAAGATCGCGGGCCCGACGCGCGAGGAGCCGGGCTGCCTCATGTGGCAGCCGCACCGCGATCCCGAGGATCCACGCGTGTTCCTCTTCTACGAGCAGTACACGGACGCCGCCGCGTTCGAGGCGCACGGCGCGTCGGAGCACTTCCAGGAGCATGGCCTCGGCGATGCCATCCCGCGGCTCGAGAGCCGCGAGCGCTCCTTCTACGAGACGCTCGACTTCTGAAGCAACGGTCGAGCCGGAGCCCTCGCCGCACTCTTCCTCGCGGCGCTCGCGCTCAGGCCGCAGATCGTCGGGGTCGGCCCGCTCTTCCCCGAGATCCAGGAGGACCTCGGTGTCTCCCACGCGGTGGTCGGGCTCCTCGGGACGATCCCGGTGCTCTGCATGGGCCTCTTCGCCCCGCCAGCGGCCTGGCTTTCCGGCCGCACCGGCACGCGGCTCGCGATCGCCGCGTGCCTCGGTCTCATCGCCGTCTTCGGCCTAGCCCGCGCCGCAGCCCCGGGAGCCGCGTTGCTCGTCGCGCTCACGTTTCCGGTCGGGATCGGCATGGGGCTCGCAGGCGCGCTCTTGCCCGTGGCCGTCAAGGAGCGTTTTCCGGATCGCGCCGGCTTCGGGACGAGCGGCTACGTGCTCGGCATCAACGGCGGCGCGGCGATCGCGGCCGTCCTCGCCGTTCCGATCGCCCACGCCGCAGGAGGATGGCGCGCGTCGCTGGTCGCTTTCTCAGCCGTGGCCGCCGGGCTCCTCGTCGTCTGGCTCGTCCTGACGCGCGGCGGGCCGCCCCGGCGCGTCGCGGCTGAGCGTCCGCCGCTTCTGCCGCTCCGAAGCCCAGTCGGGTGGTGGCTCGTCCTCCTCTTCGGGACGATGAGCGTCACGTTCTACGGGCTGAACGCCTGGCTTCCGGACGCCTACGTGGAGGAGGGCTGGAGCGAGTCGTCGGCCGGGGCGCTGGTGGGCGTCCTGAACGTCCTGACGGTTGTGCCGGTCGTGTTCGTCGCACTGCTGTCGGATCGGCTCGGCTCGCGGCGGCCGTACCTCGTGGGCGCGTCGGCGCTCTTCCTCGGCGGCGCTGATCGGGTTCGCAGCGCTCCCGGAGGGCGCGTGGGCCTGGGTCGTGATCGGCGGGCTCGGCATCGGGAGCATGTTCCCGCTCGTCATGACGCTCCCCCTCGACGCAGAAGAGCGGCCGGACCGTGTCGGTGCGTTGGTCGGGATGATGCTGGGCTTCGGTTACGCGCTCTCGGCGTTCGCGCCGCTCGTCCTCGGCGCCGTGCGGGACGCGACCGGGTCGTTCGACGCGGTGCTCTGGCTCATCGTCGCGTTCGGCGCGGTTTTTCTCGTCGCGGTCGCGCCGCTCTCCAAAGAGCGACTGTCAGAACTTGCCGAAACGCTCGTAGGCCTCGAGCGGCGTTATGCCGTCGCGGACTGCTTCTCGCACGTCGTTCTCGGCACTCACGACCTCGCGGGCTCGGGCCACCACCTCGTCGCGGCGGGCTGCCGGGACGATCACCACGCCGTCAGCGTCGCCGAGCACCCAGTCCCCGGTCGTGACGCGGACGCCGCCGATCTCGACCTCTTCGCCCCAGGCCACGACCTCCCACCGAGGAACCGAGTCCAGGGGTGTTGTGTGACGGCAGAAGACCGGGAAGCCCTGCCGCTCGATGAACTCGACGTCACGCGTGCCGCCGTCCGTGACTACTCCGGGACAGCCCTTCGCGGCGAGCGCCGTCGCCGAGAGCTCGCCGAACTGCGCGCACGTCTCGTCTGCGGTGGCGTACACAGGGACGTGACCTGCCGGGACGTCGCCGAGCACCTGGAGGATGCGTCGGATCGAGGTCTCGTACTCATGGCCCGGATGGGAGCGGCCCTCGACCGCGAAGACCGTGCCCTCGAGACGCATGCCGGGGCGAAGCGGCCCGATTGCCGGCGGCAGCGTCTGGCGGCCGAGGCCGAGCGCGTCGAGGACGTCGGCTACCGCGGCCGTGTAGAGATCAGGCTCGGGCACGGAAGAGCTCGATCGTCTCGCGGACGGCATCCCGGAGCGGCGTCACCGGCGCAGGGTGGGCGACACCCTCGAACTCCTCCGGAAAGGGAAGCGGGGTCTCGTCGAACGTGATCGTGCCGGCCGCGTCTGGGGCGGCGGCCTCGATCGCCTCGACGATCTCGGCGACGCTGACGGCGGGCCCACCGAGATTCGCCACGAGCGCGCCGCCCTGCTCCGAGCGTCGGGCGGCGTCGACGAATGCCCGAGCCGCATCGGGCGCGTAGTGCATCTGCACGCGGCCTCCGAAGGGGACGTGGTACGGCTCTTCGCGCGCCGCCGCCTCCATGGCCAGAGTGGGCCGGCGGTCACGCCGTGGTCGCGACCGAGCCCGTAGACGACGTACGGACGTAGCCCGACGCTGCCGAGCCCCCGTCCTGCCAGTAGACACGCGCCGCGCCCTCGTTCGCGACCTTGTGCACGCCGTAGTGGGTGGTCGGCGAGGTCGGCGCGTCCTCGGGAACGGAGGTGGCGCCCGGGCCGTACGCCGCGGCCGAGCTCGCGTACGCCACCCCGCGAACGGTCTCGCTCCGCGTCGCGGCCTCGAAGACGTTGACGGTTCCGACGACGTTGACGAGGGCGCCCCGCGGCGGGTCTGCCGCGGCGAGCGGCACCAGCATCGCCGCCAGGTGGATGACGTGCGTGGCCCCGTGCTCGGCCAGCGCGCGCTCGATCGCCGCCAGGTCGGTGACGTCGCCGCGGACGAGCTCGACGTGCGCCCGCTCGTCCGGCTCCAGCACGAGGTCGAGCCGCCGCGTGTCGTCCCCAAGATCGAAGCCCACGACCGGTACGCCCTCGCGGGCGAGTTGGCGGAGGATCCAGGCGCCGATGCACCCGAGCGCGCCTGTGACGAGGAAGCGTTCAGAGCCTTCAGGCATCCTGGTACACGGTCACGACCTCCGTGTAGAACTCGAGCGCGGCGCGGCCCTGCTCGTGCGGGCCGAAGCCGGAGCCCTTAATGCCGCCGAACGGAACATGCACCTCGGCCCCGGGCGTCTGCTGGTTCACCTTCAGGATCCCCGCCTGCGCCCCGCGCACGAACTGCCGAACCGCGCCGAGGTCGTTCGTGAAGATTCCGGCCGTCAGTCCGAACTCGACGGCGTTCGCGCGCTCGAGTGCCTCGTCGAGCGTCCCGAAGCGATAGAGCGAGGTGACGGGGCCGAAGACCTCTTCGCACGAGAGATAGGCGTCGTCGGCCACGTCCTCGAAGAGCGTCGGTGCGAGCAGAAAGCTCTCGTCGTCGACCCGCTCCCCGCCGGCTACGAGGCTGCCGCCCTCGGACTTCCCGCGCTCGATCGCCTCCAGGATCCCGTTCATCGCCTTCTCGGTGACGACCGGCCCGACCTCGGTCTCGCCGTCGGTCGGGTCGCCCACCTTGCCGCGCTCCATCCGCGCGACGAGCCGGCCGCGAAAGTCGTCGTAACGCGACTCGTGCACGTAGATCCGCCGGGTCGCAGTGCACTTCTGACCGCCGGCCCAGAAAGCACCGGCGTACGCGGCTTCGGCCGCCTTATCGAGGTCGGCGTCGGGCATGACGATCAGCGGGTTGTGGCCGCCTAGCTCGAGCTGGACGCGAGCGCCGCGCTTCGTGGCCCGTTCGCGCACGTCCTCGCCGACGGCAACGGAGCCCGTGAACGAGATGGCGCGAACGGTGGGGTGCTCGACGAGCGGCGTGCCCACGTCGGCGCCGCGCCCGATGACCACGTTCAGCACGCCGGCCGGCAGACCCGCCGCCTCGAGGCACGAGGCGAGGTGGAGGCCCGTCAGTGGTGCCTCCTGCGGCACCTTCAGGACGACGGTGTTCCCGTAGGCGATCGCAGGCGTGAGCTTCCAGGCCGGGATGGCGCAGGGGAAGTTCCACGGCGTGATCAGGCCGACGACGCCGAGTGGGCGCCGAAGCGTGTAGAGACCCTGACCGGTGGCGGACTGCTCGTAGACCTCTCCGAGCGGCCGCCAGCCTTCACCTGCGAAGAAGCGGAAGATCGCAGCGGCGCGGGCCGCCTCGATTCGGGACTCGCGGATCGGCTTGCCCATCTCGAGCGTCATGTCCTGCGCGATCTGCTCGACACGTTCCTCGACCACGGCGGCGGCCTTCGTGAGGATCGCGCCTCGCTGGGCCATCGGGGTGTCGGCCCACGCGCGGAACGCTTCCTGCGCCGCGGCGACCGCGGCCTCGACGTCCTCGGCACCGGACGCAGGGAACTCCCCGACGACCTCCGAGGGTCGGGCTGGGTTTCGCTTCTCGTATGTCTGGCCGGTGCGGCTCTCGCCCCACTCGCCGCCGATCAGGTTCGCGAAGGCGGGCCGGACGGGCGCCTCGATCGTCTCTGAGCTAGACATGGGCTTCTCTCCTCAGCTCGTCGAATCGGGCCTCGAGCTCGGACTCCTGCTCCGCGGTCAGCTCCTCGAGGGGAGGGCGGACGTGGGAGCGCGGAAGGCCCGAGACCAGGTGTAGGAGGTGCTTGACGGCGGCATGGCGCGGAAACGCGAGGCTCAGGTCGCGCGCGCTCGCGAGGAAGCGCTGGCGGGCGTCCACCGAGTCGCCGGCCCGGATCCCATTGAGCTCGTCGGGGAAAACGTTGCCGAGGAGCGTGATCGTCCCGGCCGCGCCGGCCGCCCGGGCGCCGGCTGCGAGCGAGTCGGAGCCGGGGAAGATCGCGAGCTCGGGGAACTCGTCGATCCAGTGGCGGCCGTGCTCGATGTCGCCGGTCGAGTCCTTCGCGCCGGCAAGGCGTGCGCCGAAGCGGTCGCGGAGCGCGCGGATCGTCTCGTCCTCGATCGGGACTCCGGTCACCGCGGGGATGTGGTACAGGAACACGCGAGCCTCGTTCGGCAGCACCTCGAGGAGGGCCGCGTAGTAGCGGGTCGTCCCGGCCGGCGTCGCGTCGTAGTACCAGGGCGGGGCAACCAGGATTCCTGCGGCGCCGTGCTCGACGGCGAAGCGCGAGAGCTCGATCGTCTCGGGCAGAGCCGTGCAACCCGTGCCGGGGAGGAGCCTGACGCCGGCGGGATGGGCGGCCAGCCGCTCGATAACCGCCTTCCGTTCGGCGAGCGAGAGCGAGGGACCTTCGCCGGTCGTGCCGAGAGGTGAGACGAGCTCCACGCCACGCTCGGCCAGCCACTCGACGTGGCGGTCGAGCAGGCCGAAGTCGACCTCGGCGCCGCCTTCCGTGAACGGCGTCAGGAGGGCCGGCACGGTGCCGCCGATCACAGGAGCTCCTCCGCCTTCGCCACCTCGTTCACCAGTCTGCCCACTCCGGCGATCGCAACCTCGACGATGTGACCAGGCTCGAGCGTGAAATCGTCTGGCGGCACGAGACCGGTGCCGGTCAGGAGCACGCTTCCAGGCGGGACGGGATTGTCGCGGATGCAGAAGTGCGCGAGCTCGGCGAACGTGCGCCGCATCCGAGCGGTCGTCGTTTCGCCCTCAAATACCGTCGCGCCGCCGCCGTCCCGAACTCGGAGCTCGATCTCGAACGGCTCGTCCCAGCTCTCCGGCACGAGCACTGCGGGGCCGATCGCGCACGCGCCCGCGTAGACCTTGGCCTGCGGGAGGTAGAGCGGGTTCGCGCCCTCGATGTCGCGGGAGGACACGTCGTTTCCGGCCGTGACACCCAGGAGCGCACCGCCGCGGCCGAGCACGAGGCCGAGCTCGGGCTCCGGCACGTTCCAGGCGGAGTCGGACCGAACGCCGATGCGAGCGCCTTGGCCGACCGTGCGGCGGCGGCCCGCGTCCTTCAGGAAGAGCTCGGGGCGCTCGGCGTCATAGACGAGGCTGTAGACGTCGCGCGCGTCAGTCTGGCTCTCTTCGACGCGGGCGTCGCGGCTGCGCTCGTAGGTCACTCCGGCACACCAGACCTCGGGACAGTCGACTGGAAGCGCGAGCCGCCAGGGTTCTGGCGGGTGGAGCGTGTCCGGGTCGGCATCGAGGGTCTCCTCGCTGTGCGCCGCTTCGAGGGCGCCCGGTTGCAGAAGGTCGAGCGGGTCGGAGGCTTCGAGCAGCGCGATCTGGCCGAGCGCGTCCGGGGCCACCGCGCCGAGCCTCTGGCCGTGCGGGCCGTCGAGGCGGACGAGCCGCCAGCCGCGACTCACCTGCGAAGCCTCGGGTCTCCCGTGAGCGCGAGCTCGAGCTCCTCAGGCCCGACAACGGGCGCGTCGCCGGGGATGGCCTGCTTGGCGGCGGCCATCGCGCCGCCGAGCTCGAGGCCGCGCTTCAGCCCTTCCGTCAGGAACCCGTAGAGCAGCCCGGCACAGAAGGCGTCCCCGGCGCCGATCGGCTCGGAGCCGCGGAAGGGCGGGGACACGGCCTCGGTGGAGCCACCCGAGTCGACCGCGGCCGTCTGGCGGCAGAGCGCGGAACCGTCCCGAACGCGGCGCGACACGACCACGCGCTCGATCCCGAGGCGGTCACGGAGAGCCTCGGCCACCTCGGCCGGAGTGCCGTCGACGCCGAGAACGGCCCGCGCTTCATCGACGGAGGAAACCAGCATGTCGACGGATGACGCAACGGTCTCGAGGTTCGCGCGCCAGCGTTCGGGCGGCGCGACCAGCGTTCGAAGGTTCAGGTCGTACGAGGTGTGGCAGTCGGCGGCTGCGAGCGCTTCTGCGACCGCGCGGCCACATTCCTCGGAGACAGCGGCGGCGATTCCGCTGACATGGAATGCATCGGCGCCCGCGAGCAGCGAGCTCCAGTCCAGCTCGGGCGGATGGATGGTCGCGAACGACGAGCCCGCACGGTCGTAGACGACCCGCCCGGTGAGCGGCGCCTCGGCGAGCTCGGCGAAGTAGAGGCCGAGCCGCCCGTCCTCCGCCCGCAAGACGCCCGAGACGTCGACGCCGAAGGAGCGCGCATGAGCGAGGACGATCTCGCCGAGCGGACCTGTGGGCACCCGCGAGACCCAGGTCGCCTCCGCGCCGAGCCGTGCAAGCCCGATCGCGACGTTGAGCTCGGCGCCGGCCGGCCAGAGCTCGAGCGTACGGGCCTGCTCCAGGCGCAGGCGACCGGGCGGCGACAGGCGAAGCAGCGCCTCCCCGAAGGTGACGGCGCGCATCAGTAGACCGCGCGGCCGCCGGACAGGTCGAAGCAGGCGCCGGTCGAGAACGCGAGCTCTTCGCTCGCCAGGAAGGCGATCAGCCCGGCCACCTCGTCCGGTCGGCCCATTCGGCCGAGCGGGATGCGCGCGACCATGTAGTCCACGTGCTCCTGGCTCATGTCGCCCAGCATTGGGGAGTCGATGACAGCCGGGGCGACGGAGTTGACGAGGATGCCCGCGGCCGCCACGTCCTTGGCGATTGCCTTCGTCATCGCGATCACGGACGCCTTCGATGCCGAGTAGGCGCAGGCCATCGGATTGCCCTCCTTGCCTGCGATCGAGGCCACGTTGACGATGCGCCCGTACCTGGCGGGCTCCATGACGCGGATCGCTGCACGGTTGGCGTAGAAGACACCGCTCGAGTTGATGGCGAAGACGCGGTTCCACTCCTCGTCGCTCACGTCGAGCGTCTTCAGCGAGTCCCCGCTCACGCCCGCCGAGCAGACGAGGATGTCAAGGCGGCCCAGTTCCTTCGTGACTCGCTCGACGGCGGCGTCGAGGTCGGCGGACTTCGTGACGTCTCCGGCGATCGCGAGGTCGGCTCCCTCTGCTTCGCGGAGGTCGAAAGCGGCCACTTTCGCACCGGACGCGCGGAGCCGCTCAACAGTCGCAGCACCGATCCCGCTCGCCCCGCCGGTGACGAGAGCCGCGCGCCCCTCGAAGTCGTAGGCGTTGCCGTTCCCCACTGCGTTCTTATACTCGTTCACCCGGGGCGAGGCTCACCGAACTGGGCACGGGCCTAGGATTAGAGGGCAATGAGCTTCGATCCCTCCGCCGACTATCCGCTCGGCGCGCGGCGGCCCGATCTCGTCGTCACCGCCGCCGGGACGCCCCTCGCCGACGTGACGCTCGACGGGCTCCGGGACGGTGACCTCGACCCGCTCGAGCTCAGGGCCACAGCCGAGACGCTGCGCCGGCAAGCGTCGATCGCCGAGGCGGCTGGCCGTACGGAGCTCGCCGGGAACCTCATGCGCGCTGCCGAGCTCGTGACCGTTCCCGACGACGTCCTGCTCGAGGTCTACACGGCCCTCAGGCCCCATCGCTCCACCGCAGTGGAGCTCGAGGCCTGGGCGGATCGGCTCGAATCCGAGTACGGCGCGGCCTTGACCGCCGCGTTCGTCCGCGAGGCGCTGACCGCCTACGGCGAACGCGGCTTCTTGACGGAGGAGCATGTCCCCGCGGTCTAAGCGCTTCGAGTCGCGCGAGCGGAGGGCGCTTCGGAAGGAGCTGCTCGTCCCGCCGCGACCAGAGCTCGGGCTCGTGGCCATGAACGGGCCTGACGACCCGGAGCCCGGCCTCCTCGTCGAGGACGGCCGGGTCGTCGAGCTCGACGGTCGGCGGGAGGACGAGTTCGACGCGATCGACCGCTTCGTCGTCCGCTACGGCCTCAACCTTGAGATCGCCGCCGAAGCCGCTGAGCTTTCCGACGAAGAGGTCGCGCGACAGCTCGTCGACGTCGACGTCCCGCGCGACGAGCTCGTCCGCCTCTCGCGCGGCCTCACCCCGGCCCGGCTCGCGCGCGTGATCGGGATGCTCGACCCAGTCGAGCTCATGTTCGCGCTCAAGAAGCTCCGGGCCCGGCGCCGTCCGGCGAACCAGGCGCACGTCACGAATCTGAAGGAGAACCCGGCGCTCCTGGCGGCCGACGCAGCCGAGGCGGCGCTTCGCGGCTTCGCCGAGATCGAGACCACGGTCGGCGTGGCGCGCTACGCGCCGCTGAACGCGGTCGCGATCCTCGTCGGCGCCCAGACCGGCCGGCCCGGCGTGATGACCCAGTGCGCTGTCGAGGAGCGCCGGAACCTCCAGCTCGCGATCCAAGGCCTCGTTACCTACGCGGAGACACTCTCGGTCTACGGTACGGAGCCCGTCTTCGTGGACGGTGACGACACGCCGTGGTCGAAGGCGCTGCTCGCGTCCGCCTACGCGTCGCGCGGCGTGAAGGTGCGATTCACGTCGGGCGGCGGCTCCGAAGCGCTCATGGGGCACGCCGACGGGAAGTCGATGCTCTACCTCGAGGCGCGCTGCCTGGCCGTCGTGCGTGCGGCCGGCTCGCAGGGCGTCCAGAACGGCTCGATCTCCTGCGTCGCGCTCGCGCTCTCCGTGCCGGGCGGCACACGCGAGATCCTCGCCGAGAACGTGCTCGCCGCCTGGCTCGGGCTCGAGGTTGCGTCTGGGAACGACGCCATCGCGTCGCACTCACAGATCCGGAAGACCGCGAAGCTCATGGGTCAGTTCCTGCCGGGGACGGACTTCGTGACCTCCGGCTACTCGGTCATGCCGCGCCACGACAACACCTTCGGCGGCGGCAACTTCGACGCGGACGACATCGACGAGTGGCTGACCGTGCAGCGCGACTGGCAGGTCGACGCAGGCATCGAGCCGGCCACCGAGGAGGAGGTGCTGCGCGTGCGCGAGCGGGGAGCGCGGGCCATTCAGGCCGTCTTCGACGAGCTCGGGTTTCCGCCGGTCACGGACGCCGAGGTCGAGGCCGCCGCCCACGGCTACGACAGCGCCGACCTCCCAGATCGCGACCGCGCCGCCGACGTGACCGCGGCCGATCGTGTGCTGACCGACCGGATCACCGCCGCCGACGTCGCGCTCGCGCTCGACAGGCGCGGGTTCACCGATGTCGCGGAGGCGATCGTGGCGATCCAGCGGCAGCGCATCTCGGGGGACTACCTCCAGACGTCAGCGGTCATCGATCCGCAGGGTCTCGTGCACTCGGCCGTGAACGACCCGAACGTTTACAAGGGTCCTGGCACCGGCTACCGGCTGGAGGGCGAGCGCTGGGCGCGACTCCAGGCGCTACCGCACGAGGTCGATCCGTCCGAGCTAGCCGCCGCTGCGGCCGCGAACGGGCGCGAGCTCGTCGACGGCGAGACCGCCGCCGCCGGCACCTCCGAGGGCGAGGTCGTCGTGGCCGTCGGCCCCGCCTTCTGCAACGGCCTGCGCGAGACGATCAACGGGCTCTCGCACGGCGAGGTGCTCGACGCGATCGCGATCGGCATCCGGGAGGCAGGCGCCGAGCCACGCCTCGTACGCGTCCGCCGCGTCGCCGACGTCGCGTTCATCGGCCACGACGGCGCCTTGCTCTCGGGCTCGGGCATCGCGATCGGTCTCCAGTCGAAGGGCACGGCGGTCATCCACCGCGCAGACCTTCAGCCGCTCGACAACCTCGAGCTCTTCGGCATGTCGCCGCTCTACACGCTCGAGTCGTACCGCGCGATCGGCCGAAACGCCGCCGGTTACGCGCTCGGCCAGTCCGTCGGGCCGGTACCGACGACGCTCGACAACTTCGCGCGCGCGAAACTGATCGTGAAGACAACGCTCATGCACGCCCGCGAGTGCGAGGCCGTCGAGCGGGGGGCGCCGGCGCTCGACGTCGAGCTCGCGTCTAGGAGGGTCTAGCGAAACAGCCGTTATGCCGCCTGGCGCGCGCTGCTCGCCCCGAGGCGGCGTCCTCAGTCGCGCACGTACCTGCCCGGTACGCACGCTCCTTGCGTCCTTGCTTCAGAACGAGCAGCGCGACCAGCCAACGAAGACCGTTTCGCTAGACCCTCCTAGCTAGGCAGTGTCACGCCGGCAATCGGCCCGGGCTTCCCGCCGTGGCCCCAGTGCTTCGCGGGTGAGGCGGTGACGATGACCCACGTGTGGCTCCGGAGTTCCTCGGACGTGCACTCGACCATGGCCTCGGTCATCTTGTCGATGAGCTTCGCAGCGAGCTCGTCCGTGAGTCGCTCCTCGTACAGCTTCACCTCGATCGTCGGCATGGCTACGTTCCTGGCTCTCCGGCGATGCCCCAGTGTTTCGGGGAGACGCCGTCGACGATGACCCAGATGTGCTCCTTCGCCGCGCCCGACGACTCGTGCAGGGCGTCCGTCAGCGCCTCGATGATCTTCGGCACCGACTCCTCGGTGACGCGCTGTTCGTAGAGCTTCACCTCGATGAGCGGCATCGCTCGTCCTCCTTCCTGTCGTTATCGCGCCAGCCAGCCGCCGTCGACCGGCACCACGGCGCCGTGCATGTACTCGGCCTCGGGCCCGCAGAGGAACGCAACCGCGCCCGCGATGTCCTCCCCCGTCCCCCAGCGGCCGACGGGGATGCGGGCTGAGATCTCCGCGAAGCGGGATTCGTCCTCGCGAACCGTCGTCGTGAAGTCGGTCGAGATCCACCCAGGCGCGACGGCGTTCACCCTGATGCCGTACTGCGCCCACTCGTTTGCCTGCGCCTTCATGAGCTGAGCGAGAGCGCCCTTCGACGCGGCATACGCGAGCGTGTTCACGCCCGCATGGAACGACATCACGGACGCGATGTGGACGATGCGACCGCCGTCGCCCTGCTCGACCATCAGCCGCGCTGCACCGCGGGAGACGACGAAGGCGCCGACGACGTTGACCTCGAGCACGCGGCGTAGCTCGTCCAACGGCAGCTCGAGCGCGGGAGCGCGGAAGATCGTGCCCGCGTTGCAGACGCAGATGTCCACTCGGCCGAGCCGCGCGACAGCCTCCTCGAGGCCCTGCTCGGCCGCCTCGGCGCTCTCGAGGTCGCACGCGACCCACTCGCCCGGGCCCTCGCTCCGCTGCAGGGTCGCGAGGCGCGCACCCTTCTCCTCCAGGCGCTCGGCGATCGCCCTTCCGATGCCGCGGCTCGCGCCCGTGACGACCGCAGCCTTGCCCTCGAGCGGCCCGCTCACCGCTCGACGTGCTGCGAGCCGCCGTCCGGGCCGAGCACGAGATCGGCCTCCGGATCCTGGACGTGATCCAGCGGCACCGGAGCGAGGGCCTCGAAGAAGGTGACGCCGCCCTCGGAGTAGAGCTCGTGTTCGACGCCCCGGTTGATGGTGCAGACGTCGCCGGTCGCGAGCGTGCGGCTCTCGTCGCCGACCGTCACGTCGACGCTCCCCTCGACCACCGCCATCAGCTGTTCCGTGTGCTCGTGCGCGTGCCGTTCGACCGACTTCCCGGGCTCATAGGTCACGCGACAGAGGAGCACCTGCTCGCCGCCGATCGCATGCAGCGCGACGCCCGGGAAGATCCCGAACGGCTCTCGCGCGTTCCAGCTCCGAAACGGCGACCCGCCGTCAGTCATCGTCGACGAGGCGGTACCCGTTGCCCTCGGAGTCCTTCCCCGCGTTCGAGGACACTCCGCGCACCGAGATCGGCTCGTCGTAGATCACCCGCTTGCCGTCCCGCCGCGGCTCGGCGTTCTCCTCGAGCGCGCGGAGCACGCGCTCGGGCGTGGCCGGGCACTCTGTGACCCAGACACCGACCGCGTCGTGGATTGCCGTCGCGATCGCGGGCGGCTGGGCGTTGTTGGCCATCTCGCCGATCGCCTTGGCGCCGAACGGGCCGTCCTCGGACGGGTTCTCGAGGATGACGTTGTCGAGCTCCGGCAGATCCTCGAGCGCAGGCATGAGGTAGGCGCCGAACTCGCCGCCGCGGTGCTCGACGCTCGGGTAGTACGGGTACGCGGCCTCGAGGAGGCCGAGCCCGAGGCCCATCATCGCCCCGCCGTCGATCTGGCCCTCGACGAGCGTCGGGTTGATCGCCCGGCCCACGTCGTAGACCTGGACGAGCTTCTCCACGGTCACCTCGCCCGTCTCGTCGTCGACCTCGACCTCGGCGACGCACGCCGCATACGAGATGGCCGAGTGCGGCTCGATCTCGACCTCGCCGTTGTCGTCGTTCACGGCCGCGAACGGCTTGAAGGCCGCGCCAGTGCCCGTGATGAGCTCGCCGTACGTCCACGTGGCCGCGGCGGCGACGTCGGCCATCGACAGCTTGCGGTCGGGCGCGCCCTTCGCAACCACCTCCCCGTCCGCGATCTCGAGATCAGCCGGGTCGATCTCGAGCTCCTTCGACGCGATCTCGAGCACCTTCTCCCGTACCTTCTCGGCCGCGAACCGCACGGCGTTCCCGCCGATGAACGTGCCACGCGAGGCGAAGCTCCCGGTGCAGATCGGCGAGGAGTCCGTGTTCGTGTTGTCCATCGTGACCCAGTCGTAGGGCACGCCCAGGGTGTCGGCGACGATCTGGGTGTGGACGGTCCGTGAGCCCTGACCGATGTCGACCGTGCCGGCGAAGACGTCCACGCGGCCGTCCGGCTTCAGCTTGATCCAGGCCTGGCTCGGGTCGCCATTCTGGTTCATGCCAGTGGGGTACTCGATCGTTGCGATCCCGCGACCCTTGTGCTTGGGCATTAGCCCTCCCCTCCGTTGGAGGAGACAGTGGCTTTCAGGTGCTCCGGGAGCAGGTCGCCCGACCGCGGCTCGTTCGTCATCGAGCGGAACTCGCCCTTGAGCTCGTGGCCGATGCGCTCGGCGGTCGCGAGCATGACCGGCACCGTCGAGGGATCCTGGAGCCGGACGCGGTTCGCGGTCAGGTCGCCGATCCGGTTCGCGTTCTTGAGCCGGAGCTCGAACGGATCCATCTCGAGTTCGTTGGCGATCCGGTTCATGTGCGTCTCGACGGCGTATGAGACCGACGTGACGCCGAAGCCGCGCATCGCAGTCGTCGGAACCCGGTTCGTGTAGGCGACGTAGCCGTTGAACTCGAGGTTCGGGATCGTGTACGCGCCCGTGTGGTGGAACGCGTGCTTCGTGAGCCCGTAGGAGGAGAAGCGCGTGTAGGCCCCCGCGTCGTGCAGTGTCAGCATCCTGCGCCCGAGGATCCAGCCGTCCTTCGTGACCGCGTCCGCGAGCTCCATGTGCCACGGCGCGCGCGTCGAGGAGGCGAGGAACTCCTCCTCGCGCGTCCAGCGCCACTTGACCGGACGCTGTGACTTAATCGCGAGCAGTGAGCAGATCGTCTCGGTGGCGGTGTCGACCTTGCCGCCGAAGCCGCCGCCGACCGTGCCGCCCACGAACTTGAGCTTGTTGAGTGGCCACTCGAGGTGCGCGGCCACGACCCCCATCGAGAAGTACATGGCCTGCGTACACGAGTAGATCGTGAGGCGGCCGTGCACCTCCGGCACCGCGAGCGCGATCTGCGGCTCGAGCGGGCAGTGCTCGATCGCGCCCGGCCGGTACACACCCTCCACGATCAGGTCGGCGTCGTCGAACGCCTTTGCGACGTCGCCCTTCCGGACGCGACGGTGGTTGTAGTCGCCGAAGTGGGTGTAGACCGGTCCCCACGGATGGATCCGAGGCGATTCGGGATCGAATGCCTTCCGGATGTCGAAGATCGGCTCGCGCTCGTCGTAGCTCACCTCGATCGCGTCCACCGCGGCCTGGGCGATCTCCTCGGTCTCGGCCGCCACAGCCGCGATCGGCTGACCCTTGAAGCGCACCTCGTCCTCGGCGAGGAGCGGCTCGTCGCCTGGAACCCCAAGCGCTGAGAGGTGCCCGTAGACGTTGGTCGGCACGTCCTCGTGCGTGACGATGGCGTGGACGCCGGACAGGGCCTCGGCCTTCGACGTGTCGACCTTCGTGATACCGGCGAAGTGGTGCGGCGAGCGGAGCGCCTTCGTCCAGAGCGTGCCCGGGACGCGGACGTCGTCGACGTAGGCGATGCCGCCCGTGACCTGCGCCAGCCCGTCGTAGCGGGGCAGTCGTGCTCCAACGGCTTTCATGCTGGGCTCCCTCCGACGATGACCTCCGGCTGGTCGGACCGGCTCTCCGGGAAGATGCGGGTCGTCTCGACCTCTCCCCTGGCCGCGGCCTCGACGGCGGCGACGATTTTCACGTAGCCGGTGCAGCGGCACATATGACCCGCGAGACCTTCGAGGATCTGGTCGCGGGACGCGCCGGGCTCACGTTCGAGGAGCGCGGTCGCCGCGACGACGAAGCCGGGTGTGCAGAAGCCGCACTGCGCGGCGTACTTTGCGTAAAACGCGGCCTGGACGGTCGACAGTGTTCCGTCGTTACCCGTGAGGCCCTCGACGGTCGTGACAGCGCTTCCGTCGACGGCCCCGACCGGAATCAGGCACGAGCGCCGCGGCTCTCCGTCGACGAGCACGGTGCAGGCGCCGCAGCCGCCCTGCTGGCAGCCGGCCTTCGGGCTCGTCACGCCGATCTCCTCGCGAAGCACCTGGAGGAGGGTCTCGAGCGGCGGGCTGTCGACCTCGCGCTCGGTGCCGTTGACGGTCAGCTTCACAAGCGCCTCCTTGGGCTACAGGCTGTTCAGTGCCCGCTCGACGAGGACGGGGAGCATCTTCGACCGGTACCAGGCCGATGCGAGCGCGTCGTCTGCGGGCGAGCAGTCGCCGGTGGCCTTTCCGGCGGCGTCAGCTGGGCTCGCTCCCTCGCCCAGCGCCTGTTCCACGGAAGTCAGACGCACGGCCTGCGGGCCCGCGCCCGCGACCGCGACCCGAGTCCCGTCGGCGGTCTCGGCCACTGCAACGGCCATGACCGTGTAGTTGTGCGCGTGTGGGCGGCCGAGTGCCACAGCGGCCGCGCGCTTCGGCTCGTCCACCTCGATCTCCAGGACGAGCCGGTCGCCTTCAATTGCGAGGAAGTCGTCGACCGATTCGGTGCGCTCGCCGCCCGCGCCTGCCGAGCGCACGCGAGCTCCGAGCGCGAGTAGCGCGGCCTGCAGGTCTCCACGCGGGGATTCCGGCCCGGCCGAGGCGCAGAGGTTGCCTCCGACCGTGCCCTGCGAGCGGATCTCGAAGTCGCCGACGTAGGAGGCGAATGTCGAGAGCGGCTCGGGCGCGGCGCCGACGAGCGCGGCGACGGGCGTGGTGGCACCGATCGTGACGGTTCCGTCCGAGGAGCTGACGCCGTCGAGGCCAGCGTTGGTGAGGAGCACGGCCTTGTCTGGGCGCACCCGGCCCGCCTTGAGGTCGGACATGACGATCGTCCCGCCGGCGATCACGGTCACGCCGGCGCCGTCTCCGAACGACTCCACCGCCTCCTCAGGGGAGGACGGGATGAGAACTGCCCCTGGATCGGTCATGTGCCCCTTGGGCGAGGTTGACGAGACGAGACCCCCACGAGCGACGATCCTAAACGACGCGGGAGCGCCGCGGGTCAACCGAAAGCGTGCCCTCGGAGCCGGTCGGGCGGGATAGGCTCTTTGGTGTGAAGCACTCGACGATCGAGGAGCTCGAGGCCGCTCTCCGCACTGCCGACTACCTGCCGGACCGTGGCCTGGCCACAGCGCTCTTCCTGGCGGGCCGGCTCGAGAAGCCGCTTCTCCTCGAGGGCGAGGCAGGCGTCGGGAAGACCGAGGCGGCCAAGGCGCTCGCGGCCTCTTCGGGGGCGCGCCTGATTCGGCTCCAGTGCTACGAGGGCCTCGACATCGCCCACGCTGTCTACGAGTGGAACTACCCCCGCCAGCTCCTGCACATCCGAGCCGCGCAGGAGGGCACGGTCACCGAGGAGGAGCTATTCGGCCCTGAGTACCTGATCCGCCGCCCGCTCCTGGAGGCGATCGAGAGCGAGGAGCCCGTAGTGCTCCTGATCGACGAGATCGACCGAGCCGACGACGAGTTCGAGGCGTTCCTCCTCGAGGTGCTCTCGGACTTCCAGATCACAATTCCCGAGATCGGCACGGTGCACGCGAAACGCCGCCCCGCTGTCGTCCTGACCTCGAACCGGACGCGCGAGCTCCACGACGCGCTCAAGCGGCGCTGCCTCTACCACTGGATCGGGCACCCGGCTCTCGAGCGCGAGATCGAGATCGTGCGCCTGCGCGTGGCTGACGTGCCCGAGCGGCTCGCGGCTCAGGCGGCGGCATTCGTCCGAGGCCTGCGCGGCCTCGATCTCGCGAAGCCGCCCGGAGTCGCCGAGACGATCGACTGGGCGCAGGCGCTCGCCGCGCTCGGCCGAGAGGAGCTGGACGCGGCCGTCGTCGAGGAGACGCTCGGCTCGGTGCTGAAGTACCACGAGGATCTCGAGCTCGTCCGCGATACCGCTCTCGCGCGGCTCGTGGAAGAGGCCAGGCAAGCCCGCGTCGCATGACTGGGGTCGCCGAGCCTGGGATCGTCACGCAGGTCGTCACCTTCGGCCGCTGCCTACGTGAGGCCGGGCTCGAGATCGGCCCCGGGCGGCTCGGCGACGCCCTCAACGGTCTCGTCGAGGTGGACGTCGGCAACCCCCAGGACGTCTACTGGACGCTGCGTACGACGCTCGTCACGAAGGCCGAGGAGATCGACGCGTTCGACCGCGCGTTCCGGGCGTGGTTCATGCGGATGCCGACGGGAGTCGAGGCCCGGCGGGCGGAGCCGCCGCCGCAGCGTCGGGCGCTCGAGCAGCGGGCCCGGCGCGAGACGCGAAACGGCGGCGACGCATCTGAGGAAGAGGAGCCGACCGAGATCGGCTGGAGCGCGCACGAGATCTTGCGCCAGAAGGACTTCGCCACGATGACACCCGAGGAGTTCGCGCGGCTGCGTGGGCTCGTCCGCGAGCTCGCTGCACGCCGGCCGCAGCGCCGCTCCCGTCGCCTGCGCCCGCACCGCCGCGGCCGGGTGGTCGACCTCCGTCGCCTTGCACGCCGCTCGCTGGCCACGGGCGGAGATCCGGTCGAGCGGGCGTTCCGCCGCCGCGCGGAGGTGCCGCGGAAGCTCGTCGTCCTCTGCGACGTGTCGGGCTCGATGGAGAAGTACACGCGACCGCTCCTCCTCTTTCTCCACGCGGTCGTCGGCTCCGGGAGTGGCGTCGAGGTCTTCGCCTTCGGCACGCGGCTGACCCGCCTCACCCGCGAGCTCCGGACACGCGATCCGGAAAAGGCGCTCGCGGACGCGGCGCACCGCGTCGTCGACTGGGCGGCCGGCACACGGATTGGCGACGCCCTCAAGGCCTATAACGACGGGTGGGGCCGGCGCGCGCTCACGCGCGGCGCGGTCGTGGTCATCGTCTCCGACGGCTGGGAGCGCGACGACCCGGGGCTCGTCTCGACGGAGATGGCGCGTCTGTCCCGCGCCGCCTACGCCGTCGTCTGGGTCAACCCGCTGAAGGGCCACCCGGACTACCAGCCGCTCGCGGGCGGGATGCGCGCGGCGCTTCCGTACGTCGACCGCTTCCTCTCCGGGCACAATCTGGCAAGCCTCGAGGAGCTCGGGGACGTCGTGACGAGGATCGAGAGGAGGCACGCCGCGTGAGAGAGGTTCTGGCCGACATCGAGCGGTGGCGGGCGCGCGGTGAGCGCGTCGCGCTGGCTACGGTCATCGCAACCCGGAAGTCGGCGCCGCGCCCGGTCGGCGCCAAGCTCGCGGTCTCCGAAGGCGGCGAGATGGCCGGCTCAGTCTCGGGCGGCTGCGTCGAGAACGAGGTCTTCGGCCACGCCTGCGAGGTGCTCGGCGGCGCGCAGCCCCAGCTCCTGAAGTACGGGATCTCGGACGAGCTCGCGCTCACCGTCGGCCTGCCCTGTGGCGGCGAGATCGACGTCTTCGTCGACGCGCCCAACGATGAGCTGCTCGACCGGATGAAGCGGGTCGTCGAGACCGACGAGCGCGCGGTTCTCTTCTCGGTGGTCGAGGGCGAGGGGCTCGGCTCGGAGCTGCTCGTAACCGAAGCAGGCGAGCGAATCGGAGAAGGGCCCGACGAGACTGTCGCTCGCTTCGACGAGGTGCTGCGGGAAGGGCGCAACAAGCTCATCGACCTGGGTGACGGCCGGCAGGTCTTCGCGGAGGTCTTCGGGCCGCCGCCGCGCCTGCTCGTGATCGGCGCCGTCGACACTGCCGAGACGCTCTGCCACGCGGCGAAGCTGATCGGCTGGCGGACGATCGTCGCGGACGCCCGCGCGAAGTTCGTCACGCGGGAGCGGCTCCCGAGCGCCGACGAGGTGATCGTCGGCTGGCCCGAGGACGCGCTCGCGCAGGTCAAGCCCGACCACCAGACCGCCGTGGTGATCCTCACCCACGACGAGAAGTTCGACATCCCCGCGCTCAAGGGTGCGCTCGAGACCGAGGCGTTCTACATCGGCGCCCTCGGCTCACGCCGGAATCAGAAGCTGCGGCGCGAGCGGCTCCTCGAGGCCGGTGTACCCGAAGCCGAGCTCGACCGGATCGCCGGGCCCTCCGGCCTCGACATCGGCGCGGACACGCCGGCCGAGACCGCGATCTCGATCCTGGGTGAGATTCTCGCGACGAGGGCGAAGCGCTCGGGCGGCCCGCTCCGGCAGTCGTCAGGCCGGATCCACGTCGAGGCCACCGCCTAGGCGCTTCTTGCTCCGGGGCGTGTTAGGTTCAGCGCCCTGAGAGGTCTCAGAGCGATAGAGGAGGCAGGGCTTTGGGCGTGAGCGTGAAGTCAGACGCCCTCCGCGAGCTCGTCGACGAGGACGCGGAGGTCGAGCAGGTTGGGACTGGGTTCACCTTCACGGAGGGCCCGATCTGGAACGCTGAGGAACAGGCGCTCTATTTCAGCGACATGCCGGGCGACGTCCGGCGGCGCTGGAGCGAGGCCGACGGCGTCAGCGAGATCCGGAACCCGTCGAACAAGTGCAACGGCATGACCTATGACGCGGAGGACAACCTCCTCGTCTGCGAGCACATCACGAGCTCGCTCATGCGCGAGAAGCCCGACGGGACGCGCGAGACTGTCGCCTCGCACTTCGAGGGTAAGGAGCTGAACAGCCCGAACGACGTCACGACCCGCTCCGACGGGACGATCTACTTCTCCGACCCGTCCTACGGCCGCATGCCGGGCTTCGGGGAGGAGCGCGAGAGCGAGCTCGGCTTCCAGGGCGTCTACAAGATCGCACCGGGCGGCGGCGACCCCGAACTGGTCGTCGGCCGGGACGAGTTCGAGCAGCCGAACGGGATCTGCTTCTCGCCGGACGAATCGCTCTTCTACATCAACGACACCCCGCGCGCCCTAGTCCGCGTGTACGACGTGAATGAAAACGGCACCCTCTCGAACGGCCGACTTTTCTTCGAGGGCATCGGCTCGGGAGTGATCGAGGAGGGCATCCCGGATGGAATGAAGTGCGACGAGCGCGGCAACGTTTGGGTTACGGGCCCGGGCGGCGTCTGGGTGATCAGTCCGGACGGTGAGCACCTGGGGACGATCGAGGTGCCCGAGAACACCGGCAACCTGACCTGGGGCGGACCCGACTGGCACCAGGTGTTCATCCCGAGCTCGACCTCGCTCTACCGCATCGACGTGAAGGTCGGCCCCGCGCCGCAGCCCTACATCCGGAGGTGAATGATGGGCGACGATGAGAGCTTGAAGCTGGATCCGAGTCGCTGCGCTCTGATCATCCAGGACCTGCAGAACGACGTGATCATCGAGGGCGGCGCCTTCGCTGAATCGGGCTCGCCCGGCCACGCGCAGGAGCAGGACGTCGTCGAGAACGTGAAGAAGCTCGCGGATGCCTGCCGCTCTGCCGGTATCCCCGTCCTCCACGTCCACTACATCGTCGAGGAGGGAGCGCCCGGCCTGAAGCTGAACGCGCCGCTCTTCGAAGGCGTCAAGGACGGGAACGCGCTCGTACGCGGAAGCTGGGGCGCGGCGCCGGCCGAGGGACTCGAGCCGAAGGACGGCGACTTCGTGGTCGAGAAGATGCGGATGAGCGCCTGGGAAGGCACGCGGCTCGAGAACCTCCTGAAGGGCCTCGGCCGAGACACCATCATCATCACCGGGGCCTGGACGAATATGTCCATCGAGCACACGGCGCGTACCGGCGCCGACAAGGGCTACTTCATGGTCGTCCCCGAGAACGGGTGCTCGACGATGAACGCGGAGTGGCACGACGCCGCGATCAACTTCGCGCTCCAGAACGTCTCGACCGTGACGACGTACGAGCAGGTGCTGGACGCGATCGGAGCCGGCGCCCCGGCGTGAATCCGATCGACCGGGCGGCGAGCGCTTTGCTGGTGGTCGACCTTCAGAACGACACGGTCGGCGAGGCGGGGGCGTTCGCCGACTCGGGCGCGGCCGACTTCGCGTCGCGGCACGGGGTGGTCGAGAAGGCTCGGCGTGTCGTGGACGCGGCGCGCCATGCGGGCGTGCGTGTGATCCACGTTTGGCACGTCGATGAGCCGGGCCACGTGGACTCGACCCGGAACGCGAAGCTCTTTCGCGACATCGCCGATGCGGACGGGCTCGTTCGGGGCACCTGGGGCGTGGAGCCGGTCGAGGGCCTTGAGCCCCGCGACGGCGACGTGGTCGTCGAGAAGCAGCGGATGAGCGCCTTCAACTCGACGACGCTCGACACGAAGCTCCGTGGGCTCGGCGCGACGAAGGCGGTGGTCTGCGGCGCCTGGACGAACTTCGCCATCGAGCACACGTGCCGGGACGCGGCCGACGCCGGCTATGAGGTCGTGCTCGTCACCGACGCGACCGCGACCGTTTCGGACGAGTGGCAGCACGCTGCCGTCTCGTACGCGCTCACGAACATCGCCGAGCTGGTCACGACCGACGAGCTCGTGGCTGCGCTCTCGTCGTGAAGACGCGCGCGGCGCTCTTCCGGGAGCCGGGTGCGGGCTTCGAGGTGCGGGAGATCGAGATCGACGAGCCGGGCGACGGCCAGGTCGTCGTCCGGATGGCGGCGGTCGGCGTCTGCGGGAGCGACCTCCACGTCGTTCGCGGGGAGTGGAAGCGGCCGACGCCGATCGTGCTCGGACATGAAGGTGCGGGAGTGATCGAGGCGGTCGGCCCGCAGGTCGGGTCGGTCGCCAAGGGCGACCCCGTCATCGTCTCCTGGGCGCCTGCGTGTCGCGAGTGCGCGCCGTGCCTGGCGGGGCGGGAGACCGCGTGCACGGCGCTTCGGGCAGCCATCCGTGCAGGCGAGATGCTTGGCGGCGGCACCGGCCTGCGGTCCGACGGCGAAACCGTCTACCGGATGACGACCGTAGGTGCACTCGCGGAACGGGTGCTGATTCCAGCCGACGCCGCGTTGCCGCTTGGCGTGGATCTCCCGTTCGACCAGGCCGCGCTCCTCGGCTGTGCCGCCCTTACTGGAGTGGGCGCAGTCCTGAACGCGGGCGTCCACGAGAACGAGAGCGTGCTCGTGATCGGCGCCGGCGGGGTGGGGCAGTTCTGCGTCCAGGCGGCGCGAATCGCCGGCGCGGGGCGGATCACGGTCGTCGATCCGGTGGAAGCGCGCCGCGAGGCGGCGGTGGGCCTCGGAGCCACGGAGGCCTGCGCGCCGGACGACCTCGACGCACCCGACGAGTTCGACTGGGCCTTCGACGCCGTCGGCTACCCGGCGACGTCTGAGTCGGCACTCGCCTCCACGCGCGGCGGCGGCACGGCTGTTCTCGTCGGCATGCCGCCTGCCGGAGCTCGGCTCGACCTCGACCCGCTCGCGTTCTCGAACTCCGAGAAGACGCTGACGGGATCGGTGTACGGCTCCGAGCCGCCTGCAAAGGCGCTACCGCGGCTCCTCAGACTGGTGCGAGACGGCCGGCTGAAGCTCGAGAGCCTCGTCGGCCCGACCTACGGTCTCGACGAGGTCGACGCGGCCTTCGCCGAGAGCCTGGCCGGCTCCCCGGGCCGCGTCCTCGTCACGCCCTGATCCAGGGGGCGACACGTGCGTCGGCCCTACGACTGCTGGCGCGGGCCGGACAAGTCCGGCCCCTACATCTGGGTTGGTCGCGGGAGGAATTGCCGCGGCGACGTGGCGAGACGACGTAGGCCGGTTGTAGGGGCGGGACTTGTCCCGCCCGCGACCGCTACGCGCCGGCTTTCTGCCGGTAGTCCTCGCGCACCGGTTGGAACACGTCTATGACCGTTGCGCCCTCGGGGCCGCAGCGCGCTTCGTGCTGGACGCCACCTGGGAGCACGTAGCCCTGCATGGGGCCCAGCGGATGATCCTCTCCGTCGATCACCAGGATCTGCTTGCCGCGGAGGACGATTCCGAGCTGTTCGTGCGGGTGGCTGTGGAGGGGCACGGTGGCTCCTGGCTCGAACTCGATCAGGTTGATCATCGCTCCCTCGCCGAAGAGCGGGCGGCCGTCGACGCCCTCCGCGAGCTCGAACCTCGCCAGCTTCTCGAAGTCCACGAACTGCGGCTTCACGCACCTATCCTACGAGCCTCATGGCGGTCACAGAGTCCAAGCCGCTCGCGCTCCTGCGTGACCAGGCCTACGTCGACGGAAAGTGGATCGACGCCGATTCGGGCGAGACATTCCCGGTCGTAAACCCGGCGACCGGCGAGACCATCGCCGATGTGCCACGGATGGGCGCTGCCGAGACGCGGCGCGCGATCGAGGCCGCCGAGCGCGCCCTTCCTGCCTGGCGCGCCAAGACTGCGAAGGAGCGGGCCCGCGTCCTGCGTCGCTTCTCCGACCTGATGCTCGAGCACGTCGACGATCTCGCCGTCCTCATGACGACCGAGCAAGGCAAGCCGCTCGCCGAGTCACGCGCCGAGGTCGAGTACGCCGCCTCGTTCCTCGAGTGGTTCGGCGAGGAGGCGAAGCGAGTCTACGGCGACACGATCCCGCAGCCGACGCCCGAGCGGCGCATCCTTGTCACGAAGCATCCCGTCGGTGTCACGGGCGGGATCACGCCGTGGAACTTCCCCGCGGCGATGGTGACCCGGAAGGCGGCGCCCGCGCTCGCGGCGGGCTGCACGATGGTGCTGAAGCCGGCCGAGCAGACGCCGCTTTCTGCGCTCGCGCTCATGGGCCTTGCCGAGGAGGCGGGCCTCCCGCCGGGAGTGTTCTCGCTCGTGACCGGCGACGCCGAGGACGCGCCGGCGATCGGCGGCGAGCTGACCTCGAACCCGATCGTCCGCAAGCTCGGCTTCACCGGCTCGACCGAGGTCGGGAAGCTCCTCATGCGCCAGTGCTCCGACCAGGTCAAGCAGGTCTCGCTCGAACTCGGTGGTAACGCGCCGTTCATCGTGTTCGATGACGCCGATCTCGACGAGGCCGTCGCCGGCGCTGTGCTCTGCAAGTTCCGAAACTCCGGCCAGACCTGCATCTCCGCAAACCGGATGCTCGTGCAGGAGGGGATCTACGACGATTTCGTCGGCGCCTTCACGAGCGCGGTCTCGAAGCTCAAGGTCGGCGTTGGGCTCGACGAAGGCGTGAACGTCGGGCCGCTGATCGACGTGCCGGCGTTGGAGAAGGTCGAACGCCATGTCGCGGATGCGCAGGAGCGCGGCGCGGAGCTCCTCGTCGGCGGCTCGCGCCATGAGCTCGGTCAAACCTTCTTCGAGCCGAGCGTCCTGACTGGCGTACCGGCCGACGCGGCCATGTCTTGCGAAGAGACGTTCGGCCCTGTTGCGGGCATCGCGCGCTTCGAGACCGAGGAGGAGGCGATCCGGGTCGCCAACGACACGCCCTACGGCCTCGCCGCGTACTTCTTCAGCCGGGAGGTCGGCCGGATCTGGCGGGTCTCCGAGGCGCTCGAGTATGGGATCGTCGGGATCAACACGGGCTTCATCTCGACCGAGGTCGCGCCCTTCGGCGGCGTCAAGGAGTCCGGCATCGGCCGCGAGGGCTCCAAGTACGGGATCGACGAGTGGATCGAGCTCAAGTACCTAGCCCTCGGCGGCATCCAATGACGCCGTGATCGTCGAGCAGCGCGACTACCACGTCACGACCGGCAAGCTCCCGGAGCTCGTGAAGCTCTACGCGGACGAGGGGATCGCGATCCAGGAGGAGCACCTCGGCAACCTGCTCGGCTGGTTCACCGTGGATGTCGGCGCGCTCTCCACAGTCGTCAGCCTCTGGGGCTACGAGAGCGCCGGCGAACGGGAGGAGCGCCGCGGCCGGCTCCAGGCCGACGAGCGCTGGCAGGCATTCCTCGCCAAGATCCAGCCGCTCATCCACACGCAGCAGAACCGGATCCTCGTCCCCGTCTCGTTCTCGCCGATCAGGTGAAGCTCGAGGGGAAGGTCGCGCTCGTCACGGGCGGGTCGCAGGGCATCGGTCATGCGATCGCGCATGGGCTCGCCGCCGAAGGCGCGCGGATCGCGATCGCCGACCTGGAGCGAGCCGAGGCGGCGGCGGCTGAGATCCCTGACGGCGTCGGGATCAGGGCCGACGTGGCTTCCGAGGAGGACGTCGAGAGGCTCGCGGCCGAGCTCGACGAGCGTTGCGGCGGCGTCGACATCGTCGTCAACAACGCCGGGCTCTACGCCTCGCTCGCCATGCGGCCCTTCACGGAGATCCCGCTGGAGGAGTGGCGCCGCGTCATGGACGTGAACGTCGCCAGCATGTTCCTCGTCTCTCGCGCGCTCGTCCCGCGGATGCGGGAACGGGGCGGCGGCGCGATCGTGAACATCTCCTCCGGGACGCCATTCCGCGGCGTCCCGTTCCTCCTCCACTACGTCACGAGCAAGGGCGCCATCGTCGCGTTCACGCGCGCCTTGGCGAAAGAGCTCGGGCCGTCCGGGATCCGCGTCAACTGCGTCGCGCCCGGCTTCACGATGAGTGCCGGCGTCGAGGCCCATCCGGAGGTCGTCGAAAAGCTCCGCGACGTCTCGGTCGCGGCCCGGACGATCCAGCGCGACCAGGTGCCGGAGGACGTCGTCGGGGCGGTCGTCTTCCTCGCCTCGCCGGAGGCCTCGTTCGTCACCGGGCAGACGATGGTGATCGACGGCGGGCAGTACTTCCATTGAGATTGTCTCTCTACGACGAGCCCCGAGGCGTCGAGACCAGGCCCGGGAACCGCGTTGTGTACGACCTGGCGCGGAACACGGCGCATGTGGGTGCCGCGCAGGTGGGAGGGCATGCGCTCCGCTTCGAGCTCGAAGGTCGCGAACGAGCCGGCGCGCTCCTCTCCCGCGAGGTCGAGCCGGGGGCCGACTGGCTGATGCGCTGCGACCGCGTCGACTTTCCGCCGGGGGGTGTCGCTTACCGGCACACGCACCCGGGCCCGGGGATCCGCTGCCTCCTCCACGGCCGGATCCGCATCGAGAGCGAGGGCGAGACGCACGAGTACGGACCGCTGGAGCCGTGGTTCGAGAGCGGGCCGGTGCCGGTGTACGCCGCAACCGCCGAGGATGAGGAGACCGCGTTCGTGCGCGTCATGCTCCTGCCGCCCGAGTCGGCCGGCAAGCGCACCATCTCGTATGTCGACCCGGCCGATACGGACAAGCCGAAGACCCAGCGCGCGACGATCTTCTTCGACGAGCCGCTGATCCAGTGAGGTCGGGCGGGCAGATCCTCGTCGACGCCCTCGAGGCGAACGGCGTCGACCTCGCGTTCTGCGTGCCCGGCGAGAGCTACCTTCCGATTCTCGACGCGCTGCACCACTCGCCGATCCGGCTCATCTCGGCCCGCCACGAGGCGTCGGCGGCGAACATGGCGGAGGCGTATGGCAAGCTGACCGGCCGGCCGGGCATCTGCCTCGTCACGCGCGGGCCGGGCGCGACCCACGCGAGCGTCGGCGTCCATACGGCCTGGCAGGACTCGACGCCGTTCCTCCTCCTCGTGGGCCAGGTGCCTCGCGGCATGCTCGGCCGCGAGGCCTTCCAGGAGATGGACTACAGCGCCGTCTTCGGCTCCACGGCGTGGGTCCGGCAGGCGGAGTCCGCGGCCGGCCTCCCTGAGCTCGTCGCGGAGGCGCTCACGGCGACGCTCTCTGGTCGGCCCGGGCCGGCGGTGCTGGCGCTGCCCGAGGACGTGCTGTTCGAGGAGTCGGAAGTCAAGGACGTCGCTCCGGTCTCGGTCAACCGGCCCTCACCGTCCGCTGACGAACTTGGTCGTGTTCGCGAGCTCTTGGCCGCCGCCAAGCGGCCGCTCGTCGTGGTCGGCGAGGGCGGCTGGACGCAGGAGGCCGGCACGGACGTGCTCGGCTTCTGCGAGGCGAACGCCCTGCCGATCGCGACCTCCTTCCGCTGCCAGGACTACGTCGATAACCACTCGGACGTCTACGCAGGCCACCTGACGATCGGGATGGATCCGGCGCTGGCTCAACGGATGCAGGACGCCGACCTCCTCCTGGCGCTCGGCGGCCGGCTCGGCGACGTCACGACGCGCGGCTACACGCTCCTCGACGTGCCGCGGCCAGGCCAGCGCCTCATCCACATCCATCCGGACCGGGACGAGCTCGGAGCGGTCTACGAGCCCGAGCTTGGCATCGTCGCCGGGCTCCCCGAGGCCGCGGCGGCTCTGCGCGCTCTCGAGCCCGTCGAGGCGCGCTGGCGCGACTGGACGGCGCAAGCACGAGCCGACTACCTCGCGAACCTCGAGCACCGCCAGCTCCCGGGCGACCTAGACCTCGGCGAGGTCCTGGCGACGCTCCGCGAGCGCCTTCCTGCCGACGCGATCGTGACTTCGGGGGCCGGCAACTTCACGGTCTGGGCGCACCGGTTCTACGAGTTCTCCGTCTACCCGAGCCAGCTCGCCCCGCGGAGCGGCGCGATGGCCTACGGCGTGCCGGCCGCCCTCGCCGCTAAGGCCGTTTTCCCGGAGCGCACCGTGCTCTGCATCGCGGGGGACGGCGACTTCCTGATGTCCGGCCCGGAGCTCGCGACGGCAGTGCAGTACGACCTGCCGATCGTGGTCCTCGTCGTGAACAACGGCATGCTCGGGACGATCCGGATGCACCAGGAGCGGCTCTATCCCGGCCGCGTAGTCGGCACCGACCTCGTCAATCCGGACTTCGCTGCCTATGCGGCGGCGTTCGGTGCCCATGGTGAGACGATCGAACGGACGGAGGACTTTCCCGGGGCGCTAGAGCGCGCCCTGGGCGCGGGCCGTCCGGCGCTCGTCGAGCTTCGCGTCGACCCGGAGGGAATCTCGCCACGGCACACGATCACCGAGCTCAGAGAGGGAACAGGCCAATGAAACGCGAGGAGTTTCGAGTCGACGGGATGAATGTCCCGATCAGCCACTACACCGACGCCGTCCGAGCGGGCGATCTGCTCTTCGTCTCCGGCATCGTCCCGGTGGACGGCGAGGGAAACCTCGTCGGCGGCGACGACGTCGTGGAGCAGGCTCGCATCGTGTTCGAGGGACTCCGAAATGTGCTCGCCGCGGCCGGTGCCGAGCCCAAGGACATCGTCAAGGTGACGCTATTCCTGACGGACGTCGACGATCGCCCTGCCATCAACCCGATTCGGCAGGAGTTCTTCGGCGAGACGCGGCCGGCCAGCACGCTCGTCGAGGTGAGCCGCCTCGCGATCCCGGGCGCAAAGCTCGAGGTCGAAGCGGTGGCCGTGCTTCCGTGAAGGACGACTGGAACGCCGTCATCACGCCGGTCGAGCCCGATGGCGAGCCACGGCCCGGCCCGCTTTCGGGGCGCACACTCCTCGTCAAGGACCTCATCGACGTCGCGGGAGTCCGCGCGACCTATGGCTCGCGGATCTACGCGGACCACGTGCCCGAGCGCACGGCGCCCGCGGCGCAGAGGCTCCTCGACGCAGGCGCCGTCCTGGTCGGCAAGGCGCACCTGCCCGAGTTCGCCTGGAACGTCACCGGTCAAAACCAGTGGTACGGAAACGCCAGGAATCCGGCCAGGCCCGGCTTGACGACCGGCGGCTCTTCGAGCGGCAACGCTGCCGCGCTGGCCGCGGGGCTCTGCGAGCTCGGCATGGGCACGGACACCGGCTGCTCGATCCGGCTCCCGGCCGCGTGTTGCGAGATCGTGGGACTCAAGACTCGCTGGGGCAACGTCCCGACTGAGGGGGTCTATCCGCTCGTCCCCACACTCGACACCGTCGGGCCGATGGCGACGAGCGTGGCGGACGTCGCGCTCATGTGGTCGGTGTTGACCGGCAGGTCCGCCCCCGAACCGCGGCTCCGGGGCTTGACGATCGGGCTGCTGACACGGCCGCCGTCGGTGGGGGACGGCCGCCGCCCGGATGAGAGCCACGTCGCCGAGCGGTGGGTTCAAGGCCTCGAGGAGCGTGGGGCGCGAGTCGTCCGAGCCGCCATCCCCGAGCCTGAGGCAAACACCTGGCCGCTCTTCTTTCACGAGGCGCTCACCTCGCACCGCGCCACCTTCCCGTCGCGTGCGGATGACTACTCGGACAACGTGCGGACGAAGCTCGAGCTCGCGCTCGAGGTCGATCCGGTGGACGTCGCGCGCGCCTACAACGCGCTCGAGGCTTGGCGCCGCTACGAGCCGGATGTCGATCTCTACGTGGCGCCGTGCCTGGCGATCGACTTGCCGGAGGAGGACTGCGACGAGCTCGCTCTGCGCGTACCCCTCGCCGCGTTCCTGCGTCCGATCAACCTCCTCGGCTGGGCCGGCCTCGCAATCGGGAACCTCCAGCTAATCGCGCCCCACGACGAGACCGTGCTCGCCGCCGGCCTCGCTTGGGAGCGCGGCTAGCGGAACGCGAAGATCCGCGGGAGCCGCTCCAGGAGCTCGAGGTCGCCCTCCGGCGCCAGGGCGGCAGCCGGCACGCCCGCGCCTACCAGGAAGCCGATCAGCGTGTCCTCGTCCGTCGTGAGGACGAGGTCGGCGTCCGCTTCGTCCGCCTGCGCGATCTCGAACTCGCCGTCGTCGATGCGTGCGCGGTACGTGCTGTCCGTCAGGCGGAGCTCCACACTGGCGGTGATGTCGCGAGCCTCCTCAGGACGGAAGAACGAGGTCAGCGCCACGGCAACCCATCCCGAGCGGAGGGTCTGCGTTTCCTGGCGCTGACCGAGGGTCTTGGCGCCCCACCGGCCGAGTGCGAACAGGGCGGGCTGAAGCTCACGCCCGTACTCCGTCAGCTCGTAGACGGCCGACCCGGCCGGAGGCGGCAGCCGGCGCCGCCGCACCACGTCTCCCACCTCCAGCTCGCGGAGGCGCGCAGCCAGGATGTTCGTACCGATGCCGGGCAGCCCGTCCTTCAGATCGGTGAACCGCTTCGGGCCGAGCACCAGCTCCCGGACGACGAGCAGCGCCCAGCGCTCGCCCACCAGGTCGAGGGCGCGTGCGACGCCGCAGTACTGCCCATAGGTTCTGCTCATCTCTTAGTAATTAGATTCAATCATGTAGTTGTTCTTTGCAACCAGACCTGTAGTAGGGTCGGGCGATCTGAACTCTGGAGGTGGATGCATGAGCACACCCGTACAGACTCTGCTCGGTAAGTTCGTCTGGCACGAGAACTACTCGAACGATGTCGACGCGGCCAAGAAGTTCTATGCCGCCCTCTTCGGCTGGGACTTCGAGACCTGGAAGCCCGGGGAGGCCGACTACTCGATGGTGAAGGTCGGCGACCAGATGCACGCCGGCTTCATGACCGTCCAAGGAGGAGAGCCGCCGCACTGGCTGGGCATCGTCCAGGTCGAAGACTGCGACGAGATCGCGAGGAAGGTCGAGGCGGCCGGTGGGAAGATCTACGCCGGTCCGTTCGACATCCCCGAAGTCGGGCGCTTCACCGTGATCGGCGATCCGCAGGGCGCGGTGCTTTCCGCGATGGCGGCGGGAGCGGACACGCAGGAGACGCCGCCTGCCGAGGGCGTCTTCGTCTGGGACGAGCTCCACACGCCGGACGTCGAAGGAGCGAAGAGCTTCTACGCCGAGGTCTTCGGCTGGACGTCGGCCGACATGGACATGGGAGAGAGCGGCACGTACACGATGTTCAAGCGCTCGGGCGACGTCGACGTGGCCGGGGCGTACCCGAGCGCGGAAGGGCAGGGACCGCCCCACTGGCTCGTGTACGTTGGATGCGACGACGTCGACGCGACGACCTCCCGTGCGGCCGAGCTAGGCGGCACGGCGCTGCTCGAGCCGTCGGACGTCCCGGGAGTCGGCCGCCTGGCGGTCCTCCAGGACCCGCAGGGCGCGGTCTTCGGGATCTTCAACCCGACCTCACAGTAGGCCTCGAGGCAGGAGGGGCGCCGCCGGCCCGCGGCGCCCCTACCGGCCCTGGAACTTGGGCTTACGCTTCTCGCCGAAGGCCTCAACGCCTTCGCGGAAGTCGGCCGACGAGCGCAACATCGCGTAGGCGAGCCCCTCGAGCTGGAGCCCTGCGGAGAGCGGGCCTTCCTCGGCGAGGTTCAGGACGCGCTTTGCCGTCGCAAGGGCGAGGGGGGAGAGCTCCCGGAGCTCCGCGAGCAGTCGGTCAACGGCGGCGTCAAGCTCGTCGGCCGGCACGACTTCGGTGACGAGCCCGAGCGCAAGCGCCTCCTCCGCGCCGACACGCCGCCCGCGCAGGATGAGATCCTTCGCGCGCGCGAGCCCGACGAGGCGTACGAGACGCTGCGTGCCGCCGCTCCCCGGGATCATCCCGAGCTTCACCTCCGGGAGAGCCAGCTCGACGTCGTCGGCGGCGACACGGAAGTCGCAGGCGAGTGCGACCTCGAGCCCGACGCCGAAGGCGTACCCGCGTAGCTTGGCGATGACGAGCTTGGAGCTCCGCTCGGGCGCCGCGACGTTCCAATGGAGACGCGACACGGTCTCTGGCTCGGCCTCGAGGAAGCCCGCAACGTCTCCGCCCGCGGTGAACGCCTCGCCCTCGCCGGTCAAGACGACGAAGCGCACGTCATCGTTCACGCCGAGCTCGGCGAAGACGTGCCCGAACTGGTCTCGGGCTTTCATCGAGACGCGGTTCAGCTTTCCCGGGACGTCGAGCGTGATCGTCGTCACGTCGCCGGCCGTCTCGACGCGAAAGCCGTCGTAGCTGCTCACGCCGACACCGACTCCTCGCGGAGGAGCCGCCGGAGCAGCTTCCCGGACGGGCTCTTCGGCAGCTCGTCGACGAACCGGTACTCGCGCGGCCGCTTGTACCGCGCAAGCTCCTTCGAGCCGAGGCAGTGCTCGTCGAGCTCTTCTGCGGTGACAGGTTCCGCCGCCACCACGTAGGCGACGACCCGCTGGCCGAGCCGGTCATCCGAGGCGCCCACGACCGCCACCTCCGAGACGGCCGCGTGTCGGGCGACCACGTCCTCGACCTCGAGCGGGTGCACGTTCTCGCCGCCGGAGATGATCATGTCGTCGACGCGGCCGACGATCCAGAGATCGCCGTCCTCGTCGAGCCGCCCCAGGTCGCCGGTGAAGAACCAGCCGTCGCGGAGGGCCTTCTCGTCCGCGTCGGAACGGTTCCAGTAGCCGGCGAAGGCCTCGTCGGATGTCGCGTCGCAGATGATCTGGCCATCTTCGCCGGGCGCCACGACGTCGTCCGGGCCAGCGCCCTCGCCGGGGTCGATGAGCCTGAGGCGCGCGTTCAGCGACGGCCGTCCCGCGCAGCCGGGCTTGGCGGCCTGGTCGCGGTGCACCGAGTAGGTGTAGATCTCCGTAGAGCCGTAGTGGTTCACAAACACGCGCGGCCGGAAGGCATCGCAGCAGCGGCGGACGAGCGCCGAGGTCATCGCGGCGCCCGCGTAGCTCAGCGACTCGACGGACGAGAGGTCGAACTCGGCTCGGCGCGGGTGGTGGACGAGGTCGTGGAAGAGCGTGGGGGCGAGGTAGAGGGAGGTGAGGCGCTCGTCCTGGATCAGACGCAGCGCCTCCTCGGCGTCCCAGCGAGCCTGGCAGACGAAGCAGCCGCCGACGAGCGACACGGCGACGAGCGAATGGAAGCCCATCGTGTGGTAGAGCGGCATGACGCCGAGTGTCCGGTCGCCGAAGCGGAGGCCGTGCTGGAGCACCTGCGAGAGCCCGCCCGCGCGATCGGCCCGGTGCGAGCGGGGCACGCCCTTGGGGCGGCCGGTCGTCCCGGAGGTGTAGAGGACGATCGCCTCCTCGCGCTCGTCGAGGTCGAGAGAGCCCGGATGCTCGTCCGCAGTCAGAAGCTCGTCGAAGGTGGCCTCGCCGATCTCGACACCGGCGTCTCCGGCCGTTGCCACGACCTCTGCGCCCGAGTCCTCGAGGCAGTACTCGACGTCCGTCTCGGTGAGCCGGAAGGAGATCGGGACGAACGAGGCGCCGAGCCACCACGAGGCCCAGAAGAGCTCAGCGGTCTCGTGGCGGTTGTCGAGGACGCCGGCGACGCGGTCGCCTCGGTCGACGCCGAGCTCCGCTAATCCGCCGGCGAGCCGAGCCGCCCGCTCGCGCAGCTCTCGGTAGCTGAGCCGTAGGTCGCCTTCGACGAGCACTTCCGCGTCCGGATTCCGCTCGGCCGCGGCCAGAAGCGAGAGCGCGAGGTTCACGCGGGTTCACCGGCCACGCGAAGGATGGCGTCGACGATCGGCTCGTAGCCCGTGCACCGGCACAGGTGACCCGAGAGCATCTCCGTGACCTCGGCGCGGCTGGGCGAGGGCGAATGCGCGAGGAAGTCCTCGGCCGCGAGCAGGATTCCCGGCGTGCAGAACCCGCACTGGAGTGCGTGCTCCTCGCGGAACGCAGCCTGGAGCGGTGTCAGCTCGCCGTTCGCCGCCAGGCCCTCCACGGTCTGGATCTCAGCACCGTCGGCCTGAACCGCGAGCAGAAGGCACGAGCGCACCGCGGCGCCGTCGAGGCGGACGGTGCAGGCGCCGCAGACGCCGTGCTCGCAGCCGACGTGCGTGCCGGTCAGGCCGAGTGTGTGGCGCAGGAAGTCCGAGAGGAGGAGGCGCGGCTCGACCGACTCTGCGTAGCGGCGGCCGTTGACGGTGACCGTGAGGTCGGTCACGCGGGTGCTCCGACCGCGTTCCGCCAGGCGCGGAGGACGGCGCGCTCGGCCAGGACCCCGACGAGGTGGCGGAGGTACTCGGCGGTCGCGTGAACCGTGGGCACCGGGTCGACAGCGGCCCGGACGGCCTCGGCGGCTTCTCGCGCCGCGTCGGCGTCGACCGCACGGCCGGTGAAGGACACCTCGACCGGTGTCGGGCGCTCGGTCACGCCTCCGAGGAAGAGCCGCGCCTCGGAGACGCGGTCATTCTCGGCCCGAAGCGCGCACGCGGCCATGGCGAGGGCGTAGTCGCCGTGGCGTTGCGCCAGCTCCTCGAAGGCGTAGCCCCAGCCTTCGGCGGCTGTGGGCCACACGGTCTCGACCACGAGCTCGCCCTCGTCGAGCGCGGTCGTGAAGTGCGTCACCACGAACTCGTCGCCACCGAGCTCGCGCCGACCGTGAGCCGACTCCGCCACGATCCGCCCGCCGAGCGTCGCGAGCGCCAGGGGGAGCTCCCCCGCAGCGTCGGCGTGCGCGATCGAGCCGCCGACCGTTCCTCGGTTCCGGGTCGCGAAGTGGCCGACGAGCGGGAGGCACTCAGCGAGCAGCGGACAGCGGGCCGTAAGCTCCGAGCGTTCGAGCGCGCTTTGGCGGACGAGCGCGCCGACGCGGAGCTCGCCCTTCGCCTCCTCGACACCTTCGAGCCCTGGTAATGCGTTCAAGTCGACGAGCAGCGACGGGCGGGCGAGGCGGAGGTTCAGGAGCGGTACGAGGCTCTGCCCTCCGGCAAGCGCCTTCGCGTCCCAGCCTCCCTCCGCGAGGAGGGAGAACACCTCGTCGAGGCTGTCGGGCCGCCGGTAGTCGAGCGGCGGCGGCTTCACGCGTGCAGCGCCTCCCACACGCGCGCGGGCGTCAGCGGAAGCTCGACCCGATCAACACCGAGCGCGTCGGCGGCCGCGGCGGCGAGCGCGGCCGGGACGCTCATCGTGTTTCCCTCGCCGAGCCCCTTCGCGCCGAGGAGCGTGAACGGCGACGGCGTCTCGCGGTGGCCCATCCGGAGCGGCGGCAGCTCGGGCGCGGTCGTGCACAGGTAGTCCATGAAGGAGCCGGTCAGGTGGTTGCCGTCCTCGTCGTAGACCATCCGCTCGAAGAGTGCGGGTCCGGCGCCGTGGGCGAAGCCGCCGCGCACCTGGCCGTCGGCGAGGAGCGGATTCAGGAGCCGGCCGGCGTCGTGCACCGTCGTGTAGTCGAGGACGGTCAGCGCACCTGTGTCGCGGTCGATCTCGACCACGGCGATGTCGACGATGAAGCCGTGCGCCGCAGACGACGCGACCCGATCCTGCTCGTCGGGTGGCGCAAGATTCGGCGCCAGGTAGAACGCCGTCTCGTGGAGCCCGGGCTCGAGGCCCGGCGGGAGGCCGTCCGGGTTCCAGTGCGCCACCCCGGCCAGGCGCCGGAGCGAGCGAGAGTCGTCGCCGTGCCAGGCCTTGCCCTCGCGGAGCTCGACCTCTTCCGGGCCGCAGTCGAGCTCGGCGGCCGCGATCGTCCGGAGCTTCGCGGCCACCTTCATGGCGGCGAGGTGCACGGCGCCCGTCCCGACGCCCGAGAAGCGCGACGAGTAGTTGCCGGACGCGACGCTCCACGCGCTCGTGCTCGTGTCGAGCTCCGTCAGCACGTCGACGTCCTCGGGCCGGACGCCGAGCACGTCCGCGACCACCTGCGCGCAGACCGTCCGGTGCCCCTGCCCCTGCGGCGTCGTCCCGATCCGGACGGTGATCCCGCCGAGCGGCGAGACGATCACGGTCGCGCCTTCCGCGTTGCCCGACTTCGGGAGCCCTTCAGCACGCTCCTCGGCGGTCTGCGCCAGCGTGACGTAGCCCATGTTCGAGATCGAGGGCTCGACGACGCATGAGACGCCGATGCCGACGAGCCGGCCGTCCGCACGGGCGGCTGCCTGCTCCTCGCGCCGCTCGCTGTAGCGCGACAGCTCGAGGACGTCGTCGAGACAGCCCTCGTAGTCGCCGGAGTCGTAGAGGCCTCCGGACGGAGTGCGGTAGGGAAAGTCGTCACTCGCGATCAGGTTGCGCCTGCGCAGCTCGAGCGGGTCGAGCGCGAGCCGGTTCGCGGCGATCGTCAGCGCGCCCTCGAGCGCCAGGTAGAGCTGCGGTCCGCCGAAGCCGCGGTTCAGGCCCGTCGGGCAGCGGTTGGTGACGACGACGCGGTTTCGAGAGGCGACGTTCTGGACGCGGTAGGCGCCCGAGAGCGACCCGTGCATCCGGTAGAGCGTCGCGGGCTCCGGCGCGCGCACGTAGGCGCCGACGTCCTCGAGAACGTCGTAGGCAATCGCAAGGAGCTCGCCGTCGGAGGAGAAGCCGGCGCGCACTGACGTCGTTCTCCCGGTCGAGGCCGAGCTGCCAGAGAGGTGCTCGATGCGATCCTCGATCCAGCGGACGGGCACGCCGAGCTTCCTCGACGCGAGGCCCATGAGGACGACGTAGACATAGACCGCCGACTTGATCCCGAAGCTGCCGCCGGAGTCCGGCGGGGTGACGAGCCGGAGCTTCGAGCCGGGCAGGCCGAGTGCGCCGGCTGCGACCGAGTGGAGGGTGAACGGCCCCTGGAAGTTGGCCCAGGCGGTGAGCGCGTGGCCTGCGTCGTCCCAGTCCGCCACAACGCCGTAGCACTCGATCGGCGTGCAGCTCCAGCGCGGGAACGTGAAGCGCTCCTCGACGACGAGGTCGGCTGCGGCGAGAGCTCCCTCCGGATCGCCGTAGGAGAAGGTGCGGTCGGAGACGACCTCGCCGCGCTCGGGGTCGAGCACCGGGTCGAGCGGCTCGTAATCGACCTCGATCGCCTCGAGCGCGTCCTCGGCCAGGTAGCGGTCGCGGGCCACGACGACGGCAACGGGCTCGCCCGCGTAGCGGACGGTGTCGACCGCGGCGGCGTGGTACGGCGGCGCGTCCTCGACGCCGACCGGGAATGGTCGCGAGAGCGCAGCGACGTCCTCACCGGTCAGGACGCCGATCACGCCTGGGAGCTCGAGGGCCGCGGCGGCATCGAGGCTCGCGATTCGGGCGTGCGCGAGCGGGGAGCGGAGGATCGCGGCGTGGCCCGCGTTCGGCACCGGGTCGAGGTCGTCGATGAAGCGTCCCTGGCCGCGGAGAAGAGCGTCGTCCTCGAGCCGCGTGATCGCGCGCCCGACCCAGCTCTCTGTTCCGACGGCGACGCCCACGGGCTATTCCTATCGCGCCGGGGCTATTGGTGCACGGCCGCCCGTGCTGCCGCGGCCGACCCGGCCCGGCATCCGGCTGCGAGCGCCTCGGGGACGGATGCGCCGCGGGCGAGCTCGACGAGGAGCCCGGCGGCAAAGGCGTCGCCGGAGCCGAACGAGTCTCCGGCTGCCGCCGCCGGTGGGTTCGCGCGCTCGACTCGGCCCTCCCAGGCGGCGAGCGCGCCCCGGCTTCCGAGCGTGACGCACGCGAGCCGGCGACCCTCTGCGAGGCGGCGTGCCGCCTCTTCGGGCTCGGCTCCGGTCAGGCGGCGGGCAGTCTCCTCGTTGGCAAGCACGACCGGGGCTGCGGGCGGAACCGCGTCGAGCCGAGCGGCGTCGAGCGCGACCCAGCCGGCCCGCGCGCGCTCGAGCGCCGCTGCCGCGACCTCCGCCGGGAGGTAGCCCGAGATCAGCGCCGCGTCGGCGTCCAGGTTCGGCAGGTGCTCGGGCGCGAAGCGTCGCATTGGCTCCGCGGTCGGCACGGATCACGTCTTCGACGGCGAGGACGGTTCCCGTCGCCGCGTCTGGGTCGACACCTACGTCAGCGCGAACCCCGTGCCGCTCGAGCTCGGCGAGGAGCATCCGTCCGGCCGCGTCGTCGCCCACGCGTCCGACCACGGCGACGTCGGCCCCGAGCTCTGCCGCAGCGACGGCGGCGTTGAAGGCCGAGCCGCCGGGCGCGAGCGCGATCCGGGCCGAGTGCCCATCGCCGCGGGCGACGACGTCGACCATCAGGTCCCCGACGGCGAGGAGGCGCGTCATCTCCTACCGTCCCGCAGTGTCTCCGGTGGCCATGCTGGACCCCGGCCTCCCTTCATGGCCGGAAACGTCTCGTCGTTCCCGGTCACCCCGAGTTCTAGCTGCCCGCAAGCCGATCGTAATACGCGCTTGCGATATCCAAAGCCTGCTTCTCAGATACAGACCCCGGCGGCCCGTGTAGATCCATGGTGTAAACGAATGCACCGTTGGTGAATCCCACCAGGTAGCTGTCGAGGGGCCGTTCGTCTTCGAATCCGAACCTCTCGATGTCCTCGGCCGTTGAGATGCGGTGGACGCCGCGCGCATCAGGAATGTCGTCCACGTCGAACTCGCTGATCTGCACGGCACAGCTCATCGGGCATGGCTTCTTCGCGTCCGTTTCAAGCCAGTCCAGAGCGCTTGTCGCACCGTCCTCAGACCCAAGCTCGATAAACGAACTGTTCACATGTGGCGCGGCACGGGTATGCGTCTCACCGAAGAAACGCGTGTCCAGACCCGCCCCCTTGAAGCCAGCCTCCTGAAAGACGGCGGTGATCTCGTTCTCGTCCGGATCGATGAAGAGCGGGCCGGATGCCCTGATGAACTCGACAAGATTCTCAGCTGACTCACGCCTCTCGACAGGATCGGGCTTCGAGCCGGGGGCATCCTCTGCCGTGACGAATCGCTGCGCTAGCGGTACTGGTTGGGTCGTCTCATCGTCACCGCCGCAGGCGACGATCGTGATTGCCGCCAATGCTGCAAGGAATGGGATGGCGAAGCGCACCGCGGGTCGATCCTACGAGGTGCAGCAACCGGTCCACAAGCAATAGAGGCGCGGCCCGCAACTTCGGGGTCGACCGTACACCTCGGGCGGGATCGGCCACTCCCAGACCCCAAAGGATGCCCGAGAAGAGTGAGGTCGCCGCCGTGCCGGGGGGCGGGGGTTCGACGTGGGTCGAACGGCCCTCATCGAACCCGACGTTGCGCGGCGTCGAGCTGCTCGTCGGTCGGCCCGCCGGCCTCGAGCGCGCGACAAGCTTCGAGGAGCGCACGCGGGTCTCGCTTGTGCCTCTTGGCGGCCAGGGTCAGCGGCTCGTGGAACGCTCCGGCGCAGTGCGCGCACGGGAGCGCGAGCGCCGCGAAGAGCCGCCCGGCCTCCCCGCCCGGGAACATGCGGAGGAGCTCGACGACTGTCGTCGAGCCGCGGATGTCGGCCGGCGGCGGAGCGTCCGCGGCAGCGCCCCGCGCAGCCCCGATGCCCCGAACCGTCCGGCCGTTCAGTGCGCGGGCACCTCCTGCGGGAATCTGAGCGGCTCGGCGTCCATCCGCACGAGGTTCCGAGGAAGCTGGTAGCGGGCGTAAGGGAGGACGATCGTCTTCGCATCCGAGCCGTGGCGCTCGAGCGCGGCCGCGAAGGCCTCGTCGAGCGACGTCGTCGCGTCCATCCCGATGTCCGCGGCCAGCTCGAGGTTCTCCTCGATGGTGACGAGCGTGAGGTGCTTCCGGGTCATGACCTCGTAGATCGGCACCCAGATGCAACCGGCCCACATCTGGATCTCGCGCGCATGGATGTCCTTGAGGACGCGTTGGTAGTTCTCCGGCGTCGCCGGCATGTACGGCTTCATCAGATCCATGAGCGCGAGCCCGGGAAAGTCGCCGACGGCCGTCGAGACCCCGGGCGACGGGCTCGCGTAGATGATCGTCCCGCCGTCCTTCAACACGAAGTCGGCCGACATGCAGCCCCAGCCGGTGTGGAAGAACAGGTGATCCGTCGGCGCGAAGACACCGCAGACCGCGATGTCCGCCCTGTCGCCGGGGTGCTCGTACGTGTAGATCTGGTTGAAACGCTCGATCGCGTGTCGATGCGCCGAAGGGTGCGAGCCGTACACGACCTCGATCACGCGCCCGCGCGTGTCGAGGATGACGTTCATCGTCACGTCGAGGCCGCACATCGTCGCCACCTCGTCGATGTCCGAGCGCATCGGGCCGGCGTACGCGCCGTAATGCGTCTGCGGCGAGGGAACGAAGGCGCAGTGGTTCGACTCGATCGTCTCGTCGGAGACGACGCCCGGAAGGATCAGCTTGCCGCCGCCGCCCGCGCCCCAGTGGTTCGACTGTGCCTGGCCGATGGTCAGCTTGACGTCGCAGCGGGCGACCTCGTTGTGGAGCCAGACGGGCGTGCCGCGCGAGGAGACGCCGACGTAGGTGTACTGATCGGCGTTCCGGGGCTCGTTCTGGAAGAACTCGATGCCCAGCTTCTCCATCCGATCCAGGTTCTCGCGGCCGAGCTTCTGCTCGATGTCTGACTCGGACATCGGAAAGACCTTGCCGTTGGCGCAGACGACGACCGCGTCCACGCCGGCCGCTTCGACCGCATCCAACACGGCCGGCAGGAGCTTCGACTGTGGGGTCGGCCGGAACTGGTTGTCGATGACGATCGCGAGGCGGGTCTTGCCCTCGAGCAGCTCGGAGAAGCGGGGCCCGGTGACCGGCGATTCGAGCGCGTCACGCGCCGCCGCCGTCGCATCGCCGACCGGCTCGGGCTCCTCCGGGTAGATCGCGGCGAGGACGTTCTCGTCCGGGATCTCGAGCTCGAGCTCGTCGCGGTTGACCTTGGTCTCGTCGCCGGACGAGCCGATCGTGAGCGGATCGAGGGACTCGTACGGAATCCGGTACGTCGCCATGGATCTCTTGCCCTCCGTCCTCGGTGCAGTAGCCTCACGGCGAGGCTACACCCTGTGCCGGCCCTACGCCTGAACCATGTCTCGGTGCATGCCGACGACCTTGAAAAGTCGGCGCAGTTCTATGAGCGCGTCTTCGGCCTCGAGCGGCTCCCGACGCCGCGCTTTCGCGATACAACGGTCATTTGGCTGCGTCTCGGCGACCAGCAGATCCACCTCTTCACGAGGGAGACCGGGCCTCCTCGCTACCACCACTTCGGGCTCGAGGTCGACGACTTCCACGTCGTCTACCGCGCTGCGAAAGAGGTCGGGGCGCTCGATCCGAAGGCGTTCGGCCGAAGCGCTGTGCGGGAGCTCCCGGATGGCGCCGTGCAGATGTACCTCCGCGACCCGGCCGGCAACCTCATCGAGGTGGTCTGGCCCGACGTGTCGACGCTTGATCGCTCGCTCGTGACGGAGCTGACCCGGCTCGTCGACGACGTGAAGCAGCGCCCGGACGCCGAGCGCGCAACGCTCTTCCTTGCTTCCGAGCGCCGTTGAAGGGGAGGCACCAGGGTGTTACCTTCGGCAGCCGTGTCGCCCACGATGCCTGAGCGCGAGACCGCATGAACACCGCGGCGATGCAGCGGCCCCTTCGTCTCGTCGCGCTCGCGATCGCGTTCGCGTTCGTGGCGTTCGCCCTCGCCTGGGTGCTCTTCATCGCCAGGAACACGAACTTCGGACCGGCGATCGATGACCCTCGGAGCTTCTTCGTCACGCTCCTGAACGGGCTGACGTTCGCGGGCCTCCTCTTCATCGTCGCGAGCGGCTTCTCGCTCATCTTCGGCCTTATGCGCGTCGTGAACATGGCGCACGGCTCGTTCTTCCTGCTCGGCGGATACATCGCCTGGGACATCCAGCAGCGCTGGACGGGCTCCGGGTTCACGATCCCGGGCACGGAGGTCAACACGGCCGAGTGGATCCTCCCGGCGCTTGCGGCGGCGGCCTCGGTCGCGCTGATCGGGCTCGTCGTCCAGCAGGTCTTCCTACGCTGGAACCAGGGCAAGGATCTCCAGCAGGCCCTGATCACGATCGCGATCTCGGTGATCATCGCCGACCAGGTGATCGCCCACTTCAACGAGGGCATCGCCTCTACCGTCACCTGGCCCGGCTGGACGAACCGGATCATCGACCTCCGTGTGTTGGACATCCAGTACTCCCTCGCGCGGCTCATCGTGCTCGTCCTCGGGATTGCCGTCGGGCTCGCGCTCTGGCTCTGGCTCTACCGCACCCGGACCGGAATGGTCATTCGGGCGGGCGTCGACGACCGTGACATGACCTCTGCGCTCGGCATCAACATCCAGGTCACCTTCGCGATCGCCTTCGTGATTGGCTCGGCGCTCGCGGCATTCGGCGGCGTCGTCTTCGCGTCGCAGGCCGGGGTCGCCTCCGGACAGGACGGGATCTGGCTCCTGAACTCACTCGTGGTCGTGATCATCGGCGGGATGGGCTCGCTCGTCGGCGCCGTGGCCGGCTCGCTTCTCTACGGGCTCGTGTTCAACTTCTCCTCGGCATACCTGCCGGCCTCCTCGACCCAGTACTCGATCGTCTTCACGTTCATCCTGCTTGCCCTCGTCCTGGCCTTCAGGCCGCAGGGCCTCTTCGGGCGGGCCGGATGAGCCACGAGCTACGGAAGATCACCGAGCGGAGCATCGCCGGCGGGGCGGTGCTCCTCGCGGCGCTCGGTCCTCTCCTCTTCAACGACTACTGGGTGAACTCCATCCTCACGCAGACGTTCCTGATCGGGATCGCAGCCGCGAGCCTGATCTTTCTCTCGGCCTACGGCGGCATGATCTCGCTCGCCCAGGTAGCGCTGTATGGGATCGCCGGCTTCGCGCTCGGAAACATGGTCACGCAGGACGGAACGAAGGGGCTGAACCTCGGCTGGGATCCCTGGCTCGCCGTTCTTCTCGCGATCCTGATAACCGTTGCGGTCGGCCTCATCTTCGGCGCGGTCGCGGCCCGATCGCTCGGGATCTACTTCCTGATGATCACGCTTACTTTCGCGGTGATCGTCAACTACTTCTTCGGTCAGGTGACCCAGCTCTCCGGGTTCTCCGGCATCTCGGGGATCGGGCGGTTCGCCCCCGACCTCGTGGGCGGCGGCAGCGACCGGACACGGCTCTACTACACGGCTCTCATCCTCGCCGTGCTCGTCTACGTGCTGATCCGGTTCATCCTGCGAACGCCGTTCGGGATCGCGCTCCAGGGGATTCGAGACGACCCTGTTCGGATGAGCTCGCTGGGCTACAACGTGCCGCTCCACCGGACGCTCGCGTTCGGGCTCGCGGCCTTCATCGCATCGCTCGCCGGAATCCTCTACGTCTGGTGGAACGGACAGATCGACCCAGCAACGGTGGGGTTGCAAAATACGATCGACCTTCTGGTTGTCGCGGTGATCGGCGGGCTGGTGCGAGTGGAGGGCGCCTGGCTCGGCGCCTTCGCGTTCGTCGTGATCGACAACTACGTCCGCGATGTCTCCGTGCCCCTGCTGGGCGGCAGCTTCAACACGATCATCGGCCTCATCTTCCTCGTCATCGTGCTCGTCTCGCCCGACGGCCTCATGGGTGTGTGGGGCCGGCTAACGAGCCGCGGCAGGGCGAGGGGCGGCGATCCCCCCGCCGAGGCTGCGCCCGTCACGACGACAGCAGGACCTTGATTTGAAACGGGAAACGCGCGAAGGTCACGTCAGCGACCGGGGGACGCGAACTGTGTCTCCCAAAGGAGGACTGCCGGTGAACGACACGATTGGAGTTCCGGGGCGCCTGATCGCGCTGCTGCTGCTCGTAGCCGCTCTGGCGTTTGCCGGAGCTGCCTGCGGCGGCGACGACGACGAGGCGGGCGAAGGCGCCGATACAGCACCCGCTGCCACGAGCGGCGGCACGAGCGGAGGCGGCGACGCGGTCAAGATCGCGATCATGACCGACTGCGAAGGTGCCTTCGGCTTCGGCTACGAGCTTGACATCGGCGGCGCGCAGGCCGCGATGTACGAGTACGCCGGCGGCGAGCCGGTCGATGCTGAGAAGCCCTCCGCCGGCATGACCGGTGGTTCAGTTGCAGGAACCAACCTCGAGATCGTCGGCTACGGCTGCGGTGACGAGACCGCGGACACCGCGCTCGTGGAAACGCGGCGGCTCATGGAGCAGCTCGACGCGGACATCATGCTCGGGCCGCTCTCCGGCGACGAGGCCGTAGCAATCGCCAACTACGCCGTCGACAACCCCGACAAGCTGTTCATCATCGGCACGGCCGGATCACAGGAGCCGACGCTCCAGATCGCCCCCGACAACGTCTTCCGCTACCACGGGGACGGCGCTCAGTGGAACGCCGGCCTCGGTGAGATCGTCTACACGAAGCTGGGCTGGCGGAACGCCGCGATCATCATGGACGACTACAGCTTCGGCTACGTGTCCGCTGCCGGCATCATCGCCGACTTCTGCGGCGCCGGTGGTCAGATCACGAAGCGGGTCTTCCCGCCGCTGGGCACGACCGACTACGCATCGTTTGTCCAGCAGCTGCCTCCGCCCGACGAGGTGGACGGCTACTTCTGGGTGGTCGGTGGAACAGGTACCGGCGCTGCGCTCCAGGCGTTCGAGCAGACCTACGGGAAGCTCGACCCGGCACAGCACGCGGGCAACCTGTTCTTCGCCTTCCTCGGAAACTTCGAGGCTGTCGCCCCGCGCCTGATCGGGGCGTACGTCGGTGGCTTCGGAACGGGTCCCGGGCTCCAGACGGAGCAGGCGCTCGCGTACGAGGAGATCATGGCGAAGTGGCATCCCGAGCTGCCTGCGGCAGACGGGTTCGTCTACAACTACTACAACGCAGCGTGGGCCATGATCCAGGGCCTCGAGGCTGCGGGCGGCGAGCTCAGCCAGCTCCAGGCGAACATGCCGACGGAGCTTCAGTCGGCCTACGAGGTCACCGATGCCGGCGGTTCGGTCGTCCCGACGGGCGGCATCGTCCAGCTCGACGACAACCGCCAGGCGATCCAGGATCAGTACCCGCTCCAGATCGTCGAGGGTGAGGACGGAGCTCCCACCACCGCGGTCGTGGGCATGGTTCCGAACGTCGACCAGACCTTCGGCGGAGTGTTCACGGAGTCGAGCCCCCCGCCCGGTCGGCAGCAGCCGCCGTGCGAGGACGCGGACCTTCCGTGGGAGGGCCAGATCCAGGTAGTCGAGGGCGGCGAGATCTCGGACACCGTCATCGAGTAGTACGAAGAACACGGGAGCACCGGGCGCCGCCGCACCATGGCGGCGTCCGGTGCGTCTCCCGGAAGCATTCACCGGATGAGCGTCGCCCCCACAGAGCCTCAGCCCCCCGAGCCGGAGCCCGCCGAAGCCGTGCTCGTCCTGCGGGGAGTCGGGCGCCGGTTCGGCGGAGTCAACGCCGTCCAGGACGTCGACCTCGACGTCCAGCGCGGCGAGCGGCGGGCCATCCTCGGCCCGAACGGAGCGGGGAAGACGACGCTCTTCAACCTCGTCGCCGGAGATCTCGCGCCGACGGCGGGCACGATCATGATCCTCGGCGAGGACATGACGCACCGGCCCGCACGGCAGCGTATGCGCCTCGGGCTCTCGCGCACCTACCAGAAGTCCCGCCTCTTCCTGGGGCTGTCGGTCGAGGAGAACCTCTATCTCGCCGTCGTCGGGCGCGAGGGAGGGGGTCTACGGCCAGTGCCGTCGCGGAAGGACGGGGGCTACCGGGAGCGGGCGCGGGCGGCGGCCAAGTCGGTCTGGCTCGGACACCACCTGAACACGCTCGTCGGATCTCTCTCGCACGGCGAGCAGCGCCAGCTCGAGCTCGGGCTTGCGCAGGTGACGGAGCCCAAGCTCATGATGTTGGACGAGCCCGCCTCCGGCCTCTCGCGGGGCGAGCGGGAGCGGCTGACGGAGGTGCTGCTCGGCCTCGACCGCGACGTCACGCTGATCCTCATAGAGCACGACATGGACGTTGCGCTCACCGTCGCCGAGCGGGTGACGATGATGCACGACGGCCGTGTGATTGTCGAGGGAACTCCGGCTGAGATCCGCAACAACGACCTCGTCCACGACCTCTACCTGGGGCGCTCGCATGGCGGAGGCTGAGCCGCTCCTCAAGGTCAGTGGACTGAACGCCTACTACGGCCGTGGGCACGTCCTCCAGGATGTCTCCTTCGAGGTGGGCGACGAGCCGGTCGCGGTCGTGGGCCGAAACGGCATGGGAAAGACGACGCTCTGCAACGCGATCGTGGGGATCCCCCCGGCTCGCGTCGAGGGCTCGGTTCAGTTCTCCGGCCAGGAGCTCGTCGGCCGGCCGTCCTACAAGATCACGCAGTCGGGCATCGCCTACGTGCCCCAGGGCCGCCGGCTCTTCGCATCGCTTTCGACCGACGAGCACCTCCGGATGGTCGGGGGGCGGAGCGGGCGCTGGACGATCGACAGCGTCTACGAGCTCTTTCCACGGCTGGCCGAACGCAAGCGGGTGTCGGGCACACAGCTCTCCGGCGGGGAGCAGCAGATGCTCGCGATCGCCCGCGCGCTGCTCCTCAACCCGAGGCTCCTGATCATGGACGAGCCCTCCGAGGGCCTCGCGCCCACGATCGTCGAGAGCCTGATCGGCACGTGCTCGGGGCTCGTGGAGCAGGGCATAGGCCTGCTCCTGATCGAGCAGAACCTCGGCGTCGCGACGAGCGTCTGCGAGCGCCAGCTGATCATGGTCGGCGGCCACATCGAGGCGGAGACGACAGCCGAGCGCCTGGCTTCCGATCCTGAAGAGCAGCGCCGCTGGCTCGGAGTCGAGCCGCTCGAAGCCGCGCGTTCCTAGGGTTCGCCAGCCGGTAAGAGGACGACGTGCACCTCGCCGGGCCCGTGCACGCCCACGGTGAGGGTCTGCTCGATGTCCGCGCTCCGACTCGGGCCGGTCACGATCGCGAGCGCGCTCGGGAGCGAGCCGCCGACGGTCGCGAAGAGCTCCTCGAGGCCTGACAGGATCCGATCCTCGCGGAGGAGCGAGACGTGAACCGCGGGCAGGAGCGACCGGGCCCGTGGCTCCTCGGGCGAGGCGGCGAGGACGACGCTGCCGGTGTCGGCCAGGCCGTAGATCGCCTCGGAGGTCTCGGCTTCAGAGAGCTCCGGGACGATGCCGCGATGGACGCGGAAACCGGCCTCCTCGGCGCGTGCGGCAAAGCTGTCGGCGAGCTCGCTCAGTGGGCGCCGAACCTCTTGGCGGCCAGCCTTGGAAGCTCGCGGCCCCGAGTCCAGACACGGCCGGGGCCCGCCAGGCCCGCGAACGGCTGGCCGAGCCGTGCGAGCCGCGCGGAGAGCCGGTAGCCGAAGGGGCGTGACCACGCGAGCGACCAGAGCGTGAACCCGAGTCGCTCGAGGAGCGAGGCCTCGCCCTTCTCGACGAGGTCTCGGCGAAGCTCGAGCAGGAGCTCGTGCAGCGGGATCCTGACCGGGCAGGCGGCGGTGCAGGCGCCGCAGAGCGACGAGGCGTGAGGCAGTGAAGGTGCGTTCTCGATCCCGACGAGCAGCGGCGCCAGCACGGCTCCCATCGGGCCTGAGTACACGGGCCCGTAGGCGGCGCCGCCCGTCTTCCGGTACACGGGGCAGACGTTCAGGCACGCGCCGCAGCGGATGCAGTTCAACATCTCCTGGTACGGACCTCCGCGCAGGTTCGAGCGCCCGTTGTCGACGATCACGACGTGGAGCTCCTCCGGCCCATCGAGCTCGCCCGCCCGCCTCGGCCCGGTAATGAGCGTCGTGTAGGTCGTGAGCCGCTGACCGGTGGCGCTCCTCGCCAGGAGCCGGAGCATGAGCGCCAGGTCGTCCAGAGTCGGGACGACGCGCTCCATCCCCATGAGCGCGACGTGCACGCGGGGAAGCGCGCTGACGAGCCGCCCGTTTCCTTCGTTCGTCGTGAGGCAGATCGTGCCGGTCTCGGCGACCGCGAAGTTGACGCCCGTGATGCCGACATCGGCGGTGAGGAAGACCTCCCGCATGAGCCCGCGTGCGGTCCGCGTCAGGTCTTCGAGCCCGTCCGTCGTCGGCGCGCCGGCCACGCGCGTGAAGAGGTCGGCAACCTGGGCGGCCGTCTTCTCGATCGCCGGCGCGATGATGTGGACGGGGTGCTCGCCCGCGAGCTGGAGGATGTACTCGCCGAGGTCGGTCTCGACGGCGCGGATCCCGACCTCCTCGAGCGCGGCGTTCACCTGGATCTCCTCGGAGACCATCGACTTCGACTTGGCGACCAGCTTCGCGTCGGCGGCCTGGGCGATCTCGACCACCTTGGCGGCCGCATCGGCAGACGTCGTGCAGCGATGGACGCTGGCCGCCGAGCGCCTCGACGCGCTCGGTGAAGCGCTCGAGGTGATGGTCGAGATCCTCGATCGTCTGCGTCCGCACGTCGCGGGCGCGATCGCGGAGAGCCTCGATGTCCGGGAGCTCGCCCCAAGCGTGCGTCCGCTCGTCGTAGAGCCTCCCTTGGGCTGCCCTGAGCGCACCCTGCATCCGCGGGTCGGCCAGCTTCAGGCGTGCGACGGTCTGGAAACGATCGGGCGGCTGGGCGAGCTCGCTCACGCGGCTATGCCTCGGGCGAGCGCGCTCGCGAGGTGGACGACCTGCGGGCCGTCGGTTCGGGCCGCGCGTCCACGCAGGTGCATGAGGCAGCCCGGATCGGCGGTCACGAGCGCGTCGGCCTGCGCTGCCCCCGCGAGCTTCTCGTCCGCGAGCGCCACCGACACTTCGGGTTGGCGCACGGAGAACGTCCCGCCGAAGCCGCAGCAGAGATCGGGCCTCGGGAGCGGGACGAGCTTCGCCCCGGATCGTTCGAGAAGGTGCCGCGGCGCGTCGGAGATCCCGAGCTCGCGGAGCATGTGGCACGAGTCGTGGTAGGCGACTCGGCGGCCGTGGTTCACGGTCGAAAGGTCAGCTCCGATCGCGTCGACGTAGGCCGACAGCTCGTGGATCTCGTAGGGCTCCGCGCCGACGAGCTCGGGGAGGTAGTGGGAGAGCATCGTCGCGCACGATCCCGACGGGACGACCACCGGCAGCTCACGGTCGAACGCGCGCACGAAGGCCTTGGCCACGCGTCGAGCCGCACGACGGTGGCCGGAGTTGAACGCAGGCTGCCCGCAGCAGATCTGGCCCGCCGGCAGGACGATCTCGACGCCGGCCTCGCGAAGCACCGTCTCCGCGTCCTCTACGACCTCCGGGAAGAAGAGATCGCCCAGGCAGGTCGCGAAGAGCTGGACGGTTCTGGCCATGCCTCGATTCTGAACCATCGCCCTGGACGCGAGCTTAGGGGCCGCCCGTCGGTAAACATTCCCGGCGTGGCCGTGCGACTTCAGAACGAGTTCTTGGTGCAGGCGCCGGTCGAGGCGACATGGCCAGTCCTGCTCGACTTGAGCCGGGTCTCGCGCTGCCTGCCCGGTGCGACGCTCGAAGCGGACGGCGAAGGCGACTATCGCGGGGGGATGAAGGTGAAGCTCGGGCCCGTGCAGACGGAATACACGGGCACCGCGAAGCTAGAGGCGACCGATGAGAGCGCCCATACGGCCACCGTCCGGGTGCAGGGCAAGGAGACGCGCGGCCAGGGAACTGCGAGCGCCGTGATCCAGAATCGCCTCGAGGCCGTGGAAGGCGCGACGCGCGTGGTCGTCGAGACCGAGATCAACGTCACGGGCCGGCCGGCCCAGTTCGGGCGGGGGATCATGCAGGGCGTCGCGACCAGGATCCTCGACGAGTTCGCGCGCTGTTTGGAGCAGGAGATCGCTCAGACCGCCGGGCAGGAGCCCGAGCCGCCGCCCGGGAGTCCCGAATGGGCGTCGATGCCGATCGCCGACGCGCTCGACCTCGGCTCGGCAGCGCGGGGCGCGCTCGGCCGGCGCGCGGGTCTCCTCGCGGGGGCGGCGGGTGTCCTCCTGCTTGCCCGGCGCCTTCTCCGACGCCGCTAGAGGGGCTCTCGGAGCGCTTCGAGGTCGGCGGGAGTGTCGACGTCGTCGCTTCCTGCCAGGTCGTCGCATTCGACATCGCGGGCGCCGTGAGCGTCGAGCAAGTCGCGCGCCCCCTGGTCGCCGCGCAGCTGGAGGACGTGGTCGAAGAGCGAACGCTTGATCAGCACCGGATGCCCGGGCCGGCCGCCGATAGGTGGCGCGGACTGCGGGCGCGGGGTCGTCGAGGTGGGCGAGCACGGCCGCGATCGCCCGCGGGCCGATCCGCGGCTGGTCGGCAAGGGTGACGACCACGGCGTCCGCCTCAGTCTCGGCGGCCGCCGCGATCCCGGCGCGGAGCGACGCGGCGATGCCTTCCTCCCAGTCGGCCGCGACGACGACCTCCGTCCCCGCAAGGTCGGCCCCGTCCTGAATCGCCTCTGTCTCCGAGCCGAGAACGACGAAGATCCGCTCGACGGCCGGCAGCGCCCGCATCGCGTCGATGGCGTGCTGGACGAGCGGCCGCCCGTCCAGCTCGGCGAGCTGCTTGAGCCCACCG
>CAVTBX010000002.1:0-34394 GCA_963733135.1 uncultured Actinomycetes bacterium
GTGCCGGGGGTGGGAGTCGAACCCACACTGGCTCTCGCCACGAGGATTTTAAGTCCTCTGCGTCTACCGTTCCGCCACCCCGGCTCAGCCAGCCTACTGCTGGCCTGGTACGAGCGCCTCGACCGGGACGGGCTCAGGCCCGTCACCCCGGTGCAGGTCGAGGAAGCTCGAGAACGCTTCCTCGTCGAACCGCTCGCACGTCTGGAGATGCGTCCATGCGGTCAGGGCGATTCGGTTCTCCAGCTCCGGCTCTGCCTCGATCAGATCGGGCGAGAGGGGCGCAACGAGCAACCCGTTCGGATCCTCGCGATACCAGGCGAGGATCTCCGTGACGGTCGCCTCGGGAACCTCGGGCCCGTACTGGACGATCACGCCGCCGTGCTCCAGATTGTGGACGACCTTCTCCTCCGGAACGGGGTCGTCGTACGTGCCCCAGACCGCGGGCGCAAGCGGCTGCGGCTGGTGGGGGCCGCTTGTTGCCGGCGTCGAGTTGTACTCGAAGTCCTCCTGAAGCTCCTGCACGTGGTTCCGACCTTGAGAGGAGAACTGCTCGCGCGTGCACCCAGCGGCAGCCAGGGCCTCCTGAGCGCCGTCTCCGCGGCCCACGAGGAACGAGCTCACGCCCGCGACAACAAGCAAGAGGAGCGCACCACCCGCGATGAAGTACATGCGTCGCCGGCGGTCGTGACGTGGCGCAGCGGTGCGACGTTTCGGGGACTGCACCGGACGCGGCGGCGCCGGCGTCCGGCTCTTGGATTTCTTGGCCACTGGGGAAGCGGAACGCTAGCAAGCGACCTCAGAAGTCAGGCAATGGCACGGAGCTCCTCTGCGAAGAACTCGGCGACACCAGAAAGCTCGGAGACGACGGGACACGGTGGCAGGGCCGCGAGGAAGCGGCGGCCGTAGGCACGCGTGCGGATTCTCGGATCGAGGATCGCAACGACCCCGCGATCGTCGTGCGACCGGATCAGGCGGCCGAAGCCTTGGCGAAGCTGGAGGACTGCCGTCGGAAGGGCGTAGTCCGCGAACCAGTCGCCTCCGTCGCGGGCGATCCGCTCGCATCGGCCCTCCACCAACGGGTCGCCAGGGGCCGCGAAGGGGAGCTTGTCGATGATGACGAGGGAAAGCGACTCGCCTCCAACGTCGACGCCCTGCCAGAAGGTCGCCGTCGCAAAGAGGACGGACTCGACCTCATCGCGGAATCGTTCGAGCAGGCGCTCGCGCGGAGCGTCGCCCTGACAGAGGACCGGGTATGGGAGACGCGCGGCGACCCGCTCGACGAGAGCGTCGAGGCCCCGATATGACGTCGTCAGCACGAGCGCCCGCCCCCGCGAGATGCGGCAGAGCGCCTCGACCTCTTCGGCCAGACGGTCGTCGGCTCCAAGGGCGCGAGGCTCCGGGAGGTCGACGGGCGCATAGAGGAGCGACTGGGAGCGGTAGTCGTACGGCGAGGCGACCTCGATCTGCTGCACGCCCTCGAGACCAAGTCGACGGCGGACCAGCGTCGGCTCGAGGGTCGCTGAGACCAGGATTGCCGTGATCGGGCGTTCCCACAGCTCGTCGCGCAGGATCTCCGACACGTCAACGGGCGCCCACGCCAGAGCGCTCGGCTCCGCCCATGAGACCCGATCCGGGTCGTCAAGTGTCAGGCAGGCCTCGAGATCCTCAGCCACCACGAGAGCCCGGCGGGCAACGGCGTCCGCATCGTCGGAGATCCCGGCGAGCCCTCGCGAGAGATCACCAAGGGCTGCCGCGAGCGCCAGGATCGCGTCCAGGACGGGGGCGAGGGCGCCCGCAGTGAGGCGTACGCGCCCGGCAGGAGGTTCCAGCTCGCCGAGGACGAGCATCCCCAGCCGATCGATGTCGGCGAGCGCCCCGAGCGGCGCCGCCGCACTCTGCTCGCGGCAGGCACGCTCCGCATCGCGCGCGAGCAGACGCAGGCGGGCCAGCGAGACTCGACCTCCGAACCACGTTGCCGCCGCCTCCTCGAGCCGATGCGCTTCGTCGAAGACGACGGCGTCGTGCTCGGGAAGGATCCCCGCCCCGTCAGCGCGCCCACGCAGCGCCACGTCGGCGAGGTAGAGCGCGTGGTTCACGATCACGAGCTCTGCCTCACCCGCAGCCGCACGAGCCCGCTCCGAGAAGCACGTTCGCGCGTGCTCGCAGCGCCGCCCCAGACAGCGATCACCGCCCACGGAGACTTCTCCCCAGAGAGACGGGCTCGGCTCGAACTCGAGCTCGGCACGATCTCCGGTGGCTGTGGACGCAACCCAGTCCCGCATCCGCTCGTACTCCTGGGCGTCCTCGGCGGAGCGAAAGAGTGCCGGGCCTGCGCCCGCAAGAAGCTCGAGGCCGTGCAAGCTCTTGCGACAGAGGTAGTTCGCGCGACCCTTCAGGACACTGGAGCGGATCGGTCGTCCGAGCGCGGCGGCGGCCACCGGAACGTCCTTGGCAAGTAGCTGATTCTGGAGTGCCTTCGTGGCCGTGGACACGACGACCCGTTGGCCCGAGAGGAGCGCCGGCACGAGATACGCAAGGCTCTTGCCTGTGCCCGTGCCGGCCTCTGCGAGCAGGTGCTCGTCGCGAGCCAGGGCGGTCGCCACCGCCTCCGCCAGAACAGCCTGCTCCGCCCGGGGCTCGAAACCGGGCAACACCCCTGCGAGCGGGCCGGTATCTCCGAAGAAGGTCTCCACGTCCAGGTCAGCGTAAGGAGTCGTCCGGTCAGGATACGAACATCTGTTCGTCGTGTCCAGATGTCTCGAATCGCCATGGCCAGCGGAGGCGTCGCCGAAAAAGCCGCTCTTTGCGACGAGCCCTGTGGGGTGCGCTTGACGAGGAGCCTCCTTCTCTCCTATTGTCCCCGTGCCAGATCCGGTAGGCCTCACGGCTCGCCGGATTTGGCGTTTTTTATGGGCTTTCTGCGGGAACGGTGGCCCTGCAATCCAACTGGGAGGCTCCAATGGGCTGGCTCGACAAGGTGCTAGGACGAGGAAAGCGCACAGCAGGCGAGGCAATGGACTCACCGTCGATGCGCGAAGAAGGGCGACATCAGGAGGCAGCCGGCCGCGCGGAGGACACGGCGGATCGCCATGCCGACCTCGCCCAGGACGCGCGTGAGCGAGAAGCGCAGGAACGCGCAGAGGCCGACCGCCCCACGCCCTAGCTCGCTCCGCTCCTACCGGCTCCGTCCGGCCTGATCTCTAGCGTTTATCGGTCCATGGTTGGATCGAAGACAAGAGTGCTCGTATGACCGCGCTCGCCCTTGCACTAGGGCTTGCGCTCGGCGCGCTCGCGGCGTGGTTTGCGCTTCGCGGACGTGCGTGTGCGCTGGCAGAAGGGGTCGGCCGCCTCGAGGCGGACGCGCGCCTGAGGGCCGAGGAGCTGACCAGCGTCCGGGAGGCGCTGGCGCGTGCTCAGGCCTCCGTGGAGCACGAGCGCTCCTCGGCAACGGAGAAGCTGCGGCTCGTCGCGGAGGCGAAGGATGAGCTTGCAAACGCGTTCAAGGCGCTGTCGGCCGAGGCGCTGAAGACGAACAACACGTCGTTTCTCGAGCTCGCCCGAACGACCCTCGAGCGGTACCAGGTCCAGGCGAAAGACGACCTCGACCAGCGCCGGCTCGCCGTCGAGCACCTCGTCACGCCGATCAAGGAGTCCCTGGCGAAGGTGGACGGCCAAATCCAGCACCTCGAGCGAGCCCGCGCCGAGGCGTACGGATCTCTCGTGAGCCAGGTCAGGACGCTGGCGGAGTCCCAGGAGCGCCTTCGCGCCGAGACCGGAAACCTCGTGACCGCCCTTCGCGCGCCGGCCGTCCGGGGCCGCTGGGGCGAGATTCAGCTCCGCCGGGTCGTCGAGATGGCCGGGATGCTCTCTCACTGCGACTTCCTGGAGCAGGTGACCGCGAGCGTCGAAGACCGCCGCTTGCGGCCCGACCTCGTGGTCAAGCTCCCCGGGGGTAAGAACGTCGTCGTCGATGCCAAGGCGCCGCTCCAGGCCTACCTCGCAGCCGTGGAGGCTCCAGACGAGGAAACGCGCACCGCGCACCTCCGAGATCACGCTCGCCAGATACGCCAGCACATGGCGAAGCTGAGCACGAAGAGCTACTGGGAGCAGTTTCAGCCCGCGCCCGAATTCGTGGTCATGTTCATTCCGGGTGAGGCTTTCTACAGCGCGGCGCTCGAGCAGGATCCTGGTCTGATCGAGGAGGGTGTCAGCCAGCGCGTCCTTCCTGCGACTCCGACGACGCTCATCGGGCTGCTTCGCGCCGTGGCGTACGGCTGGCAGCAGGAAACCGTCGCCGAGAGCGCCCGTGCCGTGAGCGAGCTCGGGAAGGATCTCCACGGGAGGCTGGCTGTGCTGGGCGATCACGTAGCTCGCCTCGGGCAACATCTCGACCGCGCCGTCTCGACGTACAACCAGACCGTCGGGTCGCTCGAGCGGCGTGTGCTACCGGCTGCGCGCCGGTTCAGCGACCTCGGAGCGGATGCCGGGCGCGAGATCCCGATTCTGGAGCCGGTCGACAAGACGACGCAGGTCCCTCAGGCGCTCGAACTTACCGGCGGCTCAGCAGAGCACGAGGTCGCGCCGGAACGCGACGCCGCCTAGCGCGTTTCAGTAGCGGAGCATGGCGCCGATTCCCTCGAGGGGCTCCAGGTCCTGTGCCTGGCTGACCGCGTGGACGGTGCCGCCGCATCTGAGCGTTTGGTGCATGACGAGGTCGAGGCCGTGGTCTCGCTCTTCGAGCGCCGTGCCGTCGAGCGGACACTTGCCACCGGACACGGTCAGGCGACCACAAGCTGGGCAGCGCCAGACGGCCCTGTCCGCCCTGCTCGCGAGCAGAGTCGCGATTCGCCCGTCCGACGCTGCCTCGAGGGTGTCCTCCCAGCCGCCTGTTGCACGGCCCCCACGTCCGACTTCCCCGCGCCATTCGTCGAGCACGACCTGTTCCTGACTCACCCGCCAGTCCTCGAGAATCGGCAGCGCGAGCTCGAGCAGCTGGGCCGGCGACGCATGCGACTCTGCGCTCGTCTGGCCGATCACGGCGGCCTCGGCTTCGTGTGAGAGCAGCTCCGAGAGCTCGGCGCGAGTCTCGCCTAACCCCATGACGATCACCCGCAGGCCAGGCTCCCGGCGCACCATCGCATCGAGGCGTCCCGCGACCTCACGCAGGTGCTCGAGCGCAAGATTGTCGATGTGCCGCTGGTAGCGAGCCTGTGACAAGCCCCCCTGGTCGTGTCGGCGGGGCTGGTCCTCGGAGAGATCTTCCACCTCCTCGAGCGCTCCCGAGCGGAGCCTGAAGATCTGGCCGCGCTCTCGGCTTACCGCGACGATGAGGGCGCCTTCGCCACGCCCCACTAGTGGAACCAACGGAGCAACGTACAACCCGCTCGAGACCCTGGCTTCATCCTCGACGCGTTCGGTCAGCGGGAGGACGCGCCAGACGTTGTCGAGACCGGCCGCGAACACAACGAGGCCCCGTGCACCATCGCGCACGAACTCTTCTTCGTAGAACCGGCGGATTCGCTCGAGATCGGCGCGAAGGCCTTGCCGCTCACCGTGCGAGAGCTCGGCCGGGTTGGCGTCGTTCGTCCTCGCCGCCTCGTCGAGCAGTGAGCGAATGCGAGCGGCGACGTCGGCCTGTGTCGGAGCAGCACTCGAATCGAGATCAACGTAGAGGCTGACCGCGCAGCCGTGCTCAGTCTCGAACTCAGCGAGCTTCCTCAGCTCGTCCCAGGTGACAGACCGTGCCATTTGACTACTTACCGATTCCGTGCCGCTGGACTAGAACCTACACCTGCGGAAACAACACCGTCACCGCCGTCGTTTAACCTGAGTAAAGGCTCCCCACCAAGCGGGAGTCGCATCTTTCTGAGGAGGGACGAAGTGGCCGCAACGGACGTGCGCCAAGTGATCATTATCGGCGGTGGCCCCGCCGGTTACACGGCGGCGCTGTATACGGCCCGAGCCAACCTGAACCCGCTCGTGATCGAGGGATTCGCGTGGGGCGGCCAGCTCATGATCACGAGCGACGTCGAGAACTACCCGGGCTACCCCGACGGTGTGCTCGGGCCGCAGATGATGCAGGAGTTTCGTACACAAGCGGGGCGTTTCGGCACCGAGTACATCGCCGACGACGTTACTCGAGTGGACTTCTCGGAGCGCCCATACCGGGTCTGGGTGGGCGACACCGAGTATCGGGCCGAGACTGTCATCGTCGCGACGGGCGCGGTTGCGCGACAGCTTGGACTCGAGTCGGAGCGGAAGCTTCAGGGAGCCGGTGTCTCCTATTGCGCGGTCTGCGACGCGGCGTTCTTCAAGGATCGAGAGGTCGTCGTCGTCGGCGGCGGCGACTCGGCGATGGAGGAGGCCGTATACCTGGCGAAGTTCGCCTCCAAAGTGACGCTCGTGCACCGGCGGGAGGTATTCAGGGCATCTCCGATCATGGTCGACCGGGCTCGGGCCAGCGACAAGATCGAGTTCATGCTGGACACGGTCGTCGAGGAGGTTCGCGACACGGACGCCGGTCGCGTCACCTCCGTCCTCGTCCGTAACGTCCAGACGGACGAGACAGCCGAGATTCCGGCTGACGGAATCTTCGTCGCGATCGGACACGACCCCTCGACCGAGCTCTTCCGGGGCCAGCTCGACATGGACGAAGCCGGTTACATCCTGACGGAGGGCAAGACGACGCGAACGAACGTCGAGGGCGTGTTCGCCGCCGGCGACGTACAGGATCACGTCTACCGCCAGGCCGTTACTGCAGCCGGCTCAGGCTGCCAAGCCGCGCTCGATGCAGAGCGCCATCTTGCGGCCCGAGACGGTGGGAACCAGCAGGTGGACGTGGCTGACGAGGCGCTCGCCACGCCGACGAACTGGTAACAGCAACAGCCGGCACCAACCCCGCCGTTCCGTTGATTTGGCCTGCGGAGCGCCAGCTACCATCGGCGCGTGCCGTACTTCATCTGCCCCAACTGCCGCCGGCGCTCGGTCGACCACGACGGGCGTGAAGGCCTAAGCGGCGGTCCGGTCGGCTGCCCTCACTGCGGGTTCGGCTTCCTGTTCGAGCTTCTCGACGACTACTACCCTGCGCCGGGGACGGGCTTCGTGGTCTGCGATTCGGAGCGTCGGGTTCTCGCCGTCGGTCAGGGTGTCTTCGAGCTCACGGGCTACCGCGAGCGGGATCTGCTCGGACGTGAAGTAATGGATGCCTTACACCTGAACGGAGCCGACGATCCGAATCCCGCGGCGCTCGTCGTCGAATGGGGCGTCCGGCAGCTGGACAAGCGCTTGCCCCTTCGGACCCGGTCGGGAGTCGTGAAGCACGTGCGTGCTGACTTCTTCCCAGCGTACGACGAGGACGGCGGCCTCCTCGTCGCTCTCACGCCGCTCTAGAGGACCCAAACGGCTCGGGATCGTTCGGTGTCACCGGCCCGAGCTCGGCCTCAGCGTGAGCATCGGCGAGCCGGCGCTCGGTCCAGACCAGGAGCTCCCGAAGCGCCGCAAGCGACGCGGTGAGCTCGACAACTTCCTCACGCTCGGCCCGAACGCACGAAGCGCTGAGGGCGCCGACCTGCTCCAGGCGGTCGACCGTGCTGGCCGAAAGCGTGCGCCGGGCCTCCCGTTCGATCGCAGCCTGCCGAATGCGATCGCGCGCTCGCTCGAGCCGAGCCTCGAGCGCCGCCGCGCGTGCAGCGACGATGTCTGCGAAGAGCGCAAGGTCCACGGTGCGCATTTGCCTGACGGTACGCCGCTCGGACGAACGAATGGGTAACGCCGGAGCCGAGGGTGTCAGCGAACTGTGCCGAAATCGACACGGCTCGCCGGGCAAAGCTCAGAGACGACGCAGTCGTGGCAGCGGGGGGCCCTGGCGATACAGACACGTCGTCCGTGCCAGATCAGGAGGTGCGGGAACCGAGCCCAGTCTTCTCGTGGAACGAGCCGCTTCAGGTCGACTTCGATCTTGGCGGGATCGTCCTGTCGGGTGAAGCCGAGCCGCTGAGAGAGACGCCGCACATGCGTGTCCACCACGACGCCCTGCGTGGCGCCTCGCTCGGCGGCTACGACGTTCGCGGTCTTGCGGCCCACCCCTGGAAGACGGACGAGCTCCTCGATGGAGATCGGCACCTGACGGTCGAACTCCTCGATCAGCATTACCATGGCGCCGCGCAGGTTTCGCGCCTTCTGGCGAAACGTCCCCGTCGGCCTGATGTCGGCCTCGAGCTCGGCGAGCGGCACGCCCAGGTAGTCCTCAGGCCTTCGGTACTTCTTGAAGAGAGCGCGCGTGACGCGATTGACCGTGACGTCGGTCGTCTGGGCGGAGAGCATGACGGACACCAGCAGCTCGAGATCGTCCAGAAAACGAAGCGCGATGACCGCGTCCGGGTGCTCGCGAGCGAGGTGCTCGATCACAGGCCCGATGCGTGCACGCTTGGGCGCGACCCGCCTCCGCACTTCGCGAACGTAGCTGCGGCGCGTCCCCGGCATGAGGCGGATTCTGTCCCGCATGGGCGCGAGGCGTCGTCAGATCGTGGTTTCCCGCGCGCGTGAAACTGGCCGCACCGCGCTGACCCTCCCCTGCTCACGCTCGAGCGTACCGCCGAGAAACGCATCTGTGTGTGACACATGTGACGGAAGTCGCTCCAAAGTGGAGCGAAAGCGTGCGCTCGGGCGGCTGGGATCTCGCCTATGTCTCAGTCGGGCACTACGTGCAGCCGGGGGCCCGCGCAGACGACGTCCAAAGCGGGACAACCGGGGCAGGCGAACTCGCTCGGCGTCGGATGGAAATCTCCCGCTTGGATCCGGTCGATCGCAGCGGTCAGCTCGGCTTCGAGATCGGGCAGCTCATCGCGGTCGAACGTCGTCGCGACAGGCTCGCCCGGGCGCTCGAGGAAGACGTACGTCACCTCCACCGACTCCGCCCCGGCCCGGAACGCCGCCAGGGCGTAGACCAGCCGCTGGAGTCGGTACTCGGCCTCGACGACCTCGACCGGCGCATGCTCCTCGAGACGGTTGGTCTTGTAGTCGACGACGAGCGCCCTCCCGTCCGAAAGCGCAAACAGGTCGAGACGCCCGTGGAGCAGAACTCCGTCATGCTCGAACGCGAAGCTGAGCTCGGGCCGCGCACCGTCTGCCGTCCGCAGCCGCTCCGCGAGCAGCGACTCGTGCCACGCGGCGACGAGCGACTCGATCCGAGTCAGATCGTCGTCTGTCGCGGCGGGATACCGGGCCAGCACGCGGTCGCGAATTTCTTCCGTTCGCGCGTCCACCTCGAGCAGAACATGCACCGCATCGCCGATCTCCGTGGCGGCCAGCCCGGCCTCGCGTTCGACGGCCTCGCCGGTAGCGTCCGCGGGTCGCAGGCCCACGATCCGCTCGGCGAAGAACCGATACGAGCAGCGGTCGAAGAGCGCCAACGCGCTGTACGAGAGGCGTCTCACACGGTCGCCGACAGGCTGAGCCGGCGGCAGGAGCTCGGGCAGCTGAGGCGCAATCCGGGCAGAGCCTGACTCGTCGAGCGCGAACAGCTCGAGCTGTGCCACTCCGCTCTCACCGGGCGGTTCGAGCGTCGGCCCCTCCGCCGACACCTCTACGTCCACGAAAGCACCGGCATCGACTCGCAGCAGGACGCGGGCGTCGTCCCGGTCGAGCTCGACGGGCTCGGCGTCAGCCTCCTTGAGACTCACGCCCAGACGTTGCAGGAGCCATGCAAGCGGCGCCCGCGCGTCACGTCGGCTGGACGGGTCGGTTGCTCCCGAGATGATCAGCCGGTCGATCGCCCTCGTCATCGCCACGTAGAGAAGGCGCCTGCTCTCGGCCTCGTCGGCGGCGCGCTCGGCCTCCTTCACGTCCCCGTACTCGAACACCCCCGCCGCTTGACCGGTCACCGGGTTCACGAAGCGGAATCCGAAGCGGCCATCCGGCAGACAGAGGATCTCGTCGGGAGACGGGGCAGGAGCGGCGCGCCCGGCGTCAGCGAGCACGACGACCTTGAACTCGAGCCCCTTCGCCGCGTGGACGGTCAGGAGCCGGATGGCGTCTCCCCCTTCTTCCTCGGCGACTGCCTCGACCTCCTTCGCGCCCGACGCCTCCCGGTCTCGCAGGAAGCGCACGAACCCCTCGATGTCCGGCCCTCGCAGCTCCTCGTACGACCGGGCGAGGCGGGCGAGCTTGCGGATGTTTGCGTAGCGACGCCTGCCGTCCCACCGGGCGAGCACCGCGAGGTCGTAGTCGTGCTCGACGAGAATCCTCTCGCAGAGCCGTTCGAGGCCGAGCCGGGCGGCCGCCTTCGTCAGCCGCTCGTATCGCTGGCGGAACGCGCCGAAGAGGCGCCGGTCGCGCGCGTCGAGCGAGTCGGGAAGCTCACGCTCGAGCCCGGCGAAGAGCGGCCGCTTGCCCGCCGCCCGCCGAAGGAGAACCAGGGCGTCGTTCGAGATGCCGACGAAGGGCGATGCCAGCACGGTCACCAGCGCTTCGTCGTCGTAGCGATTGTGCAAGAGCCGGAGATAGGCAAGCAGGTCGACGACCTGTTGCTGGCCGAAGTACCCGCGGCCCGCAGCCCGGTGGGTCGGCAGCCCCTCCCGGCGTAGCGCCTCCTCGTAGCGCTCGGCCTCGGTTCCGGCCATGAACAGGAGCACGATCTCGCCGGGAGTCGCCTCGCCGGCGTCCACGAGGTTGCGGAGCCGCGCTGCAAGGTGCCGCGCCTCGGCGACGCGCCAGTGGACGTCCGAGCCGCGGTACGCCGTCTTGTCGGTGACGAGCAGCTCGACACCCGGCCCGAAGAGGGGATCGGGGAATCGCCCCGAGGCGACGAGCGGCTCGAAGTCGCCGCCGAACTCCGTTCCGAAAACGTGGTTCACGACCGAGAGCACCTCGGGCCGTGACCGGTAGTTCCTGGTCAGTGCGACGACGCCCTCGCTCGACGCTCGACGCTCGCGGAAGACCGCGACGTCGGCATGGCGGAAGCGGTAGATGGACTGGAACTCGTCGCCGACGAAGAAGAGCTCCTCGGCGTCGAGCAGGTCTACGAGCTCGCACTGGAGGCGGTTCGTGTCCTGGAACTCGTCGACCATCACCGACCGGAAGCGCCAGCTCGTGCGCTCTCGAACCTCGGGATGCTCTCGGAGGAGGTCGCGGGCCCGAAGCTGGAGATCCTCGAAGTCGAGCGCCGACTCGACCGCCTTTGCCGCCGCGTACGCGCGGTCGAAACCGCCGAGCAGCGCCTCCAGAAGAGTGCGGTCACGCGCGGCGACAGCCTCGAGCGCTGCCACCTCGACCTCCTCCAGTGCCTCGTTGTACCCAGCGAAGCGCTCCGACTCGGCCGTTTCCACCCGCAGCTCGCTCAGATCCAGGAGACGCTCGGGAGCCGGCAACGGCGAAAGGAGCTCGAGCGCGGCCTCGACCGCGGAGGCGCCCTCGTCCCGCCCAACCGCGGCGAGCGTGACCCGGGCGGTTTCCTCGAGCTCGCCGACGCGCTCGGCGAGGCGGCTTCCTTCGCTTCCTTCCAGGACAAGCGGGCGGCCGCCCGAGCGCAGGCGCTCGAAGACGCCCCGGAGCATGCGGCCAAGTCGCTCGGCGCCGTACGTCGCGAGAAGGCGTACGCGGTCGGGGTCATGGCCGGCACAGAACTCGGCGAGCGCTGAGTCGAAGGCCTCCGTCGCGAGGACGCGCGCCTGGCTCTCGTCCAGGACACGAAAGCGCGGGTCGAGCCCGGCTTCGAAGGGATGGTTTCGAAGCAGGCGCGAGCAGAACCCGTGGATGGTCGAGATCCAGGCCCGGTCGACCTCGCGCACGAGGTCCGGGCGGCCGAGCTCGGCGAACCGGTCGCGAATCCGAGTCCGGAGCTCGCCGGCGGCGCGTTCCGTGTAGGTGATCACGAGCAGCGAGTCGACCGAGAGGCCGCGCTCGCATACCGCCAGGACGAACCGCTCGACGAGAACCCTCGTCTTGCCCGTGCCCGCGCCCGCGGAGACGAACACGACGCCGGATTCCTCGATCGCCCTGGTCTGCTCGGGGTTGGCGGCCCTCGTCTCCGTCGCGCTCACGCTCGCCGCACCCGGCACATCGGCCAGCGATCGCACCATGACGGGCACTCGCCGCGGCGCGGATCGTGCTCCACGTCGCCTGCCCGGATCCTCTCGACGGCCGATCGGGCACGCTCCTTGGCGCTCTCGACGCGACCCCAGAACTCCTCGTCGGAGAGGTAGTCGGGCCGCTTGAGCCCCGGCACCTCTTGCCGAGCGGCCTCGGCGAGCACGAGCCCGCGCGCCTCGCGGGAGCCCGCCAGCGCCCGGTAGAGGCCGCCGAGCGGCTCGATCCCGACGAGGTCGCGCAAGGCGAGGACGTAGAGCGGGACCTGAAGCTTTCCCTCGGATTCGATCTGCGCCGCGGAGTGCGAGGTCTTGCCGGACTTGTAGTCCTGGACGATCCCGCGGGCGCTGAAGGGATCGACGTCGATCCGGTCGATCTTTCCGGAGACCGTGAAGCCGCCGAGGTCGAGGCCGCGCTGGAGCTCGACCGGCGCGCTCGCCGACCCGAACGCCACCTCGAACCGCCGCGGAACGAGCGGGAAGCCGAGCTCGAGCTCCTGCCTCACGAACTGCTCGAGGTCGCGCGCGAGGCCACCTTCGAGCTCGAGGAGCTCGACCTCGGAGAGCTCGATCCGGACCTGGCCCGCGATCGCATCGCTCAGGCACTCGCGCATGAACTCGAGCGCTTCGTCGAGGCGGTCGGCCGCGACCTGATCGACGCCGAGCCGCTTCGGCAGCCCGGAGTAGAACCGGTAGAGGGCGCCGTGCGCGACCGAGCCGCGGAGCCGTGCGTCCACCTCCGCGTCGATCGTCTTCGGATCGACGACGCGGTCGACGAGCCACATCGAGGAGCATTCCCCGAACGTCTCGAGCTCGGTCGCCGAGAACCGCAGCCGCTCGCGCAGCTCCTCGAGAACGTCCGGATGGGTCAGCCGGGTCGGCCGCGAGAACGCCCCGAGGGCGCGGTCGATCCTGCGCTCCCAGCCGTTCGCTGCCGCGAGAGCCCGCGCTTCATCGGCATCGACGGAAGCCAGGGCCGCAGCAGCCCGCAGCCGCTCGCGTTCGGTCGGCGCGCGATCGAGCTCCCACGAGAGCGCGGAGAGCGGCCGTCGGCGCGTCCACCTCGCCACCTCGTCCGAGTCGAAGCGCGACCGGACCTCCTCCCAGAAGGGGCTCGGCTCCCGGGGCCGGCCGTCGTCCGAGGCTGCCTCGCGGGCGAGCGTGAGCCGCCGCCACGCACGCGTGCAGGCTGTGTAGAAGAGGAAGCGGTCGCGGGCGAGCGGATCGGGGCGGACGAGGCGTAGGTTACGCCGAGCCGCCTCGAGCGCAGTGCGCGCCTCGTCCGGCAGGAACGGCGTCTCGCTCGTACGACGCGGCAGCGTCCCCTCCTCCAGGCCGACCACGAAGGCCGCCTCGAACCTCCGCGTGCGAGCGCGGAGAAGGTCGAGAACGGCGACCCGGCCGGGATCGCGGGTGCCCGGCTCGCGAACCGGCGCCCGCTCGAGCGCGGCCACGACTGTCTCTCGGCTCAGACGGCCGCCCAGGCTCTCCCAGCCCGCGAGCTCGTCGGAGAGGCGCTCGACCGCGTCTCGCGCGCGAAGGTCGCCTCGCGCGTCCTCGCCTGTCGGGGGCCGGTGAAGCCCGTAGGAGGCCCGTAGCATCGACTGCGCCAGCGAACGGACGAGCTCGGGCAGCGCGTTCTCTGCCCCGGCCCGAACCTCGTCGAGCGCGGGGATGCCGTGGCCGAGCAGCTTCCTCGTCTCCTCCTCGACTCGAGCCGGATCCGAGATCGCGCGGCCACGCAGACGGCCCTCGACGAAGTCGGCGCGCGTTCGAGCCAGGCCGGAGTACGGGGAGCGAAGGAAGGAGAAGAGCTCCCGACGCCCGCCCCCGAGCCAGGCGTACCGGAGCAGCCCGACGAGGGCCTTGCCGAAGGGCGTCCGGCCGAATGTGGGCCGGGCTTCGAATGCGAACGGGATGCCGAGCTCGGCGAAGACGGTCTCGAGCGGGCCACGCAGCTTCTCGACGCTCGGCGCGACGATTGCGATCTGCTCGGGCACCGTGCCGTCGCGTAGGAGCGCCAGGATCTCTTCGCCGACCAGCTCCAGAACCGCACGGGCGCCGGCGGCTTCGAGAAACCGCACCGCACCGTCGAGCGGCGGCGGTTCCGAGGCCGTTTCCGCAAAGAGCGAGCGCTCCAGGTGGGCGAGCGCAGGCGCGTCGTACCAGGGCTGGGCGGGCAGCTCCTCGACTCGGCCGTCGGCGAGACGGGCCAGGTCGTTCGCGGTTCGCTCGAGCGACGCGAAGACCGCGCGTCCCGGCTCGTACGGAAGAGAGACAGTGACCTCTGTTCGCCCGGCCAGCGCCTCGAGGAGCAGCCACTGCGCCCCGGTGAGGTCTTCGAAGCCGTAGGCGAGGATCGGGGTCTCGTCCCAGGCCGAGAAGTCCGAGCCGGCGAGCTCGGCCGCTCGAGCACGTGCGAGGTCGCGATCCCAGACGCCCAGCCGGTCGAGCTCGGCGCGGTAGGCGTCGTAGAGCACCGCGAGGTCGCCCTCGAGCGCTTCATGCCCGAGGAGCGCCGATTCGAGGTCGGACACGGCGTCGGCGAGGGCGTCGGCGAAACCGGGGAACCGTGCGGAGGCCCCGAGCCCGTTCAACGACGCGCCGGCCACGACCCGCGAGACGAGCAGCGACCGTGCAACGGGTCCGAGCACCGGTCGGCGGGAGGCCTGGGCTTCGGCGCCCGCACGGTCGAGCACCCGGTCGAAGAGGTCGTCGAATGTACCGATCTGGCCACCGAGGAGGCCGCCCGCGCGACCGATCAGCTCCCGCTCGACGCGCTCGACGTCGGTCCGGTTCGGGACGACCAGGAAGGGCTCGCGCCCGAGCGCGGCGAGGTACTGATCCAACAGATGCGCGACCTTGCCGGCGTTCGCAGGGCCGACGAAGAGCGCCAGCGGCATTCGGCCCATTGTACTTCGGGCCCCGGAAGCTCCGGAGCCGCCGCAGGCGGCGGGCGAATCGCGCCGGGTGTTGGAGGCCGCGCCAGCGGCCGGGCGAATTGCGCCGCCTTTCGCGCGATTCACATGGAGCAACCGGCGAAGCCGGTTGCGTTCACTGCGGCCGGCTGCGTTCACCCGCGCCTCGCCGTTGGAGGACGCTAGGGGACTGACGGCCTACTCGACCCTGATGTGCGCGTCGGCGAACACGGCGATACCGCCCGGGCTGCTAGACACCTCGTTGTCTCGCAAGAAGGCGTGCGCCCGATAGTGGGAGACGATCGCGTATCCGCCGCGCATGCCGTCGGAGGATGCGTGATCGGGGCGCGTGCCGCGAACGGAGTTCTCGTGGATCTCGCAGTGGGAGTAGTCAGTGCAGAGGATCCCGATGCCGAGCGTGTCTTCGATCTCGTTTTCCTCGACCGTCGCCATCGACATCTCGTTCACCGTGATTCCGCGGAGGGTGGTCCCGCGCACGTGGTTCTCTCGGATCAGAGCCTGGACGGAGTTGGCGACGATTCCCTCCTGGCCGCCTGAGATCGCGCAGTCCTCGATCGTGCTGGGCGTGAGATCCGCGGAGAACGAGATGTCGATCCCCTGCCCGTACTCGCTCCGGAGCGAGGATACGGAGCAGTCTCGAATCGTCACCTCGCTCCGCCGGGCGTTGATCCCGTCGAGCTCGGCGCCTCGGACGTGCACGTTGTCGAGGACGACCCGCTCGGAATCCTCGACGGCGATTCCGTACCTGCCGCCGACCACCGACACGTCTCTGACGGTGACTCCGTCGGCGGTGACCACGATGCCGCCGCGAACCACGGCCCCTGGCTCTCCGTCGAGAACCTGCTCGTAGTCGAGGACGAGCGGTCCCTGGTGCACACCCGAGGCGAGATGCACCGTGGGCGGCCGCGTCGTCCAGGCCACGCTACCCGCGGCGGCGAGGACGGCCAGCACAGCCACCGCCGCTCCGGAGCCCGCTCTTCCCAGCTCGCCGCCGTCCTCTCCGTAGGAAAGGCAGCGAAGCGGAAAGACGGCGTGCCCGAGCACCTGCGCGAGCACCCACGACCCGGCGAACAACGCGAGAGCCGGGCCCAGCGGTGCGTCGATATCGAGCGGAACGGCAAGGCCCATGATCGCGCCGAGCTCGGCAAGCCCGAGCGGCAGGGCGAGCCAGCCCGGTTGGTACGGAAAGAGTCGGTGGTAGACGAGCAGCTCCGCGAGGAGGCCGACCCCCAGCATGAGCGCCGCGAGCTCGAGCGGCCACCAGACGTGAAGCCCGAGCGCGAGCCCACCGCCCACGAGGAGAGGAAGGAACGCAGCGGCGAGCCGGGTCTCGAAGCGCCCCCTCAGCGTGTACGCCAAAGCTCCACCTTCCTCAGAAAGCCGTGCGCGGCGTACCGGGCCCCTGCAAGCGTGTCGGCTGCCGGAAACGCCCACTGCCCTAGTGCACCGGCGACGGCAAGCGTTCGCGTCGAGTCGGTCAGTGCCGGAACAGTCGAATCGGAGTCGAGTACCAGCCAGTCGGCCGCCGTGTCGAGCTCGTGGTCGCCGGCCAGGCGCGCAATCAGGCGATCATGCCGGAAGCCGCGCTTGAAGCCCGTCGCGCAGATCACCTGGTCCGCCCCGTTGAGCTCTGCGGCGACACGGAACCGCCCCTCCCGCCGCGCACGCTCGAGGGGCTCGTCCCAGTCACGTCCAGGTGGGTAGGACGGCACTCCGAGGCGCCTCAGGAAGGCGACGCGCTCCTCCTTCTCGCTGGCGTGAAACCCCGCGAGCCCACGGCGACTGAAGAGCTCGCGCGGGAGGTTGAGGGGCCGGCGCTCCGGCTCGCGCCGCCTGACTGACACCACGCACGATCCGGAAGCGAGCGCGTTCAGCCACTCGGTGGCCGCCGCCATGCCTGCGCCGACGATCTCGACGCGCTCGGCGTACTCATGCGGTTGATATGCATGCACGGCGCGCGAATCGCGCTCGAGCTCAGGAGGTACGTTGAGCCCTGGGTGGCCGGGAGCGACGAGGACGTGCTGGAAGGTGCCGGCTCCGTCCAGCACGAAGCCTCCTTCGACGGCTCGTATTCGCTCGACACGCCGGCGGCGAAAGCTCTCGTCCCAGCCCGAGCGTTCGCGCACCTGCTCCGCGTGCTCCAGGAACTCGTCCACGGTCGGGTGGTAGCGGTCGCAGACCGACCGGAGGAGAGGAACGAGGCTCAGCTGCTTGCGGGCGGCGTGCACCGCGAGTCCAGGGAAGCTCCTCGGGAGGCAGTGGCCGTCGCTCTCGGAGCGCATCCGACGCTGTCGGATCGAGCGCGCGCGCTCGCGCCACGTTGCCGCAGGATCCGGGTCGGTTCCGTACACGTCGATCTCGGCCGGTTCGAGCCCCCCGTGGCGAAGGGTTGCGTACGCGACCAGTCCGAACAGCCCGCCGCCCACGATGGCGCAGCGCTCGATTTCCCGCGGGCGAGGCATGCCTCGCCCCTACTTCACCGAGCCTGCAAGCAGGCCCTGAACGAAGTAGCGCTGGAACGCGAAGAAGACCGCGAGCGGAATGGCGAGGGACACGAAGGTCGCGGGCGCGATCAGATCGATGTTCGTCCCGAACTGGCGCAACTGCGAGAAGATCGCGACGGTGATCGGCTGGGTATCGCGGCCGAACGTGAGGGCGACGAGCAGGTCGTTCCAGGTCCAAAGGAACTGGAAGATCGCGAGCGAGGCGATGGCCGGCAGCCCCAACGGAAGGATGAGCCGGAAGAAGATACGGAGCTCCGAAGCGCCGTCGATCCGAGCCGACTCGAGGATGTCCTTAGGGATTCCGATGAAGTAGTTGCGCAGAAGGAAGATGGCGAACGGAAGCCCGAATGCGGTGTGGAACAGGATCAGGCTGAGCGCCGTATCGAAGATCCCGAGTTTGTCGTAGATCTCGAACATGGGAATGAGCGCCATCTGCAACGGCACGACGAGGAGCGCGACGACGACGATGAAGAGCCAGTCGCGGCCCGGGAACTCGAGCCACGCGAACGCGTATCCGGCGAGGGCGGCGACGAAGATCGGGATGGCCGTCCCGGCGACCGCGACGATCACCGTCGTCACGAGCGCCGACGTGATCGTCTCGTTCGCGAAGATCTCGCGGTAACTCTCGAGCGTTCCGATGCTGGGCTCCGAGAAGATCTGCCACCAGCCGCCCTCGAGGTACGCCTCGGGCACGATCAGGGAGGTGAGGAGCAGCCCGAACGTCGGGACGAGCCAAAGGAGCCCGACGAACACGAGGAGGATGTGCACGGGCGCCTTTCCCAGCCGGCGTACGACGCGCGCGGCTACGTTCTCCTCGCTGCCCCCTGGGCGCTCGAGAACGTCTGCCGTCGCTGCCTTCGCCATCAGATCTCCCTCCGGAAGCGCCGAATGTTGAGGAGCAGGATCGGAACGACGAGGACGAAGATGAAGACGGCGATCGCCGAGCCGACACCGAAGTTGCTCTGGCCCCCGAAGGCGGTGCGCCACATCGCCAGCGCCAGCACGTTGGCATCGTCCTGGACGGAGCCGGGCGCGACGGCGATCACGATGTCGAACACCTTGAGGACGTTGATGAGCATCGTGACGAAGACGACCGTGAGGACGGGAGCGAGAAGAGGCACGGTGACTCGCCGAAACACCTGCCACTCGGTGCCCCCGTCCGTTCGCGCGGCCTCGAGGACGTCGCGGGGGAGGGCGGCGAGGCCGGCGGCGATCACGACCATCGCGAATCCGGCCCAGATCCAGATGTAGGAGATGATGATCGCGGGCGTGATCAGGGTCGGCCCGAGCCAGGAGACGCCGCCGAACGGCGCCGCGAACGTCTCGGCGCCGATCGCGACGCGGTAGTCGCCCGGCTCGACCTCCTCGAACGCAAACGTGCCGTCGGGCTCGGTCGTGGCGCTCGACACCGCTTCGCCCTCGGCGCCGCGAAGCTCGACCGTCACCCCGGGCAGGCCGACCTCCTGAGGCTCGACCTCACCGGGCTGCCCCCCGCCCGGCTTGAAATCGCGCCAGACAACGCCGGCGATACCGCCCTGGAGCGGTTCGGGGCGAACTGCCTGAACCGCGTCCTCGGGGATCTCGTCCGTCGCGATCCGGGTCAGCCCGAGCGTCGCTACGTCGCCGACCCCGATCGGCTCAGCGAGCGTCAGGCCCCGGTTCGGCGTGCCCGTCAGGCTCTCGGTCGAGGGCGCCGCCTCGCTCAAGACGCCGGCCGGGTCAAAGGCGTCCTTCACCACCGAGATCCCGGCGTTCAGCGCCCCCTGGTCGGGATTCTGCTCGTAGACGATGCGCCAGGTGATGCCCGCCGCGAACGCCGAGATAGCCATCGGCATGAACACCGCGGTCTTGAACGCCACCGCCCAGCGAACGCGCTCGGTCAGGACGGCGAAGATGAGCCCGATCGCGGTTACGAACGCCGGAACTACCGCCAGCCAGATGAAGTTGTTCTTGACCGCGGTCAGGAGGACGTCGTTCGTGAAGAGCTGCTCGTAGTTGTCGAACCAAACGAACTCGTCGCCGGGCGCATCGAAGAAGCTGCGGTAGACCGTGCGAAGGGTCGGATAGACGATCCAGACGAGGAGGAAGAACGCCGCCGGCGCCAGGAACCCTGCCGCGAGCGCGTGCTTGCGCCAGCGGCCGGGCTCGCTGGGGTGCGGCGCCGCCTGAGGCGGCGGCGCCGCGGTTGCGCTTCCAGCTCCGCTCAAGGCTTACTCGGCCTGGCTCGCCGCCTGCTCCAACTGCTGCGCGATCCCATCGACGTCGTCAGGGCTCTGTACGAAGTCCTGGAAGATCTTCCACAGTCCCTGCCCCTCGGTGGCCCCGAACTCGGCCGGAACGACGTCTGAGAGGTCGAAGCGGTAGACCTCGGCGTCGGCAACGGCAGTGCCGATCCGGCGGCTCAGCTCGTCCGGGTACACGCTCGGGTCGAGGTTCGTGTTGGGGGAGAGGAACCCGCCCCCGGGACGCGACGCCCACGCTTCCGCAGCCTCGGACGTGGCGAGGAACTCGATGAACGCTTGCGCAGCCGGGCTGTCCTTCAGCATCACGGCGAGGTTTCCGGCGCCCACGACCGAGGGAGGCGAATCGCCGATCGATGGGAAATCAAACACGTCGTAGCCCGTCCCCGCCTCGAGCGGCGACTCGACGACGCCGGGGACTGCCTCGAGCTCGAGCACCATCGCGGCCTTCGGGTCCTCGCTGAGGACATTGCTCACGGAGGTCGCAAAGTCGGACTGCAGCGCGCCTTCAGTGCCACCCGCGACGTTTTCGGGATCGCCGACGACCCGGGCCATCTCGGCGAGCGCATCCTTGACGGACTGATCAGTCCACGGGATCTCGTGTCTCGAGAGCTGGTCGTACATCTCCGGGCCCGCCGTACGGAGATAGATGTTCTCGAAGAGGTCGGTGAGCGTCCAACCCTCGGACCCGCCGATCGAGAAGGCGGGAATGCCTGCGGCCTTGAGCGTCTCAGCCGATTCGAAGAGCTCGTCCCAGGTCTCGGTGGGCTCGACCCCCGCATCCTCGAAAGCCTGGACGTTGTACCAGACCAGCGACTTGTTCTGGGTCTTGAACAGGAGGCCGTAGAGCTCGTCGTTGAAGACGCCGACCTCGACCACCGACTCCGGGAAGTTCTCCTCGATCGTGTCGCGAGCGAACTCGATCGGCTGGAGTGCGTCGCGGTCGACCAATTGCTGAACCAAGCCGGGCTGCGCCGGAGCAGCGATGTCCGGCGGATTACCCCCTTCGACCGCGGTCGAGAGCACCGTCGGAAGCTCGTCGCCCGCCGGGTTGTACTTGACGCTCACGTCGGGGTTCTGCTCCTCGAAGGCGTCGATGACCGCCTGGAAAGACTCCTGCTCCGGGCCGACCCAGATGCCCATCACGGAGATCGAGCCCGACACCCCGCCTTCGGGGGCGGTTGTCCCTTGCTGGGCTCCCTCGCCGCCGTCGTCGTCCCCACCGCAGCCCGCGGCGAGCACCGGCACGACGAGTGCCAGTAGCGCAATCAGTGTGAAGCGACGATTCATCGAGCTTCCTCCCTCGTCGTTGTGTCGTCGTCGTAGATGCCGAGGCCAGTCTCCGAGTCGAAGAAGTGCAACGCCCGCGTGTCGACGGCGACCTCGGCCGTCTCCCCCTCCTGGACGCGCGAGCGTGCGCCGAAGCGCCCCACCATCGTGGTCTGCCGCGATTCGCCCTTGGCGAGCTCCTCAACTGCCCGCTCGTCGCCGACGTCCTGTGCGAGCTCGCGCACATCCTCGGTCAGCGCGGGCGGAGCGTCGACGATGAAGTGCACCATGATCTCCGAGCCGAGCGCCTCCCGGAGTTCGATCTTGCCGCGTAGCCGCTGATCCGCGGGAGCGTCAGCCGCGAGCTCGGCGTCTTCCAAGTCCTCGGGCCGGATGCCGAGCACGACCTCTTTGCCCTCATATCCCTCGAGCGCCGGCCGGACCGACAAAGTCTCGTTGCCGAGCTCGATTCGCTGCTCGCCGGCGACAGCAACCAGCCCGCCGTTGGCTCCCTCGAGCCTCGCCTCGACCAGGTTCATCGCGGGCGAGCCGATGAAGCCACCGACGAAGAGGTTGACCGGATGGTCGTAGAGCTCCTGCGGCGGCGCGACCTGCTGGAGCTCGCCTTTCCGCATGACTGCCACGCGGTCGCCCATCGTCATCGCCTCGACCTGGTCGTGCGTGACATAGATCGTCGTGGTGCCAAGCTCGTCCTGGAGGCGGGCGATCTCGGCTCGCGTTTGCACGCGCAGCTTCGCATCCAGGTTCGACAGAGGCTCGTCCATAAGGAACGCCGTGGGTTGGCGCACGATCGCCCGCCCCATCGCCACGCGCTGGCGCTGCCCGCCCGAGAGAGCCCGCGGCTTGCGCTTCAGGAACGGCTCCAGGCCGAGCATCTGGGCTGCGTCTTGGACGCGGCGCTCGATCTCGTCCTTCTTCGCGCCATGCAGACGGAGGCTGAACGCGATGTTGTCGTAGACGGACAGGTGCGGGTAGAGGGCGTAGCTCTGGAAGACCATCGCGATGTCGCGGTCTCGCGAAGGGACGTGGTTCACGACCCGGTCGCCGATCTTGAGCGTGCCGCTCGAGATCTCCTCGAGCCCGGCCACCATCCGGAGTGCGGTCGTCTTGCCGCAGCCCGAAGGGCCGACGAGCACCATGAACTCGCCGTCTTCGACCTCGAGGCTCATATCGGAAACGGCCCTGGTGCCGTCCTCGTAGACCTTCGAGACCCCGTCGAACGTGACCTGGCCCATCTCCCCTTCCTCCCAGCCTGCCGCGCGGGCAAGCCGGAAACGACCATAGCTGACCTTGCCGAAACGAGGCGCTGACAGGAGGAAGGGCCGAAACGCACGGTTACACTCGCCGCCGTGGAGACCTCGACAATCGTCGTCCTCGAAGGGGACGAGACCGGCCAGGAGTTGCTCGAGGAAGGCCTCCGTGTCCTTGCTCCGGAGACGATCGGCCTCACCCTTGAGTTCCCGCGGTACGACCTCTCGCTCGAGTCGAGACGCGCCACGGAGAATGCCGTGGTCTACGAGGCCGCGGCCGCGATCCGCGAGTCCGGGCTGGGCCTGAAGGCCGCGACTGTCACGCCCGAGGGCAAGGGCGACGTCGGGAGCCCGAATCGCATCCTCAGGGAGGAGATCGGCGGCCATGTGATCGTCCGCACCGGCCGCCGGATTCCGGGTGTCGTCCCGATCGCGGGAGCGCATTTCCCCATCTCGGTCGTCCGCATGGCGGTCGGGGACGCCTACGGCGCCAAGGAGTGGCGCGAGGGCGAGGGCGAAGACGAGATCGCCTATCGCACGGAGCGGATCGAGCGGCGGATCTGCCGGGCTGTCGCCGAGTTCTCGTTCCTCCACGCAGAGCGGATGCGCGCGAAGGTGTTCGGCGGCCCCAAGTACACCGTCAGCCCGGTGTACGAGGGGATGCTGAAGGAGGAGATGGACGCCGCAGCCGAGCGGCACCCCGGCGTCGCCTACGAGCCGCAGCTCATCGACGCGACCTTCGCCCTCCTGATCGGGGCAGCCGGCGACCCGCTCGTGATCCCGTCGCTGAATCGGGACGGCGACATCCTCTCGGACCTCGTCCTGCCGCTCTTCGGCTCGATCGCCGGTTCGGAATCGCTCCTCGTCGCGTTCGACGAGCAGTACACGCCGCGTGCGCTCATGGCCGAGGCGGCGCATGGGACTGCGCCCGCGCTCTTCGGGAAGAACGTGGCGAACCCGATGGCCATGATCCTCGCCGGGGCGGCGCTTCTCTCCCACATCGACTCTCCCGAGGCGCGAGCGGCGGGGCGCGCGATTCGCGAGGCCGCGCTCGAGGCCGTCTCGGGAGGAGTGCGGACGGCCGACCTCGGCGGCCACGCCTCGTCGAGCGAGTTCACGGACGAGGTCATACGCCGGATCGTCGCGAAGCTCGACGTCTGGGCCACGCTGGAGCCCGTGGAACGGGCGGGCGAATCGCGCCGCCTTTCGCGCGATTCGTAGGGAGGGAGATGCGGAAGCATCTCCCGGTCACGATGCGCCGATGAGGGCCATCGGCCGCCGCTCGGACTGACGCCCGCTTAGACGCTCAGGCGGTAGAGCCGGAAGAAGTCGTGCTCGACTGACAGGATCTCGACCTCGCCGAACCCGGCCTCCTGAGCGTACGCCCGCAGGGTGTCAGGACGCATCACGGTGCCGGTCTCGGCGCTCGGCTGCTCGGACATGCCCGCGGCGAGACAGCAGAGCACGCTGTACGTGTACATGAGCCGTTCGAGCTCGTCGCCGGGCGCGTTGAACTCCTCGGCGACCTTCTCGTCGACGACGAGAACCGCGCCGTCGTCGCCGGCTAGCGAGCACATTGTTCGAAGCGCCTCGACCGGGCGAGACATGTCGTGGATCGCCTCGAAGACGGTGACGAGGTCGTAGCGGCCCGCGAGCTCGGGGTCGCCCGCATCCCGCAGGTGGAACGTCACTCGGTCTCCGACGCCCGCCTCCTCGGCGTTGGCCGTCGCGAGCCGGACGGAAGCCTCGTCCACGTCGTAGCCGTCGACACGCGCGAGCGGGTACGCCCTTGCGATCGCGATCGACGACCAGCCCACACCGCAGGCCACGTCGGCCACTGCGGCGGGCGGCTCCGAGCTCAGCCGCTCGTGGACGTCGGGCATCGCCGGCAGCCACTCGGTTCCGAGGAGGTGCGCGAACTGCGGGCGGTTGGCAGCCGCCTGAGCCATGAGCCCCTCTTCGCCGAACGCCGTCCACGGGACGCCACCGCCCGTCCGGAAGGCCTCGTCGAGGTTCGGGAGGACAGAGGCGAACGAAACCGCGAAGCGGGCCATCGGGACGACGTACGAGAGGCTCTCGGGATCGAGGAGCACCTCCTCGTAGCCGTCCGGAAGCCCGAAGCGGCGCTCGTCCGCCCCTCCGTCCTCGGCCACGTCGAGGATGCCGGCGACCGCCTGTTGCTCGAGCCATTCCCGCGCGTAGCGAGAGTTGATCCCCGCAGCTTCGGCGAGCTCACCGGCGGTCAAGGCTCCTCCCTCGGAGAGCGCGCGGTAGAGGCCGAGCCGGTCGCCGAGGTAGACGGTCAGGAGCTCGTACGCGCCGAGCGCGGCCCCGCCGAGCCGCTCGGCGAGCGCGTCCGGGCTCGCGGTCGTCGTAGCCATCGTTACGTCTGATCCAGGGGCGGGTTCTGAACGTTGTGCTCGGTCGCGTACTCGTCGACGAGCTGATTGATGACGTCCATCCCCTGGTCGTACGCGTAGTTGATCTTCACGAACGGCTCCCACTTCTCCGGGAGCGCGTCCTCGGGGAAGATCGCCTCGACCGGGCACTCAGGTTCGCAGGCGCCGCAATTCCGAGTGTAGACGCCGCCGGCGAGCGTGAACTCGTGCTTGCCGGGCACGATCGCGCAGAACGTGTCCTCCGGCTCGCGCTCCTCCGCCGTGACGCGCATGACGCGCCAGAAGACTTCTCGGGTGGCCAGATAGAGCCAGCGAATCGGTCGGCTTCGGATGCCGAAGTTCGTTTCGCGGCTCGCCTCCTCACCCGATCCGACGACGACGTAGCCGGCGTATGGCGCGACGCTCTCCAGCCAAGCCAGCCCCTCATGGTCGGTCGACCGCAGACGCCAGGATCCCGCTTTGCCTTCGTCCCCGTCCGCCGCGAGCCAGCCGTCCACGAAACCAGTGATGTACTCGGGATCGGCTGTCTCGGGGAGGTGCCTCTTGAGGTTCGCCGACGAGCGCACAACACCGGTTCCGACGTAACCAGGATGCACATCGAGGGACGGAGAGAAGTTCACCTGGTCGAAGAAGTCCTTGAACCTGGCCACCCGTTCGCCGTAGAGCTGGACGTAGTGAAGGTGCTCCTCCGAGCGGATCTCGAGCTTGTTCCAGCTTCCGTCCCCGAATACGAGGCCGTGCAGCGCGCCGAGCCGGTAGGTCTCGGAGTCGCGCTTCGGAAACGCCCGCGCCGACGGTGTGAACTGACCGGGAGCGAGAGCATCCGTACGGTCGCCGTCGGCGAGCGGCCAGCTGTGAGTCGGCGTAGCGCGGACGACGCGGCGGAATCTCGATCGGTTCCGCGTCGTGAGTCGAGTCCCGCCATAGCGATCACGCTCTTCGAACGCCGGCGCGAGCTCGACCTGCACGAGCGGCCTCCGGCGGAAGCGCTTGACGAGAGCGGGCGCGAATCCCGTGTCGGTGAGGACCCGGCAGGCCTGATCCTCGAGCTCCTCGAACGAGCGCAGGCCGTACGACGTCATGAACCTCTCCGAGGGAGCGAAGCAGTCGATGCATTCCTCCGGGTCGATCACGAGCATGCGGTCGGCCTGGTGAATGCAGTCCACAGGGCAGACGTCGACGCAGGACAGGTCTTTGATGTCGATGCAGGGCTCGCCGATGATGTAGGTCATGGCGCAGCCAAGTTTACGGCTTGGGCCAGAAGCGCTCGATGACCTACGAGCAGAGCTCGTCGACGAGCTGAGGAGCGCGCTCGGAGAGCGCCGAACGGGCGACGACGCGGTCGAATCCGGCCGCATGGCCTGCCCGAAGGCCTGCGGTATCCGTGTGGTTCGTGAACCCAAGGATCGGGATGTCCGGGTAGGCGTCGGCGACTTCCTCGGGCTCGACCCGTGCGATGTCCACGATCACGAGGTCGGGAGCGTCGGCGCTGTCAGTCGTCACGAGCCTGTGACTCTTCCCGAGCAACGCGTCCAGCTTCCCTCGAAAGAAGAGATCGACCCCCGCCAACAGGATCGTCGCCACGGCCCGCGGAGCCTAACATCGCCGGAAGCGGGGGAAAAGCACGATTGTTAGCGTCTTGTGCGTGCCGGTCGGCGCCAAGGTCGGTCGGAGAGGGTGAGATCGACGCCAGGCTCCCCGCAAACCGACCCCGACTACGTCCGCGGTGTCGAGCTTTTGCGGGCGGGCGAGTGGTTCGCAGCCCACGAGGCGTTCGAGGACGCTTGGCGGCGGGCGGAGGCACCGGAGCGGGACTTTCTGCAGGGCCTCGTGCATGTTGCCGTTGCCTGGTATCAGGCCGGTCGCGGGAAGCGGATCGGCTGTGAGCGCCAGCTCGAGAAGGCGCTCAGGCGGCTCGGGCCGTACGCGCCCGAACATGCAGGGCTCGATGTCGACCGCGCTCCTGGCTTCGGTCGAGGACGCTCGGGGACGGTTCCCGAACCTGCCGGAGCCGCGGGTCGCGCCAGCGGCGGGTTAGAGGCCCAGGAAATCCAGGAGCCGGTTCACCTGGACGTTCAGCCACCAGTCACGCCCGAAGAAGAGCAGCAGGCCGAAGAAGACGAGGAAGGCGCCGCCGATCGCCTGAAGGAGCCTGTAGCGATCTCTCAGCCACCGTGACGCAGAGGTAACCCAGCCGAAGCCCGCGCCGACGGCCAGGAAGGGCAACGCGAGTCCGAGCGAGTACACGAAGAGGAGGAGCGAGCCTTGGGCGACAGTCGCGTCGTCGCCCGCCAGCGTGAGCGCGGCTGCGAGGAACGGCCCCACGCACGGGGCGGCGCAGAGCGCGAAGGCGCCGCCGAGTAGGACGCGCGAGCCGCTTCGCCGCGCTCCCTCGACGAGCTCCGGGTTGGCGAGCCGCTCGAGCCACGGGAACGGCAGCAGGCCGAGAAAGGCCAGGCCGAAGATCACGAGCACGATGCCGGCGGCCTGCTTGGCGGTCTGCGAGTCGATCCCGCCGAGAGCCGCAGCGGCTGCGCCGAACGCGACGAAGACGACGCTAAAGCCGACGAGGAACGGCAGGGCCGCTGTGACGACGCGCCGGCCGCTCGCGCCAGGCTGCGTCCCCGAGACCACCGAGAGATACCCAGGAACGAGGGGCAGCACGCAGGGCGTCACGAACGAGACGAGCCCGGCGAGGAAGACGGGCAGGATCTTGGCCTCCACGGATCCCTCTGCTCAAGCGTCGAAGCGGGCGAGCTCCTCGTCGAGGCGCCGCTCGATGTCTCGGTCGAGCGTGCTCACGCGACCGTTCACGTCTGGATCGGCAGGCTCAGCTTCGGAGGCTCGGCCCGCGAGCCACCTTCGGGCCGCCAGTGCCAGCGCGACGGCAGCCGCCAGGCCGCCGGCCAGAGGCAGGATCCAAGCGAGCAGGTTGAAGCCCTCGCGCGGCGGCGCTGCCAGAACCTCCTCGCCGAATTGCGCGACGAGCCCGGCCTTGATCTCGGATTTTGTCTCGCCCGCGTCGATGCCGCGCTGGATCTCTCGCCGTATCTGGTTCGCCGCCGGCGAGTTGGAGAGCTCGAGGGTCGTCTTGCAGATCGGGCACATGACCTCGCCCTCCAGCTCGACCAGCGTCGGGCGCTCCTCGCTCGCGAGCGCGAGGCCGGGGGCGACGAGCGCGAGCCCGACCAGGATGAAGACGAGCCGCTTCACGAGGATGCGAGCGCCTCGTCGATGTTCCTCCGCAGCCGCTCCTCAGTCACGGGGCCTTGGATCCGCTCCCCGACGAGCCGTCCGTCGGGGCTCACGAACCAGGTCTCCGGGAAGGCCGCGACGCCGTAGCGCCCCACCGTTCTGCCAGGCCCGTCGTAGGCGAGCGGGTAACTGAGCCCGAACCGCTCGGCGAAGCGCCGACCTTCGCCGACCGCGTCCATCGCGTCGATGCCGACGAAGACGACCTCGCGGCCGCGGTACTCCTGCCAGACGCTCTCGAGCGCCTCGGATTCCTCCTCGCACGGCTTGCACCACGAGGCCCAGAAGTTGAGGACGACCGCCTTGCCGCGGAGCGACGCGAGCGAGATCGACCCTTCACCGTCGAGCCGCTCGAGGGTGAAGGCCGGAGCCGCCGGCCGCTCGCCGTCCGCAACCGAGGCGCCGAGGCCTGCGGTCTGTTCCTCCGTGACCAGGCGCCAGGCGAACAGGCCGAGGAGGAGCGCGACGAGACCGATCGACGCCGCCTGGAGGACGAGTTTGCCGCGGCGTGCCATGGGCCGCGCCTCAGTGTATCGGCGCGCCTCTGTTACGAAGACGCTACGCGCCGACGATGAAGACCGGCGTGCCGACGCGGACGTGGTTGAAGAGCCACTCTGCGTCCGGAATCCGCATGCGGATGCACCCGTGGGAGGCCGAGTAGCCGATCGAGGCGGCATCGGGAGTGCCGTGGATCCCCACGGAGCCTACGGAGAGGCCCATCCAGCGCGTCCCGAGGGGATTCCCGGGCCCGGGCGGGATCGGCTCGGCGCCGGACGCCCAGTCGGAGTCCGGTGGATTCCACCAGGGATTCCGTTCCATCGTCACGATCGAGAAGCGGCCGAGCGGGGTCGGGTACTGCGGCAACCCCGTGGCGACTCCGAAGCTCGCCCGGAAGCGCGTTCGGCGGTAGAGGTAGAGGTGCTTTGACCCTCGCCGGATGACGACGATCGGCCCGTAGCTCCCGCGGGTTACCGACGGCTTGACCGGCTCCTCGGCGATTCTGACGGGGCCTCGCTCGTGTGTCCTCAAGGCCCGCCGAAGCGCGATCCGGAGCGGCCGCTGCCGGATCCGCTGGCCGCTCTTCGCCTTCGTGATGAACGGCTTGAGGTTACGGAGCCTGACCTGGGCGTTGCGCGGAGCTCGGTCGAAGCGGCGTCCGAGCCTCGCGACGTATCGGTGCAACACGCGTGGCTTGACGGTCACGGCGAGCCGAAGCTCGGTGCCGGGCGCGACCGTGAGCGCGCGGTCGACGGCACGGCGCACGTCCGGCCGCGAGCGGAGGTCGTCCAGTGGAAAGGCACGGAGCCGCCGCTCGGCGAACCTGAGAGGGATCGGGCGCGCGAACCACGCCTGCACTGCTCCGATCGCGTCCCAGCGCGTCAGTCCTCCGACGTCGAGCCCGGCGATCGTGACGCCCTCCGCGACGAGAGGGGGCGGAGGCGGAGGCGTCGGAACTGGCACGTCGTCGGCGCTCGCAGGAGCAGCGACCGCGAAGGCGGCCAGCGCCACGAAGAGCATCGTCCCGGGGAGGCGCATCGCCGAAATCGTACGCGCGCCCCGCGGCGGCGGCAACGATTTCAGGCCCGGAGGAGCGCGGGCTCGTCCGTGACGACTCCGTCAACGCCGAGTGCGAGCACGCGGTCGAGCACGTCCCGCTCGTTGACCGTCCATGCAAACACGGCGATGCCGCGGCCCTGGCACCGGCAGACGGTCTCCTCGGACACGACGAGGTGATGGAGCGAAAGCACGTCCGCTCGCGCCGCGCGCGCCTTCCGCACCGCTCTGAACGGCAAGGCCAGGCGCATCGCCGCGAGCGCCCCGCGGAGCACCGCCTCGGGCAGCAGGCGCCGGTCGGCCACCCCCGCGCGGTCGAACGGGTAGCCGAGTGCGGTCGCGATCGTGGGCTCGAGGCCTCGAACCGCGCGCACGACCGAGGCGGAGGTCGACGAGACGAGCGCCCTGCCCTCGAGCGTGTGCCTCCGCAGCTCCCCGACTACACCGGCCTCCACACCGGATGGCTTCACATCGAGGTGGATTCCGACCTCCGGCCCCGCCCGTACGGCGAAGAGATCGAGCGCCTCCTCGAGGCGCGGAGACTCCGGCCCTGCTTCGTCGACAGAGTGCGCCACGATGAGCTCCCCGGCCCGCTCGACGACGTCGATCTCCACCATGTCGACGCCGAGGCCGAGCGCCGCCTCGATGCCGGCCAGCGAGTTCTCAGGCGCCTTGCCCGGGAGGCCCCGGTGCGCGATGACCAACACTCGGCCGCCTTCGGCCCGAAGCCTCACTCCGGTGCCGTCGGCAGGTAGTCCTCATCGAGAGACGAGCCGCCTTCCGCGATGAAGTCGACGATCATCGCGTCGGTCAGCCACTCGACCGGCGCCCGGTCGTCGGTGAGCGGCTCCTCGACGGGCTCGACCGGCTCGAGGCCGTCCCGAAAGAGCGGGACGAGGGGCGCGACACGCTCGTCCACGGAGCCCACGCGCTCGAGCAGCTCGTCCTCGTCGACCGGCCGGTCGAATCCCAGCATGAGCTCGTTGAACTGGAGCGGCTTCCACACCCACGCTTGCGGGAAGGCAGCCCGGATCGTGCTGCCGATCGCCCTCGAGAGCCGGTCGTCGCCCGGAACGCGCGCCACGTTCAGGGCGAGCACGCCGCCGGGCTTCAGGCGATCGCGTGCGAGCGTGAAGAACTCCTCGGTCGCGAGGTAGAAGGGGATGTAGGGCTGGCGGTAGGCGTCGACGACGATGACGTCGTAGCGGCGGTCGGTCTCCTGGAGGAAGGGCCGCCCGTCCTGGGTGACGACGTTCAGGTTCGGGTTCTCGTCGAGACCGAGGTAGCGACGCCCAGCATCGGTTACGACCGGGTCGATCTCGACGCCGTCGATCCGAACCTCCGGGTAGAACGTGCCGAAGGCGCGCGCGATCGTGCCGCCGGCGTTCCCGATCACGGCCATGTCCCGAACGGGCCGGTCGAGGAGCGGCGGAACGAGGAGAAACATGTCCCACTCGCCTCCGGTCAGGACCGAGTTCGGCTCCCAAAGCGAGTGGACGGCAACACCCTCGTTCAGCTTGAGCGTTCGGGAGCCGTCCGAGCGCTCGAGCACCTGGACGTACTGATACGTCGACTCGGCCTCGAAGAGGAGTCCAGGCGTCGCCTTCACCGTGCCGGCCGGGACGGCGAGCAGGGCAGCGACGGCGACCGTCGCAACCTGCCAGCGGGTTCCGAGGAGAAGCGCTCCGGCGAAGGCGAGCAGGGCGGCCGCACCGAGCATCGTCCGCTGCGTCCCGATGAGCGGAATCGTCACGATCGCCGAGACGAACGTGCCGAGGATGCTGCCGACCGTGGAAAGGGCGTAGAGACGGCCCGCGACGCTGCCGGCCTCCCGCACGTCCACGATCGCGAGCCGGATCGCGAACGGCGAGACCATCCCGAGCAGCGTGACCGGGATCGCAAAGAGCGCGAGGGCGGCGAAGAAGGAGCCGACCACGGCGCCCACGGCCGCGGCGTCGAGCCCCTCGACGGCGAGGTCGAGGATCGGACGGGCGATGAAGGGCGTGACGACGATCGCGAGCGCGGCGACCAGCACGATGCGCCCGAGGAGCGCCGGATCGGGGCGCCGGTCGGCCACCTTCCCCCCCAGCCAGTACCCCACGGAGAGGTAGACGAGGATCAGCCCGATGATGTTCGCCCAGACGATCGTCGAGCTTCCGAAGTAGGGCGCGAGGAGGCGGGAAGCGGCGATCTCGGTCGCGAGCGTCCCGGCCCCGCCCATGAAGACCACGAGCCCGAGGCGAGCGCGGCTGACCGCGACGGCGTCTGGCACCGCGGCGGCACTTCCCGTCTGCGTAGCCACGTACCTAGCGTGCCAGCCGCAGTACGACGACGGCGCAGTCGTCGGCGAGCTCGCCGCCCGAGAAGCGGCGGCAGTCCGCCACGAGCCCCTCGGCCAGCTGCTGCGGGGTGTCGTCTGCATGGGCGGCGAGGAAGGCGTCCAGACGCTCCTCGCCGTAGAGCTCCCCTTCGCGCCGAGCCTCGACGACGCCGTCGGTGTAGAGGACGACGGCCGCGCCCGGCTCGAGCTCGAGCCGCTGCTCCGGGTATTCCTGCTCCGTGTCGATCCCGAGCGCGACCCCGCCGTGCCCGAGCCCCTCGACGGCTCCCCCCGGCCGGAGGAGGCGAATCGGCAGGTGACCGGCGCTCGCGCACGCGACTTCGCGGCGAGCTGGGTCGACGACGACGTAGAGCATGGTGATGAACTTCCCGACCTCGATCTCGTCGACCACGACCTCATTGGTCGTCGCGAGAAAGTCGCCTGGCTCGGGATGCGTCCGGGCGAGCGCACGGAAGGAGAACTTGGCCATCGCCATGTCAGCCGCGGCCTGGATGCCCTTTCCCGTCACGTCGCCGAGCACGACCGCGAGCCTGCCGTCATCGAGGACGAGGAAGTCGTAGAGGTCCCCTCCCACCTCCACGCGCGCCGAGGAGTCGTAGACGTGGCCGACCTCGAGGCCCTCGACGGCAGGCGGCTCCTCAGGGAGAAGCGAGCGCTGCATCGTCTCGGAGAAGTCCTTCTGCTGTTGGTAGAGGCGAGCGTTGTCGATGGCGAGGGCAGCCTGGGCGGCCACCGTGCCGGCTGCCTCCACGGTCTCCATGTCGAGCGGGCGTGCGGGGTCGAGGGAAAGAAGCGTGAGCGTTCCGAGCACTTCGCCGGGGGTCGCGACGGGAACGATCGCCGCCGAGGAGCCCTTCGCGAGGAAGGGGCCCAGCAGGTCCTCGGCGGCTCGAGCTCCCGAGGCCGACGACAGGATCACGGGACGGCCCGAGCGGAGGAGCCTGCGGGCCGACGGCTCAGACGCCGGCTGCGGCCGTCGCAGGATCGTCTCGGCGGCCTCGCGCAGGCCCGGGTCTGAGACGTAGACGCTCCGCGCCTCGAGCGCCTCCCCGCCGGGGCTCGGCATCCGGATCGCGGCTGCATCGAGGTCGAAGAGCTGCACGACCGTTCGCGCAACCGCTTCGAGCGTCGCCTCGAGCGAGAGGCTCTCGGTGAACGAGTGCGAGATCTCGAAGAGCCCTCTGAGCTGTCTGGCCGCTCTGCGCTCCGAGGCGAGCGCACGCTCGAGCACCGTGCCGAGCTCCTTCGTCCGCTCGTGCAGGCGTGCGTTCTGTACGGCGACGGCGAGCTGACCGGAGAGTGCAAGAAGGAGGCTCTCCTCCCCTTCGCGGAACGCGCGAGGGCGACGACGGTAGACGGCGAGGGCGCCGATCGACTCGTCCGCGACCGCGAGCGGAACGAGCAGCACGCGGCGGATGCCGGTCTCCTCGATCACCGCTTCGAGCCCCGTTAGCCGTCCGTCCCGGCGCGTGTCCTCGACGACCACGAAGCCGCGCGGGCGAGATGGACCGAGCGCAAGCTCGTAAAGCCGGTCGGCCAAGAGCTCGTGGCGGCCGGCGAGCTCCCCCGAGGACGCGGCGAGCTCGAGCCGTTCGCCCTCGCGGAGGTAGACCGCCACCTCACCGCCACCGGTGAGCTCGACGACGCTCGCCACTGCGGTCTCGAGAGTATGTGCCAGCGAGAGTTGGGCAATCGCCTGGCCGACAACCGCAATCAGCGTCTGCGAGCGGCTGAGCTCCTCCGCTACGAGCTGCGCCCGCCGCGTCCGCCTGAGGGCAACGGCCGCGCGGGCCGCAACGCCCGCGAGGGCTCCCCGGTCCGGCGGCTCGGCATCCCCGGGAAGGATGAGCTGGAGAGCTCCCGCCGGAGGCTCCCCCAACAACACGACATGCGGCTCATCCTCGCGGGTTGGCGAGGAACCGCGCTCGGAAACGGCCCGCGCGACGGACTCTGCCGCGGCGGTGAAGTCCGGCAGCTTGCCCGCGAGCCCGTGCGCGGCGAGAAACGCGGGCTCGCCCTCTGCCTCGACCCGCCAGAGGATCGCCGCTCGCGCGCCGCTCACCTCGCACGCGAGCCGGGCGACCTGCTCCGCCGCCTCGATCTCGTCGGATCCGGTCGCGAGCGCAGTCGCCGCCCGATCCACCCAGAGGCGCGCGCCCGCTTCGCTCCTCTCCACGGCCTCCCGAGCACGGTCGAAGGCGAGCGCGATGGACACAAGGGCTACGCCGAGCCGACCGAGCGCGAGCTCGCGCTCCCGGAACGCGCCCTCGCGTCGGTAGAGCTCGACGACGACGGACTCACCTGACCCAGAAGCCGGGACGATCGCCACCGAGCGCGCTCCGACCCGAACGGCGGCCTGCGCGACGGCACGGGGAACGTCCCCGTCCCGGACGTCGACAACACGTTCCCCATCCGCCAGCCAGAGCGGCGCGCGCGAGCCCTCGAGCTCAGGAGCGAGCCCGTCCGAGTCCCCCGCGACGGCGACAGCGACGAGGTCCGCGTCGGCGCCGGGTGCTCGGACGACGACGAGTTCGGCGCCGGT
>CAVTBX010000003.1:0-341525 GCA_963733135.1 uncultured Actinomycetes bacterium
CCGTTCCCTATCCGGACGACGACGGCTTCCCGGCCCGGCTCGCGGCGCTCGCCGCCATGATCCACGCTGGCCTTCCGCTCGAGTGCGTGGCGCTCCAGGCGCCCGGCGCCTACGACACGCACGACGACCAGGTGAACGAGCTCGAAGCCGGGCTCTCCATCACGGCCGAGAGCCTGCTCGCCTTCCAGCGCGACCTCGAGGCGCGCGGCCTGGCCGACCGGGTCGTGACGCTCGTCTGGTCCGAGTTCGGCCGGCGCGCGGAGGAGAACGGCTCCGGCACCGACCACGGCGCCGCCGGGCTCGCGCTCGTGATCGGCTCGCCGGTGCTCGGCACGATGGTCGGCGAGTTCCCGGGCCTCCAGACCGGGCTCGACTCGGAAGGGAACCTGAAGCCGACCTCGGACTACCGCGCGCTCTACTGCTCCCTCCTCGAGCAGTGGCTGGGCACGGACGCGGGCGGGATCGTCCCGAACGCGAACGCGTTCGGCAGGCCGACTGTGATCGGATGAGCTCCCGGCGGGCCTCCCACGTGGCCCTCGCGGTCGCGCTCCTGGCCGTCGTCGCCGCGACGGCCCCCGGAGAAGTGCGAGCCCAGCTCGCCGAGCGGGCGCCGGCCCGGCTCCAGGTCGGGGCGGACGAGTTTCGCTACACGCTCTCGCGCCTGCGCCTGCGGGCCGGTAGCGCCGTCGTCCAGCTCGTGAACTACGGCGAGGACGACCACAACCTCCGCCTCCGTCGCGCGGGGAGCACGCATACGCGCCGTGTCGCCCGCACGGCCCCGGGCGGGATGAGCGAACTCCGCGCGAAGCTCCGGGCCGGCGACTTCAAGCTCTGGTGCTCGCTGCCGGGGCACGAGGCGGCGGGGATGAGCGCCAGCCTCCGGGTTTACAAGCCCGCCTAAACCCCTGGCGTAGTCGGTTAGGACCCGTCGGCTAGGGTCACGGCGGTGGACGCGCTCCTTATCGTCGACTTCCAGAACGACTTCTGTCCCGGCGGCGCGCTCGCGGTTCCCGGGGGCGACCGGATCGCGCGTCCGCTCGCGGACATCCTCGACCGCTTTGACTTCGTCGTCGCCACACGCGACTGGCATCCGCCGGATCACGGCTCCTTCAGCGGGCGTCGAGGTGGAAATGTCGAAATGGCGCGGCACCGACCCGCCCTCGATCTGGCCCGTGCACTGCGTTCAGGGGACGAAGGGCGCCGAGCTCCATCCGAGCCTCGACCGCGCACGGATCGACGTCGTCCTCGACAAGGGCCAGGACCCGAACAGCCAGGGCTACTCCGCCTTCCAGGACACGCGGCTCGGCGACCTGCTCCGCGCCCACGACGTCGACCGCCTGTTCGTGGCGGGGCTCGCGACCGACTACTGCGTCAAGAACTCCGTCTTGGACGCGCGAAGGGAGGGCTTCGACGTCGTCGTCGTCGAGGACGCCGTGCGCGGTGTCGAGGTCGAGCCGGGCGACTCGGAGCGCGCGCTCGAGGAGATGCGCCAGGCCGGCGCAGAGCTCGCCCCGTCCGAGGACATCGCGCCCAGCCGGGTTTAGCCTCTAGGGCCGCCGCGGCATCTTGACCGTGTCGCGAACGCCGAGGCCCGCACGGCTCTTGGCGCGCACCGAGCACATGTAGCGCTTGCCCGGCGTGAGCCCCGTCACCCGGATCGGAAGCTTGTCCCGCTTCGTGGTCTCGGCCCGAACCACGGCTCCGTTCCGCGGCCGACACACCGCCTGGTAGCCGCGCACCTTCGAGCCCCGCGACTGTGCTCCGCTCGAGCGGATGACACCCCTCGTCGACGTGCGGCGGTCGGCATTCAGGTTCCCCGGCATCCGCGGCCACGTCTTGCCTCGCACGGCCAGCGAGCGCTTGGAGAACGTGATCCCGTCGATCTGGACCGTGACCGAGAACGAGTCGATCGAGACGGTCGTGCTCGGCGCCGGGCCGCCGCCCGAGGCCGAGGCCCGGAACGCGGACGGCGTCAGGGAGTCCGGGTCGTCGACGCCGTAGATCCTGGTCAGCATCGCCTTTGGAAGCCGGAACTCGGCCGAACCGACGTACTCGACGCCCGGGCTCTCGAAATGCGCGTTCGCGACGTCGACGGTGATGGTGTTCGTGCCCGGATCGAGCTGAGGTGGCGTGGAAGACCAGTCGGCGCTCGAGGCGAAGTGGTAGTTCCGCATCGCGGCCCGGTCGTCTGGGTCGGAGAGGTAGTCGAGCTCGTTCACGTCCATGCGCCAGTAGCCGGGATAGATCGTGTCCGCGACCGCGCCCGGGCCTCCGCACCCGCTCGCGTCGCATGACGTCCTGGTCGCCATCCGAACCGGATGCATCGCGACCGAGATCCTGTGGTCGCCGCCCGACATGCCACGGTTGACGTTCAGGTCACGCCCCCTGGCGACGAGCTCCTCCGGGACCGTCACGCCGGTGTTCAGGACGACCGTCCAGACGTCAGACGGGTCGAGCGCGTACGTCCCGGTATCCGTCTGGAGCTCGATGAGGTACCTCGCGGCGGACCCGCTGCCCGTCCGAATGCCGATGAGCGTGTAGCCGTCGACAGGCGCAGCACCGTTCTGCTCGATCGACTCCACGCAGCGCGAGGTCGTGCCCCCGCCGCACATCGGCACATCGGCTGCTCCGGCACTCGACGAGAAGGCGAGCGCAACAAGGGCCAGGACGGCGTAGCTCAGGACGTGGCGAAAGCGCATGCGTGAATCCCTCCAAGGGGTTGGTTTCAGACTCGAACTATCGTCTTCGGCCCAGACGACCCCGGCCCTCGCCCCTCGGCCAAGCGTTTAGCTACTCGACCGAGCGGGCACCCAAAGAGGCATTGGCGAAGGAGGCCTGTCGCGTAGACGGCCTCCACGGCATATTTGGCACAGGGGGGATCCCATTGCACCGAGCAGCTTTCCGACGCGGCGTGATTCTCTTGGCGCTCGCCGCGCTCGCGATCATGCTCGCCGCTCCCGCAGGTGCGGGGACGGCGCGGATCGCGACCGACCGGTACGTCGTCCTTTTCGCCGGCACGCAGAAGGCGTCCGGCTTCCAGTTCGCGCAGACGCGGCAGGCGGCGCTCGCGGCAGTCACCGCCGCGGGCGGCACCGTGACGCGTGACCTTTCCCGCGAGATCGGCGCTGTGGTCGTCCACGCACCGAACGCGAGCGTCGCCCAGGTGCTCGCTGCCTCCGGGCTCGTCAACTCGGTGGGTGCGGACTTCACCTGGCTCGGCCTGAAGGAGCCGGCTCCGACGCCGACGGCCGACCCGGCCGAAGCGCTTCAGTGGGACATGCAGATGATGCGTGTCTACGACGCGCACAAGACCGAAGCCGGCAATCGGGCAGTCGACGTCGGGATCCTGGACAGCGGCATCGACGGGTCGCACCCCGACTTCCTCGTCGGCAACCGTGGCACGAACGTCAACTGCGCCCGCAGCCATAACTCGGTCGAGTTCATCCCGACCGGACCCGGCGTCGGCACCCCGGACCCGTGCATCGACAACCAGTTCCACGGGACGCACGTCGCCGGCACGGTCGCCGCGCAGCGGAACGGCCTCGGTGTCATCGGCGTCGCCCCGAACGTCGAGCTCGTCTCCGTCAAGGTGTGCGACGCGACCGGCTTCTGCTACGCAAGCGGCGTCGTCGATGGCATCACGTACGCCGGCAAGCAGAAGCTCGACGTCATCAACATGAGCTTCTTCGTCGACGACGATGAGTTCCAGGAGTCGACCGAGTTCAAGTGCACGACCGATCCCGTCCAGCGGACGTTCCGCCGCGCCGTCGAGCGAGCGATCGCGTACGCGCGCGGCCAGGGCGTTGCTCCCGTCGCGGCGCTCGGGAACTCGGACGAAGACCTCCAGAACCCGTCTGGAGGCGTCGACCCCGACAAGTGCGATGTCGTCCCGGCCGAGACGACCGGCGTGATCGGCGTCGCCTCGCTCGGCGCCCAGAGCGAGAAGGCGTCGTACTCAAACTGGGGCTTCGGCCCGACCGACGTCGCGGCTCCGGGCGGCAACGGCACGACCGGCGACTGCCGGACGACGATCCTGTCGACGCTGCCGGGCGGCGCGTACGGCTGCATCCAGGGCACCTCGATGGCCTCGCCGCACGCGGCCGGCCTCGCGGCGCTCATCGTCAGCCGCTACGGCACGCGCGGAGGCGACGGCGACATGAAGCTGAACCCGACCCGGGTCGAGAGCATCATGGAAGCGACGACGTTCGACATCGGCGCCAGGGGCTACGACAAGTGCTTCGGCAACGGCCGGATCGACGCGCTCCGCGCGGTCAAGAACCAGACCGGCCATCCGTTCCGCACGGTTCCGCCGTGCGGCGAGCCGAACTAGGAACTAGCTCTCCAGGGCGTGGGGGGACACGAAGGGGCCGGCTCGCCGGCCCCTTCGCTCTGCCTAGCGGCTAGAAGGGCTTCACGGACATCATGAAGATCGCCGCCGTCAGGATCGCGACGTCGATCCAGCTCAGCAGGCGGAGACGGCCGATCTGCTTGTCGAGCTCCGCATCGGATGCCTGCGACTCGCCGAGCTCCAGCAGCTTCTTCCCTGCCGGCACGATCAGACCTACGCCCAGCACGAAGGTGCCGACGAGAAGTCCGAGCCCGACACCGACCCACGCGTCGTCGCCAAAGCTCCAGGGCCCTTCGGCGACGAGCCAGAACCCCGCCGCGAGGACGAGAAGCGATGACGGGATGAAGAGAAACGCGGCCAGCCGGTCGTCATAGGAGCCGAGCCTGAGCACGCCGGCCCGGTCGCGGGCCTGCACCATTAGCTCGACGAGGAGCAGCGCCAGAAGGGCTGCCCCAAACCACGCGGCGGCGGCGAGCACGTGGAGGAAGACAAGGAAATCGTAGAAGGTCATCGGCGCGTAGCGGGCCTTTCTCGCAGCCCTAGGGCGTCCCCGTCGCGACCGGCTCGGCTGTGGCCCGGTCGCCGGAGCGGACGAAGAGCCCGATCAGGAGGACGCAGATCGGGATCCCGAAGATGACGCCCAGCCAGTTGATGCCCGGGATCACCATGAGCAGCACGCCGATCGCGAGGATCGCGAGCACCCAGACCGGCAGGAGCCGGAAGCGCCTGGCGACGACCATCGTGGCGATCACGAGTGAGGCGCCCGCGTAGGCCGTGGCGATGAAGAACCCGTCGCCGGCCCACCAGAGCGCTTGCGCCGCCTCGGCGCTGAGCTCCGCCTCGTCGTCGTTCGCTGCGAACGCGGCGCCGAGCTGCGGCGCGACGAAGCCGACCGAGAGGATCGCGACGGCCAGGCCCGAGCCGTAGAGCGCGCTCGCGAACCAGGAATCTCCGATCGCCGCCTCGACGACTCCCCGCAGCATCGAGGTCCACCAGATGAACAGGATCGACCCGACGATGAAGAGGAACGCGCCCGCGTAGAGACTGAACTCGTCCTCGCCGAAGTACTGGAGGAGCGCCTGGCCGTCGCCCGAGTCCGGGCTGTCGCCCAGCCCCTCGATCACGACGAACGCGAGCACCCAGAGCACGACCACCACGACCGAGACGATCGACAGGACGCTCCTCGGCGCAAGCGGACGCCGTTCATGCGCACCTACCGCAGACATTCACTCCCCCCTCTCTCGTCAGATGACGAACCGCCTGGATCCGATCACGTCGATCGGACGGAGTCAAGAAGCGGCGCGGGTCGCGGTCGCGCCGCGGCGGGCTCAGGGGAAGCGCAGCTCGCAGCCGATCAGCTCATCACGCGAGTCGGCCTCGACCTCGTCCTCGCCGGGCCCACACCTGACCGTGTCTGCGCCTCCACCGCGGACGTAGACGAAATCGCCGCCACCACCGGCGCGAATTTCATCCTGTCCTTTACCGCCCTCGATCACATCGACGCCCGCGCCACCGATAAGCCGGTCGTCCCCACGCCCGCCGTAGAGCAGGTCGTCTCCACCTCGGCCACGCAGCCGGTCGTCACCGCCAAAGCCACACATCCAATCGGAGCCACGCCGTCCGGACAGCCGATCGTCCCCGCGCGTGCCCTCGAAATCACAGCGGCGGATCTGGAACGTCCACCTTCCCGCGCCGCCGGGCGCGACGTCCGTGGCGTCCGTGTCCGAGTTGAGCGAATCGATGCTGATGTCGAACCGATCCCCGAACCCCAATCCGAAGTCTCGCATCCGGATTTCTGCAAACGGGCCGGCCCCGTAACCGAAGTCAGCAGGCGGCTCGATCTCCCTGTAGTCGTCGATCGTGTCGTCCCAGACCTCAATGAACATCGTGTGGCCGCCTAAGAAGTGGCGAATCACAATCACGATCTCCGAACCGCGAACCGCGTTCACCCCGGGCGTTGTCCCGTCTCGATCCGTGTCGAGGGCGAATCGGTAGAAGTCGTGGAGTTGGAACGTCGTCCTATTTGCGACCTGTGTGCCAAGGAGAAGCGTGCCGTCGAGGCCGCTGATGACGCGAAGATGTGTGTAGTCGGGAGCGGTGCCCGAGTCACCGGGCGGATCCCGGAAGACCTTTGTATGGTCTGCCGCCGCCGTGCCGGCCAGGCTCAATAGGAGAGCGGTAGCCGCAAGAACCTTCGTGAGTGCTCGCATGTTCCCTCGTTCGACGCCGGGGCGAAGCTAACAGCTTGCGGCACGTGTTTCAATCAAGGGAGGGACTAGCGGTCAACGCGGTAGCGCATGTGCGTCACGCGGTCCGAGGCGACGACGCGCGTTTGCTCGAGCTCGATCCCTTCGACATCCTCGAAGAGCCGCGTCCCGGAGCCAAGCAGGATCGGGGCGACATGGATCTGCAGCTCGTCGAGCAAGCCGGCGCGGAGGTACTGCTGGGCCACGTCGGCGCCGCCTGAGATCTGGATGTCCTTGTCGCCGGCCGCATCGCGCGCGAGGTCGATCCCGGCCTCGATGCCGTCGGTCACGAACGTCATCGTCGTGCCTTCCAAGACGAGGGGCTCTCGCACGTGATGCGTGAGGACGAAGACCGGCTTCCCGAAGGGAGGGGAGCCGCCCCACCACCCGTTCGCGTTCGGATCGTCCTCCCAGGGCCCCGAGCCGCCGGAGAACATCCTCCGACCCATGATGTGGGCGCCCACGGAGGCGATGGTCTCGGCGAGGATCTCGGAGTCGACGTTGGCTTCGCCGCCCTCGAGCCCGTGCTGCTCTCGCCAGCTCTCGGCGCCGAAGGCCCATTCGTGGAGCTGTTCGCCGCCCTGGCCGAGCGGTTCGTCGAGGGATGGCTCAGGCCCTGCGACGAACCCGTCGAGCGACATGGAGATTTCTAGCTTGAGTTGTGGCATCGAACGTATGACGGCGCGCAGCGGCGAAAGTCATCGCCCGCGACTGCCGCCTATCCCGTTGCGTGGACGAACTCGTCGAACCGCCTCGCTAGGCGATCCCGGTCCGGGCGATGTGAAAGCCGGTCTGGGAGTGCGATCTGGGCACGGTGAAATCCCTTGAGCACGTCGAGCATCGGCCCATCTTCGTCTTCGAGGAGACGCGCGGACACTGCGACGTCGTAGTCCGGCGTGATCGCGACGAGGTTCTGATCGTAGGCCCGATGATGGATCGCGCAGAGGCTCAGTCCGTTGGTGACGTGAGGCTCGCCGAGGACATTCGCATCTCCGACGATGTGGGCGGCGTCGAGGAGGCGCACCTCCTTCAGCCGGCAGATCGTGCACTGAGACCGATAGGCCGGGATGACGCGACCGCGAAAACGGGCTTGGTGGACGCGCACGCGCATATCCCGAACCGCGTAGCGGCGGTCGATCGGATCCTCCGACAAGATCGGTTCGCGCTCGTCGTAGGGCCCGATCATCTCGCCCTTCGTGACCAGCACCTGTCGCGCAATCGGGTCATCCTCCACCACATAGCAGGGATAGAAGGGCTTGTACCAGCCGGGTCGGGTCCCCACGAAGTACACGATCGGCACCTGAAGCTGGAACGCCTCGCGTAGCGCACGATTGTCGGCTTCACCTGCGACGCCTGCCCGGTACGCATAGAGCACGCCCTCGTCGGTCTCCCGGTCGCCGTACGGTGAGTTCGCCGATGTGTTGATCGAGAGCGCGGCCGGGCCCCGCTGAGCCCTGGCGCGAAAGATCCCCTTCATGTGCGAGAGGAACGGCACACGTTGACCCCGAAACGGGAAGCCTGCGTCCAGACCCTCTCGGTACGGAACGTCGTCACCGAACTTCGCGCAGAGGACGTCAAGTGAGGCGAAACAGGCGCTGCGCACGTCGTCGTCGCGCATGCTGCGATCTTCGACGATCACGCGAGCGCCGTCTACGGCGCGAGACGCACACCCGGGCGCTCTAGGTCAGGAGCCGCCGCTGGGAATCAGCGCAGGCGCGTCTCGACGCTCACCACGTGGTCTTGGCCCCGATCGACTCTTGCCGCGTCGCGGCCTGCTCCGCCGAAGACGTCGTCTCGCCGGCCATCTCGTGCGTAGAGGAGGTCGCGACCGAAGCTTCCGAACATCGCGTCCGCGCCGGACCCGCCGGTCAGTCGGTCTCGGCCCCCACCGCCGCCCAGACTGTCCGCGCCGCCCTGGCCGCTGATCACGTCCTTCCCTGCGCCGCCGGTCACGTGGTTTGCGGTTCCTCCACCTGTGAGCTGGTCGTCGAAGTCCGACCCGGCGATGTTCTCGATCCCGTCGAGCGAGTCGGCGCCGTCCCCGGTTGCCTGACCGAGGGCGAGATCGACGAAGACCCCGACCCGGACGTTGGCGGAGTAGAAGCTCGAGAAATCGGCGGTGTCGCTGCCGCTGTCTCCCTCGAGCGCGTCATTGCCCGCGAACCCGGCGAGGCGGTCGTCCCCAGAGCCTCCCGCGAGCGTGTCGTCGCCGCCAAAGCCGCGCAGGGCGTCGGCACCGGGGCCGCCGGTCAGGGTGTTCGCTGCGCCGTCGCCCGTCAAGGAGTCCGCCGCTGACCCTCCTATCGCGCTCTCGAAGGCAGTCAGAACGTCGGAGCTAGCCGACGTCGAAGCCGAGCCGCTCGTGAGGTTGATCCTGAGCGCAAGCGTCTCCGACGAGTAGTCAGCGACGTCGACGCCCGTGCCGCCGTCGAGCAGGTCTCCACCACGGCTTCCGCCAATCGTGTCGTTCCCTGCACCGCCCGCGAGCGTATTGGTGGCCGTATTGCCGTGGAGAGAGTCGCGGCCGGTGCCTCCCGTCAGGTTCTCAACGCCCGCCAACGTGTCACTACCCGCGCCACCCGTGTCCTGGCTACCTGACACCGCGAGGTCGACGCTGACACCCAGGCCGGCAGTGCTGTAGTCGGCGGTGTCGTTCCCCGCACCGCCCGTGAGGCTGTCGTCGCCCGCGCCACCCGCGAGGGTGTCGTCTCCACCGGTGCCCATCAGGGAGTTGTCGGCCGTGGTGCCGGTCAGCGTGTCCGCCGCAGTCGTGCCGATGACGTTCTCGGCGGCCGCGATCGTGTCGCTGCCGGCGCCACCCGTGTTTTGGGCGGCCGTTGTCGCCAGGTTCACGGTGACACCTGTTCCCGCGGCCGAGTAGTCGAGCGTGTCAGAGGCTCCGCCGCCGTCGAGCGTGTCGTTGCCCTCGAGGCCGGCAAGGGTGTCCGTACCCCCGTTGCCGGTGAGGACGTTCGCTCCCGCCTCGCCGGTGAGAACGTCGTTGCCGGCGCCTCCGGTGACGTTCTCTATCCCGAGGAGCGAGTCGTTGTCGGCGGCGCCTGTGCTGGAGCCCGGAACTGCGCCGGTGGCGAGCGCGAGAACGACCGTCACGGCCGAGCCGAAGCCCGAGTAGTCGACCGTGTCGGTTCCCGCATCTCCGCTCAGAGCGTCGTCGCCTGCGTCGCCGACGAGTGAGTCGTTTCCGGAGTTGCCCGAGATCGCGTTCGCGCCGCCGTCGCCGCCGAGGACGTCCGCGCCCGTGCCACCGACGAGGTTCTCGAAGGCGGCAACGGTGTCCGTTCCGGCCCCACCTGTGTTCTGAGGAGAAGCGGACGCGAGCGAAACCGTGACCGCCGCGGTGACTCCGGAGTAGTCGAGCGTGTCCGTACCTCCGCCGCCGTCGAGGTCGTCGTTTCCGGCCCCCTCGAGGATCGTGTCGTCGTCTCCGCCACCCGACACGGTGTCGCCGCCGGCCCCGCCGGTCAGGCGATCGTCGCCGGCGCTCCCCATGAGCGTGTCGTCGCCGGTGCCCCCGTCGAGCGTGTCGGCTCCCGAACCTCCGACGAGGCTGTTGGCAGCCGAGCTCCCGATGATCAGATCGTCGCCGTCCCCGGCGGAGGCGTTCTCGATGTCCGCGCCGACGTTGTCTCCCTCGCCGGCCTCACCGTCGTCGAAGACACCGTCCATGGTGACGTCCACTGCGCTCGCGCGGAGGGCGTACGTCACCGTGTCGATCCCGCCGCCTCCGGCCAGCGTGTCCGTTCCGTTCGCGGACGCTCCCTCATCGAACGTGTCGTTCCCGAGGGCTCCAGTGAGGGTGTCACCGCCGCTGCCGCCGCTGAGGGAGTCGTTGCCCGGGCCGCCGGTCAGCGTGTCGTCACCGGCGTTGCCGGCGAGGGTATTGCTTCCGGTTCCGCCCGTGATCGTGTCGTCGCCCGATCCGCCCGAGACCACGTCGTCCCCGCTGTCACCGGCGAGCGTGAGGAGGAGTGACGACGGGCTTCCCGTGACTGCGTCTCCCGCGCCCGAGACCGTGTCAGGCCCGTCGCTCGCGTTGACCGTTCCGAGCTCGACGCCGGTCAGCGTCGCGTCCACGTCGTTGTCGGCGTTGAGGTTGACGCCCAGCGTGCCGAAGTCGACAACGTCGGCTCCGGCGGAACCCGTGATCGTGATGCGATCCTGCGTCCCGCTCCCGAGATCGATCGTGAACTCGATCTCCGAGGTTCCCGTGCCCTCGACAGCCGCGCCCGGCGCGAACGGCCCGCCGCTGAGATCGATCGTGATGTTTTCCGCGCCTGTGTTGCCGTTCACGACGATCGTGTCCGTTGCCGTCGTGGTGGCCGCGCCGCAGGCCGTGGCGCCGACCATGATGCGGCCGGCGTTCGCCCCGGTTCCGACTGCGATCGACCCTGAATCGCCGGCAGCGCTCATCGACACGGTGGCGGTGGTTCCGACGAAGGCGCAAGTGACCGCTCCACGCGCCGTTCCGGGGCTGACGAGGGCCGCGGTTGCGACGATCAGCGCAAGCGCGAGAGCCAGTCGCAGTGAGATTGGATGACGACGTTGTGGAGGTTCGATGTGAGAGCGCAGTGACATACCGCTGCCTTCCGGGATGGAGCAGGACGGACGGGCAAAGGTTCGCGCCGCGGCCTCCTAGTCCTTGTGGGCCGCGACGCTAGGGCTTGACGATCGTGAAGTCCGGCGAGGTCGCGATCGCCCTGTAGCCGTCGTCGAGGAGTAGGCGGATCTCGTACTCGCCCGGCTCGAGCGGCCAGCTGCTCCCGGCGCCCTCGGAGTTGGGGGAGATCGTCGTCGAGCCCGCGATCCTCGCGCCCGTGTACTCGTAGACCAGGTAGTTGCCGTTCCCGCAGACACCGGCCGAGCAGTTCTCCTGCGGCGGGCCTGGCCCTTTGCGCGCCTTGAAGACGGAGAGCCAGTCGTACTTCATGCCCGGCGCCTTCGTCCAGGAGACCTCGATCGGCTCGCCGGACGCGTAGCGGCGCTTCGAAGTCGTGACCGTCGGCTCGGTACCGGCTACGTTGAGCCAGAACTGGGATCGGGCGACGACGGCGCCGTCAGGATCGACGAGCGCCGCCTCATACTCGCCGGGCGCGAGCGGCTCGGTGTCGAGCTCGAGTGTTCCGTCGACTTCGCCCGTCGGCTGGGAGGCGAGCGCGGCTTCGAAGTCCTCGCCCGGCCGGACGATTGCCACCCGCTCCCCTTCCTCGCCGGAGCCGTGGAAGCGCACCTCGAGCGGGTCGGGCTGCTCGACGCTCCGAGAGGCGACCGCGACGAGGGTCGGTATCGCGGCAGGCGTGACCTCGAAGTTGGAGACGACGCCGCGGTGATCGGAGGGCCACGGGTCGACCACGAGGTCGACGTTCTCGTTACCCGATTCGCCGACGACTTGAGTGGCGAGCGGGCGAGCCGGACCGGCCGAGAGCACCCAGTCGATCCGGTCGTGAACCTCGTTCTCGATCGACTCGGGCCCGCCGGGCGTCCAGGTGAACCCGGTCCGCGCAACCGGGTCGGGGTTGAGCTCGCGGTACGAGTCCGTGAACCCGGCGTCGGCGAGCGCCTTCGACACGGGCCATTCGACCGTGTAGGGCATGTCCTCGCGCGCGTCGTCAGCGGCCGGTGTCCAGTCGAGGTGCGAGGGCGTGTTGAAGTCCCCGGTGAGGACGACCGGGATGTCACGGGCAGCGACCTCCTCGAGCGGGCCGAGCTGTTCCACGAGTGCCGGAAGGCGCAGCCGCTCCTCGAGGGCGATGACCTTCTCGAGCGAGGCGCCGTCGCGGATCCGGTACGGCCCGTAGGGACTGGACGGGAGGTGCGTGTTGGCCATGGCAACGACGCGCCCGGGCTGCGGCTCGAGGAAGACGTAGTGCCCATCCGCCCCGGCCGGATCGATGATCGGAAAGCGAGAGATGACGTGCGTGCGCTCGCTGTAGTTCCAGCCGAGCTCCTCCGCGATCGGCCGGGCGTTCATGGTCGTCTCCTGTAGGCCAACGACGTCGGCGTCCGACGCGCGGATGGCCTCAATGACCTGCGCGAAGGCCTCCTGACACCCGGTCGGCTCAGCGCACCAGTCCCCGGTCGAAAGGTCGAGCTCGTCGCCGCCGTAGAAGATGTTGAAGCTCATCACCCGCAGCGTCATAGGCTCGGGCGTGGCGGCCACCGGCCGCGCCTCGGGCTCCGCGTCGTCCTCCCAGGGCGAGAGGACGACCAGCACGACCGCAACCACCGCAGCCACGCCGGCCGCGGCCAGGAGCGCGAGCACCCACCGTGGCATCACGGTCGTGAGTGTCTCAGGTCGAAGATCTCCAAACGAGGGAGAGATACTCAGGCCGTGGAGCGGGACACTGCTCGGGCTCGGGTCGAGACGGCGTCGGTCGCGCGACTGGCTACGATCGATCCGGACGGCCGCCCGCACCTCGTGCCGATCGTCTTCGCTCTCGCGGGCGAGACGCTCTACACGGCCGTCGACTCGAAGCCCAAGAGCTCGCGCCGCCTGCGTCGGATCGAGAACGCGCGCGAGCGTGCTGACGTCACGGTGCTGATCGACGAGTACGAGGACGACTGGAGCCGCCTCTGGTGGGTGCGCTTGCGCGGGAGCGCGCGCGTCCTCGAGGCGGGCGAGGAAGCCGAGCGTGCGCTCAGGCTCCTGCGAGGGAAGTACGTGCAGTACCGGCAATCACCGCCTGGCCTCCCGGTGCTCGCGATCGACGTCGAGGAGTGGCGCGGCTGGGAGGCCTACCCGAGCTTCGGACAAGAGTGAAGGAGCTGCGCAGGTCGGGCTCGGAACATACGCTGGCTGACACTCCCCCGCGGCGTCGCGCACGTGATGGGTTCCAGGCGACGTTGCAGCCGAGAAGGAGAACCGATGACCGAGCATCCGACAGGAACGCGTCAGGAGTGGCTCGCAGCCCGGCTCGAGTTGCTGGAAGCCGAGAAGGAGCTGACCCGGCGAGGCGACGAGCTCGCGCGCCGGCGCCAGGAGCTGCCGTGGGTCCGGATCGACAAGGACTACCGCTTCGAGACTGAAGAGGGGAGCGCATCGCTCGCGGATCTCTTCAGGGGACGCTCTCAGCTGCTCATGTACCACTTCATGTTCGGGCCGGACTACACGGCCGGGTGTCCCGTGTGCTCGACGATCGCGGACGGCTTCAACGGCTTCGTCGTCCACCTCGAGAACCACGACGTCGCGATGATGGCCGTCTCGCAGGCGCCCATCGCCGCCATCCAGGCCTACAAGCGTCGCATGGGCTGGACATTCCCCTGGGCGTCGTCGCTCGGAAGCGACTTCAACTTCGACTTCGACGTCTCGTTCTCCGAGGAGGAGCAACGGACGGGCGAAGTCGAATACAACTACCGCCCGCTGAACACGAAGCCGATGCTGGAATCCCCGAGCGAAGGGCTCACAGAGATCGCCGCCATGACCGGGACCGACGCCGCGACCTACACGCGGGAGGCGCCGGGAATGAGCGCCTTCGCGCTCGAGGACGGGGTCGTCTACCACACGTACTCCGCCTACGCGCGCGGGCTGGATGCGCTCTGGGGCATGTACCAGTGGCTCGACCGCGCGCCGAAGGGGCGCAACGAGACGGGGCTGTGGTTCCGCCGTCGCGACGAGTACGGCGATCGATAGGTCTAGGGAAGCTCTCGTTCAGATGCAGCTGGGAGCACGTGCGCGAGCACCCCGGCGAGTGGCCGAGGAATACGGTGGGGATCGAGCGCGTCGACGATCAGCACCCCGTACTCGAGCTTCCGGTTCCAGAGGAAACCCCTGAGCTGCTCCTGGATCGGCCGCTCCCGGTGGGCGACTTGTTTCTGGTAGGTGCGAAACGCACTGAGATCGCCCTGCGCCTCGAACAGTTCCTCCATTGCCGCGGGGCCCATTGCGCGCGTCAGCTCGTCCTCCAGGTTGGCGCCGCACGCGTAGAAACCAAGCGCCTCGAGATCCGGGCGGGTGAGGTTCGAGTCGAAGCCGGCTCGAGCAAGTCCGCGTATGAAGTGGCGCTCCTCGGGTGCGTCGTACAGGCCGGCGAGACAGACCCCGAGCCCCGAAGGGCCATACCGCTCGAGGAAGCCGCCGAGGTTCCCGTAGCCGCCCATCGCCACCACCGACACGCCTTCTCCGTCGAGGTCGTGGCCTCGTCGTCGCGCAAGCGCCAGCACTACTGCAGCGTCGCTCGGTCCTTCTACCAGCACGATGGAGCGGAGCTCGGCGTTGCCCATGCCGTGGTCAGCTTATGGACGGTGGCTCCCGACTCAGTAGCGTTGTCCCGATGTCGAAAGTCTTAGTGACCGGCATGTCGGGAACGGGCAAATCGTCGGCGCTCGCCGAACTTGGCCGACGCGGTTACCGCGTCGTAGACACCGGTGATCCGGGCTGGCGCGAGTATCGCGAGTATGTTGAGCCCTCCGACGAGTTGCACCGCGGGGAGTGGCTCTGGGTCGAGGAAGTGATCACCGGGCTCTTGGACTCCGAAGATGGTCGCTCGCTCTTCGTTGAAGGGTGCGTGAGGAACCAGTCGAAGTTCTACGACCGTTTCAACGGGGTCGTCCTGCTCAGCGCTCCGGCTGACGTGATCCTTGACCGGGTCGCACGCAGAACGACGAACAACTACGGGAAGACTCCATTGGAACGAGCGATGATCTTGGATGACCTCGCCAGGGTCGAGCCGCTGCTCAGGGCGAGCTGCACGCATGAGCTGGATGCCAGCCGGCCGCTCGATGAGCTCGTTGCCGACCTGATCGCGATCGCGTCGCGCCCGACGACGACGTCCTAGGCCGCCCCGAACGGCGGAGTCTTTCACTGGAGGAAAAGCCGCCAACAGGCGCCGAGCGCCCCTGCAGGAAGAACAGCAGTCCGTACCCTGAAGGCGTGACCCTCCTCTACGCAGCGACCGGCGACGGGATCGCCCGCCTCGAGGAGACGAGCGGCGCGTGGAGCGTCAAGATGTTCCTGGCGGGGAGCGGTGCGCAGTGCCTGGCCGCCGACCCTCGCGATCGCGACACCGTGTACGCCGGCCTCCGCGACGGCGGCGTGAGACGGAGCGGGGACGGCGGGCGGACCTGGGTCGACTGCGGCCTTCCCGAGCCTGGCGTCTTCTCGCTGGCGGTCGGCCCGGTCGACGGGGCCGTGTACGCGGGCACCGAGCCGAGCCGGCTCTTCCGTAGCGACGACGCCGGCGAGACCTGGCGCGAGCTCAAGGCGCTCCAGGAGCTTCCGTCGCGGCCGACGTGGAGCTTCCCGCCGCGGCCGTGGACGTCGCACGTCCGCTGGATCGCGCCGAGCCCGCACGACGCCGATCTCCTCCTTGTCGGGATCGAGCTCGGCGGCCTGATGCGCTCGACGGACGGCGGCGAGACATGGGAGGACCATCGGCCGGGAGCGCAGCCCGACGTCCACTCGCTCGCCTGGCATCCGCGTGCGGAGGGGCGCGCGTACGAGGCGGGCGGCGGCGGAGCGGCGTGGAGCGACGACGCCGGCGAGACGTGGCATCCCGCCGACGACGGGCGCGACCGCCACTACACCTGGTCGGTCGCCGTCGATCCCGAGGATCCCGATGTCTGGCTCGTCTCGGCGAGCACGGGGCCGTTCGCAGCCCACGGCGGCCGCGACCCGGAGGCGAAGATCTACCGCCGCCGCGGCAACGAGCCGTGGGAGCCGGTCGGCAACGGCCTTCCAGACCCGCTCCCGGCGATGCCGTACGCGCTCGTCGCGTCCGACGGACGTCTCTTCGCCGGTTTCGCCGACGGCCGGCTCTGGGAGAGCCGCGACCGCGGGGATACCTGGAGCGCCTGCACGCTCGAGGGCGACGCGCTCCCGCGCATCAGCGCTCTTTCACCCGCGTAGCCGGTCTACGCCTGACGCCACCCCGCCAGGCGAAGTGACGAGGAGGACGCTGGAGCCAAGTGTATGCGGCCCGCGACCACACTCAGTGCCGCGACCTGTCCTGTCTTGAGGCGAGCGACTATTAGCGCGGCGGGGCCGCTAAGAGCGTCCCTTCGAACTCACGGCGGCCTCGACTCGATCAAGCACGCTGGACAGATCGCTCGTCAGGTCGTGCTCCCACAGTCGGATGACACGCCAGCCGCTCAGCCGAAGTTCCTCATCGACGCGACGGTCGCGGGCACGGTTTCTTTCAATCTTGTCCGCGCAGTACTGAGCGTTGGCGACGGGTGCCTGGTAGTGCTCCGGGCACCCGTGCCAGAAGCATGCATCGACGAAAACCGTGACACGCGAGCGTTGAACTGCCAAATCCGGTGTGCCCGGGAGTTTCGGGTGCAGGCGATACCGGATGCCTCGCCCCCAAAGCGCCCGACGAAGCAGCATCTCGATATCTGTATGACGCGTACGGACGCGCGCCATCTGCTCGCCCTTTGGGAGCGCGCGCCGGACCTTCTTACGCTGCGAGCGCTTCACCGAAGCTGAGACCGAGCGCCTCCACGCACTCCTGGATGCCACCCCGAATGTCCCGAGAGCGCTTCTAGGCCGACAACGAGGCGGCTGCAGACGTTTGCGTGAAGCGCTGGCTAGCTACATCCCGTGTTCTGGCCGCAATCCCTGCACGTGTAGCACGAGCCCGTCCGCACCATCCTGCCGCCGCACTTGGCGCACTCCACCGCATCCTCGTGGGCGTTGAAGAGCGCTGCCTGGCCTGGAGGCACCGCGACCCCGGTCTCGGCTTCGCCGGCCGGCTCGCCTTCCAGGATCGCGTTCGCCTGCGCTAACCGAGCCTTCACCTCGGGGCTCATGATTCCGAGCTCCTGCTGCTTGTCGGCGTCCAGGAACTTCTTGCCGAGCCAGCGGAAGATGTAGTCGACGATCGACTTCGCGACGCGGATGTCGTCGTCGTTCGTCAGCCCGGACGGCTCGAAGCGCATGTGGGCGAACTTCGAGACGTACACCTCGAGCGGTACGCCGTACTGGAGGCCGAGCGAGACCGAGATCATGAACGAGTTCATGAGGCCGGCCAGGGTCGTGCCCTCCTTGGCGATGTCGACGAAGATGTCGCCGGGCGTCCCGTCGTCATAGAGGCCGACGTGGATGTAGCCCTCGTACTCGCCGACCTGGAACTTGCGGCCAATCTCGTTTCGGTCGAGCGGCAGCCGCTTGCGCTCCTCCTTCGGCTCGGGCGGCGGCGCGGCGGCCGCGGTCTCGCCCTTGCCGGAGAGCGGCTGCGCGACCTTACAGTTGTCGCGGTAGATCGCGATCGCCTTGACGCCGAGCTTCCAGGCGTCCGTGAAGAGGCCGGAGACGTCCTCGACCGTGGCCGACTCGGGCAGGTTCACGGTCTTCGAGATCGCACCCGAGATGAAGGGCTGGACGGCGCCCATCATCTTCACGTGGCCCATGTAGTGGATCGCCCGCTCGCCGATCGCGCAGTCGAAGACCGGGTAGTGCTCGGTCTTCAGGTAGGGCGCGCCGACGACGGTGTTCCGGTCGTCGATGTACGCGGCGATCTGGTCGATCTCGGGCGGCGCGTAGCCGATCTTGTCGAGCGCCATCGGGACGCTCCGGTTCACGATCGTAATCTCGCCGCCGCCGACGAGCTTCTTCGACTTGACGAGCGAGAAGTCCGGCTCGACGCCCGTCGTGTCGCAATCCATCATGAAGCTGATAGTCCCAGTGGGAGCCAAAACGCTGGCCTGGGCGTTCCGGTAACCAGACACCTCGCCAAGGTCGAGCGCGTCGTCCCAGGACTGGCGCGCTGCCGTCAGGAGGTCGGCCGGCACCGTGTCGGTGTCCTCGATGTTGCCGACCGCGGCGCGGTGCTTGGCAATGACGCCGATCATCGCGCCGGCGTTTCGCTGGTAGCCCGCGAACGCGCCCATGCGGGCGGCCACCTCGGCCGACTTCTTGTACGCGCGGCCGGTCATGAGCGCCGTGATCGCCGCTGCGTAGGCACGGCCCTCGTCCGAGTCGTACGCGAGCCCGCGCGCCATGAGGAGCGCGCCGAGATTCGCGTAGCCGAGACCGAGCTGGCGGTAGGCCTTCGCGTTCGCGTCGATCTCGGGCGTCGGGTAGCTCGAGTAGCCGACGAGGATCTCCTGAGCGAGGAAGACGGTGTCGACCGCGTGCTCGAAGGCCTCGACGTTGAACTCGCCGTCTTCCTTGCGGAACTTCATCAGGTTCAGCGAGGCGAGGTTGCACGCCGAGTCGTCGATGTGCATGTACTCGGAGCACGGGTTCGACGCGTTGATCCGGCCCGTGTTCGGGCACGTGTGCCACGCGTTGATGGTCGTGTCGTACTGGACGCCCGGGTCGGCGCACCGCCACGCGGCCTCGGCGGCCTGCTTCAAGAGCTCGCGCGCGGGGATCGTCTTGACGACGCTGCCGTCGGTGCGCGCGGTCAGGTTCCAGTCCGCGCCAGCCTCGGCGGCCTCCATGAACGCGTCCGTGACGCGCACGGAGTTGTTCGCGTTCTGGTACTGGATCGACGCCCAGTCCTCGGAGTTCAGCGACATGTCGTAGCCCGCCGCCTCGAGGACGCGCGCCTTCTCCTCCTCGTGGGCCTTGCACCAGATGAACTGCTCGACGTCCGGGTGGTCGACGTCGAGGATGACCATCTTCGCGGCGCGCCGCGTCTTGCCGCCCGATTTGATCGTCCCAGCGGAGGCGTCGGCACCGCGCATGAAGCTGACCGGGCCGGAGGCGTAGCCGCCCTTCGAGAGCTGCTCGGCGGAGGAGCGCAGGTCGGAGAGGTTGACGCCCGAGCCCGAGCCGCCGCGGAAGATGATGCCCTCGCGGCGGATCCAGTCGAGGATCGACTCCATCGAGTCGTCGATCGAGAGGATGAAGCAGGCGGAGCACTGCGGCTTCTCCTCGAAGCCGACGTTGAACCAGACCGGTGAGTTGAAGGCGGCGAGCTGGTTGACGAGGATCGCCTTCAGCTCGGCCTCGAAGGTGTCGGCCTCTTCGTCGTCCGCGAAGTAGCCGCCCTCCTTGCCCCACGCGACGGTCGTCGCGACGACGCGGCCGATCATCTGGCGGACGCTCGTCTCACGCTCCGGAGAGGCCATGCGGCCGCGGAAGTACTTCTGCGCCACGATGTTCGTCGCCGTCTGCGACCAGAACTTCGGGAACTCGACGCCCTTCTGCTCGAAGACCGGCTTGTCCTTGCCGGGGATGAAGGCATCGCGCACTTCCCACTCGATCTCGTCGAACGGGTCGCGTCCCGGGATCGTGAAGTACCGCTTGACGCCGCAGGCCTTCTCGGCCTCGACGACGGTGTTCACGACCGTCTCGTCGGTCGCGGGACTCGCTTCGGTGCGCTCTACGGACGCCATGCCTACCCCTCCAGGTTATCGGTCGGGAGTCGAGTCTCTGCTGGCCGCCAGGAGGGTTGCCGCAGAGGGGGTCCACAAAGTAGAGGGGTCCTCGGACGGAGCCGGTTGCGGGGGATTTGCAGGTGATTCGGGTGGGGCGCGAGGGGCCCGCCCCAGGACGCGGGCGGGACAAATCCCGCCCCTACACCGGTCCTTGGGGCGAGCGCGATACTGGGCAGGTGAGCGCGGTTCATCCGGTTCGGCATCTGCTCCGCGCGAAGGACGCGATCGACGCTCGTTACCGGGAACCGCTGGACGTGGCGGCGCTTGCGCGCACGGCTCATCTGTCGCTCGCCCACTTCAGCCGGGAGTTCCGCCGGGCTTTCGGGGAGACGCCGCACCAGTACCTCTTGACTCGGCGACTCGAGCGCGCGGCGGCGCTCCTTCGGAGCACGGACTGGAGCGTGGCTGACATCTGCTTCGCGGTCGGCCTGAGGAGCGTCGGATCGTTCACGACGTCGTTCGGGCGGGTCTACGGGATGACGCCGACCGAGTACCGCGCCGCGAATCCGCCTTCGGAGAGAGCCCGCGTCCCGACCTGTGTCCTCCAGGCGTACGCCCGCCCGCAGTCCCGCACGTTTGGAGAAGACGGCCGAGCCTAGCCCGGCTAGCGTCGCCTTCGACACTTACGACACGGAGGTAGATGATGTTGAAGCAGCTCACGCACACGCAGGTCTGGGTGCACGACCAGGACGAGGCGCTCGCCTTCTACACCGAGAAGCTCGGGATGGAGGTTCGCGAGGACGTGACCGTGCCGGAGATGGGCAACTTCCGCTGGCTTTCCGTCGGCGTTCCGGGGCAGGACGTCTCTATCACGCTCATGGCGATCCCCGGCCCGCCGGTCTTCGACGAGGAGACGCGGGCGCAGATCCAGGGGCTGATGGCCAAGGGTGCATCCGGCGGGCTCTTCTTCACGACGGACGACGTGCACAAGAGCTACGAGGAGCTCCGGAGCCGCGGCGTCGAGTTCTCGCAGGAGCCGACGGAGCAGCCGTACGGGATCGACGCCGGGTTTCGCGACCCGTCGGGCAACCACTTCCGGATGGCGCAGCGGAGCTAGGCCGCGGGACGGCCGGGCGAGGCATGCCTCGCCCCTACGAGGTCATGTGGGCGCCGGGCTTGCCCGGCCCGTGCCCCTACGCAGACGCGGGTACCGCTAGGTCTCCAAGAAACCCGGGGAAACTCAGCCGGCCGACGGGATGTGACTACGCCTCGACGTAGACGGTGATGGGCTGGACGACGCCGTGCGCCTCCATCGCCGCCAGGACTTCAGGCGGCGGCGACCCCAACATCTCCTGCATCGCTGCGAAGTCGGCAACGTCGGCCGTTATGGCGATGGTGTTGCTTCCGTCCTGCGCGACGTAGTCGGTCACGTTGCTGCCAGTCCCTGACTCGATCGCCTCAGCGCGTTCTGCCTTGCCTTGCAGCCAGCGGTCGAGGTCTTCCACGGCGTGGGTGAGGACGACTTTCGCCATGTCCACTCCTTCCTACAAGCAGGTGAGGGCCAACCGTACTACGGCCAGAGAGGTCGCGACCTTGAAGTGTGGTCGACCATCCCCGCTGAAGTCGCTCTACGCCCCAGACGATGTGCGGGGGAGGCGATAGCGGAACTCGACGAAGCCCTTCGGATACGAACGCACGTCGGTCAGCTCCAGGTCCGTCTCCCGCGTGTTGCCGAAGAGGCGGACGCCGCCGCCCAGGAGTAGCGGCACCACGAAGAGGATCAGCTCGTCGAGGACGCGCTCGTCGACCCACTGGCGCGCGAGCTCGCCGCCGCCGACGAGCCAGACGTTGCCCTCGGTCTCGCGCTCGATCTCGGCCACGACCTCGGCGGCCGGGCGATCGGTGAAGCGCACGTCGACGTCGTTGGGCAACGCGAGCTTCCGATGCGTGAAGACCCAGGTCGGCTTCCCCGGATATGGCCAGTCGATGTCCCAGCCGACGATCTGCTCGTAGGTCGCGGCGCCCATCGCGATCGCGCCGATCTGGTCGAGGAACTCCGTGTAGCCGAAGTCGCCGCCTGCGCCGCGGCTCTCGAGCCACTCGACGCCGCCCGACTCGTCCGCGATGTAGCCGTCGAGGCTCTGGGCGATGTAGAGCTGCGTCCGCGCCACGGGCCGACGCTAGCGAAGTAGTCCCTCAAGCGAGGGACGCAGAACGCCGAAAACGACGGTGTGGAGACGAATGCGCGGCCACGGGTCGCCGTCGTCGTCGTCAATTTGAACGGCGCGGCGGTCCTCGACCGCTGCCTGGACGCTCTCGCACGTCAGACCGTTCCGCCCGCGCGCACGATCGTCGTCGACAACGCGTCGACGGACGGCTCCGCAGATGGGCTCGAGGCACGGCATTCCGGTGTCGAGGTCATGCGCCTCGCCGAGAACGTCGGCTTCGCGGCCGGAAACAATCGCGCCGTCGAGCTCGCGAGCCGACTGCGAGTGGGTCGCGCTCCTGAACCCCGACGCGTTTCCCGAGCCACAGTGGCTCGAGCGGCTGCTCGCCGCCGCACAGGAGCAGCCCGAGTACTCCTTCTTCGGCAGCCGCCTGCTTCGCGCGGGCGAGCCGGGAGACGCTCGATGGCACGGGTGACGTGCTCCACGTCGGCGGGATGTCGTGGCGTCGCGACCACGGTTCGGACGCGGGCGGCGCCCGGCTCGCGCGCGAAGAGATCTTCTCGCCGTGCGCTGCGGCGGCCCTTTACCGGCGCGACGCCTGGAAGGACGTCGGCGGGCTCGAGGAGCGCTTCTTCTGTTACTTCGAGGACACCGACCTTTCGTTCCGGCTCAGGCTCCGCGGACACCGTTGCCTGTACGTGCCGGACGCGGTCGTTCACCACGTCGGCTCGGCGATCGCGGGTATCGAGAGCGACTTCACGATCTACCACTCGTTCCGGAACCTGAACTGGACATGGCTCCGGAACATGCCGCGGCCGCTCGCCCTGCTCTACCTGCCGCAGCTCGTGGTCGTGAATGGACTGCTCCTCGGCGCGTTCACCGTTCGCGGGCGGGGCGGCGTCATCCTGCGGGCGCAGCGAGACGCGTTGCGCGGCCTGCCGGCGACCCTGCGCGAGCGGCGCGCCATCCAGGGCAGCCGCACCGTGCGCGCGCGCGAGGTTCGCACCGCGATGGCGCGCGGGCTCGGCGGCTACGTCACGACCTTCGGCCGCGCCTGGCAGCGGCTCTTCGCGCCCCTCATCGGCCGCCCGGGGACCGGCTAGTGGCCACGCAGGAGCTCACACACCCCTTCGACGAGACGTACTTCGTCGGCGGCTCGAAGAGCAACTACCAGGACTACCGCGAGGTCGAGCCTGCGATCGACGCCGGGTTCATGCCGACGGTGCGCCGCTATGCGGGCTACGCCGAGCGGGCCGGCGGTCCGAGGACGTGTCTCGACATCGGCTGCGCGGTCGGCTTCTACGTCGAGCGGCTCGCCGCGCTCGGCTGGGACGCGCACGGGATCGACATCTCGGACTGGGCTGTCGCCGAGGGGCGTCGGCGCGGGGTCGCGAACCTCGTCACCGGCTCCGTCGAGAGCCTCCCGTACGCGGACGAGAGCTTCAGCTTCGTCACGTCCATCGACGTGATCGAGCACGTGGACGAGGAGACGGCGACCGCGATGGTCGCCGAGGCACACCGGGTCCTCCGGCCGGGCGGGCTGGCCTTCTTCGCGACGCCGAACTTCCTCACGAACCGGTACTGGAACGTCTTCACGCCCGGGTTCGTCGACCACGACAAGACGCACGTGAACTACCAGAGCGTCGAGTCGCTCGGGCGGCTCTTCGCCGACTTCCGCTCCTGTCACGTGTACGGCGAGACGCCCTTCGTCGACCAGTTCCATGCCTTCGAGGAGTCCGGGGCCTTCACCGCGCGCCTCTTCCGCGCCCCGCTCGTCCGACGACACGCCAAGCACGTCGCCTGGAAGCTGCTCGGGCGGAGCGTCGAGTACTCCTCGTACCTCCACGCGGTCGCGACGAAGTAGCCGTGGAGGCCACCGCCGAGACCCGTGCCGAGGGACTCCGCCACGCACGCGTCGTGGTTCGGAACGTCGGCTACAACTTCGGGGCGCAGCTCTGGCTCCTCGCGCTCACGGTCGCCACGACGCCGTACATCGTGGGCGAGCTCGGCGTCGAGGTCTTCGGCCTCTTCGCGCTCCTGACCGCACTCGTCGGCTACTTCGCGTTCCTCGACCTCGGGCTCGGGGTCGCGACCGTGAAGTACCTCGCGGAGTTCCATGCGCGCGGGGACGAGGCGGCCGTGCGCCGGGTCGTCAGCACGTCGATCGGAGCGTTCCTTCTCCTGGGCGTGCTCGGGAGCGCCGCGATCGCGCTCGCCGCGCCGTTCCTGGCCGAGACGGTGCTCGGGCTTTCCTCTTCGCGCGTCGACCTGGCCCGGACGGCGCTCTACGTGGCCGCGCTCGGCTTCCTCGTGAACATGCCTCTGGCGGCGTTCGGCGCGATCCCGAACGCGCTCCAGCGACTCGACCTCGTCAACCGGAGGAACGTCGTCTTCGGGACGGCGAGCGTGGCCGGGACCGTTGTGGTCCTCGCGCTCGGAGGAGGGCTGGTCGCAGTCCTCGTCCTGAACGCAGCCGTGGCCGCGGTCGCGGCCGTGTCGTTCGCGCGACTCTCGCGCCGGCTCATGCCGGGTGTGTCGCTCGTGCCACGCCTCGACCGCCCCACGCTCCGGCTCCTCGCAGGCTTCGGGTCGCTCAAGTTCGCGAACCAGGTCGCGACCCAGACCGTGTACCACCTGGACAAGTTCCTCGTCGCCGCGCTCGTGTCCGTCTCGGCCGTGGCGTTCTACGCCATCCCGGCCGGAATCGCCCAGCGGCTCGCGGCGCTCGTCGCGAACGTCGCAGGTGCCTACCTGCCGGCCGCGAGCGGCCTGCACGGGCAGGAGGATCGACGCCGGTTCGCCGAGCTCTACTTCCGCGCCACGAAGCTCGTCGCGCTGGTCGTCCTCCCCACGGGCTCGCTGGCGTTCTTCTTCGCCGAGCCGCTGCTCCGCTTCTGGCTCGGGCAACGCTTCGCCGCCGAGAGCGCCGACGTCCTCCGCGTGCTCGCGGCCGGCTACGTCGTGAACGCGCTCTCGACGATCCCGGCCGTTGCCGCCGACAGCGTGGGCCGGCCGCGGATCACAACCGCCTTCAGCCTCGGGAGCGCGGCGCTGAACGTGGGGCTTTCGCTCGTCCTCATCCCGGCCTTCGGGATCGTGGGCGCGGCATTCGCGATCCTCGTGAACTCGCTCGTGCTCGTGCCGGTGTTCATCGTCTACGTGCATCGCGCCGTGCTCGGGCTCGGGGTCGGGGAGCTCGTGCGGCGGAGCCTCGTCCGGCCCCTGGGCGCGGCGGCGGTCTCGTGGGTGCCGATGCTCCTCCTCGCGGAGGCGAGCGACGGCGTGGGGCTCCTCGTCGTGGGAATCGCAGCCGGCCTGGCCGCCTTCGCCGCGGCCACGTTCGCGTTCAGCGTCTACGACGCCGTCGACCGTGACGTGGCGCGCTCCTACTTCCGCCGGGTTGCCTCGGGAGGCGCGTCCTAGTGCGGGTGCTCTACGTCGTCCACGGCTTCCCGCCCGAGGAGCGGGCCGGCACCGAGCTCCACACGGAGGCGGTCGCGCGCCGCCTGGAGAAGCTCGGTCACGAGACGTTCGTCTTCGCGGCGAGCCGTCGGCTTCCGGCCGGCGAGACCGCGCCGCTCGAGGGGCGCGAGGGGCTGCGGGTTGGCGTGCGCCTCGGCGCGGACTCGACGCTCAGCGTGCGGAACCCGGAGGCACGGCGCGCGCTCGAGGCATATCTGGACGAGGTGCAGCCCGATGTCGTCCACGTCCAGCACCTGCTCTTTCTCGGAGCGGACGCGATCGAGGCCGTGAAGGCACGCGGGATCCCGGTCGTCGTCAGCCTCCATGACGCGTGGTTCCAGTGCCCCGCGGTGCACCTCGGGCCGCGAGATCATCATCCGCTCCCGGGCCCGGCCTGGGGGCTCGCGTGCTTCTGGCATCACGGGCGGCCTGGTCTGCTCGGAACGGCGAGCCTGGCGCGGCGAGGGGTGCTGGGCTCGGAAGTTCGGCGCTATCTGGCGCGGCCGCACGTGTTGCGGCGACAGCTTCGCGCGGCGGATGCGGTGCTCGTTCCGTCGAAGTTCCTGCGGCGGAGCTTCATGCGCTTCGGCGTGGCGGGGGGCCGCATTCGCGTGCTGCCTCACCCGGCCGAGCCGGTCACGGTCGTGCCGCGAGCTCCGGCCCGGCCCATCTCGTTCGGGTTCGTCGGGAGCCTCGCGACGCACAAGGGCGTCGAGGTGCTCTGCGAGGCGTTCGCGCGGACGGGCGGCGACGCGACGCTCACGCTCTACGGACGCTGCCAGGATCCCGCCCTCCTCGAGCGTCTGAAGCCGTACTTCGGAGAGCGGATCCGCTACGCGGGCGAGTTCGACCGGAGCCGGCTGGAGGACGTCTACGGGAGCCTCGACGTCGTGGTCGTGCCCTCGCTCGTGCAGGAGTCGTTCTCGCTGGCCGCCCAGGAGGCCCGGTCGTTCGGCCGGCCGGTGATCGCGTCGCGGATCGGCGCGCTTCCCGAGCTCGTCGTGCACGGTGAGGACGGAGTGCTCGTCCCGCCCGGCGACGTCGGCACGCTCGCCGCCGCGCTGGAGCGGCTCAGTGACCCGGACGAGGTCACAAGGCTCGGGGCCGCAGCCCCGGTGAGCCTCGGCCCGGAGGAGCATGCGCGGCTCCTCGAGCGGCTCTACCGCCGGCTAGACGCTAGAGCAGCCGCCGCGCCAGTCGCCAGTAGGACCTGAGGAGCGGCTCGAGGCTTCGGACCGCCCCCGGAACCTGCCGCATCGGCGGGTCGAGCCGGTCGGTGAGGAAGCGGGCGGCCTCGCGGTCGGAGATCTGCCGCAGGTCCTGGGTGTGTCGGCGAAGCTTGGCGACCGTGGAGCGGTTCCGGAGGAGCCAGGCCCAGCCGCGGCGCTTCTCGAGCCACCAGCCGTCGCGTCGCGCCAGGAGCGCGAGCCCGATCTCGCTCGCGAGGAGCACCGGCGCGAGGAGGGCCAGCAGCCGGCCGGAGTAGGCGGTGAGGACGAACACGAGCCGGTTCCGCTCGAGCCAGTAGTGCTTCTCCGCGTCGAGCGGGTCGTAGCGGTAGGTGTGGGACACGGCCGCGGCAGGCTCGAGGACGACCCGCAGGCCGGCGAGACGGGCGCGCCAGGAGAGCTCGAGATCCTCCTGGTAGAGCCAGAGCTCCTCGGCGAAGCCGTCCAGCCGGCGGAACGTCTCGGCGCGCATCGCCAGCGCCGCACCGCTCCCGTAGGGAACGTCGCGGAGCTCGCCGGGAGGGTCGGCAGGCTCGCCCCAGCGTCCCGGCCACGCGAGCCCGGTCAGGTGGACGACGTTCCCGGCCGCGTTCAGGCGCGTGGGATCGTCGGCGAGGAGCAGGCGTGGCACGGCGACGCCGATCTCGGGATCGGCCAGGGCGGCTGCGAGCGTCTCGGGCGCGCCGGCGTCGACCTGGGTGTCCGCGTTCAGGAAGAGCAGGATGTCACCGCGGGCCGCCGCCGCTCCGGCGTTACAGCCACCGCCATAGCCGAGGTTCGCGTCCGGCTCGACGATCCGAACGCCCGCCAAGCCCCGCGCAGCCTCGATCTCGGGCCCGCCGTCGCCGTTGTCGACGACGATGATCTCGAGGATTCCACGCGCGGCGAGCAGCGTCTCGAGGCAGCGCGTGAGCGCCTCGCCTGAGCGGAAGGCAACGACGATCGCGGAAACGCGGGCGGACGCGGCCATCACTCGTTCAAGGGACGCCCGCCGATGCCGATAGAACCGGCATGGAACCTCGGCCTGCGGCCGTTCTCGAGGTCGATCCGGAAACCTGGCCGGAGGCGTACGCACACGCCTTCGAGCCGCCGCGACGCCCGCGCGCCAAGCAGCCGCGCGTCGTGCTGGCCGCGCTGTTCCTCGTAGCCGCCACCGCCCACGTGCTCGCGTCGCTCGCCCACCTCACGCCGGCCATCTTCACGGACGAGCTTCTTCACTCCAAGCTCGCACAGTCCTTCGCCGAGGGCGATCCGTTCGCGATCCGCGGCGCGCGCTTTCTCTTCCCAGCGCCGCTCCCTGCACTCCTCCAGGCCCCAGCCTGGCTTTTCGGCTCGGTGCCGGTCGGCTACGAGATCGCGAAGGTCATGAACGCGCTCGTAATGAGCTCGGCTGTGTTCCCGGCGTATTGGCTCGCCCGCCGCTTCACGCGGTCGGCCTGGGCGCTCGTCGCGGCCGGGCTGGCGGTGGTCGGGCCGGCTCTGATCTACCACAGCTATCTCCTCTCGGAGTCACTTGCGTACCCGGTCTTCTTCCTGGCGGCGGCGGTCATGGTGCGCGCCCTCGACGAGCCTTCGCGGCGCTGGGCGCTGGCGGTGATCGCCGTCTCGCTCCTGGCGGTCGCGACCCGCACGCAGTTCGCCGTGCTGCCGGTCGCGTTCGCGCTGGCCGCTCTCGCTGGCGGGAGGCGCACGCTGCGCTTTCACGCGCTTCCGCTCGCCGTCTTCGCTGTCCTCGGCGGGATCGTGCTCGCGACCCGAGGCGGTGCGCTCGGCCCGTATCGGAGCGCGCAGGAGCTCGAGTACGGCGTCGGCGCGGTGCTCGGGTGGGCGGCGTCGACCGGCATGCTGCTGCCCTTCGCGGCCGGCCTCGTTGTCGTGCCGGGGGCGGCGCTCGGTCTCGTGTTGCTCCTCAGGCGGCGGGCGGATCGGGCCACAGGAGTCTTTCTGGCGACGCTCGGTCTTCTCATCCTCCTGACTGCGGGCCTCGTGGCCGCGGGCGATGCCGACCGGCCCCTCGAGCGCTACGCCATCTACCTGCCGCCGCTCGCCGCAATGCTCTTCTTCGTGTACGCGGAGCGCGGCGCGCCGTGGCGACGGGCGTACTTCGCGCTCGCGGCGCTGCTCGGGCTCGGAGCCTGGCTGATCCCGTTCGGCACGCTGGCGGATTCCCACTTTTCGTTCGACTCGCCGACCCTCTCGGCCTACGGGACGCTCGCCGTGTGGATGGGGCATGCGAACGCGGCGACGGTCTTTGCCGGAGGCGCGCTTCTCGCGGCCGCGTTGGTCATGGCGGTGCGCGTACAGCCGCGTGTCGCGCCCTTCGTTGCGCTCGCAGGGCTCGTCCCGCTGCTCTTCCTGACGACGGTGGCCTACGTCGGCGACCACGGGATGACGTCCCGGGCCTCGGCGGCGTGGTCGGCCGAGCCTGCGGACTGGATCGACCGGGCAGGCCTCTGGCCGCGCCGATTTCCTCGTCCTGCCGTACGACCCGCCCTACTTCGCCTGGACAGCCGAGGCCTGGAACCGCGACTTCGGTCGACCGCTCAGGCTCGACGTCGAGACGCCGCGCACGGACCCGTTCGCCGCCGGTACGGCGTCCATCCGGGCCGACGGCGTGCTCCTCGTGGACGGCGAACCGGCGGGCGCAGGCGTGATCGTCGTCAACGACTTCGGGAGCCGGCTGGATCTCGAGGGCGAGGTCGTGGCGCGACCGCGCGGCGGGCTCACCGCGGTGCGGGTGCCGGAGGCGCCTCAGGTTCGCTCGCTCGCGGCGGGTCTCTACCACGACGGCTGGGCGGCGGCTCGGCTCCGGTACTCGGTCTGGCCTGGGGAGGTCGGCGGAGGCGAGTACGTCCTCGGGCTCTCGCTCCCGGCGACCATGGCTGCCCGCGAGTTCACCGTGACGGTCGGGGAGCGGGCGGAAGTGCTTCGCCTGGAGCCGGGCGAGCGCACGCGCCTCATCGTCCCCGTCGAGACCGGGGAGGGGTCGATCCCGCCGCTGGAGGTGCGTGCGGCCGGTGGTGAGATCCTGGACGGGGCGACCGCCAATCCCCGCATCGTCTCTGCGCGCGTCACCGAGCTCCGCTTCGAGCCGGACGCGCTCGGCGTCTCGAGCTAGGCGACGGCGCGCAACGCCCACCGGGGACAGGGCCAAGTGCCTGGCACCGTTGGTGACCGAACGCGAACGTTCATGTGCCGAAAGCTCGAGCGGCACGAGCCGGACGCACTCGGCGCCGCGAGCTAGACCCGCGGCGCACACTGTCCACCGCGGACAGGGCCAAGTGCCTGGCACCGTTCGTGACCGAACGCGAACGGGTTCGTGCCGAAACTCTCGCGGGTGTCTAGCGGACGACGTTCAGGCGGCGCGGCTCGTCTTCGTCTTCACGCTCGGCGAGCTCGTGCTCGAGGAGGGCGAGGCGCTGCGCCAGGCGCGCGTTCTGATCGGCCAGCCGCGACACCACGGTGGAGAAGTGCAGAAGGACGACGAGGACGAAGAGCAGGCCCGCGGCGAAGAGGATGGCGGGCGGGTAGCTCTCGACCCCAGCCCAGCCGGCGATCGTGTTCAGGCCGTCGCGCCAGAGCGACAGGACGAGGAGCACGGCCCCAGTCAGGAGCCACAGGAGCGCATAGCGCTCTCGGAGGCGCCGCGAGCGGATGAGCTCGACGACGACCGCGAGGAGGGCCAGCGAAGCAACCGACGCCGCGATCGAGACCGGAAGGGGAGTCACGCGATCTCCGCCGGCGCGACCGGCCGCCGGAGGAGCCCGACGAGCATCGCCACGAGCACCTTGACGACGTAGTACGGGCCGGCGAGCGTGCCGATCGAGGAGCGCCCACCCGTGCGGAGGCGCATCGCAACCGGCACCTCGGTGACCCGAAGCCGCGCGCGGGCGACCGTCACGACCGCCTCGACCTCCGGATAGTCGTGCGGGTACTCGTCGGCGAACAAGGCGATCCCGCGCTGATTCACGGCACGGAAACCCGATGTCGTGTCCGTCAGGGGCTGCCGCGCCATGCGCGACGCCGTCCAGGCGAAGAGACGCATCCCGGCTCGGCGGGAGAGCGGCGCGCGATAGAGCCCCCGTCCGGCGAACCGCGAGCCGACCACGAGATCCGCCTCTCCGGCGAGGAGAGGCGTGAGGAGCGCCGGCAGCTCCGCGGGGTCGTGCTGGCCGTCGCCGTCGACCTGAACCGCGACGTCGTAGCCGCGCTCGAGCGCGAACCGATAGCCGGTCTGCATGGCCCCGCCGATCCCGAGGTTGAAGGGCAGGCTGACGACCCGTGCGCCCCGGGCGGCCGCCACGGCCGCCGTCGCATCCGTCGAGCCGTCGTCGACGACGAGAACGTCGAAGCTCGGATCGGCCGAGCGGATCTCGTCCACAACCCGGCCGACCGACGCTTCCTCGTTCAAGGCAGGCACGATCGCAATGCGGGTGGACCTGATCACACCCTAGGAATCGGCTCGAACGCGGCTCCGCTTGAGGAGTCCCGCGCTGCTAGAGGCTTGATGTGAAATTGGCGCCCCGTGGGGGCGTCTCAGACCAAGTCAGGGCGTTTCGGCGTCCGCGGCACGGGCCGGTGGCCCGTGCAAGGGCGACGGGACGTCCTGACGCCGTGTCTGAGGCGGCATCCGCGGCTCCGCCGCATTTCACATCAAGCCTCTAGGAGGTCAGATCGGGCGGCCGGCGGCGCCGAGCGCCGCATGCAGCCTGCCCAGCCCGTCCTCGAGCTCGACCTCAGGCTCCCAACCGAGGACCTGCCTGGCCCGCGTGATGTCCGGCTGGCGCACCTGCGGGTCGTCGACGGGCAGGGCCTCGAAGACGATCTCGCTCTTCGAACCGGTCACCCGCACGACCGTCTCGGCCAGCTCGAGGAGCGTCATCTCGTTCGGATTGCCGAGGTTGACCGGCAGGTGCTCGTCGCTCGTCGCAAGCAAGTAGAGCCCCCGGATCAGGTCGTCGACGTAGCAGAAGCTTCGCGTCTGGCTTCCGTCCCCGAAGACCGTCAGCGGCTTGTTCTCGAGGGCCTGGCGCATGAAGGTCGGGATCGCGCGCCCGTCGTGGGGCCGCATGCGCGGCCCGTACGTGTTGAAGATCCGCGCGATCGCCGTGTCGACGCCCTGCTGGCGGTGGTACGCCATCGTGAGCGCCTCGGCGTAGCGCTTCGCCTCGTCATAGACGCCGCGCGGCCCGATCGGGTTCACGTTCCCCCAGTACGTCTCCGGCTGCGGATGAACTTGCGGGTCACCGTAGACCTCGCTCGTCGAGGCGAGTAGGAAGCGAGCGCGCTTGAGCTTGGCGAGGCCGAGCATGTGGTGCGTTCCGTACGAGCCGACCTTCAGCGTGTGGAGCGGGAGGCGCAGGTAGTCGATCGGGCTCGCCGGACTCGCGAGGTGGAAGACGATGTCCACGGGGTCGTCGAGGAACAACGCCTCCGTGAGGTCATGCTGGACGAACACGAACCGGTCGCCGCGCAGGTGCTCGATGTTCTGGAGCGAGCCCGTGTCGAGGTTGTCGACGCAGATGACCCGGTAGTCCTCGGCCAAGAGGTGGTCGCAGAGGTGCGAGCCGAGGAACCCGGCGCCGCCGGTAACGAGAGCAGTCGCCATTGCGCCCATCGTACTTCGGGTTTTCCCGCGCTTCTCCTTATGAAGACTTCAGCCGTCCGAATGAACCTCACGGACGGGGCCGCGTCGGAATCTACGAGTGCGCTCGGGCTCGACGCTATCCAGGCGGGGGTTCCTGGCCGGCGCTGTTCCTGTGCTGGCCGGCTTGCCCCTGCTCCGTTCCGCGGGCGCGCGGGCGGCCGAGCATGGCCATGCTCCCGGTGAGGTTGCAGGAGCGGCGCCGGATCACGCGAGCGTCATGGAGCGCCTGGCGAGCGAGGGCAAGCCGGGGGCGACCGCGACCGATGCGCTACTCCATCCTCCGCGGGCTGAGCCGGCTGAGCGCGGGCGGGTGCGGGAGCTCGAGATCGTCGCGGACAACAGGGAGATCGAGATCGCAGATGGCGTGCGCTTCCCGGCGTGGACGTACAACGGCAGTGTGCCCGGGCCGGTCATCCGCGCCACGGAAGGCGACCAGCTACGGGTGCACTTCCGGAACGAGGGGGCGCATCCGCACACGATCCACTTCCACGGAACGCATGCGCCGCGAATGGACGGGTCGACCGAGCCGGTGCAGCCGGGAGAGTCCTTCACGTACGAGATCCCGGCGAGGCCGGCCGGGCTGCACCTCTACCACTGCCACACGAGCCCGTTCGCCGAGCACATGAACCGCGGCCTCTACGGGGCGTTCATCGTTGATCCAGTCGAGCCGCGTCCGCCTGCCCAGGAGCTCGTGCTCGTCCTCTCCGGGTTTGACGTGGACGGCGACGAGCGGAATGAGATCTACGCCGTGAACGGGCGGGCTTTCGCGTATCACGCGACGCCGATCGTCGTGCGGCGCGGGAAGCCGGTGCGCGTCTATCTCGTGAACGCGACCGAGTACGACGACGTGAGCTCCTTCCACGTCCATGCGGCGATGTTCGGGCTCTCGCGGACGGGGACGGTGCGGGAGCCGGAGGTCACGGACACCGTGATGCTCTGCCAGGGCGAGCGCGCGATCCTCGAGCTCGAGTTCGGGGAGAAGGGCCTCTACATGTTCCACCCGCATCAGTCACGCCAGATGGAGGGCGGGGCGATGGGCTGGTTCAGCGTCGTCGACACGGACGCAGAGGCCGCCGGCGCCGCGGTCGCGTTGAACGGCTACGCGGACGAGTTCGCCGACTGCAACCCGTGCATCGACGACATCGGTGCGAAGGCCCTCCTGAAGTACTACCGAGGGCTTCGATCCGAGGGGGCCGCGTCGACTACGCGCAGGCAGCGAGGAGGTCGGACTCGGCTTCGATCCCGGCCGAGAGGCGGATGAGGCTCTCAGGTGCGGTTTCGCTCGCCCAGCGGGCCCTGCGTTCCCACGAGGACTCGATGCCGCCGAAGCTCGTTCCGGGGCGGATGAGGCGGGACGCGCGCACGACCGCCTCGGCCGCCGCCGCATCGCCGTCGAGCTCGAAGGAGAGGAGTGGCCCGAAGCCGCCGCGCATCTGGCGCGCCGCGACCTCGTGGCCGGGCCCGTCTAGACCCGGGTAGTGGACAGCCCGGACGCGCTCGTGGCCGGCGAGGTGTCGCGCGAGTGCCAGCGCGTTGGCCGACTGGCGCTCGACGCGGATCGCGAGCGTGCGAAGGCCGCGGTGCGCGAGCCACGCCTCGAACGGTCCCGGGATCCCGCCGCCCGCGCCGCGCCAGGCCCGCAGGCGCTCGACGAGATCCTCGTCCCGCGTCGCGACCGCGCCGAGCAGGAGATCGGAGTGGCCCGACGCGATCTTCGTCAGCGACGTGACCGTCGCAGTGGCGCCGTGCTCGAGCGGCCGCTGGAGGACGGCCGTCGCCACAGTGTTGTCGACGACGAGCGGCGTATCCGTCTCGGCCGCGACCCTGCCCAGCGCGTCGAGGTCGGCGACCCGGAGGAGCGGGTTCGTAGGCGTCTCGGCCCACAGGACCGCCGGCACGGCCACCGCCTCCTGCACCGCGTCGAGATCCTGCAGGTCGACCGGCACCGGCTCCACGAGCCGCCCCGCGAGCAGCCCGGCCAGCGTCCGCATCCCGTAATAGCCGTCCGATGGGAGCACCAGCCGCTCGCGCCCCTCCCCGAGCGCGAGGACGAGCGCGAGGCTCGCCGCTTGACCCGAGGCGAAGACGAGCGCCGTCGCGTCCTCGAGCGCCCCGAGCGCGGCCTCGAGCGCCTCCCAGGTCGGGTTGCCCTGGCGCGTATACGAGTAGGCCGCCTCCGCCGGGTCCCCGGCAGACGTGAAGAACGACCCTGTGACGATCGGCGGCGCGCTCGCCGACCCCTCGCCGCGGTCGAGGCCAGCGTGGACGACCTCAGTGGCCGGATCGTCGGGCACGCCGAAACTCTATTCAGCCCGTCACGCCCGCCTCACCCAGGACTGTCGGACGCGCCAGGCAGGCGAGCGCCGAAAGGCCCGGAGCCCGTTGTTCCAGAGCGCCAGCCGCGCACGATAGGCTCCGAGCTCGGCGCCGGCCCGCGCCCGCGCGGCACGCGACGGCGCCGGGAAGTCACGCGGGTATCCGAGCCGCCCCAGGAGCCCGCCCGCGATCGCCTCGAAGAGCTCCTGATCGTCGCGGCCCATCTCGTCGCGCCAATTCCGCACGTCGCTCCGTGGCGGCTCGGCGAGGCGCGGATGATCTCCGAGCCGCGCGGGATCGACGTCCCGGTGGTACTCGAGCATCCCCGGCTCGAACTCGAGACCGAGGAACGCGCAGATCGCCACGAGCCGCTCCTCCGGCTCCACGACGAGATCCTCGTAGTGCACCTCGAGGTAGCGGGTCGAGCCGAGCTGCGCGCCGAACCGCTGCGCGCCCTCGACTTCGAGCCGCCAGGCGGAGGCGAACTCGGCGAGCCGCCGCGGCCGGCCGAGATTGAACCGCGGCTTGCGGCTCATCGCCAGGAACGAGAGTGCCGCGGCCCGCCCGTCCCGCACGATGTGAACGTACTGCCCGCCGGGAAAGACGCGATCCAGGAGCCCGAGGTGCTGCATGTAGGAGGGCGTCTTGTCGCCGTAGCGGCGCTTCCCGCGCGCCTCGGCAAAGCTGCGATAGACGGCATCGATCACGTCGGCGAAGCGCGCGCCCTCCGGCAGCCTCGTCCGCACGTCCTCGGGCGTCACACCCCATTCCCGGACACGCGCGATCCGGCTCAGGTCCTCGACGACCTCGTCCGCCGAGCTCCGCTCGCCGTGACGATCCCAAAGCTGTGGGATGAAGTAGGACTCGGTCGGGATGGCGAGCGCTGAGTGGCGATCGAGCATCTCCTTCAGGAGCGTCGTGCCGCTCCGCGAGACGCCGAGGACGAGGACTGGCGGGCCGGCCGAGGCGCTCAGCGGCTCGTGTACGCGTAGATCTTCGAGCGCCCGACGATGTACGCACGCTCTTTGTCGGCGACCAGCGGTGTGTACTCGCCGTCGTCGAGGTCCCAGACGGCCTTGCCCGACTCGGTGTCGAGCGCGAATGTCTTCCCCGTCAGGGTCGAGAAGTAGACGAGGCCCTGCATGAGCGTGGACGCGCCCGAGATCGCGCCGCCCGCCTCGAACGTCCAGCGGACGTCGCCGGTCGCCGCATCGAGGGCGTAGAACCTGTGGTCGTACGAGCCCACGTACACCGTCCGGTCGCTCACCGCCGCCGAGGAGTAGACGAAGCTGCCGGTCGAGCGCGACCAGATGAGATCGCCAGATTGCGCGCCGAACGCGTACACCTTCCCGTCCGTGTTGCCGATGTAGACGCGCCCGTACGCGACCGCCGGCCCGGCATAGAAGTTGCCGGCCCCCGTGAGCCCTCCCTGCCCCTCGCTCGACCACTCGAGCTTTCCGGTAGCGGCATCGACCGCGTACACGTTGCCCCCGTATGCGCCCGTGAAGATCGTCCCACGCCAGAAGGCGGGCGCGCCCTTCACACGGCCGTCGGCCTGAAACGCCCAGAGCCTCTCACCGGTCTCCGCGTCGAGCGCGTAGAGATTCTGGTCGAAGGTGCCGAAGTAGAGCACTCCTTCGTAGAGGAGCGGAGAGGACTCGACGGGCCCCGCTTTGAAGCGCCAAAGCTCTTCACCGGTCTCCGCGTCCATTGCGACCATGAAGCCGTCCGCAGTCTCCCGATCGGTGCCCCGCTTGTTCAGGAGCGGCTGGTAGACGATCCCGCCCCCCACGGCCGGCGATGCCGCAGTGACGAAGCCCAGCTTCTTCTTCCAAACGACCTTTCCCGTCTCGGCGTCGAGAGCACGGAAGACCCCAGAGATAGTCGCCACGTACAGTCGCCCGTAAGCGATGACGGGCGGAAACTCGACGAGCTTCTTCGCGTCCCGGACCCACACCTCGTCGAACGGCGGCTCGTGCGGGAAGTCGACAGCGTCGCGGGTTCGCTGCGCGCTCAGTCCGTAGATCGGCCACGGCTCTGTCCGGATCTCCTCCTTGGCGCGCGTCGTCGTCTGCTCGGTCGTCACGAACTCCTGCGTGGACGAACCGCGGACATCACGAGTCTGGCGCTCGTTCCAGTACCAGGCAGCGGCGGCTCCAGCCGCGGCGAGCGCGATCAGCACGATGAGCCCGATCGCAATCCGCTTCTTGGTCACGTGCGCCTCCGTTTCGGCACGAGCGCGTACATGCGGCGATGGCCGTGAACGAGCAGCGTGCCGGCGTTCCCCGAGATCGCGACGTACTTTCCGTGCGGGAAGCTGAAGACCTCCCGGCCGGTTCGCCAGGTCCAGCCCTTCGTCTGGTTCCCGAAGTTGGACGCGTAGACGACGCCGCCGACGACCTGGATGGCGCCCGAGACGGCGCGCCCGACGCTTCGCGCCCACAGGACGCGGCCGGTTCGAGCCGACGCGGAGTAGACCGTCCGGCCGTAGGTCCCGTAGTAGACGCGGCCGCGGTAGACGGCCGGCGACGAGTAGAGGAACGAGCCGACGGAGTTCCGCCAGAGCAACCGGCCGGTGCGCGCCGAGAGCGCCGAGAGCCCCGAGAAGACCGAGGGCGCGAAGACGCGACCGCCGGCGACCGCGACGGTTCCGTAGACGCGCGAGCCGGCGCTTCCGACCCAGATCGTGCGGCCGTCCCTGGCATCGAGGCAGATCACGCGGCCCGCGTAGTCGCCGAAGTACAGGCGCTTGCCGACGACCGCGATCGAGGACGTCACCTTCGAGCCGCCGCGGTAGATCCAGCGTGGCCGGCGGCGCTCGAGATCCATGGCGTAGACGTTGCCGTTCGTTGCGCCGAGGTACGCGACCCCGTCCTTGATGGCGGCAGAGGGCTCGGCGCGGCCGCTCGGGTACGACCACTTCCGGCGTCCCGTCCTCATGTTCAGGACGACGAGCTCACCGGGCGACATCGTCGGGACGACGAGCTCGTTCCGCTCGGGAACCAGGCCCGGCGAGGCTGCCATCAGCGTGCCAATGCGCTTCTTCCAGAGGATCTTGCCGCGGTCGAGCGAGATCGCATGGATGTAGCCCTGGATGTTCGAGACGTAGCCGACGCCCTTCCAGACGACGGCCGGGAACTCCATCAGCGAGCCGACACTCCGCTGCCAGCGGACGCGGAAGGGCGGTCGTACGCGGATCGCCGGATGGGCCTGCGTCCGCGCGAGGTTCGCGCCGTACATCGTCCACTGGTAGTCGGGGCGGTAGAGCTCGACGACGAGCGGCTTGCGCCGGTGGACGGCGGCCTGGACGCGCTCGGCGTCGTAGCCGGTTGCCCGGACGCGGAATGTCGCCCGGCGGCGCGTCCCGACCGCGAGCGTCGCGCGGCCCACGGCCGTCCGAGCGCGCGCGTGTCTTACCGACGCGGACGACAGCCTCCCCGACGCGCTCCCCCGTGTCGCCGTCGACCACGCGGACGAGCGCGGGAGGCGACTCGGGCTCAGCGGGCTCCTCCTCCTCGGTGGTCGTGGGAGGGGGAGCGGCGCCCGTGCTCACCGCCTGCGTCTCGCCGCCACCGTCATCGCCGTCGCCGCCCGAGCACGCGGCGAGGAGGGTCGCGAGCGCGGCCGCGACGCAGAGCGCGCCGAGCAGGGCGAGGCTGGCCGAAGGGCGAGACAATGTTTGTAACAGACTGTTACTTGGGCGCTGGCCGGCTCCTCAGGGTAGCGGCGAGATCGGCTCGCCAGGCCCGGCCTCGGTCGTCTCCCGACTTAGTAACAGTGTGTTACAAGGCCCGGTTTCGGCGCACATCCGTGGGCGACTTGTGACACACGCGGACGAGGCGAGGGCGGGAAGGCCGGAGCGCTGTTCTCCCGCGCCGGTCCGACGGCTCCGCGAGGATGGCGGCATGCAGGCGGCCTCCCCTCCCGGCTCGGCGGCGCTCAGAACGAAGCACGCGCTCGATCGTGTGCTCGCCGGGCTCGGGCTCGTGGCCCTCTCACCGCTCTTCGCCGGCATCGGGGTGTGGATCGCGGTCGAATCCGGCTGGCCCGTCGTCCTCCGCCAGCTCCGCGCCGGCCGGGGCGGGAGACCGTTCGGGATGCTGAAGTTCCGGACGATGGTTCCGGACGCAATCGAGTTGGGCCAGCGGCTCGGGCTCGGGGACGACCCCTACGGCGTCGTCCCCGACGATCCGCGAATCACGCGCAGCGGGCGCTTCCTGCGTCGCACGAGCCTCGACGAGCTGCCCCAGCTCGTGAACGTGCTCCGCGGCGAGATGAGCATCGTCGGGCCGCGACCCGACCTCGTCGAGCAGGTCGCGAACTACACACCCGAGGATCGCCGCCGTTTAGCCGTCCGGCCGGGGATCACCGGCTGGTCTCAGATCCAGGGTCGCGACGAGATCACGTGGCCCGAGCGGTTCGAGCACGACGCCTGGTACGTCGAGAACTGGTCGCTTGAGCTCGACGCGAGGATCCTCCTCGAGACGCTCCGCCAGGTTCGCCGCCACGATCCCGTGCCGGTCGAGGATCGGATGAACATCGAGCGGTCGCAGGCCCGGCAGCACCCGGCCGGCGAGGGCGATTGACCCTCCGCGAGGTCGCGCCGAACGACTGGGACGGCCTGCTCGAGCGGCTCGGGCTCGTCGATGCCTACCTCCGGCGAGGCTTCGTCGAGGCCTCCTGCGTGCTGGACGGTGGCCGGCCGACACTCCTCCACGACGGCGGCGACGTCGTCTTCCCGTGCAGCGTCCGAGAGATTCCGGGCTCCGACTTGCTCGACGTCATCACGCCGTACGGATACGGCGGGCCCATCTCCGCCCGGGGGTCCCTCGGCGGCTTCTGGGACGCGTACGCCGAGTGGTGCTCGGAGCGACGCGTCGTCTCGACGTTCGTCCGCTTCCATCCCCTGTACGAGAACCACCGCGAAGCCCGAGCGGGGTTCGAGCTCGAGCGCCTCGCGGACACGATCGCGTGGCCAATCGGCGGCGAGCCCGATCCCGTCGCGACGCTGCACCGCCACCATCGCCGTCGCGTCCGCAAGGCCGAACGCGAGCTCCAGGTAGTCGTCCGCGCAGCGCCGAGCCGGCTGGACGGGTTCGCGGCGCTCTACGAGGAGGGCATGCAGGCGCTCGGCGCGGCGTCGTTCTACCTCTTCCCGCAGGAGTACTGGGAGACGCTCGCGACCGAGCTCGGCGGGAACCTCGTCCAGCTCGACGGCCTCCTGGACGGCGACCTCGTGGCGAGCACGCTCTGCCTCTGGTCGCCGCCCTGGCTCCACTACCACCTCGGCGCCGCCCTCGAGGGAGGCCGCTCGGTGGGAGCGAGCCACCTGCTCCTGCTCGACTGCAGCGCGCTGGGGCCACGACCGGGGCGGCGAGCTCTTCCACCTCGGCGGCGGCGTCGGCGGGGCGAAGGACTCGCTCTGGGAGTACAAGCGCCGCTTCGCCCCTGACGGCCTCGTCGAGGCGTGGATCGGCAAGGCGGTGCACGACGAGACGGCGTACCGCGAGCTCGGCGGTGGGGACAGCGGGGATCTCTCCGGGTTCTTCCCCGCGTATCGGGCGCCGACCGCCGGCCGCCGGGCGGGTTGAATCCCGCCCCTACACTCCTCCGGCACATGAACGTCCTCTACTTCGACCCGAAGTTCGCGACGCCGCAGCGAAACGCACCGACGCGCGCCTACTCCTTCGCCAAGCACCTCGTGGAGCACGGCGACCGGGTCACGGTCGTCGGGCTCGACCGGCGCTACATGGAGCCCGGCCGCGTGACCCCCCCGCCTGGGCGGCTCGTCGACCGCGAGACCGTGGACGGGATCGACGTGATCTGGATCGGGATTCCGTACGCGCAGCGGTTCTCGAAGTGGAAGCGGATCCTCTCGTACGGCGGCTACACGCTCGCGGCCACGCTCGCCGCAGCGCGGGTGCCGAAGCCGGACGTCGTCTATGCCTCCTCGACGCCGCTGACGGTCGGGCTGAACGGCCTCGCGTACGCGCGCGCGCGACGGATCCCGTTCGTCTTCGAGATCCAGGACGTCTGGCCGGACGTGCCGGTCGAGCTCGGGTTCCTGACGAACCGGGCCGAGATCGCGGCCGCGGAGTGGCTCGAGCGGACGCTCTATCGGGCCGCCGAGCGCGTGGTCGTCTGCAGCGAGAGTGCGGGCGAGCTGCTCGAGCGCAAGGGAGTGCCGGCGGCCAAGATCGTCCTCATCCCGAACCTGGCCGAGACCGAGCTCTTCGGCTCGGCCGACCCGAACCCCGCCTACTTCCAGAAGCTCGGCCTGAACGGGCGGTTCGTCGCCCTCTACACCGGTGCGATGGGAAAGGCCAACGGAGTCGAGCAGCTCGTCGACGCAGCCCGCGTCCTCCACGAGCGAGGCGACGAGCGGATCGGCATCGTGGCGCTCGGGAACGGGAGCGAGCGGCCCTGGCTCGAGGAGCAGGCAGCCAGGCTTCCGAACCTGCTCGTGCCGCCTCCGGTTTCCCGGGCCGAGCTCGCCCGGATCGTCCGCGCGGCCGGCGCCACGATCACGCTCTACGCGCCGTACAAGATCCTCGAGACCGGCTCGCCGAACAAGTTCTTCGACTCGCTGGCTGCCGGCAAGCCGCTTGTCGTCAACACGGACGGGTGGCTTCGGCGCGTGGCGGAGGAGAACGACGCGGGCCTCTACGTCCCCGCCGCGGACGGCCCGGCGCTTGCCGAGGCGCTCGTCGCCCTGGCGGAGGATCCCGAGCGCGCGGAGAAGCTGGGGCGAAACGGGCGCGCACTCGCCGAGCGCGAGTTCGACCGCGACCTCCTGGCGGCGCGACTGCGCGCGACGCTCGAGACCGTGGTCGCGTCCAGCCGGCCTTGAGCCGCCCGGTCGTCATCCTCGGCCTTCAGCCTGCGGGCCTCGCCCTCGCGCGGAGCCTGGGCAGACGCGGGATCCGCGTGACTGGGATCGCGCTCGAGCGGGCCGACTTCGGGCTTCGCTCACGCTACCTGGCGGAGCGGCACCGGGTTCTCGACGCCGAGCCGGACGGGTCTGTGCTCGAGATCGTTCGTAGGGTCGCCGCGGGCGGACCGGTCGTCCTCGTTCCCGAGCGGGACGCACACGTCGAGCTCGTCCTCCGCCACTGGGACGAGCTCCGCGACCTTGCGGCGATTCCGCTTCCCGACGATCGGACGGCCGTTGACGCGCTCCGCGACAAGGACGGCCTGGCCGAGGTCGCCGCGCGCGCGGGGCTCGCGACTCCGCGGACGGAGCCCGTTGGCTCGGAGGAGGCTCTGCGCGCCCTCGACCTGCCTCGGCCGTTTCTCCTGAAGCCGCTCGACAGCGAGCGCTACGCGCTGACCTTCAGCCACAAGGTCGTGGTCGTCGACGGATCGGACGACGGGGTCGTGGCCTGGCGACGGGCGAACGAGGCCGGCTTCGCGCTCGTCGCCCAGGAGCTGGTGCCGGACTCGACCGACCGGATCCTCTCGCTCTTCACGTACATCGGTCGAGGCGGCGATCCGCTCGGCTCGGTTGTGGGGCGCAAGGTACGCCAGGGCCCACCGCGCTTCGGCGCGAGCACGGTCTTCGCAGTCGAGCCGGATGAGGAGGTGCTCGAGGCCGGGCAGCGGCTCCTGGCTTCGGTCGGCTACCGGGGCTTCGCCCACGTCGAGCTCGTCCGCGATCCGCGCGTGGACGGGGCGCTGAGGGTTCTCGAGGTCAACACGCGACTCCCGGTCTGGGCCGGAGCCGGGCTGAGCCAGCGCTACGACCTCGGGCCGGTTGCGTACGCGGACCTCTGCGGCGACAGCCCCGTTCCCCTTCCGCCCTTCTCCGAACGAGTCTCGTGGGTCTACCTCGCGAAGGACGCGGTGACTGCGGCGCGACTCGCACGGCGCGGCGATTTCGATCCACGCGCTTTGGTTCGGCCGTACCTCGGCGCGCGGGTGCCGGCGGTGTTCGCCCGTGACGACCCCGGGCCGGCGGCGGAGATCATGCGCTGGCTCGCCGGGCGGGCGGTGGAGAAGGCACGACGGTGAGGGACGTCCGGCCCGCGTCGGACGCAGTCGTCCGCTCGATGTCCGAGGCGGAGCTCGCGGCCTGGCGCAGAGGCCGCGGCGAGCGGATCATCGAGCGCGGCGGACGGCACTGGCGAATGTCCAGGCGCGGCTTTTGGGAGCCGATCCACTGGCTCGCGCGACTGCCCGCAGCCGACGCGCAGCGGCCCGCTCCCTGCCTCGGGTTTCGGGCGGTGCTGCGCGAGGAGGACGCTCGCGCAGCGACGGGAGCTCTCTCCGCGCACGTCCTCGCTCCGGTCGACGGATGGGGACCTCACCTTCTCTCCAAGAACCGTCGCTACCGGCTCCGGAAGGCGACCCGTTCGGTCGAGCTCGTGGAGCTGACGAGCTCGGCGCTCCTCGAGGAGCAGGGCTACGACGTCGTCGTCTCGTCGTTGGCGCGGACCGGAGCCGACGCGGCTCCGTCCCGCGACACGTATGTGCGAGGGCTCGGCCGTGACGACGTGGGCGGCCGGCTCACGTTCCTGGCCGGCCTCGTCGACGGACGGCTGGCCGGCTACCTCGGCGGCTGGGCAGTGGACGGGACGGCGTACTTCCAGCGCCTGCACATCCGCACCGAGGCGCTCGCGACCCAGGTCGGCACGGCGCTCGTCTTCGCCTTCGTCGAGGCCTGCGGACGTGGCGGCGACGTGCGGGAGATCGTGAACGGGCTCCATTCGCCCGAGAACGAGGGCCTGACGGCCTACAAGGACGGGATCGGCTTTCCCGTGCGGCGCTATCCGGCGCGCGTCTGGCTCGTTGCCGGGCCTGCTGCCCGTGCTCCGCCGCCTTCGGCCGCACGCCGCGTATCGCTTGACCGGCCGATAGGCCCGCAGGCGGGCCGACCCGGCGACCTGTAACGAAACTGCCACGGAACGAAGACGACTCCGCGACAGACCCTCACGCAGTCGGATCTGCGCGCTACGGTCGCTGGACTCACGACAACGACCAGGAGGCAGACGATGAAGGCCATCGCCTTGCTCCCGGTCTCGATCGCGTTCCTGGCCGGCGCGTTGCCCGCGCACGCTTGGACATGGCCCGTGACGGGGCCGGTACTGCAACCGTTCAACTTCGGCGGCGACCCATACGCCGGAGGGCAACATCGAGGACTCGACATCGGAGCGTCGCCCGGTACCACCGTCCGCGCGCCCGAGTCCGGCACCGTCTCCTTCGCGGGAACCGTTCCGCGAAACGGGCGAACGGTCACGATCGCGACACCCGACGGTTATGCGGTGACGCTCGTCCATCTGGGCTCGAGTCGCGTGGCGCGCGGAGCCGCCGTGGCCGAGGGGGATGCCGTCGGAACTGTCGGCCCGAGCGGCGAGCCCGAACACGCCGGAGGCTACGTCCACCTGGGCGTGCGCGTGGCCGCGGAGGAGCACGGCTATCTGGATCCGGCGGGATTCCTGCCACCGGCCCCGTCCGGACCCGGCGAGGAGTCGGAGGTCCCGAGGCCGGGCGAGCCACAAGAAGAGCGCCCCGCCGCAAGTCCCGACCCGCCTGCCCAAGAGGCCCCGTCGGCCCCGCCCGTGCAGGAAGTTCCGGTCGACCCCACTGCTGGAGCCCCCGCCGAGCCGCCTGCGGAAGAGACGCCGGGCGAGCCGCCTTTGGTTGAGACGCCTGCCAGCCCGCCCGTACAGGAAACACCGACCGACGTGCCGACTGAGGAGGCACCGACACATCCGCCTCCAGCAGAGGCGCCAATCCAGCCGCCTGTGGCCGAGGTTCCGATCGACCTACCCGTACAGGAGACGCCGAGCGAGCTGCCGCCGGAGGGGGTACCGACCGACGAGCCGCTGCAGGAGACACCGGGCGAACCACCGGCTGGAATCCCCGTCGAGCTACCCGCCGAGGAGGCGCCAGGCGAGCCGCCTACGGCCGAGGTCCCGATCGACCTACCCGTGCAGGAGACACCTACCAACCCGCCCGTCGAAGAGGCACCCGCCTATCCGCCCGTGCCCGATACGCCAATCGATCTTCCAGCGGCGGAAGCACCAACCTCTCCTGCGGAAGAGGAACCGACCGCAGAACCGGTCGAGCCGCCTGCGACCGAGGTGCCCGTCAAGCCGCCTGCGGCCGAAGCACCGGTGAAGCCGCCTGCGGCCGAGGTGCCGGTAAATCCGCCTGTACAGGAAATCCCGATCAGCCCCCCGGCGGGGACCCCGGACGGTCCGTCCAGCGAGCCCCCCAGCAGCCCGCCCGTGCTGGAGAATCCGATCGACTCACCTACCGGATCCCCGGCCGAGGCGCCCGAGGCTGAGATGCCCGCGGATCTGCCGGTTGCGGAAGCGCCTGCCGTGTCGCCGCCGACCCAAGTTCCGGTCGATCCATCCACCAGGGATGCACCGAGCTCCCCGGAGCCGAGCGTGACGCCGACCGCGCCCCCCGCAGCGGCCCCCGAGGGTGGAAGCCCGCCCCAGACCGGCGTTGCTCCGACAGAGTCCGAGCCTCGGCTCGTCGAGCCCGACGCGGCACCCTCGTCCGTTGCGAAACCAGAGCTCGCCGAGGAAACCGAGTCGCTAATGCGGTCCTCCATGCACTCGGCCGCAACCGGCGGCGGCACCGGACCGAACGCGGGCGGGAATGGCGAGGTCGATCTCGGCCAGCCAGCGGAAAGGGATGTTCGGACCCCGTCAAGCCGCCCTTCCGCCACGCGACCGGTGGACGCGACGACGACGGGCACGGCTCCCGTTGGAACGCGCCACGAAACGCTCGGGAGCCATGTCGGCACTGCCGTCGCCGCCGCAGCGATCGGACTCCTCGTGCTCGGAGGCGCACTGCTTCTCCGTCGCCGAAGGCTGGGCCACGGACCGGAGGCCGAAATGGCACCGCACGAGATCCCGCCTGACGAGTTGAGCTGCGAGTCCGAGGCGGAGCCAGACCTCTTCACGGCCCAGCTCGACGCATGGCTCGAAGGCGTGCTGACGCCCCGAGGTTCGTGCTCCTTTGGGCTGGGCTCGTCCGGACGTCGGCCCACCAAGGTGTACCGAGGACGCCCCTCCCCAGTCGTGCGACCGGCTACTCGACTGACGGTCGCACGGGAGTCGGCCGCACGCTCTGCCAAAGGAGGATGACCGCACCCGGGATCGAGGCCGCGATGGTCACCGCGTAGAAGAGAAAGCCGATTGCGAAGGCCGAATCCGCATCGACACCGAAGCGCGACAGGAACGCCACGAAGAAGGCCTCGCGCGCACCGAGCCCGTTGATGGTGAAGGGAATCAGCATGACGAGGAACAGAAGGGGGCCGAGCACGATGTAGACCAGCGGCGAAAGATCAACGCCGACGGCTTCGCCGCACATCCAGATCCCCATGATGCGGGCGAACTGGACAGCGATCGTGATCCCGAGTACGGCTGCCACCGCGGCGGGCTGGTCGCGATATCCGTGGAGGGCGGAGTAAACGCTGTTCAGCGCCCGTTCGATCCTGATCCGCCGGCCGAGCGGAAAGATCCGCGACTCGAGGAGGCTCCGACTTCTGCGGGAGAACACGAGCAGGAGCCCGAGCCCGACGAAAACGATCGAGATCACTTCCATCCAGATGAAGAGCCCGATGTCGTTGTAGCGACCGGCTGCAATCGCCAGGCCCACGGCGACGAGCGCAAGCGTCCCAGCGGCCCCGAGCACCCGCTCCATTAGGACGGCTCCTGCGGCTTCGCCTCGGGCGTTCGGTCGGCGCCTCGCGTGCTCGTAAATGCGGAGGGCGTCGCCGCCGATCGAGGTCGGCAACACCTGGCCGGCCGCGGTACCGACGAAGTAGAGCTTCGTGAGCCAACCGAGCGGCTCGTGGATCCCCTTCGACGCCAACAGGATCTGCCAGCGCCAGGCGAGCAGCCACGTCGTGCCGACGTAGATCGCGAGCGCCGCAGCCAGGTAGACCGGTTCGCTCGAAAGGACGAGGTCGACCGTGCGCGAGACGTCGATCTGCCACAGCAGGATTGCGATCAGCGCGGCGCTGATGCCGAGCTGAAGCGCGACCTTGTGGGAGCGGCGCACGGGCGGCTCAGACGGACTTCGTGAACGCCGCGTGGACGCGCCGCAGAGCGTCGATCGCGTCTCGGATGTCCTCGTCCGAATGCGCCGCGGAGAGCGGTAGAGACAGCACCTCCGAACCCGCCTCCTCCGCGACGGGAAGCCGAAGGTTCGGATACCGCCCCTGGTAGTAGGTCAGGCGATGCACGGGCAGGAAGTGAATGCTCGTCCCGATGTTCTCTTCGGCCAGAGCCCGCGCGTAGTCGTCGCGCGTGGCCCCTGCCCGATCGGCGTTCACTCGCACGACGTAGAGATGCAGGGCGTGAACGTGCTCGTCACGTCGCCCGAGCGGGTCGATCCCATCGAGGTCGGCGACGCCCGCGTCGTAGGCAGCGAAGTGGCGTCGGCGGATCTCGGCGTGCTCTTCGACTCGCCCGAGCTGGACGAGCGCGAGCGAGGCGAGGACATCGGAGAGATTCGCCTTGTAGCCCGCCACCTCGATGTCGTAGACGGAGCCGTGGCCGCGACGCATCAGACGAAGCTTGTGGAGCTTGTCCGCCAGCCCGTCATCGTCCGTCGTGAGCAACCCGCCTTCGCCCGCGGCCACGTTCTTCGTCGCATAGAGCGAGAAGGCGGTCGCATCCGAGATCGACCCAACCTTCCGGCCGCGGTAGACGGACTCGATTGCATGTGCGGCGTCCTCGACCACGGGAACGCCGAGCTCGAGAATCGGATCGAGCTCGGCGGGAGCGCCTGCCAGGTGCACGGGCATCACAGCCTTCGTCCGTGGCGTCACCGCCGCTTGAACCGCATCCGGGTCGATGTTCAGGTCGAAGTCGAGCACGTCGACGAAGACCGGCGTCGCACCGGTGTGAACGACGACGTTCGCGGTCGCGGGCCACGTGATCGGCGGAACGATGACCTCGTCGCCTGGGCCGACTCCTAGGCCCACGAGCGCCAGGTGCATGGCCGCCGTTCCGGACGAAAGGGCGACCGCGTGGCGCGCTCCGACGTAGTCCGCGAACCGCTCCTCGAGCTCTCCGGCGCGAGGACCGCTCGTCAGCCAACCACTGCGGAGCGTCTCCACGACGGCGACGATCTCCTCCGCACCGATAGCGGGCGGCTGGAACGAGAGGAACGTATCGCGCTTAGGTCTGGACTCGAGCCGCTGCATCGGTCGTCACAAAGCGTATGCGGTCCCCTGCACGGGCCGCCCGTTCGAGTGCGTCGTCGCGCGAATCTCCCCAAGCGATCACGTAACCGGCCCGGTCGGCACCAACCGAGAGGGACCCGAACACCCAGCCGGGCTTTCGGTACGTTCCGGCGTCGACGACGCCCAGTTCCGCCAGCGCCTCCTCCACGCCCTCGGTCGCCACGAGCTCGCCGACGGGTGGAACCAGGAAGCGCACACAGGCACCGTCACGCGGCTTCGCTGATCCAAGATCGACGTTTTCGCCGAGCGCGGCCGACACCGCGAGCGAGCTCAGGTCGATGCCGAGAGCCACACGGCAGAGCTCAGCATCGTGGCCACCGCCCAAACGGGCGGCAACCTCCACGACTCGGGGCCCGTCGGATGCGATCCGAAGCTGGGTGTAGGTCGGTCCCTCTCGAATCCCGAGGGCCTCGACGGCACGTCGCGCTACATCGGCGGCGGCCTCGCCGTGGTCTGCCTTGCTGGGCCAGGCATGCGCCAGCGCCACGCCGAACGCCGGCGGGTCCGCCGTGAGTCGGTCGGTGACGGTGAGCGGATGGAAGACGCCGCCGGTCGAGAAGGCGTTGACCGTGACCTCAGGCCCCTCGATGAGCTCCTCGACAAGAACGTCACCGCCCCGCGAGAGGGCGCCGGCCGCGGCGACCGCCGCCCCGAGCTCGGCGTCCGAGCGGACGAGCGAGAGCCCGCGCTGGCCCTGGCGATCGGCGGGCTTGACGACGCAGGGCGGGCGAATCGACGCGCCCGCTCCAGCCGCCGGAGTGAGCTCCCACCGAGGCTGGGGAACACCGGCGTCCTGGAAGCACCTCCGCTGCCGCAGCTTCGAGACGGCCTTGGCCGCGGTCTCGGGGTCGAGCGGGTGCGGGAGACCGAGATGGGCAGCGACCCGGGCCGCGATCACGACAGGCCAGTCGATTCCGGGCACAATGATCCCGTCGACGCGCTCCGCGCGGGCCAGCCGCTCAATACCGACCTCGTCCTCGTTCGACACAAGCGCACGACGGTCCGCAAGCTCGAATCCGACCGCTCCCGGGTCCCGGTCGCAGGCGATGACGAAGAGCGCCCGCCTCCGCGCGGCGCGAAGAAGACCGAGCTGCGCCGGTCCCGCGCCTAGGACGAGGAGACGCTGGGGCGCGTCAGCACGCTCTCCCACCACGCGCGGTTCTCCGAGTACCAGGCGATCGTCCGCTCGAGGCCCCGCTCGAAGTGCGTGCGCGCTTCCCAGCCGAGGAGCTGCTTCGCCTTCTCCGTGGAGCCGATGTGGCGGTGAACCTGACCCAGCCGCTCTTCCACGTGCACTTTGAGAGACGTCGGCTTGTCGAGCCCGTCGAGCACGAGGTTCGCGATCTCGGTCACCGAGATGTCGACGCCAGTCGCCACATTGATCACCTCGCCCGCGATCAGGTCGACGTCGGCCGCGATCGCCGCCTCGATTGCCTCCGCAGCGTCCTCGACATAGAGCCAATCACGGCTTGCGTGTCCGTCTCCGTGAATCGTCAACGGCTCGTCGCTGAGCGCCTGGATGACGAAACGCGGGACGACCTTCTCGGGGTGCTGGTACGGCCCGTAGTTGTTAAACGGCCGAACGATCACGATCGGCAAGCCGTAGGTCACGTAGTAGGAGTACGCGAGGCGATCTCCGCCGGCCTTCGTCGCAGCGTACGGACTACGCGGATTGAGCGGATGCTCCTCGTCCATCGGGGCCTGCTCGGCGGTGCCGTAGACCTCGCTGGACGAGATCAGGATGAAGCGCTCGACCGGCGTCCGGCGGATCTGGTCGAGCAGGATCTGCGTTCCCTCCACGTTCGTCGTGACGAACTCGGACGCGCCCTCTTCGATCGACTTCTCGACGTGCGATTCCGCGGCCGCATTCACGATCACGTCCACGCTTGAAACAACCTCTCGCACCGTGTCCGGGTCACGGATGTCGCCGTGAACCATGGTGAGTCGCTCGTGGCCCTGGACGTCTGAGAGGTTGTCGAGATTCCCGGCATACGTGAGCGCATCCAGCGAGACGACCTCGTAGGGCGTCGACAGGAGCATGTGGCGGATGAAGTTCGAGGAGATGAACCCACAGCCGCCGGTCACAAGTACGCGCTTGGCTGGCACGGAAGCTGAGTGTACCCAGGCGCAACCACGTCCGACGCCGTACGGGGTGAGCCGCAAACAAGCATGGCTGCGCGCTTTCGCCACATCTTCGTGGCACACACGCGCGTCTTTCCCGGTTAGGATCGGCGTAGGGGAGGAGGCTGGGAGCGCCTTAAGTCGCGCGCCAATGAGACAGCGCCGCGGGCCGCTCGTTACGAACTCGCCGGGTGCGACGCGCTGACGCTCGGGCGGTCGGCGACCGCGCCCTCCGCATGGGTAGCCCGATCCGCTTCCGAGTTGCGCTCCGAGCCTGCCGCCGAGCCGTCGGGCGACGTGACCACGACCCTCGACACCTCCGCTCCGGGCTCCAGAACGTCGGCGACCGTGTACAGGGGCCGGCCCTCGACGTCCCGCTGGATCCGCCCGAGATACTCCCCGACGAGCGCGAGGATGAACCCCTGGATCCCGAGCACGCCGAGCACGAGCGCCGCGAGATAGAGGAGACCCGGGAAATCACCTCGCACGGCCCAGATCGCCGACGCCCACGCAAGCGCCACGAGGGCCAGAAGACACGAGATCGTTCCGAGCAGGAGGCCTGCCCACTGAATCGGTTGCGGCCAGAACCCTGCGAGGACATGGAGAGCGAGCCGGACGAGGCGAAACGGCGAGTAGCGCGAGGCGTCGCGGCGCGCGCGATGCTCGAGGTCGACCTCCACGACGCTCGCGCCGGCGGCGAGAACGAGCGCCTTCGTGAACTTCTGCTTCCCGATCGAGCCGAGTACCGGTTCGACGGCTGAGCGGCGGTAGGCGTTGAACGCACACCCGAAATCCGAGATGTCCACCTTCGTGAAGCGACGCAGCATCGTGTTGATGATCCTCGACGGCAGCGTCCGCCCCCAGGTGTCCTCCCGACCGCGCCGGCGGCCGCTCGCCACGTCCGTTCCATCGCGAACTGCGGTAATCAGCTTCGGGAGGTCAGCGGGGGAGTTCTGAAGGTCAGCGTCCATCGTCACGACCACGTCCCCACGCGCCCGGGAGAGCCCGGCGTGCATGGCCGGGTGCTGCCCGAAGTTCCGCTTGAAGCGGATCCCGCCGACGCGTGGGTCAGCCTCGTGGAGCCGCTCGACGATCGCCCACGTCCCGTCGCGCGAACCGTCATCGACCACGATGACCTCGAACGGCAGATCCAGGCTCTCGAGCGCCTCCATCGACCCCCTGTACACCTCTTCCAGCGTCGCCTCCTCGTTGTAGACGGGAAGGACGAGCGAGATCTCCGGCATCGTCTCGGCCGGTGGCGACGCCACGATCGTGGGAGCGGTGTCAGCCATCTGGCAGTGAGGCTATCCGACCGAGCCCCAGCCTTTGCAACGATCCTCACACGCCCAGGATCGTCTAGCCTCCCCGCAGGTGACGACCGATCTCGACACGCGGATCAAGCTCATCGAGCTCGATCACCGGCATGGAGCAGGGTGGCTCGCGCGCCAAGCCGTCGAGGCGCTCGCCGAGGCGGTCGCGGCCGGCGCCGACCCTCTCGAGACCGGACAGGCGCTCGTCGCAGCTCGCCCGGAGATCGGAGCGATCGCCGGCGCAGTCGGGCGGGTGCTCGCGGCTTCCCGCTCGCCGGAGCAGATCGCGGAAGAGGCGGCGGCGCTCGTGGCGCTGCGGGACCGAGCATCGAACTCGATCGCAGTACTGCTCGGCTCCGAGCTCGGAGGCACGGTCATGACGCACTCCGCCTCGTCGACGGTGCGGGAGGCGCTGGTGCACACGCCGCCCGATCGCGTCGTCTGCACGGCCTCCGATCCGGAAGGCGAAGGTCGCCCGTTCGCGGAGGATCTCGAAGGCGAGGGCCTGACGGTGGAAGTCGTGGCCGACGAGGACGCAGCCCACGCGGTCGAGAGCGTCAACCTGCTCCTCCTGGGGGCCGACGCGGTCTTCGAGGACGGCTCCCTTGTCAACAAGACGGGCACGAGCGGCCTTGCTCAGGCCGCCCACGAGGCGGAGGTACCGGTCTTCGTCGCCTGCGAGACCTTCAAGCTCGCTCCGTCACAGGCACAGGATCCGGAAGCCGAGCGCTGGGATCTCACGCCCCCCGAGTGCATCGACCGCTTCGTGACGGAGGAGGGCTCCTACCCACCGTCCGAGATCGGTGCCCTCGTCGACCGGACGCCGTTTCTCCGCGCCGGTGCGATGCTTCTTCGCGACGGCGAGGCCTAACGGATCACGATAAGCAGCCCTTGACGAGCTCCTCCGCCCAGGACTCGCCGAGAGCAACGAGATCCATCGCGGCGACGACGTTCAGCAGCATCCCGAAGGAGAAGAACGCGCGCAGACGCTCCTCGTCCGCGCCGCTCGCAGACGCGACGTAGCGATAGAGGTCGGCGTACCCGCGCCGGACGGCGGCTCGGATTTCCTCGTCGTCGCAGGCGGCGTACGCCTGCATCTGGGCCAAGAGCTCCTGCCGGTCATGGAGAAGCCCGACATAGGCCTCGCCCATGGCGTCGAGCGCCTGCTCGGGCTCCGTCGAAACCACCGCCTCCTCGAACACCTCCAGGACGTGCCGAAAACCCGCCTCGACGCACGCGATGAAGAGCTCCTTCTTCGTTCCGAACAGCCGGAAGAGGTACGGCTGGGAGACGCCAACGCGCTCGGCAATGCGCTCCGTGGAGGTGCCGTGCAACCCTCGCACGGCGAACTCTTCTCGCGCGATCGCAACGATCTGGCGGCGCCGCTCGTCTGCGCTCATACGGGTCTTGCCGGTTGCGCCGACGGCGGTCATGACGCCGGAAGTTAGCGGTCACTCACTAATATGTCAACAATGGTTCGCTAGGCGACGAGGCGGGCGACGGCGGTTGCAGCAGCAGCGGCGGCGACCACGAAGAGGATCGGAAGCCTGGCCACGATCGCGAGGGCCGCCGCACCGATTCCCACGAGGCGAGCGTCGATGACGAGCTCGCGCTCTCCGCCGAAGACCTGAGTGGCCACGAGCGCTGCGAGCACGGTCGGCGCGAGCAGGGTGATCACCGAGGACACTCGGGGCGGCAACGACCGCCCCCGCCCGCCGAGCAGGACTGGCCCGACCGCTTTCAGGCAGAACGTGGCCGCGCCGGCGGCGGCTACGACGATCCAGACCGTCACCGGCGCACTCAGTCCGAGTAGACATACCGCGCTCGCCGCGAGGATCGGAACCCCGGGGGAGGAGACCGGAACGAGAACCAGCGCGATCGCCGCAGCAAGAAGCGCGGCCAGGAGCGAGCGCCGGTCACGGACGAACCCCACGAGAAGCGCCAGGAAGAGCGCCGGGAACGCGGCATCGAGGCCGAAGCGCTCAGGGTCACCGATGAACGAGGCTCCAACAGCGCCGACCGCGGTTCCACTGACCCAGACCGCATAGAGAAGGAGTCCGGCGCCGACGAGGAGCCGACGGCTGTACTGCCCCGGCCCGGTCGAGGAGATCGCCCAGGACTCGTCGACGATGAGCTGAGCCTCGAGGAACCTGCGCCAGGCAGGGCCTTCGAATGCAGGCCCGATCGAGATGGAGATCGGGGCGTAGCGAGCGTTCAGGAGAATGGCGGCGCCGATTGCGGCCGCCGCGCTTCCGCCTGCATCGAGGACAGACACTGCCGCGAACTGCGCCGAGCCGCCGAACGTCGTCGCCGACATGACGACCGCGGCAAGCGGGCCGAAGTCCGCCGCCTCCGCGAGCACTCCAAAGGACGCAGCGAACGCGAACGCGGCGACGGCGAACGGGAGGATCCTGCGCGCGCCGTCCCGATAGCGAGGGTCGTCGTCGAAGCTCGCGCTAGAAGCCAGGAACGATCTCCGTGAGCTTCAGCCCGGCGAGGACGAGCACCGTGGCGAGGGCAAGGCGGATCGTGCGATCCGGGAGCCGGACGGTGAGCTGGCTCCCGAGCAGGATCCCTGGAATCGAGCCGACCGCCAGCCACGCCACCGCGCTGAGATCGACGTTGCCCGCACCGAGGTGGGCGATCCCGGCAGCCCAGAGAAGCACGGCGGCGTGGAAGATGTCGGTCCCGACGATCTTCGAGGCAGTGAGGGGGAAGAGGAGCAACATCATCAGCCCGAAGAAGGTTCCGCTCCCCACGGACGTGAGGCCGAGGATGAACCCGCCGAAGAGGCCAATCACGACAGCGAGAGCCCGGTCGCGATCCGTGAGGTGGTACGGCCGGTTCGACACGCTCTTGCGGCCGATGAGCGCCCGTGCGAGGAACGCGAGGCCGCCGACGACGAGCGCCCAGCCGAGAATCCGCGCTGATACGTCGTTGATGTCCTCGCCGTACTGGTCTTTCATGATCTCGATGACGTAGACGCCACCGAGCGAGGCCGGCACCGAGCCGACCGCGAGCCAGAACGTCAGCCGGGCGTGGACGTTCCCGAGCATTCGGTGCCGCCAGGCGCCGATCGACTTGAAGATCGCTCCGTGCAGGATGTCCGTCCCGACCGCGAGGACGACGTTGAAGTCGAAGACGAGGACGAGGACGGGGGTCATCAAGCTCCCGCCCCCCATCCCCGTCATGCCCACGAGAATGCCGATCAGGAGCCCGGTAAGGGAGAGCTCCCAGGTCATGCGTCAAGCTCGAGGCGGGCTCTGCCCGCCTTACGAGCCCCGGTACGCCTCGATCAGCACCTGCGCGACCTCGGGCCGCGAGAACTCGGCCGGAGGCAGCTCGCCGTTGGCCAAGAGCTCGCGCACCTTCGTCCCCGAAAGGAACACGTGGTCGTCGCCGCCGTGGGGGCACGTCTTCGCCGTCGCCATCTGACCGCAGACCTTGCACCAGAAGGAGTGCTCGAAGAACATCGGCTCGATGTCCAGCTCGTGCGGCTCGAACTCGTCGAAGATGAGCTGGGCGTCGTACGTGCCGTAGTAGCTGCCGACCCCGGCGTGGTCGCGGCCGACGATGAAGTGCGAGCAGCCGTAGTTCTTCCGGCAGATCGCGTGCCAGATCGCCTCGCGCGGGCCCGCGTAGCGCATCGCGGCCGGGAAGCTCGAGACGACGACACGATCCTTCGGGTAGTAACCCTCGATCAGCACGTCGTAGGCCTCGACGCGGGTCGCAGCCGGCACGTCGTCCGACTTCGTCTCGCCGACGAGCGGGTGGATGAGCAGACCGTCGACGGTCTCGAGCGCGCACTTCGTGAGGTACTCGTGGGCCCGGTGAATCGGGTTCCGGGTCTGGAAGCCGACGACGCGCTTCCAGCCGCGCTCGGTGAAGAGCGCCCGCGTCTCGGCCGGATCCTTGTGAAGCTCCGGGAACGAGGGCTCGACACGGTCGAAGACCGTCACGGGCCCGGCGACGTACCGATCCGCCTGCGCGAAGAGCCGCGCGACGCCGGGATGCTCGCCGTCAGTCGTTCGGAAGCACCGTTCTGCTTCACGCTCCTTGTCGTAGTCGAAGACCTCCTCGACGTCCAGAACCGCGAGCGTGCGCCCGGACTCGTCCGCGAGCGCGACGCGGTCGCCCTTGGGCGCGTCGGCCGCCGCGAGGCAGACCGGCAGGGCCCAGGGGAGGTCGCTCGTGAGGTGCATGTCTTCGAGGACGCGCTCGTAGTCCGCGCGACCCATGAAACCCGGGAGCGGAGAGAGCGCTCCGGAGGCGAGCATGTCGAGATCAGAGACCTCGCGCGATGTGAGCGTGAGCGTCTCGAGCGAGTCGAGATCGTCCGGCCGCGACCCCGTGCGGTCGACGAGCTCGCCGCCGTGCGGCTGGATCAGCTGGTGCTCGGTGGCGACGCTCATCGCGGGCCCCCTCCCAGGGTGGGGACCCCCCGCGAGCCCTGCCGTGAAAGTAGCGCGAGAAAGCGCGCGGGTGTGTGACGCTGTGTGTTGAGTGTGTGCCGATTCGACGCGGTCATGCGCGGACTCCGGCCTCGACGAGGCCGAGCTCCTCGAGACGCTCGACGACGACCTTGGCGCTCTCCTCGGGCGTCTGGGCCTCCGTGTCGACGACGATCTCCGGCTGCGCGGGCTCCTCGTACGGATCGTCGACGCCGGTGAAGCCCTTGATCTCGCCGGCGAAGGCCTTGGCGTAGAGCCCGTTCACGTCCCGACGCGCACACTCGTCGACCGACGCCTTCACGTACACCTCGACGAACTGCCCGTGCCGCTCGACAAGCTCCCTAGCCTTGGCGCGGGTCTCCTCATACGGCGAGATCGCGGCGCAGATCACGGCGCCGCCGTGGCGCGTCAGGCGGGATGCGACCCAGCCGATCCGCTCGATGTTCGTGTCCCGGTCCTCCTTCGAGAACCCGAGCCCCTTGGAGAGGCGCGTGCGGACGGTGTCCCCGTCGAGGTACTCGACGAGCGCACCGCGGGCATCGAGCTCCGGGCCAACGAGATGGGCGATCGTCGACTTGCCCGAGCCTGAGAGCCCTGTGAACCAGAGCGTGAATCCACCCTCTCTGGCACGGTCGCTCTCCGGGTGCTCGTGGGCGTAGATGTTCTCGGTCATGCTCCTCCTCTGTTTGCCTCGTGGATACCGCATTCGAGCTTGTCCGAGCCGGCCCAGCGGCCTGCTCGCTCTTCTTCGTCCGGCCGCGTTGGCCTCGTGCAAGGAATGCAGCCGATCGAACGGTAGCCAGCGTCGTGCAATGGGTTGTAGGGGATGTCGTTCGCGACGATGTACGACCAGACGCGCGCCTCGTCCCAATCCGCCAGCGGCTGGATCTTCCAGACCCCGTAGCGCTCCGAGCGTTCGACCTTCCCCGCGGCGGCGCGAGACGGCGACTGATCGCGCCGGATGCCGGAGATCCACGCGTCGTAGGGCTCGAGGGCTCTGATCAGCGGCTCGACCTTCCGGATCCCGCAGCAGCGGTCGGGATCGGTCTCCCAGAGGTTCGGCCCTTCCTGCTTGTGCTGCTCGGCGACCGTGAGCACCTCGGGCTGGATGAGGGTTAGCCCGTACCGCTCGACGAGCCGCTCGCGCGTCTCGTAGGTCTCCTTGAAGAAGAGGTGCGTGTCGAGCTCGATGACGTCGATTTCGAGACCGAGCTCCGAGACGAGATGAACGAGCACCGAGGACTGCTTCTGCCAGGAGCAGCTCAGGCATAGCCTCCCCCCGAACTCGGCGTGCGCCCACCGAATGACCTCCTCGGCGGGCATCGCGTCGAGCTCGGCCGCGCTCAAGCCACCTGGGAGCCCGCCGTCGAGGACGTCGTTCTCAGTCGGCAGCGGCAGGCTGCTCACGGAGCAGCACCTCCATCAGCGTGTCGGAGCGCAAGCCCAGTCGCAGCGTCTCGAGCGGAATGACCTCTTCGGGCGGAATGTTGCCAAGGTTGACATCGGGGCCGAAGTGCTTCACGAAGTAGCCCTGCGAGGCCTTGGTCGGCGCCTCGAAGACGACATCGCCGATCTCGAGCTCGTGGACGATCTCGTCGATGAGCCCGGTTCGCATCTCTCCGTTCGGCCTGAAGATGCCGGCCGTGCCGCCCTCGCGGCCCTCCGTGATCACCTTCCAGGCGCCGGCTTCGAGCTCCTCCCTCATCCACGCGACCCACTGGTAGGGCGCGAACACGGTCGTCTCGTCCTTCGACCCCACCTCGGAGAGGACCACGAAGTCGTGCGCGAGCTCGGCGATGAGCTCGAGCTTCTCTTCGCGCTCGAGGCCGACCGTCCCGTCCGAGACCTCGACGTGCGTGATGCCATAGTCCGACAGCCAGCTCCGGTACTCGTCGAGCTTTCCGAGGCCCACGACTGCCTCGAAGAACGTCCCTCCGCAGACCACGGGAGTGCCGTGGGAGCGGCAGAGCTCCACCTTCTCCCGCAGCCTGTTCGTCACGTACGCCGTGCCCCAGCCGAGCTTCAGGATGTCGACGTACTCACCTGCCGACTCGAAGAGTCCCTCGACGTCGTGGAGGGTCATGCCTTTGTCCATGACGTGGGTAAGGCCGCGCTCGCGCGGCTTTGGGCTCCGGGCCGGGACGTTCAGGAAGCCGTCGCTAGAGCCGGGCATACAGATCCTCCAGTCGCTTCTTTGCCTCCGCCTGCACGTCGTGGTAGAGCGACGTGCCGTGCGAGTCGATGCCGACGGTGAGCGGCCCGAAGTCCTTGACGCGGAACTTCCAGAGGCACTCGGGCATGAGGTCCTCCCACTCGACCTCCTCGATCTCCTCGATCTGCGTCGTCTCGAGCGCCGCGGCCCCACCGACGATCGCGAAGTAGACCATTCCGAGCCGGCGCATGGGCTCGATCGCCTCGTCGGGCAGGCCGCCCTTCCCGCAGATCGCGCGCACGCCGTAGTCGCGCCCGAGCGGCTCCGTGAACCGCACCATCCGTGCGCTCGTGGTCGTCCCGATGCACATCTTCTCGTAGCGGCCCTCGCCGACCTTGCGAACGTTGGGCGCCGTATGAAGCAGAAACGCGCCGCTTAGATCCATCTGCGGCTTCTGGCCCTGGTCGAACATCCGGATCTGCGTCCGGTCGCGGATGCCGACGACATGCCCATCGACCGTGACCGAGTCCCCGGCGCGGAGTTCGCGGATCGTCGCCTCGTCCGTGGGAAAGGTGATGCGATGGTCGGGCACTAGGCCTCGCGGTCGAAGTCGACGGAGCCGTCCGCGGCGACGTGCGCCGTCGCACGTCGCGCCGCCCAGCACTGGTAGTTCACGGCGACGGGGTTCAGGGTCATGTGCGTGTCCGCGTGCTCGATGTGGCATTGCAGCACCGTCACGTCGCCGCCGAGGCCCATCGGCCCGATCCCGGTCTCGTTCAGGAGCCCGAAGAGCTCCTCTTCGAGCTTCGCCACCTCGGGATCGGCGTTTCGCGTGCCGACCGGTCGCGCGATCGCCTCCTTGGCGAGGTGCATCGCGTAGTCGGCCGACCCGCCGATCCCGACGCCGACGATCCCGGGCGGGCAAGGCTTGCCGCCGGCGTCGACGATGGACTCGAGGACGAACTGCTTGATGCCCTTCACGCCGTCGGCCGGCACGCACATCTTCAGGAAGCTCATGTTCTCCGAGCCCGAGCCCTTCGGGACGCACTTCACGTCGAGCCCGTCCCAGTCGGGCACGAACTCCCAGTGCACGATGGGCACGCGGTAGCCCACATTCTGGCCTGTGTTCTCGCGCGTCAGCGTGTGCACGGTGTTCGAGCGCAGCGGATGCTCGACAGTCGCGCGCTCGGTGCCGTCGTAGAGCGCCTCGTAGATCCGGGCGGGATGGAGCGGGAAGTGCTCGCCGACGCGGCAGTAGTAGACAGCGATGCCCGTGTCCTGGCAGACGAGGTTCTTCTCAGAGTCCGCGACCTCGACGTTCCGGATGATCGTGTCGAGGACGCGCTGTCCCGGCGTCGACGTCTCGCGGCCGCGTGCCTCGACGAGCGCGTCCCGGAGGTCCTGCGGGATGTCCTTCAGCGCCCACACGTAGAGGTACGCTGCGGCGTCGCGGACCGCCGCCTGGATGTCGGTCGCAACAGTGCTCATGCGGCAGCCCTCTCCGCAGCCGCCTTGCCGGCGCGACGCCCGAACACGCAGCACTCGAGGAGCGAGTTGCCCATCATCCGATTTCTGCCGTGCGTCCCGCCCGCGATCTCGCCGCAGGCGAAGAGGCCCTCGACCGTCGTCTCGCCGTGCTCGTCGATCACGAGCCCGCCGTTCTGGTAGTGGAGAACCGGGTACGTGAGGATCGGCTCGGCGAGCGGATCGATTCCCGCGGCACGGTAGCGGCGGAGCATGTACGGCAGCGAGACCTCCGCGTCGGCCTCCGGGATCCGCGTGGTGTCGAGCCAGACCGCCGGGCGCCCATCGGGCGTCTCGACGCCCCCGCCCTTCGCCACCTCGGCCTCGATCGCATTCGAGACCTCGTCGCGCGGCCCGAGCGAGTCCGTGAACTCCTCGCGATCGGCATTCAGGAGGACGGCGCCGTAGGCCCGCGTCGTCTCGGGGATTGAGTAGCCACGCATGTTCTCGGGCCAGAGCCCGCCGTTCGGGTGGTACTGGAGCGCGTCCAAGTCGCGCGACTCGGCGCCGAGACCCTGCGCGATCACCGTGGTCTCGCCGGTCGCGCCGGGATGGTTCGTCGACACCTCGCCGAGCTCCTCGGCAACGCGGTAGCAGCGACCCCCTGCCGCCAGGACGACCGCGCCAGCCTCGAGCTCTTGATCGCCGCAGCGCGCCCGCCAGCCGTTCTCCGCCTGTCTCAGCTCCTGAAGCGGCGACTTCGGGAACGTCGCGATCCCATGCGCCTCGACGCTCTCCCGGAGCGCCTTCGTGATCGCAAGCCCCGTCTGGTCTCCGACCTGGAGGAGGCGCGAACGCGATGCGCCTCCGCAGCGGGCGAGCCTGTAGCCACCGTTCGAGCGCGTGAAGGAGACGCCGTGTTCCTCGAGCCAGGCGATCGTGCCGGGAGCCTCCGACGTGAGCACGTGCACGAGTGCTCGGTCGGCCGTCTCGTGGGAGTTCCGCCAGACGTCCTCTGCGTGCTGCTCGGGCGAATCGTCCTCGCCGAAGGCGGCCTGGATGCCGCCCTGCGCCTTCGCGGAGTTGCACGACTGAAGCGATCCCTTAGTCGCGAGCGCGACACGCGCGCCGGCGCGATGCGCGGAAAGAGCGGCGGCGAGCCCGGAGGCACCGGACCCGATCACGAGCACGTCGAACGGCATGGTGTCGGCCACGGCACCGTGACTATACCACCTATCTACTTATCTAAACGATAAGCATAGACTAATAGCACTGACTCGATCTGCGAGCCCTGCTCAAGCGCCCCGCGGCTCGGGTCGATACCAGCCCCGTGACCGTACGAACGCTCGGACTGCTCTCGCTCGTCGCCGCTCTCGCGATCGCCGGCTGGCTCTTCACGCGCCAGGCATCCGAGGTCGGGCCAACGTCCGATCTCGCCCAGCAGGCACAGGCGGACGCGAGCGTGGGCGTGGCCGGCGTCAATTTCCAGGCCGCCGCCACCGAGCTCCAAGCGTGGTTCGCCGAGCAAGGGACGTACCAGGGCGCAAGCCTCTCCCCGGGTTACAACGTGCTCCTGCGCCGCGCCGACGCGACGTCCTACTGCATTCAAGCCGGCTCCGGCACGACCGTGCAGCACGTGAACGGCCCCGGCGGCAGCCCGCAGCCCGGGCCCTGCTAGTTCTCCGCCTCCCGTAGCGGCTCGCGCTCGCTCTCGCGCATACCCGGCAGGAAGAGGAACGCGCCGGTGACGAGCGCGCCGAGGACACCCGCCCCGATCATCGTCTCGCGCACGCCGACCGACTCGGCGATCGGCCCGGTCAGCGCGAAGGAGACGGGGATGAGCCCGATGGACACGAACCAGTCGAGCGACGTCACCCGGCCGAGCAGGTGGCGGGGAACGCGCTGCTGCATGAGCGTCATCCAGACGATCATCCCGGCCGTGGAGAGGCCGCCGGCTATGAACGCCGCGGCCATTGCATGCCAGAGCGCGGTTGCGACCCCGTAGATCGCCTCGGCTCCGGCGGCAGCCGTCCACATGACGTACATGAAGGTGATGTGGCGCCGCGGAAGCCGCCGCTGCCCCATCGTGATCGCGGCCAGGATCGCGCCGAGCCCGCCCGCCGCAAAAACGATCCCGAGGTCGGTCGCCGACCCCTCGAGGAGGTTCTTGACGATGTACGGGACGAGCACTTCCCACGGCCCGTAGAAGGCGAGCAGTGACGCTGCGGCCGCGAGGAGCGTCCCCCAGAGCCACGTCTGCGAGCGAACGAAGCGGAACCCCTCGGCAACCTCGCCGAAGGCCGTGCTGCCCTCGATTCTCGTCGGCACCGGCCTGGCGGCGATGAGCGCGAGGCAGACCGCGGAGACGCCGAAGGAGCCCGCGTCGACGAGGAACGCGCCGCCCGTTCCGAGCCAGCCGATCAAGAGGCCGCCGGCCGCCGGGCCGGCCATCCGCGACATGAGCGTGCGGACGAACATGTCCATCGAGTTGGCCTCGACGAGGAGCTGCGGCGGCACGATGTCGGGCACGATCGCGCCGAAGGCGGGCGCGAAGAGGGCCTCGCCGGCTCCGTACACGGCTACGAGCCCGAGCAGGATCGGGAGCGTCAGCTCACCGGCGACGCCGAGACCGCCGATCGTGCCGACCGCCGCGAGGCGGATGAGGTCCGAGACGATCATCACGCGGCGCCTGTCGAACCGGTCCGAGACGACTCCGCCGACGAGCAGGAACGCCACCATCGGGAGCGTCCAGGCAATGCCGACGACCGAGAGCGCGGTCGGGGCGTTCGAGAGCTCGTAGACCTGCCACGCGATCGCGACGAAGAAGATCCCGTCGCCGAAGAGCGAGACGGTCATCCCGGTCCAGAGCAGCGCGAAGTCCCGGATCGCGAGCGGCCTGAGCAGGCCGAGCCGCTCGACGAGGCCGGTGCGCCTCGACGGGGTGAGCGGAGTCAGTTCGTCCACGGGCCGTCCGAAACCCTCCTGAAGCTCCGTTCGAACCTGCGGCGCGCGCGACGCTCCTCGGAGATCGCGCGGCCGTCACGCCGCCGCTCGATCCAGGCGAGCTCTCGCTCGAGCTTGCGCCAGCTTTCGAGACGGCCCGCGTCGAGCTGCCCGTCGTCGACCGCGGCCCGGACCGCGCAGCCCGGCTCCGTCTCGTGGGCACAGTCGCCGAAGCGGCAGCGCGCGGCCAGCTCGACGACATCCGAGAACGTCTCGTCCGTGCCGGACGCCTCGGAGCCCCAGAGCCCGAGCTCGCGAAGACCCGGGGTGTCGACGACGACGCCACCTCCGGGGAGCAGGAAAAGCTCGCGATTGGTAGTTGTGTGCCTGCCCTTGCCGTCGCGCCGCAGGTCGTGGGTGATCTGACGCTCCTCCCCCAGGAGCCGGTTCACGAGCGTGGACTTGCCGGCGCCCGAAGGCCCTACCAGCGCCAGCGTGCCCTGACCGGCGAGCTCAGCCCGGATCGCGTCGACACCGGCGCCGGTCAAGCCGCTCACCGCATGGGTCGAGACGAACGCGCTCGCGGCGATGTCAGCTGCGGCCGCCTCTGCGTCGTCCCGGAGGTCGGCCTTCGTCAGGACGACAATCGGCCGTGCGCCGCTCTCCCAGGCCACACTCAGGTAGCGCTCGAGCCGCCGCGTATTCGCGTCCCCGTCGAGGGAGCTAACGACGGCGACGACGTCCACGTTCGCGGCCAGGACCTGCGCGGTGGTGGCCCGGCCGGCTGCCTTACGCGTGATCGCAGTCCGGCGCGGGAGCACGGCGTGGATCAGGGATTCGCCGTCCGCGGAGGGGAGGGCGACCCAGTCGCCGACGGCCGGCACGCTGCCCGAGGCAGTGGACTCGTGCCGGAGTCGTCCCGCGAGCTCGGCCCGGGTCGGCCCAGCCTCGGTCAGGACGGTGTACGAGCCGCGAAGCTGAGCAGAGACGCGCCCGGGAACGAAGCCGGCGGTGCGGTGGGGCTGCATCGCCTCGGCCCAGGTCTCGTCCCAGCCGAGCCGGGCGAGGCCGAAACGCGTGTGAGTTGTGAGGGTCAAGCGAGGTCTCCTTCAGGCACGGAGCGGACGGGGCGCGGCCTGCGCGTCCCGGCACTCGTCGATCGAGGAGAGCTCTGCTAGCCGGGCGCGCGGAGGCCGGTCATGCGTTCGTGCGGGTCACTGGCAGTCATCGCTCGGCCTCCTTTCGTCGCTCGCAGCACCGCGCGGAGCCTACCTGACGCCCCAGCGCGGACGCCAGAGCGCGACCATTATCCGCCGAGGCCGCCAAAGATCGCGAACGGGTTCTGCGGCGCGACCTCCCACGCCATGCGCCCGCCCGGCTCGACCTGGATTCCGCCGCCCTCCGGCGCCTCGGCCCGCAGCCGCTCCCCAAGCGCGTGAGCCTCGTCCTCGTTCGCAGCGCCGACGAGCACGTACGTCCAGCGCCGAACGACGGGCAGGCCCTCCTCCTCGAGCCGATCGGCGAACTCGGTGGTCGCGTCGTGATCGCGGAGCTCGACCCGCACCTCCCAGGCCGCCTCGCCGGTTTCGCGCGACTCGGCGGCCTCGCGGGCCTGGAGCCGGTCGTGCTCCGCCTGCCACTCCTCAGCCGTCCGAGGCAGAGGTACGTCCGGATCCTCCCAGCGCTGCTCGGCAGGATGCCAGCGTGCGAGCGTCGTCGTGGCGTCCATCCCGAGACGGTCTAGCGTTTCCCAGAGGACCGAGTTGGCTTCGCGCGCGCCCTCCTCCGTGTCCGCGTAGAGGAAGACAGTGCCCTCGTCATCGGAGCTCACGGCAACCCGATCCCCGAGCCGAGCCCGTCGGTCGTGGGGCAGTTCCGTGTGCCGAAGCTCGTAGACAAGCGAGGAGCCATCGGCCTCCTCGACGAGCTCGACGGTGATCCTCCAATCGTCCGCCATCGCGCGCCAACTGTACCCGGGCGATCCAGGTCAGTAGACCGAGCGGAGGAGCTCGACGACGTCCGAGGCCGACGCTCGGCGCGGATTCATCCGGGCGCCAGGACGTTCGATGACGCGCTCGGCGACCTCCTGCGGGGCGTCCTCGGGGATCCCCAGGTCGCGCAGGCGCTCGAACCCGGCCATGTGCGCGAGGTCTTGGACGCCTCGCTCGGCATCGGCGGCTCCGATCGCAGCAGCGAACCGGGCGAGCGGCTCGGCGGCGACATCGGCGTTGAAGCGAAGCACGGGCGGGAGGCACACGGCGTTCAGAGCGCCGTGCTGCGCCCCGTAGCGTCCCCCGAGCGCCTGCGCCATCGCATGCGCGAGGCCTAGCCCGGCCCCCGCGAGGGCGGCGCCTGCATGCATCGCGCCCTCGAGCAGGCCGCGCCGTGCGGCGAGGTCGGAGCCGTCTTCGAGCACACGCGGGAGGTGTCGCGCGATCAACTCAGCTCCTGCCAGCGCCTCGCGGTCGGCAGCGTCGTTCCGTCCCTCCACGTAGAGCGCCTCCGCGCAGTGTGCAAGCGCGTTCAGCGCAGTGCCGCCTGACTCGGCCCGTGGCAGGCTGAGCGTCAGCTCCGCGTCGTAGACGATTCCGGCGGGCTTGCCGCCACCGCCGCCGGCCTTCACGCCGCGCGCCGCGTCCCGGATCCCATAGCTCGGCGTCCACTCGGAGCCTGAGTACGTCGTAGGGATGCTGACGAGCGGGATCCCGGCGCGGGCCGAAACCGCCTTGCCCGTGTCGATTGCGCTGCCTCCTCCGAGCGCCAGAACGCCGTCCGGCCGGCTCTCGGTCGCAGCAGCCACGGCCGCCTCGACGGTCTCACGAGGCGCGTGAGCGCGCACGGCGTCGAAGACGCCCGCCTCTCGGCCTTGTAACAGTCTGTTGCAAAGTTCGGAGGAGCGCCCGGTGGTCACGATGAGCGGGCGCTCGATGTCGGTCAAGGCGAGCACGCCTGGGAGCTCGCCGAGGCCCCAGCGGACGATCATGCGGCTCGTTTGCGCGCGAACTCCACGAAGGCCTCCGCTACGCGGCTCGCCGCGCGGCCACGCCCGCGCACGAGGTAGATCTGTCGCGCCGGCTCGATCCCCTGGACTCGCGCCATGCCGAGCACGCCCATCTCGAGTTCACGCTCGATGGCCGTGCGTGAGATGAACGTGACGCCGTAGCCGGCTCCAACCGCGCTCTTCACCGACTCCTGGAGCCCGAGCTCGAGTGCCGGCTGGAGCTCGCGGGGCCGCAAGCCGGCCCGACGAAGCTCCGCGTCGACGACCTGGCGGACACCCGCACCCTCCTGCATGGCGAGCAGCGGCTCCTCCCGCAGCTCGTCGAGCGCGACCTCGCGACCAGCGAACCGGTGATCGGGCGGAACGGCGAGCACGATCTCGTCCACGACGAGCGGCTCGAAGACGAGCGTGCGGTTGCGGCCGTGTGCGCCGACGATCCCGAGCTCGAGCTCGCGCGCTCCCACTCGCTCGATCACCGCCTGCGTATCCGAGACGGTCAGGCTGACCCGGACTGAGGAGTGCTCGCGACTGAACTCGCAGAGAAGGAGCGGAACGAGATGCGCACCGGGCCCCGTCGAGGCGCCGATTGCGAGCGTGCCGCGGAGCTCGCTGCCCGTCTCCAGCTCGAGCTCGTCGAGGAGCTGCTGCTCCGTCTGGAGCAGGCGCTTCGCGTTCCGGTACAGGACGCGCCCTGCCTCGGTCGTCTCCACCCGCCGCCCGGACCGGTCGAGCAGTCGCTGGCCGAGCCGCCCCTCGAGCGAGCGAACCTGAAGGCTGACTGCGGGCTGCGTAACGCCGAGTCTCTCCGCCGCCTGCGAGAAGCTACGGCGCTCGACGACCTCGCAAAAGGCGGCAAGCTGACGCGTGTCCATAAGTTCTACTTATTCTAGAGATCGGCCGGAGACCGCGAAGCGGGGCGAATCGCGCCGAATTTGCGCGATTCGTATCGAGGAACGGCAGAGCCGTTCCGTTCACCCGCGCGTCGCGCTAGACGGGCTCCGCAGCCGTCGCCACCAGGCGCCTCGGGGCCCGCACCAACTCACCGAGCTTGGCGACGAGCTCGAGTGTGTCCCCGGCATCCACGAGGCGCTCGAGGTCAGCCAGCTCTTCGTCGAGCCAGACCGGGTCGACGGGCGCCCACTCGCACCGAAGGATCTTAGCGTGCGGCGTCGGCACAGCATTCTCGCCCGGACCCCAGAGCTCCTCGTGGAGCTTCTCGCCTGGCCGGACTCCGATGAACTCGATCGGAATGTCGCGATCGGGCTCCTTGCCGGAGAGGCGGATCATGTTCCGGGCCAGGTCGAGGATCTTCACGGGTGTGCCCATGTCGAGGACGAAAATCGCGCCGCTCTCGCCGATCGCGCCCGCCTGGACGATCAGCTGCGCGGCCTCGGGCACCGTCATGAAGTACCGCGTCATCTCCGGATGCGTGATCGTGACCGGCCCGCCGCGGGCGATCTGTCGCTTGAAGAGCGGGATCACCGAGCCGGACGAGCCAAGCACGTTGCCGAAGCGGACGGAGATGAACTGCGTCCCGTTCTGCTCGCGCGCCGCGGCCGCCGAGACGACCCACTCGCATACCGACTTCGTCTGACCGAGCACGTTCCGCGGGTTGACGGCCTTGTCGGTCGAGACGAGCACGAACCGCTTCGAGCCGACCTCGGAGGCGACCTCCGCCAAGACCTTCGTCGAGAGGACGTTGTTGCGGACGGACTCGACAGCGTTCGCCTCCATAAGCGGGACGTGCTTATAGGCAGCAGCGTGGAATACGACCGCGGGCCGGTGACGCTCGAAGAGCTGCTGCATCTTGAGCCGGTTCTTCGTATCGGCGAGAACGGCGACCGTGGCGCCGAAGCCGCGCTCGTGGACGAGCTCGCGCTCGATCTCGACGAGGGGGCTCTCAGCGTGATCGACGAGGATGAGAGCCTCGGCGCCGAGCGCGGCAAGCTGGCGGCAAAGCTCGGAGCCGATCGAGCCGCCCGCGCCCGTGACGAGGACGGTCTCGCCGGTGATGTAGGACGCGATCGAGGCGAGGTCGAGCTCCACCGCCTCGCGGCCGAGGACGTCCTCCACCTGCACCTCGCGGAGCTGGCGGGACAGGTTCATGTCTCCGGCGATCAGCTCGTGCACGGCAGGCAGCGTCTTCACCGGCACGCTCGCGTCCCGGCAGGCCTCTACGATCTGCTGACGCGTCTCGCCGGCTGCGGAGGGGATCGCGATGATGACCTCGTCCGGCTTGTGGTCGCGCAGGATGCGGGGCAGGTCGACCGTCGTTCCCATCACACGCACGCCCTGCATCCGCATGTTGCGCTTCCGCACGTTGTCGTCGACGAGCCCGACCGGGGTGTAGCCGAGCGCCGGGTTCCGGAGGATCTCCCGGAGGATGAGCTGTCCCGCGTCGCCCGCTCCGACGACGAGCACCTCGAGCCCACGCGTGACGAACGCGCGCGGTGTCGGGCGTTCCATGACCGTCCGCGCGAGCAGCCGGGCGCCCGCGACGAGCGCGAGCACGATCAGGAAGTCCATGACCACGATCGAGCGCGGCAGCCGCAGGCCCGGCACAGGGTTCGCGAGGTAGACCGCGAGCACCGCGATCAGGACGGCGACCGCGATCGCCTGCGCCATGCGCCAGATGTCCCGGATCGACACGTAGCGCCACCAGTGGTTGTAGACGCCGAACGCGATCAGCACGGCGAGCTGGATCGGGACGACGATCCAGATCGTCCGGTCGAGCAGGCGCTCGTAGATGCCCGGGATGCCGCGGTCGAAGCGAAGCACGAAGGAGAGCCACCACGCGAGCGTGATCAAGCCCGCGTCGACGATCGCCTGCCAGATGCGGCGGCGGCTCAGGAAGTGCCGGTTTAGAAAGCTCACGGCGTGCGCACCGGAACGGCAGAGCGGACGGCCTCGACGACACGCACCTGGGTCTCTTCGTCGATGCCGGCCCAGAGCGGCAGGGCGACGTTCTCGGCGGCCGCGCGCTCGGTCTCGGGCAGCGAGCCGGGCCGCCAGCCGAGCTGCGCGAGGGCGGGTTGGAGGTGGAGCGGCTTCGCGTAGTACGCGGCGCAGCCGATGTCGGCGGCGCGGAGGGCAGCGAGCACGCGGTCCCGCTCGGGCGCGCGCGCGACGTACATGTGGAAGACGTGGCCGGGCTCGTCCTCCGGCAGGTCGACAACCTCATCCAGGCCCAGCTCGGCGTAGCGTGCTGCGGCCTCGCGGCGTTGCTCGTTCCAGCGGTCGAGCTCCGGGAGAAAGACGCGGAGCGCCGCCGCCTGGAGCTCGTCGAGCCGGGAGTTGTAGCCGACAAGCTCGAACTCCTGCTTGTCGCGCGAGCCGTGGAACCGGAGCATGCGGACCCGGTCGAGAAGCCCAGGGTCGGAGCTTGCGACAAGCCCGCCGTCGCCGAGACCGAACAGGTTCTTCGTCGGGAAGAAGCTGAACGTCGCTGCGAGGCCGATCGAGCCGACGCGACGGTCACCGAGCCGGGCGCCGAAGGCTTGCGCTGCGTCCTCGATCACGGGCACGCCCTCCGGTAGCTCGTCGAGCTGCGCAGGTCGGCCGAAGAGGTGAACCGCGAGGATCGCCTTCGTCCGCTCGGTCGTCTTGGCCGCGACGTCCGCTGGGTCGAGGTTCAGCGTCGCCGGGTCGATGTCGGCGAAGACCGGCGTCGCGCCCCGGCGGAGTACCGGCTCGACGGTCGCGTAGAAGGTGAATGCGGGGCACACGACCTCGTCGCCCGGGCCGATGCCAAGCGCGTCGAGGACGAGCGTGATCGCGTCGGTCCCGTTCGCTACCCCGACCGTCCCGGCGGCGCCGAGATAGGCGGCCGCCTCTTCCTCGAACGCCCGGACGTTCGGGCCGAGGATGAACGTGCCCGAGTCGAGCACCTCGTCGATTCGTCGTCGGAGCTCGTCGAGAAGCGGCGCGTATTGCGCGCGTACGTCGACGAGGGGGATCGTCATAACCGAACGAGTCTACCCAGCGGCCGTCCGGGGTCAGCCGGACTGTTCCACAGCGCGATCGCGCGCCCGGCGCCGCATGCGGCGGACAACCAGATAGACGATCCCCGCGATGACAACGGCGACGATCACGTAGTCGGCGTAGCGCCAGTCCTCGTGGAAGCGCTCCCAGCTCTCGCCGACCCCCACGCCGATCGCGGCGAGGCCGAAGCACCACGGGATCGTGCCGAGGAAGGTGAGCACCGTGTAGCGCCAGAACGGCACCTCCATGACCCCGGCCGGAATCGAGACGAACGAGCGGACGATCGGGAGCATGCGGCCGATGAAGACGGTCGCATCGTCGTAGCGGTCGAACCACCGCTCGGCGCGCTCGAGCTTCTCCGCGTTCAGGTGAAACCACTTACCGTGACGCTCGAGGAGCGGGCGACCACCGTAGAGCCCGATCGCCCAGCCGAAGATGGAGCCGAGCACGTAGCCGATCGTCCCGGCGAGCGCCACGGCGATGTAGCCCCAGAGCGTGGACTCGATCTCGGCGCCGAAGAGCGTGGGCGCATACCCGGCAAACGCGCCCGCGGCCAGGGCTCCGCCGTAGACCATGACGAGCTCACTCGCGGCGGGGAGAACGGCGTCGACGAACATGAGCAGGAAGATCGCGTAGAGCCCGTAGTCGCCGATCCAGCCGGTGATGGTCTCGGTGATCTGGTGCATAAACTCAGTGTAGGCGCCGGATTCATCCGGCCCGCCGGCCTCCGATCGCTCCGAGCGCGACGCGCACCCGATTGCCGCTCACGTCACGCGCACGGAGCGTGGCCCGCCACTCGCGGCTCGGCAGCTTCACGAGAACTCGGCCACGCAAGCCGCGCGTTCCGAACCGGTGCACCCGGATCTTGCCGTCTCTCCGAAGCCCAAGCTCGAGGTGGAGGGAGGGCGTGGCGCGGTCGACTGCCCTCCAGATGAGCACACGGCCTCGGAGCCTCGCCGTCAGACGGGGCGGCGTGCGGTCGACGCGGACGCGGACGTCGGGCAGCCGAAGGACCGTGCGGTTCCCGGCGAGGTCAACCGCCTTGATGCGGGCTCGGAAGTCGCCTCTCTTGCGAGCGGGCGGACTCCATGGGACGGCGTGCAGGCCCTGGCCCAGAGCCAGCACCCGGCGTTCGCCGCCGACCCGCACGGTTACGTCGGAGCGCTTCGAGAGCCAGAAGCGGAGGAGGGCGGTGTCCCGCCAGCCGTCCGCCGGCGTGGGATAGAGCGTGGAGACGGGCCCGCGCTTCTCGACCTGAGGCGCCTCGTCCGTGTAGCGGGCGAACCGGCTCGCGGCCCGGCGCCAGAACGGCAGGCCCGTTCGGTCCGCGAGCGCCTCGAGAAGCTTGACGACGTAGAGGTGGTAGCCGAGCGACGACTCGCCGACGAGCGTGTAGCGCGACCAGTAGCCGGTGTCGAACCGGGGCAGCAGAGCGGCAGCGGCACGGCGGAGGCCTCCCGAGAGGGCGGTCGCGCGAGCGTCCCCAGAGAGGCGTCCGTACTCGCCAAGCGAGATCGCGGCCTGGAGCTGGGCGTTCAGGACTACGAAGTCGTTGAAGCTGTAGAGCCGCACCCAGGGCCGGGCCGAGACGCTTCCGAGGAGCGACGCCGGAACTGCTGCGAACGCGCGGCGGGCAGGTTCGAGGAGCGCGGTCGCGCCGAGCTGCGACGCGGCGCGAGCGAGCGCGTGAGCGGCGACGGCCTGTGCCATTCCCGACGTCCAGGGCGGCCGGCCACCCCCAAACGCGAACTCGTACGACCACACGGTCGCCTCCCCCGGCTCGTGCCGAGCTGAAGCACGCGTGAGGCGAGTCGGAATGCACCGAACCGGTCGCCGCTCGTGACGAGAGCGTTCAGGCGCGCAATAGTGGCTAGCGGGTGAAACTGAAACCCGACGCCGGAGAACGCGCGGTAGACGACGCCGTCGTCGTCCCGCACGTAGGCACGCGGAACGGGCACGGGATGGACGCCAAGGTAGGCGGCGTTCTCGTCGAGCGTCGCCACGAGCGCACGCACGCGCGCAGGGCCGGCACCGGGAGCCTGCCGCGCGACCTGGGCGAGGACGGCCTCCAGCTCGGCGCCACGGGTTCCTGGCAGAAGCCGAAGTTCAGCGCGAGCCCGGCGAATCGCTACACGGAGGCGCGCGGCCTCCGGCTCGGCGATCTCCCCTAGAGCGGCCAGCCCGCTGACGGCGTTCAGGACCCGCCGCGCGTCCTCGCCCGGCCCGGCGAGAGCGCTCCCGGCCAGGACGAGCGCGGCGAGTGCGACCAGCCTGGAGTCAGGGGCCGACGGGAGCGCGGAGGTGGACTCGCGACCGGTTTCCGGTCGAGTCGGAAACGACCAGCGTGAGGTTCGAGCGCTTGAAGCGGTGGGAGAGGCGTGTCGAGCCATGGTGACTGTGGATGCCGAGCGGAATCCAGCGGCGGTGATTTCCTCGGTCGAGGCGCAGCGTGAGCCGGATCCAGGGCGTCTCCCGGTCGACAACTCGCCAGCTCAGCCGCCGACCTCGAAGGCGAGCCGCGGACTTGGGCGGATCGCGGTCGACCGTGATCGTGATCGGCGCGAACTTCACCCGGGCCCTGTTGCCCGCGAGGTCGAGAGCGGTGAGCCGCGGCCTGTAGCGACCTGGCGCGACCCCCGTTGGTCGCCACGTGACCCGGTGCCAGCCGTGCCCCAGGTGCATGCGCGCCGCGAGCCCGGGCAGGCGCAGCGTGACGGACGATTCCTTCGAGAGCCAGAACGAGACGGTCGACGAGTCTCGGAAGCCGTCGACCGGCCTCGGGTAGATCCGCTTCAGATACCAGCCCGGCCGCAAGATGGGCGGCTCGTTCGTGTAGCGCTCGAAGGCCGCGGCCCGGTTCCGCCAGAGCGGCCTGTCCGTGCGCTCCCAGAGCTTGCGGAGAAGCTGAATGACGTAGACGTGGTAGCGAAGCGGCGACTCGTTCCCTGGCGAGTACAGGCTCCAATAGCCCGTGTCGAAGCTCGGCAGCAGGCGCGCGGAGGAGGCGCGGAGCCGCCGGGCGAGCCGTCGCGCCCTGGCGTCGCCCGTGCGCCGCGCGTAGTCCCCGATCGAAAGGGCGGTCTGGAGCTGCGCGTTCAGGACTCGCAGCGTGCTGAAGCTGTAGAGGTGCACCCACGGTCCCGCCGCGAGGCGCATCGTGAGGCGGCCGGGAATCGCCCGGAACGCTCGCCGGGCCAGAAGCCTCAGACCGGCGTCACCGAGCACCGCTGCGCCCCACGCCAGCGTCTGCGCGGCCGAGGCCTGCGCCATCCCCGACGTCCACGGGGCTGCGCCCCAGCCGAACGGAAACATGTACTCCCAGACCTTCGTGCCCCGCGCGCGGGTGATGGCGCGGGCCGACAGAGCGTCCGCGAGCCGGCGAGCCTCCTCGAGCCGCCCGCGACCTAGCAGCCCGTTCAGCCGGGCGAAGTTCCCGAGCGGATGGAATCTCAGCCCCTGGCCGGGGAACGAGCGATAGAGAACCCCATGGGGATCGAAGACGTCGACCCCGGTTCCGGGCATGGGATGCGCGCGCAGCCAGCGGCGGTTCAGCCGGAGCTCGGAGAAGAGCACTAGCGCACGCGGGCGCTTGAGCCGACGAGCCTGGGCCGCAGTGTCGTGGAGGACGGCGCCCAGGTTCGCGGCCGGCGTCCACGAGAAGCGGCGCAGGGCCCGCCGCGTCCGCGTGAGCTCGGCCCTGTGGGCGGTCGCCTCAGCCCGAGTCAGCTTGTCGGCCTTGACCGCGGCCCGCAAGCCCTTCTCGATCGCCCGCACGTCACTCGCCCGGCTGGCAGACGCCGACGCCGCAAGCGAGAGCGCCACGACGAGCGTGATCGCAGCGATGAGACTGCGGCGGGCCACTACAGAGTGCGTCGAACCGGTGCCTACCAGGCCTGACCCCCGTCCGGGGGGTCAACCTACAACAGAAAGCGCGGCGGGTCGTCGAAGGCGGCGTCGACGACGATCGAGATGACGTAGCCGAGGACGAGCAGGAGCCCGGTCACGAGGTGGAGCTGGATGTTCTTCCCCATGGCCGGCATGAGCGCGTAGGGGTTGTCGTAGGACTCGCGCAGGGCGCGGATCACCGGGAACGCGAGGGGCAGCCCGGCGAGCGCGATCAGTGCCGGCCGCGCGATCACACCTGAGAGGGCGAACGCGGCGATGAGGATGAACGTCACGGCGACGGAGACCTCGTAGAGCCGAACGACGGCGTCCTTGGACAGCCGCACGGGGAGGGTTCGCTTCCCGGCGGCGGCGTCCGCGGGGCGGTCGGGAACCTCGTTCACGTAGAGGATGAGCGCGATCAGGATCCCGACGGGGATCGACGCCCAGAACGGCTCCCACGCGTACTCCCCGGCCTGGACGAAGTAGGCGCCGAGCGCCATGATCGGTCCGAATCCGAGGAAGACCGCGATCTCCCCGAGCCCGCGGTGGACGAGCTTCAGGGGCGGCGCCGTATAGAAGAAGCTGATGAGGGCCCCGGCGACGCCGAGCCAAACGAGGTTCCAGCCCTGGAGCGCGGCGAGCAGGATGCCGAGCCCGATCCCGGCCGCGTAGAACCCCGCCGAGAGAAGCGCCATCGACCGGAGGCGCAGCAGCCCGTAGAGGATCACGCGCGAGCCGCCGCTGAACTGCGTCGGGTTCACGTTCGCCTCGTCGGCGCCGCTCAGCGTGTCGAAGACGTCGTTGGCGACGTTGAGCGCCAGATGGATGAACGCGCCGCCGAGGAGAGTCAGGAGCGCGAGCCACCACGAGAAATCGTCGCGCAGCGCGGCGACCGCGATCCCGAGGAAGATCGGGACGAAGGTCGCGGTCAGGAACGGGAGCCTCGTCGCCCGGAGGAAGAGCCAGCCGAACGACAGCTTCGGACCGACCTGGCGGCCCTGCTCCGCGGAAACCTGCTCGAAGTAGCGCCGCGCCTGGGGGACGCCGCGTTCCGAGAACTCGAAGAAGGTCATCTCCTGCTCGTCCCAGTGCTGAACGCGCTCGGCCTCGAGCTCGAGGCGGCCGTCCACACGCCGAAGCGGGCCCCAGAGCGACACATAGCGGCGCTCGTCGTAGCCGACGCCGGGCTGCGGGCGAATGTGGCTGAAGACGACGTTGACCGACTCGCCCTCTGGCGGCTGCACGTCCTCGCCGCCCGGCCGGTCGAGAACGACGACGCCGCGCTCGGTCTCCACACGGAAGCCGGCGGCAACGGAGAGCGGATAGCCGTCGGAGCCGACGAACGCGATCACCGCGTGATCGAAGCGCTCCGGCAGTCCGCGAATGAGCTCCGGGGTCGGCTTCACGCGACCGCCTCGGCCAGTTCGAACACCTGTGGCGGACGATCGGTGCGCCCGTCCTCCCAGAGGAAGGCTCGGCGTGGCCTAACCTCGATGATCGCGCGCTCGAAGAAGAGCGGCAACGCGACGCGCTTTCCGAGGAAGAAGTCGATTGCCGGCTCCTTCCGTCGCCAAAGCGGCAGCACGCGCTCCTCCCAGCCCGAGTGCAGATCGGAGTCGTCAACGGTCGCGTCGCCCTGGATGGTCGCGCGCGCGAAGCGCTCGACCTGCACCGCCGTCGGGTCGGAGATCGAGAGTGAGACCTTGGGATTCCCCTTGATGTGCTCGAGCTTCTTCGAGAAGAGGACGCTCGAGGTCAGATAGATGAGCTCGCCGTCGTAGAGGGGGATGAGCGGGTGCGTGACCGGCCGGCCCTTCGCGTCGATGACGGTCAGCTCCGCGACGAGCGCGGTCTCGAGCAGGGCTTCGATCGGCTCTGGAAGGGCTCCCACGCCCTCAGGATATTTCACCGTTCGCGGTCTACGACGGCCGAGGCAAGGGCTTCCAGAGAGTCACGGTCGGCCACGCCGTCGAGGGCGACACGGGCCTTCTCCGCGTAGTCCCGAGCGAGGTCCCGCGAGGTCTCCAGGGCCCCCGAGGCGGCGACGCGATCGAGTGCGTCCGGCACGTCCTCTCCGGCGAGCGCGCGTCGTACCTCCATGTCGACCGAAGCCGCGAGGATCAGCGGGATTGTCGGCGTGCCGTCGCGCAGGTCGAGGCCCGGCGCCTTGCCCGTCGTGTCGAACTCCCCGGCGCAGTCGAGGATGTCGTCGACGATCTGGAAGGCGACTCCCAGGGCGAGCCCGTAGCCGGCCAGCTCCCGGCCTCCCCCGCCAAGAAGACACGCGGCCTCGAAGAGCGTCCCCGTCTTCAGCGAGTAGCGGGCGATCACCTCGTCCACCGGGGTGTCCGGCCGGAACGCCTGGCGGCGCTGAAGCGCCTCGCCGCGGGCCAGCGCGAGCGACGCGTTCGCGAGGAGCTCGACCGCGCGCGCGTCCCCGGTCGACGCAAGCAGGGCGAACGCCCGTGCGAACAGGTGGTCACCCGTGGCCTTCGCGGCGCGTTCCCCGTACGTCGCCCACGTGGTCGGCTGGCCGCGCCGGAGCTCGGCCCCGTCCAGGAGGTCGTCGTGGACGAGCGTCGCCATGTGGACGAGCTCGACGGATGCTCCCGCCGCGACCGTGCGGTCGGCGTCGCGCAGCTCGGGCGGAGTCGTCAGGTAGACGAGCGCGGGCCGGAGCCGTTTACCCCCGGCCGCGAGCGTCTCGGCCCCGGCATCTCCGACGACTCCGCGGTGCGTGCACACCGCTTCCTCGAGCGTGGCCTCGAGGCGCTCGAGGTACTCCTCGATGCCCGGCACTCTGATCGCCCCGAGAGCATCGACGACGGTCATGCCGGGCGCTCCGCGACGTGGAGAGCGACGATGCCGCCCGCGAGAAGCCGCCACCTTGGCGCGGCGAAGCCCGCCGTCTCCATGACGGCGGCAAGATCGCCCGGCCCCGGGAAACGGCGCACGCTGGCCGGAAGGTACGTGTAGGCCTCACCGCCGGGCAGCACCTTCCCGGCGAGCGGGATGAGCCCGTCGAACCAGAGCCGGTAGAACGCGGCCAGGACCCCGCGCGGCCGCGTCAGGTCGAGACAGGCGAGGCCACCTCCCGGCCGGAGCACTCGGGCGAGCTCGCCTAGGCCGCGCTCCGCATCGGGCACGTTCCGGATCCCGAATCCGATCGTGGCGGCGCCGAAGCTCTCGTCTTCGAACGGAAGCGCGGTCACATCGCCCTGCACCCACGTCACGCTCGCCGACTTCCGGCGGGCTCGGCGCAGCATCGGCTCCGAGAAGTCGAGGCCGGTCACGACGCCGCCCGCACGCTCGGCGGCCAGCGCGAGGTCACCCGTGCCGCAGCATGCGTCCAGCACGGAATCGCCTGGCCGGACGACCGCCTGCGCGGCGAGGCGTCGCCAGCCCCCGTCGAGGCCCGCCGTCGTGATCCGGTTCATGGCGTCGTAGACAGGCGCGATCCGGTCGAACATGGTTCGGACGCCGTCGGGAGAGAGCGTGCCGCTGGCGAATCCGGGCGAGGCGCTCACCGGGCGGCCCGCTCTGGGGCTAACCGCCTTCTTCGCTCTTGGAGGCCTCGAGGAAGACCGCGATGGCCTGGAGCTGCTCGTCGTCGAGGCTCGGGAAGGCGGGCATGGCCGTCCCCGGCTTGATCTCCTGCGGGTTACTCACCCACCGCACCCAGTACTCCTCGCCGCGCCCTAGGTCGCCGATCTCCGTGAGGTCGGGGGCGCCGAGGTTCTGGGCGCCCTCGCCCGCATAGACGTGGCAGTTGAGGCAGCCGACCTCCGCGAAGAGGTTCGCGCCTTGCAGGATCTGCTCGTCCTCGGGCAGGTTGTTCGCCTCGACGAGCACCTCTCCGCCGACATTGCTCGGCTCCTCGGCCGTTGCACCCTTGTAGGTCAGGATCCCCATCGACGCGATCACGAGGAGTGCCGCGACGACTGCGACGGGCCGGTGGCCGAGGCGGCGATCGCGGCGCCGGTCGATAAACGGCAGCGCGAAGAGCAACATGAGGAGGATGGTCGGGATGCCGACCGTCCCGAGGATCACCGACTCCGGCCACTTGAAGATCCGCAGGAGGTAGAAGAGGAAGAAGAAGTACCAGTCCGGCCGCGGGACGAAGGACGTCGTCCCCGGGTCGGCCTTGTCCGTGTAACGCGGCCCGAGGATCCCGGCGTCGCCCGCCGTCTCGCTCGTCGTGAAGTACCAGATGCACGCGAGCCCGACGATCACGCAGACGACCACGAGGCTCATCACCGTGTCGTGGAACATCGCGTAGGGGAAGAACGGCTTCCCGCGCTTGTCGACGTCCTCCTTGTAGAGCTTGAACTGCTCCTTCTGGTCCTTCGAGCTCACGACTCGGGCCTCCGCGGAGCCGATCTCGCGGCGCCGTTGCCGTTCCCGTTTCCGCGCGGCTTCGGGTCGACGAGACCCGCACGGGCGGCACGCTTCTCCTCCTCGTTCATGAAGCCGCCGGCGTTCTTCGTCCAGGGCGGCGCCGTGACCCCGAGTCGGATGACGAGGTAGAGGTGCAGCCCGATCAGGGCGAAGAGCCCGCCCGGGATCAGAAGCATGTGGATGGCGTAGAAGCGCGGCAGCGTGTCCCCGCCGATCTCCGCCCCGCCTCGGAGGAGATCCGCGATGAAGGGCCCCGCGATCGGGGCGGTCGCGTTGATGTTGATGCCGACGACCGTCGCCCAGTAGGCCGTCTCGTCCCACGGAAGCAGATAGCCGGTGAAGCCCTCGGCCATCGCCATGAGGAGCAGCACGACGCCGATCAGCCAGTTCAGCTCGCGCGGGTACTTGTAGGCGCCGAACAGGAACACGCGGCCCATGTGCAGGAAGAGCAGGATGATGAACACGCTCGCGCCCCAGCGGTGCATCCCGCGGACGAGCCAGCCGAGCGTCACGTCGTTCGTGATGTAGAGGATCGACTCGTAGGCGCGATCCGGGTCGGGCTTGTAGTAGAAGGCGAGGATCGCGCCGGTAAGGGCCTGGACGAGGAAGGCGGTCAGCGTCGCCGAGCCGAGCGTGTGGAACCAGTTCGTCTCGCGCGGGACCTTGCGGAAGAGGAAGTACTTGAGCCCGCCGATGAGCCCCGAGCGCTCCTCGAGCCAGTCGACCGGGTAGAGGGCGAGGTCGACTGCCTGCTGTTGGCGCTTGCTCTTCGTCTTGGTCGCCATCAGTGCACTTCTAGGGGACGTAGGGGTAGAGGATCTGCTCGGGACCGTCGAGGTGGACGCCGGGATCGGCGATGGCGTAGGCGCTGATCTTGGCGTCGGCGCCGGAGCCCTCGACGTTCGCGACGCTGTACGGCTCGGTCAGGATGAGGTTGCCGTTTCGAATCGCGTACTGGTAGCGGTCGAGCGACCGGACGGGCGGGCCCGCAGTCCGATTTCCCTCGATGTCGTAGGCGCCTCCGTGACACGGGCAGCCGAAGCCCGAGGGCTGCGTAGGCGTGAGCGTGACCTCGCCCGTGTCGGCCTCGACGGACATCTCCCCCTCCTCGTCCGTCGGGCCCTGCGGCTGAACCGGGCAGCCGAGGTGAACGCAGCGGTTCGAGATGATGGTCATGCTCGGCACGTCGTTCACGACGCCGTTGTTCCGGACGTAGGCGACGCGCCGCCCCACGCTCTGGCCTGCGCCCTGCGAGTAGAACCTGGTGATCACCCACTGACCCTCGGAGAAGTTCTCGAGCGGGCCGACGTCAATCTCGTCGTAGCCCTGGCCCCGGAAGGCGGGAATGACGGCGAAGCCCACAGCGGGAAGCGTCACGATGCCGCCGATCAGGGCCCCGATCCCGAGCGTCGAGGCGGAGAGGAACGTGGAGCGCGAATAGCGCTCGACCTCGCCTTCGGCGCCCTCCTCCTCTGCCTCGCCCAAGGCTAATGGATCGGACTCCTCGGGCGGCGCCTCTCCGCGCACTTCGCGCGTGGCTTCCCGGATCCAGAGGAAGCCGAAGACGAGCGCGATCACGGCACCGATCGCGGCGATGACCCAGCTGACGATCAGCCCGACGAGGACGAGAGCAACGCCTGCGGCGAACGCGAACGGCCAGATCGTGGGGGAGGGAAGGTGCGGCGTCTCGTCGCCGTTGTGACCGGTCGTCTCGTCCCGCCCTAGGTCGTCGGCCACCCGACTCCTCCCGTCACTCCCGCAGTGTCACGAGCGCAAGCATTGTTCCCAGGCGCCTCGGCCGGTGTCAACGACGTTGCCGTTGCCTCAAGCCCCGGAAAATGCGGAGATTCCGGCGCATGTGTCGCCGCTGCGTCGCACTCCGCCGTGCTGCTCGACCAGGTCACGAACCTGATGCCATTCTACGAGCCGGGTACCGGGTCGCGGCGTCAGTAGGCGCGGCGGGCACGCTTCTTCGCGGCCCGGCGATGGCCGAGGTACCTGAAGGTCTGGCCGATGGCGATTACGCCCAGGAAGACGAGGCCGACCACGAGCATCGAGAGGATGATGTGCAGGCCTTCCTCGGAGGTGGAGCTTTCCTGGAGGAACAGCAGCGCTGCGACGACCGCGTCCATACGGCCTCGATCTTACTCTGAGCGGACGCGGTCGGCGTGACGGCTGAGCGCACCTCCCACGCCCTCGTCTCCCGCTCGCATCCGGGCTAGGCGCTCGAGCGGGCCGTGGTCGCCCTCGTCCCGGAGCGTGGCCCGAGCAGCGGCGAGCCGCTCACCGTCTAGCCCGAGGCTGGCGGCGGTGGCGGCCCAGGCAGCACCGTCGGAGTCGGAGGCCCGAGAGCCCTCGGCCCGGGCCTGCGCGCAGAGCGAGATGAGTTCGGAGAGCTCGCCGACCACTGCGACGTCGCCGAGAGCCGAGATCCGCACGAGCCCGTGCGCGTAGAGGTAGTCGCCGAGCAGAACGGCCGTGTCCCGATCCGGCGGGTCGAAGAGCCGCGGGCGTGCCGTAGTGGAGGAGGTAGCCCTCGTAGATCGTCTCGAGCCCGAGCGCGTAGCGTCCCTCGCCGAGCGCCGAGAAGACCGGCGTCTCGTCGCGCTCACCTGCCGGCCGGAGGGCATGGCCCCAGAGAGGGCTTTCCGAGCGCGCGTCGTCGGCGATCGTGCTCCAGATGCCGTTCCCGTTCACGAGCCGCGGAAGAACTCGGCGGTCGCCTCGACCGTTCGGTCGACCTCGCCGGAGCCGTGCGCGATCGAGACGAACATCGCCTCGTACTGCGAGGGCGCCACGTAGACACCACGCTCGACGAGGTGCCGCCACCAGGCGCCGTAGGCCTCGGTGTCCGAGGCGCTCGCGTCGTCGAAGTCGTGTACCGGCTCGCGGCGGAAGAAGAGCGTCAGGAGCGAGCCGACCCGCTGAACGTGCGCCTGGCCGGATACTGCTTCGACGAGGCCCCGCTCCAGCTCGGCGGCAGTCCTCTCGAGGCGGTTGTAGACGTCGCCGCCGCGAAGCTGCTCGAGCGTTGCGAGAGCCGCTGCGGTCGCGATCGGGTTCCCCGAGAGCGTCCCGGCCTGGTAGACCGCGCCGGCCGGAGCAAGCTCGTCCATAACCTCGGCCGGGCCGCCGAAGGCCGCGAGCGGAAGGCCCCCGCCGACGATCTTGCCGAGGATGGTGAGATCGGGCGCGACACCGTAGAGCTCCTGCGCGCCGCCGCGCGCGAGCCGGAAGCCCGTGATCACCTCGTCGAAGACGAGAAGCGCTCCGAGCTCGTCGCAGAGCTCCCGCAGGCCCTCCAGGAAGCCGGGCTCGGGCGGGACGACCCCCATGTTCGCGGCCACGGGCTCGACGAGGACGGCTGCGATGTCGTCCCCGTGACGCTCGGCTGCGACCCGCACTGACTCGAGGTGGTTGTACGCGCAGACGAGCGTGTCGGCCGTGGCCGCGGCCGGAACCCCAGGCGATGACGGGATGCCGAGCGTCGCGAGGCCGGAGCCCGCGCTCGCGAGCAGTGCGTCCGCATGACCGTGGTAGCAGCCGGCGAACTTCACGATCCGCTCCCGGCCTGTGACCGCGCGGGCGAGCCGGACGGCGCTCATCGCCGCCTCCGTTCCCGACGAGACAAGCCGCACCCGCTCGACCGACGGCACGGCGTCCACGATCTCCTCAGCGAGGAGCACCTCGCGCTCGGTCGGCGCGCCGAAGGTCGTCCCATCCAGGGCGGCCTCCCGCACCGCCTCCACGACCGCCGCATCCGCGTGGCCGAGGACGAGCGGGCCCCACGACATCACCCAGTCGACGTAGCGGTTGCCCTTGATGTCCTCGATCCAGGCGCCCTCGCCGCGCGCCATGAAAAGCGGCTCGTCGACGCCCACAGCGGCCATGGCGCGGACAGGAGAGTTGACGCCGCCCGGGATCGTCGCCCGCGCACGACCGAAGAGCGACGTCTTTAAGCGAGCCACCGCGCCACGTCGCGCGCCCAGTACGTGATGACGGCGTCTGCGCCGGCACGCTTGATCGCGGTCAGGCCTTCGAGCGCAGCCGTGCGCTCGTTGAGCCAGCCGCTCGCCGCAGCGCTCTTCACCATCGCATACTCCCCGCTCACGTTGTACGCGAAGAGCGGCGCGTCGAAGCGCTCGCGAACCGCTGCGATCACGTCGAGGTACGGAAGTGCCGGCTTCACGATGAGCGCGTCGGCGCCTTCGGCGAGATCGAGCTCGCACTCGCGGAGCGCCTCGCGCACGTTGGGAGGATCCATCTGGTAGCTCCGGCGGTCACCGAAGGCGGGGGCGGAGTCGGCCGCCTCACGGAATGGGCCGTAGAAGGCGGACGCGTACTTGGCCGAGTAGGCGACGAATCGGGGTGCGCTCGATAGCCGGCGTCGTCGAGCGCACCCCGGAGAGCGGCGACGCGGCCGTCCATCATGTCGCTCGGCGCGACGACGTCGGCCCCTGCCTCGGCATGGCTGACGGCCGTTCGCGCCAGGAGCTCCAGCGACAGGTCGTTCACGATCTCGTCGTCCTCGACGACGCCGCAGTGCCCGTGGCTCGTGTACTCGCAGAGGCAGACGTCCGTCATGAGGACGAGGCCGGGCGCCTCGACCCGGAGCGCCCTGAGCGCTCGCTGGACGATGCCGTCGTCGTCGTATGCGCCCGAGCCAACCTCGTCCTTGTCCTCGGGAATCCCGAAAAGCAGGACTGCTCCGAGGCCCTCGGCCTGCACCTCGCGGGCCACCTCACAGATCCGGTCGACCGAACGCTGCGCGATCGCCTCGAGCCCCTCGAGCGGACGCTCGACTCCCTCGCCCGGGCAGACGAAGAGCGGGAGAACCAGGTCGGCCGGGTCGAGGCGGGTCTCGCGGACTAGCGAGCGCAGGGCCGCCGTCCGGCGAAAGCGCCTGAGCCGCGTGATCGGAAAGGTGCTCATCACGTTGCCAATCTTCGCACGCCGAGCCTGGCTCCCGCGGCAAAGATTCCCAGCAGGCCGGCTAGCCAAGCCGCCTCGACGGCGAGCGTGGCCCAGGGCTCGGCGTCGTAGAGGGCGGACTGGAAGAACGCCACGGCGTGTGAGAAGGGGAAGACGTTCGAGACCCATGCCGCCGGCGCGACCGAAGCTTCGGGGAGGAAGCCGAGCAGGACGATCGGGACGGCGACGAGCAACGCGACGAGCGCCGCCGTCCGCGCTTCGCGCGCGAGCGCCCCGAGCAGCGTTCCGAAGGCACCGAACGCAGCGCCGGCCAGAGCAAGCCCGAGCGCCAGGATGGGAAGCCGTGACCACGGCTGGGCGCCCTCGCCGGCGATCTCGAGCGCTCCCGCAAAGACGATCGCCAGCCCGAGACCGAACACCGCACCGACGACGAGAGCCAGCGCGATCTTCGCGGCCACGAGCTCACCCAGTCGCACAAGCCCCCGGGCCAGCCGTCCGATCACGTTCTCGTCTCGCTCGGCCGCGATTCCAGCCGCGGCGAGGAGGATGCAGACGATCGCGAGCGTCAGGGCCAGGGCATACGCCTGGAGCTGCGTGGACAGGAGTCGCTCCTGCCGTTCCTCATCCTCGGTCCGGAGCTCGATCGGGTTCGCGGTCGCGCGGAGGGATGCGCCCGTTTGGTCGAGGGCGAGCTGGGCCTCGTCGATGAAGTCGCGGAGCTCGGCCACCTCGGCCGCCACCTCGGGCGACATGGGCTCGGCCGCCAGCCCGTCGAGGATTTCCGCGGCGCGCGCGAGGCCGAGCACCTCGAACTCGTTGCCGAGGAAGTTTCCCGTGCCTCCGGACTTCAGGAGCTCCACGTAGTCGAGGTTCGCCTGGATGTACGCGTCCTGGAGCGTCCGGTTCAGGTTGAACACAAGCGATTCCGTCTGGCGCTCGACCCGGCCGGAGAGCCCGCCCCGCGAGGTGCGGAGGATCAGTGTCGGGCTCTGCGCCATCCCGCGCAGGCGCGACGCGAAGCCGGAAGGGACGATGATCTCCGCGACGATGTCGCCGCTCGCGAGCCGCTCGTCCGCCTCCTCCTGCGAGAGCGGGATGAGGTCGACCTCGGCCTCGACCTCGCCGAGCACGGAATCGACGTCGAAGCTCTGGCCGCCGACGACCAGGGTCTCAGGCAGGCCGTCCTCGTCCACGAAGGCGACGCGAGGCCGGTCGGTCGCGAAGCTCGCGACGAGGGCAACGAGCGCCGCGATCGCGAGCGGGTAAGCCACAAGCGCGACGAGGAGGAAGGGCGAGCGGCCGAGGACGCGGAGGTCCTTGCCGAGGAGCAAGAGCACCTTCCTCACGCGAACACGTCCGCGTCGGGAGAGCGCTCGTACTCGTCGTGCGACCCGTCGAAGACGATCCGCCCGTCGAGAAGCACTACGACGCGATCGGCCGCGCGGGCGAGCTCCTCGAGGTTCTGCGTCACGAAGACGACCGCGCCGCCACGCTCCCGTACCTGGCCCGCGATGTCCCAGAGCGCCTGCCTGCGGCCCGGATCGAGCGCCGCCGTGGGCTCGTCGAGGAGGAGGACGTCCGGCCGGCCGAGGAGAGCGACGGCCAGGTTCAGACGCTGCTGGTTCCCGCCCGAGAGGTCGGCTGAGGGCTTTCGCTCGTCCGGCACCGCGACGGCGGCGAGAAGCCGATCCGATTCCGACTCGGCGCCGAGCCCATCGAGGCGCGCGAAAAGCTCGAGATTCTCTCGAGGAGTGAGGCGTCCATAGAACGCCGGGCGCTGCGGCACCCACCCGACCCGGAGCCCCGCGCCGGTCGTGACGTTGCCGGCGCTCGGCCGCAACGCGCCCGCGAGGATCGCGAGGAGCGTCGACTTGCCGGCTCCGTTCGGCCCGATGAGCGCGAGGGTCTCCCCGCCCCGAACCTCGAGGTCTGTGGGCGCGAGCGCCGCGTGCCGGCCGTACGTTCGGGCAACCCCGCGGGCTTCGAGGAGAGCGGTCAGCGTCCGGCCCGCCTGTCAACGTGGTGAGGGACGGCGGCTCCCACTGGGCGCCTCACTCTATCCCAGCGCATCCGTGGCCGGGCTCTTCGATCAAGAGCGGGAAATCCCTGCAAAACAGGGACATCGACCGACACTTCGGCCGCCCGACTGGGACTGGACGCTCGAGATGCACGGCGCCCTCGCGCTCGAGCCGCGGCGCGTATCGCGGACGGCCGAGGACACGCGCACTCCTCGCAAGGAGCGGCCCGCACGCCCTGGCTCCGCATTGCAGGTGCTCCTGGGCTCCGGTACGGTGCCGCGGATGGCTTGGCCCCAGGCCCCAGGGCTCGCCACTCGAACGGCGCACAGGGAGAGGGAACGAGCAAAGGCCCGTCGCGCTCGACGGATCGCCGCGCTCGTCGTGGTCGCCGGCGTCGCGCTCGTCACGCTTCTCCTCACAGCGTTCGGCTCGGGTGCGTCAGAGCGGACGACCACCGGTCCCGCGCCGGCCGGACGTCTGCTGCCCTCGGGCCCGCCTCAGCCCCAGGTCGTCGCGCTCTTCGACACTCTCCGGATTCAGCTCCCGATCGCGCAGGGTCGCGTCACGGCGATCGGCTATCACGCGTCCGGGCCCGAGGCCTTCCCGCTGGAACCGGTGGGAGAACAGCAGAACGCCGGCCTCTTCACGAGGCTCATGGACAAGCTGTTCAGTCAGTCGAGCTCTGGGCTCGGCTACTACATCCTGGACGGCGGCACCGGAAGTCAGACCGGCGGGCTCGACATCGGCGCGCCGGTTGAGACCGACGTGTACGCGCCCGTCGACGGAACGGTGATCGCGATCTCGGAGCAGATCGTGAACGGCCAGCCCTACGGCGTGCGGATCGACATCCAGCCGTCGGGGAACCCAGGCTACGTCGTGGTGGTCTCGTCTCTGACGGCTGACCCGGCGCTTACCGTCGGCACGACCGTCGAGGCGGCCCGGTCGAAGATCGGGCGCGTTGTCGACCTCTCCGAGGTCGAACAGGCCGAGCTAGCACAGTTCACCCAGGACAAGGGCCAGCACGTCCACCTCGAGGTTCACGCAGCCACGTCCTTGACCGCACCCTGAAGCTGACGATCCGGGGGCTCCTTTTCGACTTCGACGGGCTCCTCGTCGATACCGAGGGGCCCGCGTACCGCTCCTGGCAGGAGATCTACCGTGAGCACGGGCACGACCTGCCGCTCGAGGAGTGGGTAGCGAACGTCGGCACACTGGGCGAGCCGTTCGACCCGGTCGCCCGGCTCGAGGGTCTGACGGGACGGCCTCTCGAACGCGACACACTCGTCGAGCTCCGCCTGGCGCGCGAGCTCGAGCTGTCGGGGGCCGAGGAGCTACGTGAAGGCGTGGCCGAGTACCTCGCGGCCGCGAAGGAGCACGGTCTTCGGGTGGCCATCGTCTCGAGCGCGAGCGAGCGCTGGGTTCGCAGCCACATCTCCCGGCTGGCCGTGGAGGATGTCTGGGCCTGCGTCGTCTGCGCCGACGGCGACGTGGCACGCGCGAAGCCGGCGCCCGTTCTCTACCTCGAAGCACTCGACGAGCTCGAGCTGACCGCGGGGGAGGCCGTGGCGTTCGAGGACTCGCTGAACGGCGTGCGCGCGGCGAAGGCGGCCGGCATCTTCACGGTGGCGGTGCCGAACCCGATCACGGCTGACCTCGCGCTCGACGAGGCCGACCTCGTGGTCGAGTCGCTCGCCCGCCTGCCGCTCGAAGAGCTCCTCGCGCAGGTCAGGGCGGCCGCGTGAGGATTCTCTTCCTCGCCGACGTCTTCGGCCCACCCGGTCGCAGAGCCGTCGAGGCGCGCCTGCCTGAGCTCCGCGAGCAGCTGGGTGCCGATTTCTGCATCGTGAACGGCGAAAACGCCGCCGACGGCACCGGCCTGACGGCGAAGCTCGCCGACAAGCTGCTCGCCGCCGGCGCGGACGTGATCACGACCGGGAACCACGTCTGGCGCCGCCGTGACCTCTTCGAGGTGCTCGACCGGAGCCCGCGCGTCATCCGGCCGGCCAACCTCGGCGGCCCTGGCGCGCCCGGCCGCGGCGTGACCGTCGTCGAGGCCGAGGACGGGACGCCGGTCGGAGTCGTCAACCTCCAGGGGGCGCTCTTCCTGAACGTCCACGTGCATCCGTTCTCGATCGTGGACGAGCTCGTGGAAGAGGCTCGGGCCAGAACTCCCATCGTCGTCGTCGACTTCCACGGGGAGGCGACGAGCGAGAAGGTCGCGCTCGCCCGCATCCTGGACGGGCGCGTCACGGCCGTCATCGGAACACATACCCACGTCCAGACGAACGACGCCCGCGTTCTGCCAGGCGGAACCGCGGCGATCACGGACGCGGGGATGACCGGTCCCCACGACTCCGTGATCGGGGTCAAGGCCGAGCTCGCGATCGAGCGGATGCGGACTGGGCTGCCGGTTCGCTTCCAGCCGGCAGAGGGCGATGTCCGGATCGAGGGCTTGATCGTGGACTGCGACGCCGAGGGGCGGGCTACAGCCTGCGAGGCGCTGCGGGTCTCCGTGAGCTGAGCTCGCGGGCGAGCAGCGCCACGAGCGCGACGAGCACGAGGTTCCGGCCGAGCACGAGCCAGGCCTCCGGGCCGAGGCCGACGTAGTCCCAGTAGCGGTACGGAAACCAGAGCTGGGTAAGGACGAGCGCGGCAGCGAAGAGCGCCGCAGGCACGAGGCCGAAGACGAGCGGCACGAGCGGGAAGAGCCAGATCAGGAACTGCGGAGAGAGCACTTTCCCGAACGCGATCGAGGCGGCCACGGCAGCAGCGGAGGCGGCGAACAGCCGAGGGCAGGTCGGTTCTCCACGGACGAAGAGCGCCCAGGCCGCGACGAGGGCGACCACGCCGAGCGCGGTCGAGACCGTTCCAAGGGCGTCCGGGAGCGTTCCGGACAGGTTCTGCGAGCCGAAGGTCGAGACAACTTCCGGCTCGTAGAGCCCGAGGCGATGTCCGACCATGAGGACTGAGGCGCCCAGGCTCTCGATCTGAAGCGGGCGGCCCGTCTGCCTCGTCAGGCTCTCGGCAAGGCCGCCCGGCGCGAGGACCGCGAACGGCACGACGATCACGGCCGCCACCGCCGCGAACACGCCGAGTGAGACGAGCGCGGCGCGCCTCCCGAGCCGCCGTCCCACGTAGACGAGGGCGATCGGAAGCAGGACGAGCGGCCAGAGCTTGGCCGCGGCCGCCAAGGCGAGAACGCCGAGCCCGAGGTTCGCCCGGTCGACCGCGAGGGCCGCAAGTGCAAGAGCCACGAGCGCAGCCGGCCAGAGATCGAAGCGCGTCAGGACGACGGGCCCGAGCGCAAGCGGAGCGAGCCCGGCGAGCGCCACCGCCCCGTAGACCTGACCGTTCGAGGCCCCTACGGCCGTGACTCCGTACGCCACCGCGGCCACGAGCGCGAGCCCGCAGGCCAGCATGAGGGCTTCGAACACCGTCCGGAAGTCCTCCTCCGCGGCCAGGGCAGGCAGGAAGAACACCGGCAACGCTCCGGGCGGGTACTCGAGCTCGAAGTCCCGGTAGGGGACCTCCCCCGCGGTCATCGCGTCGCCGTACTCCTGGTAAACGCCGATGTCCGTGATCTCCTCGTCGTCGAACGGGCCGACGTGGAGCAGCAACCAGCCCGCCGTGAAGAGGACGGCGCCCACGAGGGCCACCGCTCCCCATCTGCGCGCGTCAGCCTGCGGCGACCAGCTCGCGGACCTCGTGGTCACGCGGCGGCTCCGGTGACGGCTCGACCGGCCGGCGCGCGAGCGGCGCCAGGACGGCGATCGCGACGAACGGGAAGAACCACGGGATGTAGAGGTAGAACCAGTGCGTCAGCACGAGCTCGAAGCCGATCAACACTGCGGCGGTAAGCGCCGCGAGCTTGAGCGGCGTCCTGACCCGCGGGAAGAAGGCGAGCGCTGCGGCACCGGCGATCAGCACGAACTTCAGAGCCCCCTGCAGCACCTGCAGGTCGGGAAAGCCCGGGTACTCGTTCCAGTCCCAGATCGAGAAGGGCGAGGGCCGGTCGAGCTGCCAGCCGAACGTCCGGTCCCAGAAGATGCCGACCGCCCGAATGGGGTTCGGCTCGAGGAAGAGCACGGAGAAGACGGCGAGCGTCGCGACCAGGAAGCCGGCGGCAAATAGCGCGACGCGCCGGAGGCCGTGGCGACCGAGGGCGTCGGGATAGCCGGCCCAGAGCGGGACGAGGAGGAGCGAGGCGAACTTCGTCCAGCCGGCGAGGGCGAGGAAGGCACCGCGCGCCGGCGCAGAGGTCACGAGCCAGAAGCCCCAGATGAGGAGCGCCGGCATGATCGCGTCGTTCGAGTTCGAGCTCGAGACGTACTGCGTGAAGGGGTACGCAGCCCAGGCGAATGCAAGAGTCGCTCCGAGACGCGCACCACCGAAGCGTCTCCCGACGAGCGCGAGCCCGATCAGCGCGAGCAGGTCGAAGGCGATCGAGGTGAAGTGAGCCGCCGGCAGGTCGTCCCACTTGCCCGTCCAGCCGAAGGCGAGGAACCCGGGTACGTAGGCGGCGTAGGAGACCGGCCCGTACGTGTCACCACGACCGTTGGCCGACTCGCAGCGCCCGTTCGTCTGAATCCGCTCACGCACGTAGCCGTCCGCGTCCGGATCGCCGCACTCGCGCCCCTCGTCCTCCGGCATGTGGCCGTAGGGAACCTCACCCTGATCGACGAGCCGCTGCGCGCCGATCACGCCCGCGTAGCCGACGTCGATGACGTTCGAGTCCCTGATGTTAAGGCCGATCTTGAACCCGGCCGTGAACACGGTCGCAGCGAGTAGGAGCCAGACGGGCCAGACCGTGCGGCCGGGGCTGCCGCGGCCCTTCCAGCCGATCCAGGCCATGCGCCCGAGCAGGTACAGGAGCGGCGGATAGACGAGCGGCATCGCCCGGAAGATCTCGCCGCGGTTGAAGAACCAGAGCGAGATCGAGAACGAGAGCAGGACGAGCAGGTCGAGATTTCGGATCGAGAGCGGCTTCTGCCAGTTCGCCAGCCCGATGAAGAAGAGTGCGCAGAAGCCGATCCAGATCGCGGGGTCGTTTATCTTCCGGCCGAAAGCTCCGTCGTAGCCGCGGGCCATCTTCCACGCGACCTGCGGGCCGGTCCAGGCCTCGGTCACCTCGCTCGTCGCGTCCTCCAGCTTGACGAGTGCGATCTGCCCGGCCTCCCCGGGCGCCCAGACCTTTACCGTCCAGAGCCCGGTCTCGCCGTCGAGCTCGGCATCGTCGGTGAGGCGTCGGCCGTCGTAGCGCTCGAGCCAGTCGCGCACCTTCGAATGGGCCAGCGCGGCCCGTGTCGCCTGCTCCTCGTTCAGGCGGTCGCCAGCAGGCGCTTCATCGTCCTGTGGGACGAATGGGACCTCGACGACGTTCCCGTCCGAGTCGTACACGGGCGCGCTCGGCTCCGTGGTCGTCTGGGCGAGCGCGCTCGGGACGGCCGCAAGCGCCGCCACCACCGCGACGGCGAGCAGCCGCTTCAGCGTCCGAAGCTCCAGAGCTTGTTCGCCACGAAGTTCCACGGAGTGACGAGCGCGATCGCGATCGCCTGCGCCGGCACCTCCGGTAGCCCGACGGCGACGAGGATCGAGAGCGCCGCGAGGTTCACACCGAGCGCCACTAGGGAGACGAGCAGGAAGCGCATACCCTGGTAGACGAGGTGACCGCGCTGGTTTCGGAACGTCCAGTGTCTGTTCCACCAGTAGTTGTTCGTCACCGCAACGACGAACGAGCACAGGGCGGCCGGAAGGTAGTGGACTCCGGCGAACACGAGCGCCGAGAAGACGCCGAGGTTCACGAGGTAGCCGCTCGCGCCGACGGCGCAGAACTTCACGAGCTGCTCCCAGTTGGCTCGCCGCCCCAGCGCCGCCCTGACGAGCGCAGACCCGCCTGGGCGAGCGGTGCTCGCCTCGGTGTGTTGTGCCATGCCGAAAGGTTAGTTGCCGCCGGAGTGGGTCAGACAGCCTTCGCGCGCACGACCGGGTCGAGCGTCACGCCGTCGGCGAGAGCGAGCTCGGCGTCACCGTCGAGAACGAAGCTCTCCACGCTGCCCTCGTCGCCGAAGAGGACGTCAGCGAGCGAGCCCTCCGGCCTGCCGTGCCGAAGCACGGAGGCGCCGAGCGCGGTGGTCAGGAGCAAGCAGCGCGTCCGGTAGAAGGCTCCCTCCATCAGCACGAGTGCCGAGGAGACGGCGACCTGCCGGTCTTCGGACTCAGCGGCCGAGAGCGGCAGCATCCTGCGCTCGCCGTCACCGCAGTGGACGACGAAGCCGAGCACGCGCCTCGCGTGCGCGTCGAGAAGCACGTCCTCGACCGCGCCGAGCCTGACGCCGCGGAGCAGCACGCTCCGCCCCACGAGCTGTGACCCCGAGTGCAGCATCGCTCGCTCGTAGTATCCACGTTGGGCGCCGCGAAAACGCCTATTTACGAGCTCAGAATCCCTGCGCCCCGACCAGCGGGACGAAGCGGCAGGGAACCGAGCGTGCAACCGCCGGGCCCTCCGGGCTCCGCACCACCACTTGAAGGCGTTGCCCGCCCGAGCCACCCACGGGGACGACGAGCCGGCCGCGCGTCCTAAGCTGCTCGTAGAGCGCGTTCGGAAACTCGGGCGCGGCCGCGGCGACCGTGATCGCGTCGAACGGCGCCGCCTCGGGAATACCGAGCGACCCGTCGCCGACACGCACGTCCACGCGCTCGTAGCCGGCCTGGCGCAGGCTCGCCCGCGCGTGATCCGCCAGCTCCGGGATCCGCTCCACGGTGTGGACATCCGCGCCGAGCTCGGCGAGAACCGCGGCCTGGTAGCCGGATCCGGTGCCGATGTCGAGCACGCGATCGCCTTCCCGCACGGCGGCGACCTCGCAGATCAGGGCGACCATGTACGGCTGCGAGATTGTCTGGCCGTGCCCGATCGAGAGCGGCGTGTCCTCGTAGGCGCTGTCGCGATCGTCGCTCGCGACGAAGAGCTCTCGGGGCACGCGGCCCATCGCCGCGAGCACGCGCTCGTCCTCGATCCCGCGCCGTCGAAGCTGCCGCTTGACCATGCGCCGCCGCGCCTGCTCGAGGTCACGCACGGACGTGCTCCTTCGCTCGCATCGACGCGGGCGGCTCGACCCCCAGGTACCGGAGCGCCAGAGGAGCGAGATCGCTCGTTTGCGGCACTGCCTCGAAGGGCGAGCGGTCAAAGCCGACCGCGAGAAGCGGAACGGTCGAGTCGCCGACGGCGAGCGAGCCGTGGCTTCCTCCTCCGACGTGAGCGCGTCCGCCCAGGTCGGAGAACTCGCACCCGTCTGCGGCGCTGACGAGAACATCGCCGGACGTAGGGCAGGTCAGGGCCCGCCAGGCTCGCTCGAGCCCGTTCGGGTAGCGCACAGGGTCGAGCACGTCCTCCTCACCGTGGACTACCCAGCCGTCCTCGCCCGGCGCGAAGCTGAGCTCCTCCCCTGCGCGGCGGACGATCGCCCGGTCCTTCTCCAGGAAGAGAGCAAGATCGATGCCGTCGAGGCCGTCGAGCCGCTCGGCGAGCCCGCGCGCGTCGAGCCGCGCACGCGGAAGGCGGTAGACCATGCCGTAGCGGTTCGAGGCTGCGAGCGCGAGCGCGGCGTCCCCGGGCAGCCCGCTCCGCCGTCCCGAGAAGATGCGGAGGTCGTCGTAGGCGTCCTCGAGCCGAACCGCACGCTCGACGGGCGTCTGCCCATGATCGGAGCAGACCACGATCGCGTACCGCTCGAGGAACTCGTCGAAGCCGCCGGCCGCCTCGACGAGGTGCGAGAGGCAGGCGTCGGCCCGCTCGAGCTCGGCGTCCGCGCCCGCGGGCCCGGCGACGTGCGAGGCGTAGTCGTAGTCCGGCAGGTAGTAGACGAGGAAGTCGAAGCCGTCGCGGGTCACGAGCCAGCGGCCGACGGCCGCCGCGTAGGCGTCCACCGAGCCCTCGACGCGCGAGCGAACCGCGAGCGGCGCGCCCGCTCGATCCGACTCATAGAGGTTGAAGAAGAAGAACCGCCGCGGCCCGTAGACGACGGCCTCCGAGGCACGCGTGGCCGCGATGCCGGGCACCCTGGCGCGATGGGGCGTCCGGCCCCGGTAGCACGTGAAGTTGATCGCGGCCGGGACGAGACCCGCGTCCTCGACCGCCTCGAAGACCGTGGTCGCGCGCTGCGAGAGATGCTCCTGGGTCATGTTCACGATCGTGTCGCGGAGCCCCTGGCGGGCCCCGACCGCACGCATCGCAGCGTAGGAGGAGCCATACTCGACGAGCCGCTCCTCCACGCGGTGGTACCAGACGAGGTGCGGGATCCCGTGCGTGTCCGGGTGCGCGCCGGTGGCGATCGTCGTCAGGCAGACCGGCGTCACGGACGGGAAGGTCGTGATGCCGCGTGCGTAGTGGCCCTCGTCCCTGAAGCGCCCGAGCGTCGGGACGCGCCCGGCCTCGAGTGCCCGCTCGAGCACCTCCGGAGTCAGGCCATCGATGATGGCGAGGACGAGCTTCTTCCCCGCCCCGGGCACCGGCGCTAGTCCTTCGCGAGGACGCGCAGGCCGGCGTAGCGTTCGTCTGCGCGGCGACTGAGGCGGGTGGCGAGCACGGGCGCCAGCAATGCCTCAAGGAAGCCGACGAGCGGGATCGCAGCAAGCGCCGCTGCCGCCAGGCCGGCCGCCGGCAAGGCGGCCGCGGCGAGGCGGCGGACAGACACGGCGGCTACCGCGAGGCCTGCGCCGGCGCCGACGAGCGCCCACCCGACCGCAAGCACGGCGATCACGGTGACCGCTGCGACCGCGACGGCGAGGAGTACCGCGGCCAGCGGCCGGAGCGGAGCTTGCCCTGTGAGCCAGACGGTCGCGACGCCGGCCGCGACACCGAGCCCGGTCGCAACGCCGAGGAGGTACCAATCCAGAACCCCGTCCACGGGGCCAGTGTAGCCCCGCCCTCTATGCTCGAACCCCGTGGATCTCGGAACGATCTTCACGATCCTGCTGTTTGCGCTCCTCTTGATTCCGCCGCTCCAGCGGCGCGCGGTCGCCATGCAGCGAACCCGTGCGTTGCACGCGCTCGAGTCCGCGCGTGGGACTCGCGTGATCGCCCTCATCCACCGGCAGGAGACGATCGGGTTCCTCGGCGTCCCGCTCTACCGGTTCATCGACATCGACGACTCAGAGGCCGTGCTGCGGGCGATCCGGATGACGCCCGACGACCGCCCGATCGACCTCCTGCTCCACACGCCGGGCGGGCTCGTCCTCGCCTCCGAGCAGATCGCCTACGCGCTCCGCGACCACCTCGGCAAGGTGACGGTGATCGTTCCGCACTACGCGATGTCCGGCGGGACGCTCCTCGCGCTCGCAGCCGACGAGATCCTGATGGATCCCGCCGCGGTGCTCGGGCCGGTCGACCCGCAGCTCGGCGACATGCCCGCAGCTTCGATCGTCCGAGTCGCGCAGCGGAAGCCCCTCGATCGCCTCGACGATCGCACGCTCATCATGGCCGACGTCGCCGAGAAGGCGGTGCGACACATGAAGGAGGTCGTGCGCGGCCTCCTGGCCCGCAGACTCGACCCCGAACGGGCTGAGACGCTCGCCGAGCAGCTCGCCGGCGGTCATTACACGCACGACGATCCGATCACGTTCGCGGAGGCGGAAGGGCTCGACCTCCCGGTGAAGGCGGGCGTTCCGCAGGAAGCGTTCGCGTTCATGAGCCTCTTCCCCCAGGCAGGCGGCCGACGCCCGAGCGTGCAGTACCTGCCTCTGCCAGCGCCCATCGACCGTGGCAGCCGACGCAACGAGCGCGCCTGAAAGCCTGGCCAGGTTTAGGTTTCCGGCCTAGGTGGTAAAGACTTCCAGAACTTGAAGTTTCCTCCCCGGGAGTCACATGACTGAGACAGCTCTTCCGACGCTCCTCTTCTTCACCAAAGCCACATCCGGCCCAGCGCGGCGGATGGAGAGCCTCTTGGCTCATCTGGCTCGGAAGGAACGCGACCGCCTGCGCATCTCGCGTATCGACATCACGGCTTCACCGGAGTGGGCCCAGCGCTTTGCGATCGAGGAGGCACCGGCGCTCGTCCTCATCAAAGATCGTCGCCCGGTCGCCCGGCTCGAGGGTCGAGTCAGCGCGCCGCAGATCGAGCGGATGCTCGACCCGCATCTGGCCAAGGCCTCGCCGGCCGCCGCATAGAAGGCGCCTACGTCGCGGGGTTCTCGAGCCGGTCGATCACGGCGAGGAGGAACTCGGACGCCCGACTGCCGTCGACCACGCGGTGGTCGAACGTGCACGACAGCCAGCCGATCCTCCGGACGACGATCTCGCCTTCGAAGACAGCCGGGCGCTCGGCGACCCGGTGCAGGCCGAGAATCCCGACCTCGGGGTAATTGACGAGCGGCGTGGCGAAGAGGCCACCGAGGCGGCCCGCGCTCGTGACCGTGAAGGTCGAGCCGCGCAGCTCCTCGGGCTTCAGCGTCCCTGAACGCGCGCTCTCGGCGAGGCGGCGCGCTTCGGCGTCGAGCTCCTCGAGGCTCTTCGCATCCGCCTCGCGGAGCACCGGCACCACCAGCCCCTCGTCGGTCTGAACGGCGACCCCGAGGTCGTAGCGCTCAAGGAAGACGATCTCCTCGCCGTCGAGGCGGGCGTTCAGCTCGGGCACGGCTTTGAGGCCCTCGACGGTCGCGGCCAACAGGTACGCGACGTACGAGAGCTCGTCGCGCGCGTCCGAGAGCGTCGTCAGGTCGCACTCCTCGACCACGGTGACGCCGGGCACCTCGCGGTGCGCCTGCGTGAGGTGCTCGGCAATCAGGCGCCGGACACCCCGGAGCGGGACGCGTCTCTCCGGGCCACGTCCTGGTGCCTGTCCCCGGGCCTCGTCCGTTTGAGTCGTGGCCGCCGCCGCTCGCACGTCCTCCTCGGTGATCCGGCCGCCAGGCCCCGATCCCCGAACGGATGCGAGCTCCACGCCCGCCTTGGTCGCGATCCGGCGGACGAGCGGAGTCGCCTGGACACGTCCTTGGGCCTGGCCCCGGGTCGGTCCTTCTGGGCCGGTGTCGCGTCCGCGGCCGGCTCGCGCGGCTCGTCGGCCGGACGCTCGGGCACGTCGCCGTCGCCGATCACGACCAACGGCGTTCCGACGGGCACCTGCTGGCCTTCCGCCACGAGGATTCGCGCGACGACGCCCTCGGCCGGCGAAGGGATCTCGACCGTGGTCTTGTCGGTCTGGATCTCGACGAGCGGATCGTCCTCGGAGACCTCCTGCCCGACCTCGACGAGCCAGCGCGCGATCTCCCCCTCGGCGACCCCCTCTCCGAGGTCCGGAAGCTTGAACTCGTACGCCACGGGCCGCAGTGTAGGGGCGAGGCATGCCCCGCCCGACCGGGCTCCTAGGGGGTTTGGCGGAAGGGCCTTCGTTGTCGGGCTGTGCTGCTCGCTTCGAGGCAAGGACGCAGGGAGCGTTCGTACCGTGAGGTACGGGCGCGACTGAGGACGCTGCCTCGGGGCGAGCAGCACAGCCCGGCGGCACAACGACTTTTCCGCCAAACCCCCTAGAACTCGAGGAGCTCGCGCGACGCGCGCACGACGCGCTCCACCGACGGCATGTACGCGTCCTCGATCGTCCAGTACGGATACGGCACGTCGTACCCCGTCACGCGCTTCACCGGCGCCCGGAGATCGAGGATCGCCTTCTCGGCGAGGACGGCAGCGACCTCCGCAGCGAACCCGCACACCCGGGGAGCTTCCTGGACGATCACCACGCGGCCGGTCTTGGCCGCCGAAGCGAGGACGGTGTCTTCGTCGAGCGGTTTCAGCGTCCGTAGATCGATCACCTCGGCGCTCGCATCGAGCTCGGCAGCGGCCTTGCGGGCCACATGCACCATCGACCCGTAGGCGACGAGCGTCACGTCGTCGCCTTCCTCCACGACGCGCGCCTCGCCGAGCGAAACCACGTGCTCTCCGTCGGGGACGTCCTCGCGGGCCGTCCGGTACAGGAGTTTTGGCTCGAGGACGACGACCGGGTCCGCCGAGCGAATCGCGGCGGCGAGCAGCCCCTTCGCGTCCGCCGGCGTCGACGGAACCGCCACCTTCACACCGGGCGTATGCACGTAGTAGGTCTCCGGTGAATCCTCGTGGAGCTCGGGCGCCCGCACCCCGCCTCCGTACGGCATCCGCACCGTGATCGGAAACTCCATCTTCCCGCCCGTCCGCCAGCGATACCGGCCGACGTGGCAGATGAGCTGGTCGAGGCACGGGTAGGAGAAGGCGTCGTACTGCATCTCGCACACCGGCCGCCAGCCCGCCATCGCTAGGCCGACAGCAGTGCCGAGGATCCCGGCCTCCGCGAGGGGCGTGTCGACGCAGCGCTTTTCGCCGAAGCGGTCGAGAAGCCCGGCCGTTGCGCGGAAGACGCCGCCGGCCCGACCGACGTCCTCGCCCATGACCATGACGTCGTCGTCGCGCTCCATCTCAACGCGGAGCGCGTCGTTGACGGCCTCGACGAGCGTGCGGCTAGCCATCGCGGAACCCCGGCGGCGGTTCGGCGTACGCGTGCGTGAAGACAAGCTCGGGATCGGGCGGCGGCAGCGCTTCGGCGGCCTGGATGCCAGCCCGCACGAGCCCGAGCGCCTCGTCGCGTGCCTCCTGGACGAACGCGTCGTCGAGGATTCCCGCACGGCGGAGGTAGCGCTCGAAGCGTCCCAGACACTCGTTCTCGCGCTCGCTCTCGACCCGCTCCGCGTCGATGTACGCGCTCGGGTCGTCGGCGGTCGCGTGTGGCGCCATCCGGTACGTCACGGCCTCGATGAAGGTCGGTCCTTCGCCCGCACGCGCCCGCACCGCGGCGTCCCGCGTCGCCTCGAAGACGGCCAGCACGTCGCCCCCGTCGACTCGGACGCCCGGCATGCCGTACCCCGCGGCCTTGGCGGCCAGCGTCTCCGCGCGCGTCTGTGCCTCGAGCGGCGTCGAGATCGCCCAGCCGTTGTTGTTGCAGAGCAAGATCGCCGGCGCATCCATCACGGCCGCGAAGTTCGCTCCCTCGTGGAACGCGCCCTCCGAGGTGGCGCCGTCGCCGAAGTAGGCGATCGCGCACGTCGTCTCGCCGCGGAGCTTCTTGCCCCAGGCCAGGCCGACCGCATGCGGGATGTGCGTCGCGATCGGCACGGCGATGGACGCCAGGCGGAACTCGGCCGGATTCCACCAGCCGGCCGGATGCCCGCGCCACCAGGAGAGAATCGTCTCGGCCGGCAACCCGCGCAGGAGCCCGATCGCCGACTCCCGATAGGACGGGAAGATCCAGTCTTCGTCGCCGAGAGCATGGACGGAACCGGCCTGGATCGCCTCGTGGCCCCAGTAGATCGCGTACGTCCCGATCCGCCCTTGGCGGTGGTAGACGACCGAGCGCTCGTCGTAGACGCGGAGCAAGGCCATGCTCCGGTAGAGCTCGAGCAGATCAGTCTCGGAGAGTCCGGCGACCTCGCCGTCGGGAACGGACTCTCCGTCCCCGATCACCGTGCGAAGGTCGGACTCGGCAGCCGCCACCTGGGTCACGCGGAATCTATACCCACGGTGACGACTCTCAAGGCATCGCGCTCGGCCTCGAACCGCGCGGCAGTGACGTCCCCAAGGTCCTCGCCATCGACCTGGAGTGGCGTCGGCCCGTCGCACTCGATCTCGATGGAGTCGGCGTCGTGGATCGTGAGGGTGTCCCGCGATCGCATCTGCCCGGGCCGGACGAGCGCCCACCAAGCCAGCCGCGGCAGATCCCGAGCTCGCACGTCACGAGGGCGCGACGAGGTCGAGGCCGAGCTCGAAGCAGCGCGCGAGGCGCGACCCGAAGCGCCCGCCGACCGACATAGCTGTACGGGTCGCAGTTGGCGACGAGCGCGAACGCGGCGCGCCCGCGCCCGAGGACGGTCAGGGCCGGCCTGAAGCGTCCCCGTCGCTGGGCCAACAGGCGCCCGAGCTCCCGCGTGAACTCGAGGTCGCCCGGCCGGCTCCCGTCGGGCTTCCGCCCAAGGTCGTTGACAGCGCGCACGAGGGCGGCGTCCAGCCCGAGCCCGGCCGAGAACGTGAAGCGGCGCCCTCGGTCAAGTAACAGACTGTTACTTGGGCCCGTGACACGGCCTAGTGAGATGCGGCGCGTGCGGGTCGAATGCGCCAGCGCACGCGCTGCTTCCACCGGGTCTCTGGGCATGCCGAGGGCACGGGGCAGGACGCTCGTCCCACCTCCGGGTAGGAATCCGACCTCGATGTCCTCCACGAGCCCGTTCACGACCTCGTTGAACCCACCGTCCCCAGACAGGACGTAGAGCCTGTCCGCCCGGCCACCGACGGCCAGGGCGAGCTCGGTGGCGTGTCCGGGTCGCTCCGTGAGTAGCGTCTCGACCTCACCCAGCTCACGCTCGACGGCGGCGACGATCTCAGGCGTCACCCGACTCGCGTGCGGGTTGACGATGAGTACCGCAGCCACGGTCGGCAGCGTACGAGACCACCGGCCTATGCAGGCGTCGAGTAGCCGCGCACCCCGTCCACAAGGAGCGCCCAGAACCGATCGGCGAGCTCATCCGTGTCGGCACCCGGGCGCAGCCAGGTGTAGGCCCAGTTGGCCGCCGAGAGGAAGACGAGCGCGGCGGCGTCCTCGTCGAGGTCGGAGCGCAGCTCGCCCTGGTCGCGGCCCTCGCGGAAGAGGCTGCGTATCCGCTCTTCGTAGCGCCGGCGCTCGGCCACGACCTCGTCGCGCCGCTCATCCTCCAGGTAGCGCCACTCCTGGACGAAGACGGTCGCGATCTCGAGCTGCTCGGCGACGATCCTGAGATGCGCGCGCAGCGCGAGCCGGAGCTTCTCGACGGCCGGCAGCGACTCGTCGATCTCGTCGAGTGCGCCGTGGAACGCCCGCGCGCCGGTCCGCATCGCCTCGTGCAGGAGCTCCTGCTTGCCGGCGATGTGGGAATACAGTGAGCCCTTCTGGACACCGAGAGCCCCGGCCAGCTGCCCGATCGATGTGCCGTGGTAGCCGCGCTCGGCAAAGAGCCGGGCCGCGTGGCGTGAAAGCTCTTCCTTGCGGGCAGTCATCGGTACGATGGAACCCTAACGACCGTTCGGTTGGGAGGCGAGGGAATGAGCCGCGAGGCCGAGTTCAAGCGACATGTCCAGGCGGGGGGCCAGGTCGAGACAGGTGACTGGATGCCTGACGAGTATCGAACGCGCCTCGTGAAGTTCATCGAGATGCACGGCAACTCAGAGCTCATGGGCGTCCTGCCGGAGCGCGAGTGGATCCTGCGCGCGCCGACGCTCCAGCGGAAGCTCGCACTGACTGCGAAGGTGCAGGACGAGGTCGGCCACGCGCAGCTCATCTACCGGGTCGTCGAGGACCTCGGCAAGCCGCGCGACCAGAGCCTCGAGGACCTGATCGACGGCAAGACGAAGTTCCACAACGTCTTCCACTACCCGACGAAGACCTGGGGCGACGTCGGCGTCATCGCCTGGCTCGTCGACGCGGCGGCGATCATCTCGCAGAAGGCGCTCCTCAAGTGCTCCTACGCACCGTACGCGCGGATCATGAAGAAGATCTGCTGGGAGGAGTCGTTCCACATCCTGCACGGCCGCGACACGATCCTCGCGATGATGAACGGCACCGACGAGCAGCGCGAGCTCGTCCAGGAGGCGCTCAACCGCTGGTGGGGGCCACTCATGACGTTCCACGGGACGCAGATTCCGGCTGAGGACGACCCGATGGTCGAGTGGCGAATCAAGAGCCAGGCCAATGAGGACGCGCGCCAGCAGTTCCTGGACGGCTACGTGCCGCAGGTCTGGGAGCTCGGCCTCACCGTCCCCGACCCGGAGCTCCGGAAGGACGAGGAGTCCGACCGCTGGCACTACTCGGAGCCGGACTGGGAGGAGCTCAAGGAGGTCGTTACCGGCCACGGCCCGCGGAGCGCCGACCGGCTCGAGTTCCGTCGCAGGTCGCGCGAGGAGACCGAGTGGGTGCGGGACATGATGCTCGCCGAGGCCGCGTGATCTGGGAGGTCTTCCGGCAGGAACGCGCCGGCGCACCCTTCCAGCACGGCGGCGCGCTCGAGGCGCCTGACCGCGCGTTCGCCGAGGCCTACGCGACGGAGTTCTACGGACGGCGCAAGGAGTCGGTGGCGCTCTGGGTCGTCCCGCGTGACGAGATCCTCGAGGTGCAGGATCCGTACGTGGCCGATGTCTTCGACCGCGACTACCGCAGGGTCGACGGCTATTCGCTGAAGCAGAAACTGAGGGAGGCCCGTGAGCGCGCAGGCACCGCCGCAGACTGACCTCCTACTCGCAATGGCAGACGACGAGCTCGTCCTCGGCTGGCGCGACTCCGAGTGGACGGGCATCGCGCCGTTCCTCGAGGAGGACGTGGCGCTCTCGTCGATCGCGCAGGGCGAGATCGGGCACGCTCGCGCGCTCTATGAGCTCGCCGCCGCCGAGCTCGGGACCACACCGGACGAGCTCGCGTTCGACCGGGCGCCGGACGAGTACCGGTCGGCGCCGTTCGTGGAGCTTCGCCTCGTCCACGACTGGGCCGGGACGATTGCGCGGCGCTACCTCTACGAGACCGCTGACGCGATCCGAGTCCAGGGACTCAAGAATGCGGCCGATCCCGCGCTGTCGGGCCTCGCGGAGAGGATGGAGCGCGAGGAGGCCTACCACCGGATGCACGCCGAGATGTGGGCCGAACGGCTGCGCGACGAGCCGCGCTTCCGGACCGCCGTCGAGGAGCTCTGGCCGTACGCGCTCGGGCTGCTCGACGGTGATGAACGTGCCGAACTCTCACGGCGTCTCGAGCGCAAGCCGGTCGAGGCCGTCGAGCGGCGCTCGCACGTAGACGACTGGCCGGCGCTCTGGGATGAGATGACGAGCGTCCGCCGCTCCGCGCCGGGGGCGACGTGGTAACCCCCGAACGCGTCTGGGACGCCCTCGCCGACGTGCCAGATCCCGAGATCCCGGCGATCTCGGTCGTCGACCTCGGAGTCGTGCGAACGGTCGACGTCGCCGGTGACCGAGTGCGCGTCGAGTTCACGCCGACGATGCTCGGCTGCCCCGCGCTCGAGGCGATGCGAGACCGGATGGCTGAGGCGATCCGGGAGCTCGGCGCCGAGCCAGAGGTCGAGGTCGTGAACGACGACCCCTGGACGACCGACCGGATCACGCCCGAGGGGCGCGAGAAGCTCCGTGAGTCGGGCTTCGCCCCGCCCACGCCGCGCGAGACAGGCCCGGTGCAGCTCGTTCAGCTCCAGACCGGCGCGTTCCGCTGCCCCTATTGCGGCTCGACCGAGACTCAGCTCGAGAACATCTTCGGCCCGACGCCGTGTCGCTCGATTCGCTACTGCGCGAGCTGCCGCCAGCCGTACGAGCAGTTCAAGACCGTCTAGCGCTCCTTTGACTTCGCGCCCGACGGGTGCGACTCTCGAACAATCCGCGACGAAGGTCGGCGAGCGGCGATGACCCTGACATGCCAGGCATGCGGCTCCGACAATCCTGAGCCTGCCGCGTACTGCAACCGATGCGGGTCAGAGCTCGCACGACCGCAGAGCCCGTCCGAGCGCAAGGTCGTCAGCGTGCTGTTCGTCGACCTCGTCGGCTTCACCGCGATGTCAGAACAGCTCGATCCGGAAGACGTCCGAAGCATTCTCGACCCGTACTACGAGACCGTTCGCGCGCAACTCGTCCGTTACGGAGGCACGGTCGAGAAGTTCATCGGGGATGCGGTCATGGCGCTGTTCGGCGCGCCGGCAGCACACGAGGACGATCCCGAGCGCGCCGTCCGCGCGGGATACGCGGTGTGTCAGGCGATGGCGCGTATGCGCGAAACTGGTCTGCTCTCCGATCTCCACGTGCGCGTCGGCATCACGACCGGAGAGGTCATCGTGGCCCGGGGCGCTCGTCCTCACGCGGGAGAGGCAATGGCTCACGGCGACGTCGTCAACACCGCGGCCCGCCTCCAGAGCCATGCCCCCATCGGCGGAATCCTCGTCGACCGGCGAACCCATGAGGCCACGCGCGGCCAGATCGATTTCCGGGTGGCGCCCGCGGTCGAGGCCCGCGGGAAGAGCGAGCCGATAGCTGCGTGGGAAGTGGTCGCGCCCCGGGCGCGAACCGGCGCCGACCGCCCCACACTCCGGCGCCGACTCGTCGGTAGAGAGCACGAGCTCGAAGCACTGACCGACGCGCTCGAGGAGGCCAAGGGTGGCAACCCACGCCTCGTTGTCCTGTCGGGACCTCCTGGAATCGGCAAGTCCCGTCTCGTGGGAGAGCTCTTCCGGCACCTCGACGAGAGCGACGACTTCTTCTTCTGGCGCCAGGGCCGCTCGCTCCCATACGGCGATGGAGCCACCTACTGGGCACTCGCCGAGATCGTGAAGGCTCAGGCCGGCGTCCTCGCCAGTGACTCGACGGCGACGGTTCGGGACAAGCTCCGTCTCGCCGTGCACGACGCGGTCAGGGACGCGGACGACGCTCGCTGGGCCGAGGATCACCTTGCACCCCTCGCCGGCCTCGAGGGTTCGCGGGAGCTCCGCGGCGACTTTCGATTCGAAGCGTTCTCTGCGTGGCGGCGCTTCCTCGAGGGGATCGCGGAGAAGAGACCGCTCGTCTTGGTGTTCGAGGACCTGCACTGGGCGGACGACGGGCTCCTGGACTTCATCGCGGATCACCTTGCGAGGCGCTTCCGAGGAAGGCTCCTCATGGTCGCGACCTGTCGCCTCGAACTCCTCGAACGGCGCCCCGACTGGCCGGAGCGAGGCGAGCGGGTGACCCTCGTCGAGCTCGGCCCACTCACCGACGGCGAGACAGAGGCGGTCGTCGCCGACGTTCTTGGGAGCGCAAGCGCCCCCTCGGAGCTGCTCGCACCCCTCGTCAAGCGCGCGGCCGGCAACCCGCTGTACGCAGAGGAGTTCATCCGGATGCTGGTCGACCGTGGCCGCCTCGAGGACACGGATGGTTCCTGGCGGCTCACAGAGCCCGAGCTGCCGCTGCCCGATTCGGTGCACGCAATCATCGCTGCCCGCCTCGACATGCTTCCCGACGACCAGAAGCTTCTCCTTCAGGATGCGGCGGTGATCGGGAGGGGCTTCTGGCTCGGCGCGCTGGCCGCGGTCGGAGGACACGAATCGGAGGCCAGCGAGCGACTCCTCGAGGGCTTGGAGCGAAAGCAGCTCGTGCGTCGCGAGCGCGACTCGATCGTCCGAGACGAATCCCAGCTCGCCTTCTGCCACGTCCTCGTCCGAGACGTCGCCTACGGGCAGGTTCCACGCTCTATCCGAGCCGAGAAGCACCGGCGGGCCGCCCAGTGGTTCGAAACCCTCTCGCCCGAGCGATCCGAGGATAAGGCCGAGATGCTCGCCCACCACTATGCAACTGCGCTTGGATTCGCCCGGGCCGCACGTCAGGAGACCGAGACGCTAGAGGAGCGAACCCGTTTCGCGCTTCGAGACGTCGGCGACCGAGCCGTCTCCCTGAACGCATTCGCGAAGGCCGCGACGTTCTATGCCGACTCGTTGGAGCTCTGGCCTGGGAACGACCCGGAGCGGCTGAACCTCATCTTCCGTCTGGGAGAGGCGCAGCTCCACTCGGAGGTAGGCGGGCTCGAGACCTTGACCGAAGCACGGGAGGGCTTCCTCTCGCAAGGTCGTACGGCGGAGGCCGCGGAGGCGAACGTGTTGCTCGGGGAGCTGCTCTGGACACGAGGCGACCCGCATGCACTCACACATCTCGAGGAGGCCGCTGCTCTACTCGCCGAATCGCCTCCTTCGCACGCGAAGGCCTATGTGGTCGCAAATCTCGCCCGTTTCCTCATGATCCACGGAGAGCATTCCGCAGCGATCCGGCTCGGTCTCGAGGCGCTGGCGATGGTCGAGGAGCTCGGCACCTCCGAGCTCCGAGCCCACGTCCTCGCTACGGTCGGCCTGGCCCGCACGAGGAGCGGCGATTCCACCGGCCTTGTAGATCTTGAGCAGAGCATCGAGCTCGCCGTGAAGATCAACTCGATCGAGAGCGTGAGAGGGTATGCGAACCTCGGAAACGCTCTGGTCGAGGCTGGCGAGCTCAGTCGCGCCTTCACTCAATATGAGCGCGGCCGGGCGGCGGCGAGCCGGTACGGCGACGTCGACAGGATCCGTTGGTTCGACGCCGAGCGCATCTACGAGCACTACTGGCTGGGTTCCTGGGACGTCGCCCTTGAGCTCGCCGATGGTGTCGTCGCAGATGCCGCCGCCGGGACGCCGACCTCGATCGAGCAGGACGCCCGGCTCCTCCGAAGCCGGATCCGCGCCGCACGCGACGATCCCGAGGGTGCGCTCGAGGACGCAGAACGCAGCCTCGAGCTCGGCCGACGGGCGCGTTATCCGGAGATGCTGGTTCCCGCGTTAGCGCTCCAGGCCCGCCTTCGGGCGACGACCGGCTCGACTGACGAGACCGCGGGCTACGTCGCCGAGATTCTCGAGCTCTGGCCTGGGAGCATCGCGTCCTCGTACTGGCTGGGCGACCTTGCGTTCGCACTGCACGGCATCCGAGACGAGGACACCGTTCTCCGGGCGCTCATGAGGCTCGAGGGAACGAGCCGGTGGGTGGAGGCCGCGATCGCCGTCGTGAAAGGACGTCACGCCGAGGCAGCTCGCGTCTACCGCGCAATCGGCTCGGTGCCGGACGAAGCCTTCGTCCTCCTCCGTTCAGCTCACTCGTCGGAGGCTCCGGCCGGTGGCTTGGAGCGCGCCCTGGCGCTGTCTCGGTTGCTCGGAGCGGCCGCGTACGTCCGTGAGGCGACGGCGCTCCACGCCGGCTAGGACACCTGGGTTGCTCCGTCTCCTCCGAATCGCTGGCGCCAGACCTCCAGGCTGATGTGGAGCGTCACATCGATCCCGTCGAGCTCCTCGGCGAAGCCGTAGAAGCTGGTCCCAGGGTCATCGCCGCTCGGCTCGAAGCTGTTGAAGAGGCAATACCCAATCCGCCCATCCAGCGAGAAGTCGAGCGACCCCTCCTGGTACTCGGCCCCGTGCTTCTTCATGACCTGGCGGACATGGTCTTCGGGATCCCTGAGCCAGTCCGGATCCGGTGGCGACATGGCATGGAACATGAGTCTCCCTCGCGGCATGGCTCCTCCTCGCGTCTCGTCTCGTCCCGGCGCGATCATCGCTGCTTCCCACATCCCGTTGCAAGAGCGGCGGCGATAGGGTCGCTTCGTGCCGCAAGCGCCTCTACCGCCGGAGCTCGACCGCTTTCTTCAGGCGCCTCGCGTCGCCATCGTCGGCACGGTGACTCCCCAAGGCGCGCCGGTCACCACGCCGTGCTGGTTCGACTGGGCCGAGGGGAGATTCACGATCTCGATGTCTTCGGACGGCCCTCGCCTTCGGAACCTTCAGAACGACCCGCGCGTGGCGCTCAGCGTCCTCGGCGAAGACTGGTACGAGCACGTCTCGCTCCTCGGCCGAGCGGTCGAGTACCGCGACGACCCAGACCTGGCCGACATCGACGCGCTCTCGCAGCGTTACCTCGGCGAGCCGTACGAGGACAGGTCGTACCGGGGCACGACCGTGGTCGCCACTGTCGAGCGCTGGCACACCTGGGGCGACCCGGGCGCATCCGTCTAGGAGGGTTTGGCGAAATGGTCTTCGTTGCCTGGGCGCACGCCTGCGCGTCCACTCTCCGCGCAAGGACGCAGGGAGTGTTCGTACCCTGGATTCTGGACGCGGATGCGTACGACTGAGGACGCCGCCTCGGGACGATCAGCGCGACCGGGCGACACAACGGCTATTTCGTCAAACCCGACAAGCCAGCTTCACCTGAATCGGGGAGACGCGTCGCCGCGACTCCGCGAAAGACGAGCGGGTTCGGCTCCGGTTCGCTAAGTGGGTGCGATGGAGCCGCGGCATCCTCACGTACTTCTGCGTCCTGGCGCTCGCCTTGAGCGGCGCCGGCGCGAGCCTCGGCAGCATTGACGAGTCCGCCACGCCGGTCGTGCAGGGCTGGTCGGCGAACGCCGCAGAGCCGCACAGCCCTCCGACCTCGGCCAGCGCCGTCAAGGCGCCGGGCAGGGCCGGGCGACGGAGCTCGAAGCTCCTAGACCGCTCGACGGCCGCTAGCGCCCGCGAAACTCGGGTGCCCGCTTCTCGAGGAACGAGGCAACGCCTTCGGCAAAGTCCTCGCTCTCTGTCGCCACCGCCTGAAGCTGCGCCTCGAGCTCGAGCTGCTCAGCCAGCGTCCTGGGGAGTGCCCCGTCGAGAAGACGTTTCGTCATGCCGATGCCCTTGGTCGGCATGGCTGCAAGGCTCGCGGCAAGCTCGGCCGCTCGAGTCGGGAGCACGTCAGCTTCGACGACCTCCGAGACAAGCCCCCAGGCGTGCGCCTCGGCGGCTGAGAGCTTCCGGCCCGAGGTCAGCCATTCGAACGCGCGGGCCTGCCCGAGCAGGCGCACGGCGAAGAACGTGCCTCCTGAGTCGGGTACCAGCCCGACGTTCACGAACGCGGGGACGAAGCTCGCGGTGTCGGCGGCGAGTCGGAGGTCGCAGGCAAGGGCGAAGGAGAGCCCGGCGCCGGCGGCCGGCCCGTTCACGGCCGCGAAGACCGGCTTCTCGAGTGCCCTGATTGCAAGGACGTTCGGGTGGTACTGATGGCGCAGGCGGGTGGCGATATCTCCGGGGCCGCCGGAGAACTCCTTCAGGTCCTGGCCGACGCAGAAGCCGCGGCCGGCGCCCGTGAGGACGACCGCTCTGATCTCGGCATCGCGCGCGTCCTTCAGCGCGGCGGCGAGCGCCTCGTGCATGGCGGCGTTGAACGCATTCAGAACGTCCGGGCGATTCAACGTGATCGTCAAAACGGCCCCGTCGCGCCTCGTCTCGACCTCGGCCATACCCCTCCCTCCCACCTCACGGCAGCTCGAATGTGCGGTGCTAGCTTGCCAGCGTGAGTGAGCTTCTGTTCGTGGACGCGGTGCTCGGGCCGGAGCGAAGGGATGGCGAGGCGGGGCAGCCGGACGACGCCGAAGCGCTGGATGCGTACTCACGCGTCGTGACCCGGGTGGCCGGGCGTCTGTCGCGCGCGGTGGCGAGCCTGAGGGTGGCGCGACGCGTGCGCGGCGGACGCCGGCTCGAGGGAGGCGGGAGCGCAGTCGTCGTCGCGCCGGACGGGCTGATGCTCACTTCCGCCCATGTGGTCGCACGCGCTCGAGCTGGCCGCGCGTCCTTCTCCGACGGACGGGACTGCGAGTTCGAGGTGGTCGGCTCGGATCCGCTCTCGGATCTCGCGGTGCTTCGGGCAGATACGCGTGAGCTGACGGCAGCGGAGCTTGGGGACGCGGAGGATCTCCGCGTCGGGCAGCTCGTCGTGGCGATCGGCAACCCGCACGGGTTCGGCGGCTCGGTCACCGCCGGAGTCGTCTCGGCGCTTGGGCGTTCCCTGCCGACGCGGGCCGGATCCGCCACCCGAATCGTCGAGAACGTGATCCAGACGGACGCGGCGCTGAACCCCGGCAACTCGGGTGGTGCACTCGCGGACGGAACGGGCCGGGTCATCGGCGTCAACACCGCGGTGGCAGGGGTGGGGCTCGGGCTGGCGGTGCCGATCAATGCGACGACACGAGCGATACTCGGCGCGCTCATTGCCGAAGGGGTATTCCGGCGGGCCTACATCGGGATCGCCGGAGGCTCGAGGCCGCTGCCACCGCGTCTGGCCAGGGAGACCGGCCGTGAGGCAGGCGTCGAGGTCGTCGAAGTCGTGGACGGAAGTCCCGCCGCGCGGGCCGGCCTGCGGCCGGCCGATCTGATCCTCGACGTCGACGGCGCCGCGACCGTCGATGCGGGCGACCTACAGCGCCTCATGACGGGCGAGCGCATCGGGCGCTCCGTGCGACTCCGAGTCGTGCGCGACGAGCGACCTCGGGACATCGAGGTCGTTCCGGACGAGCTCGCAGTCTGACGCCTACCCGAGCGGGATCGTCTCTCCCAGACACGTCCTGGGGGCTGTCCCCAGGGCATGGCCGTTCGGGACTAGCGACCCTTGAAGTTCGGGTCGCGCTTCTCGGTGAACGCGGTCAGACCCTCGCGGGCATCGTCTGATGCGAAGGCGAGGTAGAGCTGCTTGCGCTCGTAGTCGAGGCCGACCTCGAGCGTGGTGTCGAACGCCCGGTTCACCGCCGCCTTCGCGAGCTGCTGCGCGACCGGCCCTTTGCCGGCGATCTCCCGCGCCACGGCCTTGGCCTCCGACAGCCAGGCCTCGCGCGCCACGACGCGCGCCACGAGGCCGGCCCGTTCCGCCTCGCGAGCGTCGAGGAATCGGCCGGTCAGGATCACGTCCATCGCCTTCGCCTTCCCGACCGCCCGGGTCAGTCGCTGAGTCCCGCCGGCGCCGGGGATGATCCCAAGACCCGTCTCCGGTTGGCCGAACCGCGCCGACTCCGAGGCGACGATCAGGTCGCACGCCAGCGCGAGCTCGCACCCACCGCCCAGGCACCAGCCCGAGACGGCCGCCACGAGCGGCGTTCGCAGCGTGCGGATCGCGTCCCACTGACCTACGCGGCGCTGGGCCAGCATCTCCATCGCCGTCGCGTTCGCCATCTCTTCGATGTCGGCGCCGGCCGCGAAGACCCGCTCGTTCCCGGCCACGACGATGCAGCGCACGTCTGGGTCTGCGTCGAGTTCCTCGAGCGCGCCGACGAGCTCGTTCATGAGCTGAGTCGAGAGAGCGTTCAGCTGCTTCGGCCTGTCGAGCGTGACGACGGCGATCTGCTCCTCACGCTCGACTCGAACGCTCATGAGCTTCCCAGCCGAACTGAGGAGCGCCAAGACGGTCGCCAGTGGCCGTCGACGCTCGTGAACACGTCGGTCACCGCGTACTCACCACTCAGATCGCGGGCGCCGGCTTGCGCCTCCCAGGTGAGCCGCGCCCAGACGATCGCCGTGTCGCCGTACTCCCGCACGCCGAGCACTCGTGCGCCGAGCGACCGCGTGTCGATCGACGGGAGCGAGCGTAGCCATGCTTCGCGTGGCATCTCGGGCGCCACACCACCCTCGCTCATCAAGACGAAGTCGTCGGCGAGAAACGACTCGGCGACCTCGACATCTCGTTTGGCGACGATGGCCGCCCAGTCGTCCTCGAGCCGCTGGAAGAGCTCAGTCACGTCGTTTCCGCTCGAGGAACGCCTGCACGGCCGCCTTCGGCTCCTCGGTCGCCATCGAGAGCGCAAGCCAGTCGCGCGCGTGGCCGACGGTGCTGTGCCAGGCGAGATCACGCCAGAAGTTGAGCTGCTGTTTGGTGTAGCGCACGGTTTGCGGGAGCTTCGCCGCGAGCTTCTCGACGAGCTCGTCCACGGTTGAATCGAGCTCCGCGGCCGGCACGACCCGGTTCACGAGCCCCCACTCGAGCGCCCGCTCGGCCGGGATCTCCTCGCAGAGGAAGAGGATCTCGCGAGCGCGCCGGTCGCCGACCATGATCGGAAGCCACTGCGTCGCGCCGCCCGCCGGTACCGATCCGTGCTCCGGCCCGACGTGGCGGATGAACGCATCGTCGACCAGCACCGAGAGGTCGCACGCCATCTGGAGCTCGTTGCCGCCGCCGACGCAGATCCCGTTGATCCGCGCAAGCGTCGGCTTGCCGATCTCGCGCAGCCGGTCGTGCATGTCCTTGAACGCCCCGAACCACTTCCAGTACTCGCCGGGCTCGCCGAGGTAGTCGGCCGACCACGACTTCAGGTCTGCACCGACGCAGAACGCCCGTCCCGCGCCCGTGACGACCACGACCCGGACCGAGTCGTCGTACGACGCGTCCTCGGCGGCGCGCGCGATCTCCCGCAGCATCCTGAAGTCGAACGCGTTCAGGACCTCGGGCCGGTTCAGCGTGATCGTGGCCCGCGGCGGCGTCTTCTCGTAGACGATCCGCTCGAAGCCGAGATCGGCCGGGTCGACCGCCGCTGGACGATCGGGCTCTGTCACTCGATCTCGGCGAAGAGGACGTGGAACGGAACGCCGAGCTCCATGGCGTCGCGGCCGGTTACGGCAAACTCGGGTGTCCGCGAGGCCTCGCGAAACGCTTCCATGCTCGGGAACTCCCACTCCGCGTAGTAGTGGTAGATCGGGTCGCCCATCGGCGCGCCGAATACTTTCCCGTGCCGAAAGGCGCCACCCTCGACCCGCCGGCACAGCGCAGCGTGTTCCTCGTACCGCTCTGGGTCGGGCTCCCGCTCGTAGAGCACGAAGACTCTGACCATCGCCTCCCTCTCGTCGTTCGCGGCGGAAGGCTAACGGCTCTCTTGCGTCCTAGACGGCCGATCTAGGCGGACTGTTCGCCCGCGGTGGCGAGCGATTCCTCGAGGAGCTCGAAACCTCTGGCCAGGTCGTCGTCGGAGACGACGAGCGGAACGAGCAGGCGGATGACGTTGCCGTAGAGCCCGCACGAGAGGATGACGAGGCCGCGCTCCCTGGCCGCGGCCACCGTGGCCGTCGCAAGCGCTCCGGCCGGCTCCTTCGTTTCAGCATCTTCGACGAGCTCGAGCGCAAGCATCGGCCCGATTCCGCGCACCTCGCCGATCTGCGTGAAACGCGACGCCATCCTGTCGAGCGCGGCGCGGGCCGCCTCGCCGATCACCTCGGCCCGCGCGCGAAACTCGGGGGTCGCAATCTCGTCGAGCACGACGGCCGCCGCGGCGCACGCGACAGGGTTTCCCCCGAAGGTGCCGCCGAGCCCGCCCGGGGCGACGGCGTCCATGACCTCGGCCCGGCCCGTGACTGCAGCGAGCGGCAGCCCGCCGCCGAGCGACTTGCCCGAGACGAGCAGATCCGGTTCGACGCCGAAGCGCTCGATCGCCCAAACGGGGCCGGTTCGGCCGACCCCCGCCTGCACCTCGTCGTCCACGTAGAGGATCCCGTGTCGCTCACAGATCTCCGCCAGCCGTTTCGGGAAGTCCTCCGGCATCGCGATGAACCCGCCTTCCCCCTGGACCGGTTCGAGAACCACACAGGCGACGGACGCGGGATCCACCTCGGCCTTGAAGAGCGTCTCGAGCCCGGCGATCGCGTCGTCGGTCGTGACGCCGCGATAGGGATACGGAGCCGGCGCCCGGTAGACCTCGGGCGCGAACGGCCCGAAGCCCTGCTTGTACGCGACCTTGCTGGTCATCGACATCGTCAGGAGCGTGCGGCCGTGGAATGCGCGGTCGAAGACGACGACAGCCGGGCGCCCAGTGGCTGCGCGTGCGATCTTGACCGCGTTCTCGATCGCCTCGGCTCCCGAGTTCAGGAGGATCGACTTCTGATCCGAGCCGCGGCAGGGCGAGAGCTCAGCGAGGCGGCGGCAGACCTCGACGTACGGCTCGTACATCCCGACCATGAAGCACTGATGGAGGAAGGTGTCGACCTGCTCATGGATGGCCGCGACAACCGCCGGCGGGCCATGGCCGGCGTTCTGACAGCCGAGGCCTCCGGCGAAGTCGATGTACTCGCGACCGTCGACGTCCCAGATGCGTGCTCCCTCGGCGCGAGCAACGACCAGCGGCGGCGTTGCGACGCCACGGGCGACGTAGCGGTCGCGTCCAGCGGCGATCGCCTCGGAAGCAGTGTGCTCGCGGAGCGCCATGCGCCGAGTGTAAACCTGCCCGCGAGCCGGGTCTGCCTCTAAGCTCGGGCGCCGTGTCCGGAAACACGTACGCAGTCGCGCTTTCGCTTTTCGCCGGCCTTGCCGGTGCGGCGCAGGTCGCGATCAACGGAGCGTTCGGCGAGCGGATCGGAACCCTCGAAGCGACCGCGTTCAACATCTTCGTGTCGGCTCTGATCCTGGCCGGAATCGTCCTCGTGGCGCGCGCAGGGTTCGGCGGAGTGATCGACGGGCTTCGTGCTCCGGCCTGGCTTTGGCTCGGCGGTGTGGCCGGCGCGATCATCGTCGGGACGATCACCTTCGCCGGGCCGCAGATCGGCGCGCTCGCGACCATCGCGCTCCTGATCGCGGGTCAGCTCGTGATGGGAGTCGTCATCGACCAGTTCGGCCTCTTCGGCGTCGAGCGCATCACGGTCACCGCGACGCGGCTCGCAGGGGTGGCGCTCCTGGCCGTCGGCGCCCTGCTCGTCCTGCGCGGGCGCTAGAGCGCGAAGGGGTTGGCCGGCCTCGAGCTTGTCGAGACGAGCACGCTCTTCGCCTCGAGGTAGGCCTCGAGTGTTTCGACCCCGAGCTCGCGACCGAATCCGGACTGTTTGTAGCCACCGAACGGAATCCCGGGAAATGCCGTATAGGGCATGTTGATCCCGATCGTCCCGGCCTTGACGAGGCGTGCGAGCCGGTGTCCCCGGCCTGGATCGGCCGTCCAGACGGTGGCGAAGAGCCCGTACTTGGTGTCGTTCGCGATTCGGGCGGCGTCCTTCTCGTCCTCGAAGGGGATGACGGTGACGACCGGCCCGAAGATCTCCTCCTGCGCGACGACCATCTGGCTGTCGACACCGGCGAGGACCGTCGGCGGATAGAACGCGCCTGCACCGCCGGGAGACGCACCGCCGCTTACGACTTCAGCGCCTTCGCCTCGGCCCTTCTCGACGAAGCCGTGCACCTTCTCCCGATGGCTCTCGGAGATGAGTGAGCCCATCTGCGTCTCCGGCTCGAGCGGATCGCCGACCTTGAGCCGGCTCGCGGCGTCTGTGAAGCGGGCGACGAAGTCGTCATAGAGAGACTGCTCGACGAGAATGCGGGAGCGCGCCTCGCAGCTCTGCCCCGCCGAGTAGAAGATCGAGTAGACCGAGCTCGGGATCGCGTCGTCGAGATCGGCGTCGGCAAAGACGAGGTTCGGGCTCTTGCCCCCGAGCTCGAGCGTCAGGCGCTTGATCGGATCCGAGCAGAGGCGCATGATCTCGCCGCCGGTCCGGGTCGAGCCCGTGAACGCAACCTTGTCGACACCCGGGTGGGAGACGAGGTGCGACCCGACTTCCGGGCCGTCCCCGGGAACGACGTTGACGACACCCGGCGGGATGCCGACCTCGCTCGCGAGCTCGGCCAGCCGAAGCGCGGTCAACGGCGTGGCCGGATCGGGCTTCAGGACAACCGCGCACCCCGCGGCGAGCGCCGGCGAGAGCTTCCAGGCGGCCATGAGGATCGGGTAGTTCCACGGGACGATCTGGCCGCAGACGCCTACGGGCTCCTTGAGCGAGTAGTGGAGGATGGAGCCGCCTACGGGATGCGAGCGGCCCGCGATCGCCGCGATCGCGGTCGCGAAGAAGCGGAAGTTCTCCGCGGCGGTCGCGACCTCGGCCTTGGCGGAGGAGAGGGCTTTGCCGACGTTCCGCGTCTCGAGCTCGGCGAGCTCCTTGCGGTTCTCGTGGATCGCGTCGGCGAGCGCGTGCAGGAGGCGCGAGCGTTCGGTCGGCGGTGTCTTGGCCCACGGCCCTGCGAGCGCAGCGCGGGCTGCATCGACGGCACGGTCGACGTCCTCAGGCCCGGCCATCGCCGCGCGGGCGAGCGGCTCACCCGACGCCGGCTCGCTCAGTTCGCGGATCTCGCCGGAAGCCGGCTCGACGGTCGCGCCGTCGATGAAAAGCCCGAACTCCCGCTGCGCCGCCACCGCCATTGCGGGCGGCACCTTAGCGCCCATGAGTTACACGGGCGCGGATCTTGGGGGCCCCATCGGCCCCCTCCTGGGGCCGATCCTAGTTCGGAAAGCCGCACGTGTGGGTCACGGAATCGTGGCGAGAGCATGACAACTCATCCACCGCAAGGACGGCGCCGGGCGCGTGCGGCGGAAGGCGGCGCGGGCACGCGACAGGGAAGGGTGGCGGGAGAAGAGAGCCCGGCCGGTCTACCAGCAGCTCGCCAGCTACCGGCCGTGCTCCGAAGGCCGCTCGAAGACCGCGGCCTGCCCCTGGCCCACACCTACACACAGGGTGGCGAGCCCGTACCGGCCGCCGCGCCGACGCAGCTCGTGCAGGAGCGTGACCACGAGCCGCGCGCCGCTCATCCCGAGTGGATGCCCGATCGCGATCGCGCCTCCGTTCACGTTCACGCGCTCCGGGTCGAGGCTGAGCTCGCGGATTACCTGAAGGCTCTGCGAGGCGAAGGCCTCGTTGAGCTCGACGAGGTCGAGGTGGCCCGACTCGATCCCGGCGCGAGCGAGAACCTTGCGGACCGCCGGGATAGGGCCGATGCCCATGACGCGCGGATCGACGCCGGCCACGGCGCTCGCCACGAAGCGGCCGAGCGGTCCCGCGCCGAGCTCCGCGGCTCGCTCCGCGCTCGCGATCACGAGTGCAGCTGCACCGTCGTTCAGGCCGCTCGAGTTTCCGGCCGTGACCGTCCCGCCGTCCCGAAACGCCGGCCGGAGCGCCGCGAGCTTCTCCGCAGTCGTTTCTGGCCGCGGATGCTCGTCGACGTCGATGTCGCCGACCGCTACGAGCTCGTCGGCGAACCGACCGGCCGCGACCGCCGCTGCGTGACGCTGTTGGCTCTGGAGCGCGAACGCGTCCTGCTCCTCGCGCGAGATCGACCAGCGCTCGGCCACGTTCTCCCCGGTCTCGCCCATGGACTCGAGCGGGAACATCTCCTCCATTCGCGGGTTCGGAAAACGCCAGCCGAGCGTCGTGTCCCAGACGGTTCTGTCGCCGCGCGCAAACGGCTGCTCGGCCTTCGCCATCACCACAGGCGCGCGCGTCATCGACTCGACGCCGCCGGCGACGAAGAGGTCGCCGTCGCCGGAGCGGATCGCTTGGCACGCGGAGACGACCGCTGTGAGCCCCGAAGCGCAAAGCCGGTTCACGGTTACGCCTGCAACCTCCTGCGGAAGGCCCGCCAGGAGCGCCGCCATGCGAGCGACGTTCCGGTTGTCCTCTCCTGCCTGATTGGCGCACCCGAAGTACACGTCCTCGATCTCGCCGGGAGGAACGCCCGAGCGTTCGACTGCGGCGCCGATGACGAGGGCCGCGAGATCGTCCGGCCGCTCCCCCGCCAGCGCGCCGCCGTACCGCCCGACAGGCGTTCGCACCGCCGAAAGGATCACCGCCTCCGCCATTCCAGTGATTCTAGGAGGGTGACCGTGGGACGCAGTCGCGTCCGGGACCCTCAGACGAACTCGACGCGCACAGCGTCGAACGCCCCGGCCCGCTGCCCACGGAGCAGCAACTCGCGCACGGCCTCTCGGCCTTCGTCCCCGTAGTCCTGAGTCCGCTCGTTCACGTAGAGGCTGACGAATCGGTCGGCGATCTCCTCGTCCACGCTCTGCCCCTGCTGGACTGCGTGGGCGACCGCCTTGCACCGATGGTCGAGTCCCGCGGCGATCGAGTCGCCTACCACCTCGGAGAGCTCTCGGAGCGGCTCTTCACCGAGGTCTCGGCGTGCCACGTTGATGCCGAGCGGAAGCGGAAGCCCCGTTTCGAGGAGCCACCACTCCCCGAGGTCGACGACAAGCCCAAGGCCCTCCGACACGAAGGTGAGCTGGGTCTCGCCGATGACGAGCCCGGCCTCCGCCTCGCCGGAGGCCACTGCGTTCATGATCCGCTCATAGGGAGCTTCCCGATACGAGAACTCGCCGCCGAGGAACAGCCGCAGGACGAGGAAAGCCGTGGTCATCCGGCCGGGGACGAGGATCTCCGTCTCTAGAAGCCGCTCCGGCGTCATCGGCTCGCGCGCCACGACCACCGGTCCCGACCCGGAGCCCATGCTGGCCCCGTGCGGGAGGATCACATAGCGCTGCTGGACGAACGGATAGGCATGCAGCGAGATCGCGGTCGCCTCCAGTCGCCCCTCGAGCGCCCACTCGTTGAGTGTCTGGATGTCGCGGAGGACGTGCTCGAACTCGAAGCCGCGCGTATCGACCTCGCCGGCCTCCAACCCCCAGAACATGAACGCGTCGTCCGGATCCGGGCTGTGTCCCAGTCGGATCAGCAAGCGCCCGAGGGTAGCGCGTCTCGGCGGCGCTTGACCCGACAACGCGCCCTACACTTTGAGCCGTGTCGAAACCTGATCTCAGCGAGGCGATCCAGGACTACCTGAAGGAGATCTACAAGCTCGAAGCGGCCGGCGAGCGCGCGACGACGACGGCGATCGCGAAGAGCCTCGCTGTCGCACCGTCGTCAGCAACTGCGATGGTCAAGAAGCTCGCCGTGCTCGGCCTCGTGGAGCACGCTCCCTATCGCGGGGCCGAGCTGACAGAGGCCGGGCGGAAGATCGCGCTCGAGGTCGTTCGACACCACCGGCTGCTCGAGGTCTATCTCGCCGAGACGCTCGGGCTCGGGATCGATGCCGTCCACGCCGAGGCGGACCGCCTCGAGCACGTCATCTCCGAGGAGCTGGAGGCTCGGATCGATCTGGCGCTCGGCTTCCCGACGCACGACCCGCACGGCGACCCGATCCCCGACGCGGCGCTGAATCTCGAGCCGGGATCATTGCGCCAGCTCGACGAGCTCGAGCCCGGAGAGGCGGCGACCGTGCGGCGGATCCCCGACGGCGACGCGGCTCTCCTCCGCTACCTCGCGGGTCTCGAGCTTCTGCCTGGCCGCCGGCTCGTCGTCCGCGGCAGCGAGGCACCGGGCGGCCCGGTGACCGTGGACGTCGACGGTCGTGAGCACGCCCTCCCGCGAGAGCTCGCGGGCCAGATCGGCGTGACCTGACCTCCTACTAGGTCCGGCCGAAGAACCAGCGCTCGAGCGGCTTCAGGAGCTCTTCCTCCCGGAACGGCTCGACGTTCTCGTTGACCCCTTCCTCGGCCGAGATCTCGAGATCGTCGGACAGCGCGCCGTTCGCGGCTTCGAGCGCATCGCCGAGCTCGTAGCCCTGGAAAACGTAGTCATCGGGCCTGGGGCGCTGCTGGACGCGATTGCGCGGATCGATGGCGCGACCGACCGCCCAGACCGCGCCGGGACGGCGTTCGATCCAGATCACGATCTCCTCCCGGGCTCCGTCCTCACCGACCCCGTGCACGACGCGTTCGGCGAAGCGCATGGACTCGGAGTCCCGGTGCACGCGGCCAGGATACAATCGTCGCCGTGGGTTTCCTTCAGCGACTCTTCGGACGCGACGACGACGCCGGCGAGGGCGAGGGCGAGCGGCAGCGCTCGATGTCCAAGGAGGACAGCCTCGCTGGTTACGTCATCCGCGAGCACAAGCTCGGTCGCTCCGTCGACGACATCCTCGATGACCCGTACCTGAAGAACCGCGCCAACGAGGAGCAGCGGCTCCGCCTGCTCGAGCGCCCGGAGGTCATCCGCGCCATCGGCGAGGACACGGCCGAGATGGCCAAAGCACGAGTTCGCGGCTCTTAAGGACAGCGGCTACCTCGCCGCGAACCAGACATCCCGGGTAGCAGAGCGGGGCGGCCGCGCAGCGGTCGGGCGAATCGCGCCGCGGTGTTGGAGGCCGCGCGAGCGGCCGGGCGAACTGCGCCGTCGTTCGCGCGATTCGTATGGAGGAACCGCGGAGCGGTTCCGGTCAGACGCGTCCACCAGAAGCCGGTTGCGGTCACCCGCGGGCGGGACAAGTCCCGCCCCTACAGATTCGTGCCGAGCCCCGCCTCCAGCGCGCGGTCGTAGACCACTTTCGCGACGGCCAGATCCTCGGCTGCGATCCCGAGGCTCTTGAAGAGCACGATGTCGTCATCGCTCTGGCGGCCCGCCACCTCGCCGCCCACGACCTCCGCAAGCTCGTGCACCTCGAGCCAGTCGAGGACGCCCCGCTCGACCGGCTCGGCAAGGTCACCTGCCTCGAGTCGCGCCTGCTCCTTCAGGTCGCAGCAGACGAACGCGGCCCGCTCGATGACCGCGTTGTCGAGCTCGCGGGCTTCGATCCGGTTCGCACCCGCCGCGCACACGAGCGCCCCAGGCTGGAGCCACTCGCCGCGGAGCACGGGATCTCGTGACGTCGTGATGGTGACGACGACGTCCTGCTCGGCTGCGTCGCGGTTGTACTCGGCCGGCTCGGCGTCGAAGCGCTTGCAGAAACTCACACGGCGCTTCTCGTCTCGGCAGAAGACGACCACACGCTCGAGCGAAGGCAGCGCGGCCCTCATGCAGTCCACCTGGCTCTCGGCCTGCCACCCGCAGCCAAGCACGCCGAGACTGCGCGCTCTCGAACTGGCTAGGTGCTTCGCAGCGACCCCGCTTGCGGCGCCGGTGCGCAGCTGCCCGAGCCGGTTGGCCTCCACGAGGGCGAGAAGCTCAGGCCGATCGGAAGCGAAGAGCGCCACCACGAAGCGAGCCCCTTCCTCGAACCCGACGTACGTCTTCAGGCCGGCGACGCCGAGCTCGAGATCCGCCGATCCCATGACGTGGAGGAGCCCTTCGTCGAGACCGATCCGGTACCGCGGCTTGGTCTCGACGACGCCGCGCGCCAGGCGCGCGAAGCATGCCTCCACGGCGTCGACGGCGTCCGCCGGAGAGAGAAGCGCATCGACGTCTGCCTCGCGAAGGTAGAGGGGCATCGCTCTCTAATCTAGGAGTAGATGAGCCCTGTCGTCCTCGAGCTGGACGGAACCGACCGCGCCGTCGTGGAGATCGAAGGACGTTCGATTGCGGTGTTCCGCCAGGGCGACAAGGTGTTCGCCGTCGACGCGAGGTGTCCTCACGCGGGGAATCCGCTCATCGAGGGCGACCTACTCGGCACCACACTGGTCTGCGCGTTCCACGGCTGGCGCTTCGACCTCGAGACCGGCGCGTGCCTGCACGGCGAGGAGCCGGTGCGGTGCTATTCCGCCGAGCTCCGAGACGGCGAGGTCTGGGTCGACCTGGGCTCTACGTAGGGGCGGAAACACCGCGCCCGCAGCGGGCCGGGCAAGTCCGGCCCCTACATACGAACGCGGCTCCAGGGTATGCCGGGATCCGAGTAGCAATCTGGGTGCAGTAGGTACGCGAGCAGCTCGACGCCGTCGACCAGCCGTGGGCCCGGGCGGGAGAAGTAGCCGTTGGCGTCGACTGCGAAGACTCTGCTCTCGCGCCTAGCGCGCGTGCCAAGGAGATGTGCGCTCACGTCAAGCGTGACGACCTCCTCGAGCGTCCGGTCGAGGTCGAAGCCACACGGTGCAAGAACGACAACTTCGGGGTCGAGCTCGGCCACGTCAGGCCACCGCATCCTGTGTGAAGGCTCGCCCGACATCCCGGCCACCTCGGTGCCACCGGCGAGAGAGACCATGTCCGGAACCCAGTGCCCCGCCGCATAGGGCGGCTCGATCCACTCGGACACGAAGACGCGCGGCGTGGTCTCGATCCCGGCGAGCGCACCCTGCACACGCTCGACCCGGGCACGCATTCCGGCCACGAGCTCCGCAGCTGCGGCATCGGCCCCGAGCCACGACCCGAGCGTCACGATGCTCTCGAAGACGTCCTCGAGCGTGGACGGCGAATAGTCGAGGACACCGACATCGAGCTTCGTGGCCGCGGCGGCCTCGTCCACCGCCTTGCGAGAGACGGCGCACACCTCACAAAGCTCCTGAGCGACGACGATGTCAGCCTCGATCTCAGCCCAGACGTCCGCGTCGACCGCGTAGAGCATCTTGCCGTCTGCGGCTGCCTCGGAGACCGCGCGATCGATCTCGGCGCTCGTCAGGTCCCCGCCCTGGAGAAGCGATGCGGTTACCTTAGGGAGCCCCTGTGCCTCAGGCGGCCAGTCGCACTCGTGCGTTACGCCGACGACCTGGTCGCCCAGCCCGATCGCGAACAGGATCTCCGTAGCGCCGGGCACGAGGGAGCAGATCCGCACCTCGTCACCGTACCGAGGCGTCGAGCTGCCGACCGGCCGCGCCGGGGATACTCCGGCGATGCGGAGTGAGCTCGGCCCTCTGGTGCGGCGCCATGCCCTCTTCCTCGCGTTCCTGGCGCTCGGGGTCGGGCTGCGGATCGTGACCCTCCTCGCGTACCGCCCGGCCCTCTTCAGCCCGGACTCGCCGGGCTACGTGGACGCCGCCGAGCGCTGGATCCTGCCGTCGCTTCATCCGCTCGGCTACTCGCTCTTCCTGCGCTCGTCGTTTCTCGTCTGGGACGACTTCGCGCTCGTGGTCCTGCTCCAGCACGTGCTGGGCCTCGCGATGGCGGTGCTGATCTACGCGGTGCTCGTCCGCCTTGAGGTCCGGGCCTGGCTCGCGGCTCTCGCGAGCGCGCCGGTTCTCCTCGACGCCTACCAGCTGAACGTCGAGCAGTACGTCCTCTCGGACACGCTCTTCGAGTTTGCGATCGTCGCGGGCTGCGCGGCGCTCCTCTGGCGCAGCCCGGTCACGCTTCCGGCTGCTGTCCTGGCGGGAGGTCTCTTCGCGGCGGCGGCCATGACCCGCGCGGTCGGGCTGCTCGTCGTGATTCCGGTGCTGGTGGCGGTGCTCGTCTTGCGACTCCGGCCGGTGCGGGCGGCGGCGCTCGCGGCGGCGTTCCTCCTCCCGGTCGTCGCCTATGCGTCCGCGTTCAAGGTCGCGAATGGGACGTTCGGCTTGACCGACTACTCGGGCCGCTACCTCTACGGGCGCGTCGTCGAGTGGGTGGACTGCGGCGAGTTCAGCGTACCCGCCCACGAGCGTCCGCTCTGCCCGGGCGAGTACGAGGAGCTCGAGTGGGTCTACCAGTACCTCTGGACGCAGCGCTCGCCGCTCTACGACGTCGAGCTGCCGTCGGGCGAGTCGAGAAACGATGTCGCGGGCGACTTCGCGCGCCGCGCGGTACTCGGCCAGCCCGTCACGTACGTCCGAAACGTGGTCGGCGACTCGCTCCTCACGTTCTCGCCGACGAAGCACGAGCGCACAGGCGAGTTCCGCGTCTCGCAGTGGCAGTTCCAGACGGAGTTCCCGATCCCGAACCAACAGCGAGGCTGGACGGTAGAGCCGCCCAGGGGTCACGTCCACGGCCCGACCGACGGCAAGGTGAACGAGGGCGCCGCCGAGCTCCTGAAGACGTACCAGCGCTTCGGCTATGTGCCCGGGCCGATCCTGGCAGCGTGTGCCCTGATCGCACTAGCGGGAGCGCTCGGCCTGGGCCGAGCAAAGCACGCGGGCCTGCGAGCCCCCACCGCAGTCTTCCTGACCCTCGGGTTCGTCCTGTGCGTAGGCAGCGTCGCGTCAACGATGTTCGCGTGGCGCTATCAACTACCGCAGCTGATCCTCTTGCCGCCGGCAGCAGCGCTGGCAATCGAAAGCTTCCTCAGACGACCAAGCGACCGACCCGCTGCGGCTGGCTTGGGCCGCAGCAGCGACCGGGAACCCTCAGTGAGCTAGACCCGTCCGGCGCGGATCGTCATGGCGACGCGCGAGCGTCGCCGGATCCGCGCCGGGGTATGCGCCCGGCACGATTCGAACGTGCGACCTCTGCCTCCGCAGGGCAGCGCTCTATCCCCTGAGCTACGGGCGCGGGAACGTCAGTGTAGCGTCCGGGCGACGGCGTTCCCGACCGTCAGCTCGGCGCCCTCGGGCACTCCGACGCGCACGTAACCGAGCGCCAGGATGGCGCCGTCGACGGGCACTGCGCTCGTCACTCGCCCGACGGCCTTGCCGTCAAGAACGAGCTCGGCGTCTCGCTCAGGCGGGATCTCGGTCTCGATGCGGAGCCGGCGCAGGCCACGGTTCGCGTGGCCGCGATAGTGCAGCCGTGCGATCGGCTCTTGGCCCGGGTAGCACCCCTTCGTGAGGCTGACCGCCCGATCGACGAGTCCTGCCTCAGCCGGGAGAACCCGGTCGTCGAGCTCGAACCCGAACCGCGGCGTGCCTGCTGCGATTCGAAGCCGCTCGAGCTCCTCGTCAGAGAGCCGCTCTCCGTCGGGCTCCGGCCCGTCGACGATCTCCCACCCGGGCACACCGTAGTCCGAAGTCGGCAAGGCAAAGGCTCCGCCGGGTGGCCCGGTCTCCTCGCCGAGCACGAGCCAAGATGAGTGCTCCTCGAGCTCGATCTCAGCGCGAGCCGCGAACCGAAACTGAACGAGCTGCGCCCGAACAGGCTCTCCGAGTTCAGGCTCGGTCAGGAGCAAGAAGTCTTCGTCCGACCGTCGCAAGACGCGAAGCGGCGCAATCAGCCGAGCCTTCGGGGTGAGGAGCAGCGCCTCGCACGACCCGCCGACGCCGAGCGCCTCCACGTCGTTGGAAACCATGCGCTGGAGGTAATCCGCAGCCTGGGGCCCAGCCACGCGCACGAAGGAGCGAGGCCGGGACGCAAAGGCAACCGAAGGCAGGACAGAAGCCATCTGAGCCAAGTGTAGGCACCGAGCCCAGTCCCACCCCATCAAAGCGAAGGGGCCCGGCTCAGCCGGGCCCCTTCAAGAGCAATCCCCTTTAAGAAAGGGGTTCCACGGGGGAAACCTGCTTTCCCCCGTGCTCTTACATCATGTCGGGCATACCGCCCGGCATACCGGCGCCGACGGGCTGCTTCTCGGGTGCCTCCGCGACGACGGCCTCGGTCGTGAGGATGTTCTTCGCGATCGAAGCGGCGTTCTGGAGGGCCGAGCGCGTGACCATGGTCGGGTCGATGATCCCGGCCTTAACCAGGTCCTCGTACTCGCCGGTGTCCACGTTCAGGCCGTGGCCCTTGGTGCCCTTCCGGATCTGGTCGACGATGACGGAACCCTCGAGCCCCGCGTTGTCGGCCAGCTGCCGGATCGGCTCCTCGAGCGCCCGGACGATGATGCCCGCGCCGGTCCGCTCGTCGCCCTCGTACTTGTCGAGCTTGACGGAGCTGACCGCGTTCAGGAGGGCGACACCGCCGCCCGGGACGATGCCCTCCTCGAGGGCGGCCCGGGTGGCCTGAAGCGCGTCCTCGACGCGGTGCTTCTTCTCCTTCATCTCGGTCTCGGTGGCCGCGCCGACCTTGACGACGGCGACACCGCCGGACAGCTTCGCGAGGCGCTCCTGGAGCTTCTCACGGTCGAAGTCGGAGTCGGTGTTCTCGACCTCCGCCTTCAGCTGCTTGATCCGGCCCTTGATGCCCTCGGCGTCACCGGCGCCGTCGATGATCGTGGTCGAGTCCTTGTCGACGACGATCCGGCGGGCTCGCCCGAGCTGCGAGAGCTTCGTGTTCTCGAGCTTGAGGCCCATCTCCTCGGTGATGACCTCGCCGCCCGACAGGATGGCGATGTCCTCGAGCATCCGCTTGCGGCGGTCGCCGAAGCCGGGCGCCTTGACGGCGACGGCCTGGAACGTGCCGCGGAGCTTGTTGACGACGATCGTCGCGAGCGCCTCGCCCTCGACGTCCTCCGCCACGATGAGCAGCGGCCGACCGGCCTGGATGACCTGCTCGAGCACCGGGAGGAGATCCTTGACCGCGCCGATCTTCTGGTTGGCGATCAGGACGTACGGGTCGTCGAGCACGGCTTCCATGCGCTCGGCGTCCGTGATCATGTAGGGCGACAGGTAACCCTTGTCGAACTGCATGCCCTCGGTGAACTCGAGCTCGAGGCCGAAGGTCTGGCCCTCCTCGACGTTCACAACGCCGTCCTTGCCGACCTTCTCGATGGCATCGGCGATGACATCGCCGATCTCGCTCTCGCGCGAGGAAATGGTCGCGACCCGGGCGATGTCGTCCTTGCCCGCGATGTCCTTGGACTGCGACTTCAGGCTCTCGACGACGGACTCGACGGCGGCCTCGATGCCACGCTTCAAGCCCATCGGGTTGGCGCCTGCGGCGACGTTCTTCAGGCCCTCGCGGACGATGGCCTGCGCCAGGACGGTCGCGGTCGTCGTGCCGTCGCCGGCGACGTCGTTCGTCGCCGTGGCGACCTCGCGGACGAGCTGCGCGCCCTGGTTCTCGAAGACGTCCTCGACCTCGATCTCACGCGCGATGGTGACACCGTCGTTCGTGATAGTCGGGGCGCCGAACTTCTTGTCCAGGACGACGTAGCGTCCCTTGGGGCCAAGGGTCACCTTGACCGCGTCGGCGAGGGTGTTGACGCCGCGCTCGAGCGCCCGGCGTGCATCCTCGTTGAACTTCAACTCTTTGTGAGCCATTCGGTTTCCTCCGTTCCTTCTAAGCGGCCGCGCCGGCCAGTTGCTTTTTCTTCTTCGAGCCCTTGCCCGAACCGGCGACGACCTTCGCGAGCACGTCGGACTCGCGCAGGATCAGGTAGTCGCTGTCGCCGAGCCGGATCTCGGTCCCGCCGTACTTGGAGAAGACGATCTCGTCGCCCTCACCCAGATCCATCGTGATGTACTCGCCGTCTTCGTCCCGGGGGCCCGGGCCGACTGCCAGCACGCGGCCGCGCTGCGGCTTCTCCTTGGCGGTGTCGGGGAGGACGATCCCACTCGTGGTCGTCTCCTCCTCCTCGAGCACCTCGACGATCAAACGATCGCCGAGCGGCTGCAAATCCATCCACATACCTCCTCTTTGCCTCTCTATCAACCGATTTGCGCTTCGGCACTCTCAAAGCGAGAGTGCCAATGGCGATCATAGCGAACCTTAGCGCGCCGGTTCAAGACGCTTCCGGCACTCGCTCGGGAGGAGTGCCAGAACGCAGGAGGAGTGGCAGAGTAGCGGCGCAAACTGCTGCGCAGGCGAGGAACGCGAGTGCGTCCCCGGCCGCGTCGGCCAGCGCGCCGCCGACGCTCGGGCCGACCGAGTTTCCGATCGCCCAGGCACCGTTCACGACCCCGAACGCGAGGCCCTGCGTGAGGCCGGCGCTCTCGGCCGCGTCGGAGACGTGTGCGCTCGCCGGCGCAAAGAAGCTGCCGTAGGCGAGGAAGGCGAAGAACGCGATCGTGGCGACGAGAAGCGCGGGCCCGGCCCAGGCGAGCGCGACCGAGACCACGAGCGAGGCGACGAGCGCAATGCGCATGGGTACCAACCGTCCTCGGCGGTCCGAGTACCGCCCGATGAGGGGATGCATCACGACCTCGGCGGCCGCCCCGACGAGGAAGACGGCGCCGATCGCCACGGCGCCCCATCCAGCCGCAGCCAGGTCGAGCGGCAGGAGGACGGAGAGCACGCCGAAGAGGAGGGCCGGAAGGAGCATCAGCCAGAGCCCCTGGAGGAAGCTCGGATCGCGGAGCACGGGCCAGAGCGCGCTCAGCGGCTGCGGGTTGGGAGCGACCCCAGGCGTCGCGAGCGTCCAGACGAGAAGCACCCCGCCGGCCGCGCTCACGCCGACGAAGGTGGCTTGGATCCCGACGTGACTCGCAATGGCGCCGACCAGCGGCCCGAGCAGCGCACCGGCGACCGCGGCACTGATGGCGGTGCCAAGAACCTGGCCTCGCCGGTCGCGCCGAGCGGCGCTGACGAGCCAGGTCGCCGCGCCCGCCCACGAGAGCGTGCTCCCGGCGCCCTGGACGAAGCGTGCGATGCCAAGGCTCCACGCACCGTCGGCGAAGGCGAAGCCGACCGAGGCGAGGGACATGAGCGCCAGACCGCCGACCACCGCCAGCCTCGGCCCGAATCGCGCCACCGCCACACCGCTCGGCAACGCGGTGGTGAGCGCCCCGATCGCAAACGACGCGACGAGGAGCCCGCTCCCGCCCTTGGAGAGCCCGTACTCCTCGGACAGCTCGGGAAGAAGCGGCGTGAGCGCCGCGTAGAGCATGGTGTCGACGAGGACGACGGACGCGCAAAGGACGAGAAGCCGGCGCACGGGCTCGACGATAGCCACGGCCGTGCGTCCCGGCCTCTGCGGTCATGGCCATGTGCCTGGCACCGAAACGCGCGGATCTGCGACAGAGAGTGCGTGAGAATCCGCGGAGCCCGTCGCCGCGCAATCTGCGAGCCACTCTTCGACACGCGAGCGCGCCACCGGGCTCGTCCAGAACGGACAACGCCGGGTGCCGGGCACCGACGTAGGGTTCGCGCCGTGAGACGCGAGTTCTCGGCCGGCGGGGTCGTCGTCCGCCGGCTCAGGGGTGAATGGCAGGCGGCGGTCATCCGGCCCGCCGGCAAAGACGTCTGGGCGCTCCCCAAGGGCATCATCGACCCGGGCGAGAGCCCGGACGCGACGGCCCTCCGCGAGGTTCAAGAAGAGACCGGCGTAACAGGACGCCTCGCGGGCAAGCTCGGCGACGTCCGCTACGTCTACACGTGGCAGGGCGAGCGGGTCTTCAAGGTCGTCAGCTTCTACCTCGTCCGTTATTCCCGTGGCCGGCTCGGCGACCTCGCGCCGGCCATGCGACGGGAGGTCAGCGACGCCCGCTGGGTGCCGCTCCGCGAGACGTCAAGGGTGCTCGCGTACGGCGGCGAGAGACAGATGGCCGACCGCGCCGCCCAACAGCTTGCGACCGAAGATTTATGATGCTCCGCTGGCTGTGCGCCTAGAGGAGCCCATGTACGCACTCAACTTCTACTCCCCCTTGGTCGCCGACCAGCTGCGAAACCGCCGCAAGACGGCGACGATCCGCCTCGGCGACAAGTCCGCGAAGTACAAGAAGGGCATGGTCGTCCAGGTGCTCGTCGGCCAGCGCTACGGACCACGCGACAAGGTCTTCGACGCCGTCATCGACAAGGTCGACGTCAAGCCGCTCATGGATCTCTCGCCGCGCGAGATCGAGCACGACAACCCCGAGATCAAGCGACCCGACGAGCTCGCGGCCTTCCTGGGCCAGCTCTACAACCGCCCGGTCGGCCCCGAGGACACCGTTACGCTGATCCGCTTCTCGGAGATCCAAGGCTCGTAGGGGTGACCCATGGGTCGCCCGGGCGAGGCATGCCTCGCCTCCTACACCTTCCTGATCCGGGCGCCGAAGAGCTCGGGATCCCGTAGCGCCGCGCCGCAGCCCTCGCACTCGACGGCGAACGCGGACTTGAACCGCGCGCCGCAGGACGGACAAGCGGCCCTCAGCTCGCCGCCGCACGCAGGACAGGCCGCCGGCAGCTCGTCGGCCCACTCGTCGAAGTAGCGCTGCGTGTGGCCGCAGCCGAGGCAGAACGCAGCCCAGTCGCCCAACGTCTTACGGCGCTCCTCCCTCAGCCAGTCGGCAGCCTTGCCCATCGCCGACTGAGTCTAAAGACGGTCGGGTAAAGTCAGTCTCCGAATGGCCGTCGCCCGGGAAGCCGAGCCCGTCAGCTCGATCGGGGAGATCAAGGAGGCGGGCCTCGACCGCGAGGACCTCCTCGGGATCTACCGCCACATGCTTCTCACCCGCGGTGTCGAGGAGCGCGGCCACATTCTCTACAAGCAGGGCAAGATCCCCGGCAGCTTCTACACGGGCCGGGGAAACGAGGCCGCGTCGGTGGCAATCGCCACGGCCATGGGATCTGAGGACGTGGGCACGCCTCTGCACCGCGACATGGGCGTGCACATCGTCCGGGGTGTCGAGCCGTGGAAGATCTTCGCGCAGTTCATGGGCCGCGTCGACGGGCCCACGCGGGGCCGGGACGGCAACGTCCACATGGCCGACGATCGGCTCGGCCTGATCGCGATGGTGAGCCACCTGCCCGCGATGCTTCCCGTCGCTGTCGGCTGTGCGCTGGCCTTCCGCATCCGGGAAGAGCAGCGCGTCGCGGTCGGCTGGTTCGGCGAAGGCGCGTCCGCGCGGGGCGACACGCACGAGGCGATGAACCTCGCCGGCGTCAGGCAGCTCCCCGTGGTGTTCATCTGCGACAACAACCAGTGGGCCTACTCGACGCCCACGCACCTCGAGTACGCGTGCGAGCACGTCGCCGACCGCGCCCAGGCCTACGGCTTCGACGGCGTCGTAGTCGACGGCACGGACGCTCTCGCCGTCTACCGCGAGGCCAAGGCCGCGCTCGAGAAGGCCCGCTCGGGAGACGGCCCAACCCTTATCGAGTGCCTCACCCTCCGCATGGAGGGCCACGCCGTGCATGACGACGCCTTCTACGTCCCGAAGGAGATGTTCGAGGAGTGGGCGAAGCGCGACCCGCTCGAGCGGTTCCGCTCCTGGCTCCGCGAGAACGCCGAGATGTCGGACGAGGAAGAGAACGAGATCTCAGGGCAGGTCAAGAAGACCCTCAACGACGCGATCCGGAAGGCCGAGGACAGCCCGCTGCCCGAGCCCGAAGGCGAGCTCGAGGCCGTCTGGGCGACCCCGGAAGAGCTCGACACGCCGCACCACAAGTAGGAAGCGACCGATGGCAGTCAAGACCTACCTCCAGGCAATCTCCGACGGGCTCCGTGAGGAGATGCGGCGCGACAAGCGCGTCTTCGTGATCGGCGAAGACGTTGGTGTGTACGGCGGCGCGTTCAAGGTCACGAAGGACTTCCAGCAGGAGTTCGGCTCCTGGCGGGTCGTGGACGCCCCGCTCTCGGAGACGGCGATCCTGGGCGGCTGCACCGGCGCCGCGATCATGGGGATGCGGCCCGTCGCCGAGATGCAGTTCGCCGATTTCATCTCGTGCGCCTGGGATCAACTCGTCACCGTCGCGGCGAAGCAGCACTATCGGGCCGGAACTCCCGTGCCGATCGTTGTTCGCCTTCCGTCGGGAGGCGGCTTTTCGGGCGGCCCGTTCCACTCGCAGAATCCCGAGTCGAGCTTCGCGCACATTCCTGGTCTCAAGATCGCCTGCCCCGCCACCCCGGCCGACGCGAAGGGACTCCTCGTGACTGCAATCGAGGATCCCAACCCGGTTCTCTACTTCGAGCACAAGCACCTCTACCGGCGGATCAAGGACGAGGTGCCGGAGGAGCGCTACACGGTGCCGTTCGGCGAGGCGCGCATCCACCGCGAGGGAGACGACGTCACACTCGTCACCTGGGGCGCGATGGTCTACACGGCCGACGAGGCGGCGCAGCAGCTCGAGGACGAGATCTCGGTCGAGATCATCGACCTGCGCACGATCATCCCCTGGGATCGGGAGGCCGTGCTTCGCTCGGTCGAGAAGACGTCGAAGGTCGTCGTCCTCCACGAGGACAACCACACCGGCGGCTTCGGCGCGGAGATTGCGGCGACGATCGCCGAGGAGGCCTTCGAGCAGCTCGATGCGCCCGTGAAGCGGATCGCGGCGCCGGACACACCGGTGCCGTTCGCACCTGCGCTCGAGAAGTGGTTCATCCCGCAGGTCGAGGACGTCGTGGCAGGCCTGAAGGACATAGCGGAGTACTAGGCCTCGTGGCTACGGAAACAGCCGTCGATGTCGTTATGCCCCAGATGGGCGTGTCCGTTTCCGAGGGCACGATCACGAAGTGGCTCAAGTCGGAGGGCGAGGAGGTCGCAGCCGACGAGGCCATCCTCGAGATCTCGACCGACAAGGTCGACACCGAGGTGCCGAGCCCGGCAAGCGGCGTCGTCACGCAGATCCTCGTCCAGGAAGGCGAGACCGTGGAGGTCGGCGCCCGGCTCGCCGTGATCTCACCCGAGGGCGGCGGCGAGGCGGCTGCCGCACCAGACGTGCCCGAGCCGGCCACCGCGCAGGCGGCGACGGAGGCTGCGGACGCAGGCGGAGCCGAGGGCGAGGCTGCCTCGGCGGAGCAGGTGGAGGAGGCGCCCGTGGCGGACGCGGAGCCCGTCACGGAGCCCACGGAGTCTGCGGCGGCGCCCGAGCCGGCTGCCGAGCCGGCTCCGGACACGGGCAACGGCGGCGGTGACGGGCGCGCGTTCGTCTCGCCCGTCGTGGCGCGAATCGCATCCGAGCACGGCGTCGACGTCTCGAAGGTCGACGGCTCGGGCCGCGGCGGCCGCGTCACCAAGAAGGACATCCTCGCCTACGTCGAGTCCGGCGGCACGGAGGAGGCGGAAGCGGCAGCCTCGGCCGCGCCAGAGGCTCCCGCGCAACCTGCTGCGCCCGAGCAGGCACCCGAGGCTCCGAAGACGCCGGCGCCGACTCCGGCCGCGGCGGAGCCCCAGGAGGGCGAGCAGCTCGAGCCGATGACCGCCATGCGCCGGGGAATCGCCGAGCACATGCGCCGCTCGCTCGACACGTCCGCGCACGTCACGTCGGCGATCGAGGTCGATATGTCGAAGATCGTCGGAATCCGGCAAGGGTTGAAGAAGCAGTGGCAGGACGCGTACGGCGTCAACCCGACGTATCTCGCGTTCGTGGCGCTCGCCGCAGTAGAGACCTTGCGGGACTACCCGTGGGTGAACGGTGAGCTCCGCGGCAACCAGATCGTCACGCGGCCCTTCGTCAACCTCGGGTTCGCGGTCGAGCTCGCGGACGGGAAGGGGCTCATCGTGCCCGTTCTTCGGAATGCCGAGACGCTGAACCTGCTCGGCATGGCGAAGGGCATCGCGGACATCGCGAAGCGCGCGCGGGAGAAGCAGCTTCTCCCCGACGACGTGATCGGCGGCACGTTCACGATCACGAACCCGGGCGGCTACGGCACCTTCCACGGCACGCCGATCATCAGCCAGCCGCAGGCCGGGATCCTCGGCACGTACGCGGTGGTGAAGCGCCCGTGGGTCGTCCAGGACGAGCTGGGCCAGGACGTTATCGCCGTGCGACCGATCATGAACACCACGCTCACGTACGACCATCGACTCGTCGACGGTGCGTACGCCGGCAGGTTCCTCCGAGACCTTCGCCAGCGGCTCGAGACGTGGGACGAGAGCGCTTCCTAGCGCACGAGGTCCTCTGAGGAACGAAGAGCCGGCACGACGCTGGGCCGAGACCTGGCGGCGCGGCTGGGCGGGGCACGACGTCGACTCGATCGTCGCTCTGTATGCCGAGGGTGCCGTGTTCCGCACGTCGCCGTTTCGGGAGCCGGGCTTCGGCCCGGCCGGGGTTCGCGAGTACGTCGAGTGGGCGTTCGCCGACGAGGAGCGCGCCGACACCTGGTTCGGCGATCCGGTCGTGGCCGGGCGATGCGCAACAGTCGAATGGTGGGCCGTGTCGAACGCGAGTGGCGCTGACACGACGCTCGCCGGCATCTCGCTCCTCCGATTCGACGAAGACGGGCTGGTCGTCGCCCAGTCGGACTACTGGCATGAGGAGCCCGGGCGACGCGAGCCGCACGAGCACTTCGGGCGCGAAGCCGCGGGGTAGCCTGCCAGCCGTGGAGCGTGCGCACCTCATCGAGCTCGGGCTCACCCCGTACCGGGAGGCGTGGGAGCTCCAGCTGGCCGTGGCTGCGGAAGTGAAGGAGGGAGCGCGGCCGGACACGGTCATCCTCCTCGAGCATCCTCCGGTCGTCACGACCGGCCGGCGAACCGGCGAGGAAGAGGTGCACGTCCCGGCGGAAGCCGAGGTCGAGATCGTCGAGACCGACCGGGGAGGCAAGTCCACGTACCACGGCCCGGGCCAACTCGTGTGCTATCCGATCCTCGACCTGAACCGGCACGGACGGGACGTTCGGAAGTACTGCCGCGACCTGGAAGAGGCTGTGATTCGAGCGCTGGCCGCCTTCGAGCTCCCGGCGACGCGGATCGAAGGTCTGACCGGCGTCTGGCTCGAGAGCCCACCCCGCAAGATCTGCTCGATCGGCGTCCACATCTCGCGCTGGGTGACGACCCACGGCTACGCGCTGAACGTCGATCTCGACCCCGCCCCGTTCACGCAGTGGATCACCGCCTGCGGCCTCGAGGACGCAAGCTTCACCACGATGGCAACCGAGCTCGGCCGCGAAGTATCGCTCGCAGAGGTGCGCCCCCAAGCGGCAGCGGCACTATCGGCGGTCTTCGACCTCGAGCTCGAGCCGCCGCCGGACGAGCTCAACCTCCTGTCCCCTCAACCGTCCGGCGCCACCCTCGCGAGAGGTTGACACCGGCCAAGTAACAGTCTGTTGCAAGGTCGTCGGGCAGCCGGCTCAGCACTCGGGAGTCGTTCCGACCAGGTGGTCACCTAGAGCTGTGGGAGCCCTCGTTCGGAAGGCGATGTCTAGCTGGACGTCCCCCGTGCTCGGCCGCCGTCCGCGCTCCCGCGCTTGGTGGATCAGAACGCGTACCTGTTGGTAGCTCGGGCGAGGAAGACCGAGTCGCGTCGCGAGGCGCCCGACCTTTCGGTGCGTCTCCGCTATCGGAACCCGGCGGTCGTCTAGGCGTCCAGGGCCGCGACGAGCCGGGAGTCGATCCGGGGAGCAGCAGGCGCCATGCAGACAGCCTGGCCGAAGAAGCCAGACGCCTCTGTGCCGGAAGCGTGCCGAGCTCTTCCTTGTAACAGTCTGTTACAAAGCTGGTTGGGCCCCAGGCAGGGTGAGGTCGGGTTCGTTGGGGTTTCGTTGCGTCTCTAGACTGGGGCTTCGTGCAGAGCTCGCTTCCCGTTGCCGAACGGCCTCGCAGGCCTGAATGGATGAAGGTTCGCGCGCCCAGTGCGGACTCAAGCTACTTCGACGTCCGCTCGCTGATTCACGGACAGCGACTCCACACGATCTGCGAGGAGGCACGCTGTCCCAACATCGCCGAGTGCTGGGGACGCGGCACGGCGACCTTCCAGATTCTCGGGGACACGTGCACCCGGGCCTGCCGCTACTGCTACGTCCACTCCGGTCGGCCCGAGGAGCCGCCCGACCCGCTCGAACCGCTCAGGCTCGCACACGCTGCGGCGCAGATGGATCTGAAGCACGTCGTCGTGACGTCCGTCGACCGCGACGACGTTCCGGACCGCGGCGCCGGCCACTACGCGGCGACGATCCGGGCACTCAAGGCCAAGCTGCCCGAGGCGTCGGTCGAGGTGCTGACTCCTGACTTCCTCGGCGTCGAGGAGGAGGCGCTCGCAACCGTGCTCGCGGCACGGCCCGAGGTGTTCAACCACAACATCGAAACCGTGCGCCGCCTCCACCGGAGGATGCGCGGCGCGAAGGCGAGCTACGACGGTGCGCTCCGGCTCCTCGCACGCGCAAAGGAGATCGCGGACTACCCCGTACTCACGAAGTCCGGGATCATCGTCGGCCTCGGCGAGACGAACGACGAAGTCGTCGAGACGATGCGGGACCTCCGCGACCACGATGTCGACGTCGTAACGATCGGCCAGTACCTCCAGCCCTCCGCCAAGCACGCAGTCATCGATCGCTGGGTGCACCCCGACGAGTTCCGATGGTTCCGAGAGCAAGGCGAGGCGCTCGGCTTCGGCTCGGTCTTCTCCGGCCCGCTCGTCCGGTCGAGCTATCGGGCGGACGAGCAACGCCACGCAGCCGAAGCCGGCCGCGGACCCCTAGCTCTCTAAGCCTGGGAGTCGGGCAGGCCGCCGCGCGTCATGGCGCGGTAATCGAGAGCCTGGTCGAGAACCGCTTCGTCGACACCGCGGTCGCGCGCTACGTCACGTAGCGAGCGGCCGGACGACGCCGCTTCCTTGACGATCTCGGAGGCCAGGTCGTAGCCGATGTGCGGGTTCAGCGCGGTTGCGGCCGAGAGGGTCAGCTCGGCATAGCGCTCGGCGTTCTCGCGGTTGGGCTCGATCCCGTCCACGCACTTCTCCGCCAGGAGCCTCGAGGCGCTCGCCAGGAGCCGGATCGAGTCGAGGAGGTTCCTCGCGATCACAGGGACGAAGACGTTCAGCTCGAAGTGCCCCTGCATGCCTCCGACGGTGATGGCGCTGTCGTTGCCGATCACCTGCGCGGCGACCTGCGTCACGACCTCGGGGATGACCGGGTTTACCTTGCCCGGCATGATCGAGCTTCCCTTCTGGAGCTCCGGCAGCGCGATCTCGGCGAGCCCCGCGCGCGGGCCGGAGCCCATCAGCCGGAGGTCGTTCGCGATCTTCGTCAGCGAGACCGCGACGGTCTTCAGCGCACCCGACGCCTCGACGAGAGCATCCCGCGCAGCCTGGGCCTCGAAGGGGTCAGCGGGCGGCGAGATCTCGAGGCCGGTCCCCTCGGCGAGCCGCGCCCGAACGCGCTCAGCGAACTCGGGGTGCGTGTTCAGCCCGGTCCCGACCGCCGTTCCCCCGAGCGGAATCTGACCGACGCGGCCGAGCGTGCCTTCGACGCGCGCGATCCCCTGCCGCACCTGGGCGGCGTACCCGGCGAACTCCTGGCCCAGCGTCACGGGCACGGCGTCCATTAGGTGCGTCCGGCCGGACTTCACGACGTCGTCGAACTCGGCCGACTTCGCCTCGAGCGACTCCGCAAGGCGCCCGAGCGCCGGCAACAGGTCGGCGGTGAGCTCACCGGCCGCGGCGAGGTGCACCGCCGACGGGAATACGTCGTTGGAGCTCTGCCCGAGGTTCACGTGGTCGTTCGGATGCACGTCCTCGCCCGCGAGGGCGGCGAGCACCTCGTTCGCGTTCATGTTGGAAGACGTGCCCGAACCGGTCTGGAAGACGTCGATCGGGAACTGGTCGTCGAACTCGCCCGCGGCAACGCGGTCGCCGGCGGCGGCGATGCGCTCCGCGACGTCCGCGTCAAGAAGACCCAAATCCGCATTCACGCGGGCGGCCGCAGCTTTGATCCTGCCGAGCCAGTGCACGACCGGAGACGGGATGCGCTCACCCGACACGGGAAAGTTCTCTACGGCCTTCGTGGTCTCAGCTCCCCAGAGCTCCCGCGGCGCCGTCTCGCTCACGCCTTCGAGTCTAGCCGGGCGCTAGATGGTTGATCGGTAATTCCGGCACCGCCGGCTGGTGACCCAGACACGGCGCGAGGCCGCGCCCTCGTGCTTGCGAAGGCTCACCAGCCTTGGCTGCGAACGATGACGCAGCCTCGCTTGGTCTGGGCCATCCCCAACGGCACCCCAACTACCGATCAACCATCTAGGCGACGAGCTTGATGCGGGCGCGGAGTTCGGGCGGGCGTTCGCGGATCCGCCGCCGCATGGTCTCGGAAAGGCTCTCCGAGGGTGCCCACCCGAGGTAGTGACACCGTGGGCACTCGCCCGGGTCGGTGCGTCCCGAGCGCACGGACGGAACGGGACGGGCACCGCCGCAGCGAAGACACTCGACGAAGGTGTGAGACATGGCCGCTGGCAGATATTGGGCTCCGACGGGTTCGCGGGCGTCCCCCTTAGGAGGGAGTCACCCGTAACCAGCCTGTGAACGGAGCCGGCCCAGCCGGCTCCTCCATACGAATCGCGCAAGAGGCGGCGCGATTCGCCCGGCCGCTGCGCGGCCTCCGGCTAGTCGGTCGAGTACTTCGGCTGAACCTTTTCGCCGCGGATACGCGCGATCGCCTGGTTCGACGCGATCGCGGCCTCGCCGAATCCGACCGAGATGAGCGTGATCTTCCCCTCGTAGCCCGCGACGTCTCCGGCCGCGTAGACGCCGTCGATCGTCGTCTCCATGTTCGAGGGGTCGACGAGGATCTGCCGCTTCCCGTGCAGCTCAAGGCCCCAGTCTGCGATATGGCCGAGGTGGGAGTGGAAGCCGAGGAGCGTGATGAGCGCCTCGCAGTCGACCTCCTCGAGCTCGCCGGTCTTCGTGTTCTCGACGACGAGCGTCTCGACGGCGCCGTTGCCGCGGATCTCAACCACCTCGGACGGCACGATGATCCGCACCTTGCCCTCCTCCTCGAGCTGCTTCGCCTGGCTGACCGAGGACTCGAGCGCGCGGAAGCGGTCGCGTCGGTGGACAAGGAGGATCGGAAGCCGGGCCGTGTCCTGGAGGCCAAGCGTCCAGTCAAGCGCCGAGTCGCCGCCGCCGACGATGACGCAGCTCTTGTCCCGAAAGACGTCCTTGCGCTTCACGAAGTAGTGGAGGCCGCGCCCCTCCCAGTCGTCGATGTCCTCGATACCGAGCTTGCGCGGCTCGAACGCTCCGTGGCCGGCCGTGACGATCACGACCCGGGTCGGGAACGACTTGCCCGACTCCGTCGTGATCACGAGGTGCTCCTCGCCGTTTTCCTGTACGCGATTGAGGGTCGCGACCTCTTCACCGAGGTGCACCTCGGGCTCGAACTGAAGCCCCTGCTCGACGCAGAGGTCGACGAGGCCTTGGCCCTGCACCTTCGGATGGCCGGCGACGTCGAAGAGATGCTTCTCCGGGTAGACCGCTGCAACCTGACCGCCGAGCTGCTCGAGGCTCTCGATGATCCGAACGGACGCGTTGCGGTGCCCCGCGTAGTACGAGGCCGCGAGTCCAACGGGCCCGCCTCCAATGATGGTGATGTCGCAAACCTGCCCGCTCATGCGGTATCAGGCTATCGAGTCAGCCAGGACAGACGGTCTGCGATTCGTCGCGGTCGGTGGGCTTCGCCCGCCGACCTTCCAGAGACCACCGCCGGTTGCCCCATCCGACGGAAATCGTCATGGCGAAGCGGAGCGGAGCCGGATTTCCGTCGGCTAAGAGCAGCCGGAGCCGCAGCCGCCGGCAGAGGCCTCGACCGGCTCACCTTCGACGTCCTCCTTGGCCTGGAAGGAGGAGCCACAGCCGCACGCGGCCTGCACGTTCGGGTTGTTGATGGCGAACCCGGCGCCCATGAGCGCGTCGACGTAGTCGATCTCCGAGCCGGTCAGGTACGGCGCGCTGAACGGGTCGATGACGACCGTGACGCCGTTCGACTGGATCTCGTTGTCGCCGTCCTGCGGGCCGCGATCGAACCCGAGCGCATACTGGAAGCCCGAGCAGCCGCCGCCCTGGATGGCGATGCGGAGCACGGACACGTCGTCTTCCGCATCCTGGGCGATGAGCTCGCGGATCTTCTCGGCAGCGCTTTCCGTGACGGTGACCACGCTCCGATTCTAGCAATGGCCTCGGGGCCCGAAATCCCCCGACTTTGTGACGGCTAGCGCAGACCCGAATCCCCGTTCAGCAGGCGCTTTGCGCCCGCCGCGCCACGCGAGCTTGTGCGGTTAGGATGCTCGGCGGTGACGGGCCTGCCCCTCGCATCGCTCGACGACTGGTTTCCGTTTCTGGTCTATGGCGCGATCGCGTTCATGATCGCCGCCTCGATGATCGCCTTCTCGTTCCTGTTCGCCGCGCGGGCGCGGCCGTCGAGGGCGCGGCGTATCCCGTTCGAGTCGGGCGTTTCGACCGGGGCGCCCGAGCAGCAGCGCTTCACCGTCTCCTTCTACCTCACGGCGATGCTCTTCATCGTCTTCGACATCGAGATCGTGTTCCTGTTCCCGGTGGCGGTCGTGCTGGACTCGATCGGGACGTTCGCGCTGGCCGAGTTCGGCTTCTTCATCGCGATCCTCGGCGTGGCCTACGTCTACATCTGGAAGAAGGGGGCCCTCGAGTGGCGGTAGAGCGAGACGCCGAGCGCCCGCGGCTAGCCGATCACGGGCTGAACACCGAGCGGCTCCTGATGCGCAAGACGGGCACGCAGCCGGGTGAGAGCAAGTTCGAAGGCGAGTTCCCCGACCTCGAGCAGGAGCTCATGCTCACGACTGTCGAGAAGGCGGTCACCTGGGCGCAGAGCGGCTCGATCTGGCCCGACACGTTCGGGCTCGCGTGCTGCGCGATGGAGATGATCGCGATCGTCGGCTCGCGCTACGACGTCTCGCGGTTCGGCGCCGAGGTCTTCCGCTCCTCGCCGCGCCAGGCCGACCTGCTGATCGTCTCGGGCCGCGTCGCCCACAAGATGGCGGCGCCGCTTCGGCAGATCTACGACCAGATGCTGGAGCCGAAGTGGGTGATCGCCATGGGCGCCTGCGCTTCGTCGGGCGGCATGTTCAACAACTACGCGGTGCTCCAGGGAGTCGACAAGATCGTCCCGGTGGATGTCTACGTGCCGGGCTGCCCGCCGCGGCCAGAGGCGCTGCTCGAGGGCATCATCCGGCTCCAGGAAAAGATCAAGGCCGGCCTCCCGCCCGCCTACGACATCCGCCGGGTGGCCGGGTGAGCTACGAGGACGTCCCCGGATTCGCGAACACGCGCGAGGAGCACGGCGAGACGACGGTCGTCGTCGAACGCGCTGAGCTGGTGGAGGCGGCGCGCCACCTGCGCGACGAGCTCGGCTTCAACTTCCTCTCCGACATCACGCCGACGGACTATCTGAACTGGGGCAAGAAGGGCGTCGCCGGCTACTGGGGCAACGCCTGGGGCCGCGACCTGAACTCACCCGGGTCATGGGGACTCCAGAAGCTGCCCGAGACGAAGCCGAAGCGGTTCGCGGTCTCGTACCACCTGCTCGCAATGCGGTCCGACCCGGTTCGGCTTCGGCTTCAGGTGTGGTGCGACGAAGGCGAGGAGGTACCGAGCGTCGTCGAGGTCTGGCCGACGGCCGACTGGCACGAGCGCGAGGCCTGGGACATGATGGGCATCCGGTTCGCCGGCCATCCGAGCCTGAAGCGGATCCTCATGGAGGACGACTGGGAGGGCCACCCGCTCCGGAAGGACTACCCCATCGGCGGCGAGCCGGTCCGCTTCTCGGAGGCCGAGTAAGTGCGCCTCCACGAGGGGCACTAATGGCGGTCCGCGAGCGCGACGTGATCGTCGGGCCTCCGGTCTACGAGCGGTCCCGGATCCCGAGTCCGATCCCGAGCGTCCTCCAGGTCGACCGATCGGCAGTCGGCGAGGACGAGGACATCCTTCGCATCAACTTTGGGCCGAACCACCCGTCGACGCACGGCGTCCTCCGCCTCGTCATCGACCTGAACGGCGAGCGGATCGAGGGCCTCGAAGCGGTCATCGGTTACCTCCACACCGGCTTCGAGAAGAACATGGAGGCGAAGAACTACTGGAAAGCGATCACCTACGCGCCGCGAATCGACTACGTCGCCTTCCAGAACAACGAGCTCGTCTTCGTGCTCGCGATCGAGCAACTGCTCGGCATCGAAGTGCCGGAGAAGGCCCAGTGGATGCGCACGCTCCTCTGTGAGCTGAACCGCATCCACTCGCACCTGATCTGGCTCGGAACCGGGGCGCTCGAGCTGGGCGCGATCTCGATGCTCTGGTACTGCTTCCGAGACCGCGAAGCCGTGCTCGACCTGTTCGAGCTCGTCGCCGGCTTCCGGATGCACACCCGCTACTTCCAGACCGGCGGCCTCGCCGAGGACGTCCCTGTCGGCTTCTGGAACGAGTGCCGCGCCTTTGCCGACCTAATGCCGTCGCGGATCGACGACTTCGAGGCTCTGCTCGACAACCAGGCGATCTTCCTCGAACGGACGAAGGGCATCGGGCTCCTCTCGGCCGAGGACGCGATCGCGCTCGGCCAGTCCGGCCCTGTCCTGCGCGGCTCGGGTGTCGACTGGGACAACCGCAAGCGCTTCCCGTATCTCGCCTACGACGAGCTCGACTGGGACGTCCCTGTCGGCCTGAACGGCGACGTCTACGACCGCTACCGCGTACGGCTCCGCGAGATGCGCGAGTCGGTGCGGATCATCAGCCAGTGCCTCGACGGGATGCCCGAGGGGCCGTGGATCGCCGACGATCGCAAGGTCGTCCTTCCACCCCGGCACGAGCTCCACACGTCGATGGAGAGCCTCATCCATCACTTCAAGCTCGTGACCGAGGGCTATCGCGTGCCGGAAGGCGAGGTCTACGTGACCATCGAGTCTCCCCGCGGGGAGCTCGGCTGCTACCTGTGCTCGGACGGCGGCCCGAGGCCGTGGCGCGTGAAGTTCCGCGCGCCGAGCTTCGTCGTCCTCCAAGCGACCGCGACCGCGATGAGCGACGCGCTGATCGCAGACCTGATCGCGATCGTGGGCTCGCTCGACAACGTGATGGGCGAGTGCGACCGGTGACGCGGAGTGAACGGGCGCGCCGGCGCGCGCCCTCCATACGAATCGCGCGAAATGCGGCGCGATTCGCCCGGCCGCATGCGCGGCCTCCAACACCCTGGAGCCTCGATGCCTAACAGCGCTCTCTTCACCGAGATCCAGGAAGTCGCGGCTCGCTACCCCGTCAGGCGCTCGGCGATCATGCCGGCGCTCCATCTCGCGCAGGAGCACTACGGTTGGTTACCGCCCGAGGCCTTCCGGGAGGTTGCGGACGCACTCGACCTGACCCCCGCGTACTGCCAGGCCGTGGCGAGCTTCTACGACATGTACCACCTGGCCCCAGTCGGCGAGCACGTGGTCGAGGTGTGCACCAATATCTCGTGCGCGCTCGTCGGGGCGCAGCAAGTGCTCGAGGCCTTCGAGTCCGAGCTCGGCATCAAGTCAGGCGGCACGAGCGAGGACGGCAAGTGGACGCTCCGGACGCTGGAATGCGCCGGCGGCTGCGGGTGGGCGACGGTCGTGGCTGTCGACCATCGCTACCGTGAGCGCGTCACCGCTGCCGACGTGCCGAGGATCGTGGAGGAGCTCCGAGGTGAGTAACGGCGACCCGACGAAACGCGTCGTCCTCGAGCACGCGGACGAGCGCGACCTCACGCAGCTCTCCGAGTACGAGGCCGTCGGCGGCTACGAGTCGCTCCGCACAGCGCTCGAGCTCGACCGGGACGCGCTGGTTGAGAGCCTGCTCTCCTCCGGTCTGCGTGGTCGCGGCGGCGCCGGCTTCCCAACCGGCCGCAAGGCGAGCTTCCTCCCGAAGCCCGGCGACACCCAGGAACCGATCTACCTCGCCGTCAACGCGGACGAGTCCGAGCCCGGCACCTTCAAGGATCGCGAGATCATGTTCGCGAACCCGCACTCCCTGATCGAGGGGACGGTCATCGTCAGCCACGCGATCGGCGCCGAGACCGCGTTCATCTATATCCGCGGCGAGTACCTGCGCGAGTACGAGATCCTCGTCGCCGCGCTCGACGATGCGCGCGAGGCCGGCTACGTCGGCCCGGACGTGCTCGGCTCGCAGACCTCCGTCACGATCGTCGTCCACCGCGGCGCCGGCGCCTACATCTGCGGCGAGGAGACCGGGATGCTCGAGTCGCTCGAGGGCAAGCGCGGACAGCCCAGGTCCAAGCCGCCGTTCCCCGCGATCTCGGGCCTCTATGCCTCGCCGACGCTCATCAACAACGTCGAGACGATCGCGACGGTCCCCGATATCGTGCGGATGGGCGGCGAGGCGTACGCAAGGATCGGCGTGGAGAACTCGGCCGGCACGCGCGTCTTCTCGCTCTCGGGCAACGTCGCCAACGGCGGCAACTACGAGCTCGAGCTCGGCACGCCGCTCCGGACGCTCATCTACGACCTGGGCGGCGGCATCCCGGACGGACGACAGCTGAAGGCGATCATCCCTGGCGGCTCTTCGGTTCCGGTGCTCTCCGCCGACCAGGTCGACACTGCCCTCGACTTCGACGCCATGGCGAACGCCGGGACGATGCTGGGCTCGGGCGCCGTGATCGTGATCGACGACCGCTGCTGCATGGTGCAGCTGGGCCTCCGGGTCGCGCAGTTCTACCAGCACGAGTCCTGCGGCAAGTGCACCCCGTGCCGGGAGGGGACGCGCTGGATGGTGCAGATCCTGAAGAAGATCGAGTATGGCGAGGCGTCGCAGGGTGAGCTCGACCTACTGCTCGACGTCTGCGAGCGGATCCTCGGCAACTGCCTCTGCCCGCTCGGCGACGCAGCGGCGATGCCGATCGCGAGCTACGTTGCGACGTTCCGCGAGGAGTACCAGCGCCACATCGACGAGGGCGGCTGCCCCTTCGGCGGCGAATCGAGCCTCGAGCACGTGCTCTCGCCCGTCGACCAGCATCACGCCCATCTCAGGGCCCAGATCGAGGTTCCGGTTCATGAGCTGGCGTAGCTGGAGGGCGGGCGAGGCATGCCTCGCCCGCGAGGTGTCCGGGACGTGAGCACTCCCGAGCTCGTCACCGTCACGATCGACGGGCGCCAGATCCAGGTGCCCAAGGGCACCGGGCTCGTGGAGACCGCGACCTACGCAGGGGTGGAGATCCCGGTCTTCTGCTACGAGCCGCGGCTCGGGCCGGCCGTCGGCGCATGCCGTATGTGCCTCTGCGAAGTCGAAGGCATGCCGAAGCTCCAGGCGGCCTGCACGATGCAGGCCCAGGACGAGCTCGTCGTCCGCACCTCCGCCACGAGCGCCAAGGCAGCCGAGGGGCAGAATGCCGTCCTCGAGTTCATCCTCCTGAACCACCCGCTCGACTGCCCGGACTGCGACAAGGGCGGCGAGTGCCCGCTCCAGGACCTGACATTCCGCTTTGGCCCCGGCCGGACGCGGATGCTCTTCCCGAAGCGCACGTTCGACAAGCCGATCCCGATCTCGCCGGTGATCGCGCTCGACCGGGAGCGGTGCATCATGTGCTTCCGCTGCACCCGCTTCTCGGAGGGCATCGCCGAGGACGGCCAGCTCGTCGCGAAGAACCGCGGCGCGAACTCGATCATCGCCACGTTCGAGAACGAGCCTTACCGCGCGCACTTCTCGGGGAACGTGACCGAGCTCTGCCCGGTCGGCGCGCTCCTTCCGACGACCTACCGCTTCCGAGCGCGGCCCTGGGAGATCGACAACGTGCCGACGGTCTGCGGCCTCTGCCCCGTCGGCTGCAACGTCTGGGTCACGACGCGTGAAGGGAAGCCGGTTCGCGTGCTCTCCCGAAACCACCCCGAGATCGACGACGGCTGGCTCTGCGACAAGGGCCGCTTCGCGTTCGACCATGTGCGCGCCTCGGATCGTGTTCCCGCGCCGCTCGTTCGCGTCCGCCGACGCGGCTTCGAGCCCGTTGCGCTGGAGCAGGCTGTGGACGAGGCGGAGCGTGGGCTGCGGGAGGCCGGTGGCCCTGTCGTAGTGGCGTTCTCAGGCTCGGAGACGAACGAGGCGGCTCGCGCACTGGCGCAGATCGCCCGGGCTGGGCTCGATGACGCCAACGCCGCGGCGATCCTCCCGGACGACATCGACCCGGCCCTGGACGCCTACCGCGCGCCGCTCTCCTCGCTTCGCACCGCCGACGTCGTGCTCGTCGTGGGCGACGATCCGGTAGTCGAGCGCGCGCCGGTTGTCGACCTCTGGCTCAAGGCTGCGCGACGGGACGGCGTGGACGTGGTCTACGCAACACCCGACGGTGACCCGCAGACCGCCCCGGGCCGAGCTGCCGCCTTCCTCGCCTCGCCCCCGTCCGAGTTCGCCGACCGCCTGCGTGGCGCGGAGCGCGTCGGGCTCGTCTGGTCGCAGGACACCAGCGACGGCGGCCGGGCGGTCGCGGCCTTCGCAAGCTCGCTCTCCGGCGAGGTTTCCGCCTTTGTCCTCCCGCGCTCGCCGAACGGCCGCGGAGTCGCGCAGGCCTGGTACGGGGCGGGCGAGGGCCGCGGCCCCGATGTGCCCGGTGACGAGGACGAGATTGGCGCACTTGTCATCTCCGGAGACGAGGCCGGGTACGACGAGCGCGTGCTCGAGCTGGCCACGCGCGCGAAGTTCGTCCTCACGACGGCGATGTACATGGGCGACCACACCCTCCAAGCGCACGTCGTCGTGCCCGGCACGAGCTACCTGGAGCGGGACGGCACCGTCGTCAATCTCGAGGGACGCCCGCAACGCCAGCGCAAGGCAGCGGAGCCGCCCGGCGGTACGAGCGAGCTCGAGTTCTTCTCGCGCCTCGCGGAGCGCTTCGGGTTGTCGATCTCGGCCTGGGCCGGTGACCTTCCGGCTGAACGGGCGCCGCTCGAGCCGGCCGCCGAGCGCACCCCCGTCGCCGCACCCAAGCGTGCGCCGCGGGCAGCCGCGGCCGGCCGCGGGATCCGCCTCGTCCGCTACCGCCCCCTCTTTACCGGGCCCGCCGTCGAGCGGGTGGACGCGCTCACCTTCCAGCGGCCCATCCCGGAGGTGGAGCTCGCCTGGAAGGACGCTGACCGACAGGGGATCGAGACCGGCGACCCGGTCACCGTGAGCTCGAACGGCACCAGCGTCGAGCTCAGAGCCAGAGTCAATCGTCGTCTGAAGGCGGGCGTCGCTCGAATCGCCGAAGAGCATGCGAGCGGCCTCGAAGACACCATCTCGGTCAAGTCCGGGGCGGAGCGAAGGACTTGACCGAGCTCAATCAGCCGTGGTGGATCGACGTCATCAAGGCCTTCCTGGTCGCGAACCTCGTCATGGGTGCGTTCGCCTACCTGACTTGGACAGAGCGCAAGGTGCTCGGACGGATGCAGCTTCGCTACGGGCCGAACCGGGTCGGGCCGTTCGGGCTGCTCCAGCCGATCGCGGACCTCATCAAGCTCCTGCGGAAGGCGCCGTTCGCACCCGCCGCGGCGGTCGACATCCTCTACCTCGCAGCCCCTGCGGTCGCGGTCTTCACCGCACTCCTAGCGTTCAGCGTCATCCCCTTCGGCGGCGTGTGGCACTGGGGCGAGTACGACGTCACGGGCTGGGTCGTCGACGTCTCGATTGGGCTCGTCGTGATCTTCGCCCTGGGCGCGATCGGGATCTATGCCTTCGTGGTCGGCGGCTGGTCGAGCGAGTCCAAGTATTCGCTTCTCGGAGCCATGCGCACCTGCGCGCAGCTCGTCTCCTACGAGGTCTCGCTCGGACTCTCCGTGCTCGGCGTCGTGATCATGGGCCAGTCGCTCTCGCTCGTCGAGATCGTGGAGCGCCAGCACGAGACGCTCTGGTTCGTCGCCCCGCAATTCGTCGGCTTCCTGTGCTTCTTCATCGCGGGCATCGCCGAGACGAACCGCGCACCGTTCGACCTGCCCGAGGCCGAGCAGGAGCTCGTCGCCGGCTACCACACCGAGTACTCGGGCATGCGGTTCGGCCTCTTCCAGACGGCCGAGTACATCAACATGATCACCCTCTCGGCGCTCGCCGTGACGCTCTTCCTGGGCGGCTGGGGCGGGCCGATCCTCCCCGGGCCGATCTGGTTCCTCCTGAAGCTTGGGGCGTTCATCTTCGTGTTCATGTGGCTCCGCGCGACCCTGCCGCGGCTCCGATACGACCAGCTCATGAAGTTCGGCTGGAAGGTGCTTCTGCCGATCGCGACGCTGAACGCCCTCGTGACCGCGGTTCTCGTGGTGGTGATCGAGTGATGTGTTTTCCGCATGACGCGGGCCGGACAAGTCCGGCCCCTACACCCGGATGTAGGGGCGAGGCACGGTGTTGGAGGCCGCGGCAGCGGCCGGGCGAATCGCGCCGCCTCTCGCGCGATTCGTATGGAGGGCGCGCGGACGCGCGCCCGTTCACCCGCGGGAGACCCGCATGACCCCCCAGCCGATCGGAACGCTCAAGGGCTTCGCCGTCACGTTCCGGCAGATCTTCAAGCGGCCTGTCACGCAGGAGTACCCCGAGTACAAGCGGCCGGTGTATCCGCGCTGGCGCGGCCGCCACCGGCTGCACCTGCACGAGAACGGGCTCGAGAAGTGTGTCGGCTGCTCGCTCTGCGCCGCGGCCTGTCCGGCCGACTGCATCCGGGTCGTCGCCGCCGAGAACACGCCCGACAACCGCGTCTCGGCCGGCGAACGCTACGCACGGATCTACGAGATCAACATGAGCCGCTGCATCTTCTGCGGCTACTGCGAGATCGCCTGCCCCTTCGATGCGATCACGCTCGGCAACGACTACGAGCTCGCCGAGTACAACCGGGACGACCAGATCTACACGAAGGAGATGCTGCTAGCGCCGCCCGTCAAGCGGACGCCGCAGGCCGACCCCGTTCTCTACGACACGCCGCTTCCTGCTTGGAGGACGGACTCGTGATGCCGCTCGCGTTCATCGACGATGTAGGCAACGTCCTCGTCTGGACGATCTGGGTCTTCGCCGCCATCGCCCTCCTGGCCTCCGGCATCGGCGTGATCTCGTTCGCAAACCCCTTTTACTCGGCGCTCGCGCTAATCGCGAACCTCGCCTCGCTGGCCGTCCTGTACCTGCTCCTCGACGCCGAGTTCGTGGCGGCGGCCCAGGTGCTCGTCTACGCCGGCGCGGTGATCATCATGTTCCTCTTCGTCATCGCCTACCTCGGGGGCAGAGCGGACGCGCCCTGGGCGGGTGGGCCGAGGCTCCAGGCGGTCGGGGCGATCGTGGCCGCGGCGGCCATCGCGGTCGAGGTGATCGTCGTGGTCGCGCTCAAGGCCACCGACGGCCTGAGCGGGCGGGAGGAGATCGATGCGTTCTACGGCTCGCCGGAGCAGATGGGGCGCCTCTTCCTGTCCGATCACCTGCTCGCGTTCGAGGTGACGTCGATCGTGCTCCTCGTCGCTGCGATCGGCGGCGTCGTGCTCGGGATCGCCGGCAGCGAGCGGCGTAACGGCCGGGAGGTCTCGGAGCCATGATGGGCCCAGGGATCGCCGCCTACCTGATCGTCTCGGTGGTCGTCTTCTCGATCGGCGCGCTCGGGGTGCTCGTCCGTCGCAGCCCGCTAATCATCCTCCTGGCGCTCGAGATCATGCTGAACGCGGGGAACCTGGCTCTGATCGCGTTCGCACGCCGGTTCGCCGACGGCGACGGGCAGATCTTCGCGCTCACCGTCATGGTCGTCGCGGCCGCCGAGGCCGTCGTCGGGCTCGGGCTCATCGTCGCGATGTCGCGCCAGCGCGTGGATCTCGACGTCGACAAGCTGACGAGCCTCAGGGGCTAGTAGTACCTCTAATGAACATCGCGCTCATCGCGGTTCCGTACCACCTCGGCCACTACGCGGTCGGGATGGGCGCGGGGCCCGATCGGATCCTCGACTCAGGGCTTGCCGATGCGCTCGGCGAGCGAGGACACGAGGTGGACGTGGAGCACGTCGAGCTCGAGCCTGCGGCCAACGAGGTGGCGGCGCTTTTCGCCACGGCCGCGCTCGTGTCGGAGCGGGTCGCCGCCGCTGTGAAGCGCGGCGCGTTCCCGCTCGTCCTGTCGGGTAACTGCTTCTGCTCGCTCGGCGTCGTTGCGGGTCTCGGCGGAGGAGTCGCGGTCGTCTGGCTCGACGCCCACGCGGACTTCAATACCGCCGAGGCCACCACGAGCGGATTCCAGGACGGAATGGGCCTCGCCATCCTCACCGGCCTCGGTTGGGATGCGCTCCGCAAGACGGTTCCAGGCTTTCGGGTGGTCGAAGGCGACCGCGTCGTCCTCGTCGGCGCCCGCGACCTGAGTCCCGGCGAAGCCGAGCGGCTCGAGGCCACTGCGGTGACGCGGCTCTCGACCGGCGAGAGCAGGGCCGGACTCGGGCCCGCCGTCGAGAAGCTGGCGGCGAGCGCACAGGGTGTCTATCTCCACCTCGACCTCGACGTGCTCGACCCGAGCGAGGGCCGGGCGAACGAGTACGCCGCGCCCGACGGTCTCTCGGCGGGCGACATCGCGTCCGCGGTCGCGACCGTCGGCGGGGTGCTGCCGCTGCGGGCCGCCTCGGTGACCGCCTACGACCCGGCGCTCGACCCAAGCGGCTCGCTGGCAGAGACCGCGGTGAATCTGGCCCTGCAGATCGCGGACACGGCGGCCGTCCCGCAGGGCGTCTCGGCGTGAGCATCGCCGCCTGGATCGCGCTCGCCTCGCCCGCAGCGGCAGTCGCCCTGTTGGCGCTCGGCGGCGATCGGATCCCCGGCCGGCTCGCGGGTTGGATCGCCTCGCTTTCCGCGCTCATCTCCTTCGGGTGCTCCGTCGTCGTCTTCTCCTTCCTGCTCGGCAAGGACGGAGAGGAGCGGGCCGAGCAGGCCTCGACGCTCTACACCTGGATCTCGACCGGGGCGAACGAGGGCGGCGCCTCGGACACCTTCCGCGCGGGCCTCACGATCTCGATGGACCCGCTGACGGTGTTCATGATGCTCGTGGTCTCCGGGGTCGGCTTCCTGATCCTGTCCTACGCCGTCGGCTACATGCACTCGGACGCCGAAGAGCGGCGCTATCACGCCTACAAGGCGCTCTTCCTCTTCTCGATGCTGCTCCTCGTCCAGGCCGGAAACCTGCTCCTGCTCCTGGCCGGCTGGGGAATGGTCGGGCTCTCGTCCTACCTGCTGATCAATTTCTGGCACCACCGACACGAGGCCGTGGCGGCCGGCAAGAAGGCGTTCATCATGAACGCCTTCGGCGACGCGACCTTCGCGCTGGCGCTCTTCATCCTCGTCCAGCAGACGGGAACGCTCGACTTCATCCCGGTGTTCGAGGGCGCTCGCGAGGCGCTCGGCGAGTCGACGGCGCTCTCGGTGCTCGTCGCGCTCGGGCTCCTCGGTGGGGCGGTCGCCAAGTCCGCTCAGATACCGCTCCACACATGGCTCCCTGACGCGATGGAGGGCCCGACGCCCGTCTCGGCGCTCATCCACGCGGCCACGATGGTGACCGCCGGCGTCTACCTGATCGCGCGCACGCACTCCCTCTTCGAGCTGGCGCCGATCGTCCAGGACACGGCGGCGGTGCTCGGCGCAGCGACGCTCCTGATGGCCGGCTTGATCGCGCTCGTCCAGACCGACATCAAGCGCGTCATCGCCTACTCGACGATGAGTCAGATCGGCTACATGTTCGTCGCGGTCGGCCTGGGCGCGTTCGGCGCCGGGCTCTTCCATCTGATGACGCACGCCTTCTTCAAGGCGCTGCTCTTCATGGCCGCCGGCATCGTCATCCACGCGCTCGCGGGCGAGCAGGACATCCGGAAGATGGGCGGGCTCGGCCGGGAGCTCCCGATGACGTTCAAGCTCTTCCTCGTCGGCGCGCTGGCCCTCGCGGCGATCCCGCCGTTCGCGGGGTTCTTCTCCAAGGACGCCATCCTGGCGAGTGCGGCGAATGCAGGCGCGTTCGGCTGGGGCCTCTGGAGCGCAGGGGCCGTCGGCGCGTTCCTGACCGCGGTCTACACCTTCCGCCTCGTGTTCGTGGTCTTCCGTGGCGAGCCGTCGCCCTACGTGCGCGAGCACCTGCACCGCGAGCGATTCGAGGGGCCGTTCGCGATGTTCTGGCCCGTGCTCGTGCTCGGGCTCCTGTCCATTGTCGGAGGCTTCCTCCAGTTCCCGGGCCTCTGGCACGAAGTCGACCTCTGGATCGAGCCCGTCGTCGAGTCCAGGAAGGAGGCGGGCGGCACGACGGCCTGGCTCTCGGGGCTCGCGGCGCTTGCCCTGTCGCTCACGGGCATCTTCCTGGCCTGGCGCCTGTACGGCCGGCGCGGCCGCGGCGCCGACCGGGTGCGGCGTCGCTACAGCGGCTACGCCAACGCCTTCGAGCGCAAGTTCTGGTGGGACGAGGCGTACGACGCCGCGTTCTACGCGCCCGCGTCCGCCACGGCGAACGGGCTCCTCCGGTTCGTCGAGCGGCCGTTCTTCCTCGGCTCGCTGCGCGGGCTCGGGATCGGTGTCGGAGACCTGGCGAAGCGCGTGGCCGACGTCCAGAGCGGCCTCGTTCGCTCGTACGCGCTCGCCCTGGCCGGGGGACTCGCAGTCATGACCATCGTTTTCATCGTGGTGACTTAGCGTGCTCACCACCGCCCTCATCGTCATCCCGTTCGCCGGCGCGCTGCTTCTCTGGCTCTTGCCGTGGCGGACGAGCGTCTCCGCCGGCGGATTCGGGCTCTTGGTCTCGCTCGGCGTGCTTGCGGTCTGGATCGTCACGCTGGCGAACTTCGGCTTCAGCTCGGGCGGGCTGCAGGAGAGCGCCGACCAGGTCTGGTTCTCGGATCTCGACGTCTCCTACAAGGTCGGCCTCTTTGACTGGTCGCTCTGGCTCGTCGGATTGACCGTCCTCGTCTCGGTCGCGGCGCTCGGCTACGGGCTCTGGGCCGGGCGGACACGGCCACGCGCCTACTTCGGGCTCCTGCTCTTCCTGGAGGGAGCGACGATCGGTGTCTTCGTCGCGCAGGACCTCCTCCTCTTCTACGTCTTCTTCGAGGCGATGCTGATCCCGCTCTACGCGCTGATCGGCGGCTGGGGCGGCGCCGGCCGGCTCGGCGCGACGATCAAGTTCATCGTCTACACGATGGCGGGCTCGCTCCTGATGCTCGTCGCCATCATCGCGCTCGGGCTCGAGGCCGGCTCCTTCGACATGTCGTCCCTGGGCCGGGTCGACAACGAGTGGATCTTCCTCGGGTTCCTGGCAGCGTTCTTCGTCAAGGCGCCGGTGTTCCCGTTCCACGGCTGGCTGCCGGACGCGTACCGGGAAGCGCCTGCGGAAGTGTCTGCACTCTTGTCCGGCGTCGTATCGAAGACGGCCGCGTACGGGATCCTGCGGATCGTCCTCCCGACCTTTCCGGAACCGGTCGCGGACTGGCGGACGCCCGCACTCGTCCTCGCGTCGATCGGCTTGGTCTATGGCTCTCTGCTCGCGTTCCGCTCCCCGGACGTGCGTGGCGTGATCGCGTACTCGAGCCTCGCTCAGATGTGCCTGATCGTGATCGGGCTCTTCGCCGTCAACTCCTCGGGGCTGAACGGAGCCCTGCTTCAGATGGTCGTTCACGGGCTCGTCTCGGCCTCGCTCTTCCTGCTAGCAGGCGGGATCGAGCGGCGCACGTCGACGGGCGAGCTGCGCCTGCTGGGCGGGATGGCGCGCGGGCGGCCAGTCCTTGCGACGTTCCTCATCACGGTCGGCGTGATCGCGCTGGCGGTGCCCGGGTCGGCCGCCTTCGCCGGCGAGTTCCTCGTCCTGAACGGAATTTTCGGCCGCGGCTGGGGCTGGGCGGTCGTCGGGGCGATCGCGATCGTCCTCGCGGCCATGTACGTGCTGCGGCTCATCTCGGCCGTGCTGCATCGTGAGACCGGCTCGGCCGTGCCGGAGGCTGCACTCGATCTCCGCGCCATGGAAGTGAGCGTCGTCGGGCTGCTCGTCGCCGCGCTGCTCACGCTCTCGGTCTGGCCGGCGGCGATCACGGATCGTGCGTTCGGCGGGCGCCCGGTCAATGCCGTGCAGACCAACTACTTCGTCGGCATCAGCGGCCCGCCAACGGAGAATCCGTGACGTCCCAGAACCCAACGATCGACTGGGCCGCCCTCTCGCCGATCCTGATCCTGCTCGGGGGCGCCGCCGTCGTGCTGCTAGTCGGGATCTTCCTTCCGCGAGGGGCACGGCGCGGCTTCTCGGCTTTCGTGAGCGCGGCGGCGCTGATCTGCGCGGGCGTAGCCGCCGGCTGGCTCTTCACGCTCGACGACACCACGGCCGGGATCGTCGCGGACGCGCTGCGGCGCGACCGGCTGGCCGAGCTGGCGCAGATCCTCCTGGCCGGCTCGGGCCTCCTTGCGATCGGTGTCATCTGGGCGGAGCCCGGGGACGAGCGCCGGAGCCGGACAGTCGAGCTCTACGCGCTGCTCCTCACCGCCGTCGCGGGCATGGCGTTCTTTGTCGCCGCGAACAACCTGATGACCCTCTTCCTCGGTCTCGAGTGGTTCTCGGTTTCGCTCTACATCCTCACCGCGATGGCGCCGAACCGGCTCGGCTCGCTCGAGGCGGCGCTCAAGTACCTGATCGTCGGGAGCTTCGGGTCGGCCATCCTCCTCTTCGGGAGCGCGCTCGTCTATGGCGCCACGGGCTCGATCTACTTCGACGAGATCGCGGCCGGAGCCGGTGAGGACCGATTCCTCTACGTCGCCGGGCTCGCGATGCTGATCGTCGGGCTCGGGTTCAAGATGTCCGCGGCGCCGTTCCACATGTGGACGCCCGACGTCTACCAGGGCGCGCCGACTCCGGTGACCGCGTTCATGTCGGCCGCGACGAAGGTGGCGGCGCTCGTTCTGACTCTCCGCGTGCTGACCACCGCGTTCGGGCCCGAGGAGGATCTCTGGACGGTGGCGCTGGCCGTGATCGTCTGCATCTCGCTCGCGTGGGGAAACCTGGCGGCGCTCGCTCAGACCGACGTGAAACGGCTGCTCGCATACTCGAGCGTCTCCCACGCGGGGTTCCTGCTCATGCCGATCGCGGCCGGGAACGCTCTGGGCGGCCGCGCGCTCCTCTACTACCTGATGGCCTATGCGGCCATGTCCATCGGCTCGTTCGCGGTCGTCGCGGCGCGAGAACGCGAGCTGGCTCAGCCAGTGACGGTGGCGAACATGGCCGGCTTCGGCTGGGAGCGCCCGCTGTACGGGCTCGCGCTTACCACGTTCATGTTCGGGTTCATCGGCCTGCCGCCCGCAGGTCTCTTCCTCGGGAAGTTCTATGCGTTCTCGGCAGTCATCGAGCGCGGCTGGGCATGGCTCGCGATCGTCGGCGTCGTCGCGACCGTCGTCTCCGTCTACTACTACCTCGGCCTCGTGCGGGCGATGTGGTTCAGCGGGCCTCAGGTGCGGGTGGCCCCGGCGGGTGGATCGCCGCCGCGGGACGTCGCGCTGACGGGCACCGTCTTGCTCTCCCTGGTCGTGACGGTAGGGACGCTGTTTGCCGTCGACCCGCTCATCGAGATCGCGCGGGACGCGGTGGCGTTCCTACCCTTCTAGCGTGACGGAAGGGGTCGTCGTCCTCGGAGGGGGAGCCGCTGGCGAGGCGTTCGTCGCCGAGCTCCGGAAGCTCGACGAGGACGTGGCGATCACGCTCGTCGAGCAGGAGCTCGTGGGCGGCGAGTGTTCCTACTGGGCCTGCATGCCGTCGAAGACGCTGCTCCGCTCGCCGGAGATCGTCGCGGCGGCCGGGCGAGCGCCCGGGGCGGCTGAGGCTCTCGGGGACTCGGTCGACACCGAGCGGGTGCTCTGGTGGCGCGACCAGGTCGTCGACGAGCTCGACGACTCGACGCAGGCGAAATGGCTCGAAGGGCTCGGGGTTGAGCTCGTGCGCGGGGAGGCAACGGTCCGAGAGCCCGGAGTGGTCGTCGTCGGTGACCGCAAGCTTCCGTACGAGTCGCTCGTCGTGGCAACCGGGAGCGCCTCGGCGATACCTCCCGTGCCGGGCCTCGATGCGCTGCCCTACTGGATGAGCCGCGACGCCACCTCCCTCCGCGAGGTTCCCGCGAGCCTCGCGGTGCTGGGAGGAGGGGTGGTCGGGTGCGAGATGGCGCAGCTCTACCGCCGCCTTGGGGCCGAGATCGATCTCGTGCAGATCGGCCCGAAGCTCCTGCCGCGCGAAGACAACGAAGCAGGGGAGCTGCTCGCAGATTGCCTACGGGAAGAGGGAATCCGCGTCCACACGTGTACCGAGGCCGAGCTCGTGGAGTGCTCGTACTCGGACCGCTTCCACCTCCGCGTGCCCGACGGTGAAGACATCAGGGCGGATCGGCTGCTCGTCGCGACCGGCCGAAAGCCGCGCGTCGAGGGGCTCGGGCTGGAGTCGCTGGAGGTACAGGTGGAGAAGCACGGGGTTGTCGTGGACGAGCGATTGCGCGCTGGGCCCGGCGTCTGGGCGGTCGGAGACGTGACTGGCGTCGCTCTCTTCACGCACGTTGGCAAGTACCAGGGACGCGTGGCCGCACGGAACCTGGCCGGACAGGACGTGCGGGCGGATTACCGGGCAGTTCCGGCGGTGACGTTCACGGATCCGCAGGTCGCGTCCGTGGGCCGGACGGACGGCGAGGGCACCGTGTGCGCGAAGCGCGAGGCGGCCTCGCGGCACTCGACGTACGAGCGGCCGAAGCGGCAGCTCTTCGTGAAGCTCTTCGCCGACCCCGAGCGGCAGGTGCTCGTGGGCGCCACTGTCGTCGGCCCGGAAGCGGGCGAGTGGCTGGGCCAGCTCACGCTGGCCGTCAAGGCGGAAACCCCGGTGGCCGTGCTCCGCGACACCATCCAGCCGTACCCCACGTTCAGCGAGGCGATCCACTTCGCGGCCCGCGACCTGCCTTTCTAGTCACATTCGCGTGACACTTCCGACACGAACGGTGCCAGGCACTTGCCCGTGTCCCGTACGGACTCCGCTCACCGCACTGGCGCCGGACTGGGTGTCTGAACCTCGATCGGGTGCCTGGCACCGGATGACGTCCACGGCGGACAGGGCAGCGCCGTTGCGCACTCCGAGCCGCCCCGGTTAGCCTCACGGCGTGGCGCTGGGATCCGAACTCGTCGAAAGCCTCGCGGGCGTCCCGCTCTTCGCCGACCTCCCGCGGCCGCAGCTCGAGGAGATCGCGCACACGTTCGAGGAGGAGATCGTCCCGGAAGGACAGCGTGTGCTCCGCCAGGGGCTGTCGGGGTCGAACGTCTATGTGATCCTGGAGGGCGAGGCGACTGTAATCCTGAACGGCGAGGAGCTCGCACGGCTCGCCCGCGGTGACTTCTTCGGCGAGGTCTCCGTCCTCCTGGGGGAGCCCCCGACGGCCGACGTCGTCGCCAGCACCGCGCTCCGACTGGTGGTCATTCCGGGACCCCGGCTTCGGGACTTCCTCCTCCGCCACCCCAAGGTGATGTTCCAGATGCTCCGGACGGTGACGCTCCGCCTGCGGAACACGCTCGCGTGGCAGGGATAGCCGACCGGCCCTTCCCGCCCGGGAACTACCCGGTCGTCGTGGTCGGGAGCGGGCCGGGCGGCCTCCAGACGAGCTATGCCCTCAAGCGGCTCGGCATAGAGCACGCCGTCCTCTCGCGGGACGACGCGCCGGGCGGGATGTTCCGGAAGTGGCCGATCTTCCAGCGGCTTCTCTCCTGGACGAAGCCCGACGCTCCCTACCCGCGTACCGCGCGCGAGTACGAGTGGTTCGACCACAACAGCCTGATCGCGGACGAGCCCGAGCACCGCGGCCTCGCCGCCGAGTTCATCGACCGGAGCTGGATGGTGCCGACCGTCCCGGAGATGGCGAGCCAGCTCGGGGCCTTCGCCGACCGGACTGGGCTCCGGGTTCGAACAGGCTGCCGCTGGGAGTCCACGAGACGGACAGACGACGGGTTCGTCCTCACCACGTCCGACGGCGAGTACTCCTGCCGGGTCGCGATCTTCGCCATCGGCGTCACCGAGCCCTGGAAGACAGAGATCCCGGGGATCGACGCTGTGCCGCACTACGCCGAGGCGCGCACCGACAAGGAGTCCTACCGAGGCCGCCGGGTGATCGTGGTCGGGAAGCGGAACTCCGGCTTCGAGCTTGCCGATGCGCTGGTGCCGTGGGCCAGCCAGGTCGTTCTCGTCTCGCCGCGCGCGGTCGCCGCCGACGTGATCGCGCTCTCGACCGTCCGCGTCCGGTACCTCCAGCCCTACGAGGATCACGCGTGGGGCGGCGGAACCCTGGCAGTGAACGCGGCCATCGAGCGCATCGAGCGCGCGGCCGACGGCTGGCGCGTGGTCGCAAACGGCACGACACACGAGGGGCAGGTCGTCCTCGAAGCGGATGACGTCATCGCCGCAACGGGGTTCCGGACCCCGCTCCTCGACCTCCCCACCCTCGGCTGCGCGACCGTTCGCCAGGGGGTCCTCCCCGCCCAGACCCACCACTGGGAGAGCGCCACCGTGTCCGGGATCTACTTCGCCGGCAACGCTACCCAGGCCGCGGCAGGCCTGCGGAAGCACGGCGTGCCGAGCGCCTCGGGGACGGTCAGCGGTTTCCGCTACAACGCGCGGCTCCTGGCCGAGCGGGTCGCCGAGGTGCACTTCGCCAAGCCGAGGCCACGGCAGTCGGTAGCCCCGGACGACGTCGCACCCCTCCTCACGACCGCGCTCGCGCGCTCACCGGAGCTCTGGGCCCAGAAGTCGTACCTCGCTCGGGTCGTAACCCTCGGCGAGGACGATGGTCCCGTCGACGAGGGCATCCGCCCGCTCGCGGCCTTCCTCGACGAGGACGGCCCGAACGCCATCGCCGTCGCCGTGGAGATGAACGCCGACGGGGAGATCTACCCTGCCCTCTACCTCCGGACCGAGGGTTCGATCATCGAGGATGTCTGCCCGCCGCACCCACTGCACGCGTTCGACGGCCCCGGCTACACGGCGCACGTCTGCTCGCACGTCGAGCGCGGCCTCGAATGACTGAGGCGCGCACCCGGCTCATGGCCTGGGGTGCGCTCCTCGCGATACCGCTCGTCGGTCTCCTGGTGCTGCTTGCCGTCCCGCGGCTCGACGTCACGTGGGAGAACCATCCGGCGCACTTCTGGCTTGTGCTCGGCGTGAGCGCTCTGAACGCTGTCCTAGCCTACGCAACGGGAGAGGCGGCTCGGCGTCGCGGCGACGCCCGGCTCTTTCTCGTCTCGCTCTCGCTGCTCATCAGCGCGGGCTTTCTCGGACTACATGCGCTCGCCACGCCCGGGGTCGTGCTCGACGACCCGAACGCCGGCTTCGTGATCGCCACGCCGATCGGCCTCCTCCTCGCGGCGATCCCCGCGGCGGCCTCGGGGTTCGTCGAGGCGAACGCGAGCCTGGCACCGGCCGTGGCCCGCCGCCAGCAGACCTGGCGGGCGGCTGCAATCGTCCTCCTCGTCGTCTGGGCAGTCTGGTCGGTCGCCGGCCTGCCGCCACTCGACCGAGTGATCTCGTCCGAGAGCGCCACGCCGCCACTCGCCGGGCTGGCCGGTGTAGGGATCGTCCTGTACGCGCTGGCGGCGGCGCGCTACTTCCCGGTCTGGCTCGATCGACGCCGCGCGCTGCCGGCAAGCGTGATCGGAGCGTTCGTCCTCCTCGCCGAGGCCATGGTCGCGATCGCCTTCGCCCGCAACTGGCACGCGAGCTGGTGGGAATGGCACCTCCTCATGCTGATCGCTTTCGGTGCCGTGGCGGTCGCGGCGCGGCGGCAATGGCGCGAGGAACGTTTCAGCGATCTCTACCTCGAGGGAACCCTGGGCGCACTTCGCGACGTCAGCGTGCTCTTCGCCGACCTTCAGGGCTACACGACCTACTCGGAACGCCACGGCGCCGAGGCCGCGACCGCGATGCTAAACGAGTACTACGACGAGCTCGTGCCTGCGGCCAGGCGCGAGGGCGGCCAGATCCTCCTGATCGGCGATGCGGTCATGGCCATCTTCAACGCCCGCGGCGACGAGGACGACCACGCCCAGCGGGCCGCCCGCACCGGCCTCGCCTTCCAAGCACGTGCAGACCAGGTACTGGCCCGGCATCGGGAATGGCCTCGCCTCCGAGTGGGGATCAACTCCGGAGAGGCGCGTGTCGGGCTCTTGGGCGCGGAGGGCGGTCGGACCTGGACGGCGACCGGCGACACGGTGAACCTCGCCTCGAGGCTGGAGGGTCAGGCGCGACCGGGCGAGGTGCTGATCGGCGCCGGAACGCTCGAGCGGCTCGGCAACGCAGTCGTGGACGAGGTCGGCGAGCTACGCGTCGAAGGGAAGGAGCGGCCGGTCGCCGCCTACGTCCTTCGTGGTCTGAGCTCGGGCGGACCGCTCGCCCAAGGTGAAGAGCGCCAGCAGCAGCAGGAGGAGGAAGGCAGCCGCTAACGCCGCCGTCGCGGCGAGCGGAACGGCAGGCTCGGCGACGGCCGGGCTTCTAACCGCGGCGCCGAAGAGGACGACCGCGAGCAAGCCCGCGGAGAGCCACACTTGCGGACGCCCCACATCCCGGTCGATCACGCGCGCGATCGCCCCGAGGACGGCAGCCGCGGCCAGCGGCACGGCGAGGATCACAAAGAGAAACGACGCCGAGTGGAAGCCGAGCGCGTCGCAGAGCGCGGCGACGACGAACACGGCCGCCATGGCTTCGAGAGCCGTGCCGCTCGCCGTGCGCTCCATGGCCGCTCCTTCTGCGCGTCCGGGCGGACTCCTTCGCTAGGCTCCGGCGGTTCTCCGAGGGAAGGAGCTCGATTGGCCGGCGTCTCGGCGACCTGGCTGGGCCACGCGGCATTCCGGTTCGACACGCCGGCTGGCGCGCGGATCTATCTCGACCCTTGGCTCGGCAATCCGAAGTGCCCGGAAGGGGAGCGGGAGCCCAAGCGCGTCGACGTGATCGCGCTCACCCACGGCCACGACGACCATGTGGGAGAGACGGTCGAGCTGGCGAAGCGCTTCTCCCCGAAGGTAGTCGCGATGGTCGAGGTTGGCGCTTTCCTCGGCCGGCAGGGCATGGAGGGCCACTCCGCAACGACGTTCAACAAAGGCGGAACCGTCGAGGCAGGCGGCGTCAGGTTCACGATGACCGATGCCAAGCATTCGTCCTCATGCCCGGACGGGCAGTACGGCGGCGAGGCGGCCGGGTTCGTCCTCGAGTTCGAGAACGGCACGAAAGTCTACGCCGCGGGAGACACGTGCGTCTTCGGCGACATGGAGCTGATCGGCCGGCTCTACTCGCCGGACGTCGCGATTCTGCCGATCGGCGGGCACTACACCATGGATCCGAAGCAGGCCGCCCTCGCGCTCGAGCTCCTCGGCGTCCCGCGGTGCATCCCGTGCCACTACGGGACATTCCCGCTCCTGGCCGGGACGCCGGACGAGCTGCGGGCCGCGGCGCCGGGTGTCGAAGTGATCGCGCCCGAGCCGGGCGAGACGGTCGACCTGTGACCCGCACGCGCTGGCTCGGGGCGACCGGGATTCGCGTCCCCGAGATCGCGGTCGAGGGAGAGGATCTGGAGGCGCCCGACGCGCAGCATGTCAAGGTGGAGGATCGCGTCGTCGAGGCGCTAATCCTGGCGGGCGTGGACGAGCCTGAACGACTGGAGGACGCCCACGAACACGGGATCCCCGTCGTCGTGAGGGCCTCGGACGAGCGCGGCGTTGCCGCGGCGCTCGAGCGGCCGGAGGTGGCCTGCGTGCTCGTCCCGCCGGATCGGCGTGAGCTCCGGGAGCTCGACCTGCGGCGGCTTAAGTATGGGTAGAGGGCGCGGTGCCGGATGGGTCGCGACCTACTCGCTGGTCGCGTGCGACCTCGACCGCGGCGAGTGGGGCGTCGGCGTCCAGTCGAAGTTCCTCGCTGTGGGCTCGGTCGTGCCTTGGGCCGAAGCGGGCGTGGGGGCCGTCGCGACGCAGGCGCTCGCGAACGTCGCGTACGGGCCCCAGGGCTTGGGGCTCCTGCGGGACGGGCTCTCGGCCGAGGACGTGGTGGCGCGCCTGACGGAGGCGGACGACGGGCGCGACGACAGGCAGATGGGCGTGGTCGACGGGCATGGACGAGCCGCCACCTTCACCGGCTCGGCCTGCCTCGACTGGGCGGGCGGGGTGACGGGCGAGGGCTATGCGGCACAGGGGAACATCCTCGTCTCCGAGGAGACGGTGGCGGGGCTCGCGAGCGGTTTCGAAGGCAGCGCAGGGCGACCGCTGGCGGAACGGCTTCTCGAAGGGCTCGCGGCGGCGCAGCTCGCAGGAGGCGACCGGCGCGGCCAGCAGTCGGCGGCACTCCTCGTCGTGCGAAGCGAAGGCGGGTACGGGGGGATGACCGACGTCGCCGTCGACCTCCGCGTCGACGACCACGCGGAGCCGATCGCCGAGCTTCGGCGGCTCCACGAGCAGCACGAGCTCCTCTTCGGGCAGACCCCGGAAGAGGAATGGGTGCTGGTCGACGAGGAGCTCGCGGAGGAGCTCAGGCTCCGCCTGGCCGGGCTGGGCTACGTCGCCGAGAGCCTCGAGCGCGCGTTCAACGCCTGGGTGGGCACGGAGAACCTGGAGGAGCGGGTGAAGGGCGTCGAGCGCCTCGACCCGGTCGTCCTCGAAGCCCTCCGCCACGCCTGATCATCCTTTCCAGCCACGTCCAGGGGACTGTCCCCGGGACATGGCCCTTGGTCACCGGACGCCGTCGCCCGGGAGGCGGACGCCTGGGCCTCTCGCTCGCAGCCAGGCGACTGCGTCGTGCTCGGGACGCGCGACCAAGAGCACGGCGCCCGGTTCCTCGCCGGCTAGCGCCCCGACCAGGGCTTCGAGCCCGACCGCGAGCGCGAAGGCCTTGTGAGCTTGCTCGCCGCCGAACGGAACGACATCGTCGGGTTGCGCGCCTCCGGTCAGGACGTCGCCGTGCGTCGCCTTCGCCATCGACGCGTCAGCGACCAGCGCCTGCCCCTTGGATCCCGGTACCGCGATCGCAAGCGGGTTCGTCCCGGCAATGGGCGGCCCGCCGTCCGGTGACGCAAGCCGTGGAGGCGAGGTCGCGGTCAGCACAGCGACAAGCCCCGCCTCGGCGAGGGGCCGTACCCACGCTCCGAGCACTCCGGTCGGGAAGCAGCGCGACACGACGACGAGCCGGGCGCGCTCCGGAGGGGACGCGAGCTGCGCGTCCACAACGGCGCGGAGCGTCAGGTACCCCACAGCGCCGCGCCCGTCCCACTGCTCGTAGCCGAGCTCCGACACCACGCGCACCGGCCGCGCCGCAGGATTGAGCTCGGGCAACGTCTCGAGCCAGTCGATCCGCACGAGGCCATGACCGGCAAGCCCGCGCCGCTCGGCCCCCACGAAGTGATCGGCGAGCACAGCCGCGGCGTCCTCGTCGAACCCGAGCCCCCGCAGCCGAGCCAGCGCTTCCTTTCGCACGGCGGACTACCCTAGCTATGGATGCCCGCCGCCCTCGCCGCCCGCGGACTCTCGAAGCGCTACGGGCAGACGGAGGCCCTGCGGGGCGTCGACATCGAGGTGGGCGAGGGCGAGCTCGTCGGGCTGCTCGGCCCGAACGGCGCGGGCAAGTCGACACTCGTGAAGATCGCCTGCGGCCTCGTCCGCCAGACCTCGGGCAGCGCGGAGATCTGCGGGGTTCCCGCAGGCTCGCACGCCGCCCGCGCCTCGCTCGGATACCTGGCGGAGCTCTTTCGCTTCCCGGGCTGGGCCACGGCCGACGAGGTGCTCACACTCCACCAGAGGCTCGGCGGCTCGTCCGGCGGCGCGCCCGAGCGCACCGAGCTTCTCGACCTCGTGGGTCTCCTCGAGGCACGCAGCCGCCGCGTCGACGAGATGTCGAAGGGCATGCAGCAACGACTCGGAATCGCGCAGGCCCTCGTCGGCTCTCCGCGGCTGCTGCTCCTGGACGAGCCCACGAGCGCGCTCGACCCGGCGGGGCGCCGCACCGTTCGAGCCCTCCTCGAGTCACTTCGCGACCGCGGAGTCTCGGTGCTCCTGAACTCGCACCTCCTGAGCGAGGTCGAGCTCGTCTGCGACCGGGTGGTGATCATCGACCGAGGCGAGGTCGTCGCTGCCGGAAGCCCGAGCGACCTGGCGCGGCCGTCAGGCGTCGAGATCGAAACCGGAGACGGCCTTCGCACCTTCCCGGGCGCCGCGCGCGCCGACGCGCCGGGCCTGGTAGCCGAGCTCGTCGCGGCAGGTGAGGAGATCTACGGCGTCCGGGTCGTCACCGCCACGCTCGAGGAGGTCTACCTCGAGGCGGTCGGCGAGCAGAAGCGCCCATGAACGGCGCCGGCGTCATCGTCGCCTACGCGATTCGGGAGAGCGTCCGTCGGCGCGTGTTCGTGATCGTCACGCTCCTCACGCTCGCGTTCCTGGCCCTCTACGCCCTCGGGGTCCGGCAGGCGTTCAAGGAGCTGGGCGACTTCACGGAGGGCAGCGAGGCTGCAGAGGCGCTCGACTCGGTCACAGTCGCAGGCACGACCCTCTTCGGGCTCTCACTCTTCGCGACGCTCTTCCTTGGCGCGGTGCTGGCGGTCTTCCTGACGCTGAACGTCGTCCGAGGTGACGCGGAGCGCGGCCTGCTTCAGCCGCTCGTCGTCAGGCCCGTCGGGAGGATCACGCTCCTACTTGCACGCTTCGCGGCGGCGTCGGCTGTCTGCGCGCTGTACGTCTGGATCGTCTTCACCGCCGCCCTCCTCATCACCCACGTGTTCGGGGACGGGTGGTGGCCCGACCGCTACGTGGCCCCGGCCCTCGCTCTCGCAGGCGCCGTGGTCGTCGTGGTGGGCCTCTCTGTCCTCGGCTCCGCGCTCCTGACCGGAACCGCCAACGGGATCGCGATCTTCATGCTCTTCGGCGCCGGGCTCGTCGCCGGGCTCCTGGGCCAGATCGGCGAGGCCCTGAACTCACCGACACTCGACCGCGTCTCGACGATCTCGAGCTGGGCTCTGCCCTTCGAGGCGCTCTACCAGGACGCGCTTCACGAGATCAGCGCCGAGAGCTTCGGCCTGACTCGCGTGGCGCTCCAGCTCGGCCCGTTCGGCGGCGCCGAGGCAGGCGGCGCGCTTCTCTGGCTCTACGCGGCCGGCTACCTCGCCATTGTGCTCGGCCTCGCGATCTGGTCCTTCGCGAGGCGCGACCTCTAGCAGGCTCTCCGGTTCACCCAGCCGAGCGAAGCGACCGCGACAACGTCGCTCGCGAGATGCCTCGTCCGAATGATGAAGTCGTACCGACCCGGCCGCCAACGGCCGTTCGGGCACGCGAAGCCGGTCTGCCGAGCGGACAGCTGGAAGCCCAGGTTCGGCCCGCCCTCCGCGCAGTTCATCCGCTTGCGCGTCTTCGAGGTCCCAAAAACACCCCCGGAGCTGTCGGTCGATCTCCGTACCTCGACCGCCACACGAAGACGCCGCTCGGTCGAGCACGGCTGCGCGGTGTTGAACCAGCCGCCCATCAGGTCGACTGCGGACCTGGTTCGGATCACGCTCGACAGGACGTGCAGGTTTCCTCGCTTGGCCTCGGCGAACGCCGAGGTCTCGGCCGCGGCCGTGGCGGGAAGCACCAGCGCTCCCGCAACCACGGTGGCGATAACGATCTTGCGATTCATAACTCTCCTCCCTGCTCACGGCAGGCCGAGGGTAGAACTCGGCGCCGCCGCTTGCCTAGGGTGCTCCCCGTGCCCGCCGACCTGCTCTTGACCGGAGGCCGAATCCACACCGTCGGCTCCGCTGGAACGACCGGTGAGGCAGTGGCGGTCGAAAACGGCCGGATCGCCGCGGTCGGCAGCGCCGCCGAACTCTCGGAGCTCTCCGGCCCCGAGACGAACGTGATCGAGCTCGCGGACCGGATGGTGCTTCCGGGCTTCCAGGACGCGCACCTCCATCCGCCCTCGAGCGGCCTCGCCGAGCTCCAGTGTGCGCTCTACGAAATGTCAACCCGCAAGCAGTGCCTCGATGGCATTGCCCGCTACGCGGCTGAGCATCCGGATGACGAGTGGATCGTCGGGGACGGCTGGTCGACGGACTCCTTCCAGGGCGGCACGCCGCTCAAGGAGGATCTGGACGCACTCGCCCTCGAGCGGCCGGTCTTCCTGACGAACCGCGACGGTCACAGCGCCTGGGTGAACTCACGGGCGCTCGAGCTGGCCGGCGTTACGCGCGAGACCGCCGATCCGGACGACGGTCGCATCGAACGAGACGCGCAGGATGAGCCGGCCGGCACGCTCCAGGAGGGCGCGATGGATCTTGTCGCGAGGTTCCTCCCCGAGACGCCGCCCGAAGAGTGGGAGCAGGCGATCCTCCGTGCCCAGGCCAAGCTCCACGCCTTGGGAATCACGGCCTGGCAGGACGCGACCGTCGAGCCCGAGACACTGCCGGCCTACCGCGCGCTCGCGGAGCGCGGGCTTCTGACGATGCGAACCGAGGGCAACCTCCGCTGGACGCGCGAGCGGGGCGACGAGCAGCTCGACGACCTCCTCTCGCGGCGCGAGCAAGGGCAGGTCGGGCGCCTCCGGATCCGGGGAGCAAAGATCTTCCAAGACGGTGTCGCCGAGAACTTCACCGCCGCCATGCTCGAGCCGTACCTGGACGGCCACGGGGCCTCGACCGGCAACTGCGGCATCGGGATGCACGACCCGGACGAGCTCGCGCACATGGTCACGCTCCTCGACCGCGAAGGGTTCCAGGTGCACATCCATGCGCTCGGCGACCGCGCCGTTCGCGAGTCCCTGGACGCGATCGAAGCCGCTCAGGAAGCGAACGGCCGCCGCGACGCACGCCATCACCTCGCCCATCTCCAGTTCGTCCATCCTGAGGACGTGCCGCGCTTCCGGGACCTCGCCGTGGTCGCGAACTGCTCGCCCCTCTGGGCGTGCCTCTCCGGCTACGTCGAGGAACTCACGCTGCCGTTCCTCACGGAGACGACCGCACGAACCATGTACCCCTTCGGGAGCCTGCACCGCGCTGGGGCCCAGCTCGCCTTCGGCAGCGACTGGTCGGTGTCGACGGCGAACCCGCTGCCGCAGCTCGAGGTCGCCGTCACGCGCGTCTACCCGGGCGAGGACGGGGAGCCCCTGCTCCCCGACGAGCGGCTCGACCTGACGACCGCGATCGCGGCCTTCACCCGAGGCTCGGCATTCGTGAACGAGCTGGACGAGGAAACCGGCACGATCGAACCCGGCAAGCTGGCTGATCTCGTGGTGCTCGACCGCGACCTGCTCGCCCCGGACGCCGGACTCCCGAGCGAGGCGCGCGTGCTCGCCACGTTCGTCGAGGGCGAAGCGGTCTACGCAGACCCTGAGTTTGCGTTCTGACGGGAACGATCACCTAAACGGCATGGCTCGGTTCCCCGACCCGTTTCGACACGGAGTGGCGAGCGGCGACCCGCTCGACGACCGCGTGATCCTGTGGACGCGCGTGACGCTCGTCGACGAGCCCGAGCCGGACGTGGCCTGGGTGGTGGCGCGCGATCCGGACCTCGCCGACGTCGTCGCCGCGGGCACCGTCGCGACCTCGGAGAGCGTGGACTTCACCGTCAAGGTCGACGCAGACGGGCTCGACTCCGGCACCACATACTTCTACGGCTTCACCTGCGCTGGACAGCGTTCCCCGGTCGGCCGGACGAAGACCGCGCCGTCCGGAGCCGTCGATCGCCTCCGGTTCGCGCTCGTCTCCTGCGCCAAGTACACGGCCGGCTACTTCAACGTGTACGCGCGCGTCGCGGAGCGAGACGACCTCGACTTCCTCCTCCACGTCGGGGACTACATCTACGAGTACGGGAACGTGGACGAGAAGGCCAACGGGCCGGCGATCGGCCGCCCCGTCGACCCCGAGCACGAGTGCTGGACGGTCGAGCACTACCGGCGCCGGTACGCGCACTACCGCCTCGACCCCGACGTCCAGCTCGTCCACGAGCGGCATCCGATCATCGCCACGCTCGACGATCACGAGATCGCGGACAACACCTGGCGGGAAGGCGCCAAGAGCCACGACCCGACGAAGCACGGCGAGTGGGACGCGCGCAAGTCCGCCGCCCTCCGCGCGTGGCGCGAGTGGCTGCCGGTGCGACTCCCGCCTCCCCCGGACGAGGAGCTGATCTACCGCACGTTCCGACTCGGCGAGCTCGCTGACCTCTTCATGCTCGACGGGCGCACCAAGCGGGATGCTCCGACGAAGACGAGCGACATGGACGCGGCCGAGCGCTCGATTCTGGGTGAGGACGAGGAGGGGTGGCTGCTGGACGAGCTCGAGCGCTCCGACGCGACGTGGCGGCTGATCGGAAACGACGTGATGATCGGCCAGGTCTTCACTGAGTTCCTGCCCGAGGAGCTCGGCGAGCCGCTCGCGGAGGTCGGCGTCCTCACCAAGCGCGAGCGCGGGCCCGAGCCCGACCAGTGGGACGGGTACACGGCCGAGCGAGACCGCCTCTTCCGCTTCCTCGAGGAGCAGCAGATCGAGAACGTCGTCTTCCTCTCGGGCGATGTGCACACGGCCTGGGCGCTCGAGCTGAAGCGGAAGCCCGACGACCCGGACGAGCGCCCGGCGGCAGTCGAGCTCGTGACCGCCAGCATCACGACCGAGAACCTCGACGAGCACCTCGGCTCCCTGCCTCGCTCCGACTCCCTCCCCGTGGAGCAGAAGGTCACCGAGGACAACCCTCATGTTCGCTGGGTCGATCTCGACAGCCACGGCTACGTGCTGGTGGACCTGACGGCCGAGCGACTCGAGGCCGAATGGTGGTTCGTCGAGACGACACGAGAGCGCGCGGACGGGCAGGAGCGAGCCGCGGCTTGGCGGGTCGAGGCAGGCGAGCCGAAGCTCGTCGCGGTCTAAGAACTCGTTTCAGAAAGACGCTTCGCCGTCGGGGTGCGATGGACGTCGCGCTGCAAGGACGCAGGGCGTCCTGGTAGCCGGAGGCTACGGGGGCAACCGAGGACGCCGCAGCGAGGCGTCCAGCGCGGCCCGACGGCTCAAGGCTTCATTCTGAAACGAGTTCTAGGAACTAGAGCGTCTCGGGCGTGACCGCCGTCGCGGTCTCGGCCGGAACGCGGTCGAGCTTGCCGTTGGCCATCGTGTGGACGACGTCGAGGTAGGGACGGATCTCCTCGTTGTGGGTGGCGGCGAGTAGGCATGTGCCTTCGGCTGCGGCCCCCTGGAGAATCCGGAAGACCTCGTGCGCCCAGCCTGCGTCCTGATGGCCGCTCGGCTCGTCCGCGAGGAGGAGCCGCGGGCGCAGCACGAGCGCGCGGGCCAGCGCGGTGCGCTGCTGCTGCCCGACGGAGGTCTCGTGGGGCCGCCGCGCGGCGAGCTCGTCCAGGCCGAGGGCCTCGAGGAGATGATCGACGCGCCCGGCGAGCTCGGTGAGCCGACTGCCTAGCCGTGCGGGATACTCGACGTTCTCGCGGACCGTGAGCTCCTCCATGAGGCCGAACTTCTGCGGGAGCACCGCCAGGTCGGCCCACGGCAGATCGGCCAGCCGCCGGTCGGCCTCCCCTTCCCACGCGACGGAGCCCGCGTCCGGCGACTCCCAGCCGGCGAGAACGTTCAGGAGCGTCGTCTTGCCCGAGCCCGAACGTCCCATCAGCCCGATCAGGCGTCCCGGCTCCAGGCGCAGGTCGACATCGTCGAGGGCGTGGACGTGCTCCGGGCCGCGGCGGTAGGTCTTCGTCAGGCCGGACGCGACAACGAGGGGCTCGCCCTCCGGTGTTGCGTCGGCCTCGCTCCGCACGGGCGCCCTCGGCGCAAGCGTGAGCTCGCCCTTGACGGCGCCGTGCTCGAGCTCCACGACGTCGTCGGCGGCCCGCCGGACGTTGGCATCGTGGGTCGCGATGACGAAGGCGGCGCCGTCCTCGGCCAGCCGACGCACGACCCGGAGCAGATCCTCGCCCGACCGGCTGTCGAGCTCGGCCGTGGGCTCGTCCGCGACGACGAGCTCCGCGCCGGCCATGAGGACGGTCGCGAACGCGGCGCGCTGCTGCTCGCCGCCCGAGAGCTCGGCCGGGTAGTGGTCACGGCGGTGGAGGATGCCGAGCTCCTCGAGCAGCTCGTCCGGGCCAGGAAGGTCGAAGCGGGGCGTCCGGCCGGCGGCGAGGCGCAGGTGCTCGTCGACCGAGAGGTACGGGATGAAGTTGTCGGCGGGACGCTGGAAGACGTAGCCGACCATCGACCGGCGCACTCGGCGTAGGCCCTTCGCCGGCATCGCGCCGATCGAAAGGTTCTTCACGAACACCTTGCCGCTCGTCGGCGCGTCGAGGCCGGCAAGCAGGCGAAGGAGCGACGACTTGCCGCTTCCCGAGGCGCCGACGAGGGCGGTCACAGCGCCGGCACGGAACGTCGCGTCGACACCACGCAGGGCCTGCACTTCCTCCGACCGCGTCAAGTACGTCTTGGTGACGTCCTCGCACGAGGCGGCTGGGCGCTCAGTCGGCAAGCCTCATCGCCTCCGCGAAGTTCGCGCGCTCCGCGGCCCGGCCGGCCAGCAGCCCGCCGAGGAGCGACACGAGGACGAGCCCGACGGCCGTCGCAACGAGGAGCGCGACCGGCGTCGAGAAGAGCGGATCGGGTGGAATCCCGGCGAGCGGGTCGACGTCGCCGAGCACGACACGCGCCGCGACGAGCGCGAGCGCGACCCCGATCGCAAGAGCCGAGAGGAGCATGGCGCCGAGCTCCAGGACGAGCGCGGCCGTGTGACCCACTCCGGCGAGACCCATGCGCCGAGAGAGCGCGTACGACACGACGCGGCTTCGCTGCCTGGCCTGGAGGTAGAGGAGCATGCCGACGACGGCGAGGAGCCCGGCGGCAAAGCCGAGCGAGCGCAGGAAGTCGAAGGTGCGCGTGGCGGCGACGATCGACGGGTTGCTGCGGATCTCCTCGGCGGTCAGCACGCCGTAGGGGCGAACCGAAGAGGCGGCGAGCGCGGCCGCGGCCTGCTCGTCGTCGCCCTTCACCCACAGCTGCGTCTCTGCGCCGGGCGCATCCAGCGGCCCCGCGATCCCCGCGCCGTCGAACGCGCGCTCCCAGGCCGCAAACGACGCGACGACGAGGGGGCGCTCCTCGAACATTCCAGGGAAGGCACTCGCCCGGCCGACGACCCGGATCGGGAGCTCCGCCGAGTCCACGACGATGAGGGTCTCGTCGGGAAGCTCACCTCCCGCGACGACGACGGGCATCGCACCGTCACCAGGCTCGGCGAGCGCGTCCGCCAGCGAGGCGAAGCTTGCGTCCGACCAGCTCGGATCCCAGAAAGCGGCCTCGGCGAGCGTCGCTGGATCGACCGCCATCAGGTCGACCTGACTGCCGTCCACCCGCACCTCTCCGCCGCGCACGACCCTCGTCACCTTCGTGATCGGGTACGGAAAGCCCTCGGGCGGATCCTGGTCGTTGTTGATGGTGCCGTTCACGTTGCTCCCGACGAAGAGCTCGGACTTCGCCACGACCGAGCGCTCCAGGGAGTGCACGACGGTCTGGGCGTACACGAAGATCCCGAGGGAGAGCGCGCACGCGGCCACGAGGAGCACCGCGAGCCGCTCGGCGCCCGCCAGGCGGTTGACGGCCAGGTACGCGCCAGCCGGAAGGTGACCGCTGCGTCGACGCAGCCCGCGCAGGCCCGGTCCCCACGCCCGCGCAACAAGTCCTGCCAGGCCCGCGATGAAGAAGATCGGGAAGAGGAGCACGTACGCGCTGGGCCGCTCGACGCCGCCGGCCTCCTCGATCAGCCCGTAGCCGCTCGTCAGCCGCTCGAAGCAGAACGCCGCGGCGGCGAGGAGCCCGAGCTCCCACGGTATGAACCGGAGCACTCCCGCGCGGGCTCGCGTGCGGTCGGTCGTCCCAATGTAGACGAGCGCCGCGACGAGGGCGAGCACGGCCAGCGCGGCCGGGAGGCGAACCGCAGCCGCCAGCGCGGCGTCGGCAATCGCGCTCGGATCGACTGCGCCTCCCGGCCCGAAGGCTGCGATCACTGCGACGGCGAGCGCGAAGCCGAGTGCCGTGCCTGCCAGCACGGGCAAGAACGTCTCCACGGCGGTCTTGCCGGCGAACGCCCAGGGGCTCATGCCGCGCGCGTGCAGCAGAACCACCTCGTTCCGTCGCCGCGCGACCAGGAACGCGCCGGCGGCGGCGACCACGGCCAACGCGACGAGCGTCCCGGCGGTCGCAAGCAGGTCGGCCGGGCCACGAAGCGCGGACACCTCCTCCTCGGCCTCGCCGATGACGGTGGGGAGAAGGGTCGCGGTCGCGCAGCGCAGGAGCCCACAGTCGACGACCTTCGTTTGCGGCGTCGAGCGCTCCGCGAGCTGGGTCTCGAGCTCGCGGAAGTCGCTCGCGAGATCCTTCGCACCGTCAAGCGTGAGCGAGGCATCGGCAAGGGGGAACTCCCACTCGACGTCGGTCGCGTAGGCGCGCAGCTCGGCGGTCACGTCGCGGTACGTCGGCTCGCTCATCAGGAGGAACGTGGGCGGCGGGAGAGCGTCTGGATTCGGCGGGTAGATCTGTTCATAAAGCCCGCGCCAGAACGGCGTCTCGGGTTCGTTCCAGAGCGCGCGGTAGATGCCCGCGATCTCGACCTCGGTCGTCCGAACGCGTCGGCCGGTGCCCGCGAAGCCCGACCCCTGGAGGCTGAGGGTCAGCGAGTCGCCCAAGCCGACGCCGAGCTGCTCGGCCCGGTTGTCCGAGAGCCAGACTCCCTCATTCGTTGGCTGCCCTGCGAGTAGCTCGACGTGCTGGAGCGCATCCGTGCGAGAAAGCAGCCGCACGACCTCGCTGCGCTCCGGCTCGCCTGTCGGCACGACTCCCACCAGCAAGCCGAGGAGAGTCAGCTTGCGTTCTCCCAGGCCGCCGATCTCGGACACTGCCTTCCGCAGGGCCGCGTCGCGCACCGTGTAGGGCTCGGCGCCCCTCAACCGACGGACACCGAACGCCCGACGCCGGAGGAAGTCTTCCTGACCGACCGTGAGCCCGGCTCCGTAGACGGTGACCTCGTCGATCTCCTGCCTGAGCGCCGAGCTCGCGGTCGACGAGAGAAAGAGCGGCGACGAGGCGGCGGCTGCGGCGAGCAGGAGAGCGCCCGCCGCGACCGCGATGAGCAACCCTGGATAGCGCCGCAACACAAGCGGTGAGCGCGCCCAGAGCGGATTCGAGCTTCGTCCCAGGCTCACCTTCCCTACAGACGCCCGCCCCTGGTCTCGGTTAGCCATGGTGGGGTTCTACAGGACGCAGTCGAGTAGGATCGGCCGGTGGACGCCGAGCGCGCAGGTGAGCTTCTGGCCCGCGAGCGAGAGCGGGTCGAGCGTGAGCTCCGCTCGCTTTCCCCAGTGCCTGGCGACGAGCTCTCGAACCAGGATCAGCACCTCGGCGACGAGGCGAGTGAGCTCTACCAAGAGGAGAGCGACGCGGGCCGCCGCGACCGCCTTCGGCAGGAGATCGACGCGATCGCCCGGGCGGAGAAGCGGGTCGAGGACGGCACGTACGGCCGATCGGTCGAGAGCGGCGAGCCGATCCCGGAAGACCGCCTCGAGGCCTACCCGATGGCCGAGCGCACCGTGGAAGAGCAGCGCCGCTACGAGCGCGGCTAAGTCGAATCGCGCCGCCTTTCGCGCGATTCGACGTCAGGAGCGGCGCAGAGCGCCGCGTTCACCAAGGCAGCCGGGCTGTTCTAAGCGCCGCAGACGGTCGGCCGCGGTGGGCAGCGGCCGATGAAGACCATGATGATCTTCCCGCGACCCCGGAGAGTCGTCGGGGTGAAGGCGGTGAATACGCGCTTGCCGTTATGCCGTCCCCGCACGACGAGCACGGTTTCTCCGCTCTCGGTCTCGACTTCCTTCAGCCGCTCCTCGAACTGCCGCCGGAGCTTTCGGACGCCGTTTCGAGTCAGCATGCAGATCCCACTTCGGAGGCAGAAGTCCCGACCCGAGATCCCAATCAGGCGAACGCGTCTACGGTCGTTCAGGTAAACGTCAAAGAGGTTGTCCTCCGAGTACTCCATGAAGCCGTTCTGGTTCTCGAAGAGCGGCGGCCCGAGCCGGTCGACGACCGCGCGCCGCTTCATCCCAAGCGTGATCCCGGCAGATCCCTTGTTGACCCGAATCGTCCCGCTCTCGACAGCCCCATGCGCAACGGAACCCGCCGCGAGTGCAGCGAGGAGGGAGAGAGTGAACGCGAGTGCGGCGACACGCATAGGCGCCTCCATGATTACGCATCGTCGTCGATTTTCCTACGTCGCCGATGCCGGCTCATGGAGGTTTGACCAATCGGGATATACTGGATATCTTCTGATCGTGGCCAAGGTTCTCGTCTCGCTGAACGACGCCCTCTTGCGACGGGTCGATCGGATGGCGAAGTCTCGCGGGCTTTCGCGAAGCGCGTACCTCGCTGAGCTTGCCGAGCAGGATGCGGCTCGCTCCGGTGGTCCCGGAACAACCGCCGCCGCGCGACGTGCGCTCGCGCGACTCGACAACCTCTTCGCGGGCGGCACCACGGAAGACTCGACCGGCGCGATTCGTGCGGAACGCGACGCTCGGTGATCGAGGTCGTCCTCGACGCCTCGGTCGTCTTGAGGTGGTTCCGCACCGACGGGGAAAGGCATCTCGAGCCCGCACGCTCGCTCCGCGCCACGTTCGAAGCGGGTCAGCTCGCCGTCGCAGCGCCTCCGTTGCTGCGGCTCGAGATCGTCAACGTCGCGGGTCGCCGATGGAAGTGGGGAGAGGACGCTCTGGTCGAGCTGGCCGCCGCCCTCGACGAGCTCGGCTTTGAGTTCGAGAATCCGGAACTGGCGCGCGTCGCGTCTTGGACGGCTCGGGGACTTACCGCATACGACGCCGCGTACGTTGCCCTCGCCGAAGCGCGCATGACACCGCTCGTCACAGACGACGACCTCATCGTCTCGTTGGCCAGTGAGGTAGCGACAGCGCTTGCCGATACCCAGCGCTGAGGCTCCGGAGGGTTTCAGACTGCTCGAGTGTCGCGTGCCCTCGCTCGGGGCGTACCACGTTTCCGTCTATGCCGTTGTCCGCAGCCCTTCGAGCAGCTTCACGACGACGCTCAGGGTTTCAGTCCGGGCCGCCTCGGGATCGTCGGCGTCGGCGACGAGAAGACACGCCTCGGCGAGCGCTCCGGTCACGATCATCGCGAGCGGGTTGAGCGGCAGCCGTACCATGACGCCGCGGTTGATCGCACGGCGAAACGTACCCCGGAACATCACCGCTCCCCACTCTCCGTCTACCCGGCGCCAGGCGTCCGGGTTGAGGACAGCGCGTGCGTCGCGCAGGACGATCCGCTCCACCGCCGGATCCGTGTGGATCTCGATGTAGGTTCGGCACGCCTCGACGATCCCGTTCCACGGATCCTCCGGGCCCGGGTCACGACGGTAGGTCTGGAGGGCCGGCGCGATCTGCGCGCTGAGCTCGCGCTTCACCCGCTCGAACACCGCTTCGAACAGTTCCTTCTTTCCAGAGAAGTGGTGGTAGAGGGCGCCCTTGGTCACCCCGGCCGCAGCGACGACTGCATCGAGCGAGGTTTCGGCGTAGCCGCCTGTGCCGAACAGGTCTCGCGCAGCGGCGAGCAGCGCCTCGCGCGTGGCCTCGCCTTGCTGTGCCCTCGGTAGATTGACAACCATACTATCGGTATGTAGTCTCCATACTGACAGTATGTCAAACATCCCAGACATCGGGAGAGGAGGGGCGCAATGCCGAAGTACGTCATCGAGCGCGAAACGCCAGGGCTTGGTGAGGCAACGGTCGAGCAGCTACGCGAAGCATCGGCCAATTCGAACCAGGTGATCGCCGAACTGGGGCCGGAGATCAGCTGGCTCGAGAGCTTCGTCACCGACGACAAGATGTATTGCGTCTATGTCGCGTCGGGCGAGGACATCATCCTCGAGCACGCCCGGTGCGCAGGCATTCCAGCAGATCGCATCTCGCGGATCGCCCACGTCGCCGACCCGTCCTGGGGGGAGTAGCCCGCCGGGGAGTGGCGCGGTTCAATCCCTGCGGCAGCGCTCGGCCGTACAGACACGTGCGCGGCAGCGCGCACTCCTCACAAAGCGGTCGCGCCGAGCGACGGAGACGAGGCCGTACGCAAGTGGGCCGTGCAGGGATCGAACCTGCGACCTTGGGATTAAGAGTCCCCTGCTCTACCAGCTGAGCTAACGGCCCGCGGCTGGCCAGTCTAGCGCGGGGCCGCGCGGCCCTAGGCCGTGCGCTGAAGGCGGCGGACGACGTACCACTCGAGGTCGCGCGTCGTGCGAAAGGCGAAGGAGAGGACGCCGACGCCGGCTTGGGTGAGGTGCTTCGTCATGGGCTCGTACCATTCGCCGCCGGCATGAGGATCCTTTCCGTCATCGGCAATCGGCCGCAGTTCATAAAGTCCGCTCCCCTCTCGCTTGCGCTCCGAAGCCGCGCGGACGAGGTCGTCCTGCACACGGGCCAGCACTACGACCATGGCCTCTCGGAGGTCTTCTTCGAGGAGCTGGAGCTCGCTCCGCCGAAGCACCGGCTGGAGATCGGCTCCGGATCGCATGCCGAGCAGACCGGGCGCATGCTCCCCGGCATCGAGGCGGCGATCGACGAGGAGCGGCCGGACTGGGCCGTCGTCTTCGGAGACACGAACTCGACTCTCGCGGGCGCGCTCGCCGCTGCGAAGCTCGGCGTTCCCGTCGCGCACGTCGAGGCCGGACTTCGATCCTTCGATCGGACGATGCCCGAGGAGCTGAACAGAGTCCTCGTGGACACGCTCGCGGACGTCCTCCTCGCGCCGGCCGAGGCTGCGGTCGAGAACCTGCGAGCCGAGGGGATCACCGAGGGAGTCCACGTCGTCGGCGACGTGATGATGGACGCCAATCTCCGGCTGGCTCCCCTGGCGCGGGAACGCTCGACGGCGCTCGCCGACGTCGGAGTCGAGCCCGGGCGCTACCTCGTCCTGACGCTCCATCGCGCCGCCAACACGACACGTGGGCCGCTCCAGGACGTCGCCAGTGCGATCGGGGAGGTCGGAGAGCCCGTCGTCTTCCCGGTGCACCCGCGCACGCAGGCCGCTCTCGCCACCGCGGGCATCGAGCTGCCGGCGAATGTGCGCGTCCTGCCTCCGGCCGGCTACCTCGACTTCGCCGCCCTCGCCTCGCAGGCGCGCGCGATCCTCACCGACTCGGGCGGCCTCCAAAAGGAGGCGTACTGGTACGAGGTGCCGTGCATCACGCTCCGGACGACGACGGAGTGGATGGAGACGCTCGACACCGGCTGGAACCGGCTCGTCGGCACCGACCCCGCTGGGATCGTCGCAGCCGTACGCGCGGCGGGGCCGGGCAAGGAGCACCCGCAGCTCTACGGCGACGGCCACGCGGCTGATCGGATCGCAGACCTCCTCTGTAGCCTTCGCGCGCGATGACCCGCGGAGACGTACGCATCGGGCTCGTCGGGCTCGGCTACTGGGGGCCCAACCTGGCGCGGAACTTCGGCGCCATTCCGGCCCTGGAGCTCACATGGCTCTGCGACTCGAACCCCGAGAAGCTGGCCCGGATTGCAGCCCAGCACCCGGGCGCGCAGACGACCACGGACTTCGACGAGCTACTGGCCGACCCGGAGCTCGACGCCATCGCGATAGCGACCCCGGTCGTAACCCACGCCGAGCTGGCGAGCCGCGCGCTCGCCGCCGGCAAGCACGTCTTCGTCGAGAAGCCGATGGCGCTCGCCGAGGAAGAGGCCGAAGAGCTCGTCGCGCTGGCCGAGGAACGCGGCCTCGTGCTCATGCCCGGGCACCTGCTCCTCTACCACCCAGGCGTCCGCATGCTGAAGGAGCTCGTGCTCTCGGGCGAGCTCGGCGACGTCCTCTACGTGTACGGGAACCGCCAGAACCTCGGGCAGGTCCGTAAGGACGAGAATGCCCTCGGATCGCTAGGCGCGCACGACCTCGCTGTGATCCTCTACCTCCTCGAGGAGGAGCCGGTCGAGTGCCACGCGCACGGGGAGTCGTTCCTCCGGGACGGCGTCGAAGATGTCGTCTTCTGCTTCCTCCGCTTCCCGTCCGGCAAGGTCGCACACATGCACCTCTCCTGGCTCGACCCGCACAAGATGCGTCGCATGACCGTCGTCGGCACGTCCAAGATGGCCGTGTTCGACGACATGGAGCTCGACCGCAAGGTGACGGTCTACGACAAGGCGGCCGAGCAGCCGCTCGGAACGTACGGCGAGTGGCAGACGCGCACCGGGGACATCTTCATCCCCCGGATCCCGAACGACGAGCCGCTCCGCCTCGAGTGCGAGCACTTCCTCGGGCTCGTTCGCGGCGAGGGCGATCGAGGCGAGCCGGCGCGCGGTGGGCTCGCCATCGTCAGGGTCCTCGAAGCGCTTCAGCGCTCGCTGGAGCGGGAACCCGTGTGACGGTCGCGGCGACCGCGGTCGTCTACGACGACACGCGGCTGGGAGAGGGCGTCGCGATTGGCGACCACGCCGTGGTCGGGAAGCCGCCGACCCTTGGGCCGCGCTCCACGGCGACCGCGGGGCATCTTTCGCCCCTCGAGCTCGGGGACGGGTGCGCGATTCTCGCCGGCGCGATCGTCTTCGCGGGATCGCGGCTCGGTCGCGGCGTCATCATCGGGGATCAGGCCTGCGTGCGGGAGCGCTGCGAGCTCGGAGACGAGGTCGTCGTCGGGCGCGGCGCCTTCGTCGAGAACGATGTCGTCGTAGGGGCGCGCACCAAGATCCAGGCGAACGCGTACCTGACCGCCTACAGCGTGGTGGAGGAGGACGTCTTCATCGCCCCGTGTGTCGTGACGACGAACGACAACTTCATGGGCCGCACCGAGCGCCGCCACGCCCTGCGTCGTGGCCCGACGATTCGCCGCGGTGCGAGGATCGGCGGCGGCGCAGTCCTGCTCCCGGGGATCGAGGTCGGGGAAGAGGCATTCGTCGGCGCCGGCGCCGTCGTGCTACGGGACGTCCCAGCCCGCGCTGTCGTGGTCGGAAACCCCGCGCGGCAGATCAGGGACGTGCCGGACGAGGAGCTGATCTAGCCTGGCCGGGCTCCGGCGGCGGCTTCGACCTTGACCAGCCGGCCGTTGCTCGTTCCGCGCGCCGAGGCGACGCGGTACTCACGGGACACGCTCGGGCTCACGCGCGTTGCGAAGCGCGCGTCGTCCGTCAGCTCGAGCTCCTTGCGCTCTTTCCACTCGCCCCCTGGAAGCCGGCTCTCGAGCCAGGCCGTTCCGACCGAGCGTGCCACTCCTCTCAGCATCACGCTCTGGCCGCGCTCGATCTTGCCACGCCCCGGAACGAGATTCAGGACGCCGACACGGAACCAGCTCGACTTGAGCGCGAGCAGGTAGCGCACGCTCTCTCCGGAGATCGCGGTCTCGCCGCCAGAGCCCCGGAGCACAACCGTTCCTGCGCGACGTGAAGGGTTCACGCTGACGACGACGTCGCGAAGCGTGCCCGCCACGTAGCTGGCGAGCCGGGCGTCCAGCGTCGAGCGCGCGAAGCGGGTTGGGCCCCAGGAATGATGGGGCGAGATCGTGTCCCAACGATCGCGCACGGAGCGGAGGTAGGGCAGCGGGCTCGAGCCCCACACGTCCTCGTTGGCCGCCGTTCGGCCGCCTGAGCTGGAGTAGAAAAAGGTCGTCGCGAGCCCGCCGCTCCAGCGGCGCACCTCGTTGGCGGTCGCCCTGATGGCCGCGTTCGTGGAGGGCTCCTCGGCAAGAACGCCGTTGTAGACCTGGTCGCGCGTGTCGTCGTAGACGTCGAAGTACGTTCCCGTGGTCAGGTTCGCGAGCCCGTAGGAGCGGGCGGCGACCGCTTGTGCCTTCAGCGCCTCCGGATGCCATGACGGCGGCATCTCGTCCGGCACGACTCCCTGGAGGTAGGGCTGGAGGCCGACGTGGTTGACGACCGAGAGCCCGGAGCCCGGCTTGTGGAGGACCACCGAGCCGCGATACACCTGTCCGTCGACCGAAAGCGGGCCGCCGCTCACCCGGTCGAACGTCACCGGTGCCGAGAGCTTCCGTTTCTTGCCGCCGGCCCGCATCTCGAGCCTCGGACGGACCGTCCGCGAGCCCGCGGGCAGCTCCCAGGAGCGCCCCCGACCGTCCTCGACGGTCCAGGCAGATCCCGAGCTGACCGTCACGCTCGAGCGCCCGACGTCGAGGAGGACGCGAATCTTCGTCTTGGACGCGGTGCCCGCCCAGGTGTCTCGGTAGAAGTGGTCGAGGATCCAGCGGTAGCTCTTGCCGTGCAGCGCATAACCCTGCGCCCCGTACTGCGGCATCCCGATCCCGTGCCCCCAGCCCTTCCCCCATACGTAGAAGACGGGCGCAGCCGACGCGCTAGGCGCACCGACGAGCGCAAGCAGAACCGCAGTGAGGAGGAGGCGACGCACCGGAACTCTGTGACCCCTGATCGGCAGCAGGCTAGCGCGGCCTCGTAAGGATTCGGTGAATCTGCAGGGCTTCGCTTTCGCCGACGCGCGTTTCGATGCGTGCCCGGACGGCAACCTCTTCTCCATGGCGGATGTGCGGCTTCCCGACCGCTATGCCTCACCGCGGCCGATCGGACGCGGCGGCATGGGCGAGATCTTCGTGGCCGAGGACACGGTTCTCGGCCGCCGCGTCGCGATCAAGCTGCTGGATGAGCGCTTCGCGCGTGACGAGCAGGTCCGGGCGAGGTTCAAGCGGGAAGCTCTGACCGCGGCCAAGCTCTCGAGCCACCCGAACATCGTCACGATCTTCGACGTCGGCGAAGCCGACGGGCGTCCCTTCATCGTCATGGAGCACCTGTCCGGCGGCACGATCGCGGATCGCGTACGCGGCGGTCTCGTTGCCTTCAAGGAGGCGCTCGGGTGGCTTGCGCAGGCGGCCTCGGCGCTCGACGAGGCGCACGCGGCAGGTGTCATCCACCGGGACGTGAAGCCCGCCAACCTCCTCCTGGACGACCGCGACAACGTCCACGTGGGGGATTTTGGGATCGCGCGAGTCGCCGGTGAGACGACGAGCGGAATGACCGCCGTCGGCACGATCCTCGGGACCGCGGGCTACCTCTCGCCCGAGCAGGCCCGCGGCGAGCCCGTAACCTCGGCAAGCGACGTCTACGCGCTCGGGATCGTCGCGTACGAGCTCCTGACGGGCGGGCGTCCCTTCGAGGGCGGCTCCGCGACCGCGGAAGCCGCGGCTCACATCAACCAGCCGGTGCCCTACGCGTCCGAATCTGGCACCGGGCTCCCTCGCGAGATCGACGGGGTCTTCGCGCGCGCCCTCGCCAAGCAGCCGCACGAGCGGTACGCGACCGCAGCCGAGTTCGTGGAGGAGCTTCGCCGCGTCCTCTTCGGACGCCTCGAGCCGTCGCGCGTCGCCCCTGCGGCCGCGCGACCGAGCCGGGCAAGGAAGTCCAGCTCGAGCACCGTGCCCGCCGTGGTCGCCGCCCTCGTGCTCGCTGCACTCGCCGCCGGCGGCGTCCTCGCCGCGGTCATGGCGTCGGGCGGCGACGGTGAGAGTGGGCAGACGCAGCCCGCGGACGTGAAAACGGTCACCCAGCAGACGACCATCGAGGGCGAACCGACGACCGTGCTCCAGACCACCACGGCCGAGACGTCGACCGAGGCGCCAACCGAGAGCGCGCCTCCGGACCAGACCGGCGGCGGGGGCGGACTCGTCTCGGATGACGAGGCCGTCGCGCTGACCGACCAGGCGACCGCGTTCATGAACGACGGCGACTACGAGAGCGCGCTCCCACTCGCGCGCCGCGCCTACCGGAGCCTCCGCGGCTCGGGCCAGCTGTACGAGGCGTACGCGGCCTACAACACAGGGAAGTCATGGATCGAGCTCGGCAACTGCAACAAGGGACTCCCCCTCCTGGACGCCTCGGAGGAGATCCAGGGGCAGCGAAGCGAGATCGACCAGGCCCGCGCGCAGTGCTCCTCGGAAGAAGGGGGAGACGACTAGTCCGTCAGGCGCGCGGCGTACTGGCGAGCGTAGTACTCGCGGTACTCGCCAGACTTGAGCGGCTCCCACCAGTCGCGACGGTCTCGATACCAGGCCACGGTCTCGGCCAGACCCTCCGAGAAGGAGCGGGCGGGCGCCCAGCCGAGTAAGCGGAGCTTCGACGAGTCGAGGGAGTAGCGACGGTCATGACCGGGACGGTCGTCCACGTGCCGAACGAGGGCGCGGTCGGCTCCCGCCAACTCCAGGATCTTCTCGGTGATCTCGATGTTCTCGTGCTCGTCGCCGGCCCCGACGTTGTAGACCTCACCGGGGCCACCCTCCCGAAGGACGAGCTCCACGGCCGCACAGTGGTCGTCTACATAGAGCCAGTCGCGCACCTGGCGGCCGTCGCCGTACACGGGCAGCGGCTCACCATCGAGCGCATTCGTGACGAAGAGCGGGACGAGCTTCTCCGGGTACTGGTGGGACCCGTAGGTGTTCGAGCCGCGCGTGACAGATGCGTCGACGGCGTGGGTGCGGCAGTACGCGAGCACCTGGAGGTCGCCGCCCGCCTTCGAGGCCGAGTAGGGGCTCGAAGGTCGTAGCGGGTCGTCCTCCCGAGCTGCGCGGCCTGGTTCGACGTCTCCGTACACCTCGTCGGTGGAGACCTGGACGAAGCGCGCTCCGGTCGTCCGCGCCCATTCGAGCAGGACATGGGTGCCGAGGACGTCTGTCCGGACGAAGTCGCCGGCGGCGAGGATGGAGCGATCGACGTGCGTCTCGGCGGCGAAGTTGACGACGGCCTCGCAGCCCTCCCCCGCGGACCTGACCGCGTCGGAGTCCGCTATGTCCCCTTGAACGAACGAGTGCTCGACGCCCTCGAGGTTGGCCAGGTTCCCGGAGTAGGTGAGCTTGTCCAGGACGACGACCTCGTCGCCCCGCCCCGCCAGCCGGCGGACGAAGTGACTACCGATGAAACCGGCTCCACCTGTGACGAGCACCCGCACTACCCAGCATTATCGGGGTCTTCCGGGCGGACCCTTGCGTGGGTTGTGCCAGGAGGGTTTGGCGGAGAAGTCTTCGTTGTTGGGGTGACACGCCTGCGCGTCTGGTTTCCACGCAAGGACGCAGGGAGTGTTCGTACCGTGGAGTTTGGACGCGGATGCGTGCGACTGAGGACGCCGCCTCGGGGCGAGCAGCTCAGCCCGGCGGCTCAACGGCTTCTCCGCCAAACCCTCCTAGCGACCGAGGCGCGCGAGACATTCGCGCAGGCCCTCGCGCCAGTGGGGAAGGCGCGGAGCGCCCTGGCGCTCAGTCCGGAGCACGGAGTACCGCGGGCGCGGGGCAGGGCGACCCAGCTCCTCGGTGGAGATCGGCGCGACACGGCACGCGAGGCCAGCCTCGTCGAAGATCGTGGAGGCGAACTCGGCCCAGGTGCAATCCCCGTCCGCCGCGACGTGCCAGATTCCATGCTCGCGGCCCACGAGCTCCCGCGTTCCTTCCGCCAGGTGCCCCACGTATGTCGGAGAGCCGCGCTGGTCGTCGACGACTCGCACCTCGTCCTGCTCGGCGCCGAGGCGGAGCATCGTCGTGACGAAGTTGTGCCCGGTCGGCCCGAAGAGCCACGAGGACCGAACGACCCAGGCGCTCTCTCCGGCCGCCGCCTCGCCGTGGAGCTTCGTGCGACCGTAGGCCGAGAGCGGGGCGGGCGCGTCGGACTCGACGTACGGCCTGTCTTTCGACCCGTCGAACACGTAGTCCGTCGAGAAGTAGACGAGCGGCGCTCCCAGCTCGGCCACGTGCTTCGTCCCGCCCACATTGACCGCCGCGGCTTCCTGGGGATCGTCCTCGGCGCCGTCCACGTCAGTCCACGCAGCCGCGTGGAGGACGAGGTCGAGCTTGCCGAGGTCGCGCGGCGGCGGCAGCGTCACGTCCCAGTCGGCCCGAGTGAGAGCCACAACGTCGTCGTCTGCGAACTCCTCAACTAGCGCCCGACCAAGCTGGCCGCCGGCGCCGGTGACGAGCACACGCCTCACGCCGAGGCGTCGCGGGCCGAGAGGATCGGCTCCTGCGTGCTCCAGAGGTGCTTGACGCGCGGATCGGCCCAGGACACGCCGTGCTCGTCGGGATCGGCCGGGTCGTACTCCTCGGTGACGTGGTAGCAGAAGAGGAGATCCGTGAGCGCCTCGAAGCCGTGCGCGAGATGGCCCGGGATCCAGAGGGCAACCGGGTTCTCGTCGCCGATGTCGACGGAGAACGTCTCACCGCTTTCCCGGTCGAGCACCACCACGCGGGCCGTGCCTCGCAGGCACGCGAAGAGGTCGTCCTGGCCGCGCTCGTGGTAATGGAGCCCACGGATCACGCCTCGGCGCGAGTACGAGACGTTCGTCTGCCGAAGCGGCTTCGGGAGCCGGCTGTCCCGCCGGAGCTCGTAGAACGACCCCCGCTCGTCCTCGAAGAACTCGAGCGGAATGACCTCGAGACCCACGATCATGTGCTCGCCGCGCGTGCTCGAGCCCAGTCGTTCACCTCGTAGTACGCGTCGATGGACTCGCCGGCGTCGCCCCAGAAGCCGTCGAGCACGTCGTAGCGCATCGTGCCCTGCTCCACGTACCAGTTGTTCACGTCGGTGATCTCGAGCTCCCCGCGCCCGGAGCGCCGTAGCTCGGGGATGACACCGAACACGGCCTCGTCGTAGAAGTAGATGCCGGCCACGGCGAAGCGGCTCGGCGGGTCGGCGGGCTTCTCGACGATCCGGACGACCGTGCCGTCGTCGTCCAGCTCGGGCACGCCGAGGTGTCGCAGATGCTCGGTCTCGGCGACCTCGGAAAGGAGAATGCGCGCCCCACGCTCCTGTGCGCCAAAGGCCTCGACGGCCGGCCGGAGCGAGGCCTCGAGGACATTGTCGGCCAGGATCACGACGATGCGTTCGCCGGCCGCGAACCGCTCGGCCAGCCCGAGTGCCTCGGCGATACCGCCCGCTTGATCCTGGTAGGCGTAGGAGAGTCGCTCGATGCCGTGGTCGTGGCCGTTCCCGAGCAGGCGCAGGAACTCGCCGGCGTGCGTGCCGCCGGTGACGACCATGAGCTCGGTCACGCCCGCGTCGACGAGCGACCCGATCGCGTAGGTGACCATCGGCCGGTCGTAGATCGGGAGGAGGTGCTTGTTGGTGATCCGGGTCAGCGGATGGAGCCGCGTGCCGGTTCCCCCGGCCAGGACAACGCCCTTCATCGCGGCAGGATGGTACTCATTGGAGTCTCCGGGGTAGGCAACTCGGCATGCAGCCCGATGACGAACGATCGGACTCCGAGGAGAGGGTCGAGCGTGACTTCTCTGCCGAGCGCGACTTTCCGCTCGGTGCCCGCGAGCTTCCGGGCGCCGGCGCGCCGAGCGAGGATCCCTACACACCTGAGCCGGGGCCACGCCAGGGAGAACGGTCAGCGTTCCGCGCCCTCAAATGGGCTTGGCTCGTGGTGCTCGTCGTGATCGTGATCGTGGTCGTGGCGCTGGTTCGCTGACCGACAGACAGCGCATCCCGTCGATCCACACGGCGGAGGGGGTGGCCCGAAGCTGGTGTCTGTGCAGACAGGTGATGCCTTCGGCCAGCTTCTCCTCGACCAACTCGAGGGACGAACGGCCGACGAGATCGTCGAACGCGACGACGGCCTCATCATGACCGGAGGGTCGCCGACGACGTACTTCGCGCCCTTCCGGCGCTGGTTCGGGATGGAGCGGCGCGCGATGCGCCTGACACGCGGCCGCGTCCTGGACGTCGGCTGCGGGGCGGGCAGAGTCGCGCTCCACCTCCAAGGCCGCGGGCTCGAGGTCGTGGCCGTCGACGTCTCGCCGCTCGCGGTCGAGGTCTCGCGCCGCCGCGGCGTCCGCGACGCTCGAGTGCTGGCGCTTGCGGACGTGGATCAACGGCTCGGCCGCTTCGACACGGTCGTGTTCTACGGCAACAACTTCGGCCTGCTGAGCAGCCGGCGAACGGCGATTCGGCTCTTGCGGCGCCTCCATGGCCTCACGAGCCCGCGCGGCCGGATCCTCGCTGAGAGCGCGGACTGGTCGCGATCCTCCGACCCTGCGCATCTCGCGAACCACGAACGCAATCGCCGGCTCGGCCGCATGCCCGGCCAGAACCGCCTGCGGATCCGCCACGGTCTCCTGGCCACTCCCTGGTTCGACTACCTGCTCGCCACGCCGGCCGAGATGGCGGAGCTAGCCGCCAAAGCGGGCTGGGAGCTCACCCGCACGTTCGAAGAGCCCGACCCGGCCGTGAGCCTCTACGTCGGCATCCTCGAGAAGCGCACCGCTGCCAAGTAACAGACTGCTACTTGGACGGGCTAACGTCCGGTCGTGCCGACGGCCGGGCGGCGGCGCGGCTCGAGCGGTGACGGCTTCACGCGGAAGAGCTTCGCGATGTTCGGAGGCAGCCACCAGTTCCAGCGCCCGAAGAGCTTCATCGCGCTCGGCACGAGCAGGGCGCGGATGATCGTCACGTCCATGATGATCGCCGCCGCGAGTCCGAAGCCGAACTGCTGGAGGCCGAGGATCGAGCCGGCCACGAAGCCCATGAACGCGGCGAACATGATCAGGCCGGCCGCGGTCACGATCCTCCCCGTCTTGGCGAGCCCCAACGCGACCGCTCGCTCGTTGTCCTGCGTGGCATCCCACTCCTCGCGCATGCGCGAGACGAGGAAGACCTCGTAGTCCATGGAGAGCCCGAAGAGCATGGCGAAGAGGAAGATCGGGATCCAGAACTCGATCTGGTCGTAGGACTCGAGCCCGATCACCGAACCCGCGCCCCACTTGAAGACGATCACGAGCAGGCCGTAGGCGGCGCCGATCGAGAGCAGGTTCAGGACGATCGCCTTGAGCGGCAGGATCAGCGAGCGGAAAGCCCGCAGGAGCAGGAAGTACGTCGCGACGAGCACGCCGAGCACCAGCCACGGGAAGGCGCCGTAGGCAGTCTCAATCACGTCGACGGAGCTCGGCGGCCCGCCGCCGGCAAACACCTCGACCTGCGGCGGAAACGCTGCGGCCGGCACGAGCTCGGCACGGAGCCTGCGGGCGAAATCCATCGCCTCAGGCGTGCCGTACTCGTCCACGGTCGTGACCTGGAAACGGAGGTAGCGGCCGGTGGCATCGACCCAGGGCGGGTCGGTGGCGTCCGCCCCGATGACCCCCGTCGCCTGGGGATCGGCCTCGATGCTCGCTGCCAAGCGCCCGAGTGCGCCGCGCACTTCGGGGTCGGTTGCCCCGCCGGCCGCGTGCGTGTCGACGACGACCTCAGTCGGCGAAAGCGCTCCCTCGCCAACGGCCGAAGAGAGCACGCTCAGGCCTTCGACGCTCGGCAGATCCTGCGGGATGCCTTTGTTCGTCCCAGGCCCCACCTCGAGGGCGAGCACGGGAAGCGCAAGCGCGATGAGGGCGGTCGACGTGACGAGCGCAAACGGCAGCGGCCGCCGCATGATCGCCCGCGCGAGCCGTGCCCACACGTTCCGCTCGTCCTCGCGCCGGGCCAGCACCGCATGCGGCACGAGGCGCACGCGGTCGAGCCGGTCGCCCGCGAGCGAAAGCAACACCGGCAGGAGGGTCAGGGCACAGATCACCGACACCACGGGAATCACGAGCCCGCCGAGGCCGAAACCGCGCATGAACGGCAACGGCATCGCGAGCATGAGCGCGAGGCCGATCGCTACGGCCGTCCCGCTGAAGACGACCGCGCGACCGGCGGTCACCATCGTGCGGACGACCGCATCGTCGCGCGCCCCACCGGCACGCCGCTCCTCCCGGAAGCGGTAGACCATCAGCAGCGAGTAGTCGACCGCGATGCCGAGCCCGATCAGCATCACCATGTTCTCGAGATAGGTCGAGAGCTCCATGAAGTTCGCGAAGATCCAGACGATCGCGAGCGTGGCCGGGATCGCCGCCAGCGCAAAGAGGAGCGGCAGGAGGACCGACAGAGTCCCGAAGACGAAGAGGAGGATGAGGAGCGCGATCGGGATCGCGATGTAGAACTCGCCCTTTCTGATGTCCTCGGCGAAGACGGGATCGAGGTCGGCGGTGACCGCCGGCGTTCCCGTGACGTAGAGGGTGCCGCCGTCGATCTGGCCCGCAGCAGCGCGAACGTCGTCGGTGTATGGCTTCGCATCCGCCGGCTGAAGCGCCGTCGAGATGGTCGCGGCCGCCGTCTCCTCCGAGAGCGGGTCGACCGCGACGAGCTCACCGCTCGGCACCGCGTCTGCGGCCCGGGCCGCGGCAGCCTCGAGCGCCGGAAGCGCCTCCTCCACGGTTCGCTCGGCGTCGGCGCGAAAGACGAGCTGGAACGATCCGTCCGAGCGCTGGTTGAACTCCTCACGCAGGATCCGCTCCGCCTTCGCCGTCTCGCTTCCCGGGATCGAGAAGCGGTTCGTCAGGAGGTCCGAGAGCCCGCGCGACACCCAGCCGGAGACCACGAACACGAGGAGCCACGCGCCGACTACGGCCCAGCGATGACGGAGGACGAACCTCGTCCAGCGCTCCACTCGGCCAAGCTAGCGGAGCAGGTTCAGCGCGTGCGCCGGGCCAGTCGCTCCCGTCGGCGGGCGGCCTTGCGGGCCTTCACGCGGTCCGCGTTCAGGACGGCGGCGAACCAGACGTAGACCCCGCCGGCGGCAATCCAGGCGGCGATCTTCCCGAGGCGACGGACGCCTTCCACGGCTCGACTCTAGAGGAACGCCGGAGATTCGACCCGGACACACAGACTCTGCCAGAATCTGGCGGCCGTAAGCGGAGTTTTCCCGGACGCTCCGACGGGGTACAGGTCGGGAGAACTCGAACACGAAAGGATCTGACATGCGAGACAGGGTGAGCGACGCGGTCGACACGGCCCGTCCGTACGTGGACCGGTTGGCCCACGACGAGGACCTGCACGACCACGTCAAGAAGGCGTACGACTCGGCTCGGAAGATCTACGACGATCTCATCGGGCCGACGGGCGCGACCGCGGTCGCGATGCGCGTCGCGAAGGACAAGGACATCCAGGACGAGCTGAGGAAGGCTGTCGAGGAGCTCCGCAAGGCAGGCGACCGGGCGCGCGGCGAGGAGTCGCACACGCGGCCGCAACACGATGCTGCTCCTCACGGGCATCGCGCTCGGCGTCCTCTTCAACCCGATGACCGGCCCGGAGACACGCAAGTGGATCCGCGAGAAGGTCTTCGGCCCCGAGGAGCAGTTCGACTACCAGTCGACTGGGAACTCGACGAACGAGTCGTAGAGCCCGTTCGTAGAAGGAGTGAGTGTGCGGCCGGGGTATCCCGGCCGCATGCGGACTGACCACTACCCTTTCTGCTGGGGCTGTGCGTATGGCGTCGACGGGCTCGGCTTCGACTGGACGCTCGAAGGAAGCCAGCTCACGGCGACACACGTCTTCGCGGAGCGCTATCAGGGCGCTCCAGGCATGGTTCACGGCGGCCTCGTGGCCGCGCTCCTGGACGAAGCCTGCGGTCAGGTGGCGCGAACAGCGGTCTCGCCGGCCGTCACGTCCCGCCTCGAGATCCGCTACCTGGCTCCGGTGCCGGTGGAGGAGGAGCTTCGCGTCGGCGCCGAGCTCATCGGTGCCGAAGGACGAACTGCCGTGGCCGAGGCGACTGTGCAGGACGGCAGCGGCATGCTCCTGGCGCACGCCCGCGGCGAAGTCGTTCACGTGCGTCCCGAGTACTTCCTCTCGACCCCGAAGGGCCGGACGCGCGGCACCGACTGGCTCCAGGGCTAGCAGCGTGACGCGCCTCTATACCGAGGAGGCGGACCTCTACGACATCGCGTTCTCCTGGGATGTGGGAGAGGAGGTGGAATGGCTCCTCGAGCGACTCGGCGGGCCGGCCCGTGGTGGCGTCCTGGAACCGGCGTGCGGATCGGGGAGGATCCTCGAGGCCTTCGCTGAACGCGGCATCGACGTCTTGGGGCTCGATATCTCGCCCAGGATGGTCGCGCTCGCCAACGAGCGACTCGAAGCTCGCGGACTCGCCGGAAGCGCGATCCGCGCCGACATCGTGTCCTTCAGGCTCGACCGACGCTTCGGCGGCGCCGTTTGCCCGATCGACTCCCTCGCGTGCCTTCGCGATCCAGCCGACGTGGCTCGGCATCTTGCCGCCGTCGCCGCGCACCTGGACGCGCCTGCGAAGTATCTGATCCAGCTCGAGCTCCGTGACCCGGCGGATCCCTGGTCGGGCGTTGCTGGGTCCGAGTGGGATGCGACGCGAGGCGACGTGACGCTCCAGGTGGAGTGGACTGTGGAGGAGATCGACTTGAGTCGAGGACAGGAGGTGCAGCGCTCGCGAATCGAGATCCGGTCCGGGCCTCGTCGAGGCGAGGTCTTCGACGAGATCCATTGCATGGCAGCCTGGACTCCGGAGCGCTGGACAGCCGTCGTCGCCGAGTCTCCCTTCACGTATGCGGCCATCTTCGACGGCGACCGCGACGAGCGCCGGCCGCTGCCGGTGGGATCTGCCGGACGTCTGCTCTGGCACGAACTCGAGCTCGCGCCCTAACGCGCCGCCTCGGTGAACGCCTGAAGTGCCTCGACCGCCGCTCGGCGCTGCTCGGGAACAAGAGGCACCGGACGAACGAATGGCGGGAAGAGGATCCACACGACCGAGCCCCCCATGTGACGGATGACCGGCGTCCCGTCTGGATCCACGCGAATGCGCTCGAAGTGCACGTCGGAGAGGGACTGCTGGAGCTTCTCGTCGCGCTCCAGGCGGGCACCGAGCAGACGCCCGGGCTCGTCGTCGCCGCGCGACCGGAAGTCGACGCCACCGAGTTTCACCATGCCGCGGCCCCGCCCGCGCAAACCTCGCGTCACCGGCAAGACCGGTTCCGCGGTGGCGAGCTCGAGTGCGTACGTGCCGCCGAAGATCCGCCCCTGAGCGACCATGCGCACCCTGAGCGCCGGTGCACCCTGGCGATCGAGCCGCGCCGCGAACCCCTCACGCTCGACCGTGAAGCCGTCGCGCTCGAACCCTTCGAGCACCTCGCCGAGCGCCCTGGCTGCGCGGCCACGCGCGTTCCAGGCCATTACCGCGCACCCTTTGCTTGCACGCGGATGATCTCGCCTCGTTCCCAGTCGGCAACAAGGAGAGCTCCGTCGGAATCGACCACGACCGCGAGCGGGTGAATGATCCCGTCGACGAAGGTCTCCACCGACTTCGCCCGGCCGCTCCTGTCGAGCACGACCCTGACGACGCGCCGGCCGTGCTCCAGCGAGTCGTACTGCCCCCAGAGCGCGACGAAGAGGTTGCCGCGGTACTCCTCCGGAAAACTCGAGCCGGTGTAGAACGCAAGCCCGTCTGCAGACGAGTGTTCCTCGAGGTACGCGACCGGCCGAGACACGCCCGCGCAGTCGCCCTCGAGTCGCTTCGCCCTGATGCTCGGCCAGCAATCCGGCCAGCCGAAGTCCTCTCCCTCCCCGGCGATCACGATCGTCTCCGCCGGCTCAGGGGCGTCCTCGTCGGGAAGGTCGTCACGCCCGTTCACCGAGACGAACAGCCGTCCGGTGCCGGGCTGGAAGGCGAGCCCGAACGGGTTTCGAAGCCCGCTCGAGAAGACCTCGAGGTCGCTGCCGTCCCGGTTCAGGCGCAGGATCGCAGCACTCCGAGCGTCGCTCTCGACGCAGGCGTTGCACGTCGAGCCGCTCCCGAGGTAGAGCCGGTCGTCAGGGCCGATCACGACGTTGTCCTGCTGATGCAGCCCAAAGGGCAGACCGGTCACGATCGGCCCCCTGCGCGTCACCGTGCCGGTCCGTGAGAGCCGCAGCCGCTGGACGCCGCCCCGCTCGGAGACCCAGAGGGTGCGACCGTCGATCGCGACGCCGAGAGGCACGTCGAACCCATCGGCAACGAGGCGGGGATCTGCGTCGCCGGGTCGGACGCGGACAAGTCGGCCGCCGTTCTCCGTCACGTAGAGCCCGCCAACCCCGAACGCCATTGCGGTCGGACGCTCGAGGCCGGTTGCGTAGACCTCGGCCCGAAACCCCGGCGGCACGTCGACTCCCGGTGCCGCGGGAAGCTCGAGTGGCTCCTCCTCGCCCGTGGACGCGCTGCTGGGATCGCTCGGCACCCCGCCCGTGGTCGGCATGGGCATCCCCGATTCGTCTTCGAGAAGCGCGCACCCCGCCGTTACGAACGCCGCGATCGCGACCAGCGCGGCAGCCCTCAGGGCGCCATCCCGGTGTCGATCCACGTCCGGAGGAGGGCGACACGCTCAGGCGACCACTCCTCGTCGCAGGGCATCGAACCGTCGTCGACGCGGTCCCAGATGTCCTCCGCGTGCTCTCGTACGTCTTCGTAGGAGCGCAGGTCGAAGGCGAAGAGCATCGACTCGACGTCGTCCTCCCGCCAGAGCGGGGCGATGTCCGCGGCGAAGCTCGGCGGCGGCTCGGGCATTACCGGAGCTCCACGCGCACCGGGAGCTTCTTCACGCCGTTGATGAAGTTCGAGCGGACACGCGGCGCGGGCCCGTTCACCTCGAGCGAGCTGATGCGCGGCAGGAGCTCCTCCAACATCACCCTCATCTCGATCCTGGCGAGATAGGCGCCGAGACAGTGGTGCGGCCCGAACTTGCCGAAGGTGACGTGCTCGTTCGGCTCACGGCGAAGATCGAAACGGTACGGATCCGGGAAGACATCCTCGTCGAAGTTCGCCGCGACGTACCACATCGTCACCTTGTCGCCGGCCCGGATCTCGACCCCTGAGAGCTGGGTGTCCATGGTAGCCGTGCGACGGAAGTAGAGGACTGGGCTCGCGAAGCGGAGGATCTCCTCGAGCGCCAGCGGGACAAGCGAAGGGTCGTCGCCGAGCTCGCGCGTCTCGTCGGGATGCTCGGCGAGGAGCTGGATCGCCCGTGAGAGCGCCTGCCTCGTCGTCTCGTTGCCCGCGATGACGAGGAGAGCGAAGAAGTTCGAGAACTCCCGGTCGGTCAGCCGCTCGCCGTCGACCTCCGCGTGGACGAGCTTGGAGACGAGGTCGTCCTCCGGTTCGGCTCGCCTCTTGGCGGCGAGGTCGGCGCCGTACTCGGCGAGCTCGACCGCAGCCGGGCTCCGGAACGTCAGGAGCCGGTACTTCGAGGTGTCCTCGCGGTCGATCACGGCGTCGGAGTAGTCGGGGTCGGCGTTGGCGATCATCCGGTCGCCGAGCTCGACGAGCTTGGGGGCGTCCTCGGGCGGCGCGCCGAGGATCCGGACGAGGACGTTGATCGGATACGGAGCAGAGATCTCGTCCACGAAGTCGAGCTCGCCGAACGGCAGGGCGGCGTCGAGGAGCTCGCGGGCCAAGCCGCGCACGAAGTCCTCGTACTCGCCGACCGCGCGGGGCGTGAAGAACTGGCTCACGATCCGGCGGAGGCGCGTGTGCTTGGGAGGATCCGTCTCGAGCATCGATTGCCGGGCCTTCAGCTCGTCGGGCTGGAGCTCCTCGATCGCGACGTGACCCATCTCGGAGGAGAAGGTGCGGAAGTCGCGGTGGATCGCAACGAGGTCTTCGTGCCGTGTCACGACCCAGAAGCCATGGTTGGGCGGCGGCTCGGGGTGCCAGTAGACGGGGGCGTTCGCCCGCAGCCAGTCGAAGTACTCGTACGGGATGCGCTCGACGAACGTGTCCGGGCTCGCCAGGTCGACCGTCGCCGGATCGAACTCCTTTACCGCCATCGCCCCACCTCTAGAGGACGTTCAGGTACTCGCGGACTTCCCACTCGGTGACCGAGCTCGTGAAGCGCTTGTGCTCGTCCCGCTTGAGGGCCACGAAGGCGCGGACGAAGCGCGCCCCCATCGCATCGTTCAGGTACTCGTCTCCTTCGAGTGCGTCCAGGGCCTCGGCGAGCGAGAGCGGCACGAGCGGCACTCCGTCGGCGGCATAGGCGTCGCCGCGGGTCGCGTCGCCCGGGTCGAGCTTGCGATCGAGGCCGTCGATGCCGGCGAAGATCGACGCGGCGGCAGCGAGGTACGCGTTCGCGGTGCCGTCGCCGACCCGGTTTTCGATCCGCGCCGCCTTTCCGCGCTCAGCCGGGATTCGGACGTAGACCGTACGGTTGTCGGGGCCCCAGGTGACCGTGTAGGGAGCCATCGAGAACGCGACGAAGCGCTTGTACGCGTTGATGGTCGGCGCGAGGACGGCGGTCATCGCGCGGCCGTGCTCGAGCTGGCCCGCGATGAAGTGGCGGCAGACATCGGAAAGGCCGTCGGCTGCGTCCGGGTCGTCGAAGGCGTTCGAGCCGTTGTCCCAGAGGGAGAGATGCAGGTGGTAGCCGGACGTGCCTTCGCCGTCGAGCGGCTTGCCCATGAACGTCGCGACGAGCCCGTGCTTGGCCGCGACCTCCTTGATCGCAAGCTTCAGGAGGTGGGCGTCATCGGCGGCCTCGAGCGCCTCCGCGTAGCGCAGGTTGATCTCCCACTGGGAGCCGAAGTACTCCTGGTTCGAGCACACGTACGGGAGGCCGAGCGCCGTGACCGCGTCCTCCATCTCCCGGATGACGCCCTGCGTGTCGACCGCCGGCGTATGGGTGTAGACGAGGCCGGGCGTTGATGCGTACTGCTCGTAGCCGCCGGGGCCGGGCCGGAGAAGGAAGAACTCGAGCTCGTGCCCGCAGGCGGCCGTGAACCCGCGCTTCTCGAGCTCGGCCACGGCACGCTTCAGGATCCCGCGGGGATCGACTGCGAGCGACTCGCCGTCGAACTCGATGTCGGCCATGCAGACGCCTGTGTTCGATTCCCAGGGGAGCACGCGGAGCGTCGTCAGGTCGGGGTAGACCTTCATGTCGCGGAACTCGACCTCGCCGCCGAGGCCCGTCTCCTCGATCACCTCGCCGGAGTGCGCCACTGCGTAGGCGCCGATGCAGAAGTTGACGCCCTCCTCGCAGAGCTCCTCGAGGAGCGAAAGCGGCACGACCTTGTTCCGCGAGACCCCGATCAGGTCGGTGAAGTGCACGCGGACGCGCTTGACGCCTGCGCGGCGCGCGTCTTCGAGGCAGGTCTGGGCGCTTCGCTCCTCGGTGACCGCCATCCGTCGAAGCTTACGGCTCTCGATCCCGCTCGTGGAGGTGGGGCGCACCCGGCTCCACCGGCGGAGGCAGCGTCTCTTCGATGCGCTCGGTCTCGCCGTACACCTCGGCCAGCGGCACGGGGCGGAACTGCGCTCCCACATCCCCTCGCGAGAAGGCGAGATTCAGGAGGAAGGAGAGTCCAACAGAGACGCCGAGGAAGATGCCGAAGTAGGTGTAAGCGCCCTCGCGGATCGCAGGATCCGGGAAGATCTTGAACGCAGCGAGGGCAAGCAGGCCAGCGCCGATCACCTGTGGAATCGGAACGAGCGGCGCCCGGAAGGGCCGCGCAGCGTTCGGCTCACGGACCCGCAGGATGACCAGGGTCAGATGGATGAAGAAGTACGCGGTCGCCCAACCGAGCACGCCGGCGAGGATGAACTTGATGAAGTTCTGGCTCGTGCCGAGGTCGACGAAGACGTTCATGAGGACGGGCATCAGCGCGACGACGAAGATCCCAACGACCGGAGCCCGGGTCGAAGGCAGCAGGTAGCCGAAGATCGGCGGCAGCTGCCGCGTCAGTGACATGCCGTAGAGGATCCGCGGTACACCGGCGATAAGCGCGTTCAGAGTCGAGAGCGTGGCGGCGATCGAGATGAATGCCATCCACCACTTACCGCCGTCGCCGAGGATCGCGATCGCTGCCTCCATGTGCGCGACCGGGCTGAACGCGCTGAGCTGGTCGCCCGGCACGTAGCGAGCCGCCGCCAGCCCGAACAGGACGACTGGAACGCTCACGAGCGTCAGCCCGAGGAAGATTCCGAGCGGGATGTTCCGGCCGGGATTGTCGATCTCCTCGGCCAGAGGGCACGTGTACTCCATGCCGACGAACGTGAAGATCGAGATGCCGAGCAGGGTCGAGAGAAGGCTCCACGTGAACGGGATGTCCGGGAACGCGCTTCCGATCGGATCGGACGAGCCCGCGCCGGCCACGCCGATCAGGCCGAAGACGAGCAGCGAGCCTGCCACGATCACGGTGAGGGCAACCTCGACCACGCCGTAGGGACGGATCCCGGACGCGTTCAGGAGAGCGACGAACGCGACGAAGACGATCACCCAGACGATCTCGTCCGGGCCTCCCGTCCAGAGGAAGCCCTTGACGATCGCGGACGGCGTGAACGCCTCAGCGGTCGTCGGGAAGAGCATCACGGCGATGTAGCCGACGAGCACGGTCAACGTGGCGAAGAACGGCCCGAGGCCCGCGCGCACGTACTCGTTCATCGAGCCTGCCTTCGGGATCATCGTCGCGAGCTCGGCGAAGCTCATGCTCTGGAAGTACATGGTCACGAGCCCGATCGCGAGCGCGGCGAGGAACACGTAGCTCGCGAAGAAGCCCGCCGTGACAGACGCGAGCACGGTCGAGGCGACGATCAGCCCGAACGTCGTGCCAATCGCGGTCGGAAGGCCGACCGCGCGTCGCTCTAGTCCTGGAGCGCCACCCGCCGGACCGGAACCTTCAGCACGAACCGCCATTGCCGCACTCCCCTCTCGCCTGTTGACGCACCGGCTTTCGACAACTCACGCTCGATTCATGCTCAACCGAGGCGCGCGTATCGTCCTACGCAGAGCGCGCCGGAGCAAGCACGCACTCCATTAGGGTTGCCGTCCATGCGTCTCGCGAACGTGGATGGAAGGGCCAACGCGGTCGTCGACGGAAAGCTCGTCGACGTCGAGCGGGCGAGCGGCGGCCGGCTGTCCGAGCGACGCGATGGCGCTGCTCGAGTCGGCTCGGCGACCTCGACGACCTCGACGTTCCCGACGACGCTCCGGCCCTCGAGGACACCCGGCTCGGGCCGCCGGTGCCTCGTCCGTCGAAGATCCTCGCCTGCGCGTTGAACTACCGCGGGCATGCGGAGGAGTCCGGGCTCGAGCTCCCGGACGCTCCGGTGCTCTTCGCCAAGCTGCCGAGCGCGCTCATCGGGCCCCAGGACGACATCGTCGTTCCTGACGGCCGTGACCGCGTCGACTGGGAGGCCGAGCTCGTCGTCGCGATCTCGCGACGGGGTAAGGACGTCCCGGCGGCTGAGGCGTGGGACTACATCGCTGGGTTGATGTGCGGACAGGACGTGTCCGATCGGGGCGAGCAGTTCCGGTCGGTGCGCCAGTTCACGCTCGCGAAGTCCCGTGACTCCTACGCGCCGACCGGCCCGTGGCTCGTCACGCCGGACGAGCTCGACGAGCCGAACGACCTTGCGATCCGCTGTGTCCTCGACGGCGAGGAAGTGCAGTCGAGCCGCACGAGCGACTTGATCTTCCCGGTCGCCGAGCTCGTCGAGTTCGTGTCGAGCTGGGCGACCCTCGAGCCGGGCGACCTGATCTTCACCGGCACCCCGAGCGGCGTCGGCGACGGCCGCGATCCCCAGCGCTACCTGAGCCCCGGCAATGTCCTTGAGACGGAGATCGAGGGCGTGGGCACGATGCGGAACACCTGCGTCGCGGCTTGAGCCCGCGTGTCGCGGGCCTAGACGGGTTCAAGGAGAAGTGGCTCGCCGTCGTGCTCGACGACGGAGCGTTCGCCGAGGCGTGCGTGTTCGCGACAGCGGCGGAAGCGTTTGATGAGCTCACAGATTGCGCCGCGATCGGGATCGACGTCCCGATCGGACTGCCAGACCGCCCGCCGAGGCAGGCAGATCGCGAGGCGCGTCGAGCAGTAGGCCGACGATGGCAATCGGTCTTCTACACCTGTTCTCGAGCAGTGACCGAGCAGCCGACGCACCCGGACGCGATTGCGCTCGCTCGGGCTCGCGGCGAGGCGGCACCGTCGGCACAGGCCTTTGGACTCTTCGCAAAGATCCTCGCCGTCGAAACTCTCCTGGCAAGCTGCCCGCAAGCGTTCGAGGTGCATCCTGAGGTGTCGTTCGCCGCGCTGCACGGGCAGCCCCTCTCGGCCGGCAAGCGCACCTGGAACGGCGCTCATCTGCGCCGTGACCTCCTACGACGCGCAGGCATCGACCTTCCCGACGAGCTCAGCACCGCCGGCCTTGCACCCGCTGATGACGTATTGGACGCCGCCGCCGCTGCCTGGACGGCTCGCCGGAAGGCTGCGGGCCAGGCGTCCTCGCTACCGGACCCACCCGAGTCGATCGGCGGGCGGCCGGTCGCAATCTGGTTCTAGAACGCCTAGCAACAGTCTGTTACTAGGCCGGCTGGCTCCAGCCTGCCTCCGGTGTCCAGACCACCTCGTCCTCGAGCGGCGGGTCGGCCTCGTGCTCACCGCAGCCGGTGGCGGCGAAACAGCGGATCCGGACCTCCTCCTCGGTCGCGTCGACCCGCAGGAAACTCTTGAAGAACGGTGAACGATCCCAGTCCCAGAACGGGTAGTAGATCTCCGAGAAGTGGCCGCTTGGGAGCCAGCGGACGATCTCCGCGGCACTGCGCTCGCGTTTCGTCGGCTCGACGGCCTCGCGTTCGGGAGGCACGCCTGTCCACTCCGACACGATCGTCTCGGCCGCTGAAGGGCGGATGGGCAGCTCGTCAGGGTCGGGCAGCCGACTCCGGATCAGGCGACCCAGTCGCCGGTCCGCGAGCTCCCGGAACTTTGTCGCGTAGAGCTCGCTGAAGAACGACAAAGAGTCGGCGCGAAGCGGATAGAGGCGCACGTCGCGCTCGAGGATCGGTGGCAAGCCCTGCGTGGGGTTCGGTGCGTCGATCCGGGCCACCGTGTGAGTCCCCTGCGTAAACGCCCCGCCGCCTCCGCAGACGATGTACTGGATCGTCCGATCGCCGGGCGCAGCCACCGGATAGCGCTGGTAGTTGTGGATCTCGCCCGAGAGGAACGCGACGACGCCGTGTGCCGGATCGCGGACGAGATCGTCGAGCGTGCCGCCGCTCTCCAGAACAGGCGGCTCGTACTTGCCTTCGAACCAGATCGTCTTGCCGGCGACCACGAGCTTCGGCCGGTCGTCGCTGCGCGCCGTCTCTCGAAACCAGCGCTCCTGGTCTCGATCGATCGAGCCGCGGATGCCGACGTCCAAGCCGAGGATGAGGATCGGCCCGGCGTCGAGCGCGAAGTACGGGCCCGGTTGACTGGGCTGAGGCACCTGCCGGCGCCGCTCGCCCCGCGCTGCGCGCGCGGCCTCGTCCGGTGGTGCCGGCTTGCGCCAAAAAGGACGGATGACGCGCGGCACCGTCCCGAGCACGCCGACCGGCTCGTCGTCTCGCCCGCAGAGGTGGAACATGAAGCCGAAGAGCCCGCCGTCGTCCCAGTCGTGGTTCCCCGGGACGGCGTAGATCGGCTTCCGGTAGTCCCGGTATGGGAGGTAGAGCTTCCGCGGGTAGTCGTTCGCATCGCCCGCCGGATAGACGACGTCGCTCGCGATCACCATGAAGTCGGTGCCGTCGCCGACGCGGAGGAGCGGCGGCACGACCGCGAACTGCGACACATCGCCCTCGCCCGGGTCGCCGAGGACCAGCAGCGAGCTTCGGTCTCGAGGCAGCCCGGTCTGCACCACGAGGTCGCCTCGCACGTCCGCCATCCAGGCGCGGCGCTGGTCGTTCGATGGGTCGTGGAGCTTCGCCAGCTTCTCGTTTCGCGCCGTTCGTCCGGTCTGGAGCGACCAGCGGAACTGACGCACGGGACCGGGCCGCAACTCCCCGGTTTCCGTGGGAACTGCGTGGGCCTCGGCGAGGAGATCGTGGTAGCTCCCCTCCTCGCGGCAGCGCCAGCCCGCTTCGCGCTCGGAGCGCGCCGAGCCCTGATCTCGGGCTGTCACTGCGGCCCGTGCTTGCCCGCGTCCCAGCTCACGCCGAGGGTCGAGCCGGCGAATGCAGTGGGCGTCCCCTCCAGATCGGTCGCCATCGTGTCGTTCCAGCGGTTCAGGAACCCGAAGAGCGCGACGACGGAGAGAAGCTCCACGATCTGGCCGTCGTCCCAGTGGCGGCGCAGCTCCTCGAAGTGCGAGGTCGTAACCGCGTTCGGAACGAGCGACGCATCGCGCGCCAGCCGAAGGGCGGCCCGCTCCGCGTCATCGAAGTGTGCGCTCGTCTCGAACTCCCAGATCGCGGCGATCTTCTCGTCCGGAACGCCCCGCATGCGGGCATCGACCGCCTCGTGCGCCTGGCAATACCGGCAGCCGGCCGCTCGGCTCGCGACCATGGCGAGCAGCGGCTTCAGGCCCTTCGGCACCGTGCCGACGCGCCAGATCGCTGTGATCAGATCCGAGAGCGCGCGGACGGTCTCGGGTCGCCGCGCCATCGTGTAGAGACTGTTCGGGACGAACGAGAGCGTCTCGTCGTAGCGCTCCCACAGGTCCTCGAGCTCGGGCGCGTCCTCGCGACGGAGTGGCTCTAGGTGCGCCATCTACAGCCCTCGAAGGAGCCGCCGTGCGACACCCTTGATCGTGCGCTCGCCGTAGGCCTGGCTCGGGTTCCACTGAGTCAGGATCGCGAGCGAGATCCTTTGCTCGGCGCGACGCAGCAGGGCGACCTGGTGCGTGACCCGCCCCGTGCCCGATCCCCAGCCGCCCTTGAAGTGGACCCTCCAGCCCTCGGGCTTCACCGGCGGGATGCCCCAGCGCTGCGGCCCGATCACGGTGGCGAGGAGGCGCATCCCGTAGCGCCGGTGGCGCCTCGGCAAGTGGGTGTCGATCTCCCGGAAGAAGCGAGCCTGGTCGCGCGAGCTGATCTCCGAGTGGCCCCAGATCGGCATATGGAACACGAACCTCCGCATGCCGGCCCGGCGAGCCACGCGGTAGACGCCCGAGCTGCCCACGATCCCGATGATCCGCGTCGCCGGCTCGTTGGCCGACCAACGGATCATCGGGCGAAGCAGCGACTTGTCGTCGCTCGTCAGCTCACGCTGGCGAACGGAATCGCGGCGGAGGTACGCGACGAGGAGCATCGCCTTCAGGACGCTCGCCGACGGTGCTACGCGGTGTGCGTTCGAGCCATGGATCCGCCCGCCGAGATCCGTGACGGCGAAATAGACCGTTCCCTGCCGCGTGTCGGCCCAGGCTCGGGCGCGCTCGACCTTCTCGTCCCAGCTAAGGGCGGCAGCGGCCGTGCCGGCCATGAGAGCCGTGGCGAGCACAGCTACCGAAACCAAGACCCCCTTCCGCACTAGTCGAGAGGTTGGCCTAGCGCCTGGAGCTGCCCGCGCTCGATCTCGATCGCCTCGGCGTCGAAGCGGAAGTACGTCCGCGGCGGCAGCGTGCCCCAGACGTTCGACGAGTGCGGCGTGTCGTCCCAGTCGCGCGGCTTGTGATCAGGTGGAAGCTGCTCCATATCCGCGTAGAGCTCGACGATGAGCTCCTCCTCCGGGATTCGGATGTACGCGAAGAGGCTCGCGGCGACCCCATGCCTGCCGGGTCCCCAGATCACCCAACGGCCGTGCTTGGCCAGATGGTCGAGCGCGACCCGCATCTCCCCGAAATCGACGAGCTCGAGGGCGAAGTGGTGGAAGTGCGCCGGTTCCTTCTGGAGGAGCGCATGAACGTGGTGATCGGCGTTCAGGTGAAGCCAGATGCCCTCGTCGCCGAGCCGGTCTGTGACCTTGAAACCGAGCTCGTCGCAGTAGAACGACGCCATGCGGGCTGCGTCCGAGGTCACGCAGTTCACGTGGCCGACCTTGCGTGGGTGGAGGCCCGGCAGCTCGGTCGAGAACCGGCCGACATCGGGGAACTCGCTCTCGCGCTCCGCCCATTCGACGATCTCGGCGCCGTGGCCGTCGGGGTCACGCAGGAAGAGCGACGGTGAACGGCCGCCAGGGCGCTCGTGGATCTCGCCGTCGAGCGTGACATCGGCGAGCTCAACGCCTGGCCGAAGCTCCCAGCCTGCATGGTCGAAGCCCGGCTCGTCGGATTGGATGAGCTCGAGGCCGTAGTCCTCGAACGCACACCTGAGGTACGCGCGATCCGGGTGGCGCTCCCCAAGCGTGAAGCCGAACTCGCGCGACCAGCGCTCGACCGCCTCGTCGAGGTCCGCTACGCGCAGCGCGACGTGATGAATGCCCACCAGTTCGTTCATCGCCATGACCTCCCCGCGGGAAATGCTCGCATTCCCGCGGCTAACCGAGCCTGCCCATGCTCGGGAGTTTGCTGTATCCGCCCTTGAAGAAGACGAGGGGACTGCCCCCGTTCGAGCTCGCCGCGCAGTCCTCCACCCGGCCGAGCACGATGTCGTGATCGCCCGCCTGGACGACATCGTCGACGGCGCAGATCAGGTAGCCCAGGGCGCCGGGAATGAGAGGCAGCCCGAGATGGCCGACGATGACGTCGAGCCCCTCGAAGTGATCCTGCCCGGGCTTGGCAAAGCGCTGCGAGACCTCCTCCTGGTTCTCGGCCAGGATGTTGACGGCGAAGTGGCCGGCAGACTGGATGGCCAACGCCGTTCGCGCACCGCACGCGAGGCAGGCAAGCACGAGCATCGGATCGAGCGAGACCGAGGTGAACGAGTTCGCGGTCATGCCGTGCAGCTCGCCCTCGTGCACGGTGGTGATCACGCTCACGCCCGTCGGGAAATGCCCCATTACCCGGCGGAACTCGAGCGGATCGACCGACGCAGTCATTCCTGGAGGAACTGCTCCACGAGGTCGGTCGCATGCTCCTTGTCGGCGAGCAGGTAGGCGAGCGCCGTCATCCGGAAGGAGTCCTGGAGGTAGAACCGCTCGTACAGCTCACCACGCCCACCGAGGGCCGAGCCGACGAAGTCCCAGGCGAGGCGAAAGGCCCGGACGCGCTGTTCCGCCGAGGCGTTCCGAGCCTGGAAATACCGCTCCAGGTACGGCCTGATCTCCTCCGCATCGAAATCGGCCTTGGACGGCGTCGCCATGAATCCGCCGCCGCCGATCAGCTGGATGAGCTCGATCGTCCGCGGCACCCATTTCGGCATGAGGCCGCGGAGCGCGACGAAGCTGCGCTCGTCGGGGACCCAGTCGTCCGAGCCCTCGGCGCCGAAGGAACCCGCTTCGGCCGCGATAATCCCAGCCCGCGTCATCTCGAGCATCGACCAGATCTCGCCGAGCTTCTCCTGGACATGGTCGAACGAGTTCACGCCCGTCATGTCCGCCAGCGTGTGCGCGAGCCCGAACGCGAACTCAAGCTTCGCCCAGGCCCGCGTCATGGCCTGGTGGATGATGTGCGCGCGCCAGTGCGAGTCGGTGATGACCTCGCTGTGGAGCTTTGGATCGCCGTCGAGGAAGACCCGGTCGCGTGGCACCTCGACGTCGTCGAATACGACGACGGCGTCCATCTCGTCGAAGCGGCTCGAGAGCGGGTAGTCGAAGGACGGCCGCTGCACCGAGTACGAGTCGCGGCAGATGAACTTGAGGCCCGGCGTCGCCATCGGGATCGAGAAGCAGATCGCGTACTTCGCGTCCTGAAGCCGAAGATCGGAGCCTGGATAGACCGCGAGCTCGTCCGAGAAGGGCGCGAGCGTCGCGAGCATCCGAGCCCCGCGGACGAGGATGCCGTTCTCGGTGTCCTCGACCTTGTGGAGCGAGACCTCGCCGCCGACTTGCTCTGCCTCGGGCACCGAGCGGTCGACCTGCGGGTTCACAAGCGTGTGCGTGAGGGACAGGTCGTTGTCCCGCATCAGCTTCTGGTAGCGGACGAGGTTCTCGGCGCCCTCTTCGTTGCCGTAGCGCGCCCAGACGTCTGCGCGAGCGGCGAAGCAGGCGAAGGTGTAGTTCAGGTAGTCGGGGGTGCGACCCATCATCCCGACGGTCGCGTCCGCGATCCCCTTCGAGGCGTCGCGCCGGCGCTCGAGGTCAGCCTGGCTCTTAGGCTCGATGTGCGTGACGCTCACGGGCTGACCCGTCTCGGGCGACTCCATCAGGAACCGATCGGGATCCTCGTGCTGGAGATCGAAGAGCCGGGCGAGCGAGCGAGCGGCGCCCTCGAGCTTGGGGTGCTGCGATGGATCGGTGACCTTCTCGCCTTCGAGCCAGACCTCCCGCTCGTCGCCGCGCAGCCCCTGGAGGAACTGCTCGCCGGTTCGCGCTCCTGTCGTCTTGCTCGTGTCGATCGCCATAGGGCTTAGTGCCTCCTCGAGATTGTCTTCACGTCTGCGTAGAAGTCGAAGCTGTGGATTCCGCCCTCACGGCCGATGCCGGAGTGCTTGGCGCCACCAAACGGCGCCGAGAGGTCCCGGACGTAGAAACAGTTGGCCCAGGTCGTGCCGGCCGTGAGTCGCTCGCCGAGGCGGTCGATCCGGTTCTCGTCCTCGGTGAAGAGCGTGGCCGCGAGTCCGTACTCGGTGTCGTTGGCAAGGCGGACGGCCTCGTCCTCGTCCCTGAAGGACTGAAAGGTGAGCACCGGGCCGAACACCTCGGCCTGGACGATCTCCATGTCCTGGCTCACGTCGGTGAAGAGCGTGGGCTCGTAGTAGAGGCCTCCGAGCTCGGGCGACACACGGCCTCCGATGACGAGGCGGGCTCCGTCGGCCCGTGCGCGGTCGACGAACCCTTCGACCCGCTCGAGATGCTCGCGGGTGATGAGGGGGCCGATGTGCGTGTCGGGCTCGCGCGGATCGCCGAGCTTGCGCTCGTCGACGTCCGCGAGGAAGCGCTCGAGGAACTCGTCCGCTATCGAGGTCTCGACGAGCAGGCGCGTGCCTGCGAGACAGATCTGGCCTGCGTGGTCGTACTGGTAGGTCGCCTTCTCGACCGCGAGATCGAGATCGGCATCGGCGAAGACGAGGAACGGCGACTTGCCGCCGAGCTCCAACGAGACCGGGACGATGTTCTCGGCGGCGGCCTTGCCGATCTCCCGCGCCGTCGGCACGGAGCCCGTGAAAGAGATGCGGTCGATTCCGGGGTGCGAGACGAGGGCGGCGCCCGCCTCTTCGCCGATCCCCTGGACGACGTTCAGGACACCGGGCGGTAGGTCCGCTTCCGCGGTGAAGTCAGCAAGGAGGGAGCACGTGAGCGGCGCCCACTCGGGCGGCTTCAGGACTGCGGTGCACCCGGCCGCGAGCGCTGGCCCGACCTTCCAGGTGGAGAGCATGAACGGCGCGTTCCAGGGCGTGATGAGGGCGGCGACGCCAGACGGGTCGTGGCGCGTCTGGTGACGATGGTCGTTGGCGGCCCAGATTCGCTCGTCCAGGTCGAGCGCGTACTGGGCGAAGAAGCGGACGTTGAGCGCTCCGCGCTTCATGACGCGGAGCCGTGAGGCTTCGAGCAGCGACCCATTGTCGACCGTCTCGAGTGCAGCCAGACGCTCGACGTTCGCCTCGATCACATCGGCGAGCCGGAAGAGGTGCTCGGCGCGACCCTCGGGGCCAAGCGTCGCCCAGGCGGGGAACGCTTCCCGAGCAGCCCGAACGGCAGCGTCGACCTCGGCAGCACCCCCGCGCGCGACCTCTGCGAGCGGGCACTCGTCGATCGGCGAGATGTCCGTGAACGCGTCGTCGGAGCCGACGCGCTGGCCGCCGATGAAGTGAAGCGGAGAGACGTCGACCCCGGCAACAGTCGCTGTGGCCACCACTATCGGCCCCTCCCGCCTGGGGTTTGAGTTACACGTGCGCGCCGCGCGCGCGGCCCCACCCGGGTGGGGAGAGAACCACCCGCCACCCGGCTCGAGCCTATCGCCGAGAAGCGCGCGAGTGTGTGCCGCTCTGTGCCGAGAGCGTGAAACTTCCTCACCACCCGGTGGCTCACGCGGTCTCCTCGGGGACGGCCAACGCAACGTGCCTGGCGTTCGGCGTGTCCTCCGGCATGACGCCGACCGGCGCCAGCTCCTCCTTCGCCTCGACGACCCGGTTCGAGAGCCGGCCGATGCCGTCCACCTCGACCTCCACCACGTCGCCGGGCTCGACCGGACGCGAGTTCGCAGGCGTGCCGGTCAGGAGGATGTCGCCGGGCTCGAGCGTGATCAGCCGTGACAGGTCGGCGAGCATGTACGCGAACGAAAAGAGGAGCTCGCTGGTCGAGCCCTCTTGGACGACCTCGCCGTTCACGTACGTTCGAACCGTCAGGGCGGTCGGGTCGACATCGCCGGCGTCCACGAGCTCGGGCCCAATCGGGCAGAAGCCGTCCTGGCCCTTCACGCGCAGCATCGAGCCACGATCGGCATGGCGGAAGTCATGCACGCCGAAGTCGTTTGCCACGGAGTACGCGTCGACGTACTCGAGCGCCTCAGCCTCCGCGACGCGCTTCATCCGTCGCCCCACGACGAGCGCGACCTCACCCTCGTAGTTGAGGTACCGGCATCCGACGGGCCGCACGATCTCGTCGCCGTGCCTGGCAAGGGTGCTCGGCGGCTTCAGGAAGTACGAGGGAACGTCCGGCGTCTGGGCCGCGTACTCCTCCACCCTGCTCGGGTAGTTCAGGTGTACGGCCACGATCTTCGACGGGCTGAGCTCGACCGGGCGCTTCACTCGACCGTCCTGCCGCCGTCGACGGTGTAGGCGAAACTGAGCCAGAAGCCCTTGCCGACTTCGAGCGGGGCGAGGAGCGAGAGCTCGTCGGCCGGCGACTCGAGGAACCGGAGCGTGGCATCGCCTTCCCAGATGGGAGAAACCTCACGATCCTCGCCGCCCGCCCAGACATGCTCCGCGAGCGCATCGCCGCCCTTCTCCCACTCGGGGAAGTACCGCGTGTTGAAGAGTGGCGGCGAGTTCACGGTCGGCCCCTCGGCAGACTCGCCGGTCAGCGTCAGCGTCGCCTCTGCCAGCCGCCGGTCGAAGGACGCGAGGCTCGCGCCGAACCGACCGCCCGGCTCGAGGCGCGGACCGGCCTTCCCCACGGTCACAGCTCGCGTCATCCAGATCGAGCCCGGCTTCTTGGGGAACCCTTGCACGAGCCCGCGGACGAGCGGCATGCCCTGATCAACCCACATGAACGGGCAGCGCGTCACCGGCTCGCCGCGGTACTCGGCCGCGAGGACGACGAAGAACTCTTTGTACTGCGCGCGCACGGGGTCGAGCAGCTCCTCATAGGAGTCGGAGCAGGACTGCCAGTCCGCGAAGATCGCCGCCGCAGCGCCGAGATCGGGCCCGCCGTCAAGCTCGGGAGGCAAGAAGGCACGGGCCACCTCGGGCTCCATTCGGTATTCGACGATCAAGAGGTCGCCGGAGTAGTGCCACGGCGGCGCCGGAACGAGTGAGGACCGGCCGGTCTGAGTTCGCGGCAGCGAGTAACCGCGCAGCCGCTCGCCTATCCCCCGCTCTGTTTGCGTCACCGCCCTCCCTTCGCGCGCCAGCGTACTCATCGTCTCGTCACGCAAGTTGGATACAATATCCGATATGCGCCTCGCGGGTAAGGTCGCGCTCATCACCGGCGGCGGAACCGGGATCGGAGCCGCAGCGGCACGCCGGTTTTCGGCCGAGGGGGCGTCTCTCGTGATCACAGGACGCCGACGACAACCGCTCGAGGCCGTCGCCGAGGACACGGGAGCGCTCGTCGTAGCCGGCGATGTTGCCGAATCGAGCCATGTCGAGGAGGCTGTCGGTACCGCCGTCGAGCGCCACGGCGGTCTCGACGTCGTGGTCAACAACGCCGGGATCGGCGGGCCGAACTGGCAGGAGGTGCTCGACGTCAACCTCGGCGGAGCTCGACTCGTCTGCGAGGCCGCGCTCCCCCACCTGGTCGAACGGCGCGGATCGGTCGTGAACGTCTCGTCGGTCTCGGCGTTCCACGCGCATCCCGGCGGGGCCGCGTACACCGTGAGCAAGGCCGGCCTCGTGATGCTGACGAAGCAGCTCGCGCTCGAGTACGGCCCCCGAGGGGTGCGTGCGAACGCCGTTTGCCCTGGCTGGGTGCGCACCGAGATGGGCGACAGGGCTATGGACTACCTGGGGAAGGAGCACGGTCTTTCCCGTGACGAGGCCTACGAGCTCACGGCCCGCTACGTGCCCCTCCGCCGAGTTGCCACGCCCGAGGAGATCGCCGCGGCCTGCCTCTTCCTCGCCTCGGACGAGGCCTCGTACGTGACCGGCGAGACGCTCGTGGTCGACGGGGGAGCCATGACCGTCGACGTTGCGATGGTCGATTGGCCCGGATGAGCTCGCTCGCGCCGCTCGAGATCGAGAGCCTGGCCGACCGCGTCTACCGGCGCATCCGTGCCCTCATCCTCTCCGGCGAGCTTGCGGCGGGCGAGGCGCTACGGCAGGAGGCGCTGGCCGAGGGGCTCGGCACGTCGCGAACACCGCTCCGCGAGGCTCTCAACCGGCTGGCCTCGGAAGGTCTGATCGAGTTTCGTCCGCATCGAAGCGCGGTCGTCACGACGTTCACGCACCGTGACATCGAGGCCGACTACGAGGCCCGCGCGCTCGTCGAGCCGGCGGCCGCGCGACTCGCTGCAACTCGCGCTCCCGATGAGACCGCGCAAGCGCTCCAGGAGGCGCTGGCCGCCCAGCGTGAGGCGGAAGCCGATCTCGACCGGCAGTTCGAGGCCAACCGCGCCTTCCACCGCGCGCTCGTCGTCGGCGCAGGCAATCCACACCTGATCCGCTTCGTGGATTCCCTCTGGGGCGGCCGGATCGCGCCCGTCTTCTACGCTCGCCAGGCCCGCCGGCCTGGTCGGGTTCGCCGGGACATCCGCGAGCACGCACAGATCGCACGCTTGGTCGGGGCGGGCGAGGCGGACGCAGCCGCCCAGGCGGTCGAGGCGCACCTCGCCGGCGCGCTCACCGAGCTCCGAGAGCAGATCGCTTCCTAGAGACTCGGCGCGACGAAGCCCGGGGACGACGTCTCGGCCGGCGGCGCCTCGCCGAAGAGGAACGGCGAGGCAAGCACGCGGGCGAGCGCTCCCGGGTCGAGCCCGCTGGCGCTCGAGATGTCGTCTGCCTGCAGCAGGATCGCGCCCGGCTGCGGCGCCTCGCCCTCCGGCACGTCCTCATCGAACGCGAGATCGTCGAGCCTCTTCCACGCGAGCAGGTAGCGATAGGGATTGATGACGCCGTCGTAGCCCATCCAGAGCAGGCTCCGCGGATGGATCTCGAAGTGGAGGTGCGGAGGCGTCCCAACCGCATCGCCGGTCGTGCCGACGAAGCCGATCACGTCGCCCGCCTTGACGCGCGCGCCCTCGAGCGCAAGCGGTGTGTAGGCCGAGAGGTGCGCGTAGTAGAACTCGTTGCCGGCCTCGTCTCGAAGCCAGAGCCGGTTACCACCGACGTCGTTCCAGCCGACCAGGAAGAGCTCTCCGTCCGCGACTGCGACCACGGGTGCGCCGACCGACGCGAAAACGTCGTTGCCGTGATGCCAGCCGGTGACAGCGCGGGCGGCTGAGAAGTCGTCGCTGAACGACGCCGGCCCGTAGACGGGGAAGACGTAGCCGCGGTTGGTCAGGTTCGGCCGGACGTCGGCGGGCGGGTTCTCGACGATCGGAGGAGGTGTCGGATTCGAGCCCGGCGGCTGCGGCTGCGGGTCGCGCGGCGGCGTGTCCGAGCCCGAGTTGTCGGAGCCGCCGTTTCCGTTTCCCTGTCCCTGACCGGAGCCGGTGCCACCGTCGCCAGGCTCGGGCTCGGGCGGAGGAGGCGGCGGTTTCGGCGCCGTCGCGGACGCCTGGGCGTAGCCGACCGTGATGTCGCTACCGGCGGGAAGGCCGGCGTGTGCCGCGGTCAGATGCACGTGGAGACCGCTCACGAAGACACGCCGGCCGTGCTGAGCGGACGAGCCCGAACCGACGACCGCCTGCTCCAAGACGACGAGGTATCCCCAATCTTCGAGCGGCACCCGCGCGTTCGGAGTCTCTCCGATCGCCTTGCCGAGCACCGTCAGCCCGGCCACGGACGAGCCGCCGAGCGAACCCGACGCCCCCTGCGCGGATGCGGACGCCCGTGCCCTGACCGTCACCGACGACGCGCTGATCTCCCCTCCAAAGAGCGAGACCCCCGTCACGGTCGAGCTCGCGGTCGCTTCGGCCCGTCGCGCCTCCGTCGCGCTCGCCTGGGCCGAGTAGCCCGCGGCAGCCACGCCGTTCTGGGCAAAGCCGCCTGAGCTCGCCGCGGTCGGCGGCGCCGACACCGACCCGCCCGTGCCCCCTCCGGCGCTCGAGACGACCTTGACGCCGAATGCCGATGCCGCGGCGTCGCTCCGCTGTTCTGCAGCCGGCGCCGCACCGACGGAAACCAGCAGAAGAGAGGACGCCCCGAGGGCGAGCACGAGCCGTGTTCGCACGGCCCGAAGGGTAGCCCGGACGCCATCCACATGAGCCACATCGGCACAGAACCGCACGCTCGGGAGCAGCGAGGGAGAATGGGGCGACGCCGATCCGAGGAGGGAGCGCCGCCGATGTCCGAGCCGTCCACCGAAAGCTTTGCCGCCATCGAGGCGCTCTTGAACGAGCAACGCACGTTCCCGCCGTCCGAGGAGATCCAGAGCGAAGCGGTCGCCGGCGACGATTCGATCCACCGACGCGCCGCCGAGGATCCCGACGCGTTCTGGCTCGAGCTCGCCAGGGGGTTCCTGACCTGGGAGCGCGAGCCGACGAAGAGCCTCGAGTGGGATCCCCCTCACTGCGCCTGGTTCGCCGACGGCGAGCTGAACGTCTCGGCGAACTGTCTCGACCGCCACCTCGAGGCGGGCAACGGCGACCGCGTCGCCTACCACTGGGTCGGCGAACCCGAGGGCGAGACGCGCGACGTGACGTACGCCGAGCTCCACTCCCAAGTCTGCCGGCTCGCCAACGGGCTTCGAGCACTCGGCGTCACGAAGGGCGACCGGGTCGGGATCTACATGGGGATGGTGCCTGAGCTGCCCGCGGCGATGCTCGCGTGCGCCCGGATCGGCGCACCGCACGTCGTCGTCTTCGGCGGCTTCTCAGCCGACTCGCTGGCCGAGCGGCTCCGCTCGACGGAGGCCAAGGTGCTCATCACGCAGGACGAGGGCTGGCGCAAGGGCGGCAAGGTGCCGCTCAAGGCGAACGCTGACGACGCCGTCGCCGAGACGCCGTCGATCGAAAGCGTCATCGTCCTCCGCCGAACCGGCACGTCGGTCGGCTGGAACGACGACCGCGACGTCTGGTGGCAGGACGCCGTCGACATCGAGATCGACGAATGCAGGGCCGAGCCGATGGACGCCGAGGACACCCTCTTCATGCTCCATACGTCAGGCACGACGGCAAAGCCGAAGGGCGTGCTGCACACGAGCGGGGGCTATCTGACCCACGTCGCGGTCACGCACAAGTGGATCTTCGACATCCAGGACGACACGGTCTGGTGGTGCGCCGCCGACATCGGCTGGGTGACCGGGCACAGCTACATCGTCTACGGACCGCTGGCGAACGGCGTCACGAGCGTGCTCTACGAGGGCGACCCGGCGTATCCCGACTGGGATCGGCACTGGGAGATCATCGAGCGCTACAGCGTCGACTCGTACTACACGGCCCCGACGCTCATCCGCTCCTTCGTAAAGGTCGGAGACGAGTACCCCGGCCGCCACGATCTCTCATCGCTCCGAGTTCTGGGCTCGGTCGGCGAGCCGATCAACCCCGAGGCGTGGGTCTGGTACTGGAAGGTCATCGGCGGCGAGCGCTGTCCGATCGTCGACACGTGGTGGCAGACGGAAACCGGGGGCATCCTCATCACGCCGCTCCCGGGTCTGACAACCCTGAAGCCCGGCTCCGCCACGGTTCCCTTCCCCGGCATCGAGCCCGAGATCGTGGACGAGGAGGGGAAGCCGGTCGAGCCTGGACAGGGCGGGTTCCTCGTCATCAAGCGGCCCTGGCCAGGGATGTTCAGGACGCTCTACGGCGACGACGAGCGCTACGTCGAGACGTACTTCTCCAAGTACGGGCCCGAGACGTACGTAACGGGCGACGGCGCCAAGCAGGACGAGGACGGGTTCTACTGGCTCATGGGCCGAGTCGACGACGTCATCAACGTCTCGGGACACCGGCTCTCGACCACCGAGATCGAGTCGACGCTCGTCGAGCACGAAGCGGTCGCGGAGGCGGCGGCGACAGGCGCGACCGACCCAGCGCGCGGCCAACAGATCGTCTGCTTCGTGCTCCTGAAGAGCAGCTACGAGCCGAGCGACGAGCTCGCGGGCGAGCTCCGTGAATGGGTGGCGGCCAAGATCGGCAAGATCGCTCGGCCGTCCGCGGTGCTCTTCGGCGAGGATCTCCCGAAGACGCGCTCGGGCAAGATCATGCGACGGCTGCTCCGGAACATCGCCGAAGGCGACGAGCTCGGGGACACGACGACGCTCAGGGATCCCGCGATTGTGGGGGACCTGAAGCGACAGGCCGACGACGCACTCCGCGGCTAGGGCTCTTGCGGGCTCGGAGGACGAGCTGGATCGCGACGATGATGAGGAACCCGGCGAAGAGCTTCTGAAGGACCTCGTCCGAAAGCGAGGTTGCGATCGCCGTTCCTGCGACGACGCCGGGTATCGAGAGCAGGCCGATGACCACGGCGGGCCGCCAGCGTACGTTTCCATAAGAGTGCTGGCGCCACGCGCCAACGGCCACGACCGGGATCATGGCCGCAAGGGACGTGGCCTGGGCCGAGAGCTGCGTCAGCTCGAGGGCAAAGACGAGTGTCGGGACGAAGAGAACGCCGCCGCCGACACCGAACATCCCTGACAGCACTCCAGCGAGAAGTCCGAGCGCGGCTGCGATCGCGAGCGCAGTCATTCCAGGAAGAGCGCGATGGCCACGCCCAGGATGAAGGCGGCGAAGAGGTAGAGAAGGGTTCGTGAGGTCAGACGCTGCTGGAGCGCAGTGCCGACAACGGTGCCCGCGACGGCCGGGATGCCGACGACCGCCGCCTCGCCCCACTCCACCTCGCCGAGCCCGCTGTACGTCGCCGCGCCGACGACGGCGGTGAACGCGATCACAGCCAACGACGTCCCCGTCGCCTCGTGCCCGCCGAACCTGGCGAACAGGATGAGAAGCGGCACCACGACCATCCCGCCGCCCACTCCGAACAGCGCACTGAAGAGCCCTCCGGCGAGCCCGATCGCGGCGAGAACCGGAAACGTCGGGGCTCGCCACGACACGGCCGTATTCTAGGTCGGTGGCCGACGACGACCTGCTCGCGCCGCTCCGGGAGGCGCCCGGGCGAACCGCGCTCATCTTGGACGTGGACGGGGTCCTCGCGCCGATCGTTGCGCGGCCCGAGCTCTCCGCGGTACCGGAGGCGACCCGAGCCGATTTGGCACGGCTGGTCGACGCCTATCTCCTCGTTGCGTGCGTGAGCGGGCGCTCGGGCGACGACGCTCGGCGGCTTGTCGGTGTCGCCTCCGTGCGGGTCGTCGGCAACCACGGGCTCGAGCTCGACCCGCGGGCTGACGATCTCGCGGAGTCGCTTCGGCAGTTTCGCGAGACCGTCCCGGAGATTCCGGGCGCGTGGATCGAGGACAAGGGCCTGTCGTTCACGTTCCACTACCGCGAGGCGGAAGACCCGGAGGCGGTGGGGGCCTCACTCGACCCGGTGGCACGGCGGGCCGAGGAGGCCGGCTTCGAGGCGTTTCGCGGACGCAAGGTGCTCGAGATCAGACCGGCCGTGCGAGTGAACAAGGGAACGGCCGTGCGCGCGCTCGTCCGCCAGTCGGGCGCGTCCCGCGGGCTCTACGCGGGCGACGACACCACCGACCTGGACGGCTTCGCCGGGCTCGGCATGCTGGGCCTGGAGCACGCCGTTCGAGTCGCCGTCGCGTCGGACGAGGGCCCGCCGATGCTTCGCGAGCAGGCGGATCTCGTGGTCGAGCACCCCGCCGCGTTTGCCCAGCTTCTGTCGACGCTCTAACGCAGCAAGAAGCCCGTGCCGAGCTCGTCGTCGGGCTCGAGAACGAACTGGTGGTGGCCGGTCAAGTGGGCGTCGCCCTCGATCTCCGTCACGATCGCAGGCCGGCCGTTCGCCTCGGTCTCTTCGACCACGCGAGCCCGGAACTCGGTTCCGACGATGCCCCGATGAAGGAGGTCACGGCCGACCGCGAGCTCGCCCCGGGCGTACAGCAGCGCTAGCCGCGCCGACGTACCGCTCCCGCACGGCGAGCGGTCGACCTCGCCGTCGGCGAACACCGTCACGTTCCGCTGCACGAGCGCCCCGTCGGTCCCTGCCTCGCCCTCGTCCTGCCAGAAGATGACGCCATAGACGTCACGGATGTCCGGCGCGTCGGGGACGGCGAACCGGCGCTGCGCCTCGAGATCGAGCTTCATCTCGCGGCCGAGCTCGATCAACCGCGGGAGGCTCGCGGGCTCGACCGGGAGCGGTGAGCGGATCGACGCGTAGAAGGCGCCGCCGTAGACCACGTCCACGGACAGGCCGGCTGCTCTCAGCCCCTCCGCCTCCACCCAAGCCGGGACATTCCGGAAGCTGACACTCGCCTCGCCGACGTTCACTGGCAGCCGCCCGGACGGCACATCGACCACGAGCCTCCCGCCGGCGACACGCCCGGTCTCAACAGCCCAGCGCGCCAGCGCGATCGTCCCGTGCCCGCATGCGGTCGAGTACCCGGCGTTGTGGAAGAAGACGGCGCCGAGATCGGCCCCCGAGTCGTTCGGCTCGACGACGAAGCAGCCGTACATATCGGCATGGCCACGCGGCTCGTTGACGAGGAGCTGCCGAACGTGGTCGAGGTTCGCGGCGGCCCAGCGGCGCTTCTCGAGCACCGACGCGCCCTCGAGGCGAGGCACACCCCCGGTCACAATCCTGAACGGCTCGCCCGCGGTGTGGTAGTCGGTCGCCTCCACGACGATCCTCTCGGCCACGGCGGCGAGGCTATACCGTCGGGCGATGGCCGACGCCCACAGAGGGCTCGTCGACGAGGCGATCCGCTGGGCCGACGCCGAGCCGCGCGTGCGGGCGCTCGTCCTCAAGGGCTCGCTGGCCCAGGGCAAGGCCGACGAGCTCTCGGACGTCGATCTGATCGCCGTGACCGAGCCCGGTGCGCGGGAAGAGCTGTGGGCCGAGCGGGACGCGATAGCCCACGCCCTCGGCAAGCCACTCGGCATCTTCCGTGAGGCCGAGTGGGCGACACCGTTCATGGTGATCGCGCTCTACGACGGGCCGCTCAAGCTCGACCTCGCGTTCGAGGAGGAACGCCTCGCGCCCGACCCATGGCTCCGCGACGGCTACGAGGTGCTGACCGGCAGCGTCCCTGCGCCGGAGCTCGGGGAACTGCCTCCGTTCGGCGCCGAAGCGAACCTCCGTGAGCTCGACGCCCACGCCTGGGACTACGCGTACTGGCTCCACGTCAAGCTGGAGCGCGGCGAGCGGTGGGTCGCGTACCTCGAGCTCGTGAGCTTCATCCACCACATCGTCCTCCTGGCACTCAACGCCGCCCGGGACGAGAGCTGGGCGGCCGGCCGCGGCGTCGATGCGCGCCTCCAACCGGAAACGCTCGCCGCGCTCGAAGCTACGCTGCCACGCTCGGCGGAGCGGGCCGAGCTACGGCGCTCGCTCCTCGCCGCCGCCGAGCTCTATATCGAGGCGCGCGTGGAGCTCAAGACCAAGCATGACCCCGAGCTCTCGGACGAGCTCATGCGGCAGGTGCTCGAACGGCTTCGAGGAGCACCTGCCACGCACGACTGACGTCGTCCTCGGTCGTCCGCATGTTCCCGATCGCGAGCCGGATGACGAGCCGGCCGTCGAGCTCAGTCGGCGAGAGGAAGACCTCCCCCGTCGCGTTCGCCCGGTCGATGAGGGCCCGGTTCTCCTCGTCGGAGCCCTCGCGCCGGAAGCACACGACCGAGAACCGCACGGAAGCGACGATCTCCCAGCCCTCTTCATCCTCCACCCAGCCCGCGAAGAGCCGCGCGAGACGCAGGTGCTCCCGGATCGTCCTCTCGAACCCCTCGCGGCCGAAGCAGCGGATCACGGCCCAGAGCTTGAGCGCCCGGAAACGCCGGCCGAGCGCGGGGCCGTAGTCCATGAGGTTCGTGGCCTCCTCGTCCGTGCGGAGGTAGGCCGGCACGAGACTGAAGGCCGAGCGGAGGTCTTCCGGCCGCCGCGTGAAGAGGAGCGAGCAATCGACAGGCGTGAGGAGCCACTTGTGCGGGTTGACGACCAAGGAGTCCGCGCGCTCCACCGCCTCGAAGGCCCAGCGGAGCTCTTCGCAGACCATCGCCGAGCCCGCGTACGCAGCGTCGACGTGGAGCCAAGCGCCGGCCGCCTCGGCGATGTCGGCCACGGCCGGGACGGGATCGACGGCCGTCGTCGAGGTCGTGCCGACGGTCGCGACCACGGCGGCCGTATCCGCACCGACGGCGTCTGCCAGCGCATCGGGCCGCAGCCGGAACTCCTTGTCTGTCACCACCTTCCGGAGCGGCAACCCGAGAATCCGAGCTGCCTTGTCGACCGAGGAATGGGCGTGCTCCGAGCAGACGACCGTGCCGCCGGGCCGAAGCTCGCGCGCGGCCATGAGCGCGGCCAGCGTCGAGGTCGAAGCAGAGTCCTCGATGTGGCCGTGCCACCCATCACGCAAGCCCATGAGCTGGCGAACCCAGTCGGTCGCGAGCTCCTCGAGCTCCGTCGCAGCCGGCGAGCTTCGCCAGAGCATCGCGTTCACGTTCAGAGCGGCGATCAGGAGCTCGGCCAGGATTCCCGGCTCCGAGCCCGTGATCGAGAAGTAGGCGAAGAAGCGCGGGTGATTCCAGTGTGTGATGCCCGGGAGGAGGATCTCGTCCAGGTCGCGGAGCACGTCCGCGAACGGCTCCGCGGCATCGGGTGGCGACGCAGGGAGCTGCGCGCGGATCTCTCCGGGCTCCACCTGGGCGAGAACCGGAAGGTCGCGCACGCCCTCGAGGTAGCGCGCCACCCAGTCGACCGCAGCGCGGCCGTCCTCACGGAAGTCGCTCACCGGTTCCGCTTCCGCATCGGCCTGACCTCGCGCCACGGGCGAGCGTTGACGACGTCGGCCGCGGTGACCCAACCGCGCCGGGCCTGCGCGACGCCGAGCGGAAGGTGCGCCAGGTGCGCGACCTCGTGCGCGTCGGTCGAGATCACGAGCTTCACGCCTGCCTCGATCGCCGCCTTCGCGTGGACGTCCATGAGGTCGAGCCGATCGGGCTGCGCGTTCAACTCGAGGAACGTTCCGGTCTCCACGGCCTTGGCGAAGACGCGCTCAAGGTCGAGCTCGTAAGCGCCGCGGCGGTTCAGCTTCCGGCCGGTCGGATGGCCGATCGCATCGACGTAAGGGTGCTCCATGGCGGTCACGATCCGGTCGGTGAGCTCGTCCCGGCCGGCCTGGAAGCCGGCGTGGATCGACGCCATCACCCAGTCTCGCTCGGCGAGCAGCTCGTCGCCCATGTCGAGTGAGCCGTCTCGGCGGATATCGACCTCCACACCGGTCAGAATCTCGAGCCCGTCCAGGCGCTCGGAGAGCGCCGCGATCTCCTCCGCCTGCCGCTCCATGCGGCCATCCTTCAGCCGCTTCGCGTGATCGCAGATCGCGATGTACCGCCGGCCGAGGGCGTGCGCGGCTTGAACCATCGCCTCGAGCGTGTCCTTGCCGTCTGACCAGTCCGTGTGCATGTGGAGATCGCCGTGGAGGTCGTCGAGCTCGAGTAGATCGGGAAGGCCTCCGTTCCGGGCCGCGGCGAGCTCACCCCGGTTCTCGCGCAACTCGGGCGGGATCCACGCGTAGCCGAGCCGCTCGTAAAGGGCTCCCTCGGTCTCGGCCGTGAAGACGTCGTCCGTGTCGACCGTTGCAACCCCGTACTCCGAGACCGAGAGGCCGCGCTTGACGGCGTCTTCGCGAAGCGCGACGTTGTGATCCTTCGAGCCGGTGAAGTGCTGGAGCAGGTTGCCGAAGCACTCCGGCGGGACGACCCGCAGGTCGAACCTGAGGCCGTCGTAGGAGACGACGGTGGCCTTCGTCGATCCCTTGGCAACGACCTCGGCGACCCAGGCCAGGGCTGCGAAGTGGCTCGTCAGCGCAGCCGGATCGCTCGCGGTCGCGATCAGGTCGAGATCGCGAACCGTCTCGACCCGCCGCCGGATCGAGCCTGCCTCCGATACTCGCTCCGCGGCCTGGTGAGCGCGGAGCTCCTCGACCGCGGCCTCGACGGCCGGAAGCGCGCGCCCCAGCAACGTCCTCCGCTCGAGCTTCGGCTTCGGAGCCGAAAGCGCCTGGAGGACGCGCTCCTCAGTCTTTGGCCCCAAGCCCGAGAGCTCGCGGAGCTGCTGGCGCTCGGCGGCTGCGCGCAGCTCGTCCTCGGACGAGATGCCGAGCTCGGTGAAGAGCCGCCGGGCTGTTTTCGGCCCGAGCCCGGGCACACGCATGACGTCCACCAGCCCGGCGGGCACTCGGTCGCGGAGCTTCGCGAGCGCCTGGAGGTCGCCGGTCTCCGTCAGCTCGACGATCTTCGCCGCGATCGTCCCTCCGATCCCGGGAATCTGGGTCGCGCGCCCGTCGAGCGCGAGCTGGGCGACGGGAGCTGCGGACTCCCGCATCCGGGTGGCAGCTCGCCGGTACGCGGCGAGGCGAAAGCTGTCGGCCCCGTCGAGCTCGAGCAGGTCGGCCAAGAGCTCGAACCGGTCGGCGATGTCCGAGTTCGAAGGCACCGGCACGAGAGCGATGATACGGCGGTGCGCCTGGTCGTCTGCCTGCCTACGTACGAGGAACGCGACAACGTCGAGCCGATGGTGCGCGCGCTCGGAGAGACCTTCCGAGCGTCGGGGCTCGACGACGCTCGCGTGCTCGTCGTCGACGACGCCTCACCGGACGGGACGGGCGAGGTCGCCGACCGGCTCGTCTCAGAGCTGTCCTGGGTCGAGGTGCTCCACCGCGCGCGGAAAGAGGGCCTCGGCCCGGCCTACATCGCCGGCTTCCGTCGCGCCTTGGCCGACGGCGCCGACCTCGTGCTCGGGATGGACTGCGACTTCTCCCACGACCCCGAGGACGTGCCCCGCCTCGTCGACGCCGCACGCCACGCAGACCTCGTGCTCGGCTCGCGCTACGTGCCAGGCGGTCACGTCGAGAACTGGGGCCCGGGCCGGCGGGCGGTGAGCGCCGCCGGTTCGTGGTACGCGCGCGCAGTCCTCGGGCTCGGATTCCGCGACCTCACGGGCGGCTTCAAGTGCTTCCGCCGAGAGGTACTCGAGCGCATCGACCTCGACTCGCTCTCCTCGCTCGGCTACGCGTTCCAGATCGAGACAACCTACCGCGCCGTCCGGGCGGGCTTTAGCGTCGTGGAGATCCCGATCGTCTTCACCGATCGCGAGGTGGGCGGCTCGAAGATGACAAAACGCATAGTCGCGGAGGCGATCTGGCGCATCCCGAAGCTCCGTTGGGAGGCGCTGCGCGGCCGTCTGTAGCCGTCTCTACGCGTTGCTACGCTTGGCTTTGATGAGCATGCGGGACGTAACGGACGCCACCTTCGAGCAGGACGTCCTCAAGGCGGAGAGCCCGGTCGTCGTGGACTTCTGGGCGCCCTGGTGTGGCCCCTGCCGGGTCGTGACGCCGATCCTCGACGACCTAGCGTCAAAGCACGGCGACCGTGTCAGCTTCGTCAAGATGAACGTGGACGAGAACCCGCAGGTCGCGGCCCGCTACACCATCCTCTCGATCCCGACGGTGATCCTCTTCGAGGGCGGCGAGGCCAAGCAGACCGTCGTCGGCGCACGGTCGAAGAGTCACTACGAGGGCGCAATGTCGCCCTGGCTCCAAGCCGCCTGAAATCCGGCTCCGCTGCGCGGAGCCATGACGATTTCAGGCGGGGTGGGGATGCCGAATGCTGATGGGCGGGCGACGGTTTAGGGACGGAAGTGGTTCCAGCCCGCCAGATCTATCGGCTGACCGTTCTGGATCAGCTCGATGCCCGCGCCTGGCTCTACTCGGCCCACGGCGGGGTACGTGAAGCGCGTTGCATCATCCGGCGCTAGCGCGGCCAGGAGCTCGTAGTCCTCGCCGAGCGTCCAGAACGGCTCGTCGCCTACCTCGTTCAGACGCGGGGCGAGCGGTAGGCGATGGACGTCGATCACGAGCTTGACGCTCGAGCGCTCGGCGATCCGCTTTGCGTCCGAGGCGATTCCGTCCGAGAGGTCGAGCATTGCGTGGGATACCGGGCCGAGCTCGCGGGCGGCGTCGAGCCGGTATGGCGGGCGGTTGTGGGCTCGGACGAGCTCGCCGAAGCCGTCGAGGCCTCGTTCGAGGGCTCGCAGGCCCGCTGCGGATGCGCCCAGCGGGCCGGTGACGACGAGAACGTCGCCCGGCTGCGCGCCCGAGCGGCCGGGCACCCGTTCGCTCCTGCCGAGCGCTGTGACGGAGATCGTCAGCAAGGGTGAGGAGGTCGTGTCCCCGCCGCGCACCGGGGCGCCGGGCTCGTTCAGGCCCTCGTAGAGCTCGACGAGCGCATCGGCCTCGGTGTCCGGCGGCGCGCCCAGGACGACGAAGAGCGCCTCCGGCTCGGCCGCCATCGCGGCGAGGTCGCTCAGGCTGACCGCGGCCGCCTTGTAGCCGAGGTCGCGCCACGACGTCCACTCACGGCGGAAGTGCACGCCCTCGACCAGGACGTCCTGCGTGAGCACGAGCCCGTCACCGAGCTCCGCACCGTCGGCGGCGATGCCCTCCGCGAGTCCTCGCCGCTCGAGCTCCGCGAGGAGCCCGAACTCACCTAGCTCGCTGAGCAACAAGGCCGAAGACGTCGACGGGGCCGGAGCCCGAGCCGATCTCCGAGAGACCCGCGCGCACGGCCTCGGTGGCGACCTCGGCTGCGGCGCGGGCCGCATCCTCGAGCGACTCCCCGCGGGCCAGGAAGGCGCAAAGGCTCGCCGAGTGCGTGCACCCCGCGCCGTGCGTCGCCTCGTCCCCGTAGCGCGCGACGGGGATCGGCGTGTGTGTCTCGCCGTCGTACAGCCAGTCCACCGCGTCGGCACCGTGACCGCCCGTGACGATCACTGCATCCGGGCCGAGGGCGTGGAGAGCCTCGGCCAGCTTGCGCCGGTCCGCATCCTCGCGATACGGCAAGCCGGCGAGACCGCAGGCCTCGTGGAGGTTCGGGGTGACCACCGTCGCCAGGGGAAAGAGCCGCTCCTTCAGCGTCGCGACCGCGTCGTCCTGAAGGAGCTGGGCGCCCGACGCGGCGACCATCACCGGATCAACCACGAGCGGAACGCGGTTCGCCTGGAGGAAGTCGGCGGCGGTCTCGATGATCGACCCCGAGAAGAGCATTCCGGTCTTGGCCGCGTCCACACCGATGTCGACGAAGACGGCGTCGAGCTCGGCGTGAATGAAATCCGGCGGCGCCTCGTGGACGGCGGTGACTTCGCGCGTGTTCTGCGCGGTCAGCGCGACGACCGCACTCATTCCATGGCAGCCGAGCCGCGCGAACGCTTTCAGGTCGGCCTGGATCCCGGCGCCGCCGCCGGAATCGGACGTGGCAATCGTGAGACAGCGCGGTACCGACACTCCGCGGCCGAGCGTACCAACGGGCGGATCAGGTTCACTGTAGGGGTGGCGACACGCGAGGAGCTTTACGGAACGGCCGCGATTCGGTTCGGAGAGCTGACGCGCACGCTCTTCGTCGCCGTGACGGTCGCCGGAGCCGTCGCCGCCGCAACCGGCTGGAGGCCCGCTGCGATCGTCATCGCGGTCGGAATCGCGGGCACACTCGGAGCTCAGCTCATGGTCGGCATCACCGCTTACCGGCGAGCGATGCGAGCACCGTGGCCGAGGGTGGCGCCGCTCGCCGACGATGACTGGGACTGATGGCGCTCGAGCTCGCCGCTTGGGAGAGTCTCGTCACCGCCAAGGAGGTCGCGTTCACGACCGACGTGCCGGCGCGCGAGCCCGTGCTCGTCCCGCTCCCGGACGAGCTCCACTCGAACCCCGCCGGAGCCCTCGCCGAACGCGGCCTCGACCGGCTCTACGCGCACCAGGCCGCGGCCTTCGAGGCGGCGGAGCGCGGCGAGCACGTCATCGTCTCGACCGGCACTGCCAGCGGGAAGACCCTCGCGTTCAACCTCCCGGTCCTGAACGCGCTCGCTGCCGAGCCGAAGCACCGCACGCTCTATCTCTATCCCACGAAGGCTCTGGCCCAGGATCAGGCGCGCACGCTGGCCGGCTTCCAGATCCCGCGACTTCGGGCCGCGATCTACGACGGCGATACGCCGAGCGAGCAGCGCTGGCAGATCCGCAAGTGGGCGAACCTCATCCTCACGAACCCGGACATGCTGAGTGTGGGCCTCCTGCCACACCATGACCGCTGGGGCGACGTGCTCGCGAACCTCCGCTATGTCGTCGTGGACGAGGCCCACGTCTACCGGGGCGTCTTCGGTTCGCACGTCGCGAACGTGCTGCGTCGTCTGCGGCGGATGGCCAAGGCCTACGGCGCCGAGCCGCAGTTCCTGCTCGCATCCGCGACGATCGCGAACCCCGGCGAGCAGGCGGGCGCACTGACCGGTCTGGACGTCACGGTCGTCGACCGGGACAGCGCGCCTCGCGCCGAGCGCACCGTCGTCTTCTGGAACCCGCCGCTTCTGGACGAGGAACTCGGCGTCCGCGCGAGCGCGCTGGGTGACGCTTCCCGGATCCTGGCCGAGCTCGTGGCCGCCGGCCAGCGCACCATTTGCTTCGCCAAGGGACGGAAAGCGGCCGAGCTGATCCACCGCTTCACCTGCGATCGCGTACCCGACCTCGCCGGGCGGCTCTCCCCGTACCGAGCCGGCTACACACCCGCCCAGCGGCGTGAGATCGAGCGCCGGCTCGTCGAGGGAGAACTGCTCGGCGTCACGGCGACGGACGCGCTCGAACTCGGAATCGACGTCGGCCTCCTGGATGCGGCCGTCACCGTCGGCTTCCCGGGGACGGTGGCGAGCCTGCGTCAGCAATGGGGTCGCGCGGGGCGACGCAGCCATGGGCTCGCCGTCCTCGTCGCCGGGGAGGACGCGCTCGACCAGTTCTTTATGCGGGAGCCGGAGGCGCTGATGGAGCGGCGTGTCGAAGCCGCGATCCTCGACGGGACGAACCCGCGGATCCTCGACGGGCACGTGCGGGCGGCCGCCTTCGAGGGACCGCTCGACGAGGCCGACGCGGACACGCTCGGCCCGGAGGCGCTCGAGCGTGCGAGCGCCCTCGCGGACGCAGAAGAGCTCAGACGCACGAAGGCCGGCTACGTCTGGGCCGGCAAGGACTACCCGGCCGCGCGTCTCTCGCTCCGCAGCTCAACCCCGGACGCAATCACGATCGTCGAGCGGGGAACCGGCTCGGTGCTCGGGGTTGTCGAGCTCGAACGCGCGTACTCGACAGTGCACGAAGGCGCCGTCTACCTCCACATGGGCGAGTCCTACTCCGTCGTCGCGCTCGACCTGGAGACACGCGCTGCACTCGTCCAGCCCTTCAGCGGCGACTGGTACACGCAGGCGAAGAAGGAGACGACCACGGTGATCGAGGGCGTCGAGCTCTCCGGCCCGCGGCTCGGCGTCGAGCTTTCGTTCGGACGCGTGTCCGTGACGGAGCAGGTAGTCGGCTATCAGAAGCGCTCGATCCGCGACGGCTCACAGCTCGACCTCGTCACGCTCGACATGCCGGAGACGACCTTCGAGACCGAGGGAATCTGGTTCCTGCCTCCGGACGAGATGCTGGCGAGCCTCGACACGATGCCGCGGCTCCTAGGATCCCTCCACGCCGCAGAGCACTCGCTGATCGCCGTGCTTCCGCTGTGGGCCATGTGCGACCGCTGGGACATCGGCGGACTCTCGACGAACATCCATTTCCAGACGGGTCGCCCGACGATCTTCGTCTACGAGGCGCACGCCGGGGGCGTCGGGCTGACCCGGCGCGGCTACGACGCCTTCGAGGGCTGGGCCGGAGACACGGAGCGGCTGCTCGCCGGGTGTCCGTGCGAGCGCGGCTGCCCCAGCTGCGTCCAGAGCCCGAAGTGCGGGAACCTGAACGAGCCGCTCGACAAGTCCGGGGCGCTCGGACTCCTACGCTCGATGCTGGGCTACTAGCGGCGGTTCGCGTTGGCGAGCGTCGGCTCGTCGCGGAGCTCGAAGCGCCCGTCCTCGGCCAGGAGGCCTCGTGCCTGGAGCTGCTCGCCGAGCACCTTCACCAGCCGACGTCGAGCTCCCCCCCGCTCCTCGTCACCGGCGCGTCGGTACTCGCGGCTCAGGAAGCCGATGCGGATCCCGTCCGAGCCTGCGGCCCGCAGAGTCGCGATCACCTCGTCGAGCGTCAGGCTGAGCTCCGTCGGCGCGGTCGATTCCCGTTCGGGCTCGGGTTCAGGTTCCGGTTCCGGTTCCGGTTCCGGTTCGGGCTCGGGTGCGGGTTCGGGTTCGGGTTCGGGTTCGACCGTTCCCGCCGGCTCGGCGGGCGGGACAAGTCCCGCCCCTACAGGTTCTGGCTCGGGCTGAGCTTGCTCTGGCTCCCCGGGCGGGGCATGCTCCGCCCCTACGAGTTCAGGCGGCGCCGGCGCCGGGCGTACCGGTTCAGGCGGCGGCTCGGGGCGCGCGAGCGGCTCTTCCTGGACACGACCGAACAGGCGGGACAGGAATCCCATACGCCTGCCCGTTCGCGGCCGGTCGGACTCATCCTTCCGACTGTCGATTTCCGGCCGGGCCGTTCGTCGTAGAGTCGAACCCAACCGAAGGAGGCGCCGTGCAGTACATGCTCTTGATCTACGACGAGGAGGCAACGCTCGAGGCACTGAGCGAGGACGAGCAGCGCACGTTCTTGGATGAGTACTTCACGTACACCGAGGAGCTCCGCAGCGCAGGCACGTACATCGCAGGTGATGCGCTCCAGCCCGTGGCGACGGCGACGACCCTGAGCGTCCGGGACGGGAAGACGCTCACCACGGACGGCCCGTTCGCCGAGACGAAGGAGCAGCTCGGCGGCTACTACCTGATCGAGGCCGAGTCGCTCGACGACGCGCTCGAATGGGGAGCCAAGATCCCCTCGCCTCGCCTCGGGAAGATCGAGGTGCGGCCGCTCATGGTCTTCGACCGCGAAGGGGCACCGGCTGGCTGAGCAAGTCGACGCCGAGCGGCTCTACCGCGAGGAGCGCGGCCGCGTTCTCGCAACTCTCATTCGCGTCCTCGGCGACTTCGACCTCGCCGAGGACGCGCTCCAGGACGCGGTCGCGGTCGCGGTCGAACGCTGGGACCGCGAGGGAGCGCCTGCGAACCCGGCGGCGTGGCTTCTCTCGACTGCGCGAAACCGGGCGATCGACCGGCTCCGCCGTCAGCAGACACTGGCCCGGAAACTCCCGCTCCTGAGCCCCGAAGCGCCCGACGACGAGGACGTGGACGCGATCCCCGACGACCGCCTGAGCCTCATCTTCACGTGCTGCCATCCCGCGCTCGCAACCGAGGCCCAGGTCGCGCTCACGCTTCGTACCGTCGGCCGCCTGACGACCGAAGCGATCGCGCGGGCCTTCCTCGTCCCGACGCCCACGATGGCCCAGCGCCTCGTGCGCGCGAAGCGCAAGATCCGAGCCGCGGGCATCCCGTTTCGGGTACCGCCCGAGCATCTGCTCTCGGAGCGGCTCAGCGCGGTGCTCGCCGTCCTCTACCTCGTGTTCAACGCAGGTTACGGGCCACCCGCCAGGGACGAGCTCCTCGACGAGGCCGTCCGGCTCGCCAAGCTCCTGGCCGCGCTCATGCCGGACGAGCCCGAGGCGCTCGGCCTTCTGGCCCTCATGCTCCTCCACGACTCGCGTCGGCTCGCGCGCGTCGACGCGGACGGCGAGCTCGTCCTCCTCGAGGATCAGAATCGCAAGCTCTGGGATGCCGACCGGATCGCGGAAGGCAAGCGAGTCCTCGGTGGCGCAGTCCGCCTGCGGCGCACAGGCCCGTACCAGCTTCAGGCCGCCATCGCCGCCGTCCACACCGAGCCCGAGCCGGACTGGCGAGCGATCTCGGCCCTCTACCTGCGGCTCCACACGCTTCAGCCGTCGCCCGTGGTGGCGTTGAACGCCTCGGTGGCGATCTCGATGGCAGAGGGCGCGGAACGTGGCTTGGCGCTCGTCGACCCGCTCGCGGACGAGCTCGACGGCTATCACCTCTTCCACGCGGCCCGGGCCGACCTGCTCCGGCGGCTCGAGCGCGGTTCGGAGGCCGCGACCGCGTACCGCCGGGCGCTCGAGCTCGCCCCGAGCGAGCCGGAGAGGCGCTTTCTGGAACGGCGCCTGGCCGCCACGAGCGCGTGATAGAAGCAGGCACGTGGAGGTACGCGCCGCATCCGGTGGGACGCTCATCCTCGGCGGCGGGTTCGCCGGGAGCTACGTGGCCCGGCTGCTCGGGAGGCGCGGCTCGACCGTGGTCAGCCTCGAGAACTTCATGCTCTACACCCCGATGCTGCCCGAGGCCGCGTCGGGCACGCTCGAACCGCGGCACGTCGTCGTTCCACTCCGCGTCATGTGCCCGCATACCGAGCTGCTCTTGGGACGAGTCACCGGGCTCGACGAAGCGCAGCAGCTAGTTCGCGTCGAAAGCGACATCGGGACCTACGAGATCCGCTACCGCCGGCTCGTGGTCGCGCTCGGCGCGATCTCCCGAACGCTCCCGGTGCCCGGTCTCGCCGCGCACGGCTTGGGATTCAAGGATCTCGCGGACGCGATCTTCCTCCGCAACCACGTCCTCAAGCAACTCGAAGCGGCTGCGGCCGAGCGCGACCCAGCACGACGCCAGGCGCGCCTGACGTTCGTGTTCGTCGGCGCCGGCTACGCGGGCGTCGAGGCGCTCGCAGAGCTCTCCGACCTCCTACGCGACGCGCTCCGCCACTACCCCGGACTCGCGAAGGCTGAGCCGAAGTGGGTTCTCGTCGACGCGGCGCCGGCGATCCTGCCGGAGATTCCTCGCCGGCTCGGCGAGTACGCAGCACGCGAGCTGGCGGGACGCGGCGTCGACATCCGGACGGAGACGACTCTCCAGTCGGTCACCGCGCACGAGGCCAGGCTCTCGGACGAGGCCCGCATTCCGACCCGCACGCTCGTCTGGACGACCGGCGTGAGGGCGAATCCGCTCCTCGCCCAGCTCGGGCTTCCGCTCGACGAGAAGGGCCGCGTGAAGGTGGACGAGACGCTCCGTGTAGAAGGGCGAACTGACATCTGGTCGCTCGGCGACTGCGCCCGCGTGCTGAACGGCGCCTCGGACGAGCCCGATCCGCCTACCTGCCAGCACGCCCTTCGACAGGCACGCCGCCTGGCCAGGAACCTCCGGGGAGAGCCGAAGCCGTACCGGTACCGGATGCTCGGCCAGGTCGCGACCCTCGGACGCTACAAGGGCATCGCCGACGTGCTGGGACTGCGCCTTCGTGGCTTCGTCGGCTGGTTCGTGACGCGGACGTACCACCTCTACCAGCTGCCGCTCCTGAGCCGGAAGCTCCGCGTCGTCGTCGACTGGACGACGGCGCTCTTCTTCCGTCGGGACATCGCCGAGCTCCACATGCTCGGGCATCCGCTCCGGCTGGGTGAGCGTGAGACCCTAGAGACCGAGCGCACGCCGCCTGAGGGCTAGCGCCCGCTCCACTCCGACACGAGTAGCGAGTACACGTCGAGGTCGACGTAACGGTCGTAGAGCCGCTCGCCCTGCCGGACGACGCCCTCGTGCCGGAAGCCGAGCCGCTCCGGGATAGCACGGCTCCGCGTGTTCCCGGTCGCCACGCGGATCCCGACCCGGTTCAGGCCGAGGTTCTCGAAGGCCATGCCGACGAGCGTCCGCACCGACCTCGTCATCAGCCCGCGTCCCTGACGGTCCTCCGCCAACCAGTAGCCGAGCTCGACCTGGCCGTGATCCCAGCCGATCTCGTGAAACCCGACGACGCCCGCTAGGCGCCCGTGCTCGACGATGACGAACTGAACGCCTCTTCCCGCGCTCGCCTTCTCGCTCTCAACCGCCGCCCACGCGCGAGTGTCGTCCTCCCGCTGGGTGCCGTCGAGCCATGGCATCCACTCGCGCAGGTACGCACGATTCGCGTCGACGAGCGCAAACAGCTCGAGCACGTCCCCGTCCTCCACGGGCCGCAGGTTGATGCCATCTCCGAGGTCGGCCGTGAGCCGGTCGAGTCTCACCGCAGGGCGTCGAGCGCGCGGTCGATGCGCTGACGGCTCGTGAGGACGGGCGCGAAGAGGTCGCCGTGGCGCTCGACCCGCTGGCGCACAACCTCCATCGAGAAGTCCCGCGGGTCGAGGTCCTCTGTCACCTCGTCCCAGCGGAGCGGAGCGGAGACGGGCGCGCCCGGATGGGGCCGGACGGAGTACGCCGACGCGATCGTCTTGCCCTCGCCGTTCTGGTTCGCGTCCACGAGCACGCCACGCCGCTTGGCCCGCGCCCACTCGGTCGTCACGAGCTTCGGGTGCGCCCGAGCGAGCGCCCCAGCGATGATCTCCGCGAACTGCCGAGTGTCGCCGTACGTGTACCGCCGTTCATGCGGGACGAGGACGTGAATCCCGTCCGACCCGCTGGTCTTTGGGCAGCCCTCGAGGCCGAGCGCGTCGAGGATCTCCTTGATGAGGAGTGCGACTCGCACGCACTCCTTGAAGCCGACGCCCTCGGACGGGTCGAGGTCGAAGAGGACGAAGTCGGGACGGTCGGGCTTGTCGACCCGGGAGTACCACGAGTTCATGTCGATGCAGCCCATGTTCACCATCCAGAGGAGCGCCAGCTCGTCGTTCACGAGCGGATAGGCGATCGTCCGTTTCTCCCGCGTCTGGCGCGAGGTCGAGCGGTAGCGCTTCGTCCCGATCCAGTCGGGCATGTGCTTGGGCGCGTCCTTCTGAAAGAAGTGCCCGCCCTCGATGCCGTCGGGATAGCGCTTCATCGTGAAGGGCCTGTCCTTCAGGTGCGGCACAAGCACCGCGGCGAGCTCGCGGTAGTAGAGAAGCAGGTCGCCCTTCGTGATCGCGTCCTCGGGGAAGAAGACCTTGTCGAGGTTCGAGAGGCGGAGCGTGCGCTTGCCGCGCTTGATCTCGCTCTCCATCGGAAGCTCCTGTCGCACGTCGCCTGCAGTCTTGTCGTCCCGGAGCCCGTGGTAGCGGGGAGCTCGCAGGTGGTTGTCGTGCGTCCACTCCGTAAAGCCGATCTCGGCCACCAGCCGCGGAGTCGCCCAGACGATCTCGTTCCTCTTCACGCGCGGCATCTTCGGTACGGCCGACAGCGGGCTCGTCTTGCGCTCGAGCGGGCGGAGCCGGCGCAACAGGCTCTGGATCTCCTCTTCGTCGAATCCCGTCCCGACGTTCCCGGCCCACACGAGCTCGCCGCCGCGGTGCACGCCGAGGATGAGCGACCCGAAGCTCGCCGAGCGGCGCCCCTGCCCGCGCGTGTAGCCGACGATCACGAACTCCTGCTTCTGAAGGCCGGGCTTGACCTTGAGCCAGTTGCGGCTCCTCTTACCCGGCTCGTAGATGGACGAGCCCTTCTTGGCCATGACCCCTTCGAACCCCTCGGCCGTGACGACCTTCGAAAGCGCCCTGCCGTCGTCGAAAGCCTCCGAGAGCCGAACGGTCGAGTTCCGCTCGTCGAGGAGCTCGGCCAGGCGCTCGCGGCGCTCGCTCAACGGGCGGTCGACCAGCGGCTCGCCCTCGAGCTCCAGGAGATCGAAGACGTAGTAGGCAAGCGGCGCGTCGCCGGCCTGCTGGAGCTTGGAGAAGCTCGGCCGGCCGGCCTCGTCGAGGGCGCAGACCTCCCCGTCGAGAACGCAGTTGCTCGTACGAAGCCCACGCGGCAGCGCGCTGGCGACGGGCGCGAACCGGCTGTTCAGGTCTTGGTCGCGGCGGCTGCGGAGGCGCACGTTGCCGCCGCGCACGTAGGCCACGGTCCGGAAGCCGTCCCACTTAACCTCGTAGAGCCAGCCGCGACCGGAGGGCAGGCTCTCCGAGAGCGTCGCCAGCATGGGCGGGTACTCGCGCTTGGACGCCGGCCCGCTCTTCGAGCTCGCCTCGTCGCGCTTCTTCAGGAGCAGCCAGTTCTTGGGGTCGCCGTCGAGCTTCGCCGGGACGAGCGTCCACACGCCGCGCAGACGCTCGCCGGCGAGGCGAACGGTCAAGCCGCCGTCGCGCTTCTCCTCTAGCAGCTCGTACGTGCCGTGATCCCAGATCTCGACCGTGCCGGCTCCATACTGACCGGCCGGGATCTCGCCCTCGAAGGTCGCGTACTCGAGCGGATGGTCTTCGACGTGAACGGCGAGGTGCCGCTCCCCGGGCTCGAGGGGAACACCCTTCGGCACGGCCCAGCTCGCGAGGGCGCCGTTACGTTCGAGCCGGAAGTCGTAGTGGAGGCGTCGCGCGTCGTGGCGTTGGATCACGAACGTCGGTTTCTCTTTCCGCTCCGAGCGGCCGCCGAAGGGCTCCGGAGTCCCCCTGCGATTCCGCTTTCGCTTGTACTCGTCGAGCTTCGCCACCGCCGTAAGCATGCCGGTTTGCGACCGTGCGCATCTGATGTTTCAACGCACCCAGATCGGGGATGAGCCCTCCGGAGAGAGCTTCTCCGCCGACCTGGGGGGGTTGGCACTTGAGGCCGGCTTGCGCCGGCCTCAAGGCTTTCTCGGCCTGCGGTGGGCGCTAATCGGCGAAGACGCCCATGGCGCGGAACTTCGCCCGGCGGGACGTCTTCCGCTTCGCCTCCGCGTCCGATCCGATGTCCGCAAGCGCGAGCCCCAGCGACTCGCCGAGGAACGCCGCGGCCTGGTCGTGATCTGCGTGGGCCCCTTCGAGTGGCTCGGGAACAATCCCGTCGATGACGCCGAGCTCCAGGCAGTGCTGCGCGTCCGGCTTGAACGCCGCGGCCGCCTTCTTGGCCTCGCCGGCGTCACGCCAGAGAATCGCCGCGCAGCCTTCGGGCGAGATGACGCTGTAGATCGCGTTCTCCTGCATGAGCACCCGGTCGGCCACTGCGATCGCCACGGCTCCGCCCGAGCCGCCCTCGCCGATGACACACGAGACGGACGGCACACGCAGCCGCAACATCGCAAGCTGGCAGCGGGCGATCCAGCCGCCCTGGCCGTGCTGCTCGGCCTGAACTCCCGGGTAGGCGCCCGGCGTGTCGATGAGCGTGACGACCGGGAAGCCATGCCGGTCGGCGATCTCCATTGCCCGCATCGCCTTGCGATATCCCTCTGGATACGCCATCCCGAAGTTGCGTGCAGTGCGCTCCCGTATGTCGCGGCCCTTCTGATGGCCGACGAGCACGATCGTCCGGCCGTCGAAACGCGCCAGGCCCGCGACGATGGCAGGGTCGTCGGCGAACGAGCGGTCGCCGTGGAGCTCCATGAAGTCGTCGCAGAGTCGCTCCACGTAGTCCAGCGTGTAGGGCCGCTCCTGATGGCGGGCGAGTTCGACGGAGTGCCAGACCTCGTCCGCGTCGGGCTCCGCGGCCATGCGCTCGATCTGCTGCTCGAGCCGCGCCAGCTCGCCCGACATGCCGACACCGCGCAGGAGCGGTAGCCCACGCAGCTTCGTGAGCCGCTCCCGCAGGCGAAGCTGCTCGGCGTCGCGCTGCTTGGGGTCAGCTGCCATTGGCAAAGAGCGCGAGGAGCCGGCCGAGGAACGGCCGCAGGTCGGGACGGGCGACAATCGCGTCGACGTGACCGAAGCGGTGGTTCGACTCGGTCAGCCCGAAGTCGTCGGGGAGCTTCTCGCGGGTCGTCTGCTGAACCACACGCGGCCCGGTAAAGGAGAGGAGCGCCCCGGGCTCGGCCACGATCACGTCGCCGAGGCTCGCGAAGCTCGCCAGGACGCCGGCCGTGGTCGGATGCGTCATCACGGTCACGAACGGAGCTGGCGCGTCCCGCATGACGTCTACCGCCGCGATCGTCTTCGGTAGCTGCATGAGGGACAGGATCCCTTCCTGCATGCGGGCGCCTCCGGAAGCCGTCACGCAGACGAGCGGCACGCGACGCTCCGCTGCTCGCTCTGCCGCCCGCGCGAACTTCTCGCCGACAGCGCTTCCCATCGAGCCGCCCATGAAGGCAAAGTCCATGACAGCGAGCTCGCACGCGCGGCGCTCCACCGAGGCGGCGCCGGCGACGATCGCATCCCCGAGCCCGGTCGCCATCTCGGCCTCGGCGATCCGCTCGGCGTAGGCCTTCAGGTCGTAGAACCCGAGCGGATCGGCCGAGCGAAGATCGGCGTCATGCTCGACGAACGTGCCGCCGTCCGCGAGCTGCGCGATCCGATCCCGGGCCCTGACCGCGAAGTGGTGCCCGCACTGCGGGCAGACGCGAAGCGCCGCGTCGAGTTCGTCGTCCCGGTAGTGGGACCCACACTTCGGGCAGGTATTCGGGTGCTTCTTGCCGTCGGGGGCCGGGCCGTCACCGCGGTGCTCGATGGACACGTCGATCCGGCTCGCCATAGGACGCGCCTATCGTAGACGCCACGCCGCCGGCTGTCCTCGCGGCCGCCCGCCCGGATCGGACACGCCGGAACCCGTCGTGGCCGGTCGCAACGGGCTGCGGGGCTAAAGGCCGAGCGCTGCTGTGAAGCGTCGGAGCTCGCCCGCGTTACTCGGCGCAGCGGTCAGACCTGTGAAGCCGACCCCTGCGATCGGAGCCGCGGCCCTGACTCGATCAAGCAGCCCGGTCGCCTCGCCGAGCGTGAGCCCGCCCGGCTCGGGCATGTGTGGCTGGACTCCCTGGTCGGGCTCGAGCACGTCGCAGTCGAACGCCACGTAGACGGCCTCGGAGCCCTCGAGCGCTTCGCTGACCGTCTCGGCGCCGACGCGGATGCCGCTCGCGGCGATGAACTCCTCCTCCGGGGGGTCGAGGCTCCTGGCGCCGACGAGCACGGTGTCCTTCGGCTCGACCGTGCCGCCGTCCAGGAGCTGACGAAGCGGCATGCCCCAGGGATTCCCGCTCGGCGAGGTGTCCGGTGTGTTGAGATCGCCGTGCGCGTCGAGCCAGACCACCGACAGCCGCTCGTGCCGTGCGGCGAGACCCTCGACCGCGCCTGTGTGCGCACAGCAACACCCGCCGAGGACAATCGGCCGATCCGGAAGCGCGGCCGCCAGCGCGAGCGTCTGCTCTCGGAGCGTGTCCTCCTCGACGACGGCGACCTCGGGATACGGCAGCGGGAGGAACGCGGCCTCGGCCATGGCTTCGCCGTCCGCGCCCCACGCACGTGGCACCCGAACAAGTCCGGCCTCGAAGGCGCTTCCGCACGCATGGCACTCATAGGCCTCTCCGAGCGCGACGGCGGTCAGCGTCCGGCAGTTGGGGCAGCGAGCACGCAGGCGGCTCACGCCGACACGGTACCTGGAGGCTCTGAGCGGATGTCCTTCTCGTAGGCGATCGCCCCGAAGGACGTCCGCATGCCGACCGACTCGTAGAGCCGGGTCGCGCCGGTCTCGTTCGCGGCGTCGACGGCGAGGCCGACGCGCCGCACGCCACGCGACCAGAACTCGGCCAGGCTCCTCAGCAGAAGGGCGCGGCCGATCCCGAGACCGCGAGCCTCCGGCAGGACTCCGAGCGTGCCGACCCAACCCATCCCGAATCGCCTCGGGAGGCCCGAGGTCTCACCAACGAGAACACCGTCTCGCACGGCCACGAAGAGGTACGTGCGGTCGCCACCGCTCACGTGTTCGAGCTCACGCCACCAGACCTCGAACGACCTGGGGACATGGCCCCAGTGCCCATGGAACGAGCGCTCGAAGACGTCATGGAAAGCCTCCTGCTCTCCCTCGCGAAACGGGCGAATCTCGATTCCTGAGATCTCGGGGACGGCCGGCGGCTCCTCCAGGTCGACGAGCATCCGCAGCCATTGCCGGACACCCGTGTACCCCTCCTCCTCCACGAGGCGCTGCCCCGGCGCGTCGTTCACGCTCACGTAGGTCTCGAGCGTAGGGCCGTCAGGGGCGAGCTCTCGGCCGCGGGCTTCGAGCGTCCGAACGAGGTAGCGGCCGAGGCCGAGGCCCGTCTCCGCCGGGTGCACGTACCCATCGGCGATCGCCCCTCGCGAATGGACGTTCACGAAGCCGTAGCCGACGAGCCTCGGGCCGTCGCGCAGGAGGATGACATCCTGGGTGAGATCGGCAGCCGCCCACTCCTCCCGGACATCGTCTACGGCCGTCTCCACCTCGCCGTCCTGTGCCAGCTCGGCGGCGCGGATGAGCTCGACGACCTCGTCGACGTCGGCGCGTGTCCCGCCCGCAACGGTGAACGGCTCAGGCGGCTCGAGCCTCACCCGGAGATGAGACGATCGAGCGTGTCCGTGAGTCCCGAGAGCTCGCGGAGCTCCGCGGTCGGCTGCGGGTCGGGCTCCTCACCCTCGCGGTTGATCCAGACGACCGGCACAGCGAGGTCGAGGCAGGGCGCGACGTCATGGAACAGGCTTGCGGCCACGTGCGCGTGCCGGTCGCGGTCGACGTCCGGCCGCTCGAAGAGCCGGTGCCAGTGTCCGTGGGCCGGCTTGTAGGACCCGGCCTCGCGCGCCGTCACGATCGCGTCGACCGGCACGCCGATCGTCTGAATGGACGCGTCGAGGAGCTCAGGGTCGGTGTTCGAGAGGATCGCCAGCGCCCAGCCGGCCTCGCGCAGCTTCCAGAGCTCGTCCGGAACCTCCGGGAACACCTCCCAGCCAGGCAATGCCTCGCCAAGCGCGTCCTCGACACCCGCCGCAAGCTCGAGCCCCGCGTGCTCCGCGGTGAGGCGAAGCGACTCGGCCATGACCTGCCGATAGGGCTTGCCGGAGCCTTCTTGAACGCGCGGCTCGACCTCGTGGTAGGTCGCGAGAACGGAGTCCGCGCCTGCATCCGGCCACAGCCGTTCGAAGGTCGAGCGCAGCCCTCCGTTCCAGTCGATCAGCGTGCCGTAGCAGTCGAAGCTCGCCCACCTGGTCACCTCCGCCATGTCCGAGAAAGTCTATGGACGCACCGGGCCGTCGATCGCCGGCGGGCGAAGACCCGGGATTGTCTACTTGACACAGGGCCCAATCCCGCGAAGACCGGCCAAGTAACAGACTGTTACAAGATCGGTTCTCGGCTCACGCCTGGATATCCGCTCACAGCGGAGCTAGCAACAGACTGTCACTGGGGGGTTTGGCGTGGCCGAACCAAGCGAGGCCGCCGCGCTGGCCGCGTCCTGTCCTTCCCTTTCCTACCCTTGGAACTTCTTGATCACCAGGCACGCGTTGTGGCCGCCGAACCCGAAGTTGTTCGAAAGCGCGTGCTCGACCTCGACCTCCCGAGACTCGTTCGGGATGTAGTCGAGGTCGCACTCCGGATCAGGCTCCTCGTAGTTGATCGTTGGCGGGACGACGTTGCGCCCGACCGCAAAGATGCAGGCAATCGCCTCGATCGAGCCCGACGCGCCGAGACAGTGTCCGGTCGCGCCCTTCGTGGACGAGATCGGCGTCGAGCGTGCCTTCTCCTCACCGAGCGCGAGCTTGATAACCCGCGTCTCGCTCGCGTCGCCGAGCGGTGTCGACGTGCCATGCGCGTTGATGTAGTCGATGTCGTCACTCGACACGCGCGCGTCCTCGAGAGCCATGTGCATCGCACGAGCCGGGTGACGGCCGGTCGGGTCGGGCTCGGTGATGTGCTGCGCGTCCGAGGACAGGCCGTAGCCGAGTAGCTCGGCGTAGATCTTGGCGTCACGGGCCTTCGCGTGCTCGAGCGCCTCGAGAACGATGACGCCGCCGGCCTCGCCCATCACGAACCCGTCGCGCTGCGCGTCGAAGGGCCGGCTCGCATGCTCCGGGTCGTCGTTACGCCGCGAAAGGGCACGCATGGCGCCGAAGCCCGAGATTCCGACCTCCGAGATTCCCGCCTCGGTCCCGCCCGCGAGCATGACGTCGGCCCTGTCGAGACGGATGGCGTCCATCGCCTCCCCGATCGCCATGTTCGACGCGGCGCACGCCGTGCACTGGGAAGTGAGCGGACCGCGCGTGCCAAGCTCCATGGAAACCCAGGCGGCGCCCATGTTCGGGATGATCGCCGTGATCGACAGCGGATTCACGCGATCTGGCCCGCGCTCGATCAGGGTCGAGTGGCAGGCCTCGAAAGCACGGAGGCCGCCGATGCCGGTCGCGACCGAGACGCCGATGCGCTCGGTCTCGGCCTCGATGTCCAGGCCCGAGTCCTCCTCGGCCATGCGGGCCGCGGCGAGCACCATCTGGGCGAAGCGGTCCATCCTCCGCGTCTTTCGCCTGTCGATCCAGACGGTCGGATCGAAGTCCTTGACCTCGCAGGCGAAGTTCACCGGGTACTCGCTCGCGTCGAAGATCGTGATCGGCCCAGCGCCGGACTTCCCAGCCGTCAGGTTCTCCCAGAAGTTCTCCGCCGTGTTGCCGAGCGGCGTGACCGCGCCCATGCCGGTGACGACCACACGTCGTCGTCCGTTCTCCGATGCCACGTCTCCTCCTAGCAAGCCTCTACATCCCCAGGCCGCCGTCGACGAGGAGTACTGCCCCCGTCACGAATGCGGCCTCGTCCGAGAGGAGAAAGCGTACCGCTCGCGCGACGTCGTCCGGCTCGCCGAGTCGCCCGAGCGGCGTATTGCCAAGGATCGCGTCGCGCACCTCGTCGGGCAGCACGCCCGTCAGCTCGGTGTCGATGTAGCCGGGCGCGATGGCGTTCACACGCACGCCCCGCGTGCCGAGCTCTCGCGCGAGCGCCTTCGTCAGCCCGATGATCCCGGCCTTGGAAGCCGCGTAGTTGGCCTGGCCGGGATTGCCGTGGATCCCGACCACGCTGGTCAGGTTGACGATCGAGCCGGCCCGGCGGCGAAGCATCTTGCGCGAGACGGCACGGCAGGTGTTGAACGTCCCACGCAGGTTCGTGTCGAGGACGGCGTCCCAATCCTCGTCGCTCATGCGCGCGATCAGGCCGTCACGCGTGACGCCCGCGTTGTTGACGAGACAATCGAGCTCGCCGAGCTCCTCCTCGACGCGGCCCAGGACAGCCGCCGCCTGTTCCGGGTCGGCCACGTCACCGTCGACCGCGATGCCCTTGATCTCGCCCGCGATCTCCTGCGCCGCGTCGGCGCTCGCGCGGTAGTTGACGGCGACGCGGGCGCCCGCCGCCCCGAGCTCCCGAGAGATCGCCGCGCCGATGCCACGTGACCCCCCGGTGACGAGCACGACCTTGCCTTCCAGTGAAGCGAAGTCAGCCATCAGGCCGCCGAGAGCGCTGCCTCGAGCTTCTCGAGCGACGCCGGATCGCCGACGGAGTACGTGCGGAGGGACCGGTCGCACCGCCGCACGAGCCCAGCGAGAACCTGGCCGGGCCCGACCTCGACGAACGTGTCGACCCCTTCCTGCACGAGCCCGCCGACTGCCTGCGTGAACTTGACCGGGCCCGTGAGCTGGGCAAGGAGAAGCTCGGCGATCCGCCCGGCAGACTCGAGACCCGCGGTGACGGTCGACATGAAGGGCGGCGACGGCTCCGCGAAGGAGACCTGTGCGAGCGCCGGGCGAAGCCGATCCGCGGCCCGCTCGACCAGCGGGCTATGGAAGGCGCCGCTGACCCGGAGCTTGACCGTGCGGCGCGCTCCCCGCGCCGAGGCTTCCTCGAGCAGCCTGTCCACAGCTGCGTTCTCCCCCGAAACGACGAGCTGGCCCGGGCAGTTGTAATTCGCCGGCCAGACGTTCCCGATCTCCCGGCACAGCTCCTCGACGACCTCGTCCTCGAGGCCGAGGATCGCCGCCATCGCGCCGGGGTGCTCCGCTGCCATCGCCGCCGTCGCCTCTCCTCGCTCCCGCACGAGCGAGACGGCATCCAGGACTGAAACCGAGCCCGAAGCGGCGAGGGCCGAGTATTCGCCGACCGAGTGACCAACGACGAAGTCCGGCTCGATTCCACGCGCCTCGACGGCCCGGAGGCACGCAAGCGACGTCGCCACGAGGGCAGGCTGCTGGAGCTCGGTGCGCGTCAGCTCCTCGATCGGGCCCTCGAAGCAAAGCCGCGCGACGTCGAAGCCGACCGCCTCGGAGGCCTCGTCGTAAACCGCGCGAGCTTCGGGGAACGCCTCGGCCATCGCCGAGCCCATCCCGACTTCCTGCGAGCCCTGGCCCGGGAAGCAGAACGCGACCCTCACCGAGCCCCCTCGTTCGACCACGTCATGACGACCGACCCCCAGGTGAGCCCGGCGCCCACGGCGCTCATGAGGACGACCGAGCCCGCCTCGAGCCGGCCGTCGTCTGCCGCCTCGGTAAGGGCGAGCGGGATCGACGCCGACGACGTGTTGCCGTAGCGGTCGATGTTCATGACGATCCTGTCGTCCGGCAGGCCCATGTCCTTCGCGGCGTGGTCGATGATCCGCTTGTTGGCTTGGTGCGGCACGTAGAGATCGATGTCGTCGAGCTCAAAGCCGCAGCGCTCGAGCAGCTCGCGCGCGGACGTGACCATCACCCGAGTCGCGAACCGGAAGACCTCGCGGCCGTTCATGCGGATGAACTGCGCCTCCTGAGCCAGGTTCTCGGCCGTCGGGGGCATCCGTGAGCCACCTGCCGGGATGCAGAGATCGTCGCCGCGCGACCCGTCGGCGCCGAGCTCGAATCCTTCGAACCCCCCGTCGTCCACCCGCTCGACGACGGCTGCGCCGGCTCCGTCTCCGAAGATGATGCAGGTGCCGCGATCGTTCCAGTTCGTGATCTTCGAGAGCGTCTCGGAACCCACGACCAGCGCGCGGTCGGCCAGGCCTCCCGCCACCGCGCCGTACGCCTGCGCGAGCGCGTAGACGAAGCCGCTGCACCCGGCCAGGAGATCGTAGGCGGCTGCGCTCGAGGCGCCCAGCTCGTCTGCGACCACGCAGCTCGTGGCTGGAAAGAGCATGTCCGGGGTCGCCGTGGCGACCACGATGTAGTCGACGTCCTCGCCGCGAACACCGGCGCGTTCGAGGGCCTGGCGGCATGCCGGGAGCGCCAAATCGCTCGCGGCCTCGGAGTCGGCCGCGATCCGCCGCTCGCGAATGCCCGTCCGCTCCACGATCCACTGGTCGTTCGTGTCGACCATCGTCTCGAGCTCGGCGTTCGTCAGCACCCGCTCAGGGACGTGTGCACCGATACCCGTGATGCCGACCCGGGCGCCGTTCTCGCGGACGCTTCCGATCACGCAGTTTCCTCGGTGACGGCGAAGGTCAACGTGCCGCGTACGGCCAGCTCGCCGTCCACCGTCGCGCGGGCCTTGCCGCGGCCGATTGGGCCGCGCACGCGCTCGAGCTCGCAGACGAGCTCCAGTTCGTCGCCGGGAGTCACGAGCCGCTTGAAGCGCACGTCGTCGATCCCGGCGAAGAGGGCCAGCTTGCCCCGGTTCTCCTCCTCGGAGAGAACGGCGACGGCGCCGGTCTGGGCCAGCGCCTCGACCATCAAGACGCCCGGCATGATCGGCCGGCCCGGAAAGTGTCCCGCGAGGTACCACTCGTCCTCGCGCACGCGCTTGCGGGCCACCACGCGGACTCCCGGCTCGAGCTCGGTCACCTCGTCGAGCAAGAGGAACGGGTCGCGGTGGGGAAGAATCGCCTCGATCTCCGCCTTGCCGAGCGGCGGCGAGCTCACGCGGGTGCGCGCTCCTCGAGCCCCGAGCGGAGGTGCTTCCGACCCCGGTGAACGTACGACTTCGCCGTGCCGATCGGCATACAGGCGCGGCGTGCGACCTCCTCGTACGGAAGGTCGAGCGCGTCGCGAAGGACGACGACGGCCCGCTGATCGGCCGAGAGCCGAGACAGGCCGTCGACAAGGTCGCGGCGCAGGTCCGCGATGAGGGCCAGGCGCGTCGGGTCCGATTCCTCTCCCGCGGTGCGCTGATCGGCGAGGAGCGGCTCGGTGGAGCGAACGCGCTTGCGCGCATGGAGGTCGCGGCAGGTGTTGACGACGAGCCGGTGGAGCCAGGTGGCGAACTGCGCGTCGCCGCGGAACTGCCGAATCTTCGTGCAGAGCTTGACGAGTGACTCCTGGGCCGCGTCGCGGGCATCCTCGAGGTCACTCATGAGCTGGGCCGCGAGTCGGTTGACACGGGGCCCGTGCCGCTCGACGAGGGCATGAAGCGCCGTCGCGTCGCCGGCCCGCGCCTTGGCCGCGAGAGCGAGGTCCGAAAGCTTGCGGTACGCGTGCAGGCGCGCGTTCGCCATGGTCTGATCGGTCAGACGGGGAGGGAGTCCAGGCGGTTGCACGAGGCCGTAGTGTAGTGCCCCGACCGTGGCCGATTCACTCGCCCCAAACTCCGTCGAACCGCTACTCGCCGGGGGGTTCGGGAAGCCGTACGTCTACCGCGAGAGCTGCCAGTCCACGCAAGAGCTCCTACCGCACGACGGGCCGGAGGGCATGGTCGCCGCGTGCGACGAGCAGACCGCTGGGCGAGGCCGCCTGGGCCGGGGCTGGGCGGCGCCGAAGGGGACAGCTCTGCTCGCCTCGATCCTCCTGCGACCGCCGGCCCAGCGGCCGTTGCCCGAGCTCTCGCTCGTCGGCGGCGTGGCGACGGCGCTGACTGTCGAGCGGGCGACTGGTCTGGCGGCGCAAATCAAGTGGCCGAACGACGTGATGCTGAACCGCCGCAAGGTGGCCGGAGTCCTCGCGGAGGCCCAGGGCGAAACGGTCGTCCTCGGAATCGGTCTAAACGTGAACCAGACGCGCGACGAGCTTCCTTCCGAGGCGAAGATCGAACCGGCGTCTCTTCGCACAACCGACGCCGTTGTCCGCGACCGCGCGGCCGTTCTCGCCGATCTCGTGCTCGAGCTCGAGCGGATCTACAAGCTCTGGGGAGCCGGCGGCCTCGACGCGATCTTCGAAGAGCTCGGCTCGCGCGACTTCTTGCGCGCGCGTCGTGTCCAGGTGGATGGAGTCGAAGGGCTCGCCGTCGGGATCGGCCGGGACGGGCGTCTCCAGGTGGCGGTTGACGGCGAGACGCGCCACGTCGAGAGCGGCGAGGTCGCCTACGTGCGTTAGGAGGGTTTGGCGGGAGGGTCTTCGTTGCCCGGCGGCACAACGACTGTTCCGACCAAACCCGCCTAAGGGCCGACCGAAGTTGTCTCGAGTGCACTCCGGTTTCCGGCGCCGTCCGAGCTCCGGACACTCACGGTGTCGACGCGCAACCGCCGCCAGACGCGATTTCGGCCAACCCGCCCGGCGACCCGGACGGTCGTCTCGCCGAACATGATTCGAGCGGGGCCGGCCTCGTCGAGCCGGAACGTGACCAGTGTCCCGCGACGAACACGCCGGGCGGCGAGATTCGTGACACGCGGGAGTTTCGTGTCGAGGCTCACCGGAGTGGGCGTCTTCCGTGTCCCCAGGCCCGACGTGGCTGCGAGAACGAGCTTGTAGACGCCGTCGGATGCGGTCGACCCGTTCAGCGACCCATCCCAGACGAGTGTGTGCGCACCGGCTGCGAGGTGCCTCGAGAACACGGTCTCGGCCGGCGATCCACTCGGCTTTGCCCTCAGCTCGACGTCTGCGCCCCGCGCGAGCACGAACGACGTCTCGACAACGTCCTTCCGCCCGTCTCCGTTCGGTGAAAAGCGCTTCGGTTTCACCCCGACAGAGCCGAGCGTCCGGTCGAGCTTTACCCGAATCTCGCGCGTATCGGACTGCTTGCCCGCCCGGGCTCGGATCCGAAGGGTGTACAGCCCGTCGGAAACCTCGGCTCCCGCGATAGTCGTCCCATTCCAAGCCGCACGATGAGCGCCGGGCGGCACGACCCTCCAGTCGCGCGCATGCCCGACGATCTGTCCGGCCTCGTCGAAGACCGTGATCCTCACCTCCGCGGCGATCGACGTTCGCCACCTGAGCACAGTCCGGTCCGCCCAGCCGTCTCCGTTCGGCGACAGCACACGGCGCGCAGCGGACGCCGAGAGGACCCTCAGCACCTCGCCCGGCGCAGGCGGCGGAACACCGCCCGACCCGACGAGCCCGGTTCCCTCGTACGCGTCTCCGGCCGAGACGACCCAGCGGTACGTTGCGGGGAGCGCCGCAGACGAGTCCCACGTCCAAGCGACCTTGGGCCCAGAGCCGGCGTGCTCGCCGACGAGCTCGCCGGCGCCGTCGGTCATCGTGACACGCCACGAGCGGGCGGGATCGACAGTCGCCCGAACCCGCACCGGCCCTCCAAGCGAGCCCTTCGCACGCGGCCGGAAGATCTTCGTGCCCCCGTGTGCGCGAACGGAGCGGCCCAGCCGCCCGAGCTGACGCCAGAGGCCAGAGCCCGGGCACGTCGTCGGGCCCGTGTCGCGATGGCCGGAAACCGCGCGTAGACGGACGAGCCGCCCGGCGGGGTGCCTCGGGTTTCCGGCGGAGCGCCACAGGACCTTCGACGTGGGGTTGACGTGCGCGCGATCGAGACGCCAGGCGAGCAGTCGGACGAGCGCGCTCCGAGCCGTTGTCGGTATCCGCGACCCCGAGAAGCTTCCGAGAACCGCTACACCGACGCTGCCGGTGTTGAAGCCGAGCGCGTGAGCACCGACGACAGGTGAGTCGATCCCGCCTCCGCGTCCTTCGAAGATCTGGCCGAAGCGGTCGACGAGGAAGTTGTAGCCGATGTCGTTCCAGCCGTTGCCCTGAACGTGGTAGGCCTGGATGCCACGGACGATGGCAGCCGACTGCTCAGGGGAAGCGGGCTGTGCGCCGGCCGTGTGATGGACGACCGAGAACGCGACCCGTTCGGCGTAGTAGGGCCTCGCACGAACGATCGACTCGTTCGCGCCCCAGGCCGTTCGCGAGATGATCGCCGGCTGACCCGGGCGCGCGGCTCGGCCCGCCGAGCGCTCCTGCGTGACCCGGCTCGCGATGAAGAAGACCCTGGCTCTACGAACGTTGCCCGCCACGCTCAGCTGCAGGCGATTGGACGGCCCGACCCACACGGGGCTCCCGAGCCTCCAGCCACGCATCGGGTGTGCCTCCGCGCTGCTCGGGTCGGGGGCGTCCTCGCCTTCGGCACCGGCGTCGCGCCAGGGGCTCCAGGCACCTCCGGCCTTCGCCGCACGAACGAGCACCCGGCCGGGCCCCTGCCAGTGAACCGCCGCCATGGTGAAGCGAAAGGGGGCCCGTTCCGCCGGCAGTGTCCGCCAGCCCACGTCACCGCGAGCCGCAGGCAAGACGACGTCCGTGGACTCCAGGCGCACGCCCGCTGCGGCCGTCGACGGCAACACGGCGAACGCTACGGCTGCGACGAATACGACTCGATGCACGACTGGAGTGCGACGAGGTGCGGCTCCCACCCAGCCACACATCGGCTTACGAGGCAAGCAGCTGGAGGGTCGCCAGATAGAATGCTTACACCCCGATGCGGAGTCTCCTTCGCGTCTCCTTGGTCGCCGCGATGCTCGGGCTTGCGGCAGGCGCGGCCGTGGCACAAGCCCAGACGGACGGGGATTCGGACGGATCGCCGCGCGTACTCGCGGTCGAGTTCGAGAACGACGTCAACCCTGTCACGCAGGACTACCTGACGGACGCGATCGACCGGGCCAACGAGGAGGGCTTCCAAGCAGTCGTGTTCGTGACCGACACGCCGGGAGGCCTCGACTCGTCGATGCGGGAGATCATCAAGGACATGCTCGCGTCCGAGGTGGCGGTCATCGTCTATGTCGCTCCGCCGGGCGCTCGCGCGGCCTCCGCCGGAGTCTTCCTCGCGATGGCCGCGGACGTCGCCGCGATGGCTCCGCAGACGAACCTCGGCTCTTCGACGCCCGTCGCGAGCGGCGGCGGAGAGATCCCGAGCGACCTCAAGCGCAAGGTGATCAATGACGCGGCCGCGTACATCTCCGAGCTGGCCCGCGAGCACAACCGGAATGCGGAGTGGGCCGAGCAAGCAGTCCGGAAGGCGGCGAACCTCGGTGCGCAGGAGGCACTCGAGATCGGAGTCGTCGACTACGTCGCGCCCACGTTGCCCGACCTCCTGAACGAGATCGACGGCGAGACGACGACGCCCAAGGGCATCGTGCTCGACACCGCAGGGGCCGAGATCGTGACGGTCGAGATGTCGCTCTGGAAGCGGATCCTCGACACCGTGATCGACCCGAACATCATCGTGCTCCTGATGTCGCTCGGGGTCCTCGGGCTCACCGTCGAGATCCTGAACCCCGGCCTAATCCTGCCCGGCACGGCAGGCGCCATCTCGCTCGTCGTCGGCCTCTACGGGCTTCAGGTGCTGCCGGTGAGCGCGGCCGGGGTCCTCCTCATGATCCTCGCGCTCGCGTTCTTCGTGGCGGAGGCGTTCGTCTCGGCCCACGGGGGCCTCGCGCTTGCGGGTGCGGTCAGCTTCGTGATCGGAGCGCTGCTTCTCTTCGACCCAGCGGGGGACGCATACCAAGTGTCGCTCCCTGTCGCGCTGGCAGTCGGCGGCACGCTGGCCGCTCTCACGATCTTTGCCGCCGCCAAGATCGTGCAGGTGCGGCGGACGCGTCCGCAAACCGGCATGGAGGAGCTGGTCGGCGAGGAGGGCGTGACCCGCGAAGGGCTCGCGCCTGAGGGCCTCGTCTTCGTGCACGGCGAGCTCTGGCGGGCGGGCACCGCCGAGGGGCCGATTCCAGCCGGGACGCCGGTGGTGGTCGAGGCCATTGGCGACGATCTGACGCTGACGGTCCGCCGGGTCACCGAGCCGGCGGCTGCTCCCACTGCGGTCTAGACGAGCCGCGTAGGATGACGATATGACCGCCGGGCTCATCGCCGTCGCCGCAGTCGTTCTCGTCATCGTCCTCATCCTCGCGGCGTCGGTTCGGGTCGCGCGGGAGTACGAGCGCGGCGTCATCTTCCGTCTCGGCCGCCTTCTGTCGCCGCCCAAGGGTCCAGGGCTCTTCTTCCTCATCCCCATCATCGACAAGATGGTCCGGGTCGATCTGCGAACGGTGACGCTGAACGTGCCCCCGCAGGAGGTGATTACGCGCGACAACGTGCCGGTGCGCGTGAATGCAGTCGCGTACTTCCGGATCGTCGACCCGGAGAGGGCGATCGTGCAGGTCGAGCAGTACATGGTCGCGACGTCGCAGATCGCTCAGACGACGCTCCGGAGCGTGCTCGGCCAGCACCAGCTCGACGAGCTCCTCTCGGAGCGAGACAAGATCAACGCGATCCTGCAGCAGATCATCGACGACGCCACGTCACCGTGGGGGATCAAGGTTTCGATCGTCGAGGTGAAGGACGTCGAGATCCCAGGCGGCATGCAGCGGGCCATGGCACGCCAGGCCGAGGCCGAGCGCGAGCGGCGCGCCAAGGTCATCGCTGCGGAAGGCGAGGCTCAGGCGTCCGAGCGGCTGAAGGATGCAGCCAACGTCCTCAGCGAGAACCCGATCTCGATTCAGCTCCGCTACTTGCAGACGATGCTCGAGATCAGCTCGGAGCGCTCCTCCATGATCATCCTCCCGCTCCCTCTCGACCTCGTAAGGCCCCTCCTCGACATGGCCGATCGCGCCTCCTCGAGGGATTCGGCCTGAGTCAGCCAGCAGCCGGCGCACTTCGCCGCGATCCGCTTTCGGGCCGCTGGACTGTGATAGCGCCCGGCCGCGCACGGCGTCCGGGCGCAGCTGCGAAACGCGCCGACGACGCAGCCGGAGCCGATCCGGCCGACTGCCCGTTTTGCGAGGGCCACGAGGACCGGACGCCGCCCGAGACTTTCGCGGTGGCCCGCTGCGACCGCGAGCCCGGCACGCCCGGCTGGATCACCCGGGTCGTCCCGAATCTCTATCCGGCCCTCGAACGGCAGGAGGTCGTGGTGCACTCGCCGCGGCACGTCAGGAGCATCGCCGAGCTGGAGCGCGAGGAGGTTCATGCGGTTGCGGAGGCGTGGGGCGCCCGCGCGCTTGCGGCCCGCGAGGAAGGTCTCGGCTACCTGCATGCGTTCGTGAACGAGGGCCGCGACGCCGGCGCCTCGCTCGCACACTCGCACTCCCAGCTCGCTTGGGTAGGCGACCGTCCCCCTGCGGTGACCCAGGAGGAGGGCGGCCCGTGCCGCGTCTGCGAGCTCGTGACGCGCGAGATCGAGGAGGGCACGCGCCTGGTGCTCGAGCACGACGAGCTCCTCCTCGTCTCGGCGTACGCCGGCAGGCTTCCTTACGAGTGCGTACTCGCTCCCCGCGAGCACACGAGCGGCTCGGCGTTCGACTCGCCGCTCCTCGCCCCCGCGCTCGAGCTACTGGCCGAGGCAGCCCGGCGCGTGCACAGCCTCGAAGGTCGCGTGCCGTTGAACGCCTGGCTTCACGACGGCGACCACTGGCACCTCGAGCTCCTGCCGCGAATCTCGATCTTCGCCGGGCTCGAGCTCGGCGCCGGCGTCTACGTCAACACGCTCGTGCCCGAGGAGGCAGCCGCGCGGCTGCGAAGCGTCTCCTAGGAGACCGCGCCGTTGCCGTCAGCGCGTTCGCGCTTGAACTCGTAGGCGGCGTCGATCGCAGCCGTCAAGTTCAAGCCCTTGTCCTTCGCCTGCTTGATCAGCATCACTGTCTCGAGTGCGTCCATGTCGTAGATCCGCTGCTTGCGGCCCTTCGTCGGAATCTGGGCCTTGTTCGTCCAGTAGTCGAGCTGCATCTTGGAGATGCCCGCGACCTGGCACACCTGGCCGAGGTAGAGCTCGATCTTGTCGAGGTGCTCGGCGAGGTCGATCGGTTCGAGGAGGTCGACCTGTCTGGTCGCTATCGGAAGTGCCCTTTCAGCGGTCGCGGTGGCCCGGCGATCACCCTAACAGCGGCCGAGCCGAAAATCTGCCGAATCCGGGGCGAACCCGGGCGGGAACTTAAACCGAGCCGGGTTCGGCGGCAGCGGGCCCGGCCGCAGCAGGCTCGTCGGCAACTGGCCCAGCTCCATTCTCGCCCGCGAGTCCCGCTGCTCCTTCGTCGGCCGTCTCGGCGACGGGCGCAAGCGTCGAGACCTGCTCGTCTCCGCGTAGCCGCATAACGATCACGCCCTGCGTCGAGCGGCCGAGCTGCTTGATCTCGTCGACCGACATGCGGATCACCGTCCCGCCGGTCGACATCAGCATCACGGCGTAGCCGCTGCGCACCACGAGCGCGCCGGCAAGCTGGCCGCGGGCCTCGGTGAGCTGCACGGTCTTGACCCCGAGCCCGCCCCGGCCCTTCAGCGGATACTCGTCCATGCGCGTCCGCTTGCCGTAGCCGTTCTCGGTGACCACGAGCAGGTCGTGGTTGTTCCGCGCGAGGCTGGCCGCGATCACGTCGTCGTTGGTTCGAAGCTTCATGCCGATGACCCCGCCGGTTGCCCGGCCCATGGGTCGGGCCTGCTTCTCGTTGAAGCGGATCGCCTGGCCCTTGCGGGACACCATCAGGATGTCGTCGTCTCCGTCCGAGTGCAGCACGGCAACGAGCTCGTCGTCCTCGCGGAGCTTGATCGCGATGATCCCGTCCGCCTTCAGGGGCGTGTTGTACTCCTTGAAGAGCGTCTTCTTCACGATGCCCTTCTTGGTCGCGAGGACGAGATACTTTGCCTCCTCGAACTCGCGGGTGGCGATGAGAGTCCGAACGCTCTCGCCCTGTCGAAGCGGCAGCAGGTTCACCATCGCGCGACCCTTCGACTGACGGCTGCCGAGCGGAAGCTCGTGCACCTTCAGCCGGTAGATTTTTCCGACCGAGGTGAAGAAGAGCAGGTAGTCGTGGGTCGAGGCGACGACGAGGTGTTCGATGTAGTCGTCGTCCTTCAGGTCCATGCCCATCACGCCAATGCCGCCGCGGCGCTGCTCGCGGTAGGTCGTGACCGGTAGCCGCTTCACGTAGCCGGAACGGGTGATCGCCACGACCATGTCCTCCTCGGCGATCAAATCCTCGAGCTCGAGCTCTTCCTCGGCCGCGACGATCTCGGTGCGCCGCTCGTCGTCCTTGCCGTAGATCGATCTGATCTCGAGCAGCTCCTCGCGGATCAGCGCGTCGATGCGAGCCTCGTCCGAAAGGATGGCGCGGAGCTCCGCAATCCGCTCCTGGAGGTCGGCGAACTCGTCCTCGATCCGCTTCCGCTCGAGGCCGGTGAGACGCTGGAGCCGAAGGTCGAGGATCGCCTGTGCCTGGATCTCCGAGAGCGAAAAGGTTTCCATGAGGCCGGCGCGGGCCTCGTCAGGGTCGGCCGAAGCCCGAATGAGCGCGATCACCGCGTCGAGGCTGTCGAGCGCGACGAGGTAGCCCTGAAGAACGTGCGCCCGCTCCTCGGCCTTGCGGAGCTCGTACTTCGAGCGGCGCGTGACGACCTTGCGCTGGTGGTCGAGGTAGTGACGGACGAGCTCGAGGAGCGACAGCGTCCGCGGGATCCCGTCAACGAGCGCGACGGCGTTGTAACCGAAGGTCGTCTGGAGCTGCGTGTGCTTGTAGAGCTTCTTCAGGACGACCTGCGGCACGCACTCGCGCTTCAGGTGGATCTCGAGCCGCATGCCGGTGCGGTCGGAGAGGTCGCGGATATCGGCGATCTCCGGCAGCACCTTGTCGTTCACGAGCGCGGCCGTCTTGGCGATGACGCCCTCGTCCCCGCCCTTCTTGACCCCGAAGGGAAGCTCGTTGACGACGATCGCAGTCCGGCCGCCGCGGAGCTCCTCGACGTGGGCGCGCGCTCGCATGACGACGCGACCCCGCCCGGATCGGTAGGCGTCCTTGATGCCGCTTCGTCCGACGATGATCGCGCTGGTCGGGAAGTCCGGGCCCTTGATGTGCTTCGAAAGCCGTTCGACATCGATGTCCGGGTCGTCGATCATCGCCACGATCCCGTCCACGACCTCGGTGAGGTTGTGCGGCGGGATGTTCGTGGCCATGCCGACGGCAATGCCGGACGAGCCGTTGACCAGCAGGTTGGGGAAGCGCGACGGGAGGACCGACGGTTCCTTCCGCGACTCGTCGTAGTTGGGGACGTAGTCGACAGTGTCGGCGTCGATGTCCCGCAGCATCTCGGTGGCAAGCCGTGTGAGGCGGCACTCCGTGTAGCGCATGGCCGCGGCCGGATAGCCGTCGATGTTCCCGAAGTTGCCTTGGCCGTCGACGAGCGGATACCGCATCGAGAACGGCTGGGCGAGACGGACGAGCGTGTCGTAGATCGCCTGGTCACCGTGCGGGTGGTAGGAGCCCATGACGTCCCCGACGACGCGCGCGCACTTCTTGTACGGCCGGTTGGGCTGCATGCCGGCCTCATGCATTCCGAAGAGGACGCGCCGATGGACCGGCTTCAGCCCGTCGCGGACGTCCGGCAGCGCGCGCGCGACGATGACGCTCATGGCGTAGTCGAGGAAGCTCGAGCGCATCTCCTGCTCGAGCTCGCGCGTCTCGATCCGACCCGGTCCTAGGGGCTCGACACTAGACATGCGGGCCGGCCCTCCACGGCACAGTGTTGGAGGCGCGCAGCGCCGGGCAAATCGCGCCGCCCTTTGCGCGATTTGTATGGAGCAACCGGCTTTCGCCGGTTGCGTTCACATCGCGCGAAACCACAACCACGTCAGACATCCAAGAACCTGACGTCCCGGGCGTTCTGTTCGATGAACGCGCGGCGCGGCTCGACCTGGTCGCCCATGAGCATCGAGAAGATCCGGTCGGCCATGTGCGCGTCCTCGACCTCGACGCGCATGAGCGTGCGCATCGACGGGTCCATCGTCGTCTCCCAGAGCTCCTGCGGGTTCATCTCGCCGAGGCCCTTGAAGCGGCTGATCTGGATGCCCTCCTTGGCGAGCTCGAGCGCGACATCTCGCAGCTCGTGGAACGTCTCGATATGACGGGCTCGCTTGCCGAGCACGATGTCGAAGGGCGGCCGGCCGACTGCCTTCACGACCTCGTCGTAGGCGCGGCGCAGCCCGGCGTAGGAGTCGTGCGCAAAGAGCGCGTCGGGAACGTCGACGTGGCTCGCCGCGCTCGTGTCCTTCTCGACCACACGGATGCGAAGCGAGTCGGGCAGGCGCGGGTCGACCGCCTCGAGCGCGTAACCGTTGACCGAGAGCGCATCAAGCGCGTCTCGCACGGCGTCGGCGTTCGCGTAATCCATCTCCACGAGCCGGTGCTCGACGGCGAAGCGGCCCGGCGTCGGGTACTCGCGGAACTCTGAGTCGACCTTCGCGAGCCAGCCGTCGAACGTGTGGAGGCGCTTGGTGAACGTGCCCCACTTCGCCTCGGTCAGCCGAGACGTCTCGCCGTCGCGGTCTGTGACCTCCATGTCTTTCACACGCTCACGCACGAGAAGCTCCTCGAACTGCGACTCCTTCTCGACGTACTGCTCCTGGTTCCCGACCTTCACGCGGTAGAGGGGCGGAACCGCGATGTACACGTAGCCGCCTTCCACAAGCTCCTTCATGTTCCGGTAGAGAAACGTGAGGATGAGCGTGCGGATGTGCGAGCCGTCCACGTCGGCATCCGTCATCACGATGACCCGGTGGTAACGAAGCTTCTCGAGGTCGAGCTCGTCGCCGATCCCCGGCCCGATCGCCGTGATGATCGCCTGGATCTCCGCGTTCGAGAGCACCTTGTTGATGCGGTTCTTCTCAGAGTTGATGACCTTCCCGCGAAGCGGGAGGATCGCCTGGAACTGGCGGTCTCGGGCCTCGACCGCAGAGCCGCCGGCCGAGTTGCCCTCGACGAGGTAGAGCTCGGCCTCGGCCGGGTCACGCGTCTGGCAGTCCGCCAGCTTGCCGGGGAGCGAGCCGGCGTCGAGGGCGCCCTTGCGGCGCGTCAGCTCCCGTGCCTTCCGCGCCGCCTGGCGTGCGTTTCGGGCAGCAACGGCCTTCGTGACAATCTGCCTCGCGTCAGTCGGGTTCTCCTCGAGGAACTCGGCGAGCTTCTGGTTGACCGTCTGCTCGACGAGCCCACGCACCCAGGGGTTCCCGAGCTTCGTCTTCGTCTGCCCTTCGAACTGCGGGTCCTGGAGCTTCACAGATATGACCGCGGCAAGTCCCTCCCGGACGTCCTCGCCCTCGAGATTCTCTTCCTTCTCTTTCAGAAGCCCCTTGTCGCGGGCGTACTTGTTGAGCGTGCCGGTGAGCGCCGCCTTGAAGCCCGAGAGGTGCGTGCCGCCCTCGTGGGTATTGATGTTGTTCGCGAACGAGAAGACCGAATCGACATACGAGGAGTTCCATTGCATCGCGATCTCGACGGCGCCGTCGTCGGCTGAGCCCTCGAAGTAGACGACGTGCTTGTGCACCTCGTCCTTCGTATCGTTGATGTAGGCGACGAAGTCGCGGATGCCGCCCTCGTAGTGGAACTCGTGCTTCTCGCCGTCGGCGCGCTCGTCGACGAGGCAGATGCGCAGGCCGCGGGTGAGGAACGCCGTCTCACGGAGGCGCTGGACGAGCGTCTCGATCGACCATTCGATCTCCTCGAAGATCTCATCGTCGGGCAGAAACTTGATGGTCGTTCCGGTGTCGTCCTTCTCGACCGCTCCGAGCTCCACCATGTCGCCGTTCGGGACACCGCGCGTGAACTCCTGGCGGTAGTGCTTCCCGTCTCGCCGCACGTCGGCGACGAGCCATTCGGAGAGCGCGTTCACGACCGAGACGCCGACGCCGTGGAGCCCGCCGGAAACCTTGTACCCCTCGCCGCCGAACTTGCCGCCGGCGTGCAGCTTCGTGAGGACGATCTCGAGCGCCGGGCGGCCCTGCTCGGCCATGACGTCGACCGGGATCCCGGACCCCCAGTCGCGAACCGTCACCGAGTTGTCCGGATGGAGCGTGGCCTCGACCCGCTCGTTCCGTCCCGCGAGCGCCTCGTCGACCGAGTTGTCGACGACCTCGTAGATCAGGTGATGGAGGCCGCGCGAGCCGGTCGAGCCGATGTACATCCCCGGGCGGAGCCGGACCGGCTCGAGCCCCTCGAGAACGGTGATGTCCTTGGCGGTGTATGTGGTCTCTGTCATGAAAAAAGCCCTGGAAACGGGCCTAAAATCACCACTGGCTAGTGTACCAGACCAGCCGGTCGTCTCGTCATCGCAAAAGACTCGCGGCCGCGGCCCTCGCGACCAGCTCGCGGAGCTCGGGATCGCTGATCGGAGCGGCGATCTCGGTGCCCATCGCCTGCTCTCTCGGGCCCGGGCGCCGCGGTCGGCTAGACGAAGTCGCCACACTCTCGGCGCCCTTCTCCGGCAGCCTGCCGACGGCGAATCGGAGGTGGGTCGGCCCACCGTCCTCGAGCTGCTCGGAGAGCCGGGCGCGAATCGTCTCCTCAAGCTGGGTGAGCTCGAAGGCCCAGGCGCTCGAACTCGTGGCGACGTGCAGCGTCCCGTCCCTGGCTACTCGAGCCGGCCACGCGTTGTCGGCGATCGCCTGACCCACGGCCCCGGGCCAGGCCGCAACGATCTCCGCCATCCTGCCCTGCGGGCCGAACCGGCCCAGCTCGCGGCTGATCTCCTCGCCGATCGGCTGCGGGCCCCAGGTCACGTCGCCACCGCCTCACCTGGTGCGACCCGAACGAGCAGGTCAGGCGCGCGAGCCGCCTTCGGGAGAGCGCTCTCCGACGTGGCGGTCACGACGGTCTGGCCGCCCTCGGGCAGCGCAGCCAAGAGGGCCCGCCGCCGGACCTCGTCGAGCTCCGAGAGCACGTCATCGAGGAGCAGGAGCGGCGGCTCTCCGCGACGGCCGCGCAGGAGCTCGGCTTCGGTGAGGACGAGTGCGAGGACGGCGCTTCGCTGCTCACCCTGAGAGCCGTAGCTGCGGAGATCGCGCTCGCCAGCGGCAATCCCTACGTCCTGGAGGTGTGGGCCGATGCCAGTCACGCCGCGCCCGAGATCGCGGTCGAGCCGTTCTTCGAGCGCCCGCTCCTCGAGCAGGCTCGGCTGATAGCGAAGCGAGGCTGCGGGAAGACCGAGCAGCTCGGCGATCCGTGTAAAACCCGGCGCAAGGAGCTGCACGAGCTCGCTCCGTGCACCGTCGAGCTCCATTCCCAGCGCCGCAACACGTTCGGTCCAAGGTGCGATCGCGTCCCTCGAGCTCACGCCCGCCCGAACCCTGCGGAGCGCCTCGTTTCTCTGCGCCAGCGCGCGGCCGTAGTCACCGGGAAGAGGCGCCTGGGTCGGAAAGACGCGTCCGAGCATGCGGTCGAAGTAGCTTCTCCGGACGATCGGGCCGGACTTCACGACCGCGAGGCGGTCGGGGAGGAAAGCCAGCGTGGCGAGCCTCGACCGCAGCTCCTCTCCGCTTCCGAGTGCCGCGCCGTTGACAAGCACTCGTTTTCGCTCCCTCGGCTCGATCGTGATCTCGGTCGACACCCCAGCGGTCGCCTCGCGGCCGGAGAGCGCCACACGCGCCGCAGGCTGACCGAAACGAACGAGCCTTACCTCGGCGCGAGTCCGCGGCGAGAAGCCCTGCGCGCCCACATGGATCGCCTCGAGAAGATTCGTCTTGCCGACGCCGTTTCGTCCTGTCACGAGCACGAGCCCGGGGACGAGATCCAGCTCGAGGCGGCCGTAGGAGCGAAAGTCGCGGAGCGAGACGTGCTCGACGATCAGAGCCGCGGAGGAGCTTAGCCCGCGAGGCGGATCGGCATGATCAGGTACAGGAAGTCGTCGCTCTCGCCCTGCACGAGCCCGGGGCGCAAGGGGCTGATGAGCTTCAACCGCACCTGCTCGTCGTCGACCGACTCGAGCCCGTCGCGGAGGAATTCGGCGTTGAACCCGATCTCCATCGGCTCGGCCGAGTACTGGATCGGGAGCGATTCGCGCGCCTCGCCGACGTCCTGGGTCTGCGCCGAGATCGTCAGCTCGCCTTCGGCGAAGCGAAGGCGAAGCGGGGACTTCCGCTGCGCCATGAGCGCGGCCCGGCGGACGACGTCCAACAGTTCCTCCCGCGGAATTGCGACCTCGGCCTCGAAGCTCTCGGGCAGTAGCTGACGGTAGTTCGGGAACTGCCCGTCGATCCGGCGGGCGGTGAGCGAGACGTCGTCGGCCTCGAAGACGATCTGGTTCTCCTGGACGCCGATCTCGATCGTATCGCCGTCCCCTGCCTGAGCGACGCGGGCGAGCTCGCCGAGGGCGCGTGCAGGGACGATCGCCTCGAGCTCCTGGCCGGGCCCCTGCTCGAGCGCGGTCTCCTTGACGCTCAACCGATACGAGTCGGTCGCCGCCATGACGAGCTTCCCGTTCTCGAAGCGGACGAGCACGCCGGTGAGGACGGGGCGAGACTCGTCCCTCGAAGCCGACCGGCTGACCTTCGCGATGGTGTCGAGAACCGCCTTCCGATCGACCGAGAAGGTGGAGTCGGGCGCGATCTCCGGCAAGCGCGGGAAGTCGTCGGGGCTGTAGGTGTGGAGCCCGTAGGAGGCGCTCCCACAGGTCAGGTGGACGATCCCCTCCTCGGCACGATGTTCGATCGTCACGTCGCCGGCGGGCAGGAGCCGCACAATGTCGACGAGGAGACGGCCCGGAATGACGACCGCGCCCGCTTCTTCAACCTCCGCGGCGAGATCGACACGCAAAGAGATCTCCATATCGGTCGCGGCGAGCGCGAGCCTCTCGCCTTCGGCCCGAAGCATGATCCCGGTGAGGATGTTGACGCTCGTTCGTGTCGAAACGGCCCTGCCGACCACCCCGAGCTTGCCGGCGAGTTCCTCGCGAGGACATGTGATCTTCATTCGGGTAGCAACCGCTGCATCGACCGAAGTCATTCTCTTTTAAATCCCTTCGAAGTAGTCGTAGGGAGTGTGCATGACGGGGACGACGGCAGCGAGGCCGCTCCAGGAGCCGGGAATGGCTGTGGGCCGTCGCTGTGAAGAACTCGAGGGTTTCAACAGGGTTGCGGAACTTTCGGCCGTGTCCACAGATCTAGCCGGTCTCTCCACAGCGAGTTTTCAACGAGCCTGCTTGATCCGGGCCGTGAGCTCTTGTACGAGGTTGTAGACGCCTCGGTCTTCCTGGATGAGCTTGGCGATCTTCGAGGTCGCGTGGATGACCGTCGTATGGTCGCGCCCCCCGAATTTCTTGCCGATCTTCGGCAGGGAGCTGTCCGTCAGCTCGCGGCAAAGGTACATGGCGACCTGGCGGGGATAGACGATCGACTGGGAACGGCGATGTCCGGTGAGCTCGCCCATCGACATCCCGAACCGTTCGATGACCTCCTCCTGGATCCGTTCAATTGAGATCTCGGGAGCGTCTCCTTGTGGAAAGACGTCCTTCAAGACGTCCTGGGCCAGATCGACGGTCATGGGCCGGCCGGTCAAGGAAGAGAACGCGACGACCCGTGTAAGCGCCCCCTCGAGCTCGCGGATGTTTGTCGAGATCCGCGACGCGATGAACGAGAGGACCTGCGGGTCGGGCACGTGGATCCGGTCGGTCTTCACCTTCTTGCGGAGAATCGCGATCCGCGTCTCGAGGTCAGGGGTTTGGATGTCCGTGATCAGGCCCCACTCGAAGCGCGAGCGCAGGCGTGCCTCGAGGGTCGCGATGTCGCGCGGCGGGCGATCGGACGAGATCACGATCTGCCGGCCGGCCTCATAGAGCGCATTGAACGTGTGGAAGAACTCCTCCTGGATCCGCTCCTTGCCCTCGAAGAACTGGATGTCGTCGACGAGCAAGACGTCGTAGTGGCGGTAGCGGTGCTTGAAACCCTCGATCCGCTTGTCGCGGAGCGAGTTGATGAAGTCGTTCATGAAGGTCTCGCTCGTGACGTAGCGCGCGGCGAGCTCTGGGGTGTGCTCGCCAACATAAGCCGCGATCGCCTGAAGGAGGTGCGTCTTGCCGAGCCCGGTGCCGCCGTAGATGAAGAGCGGGTTGTAAGCCTGGGCCGGCGCCTCGGCGACCGCAAGCGCCGCCGCGTGGGCGAAGCGGTTCGACGAGCCGATCACGAAGAGGTCGAACGTGTACTTCGGGTTGACGCCCTCGAGGCGCTGGACGGGAAGCGCCGGCATGGACTCTCTCGTGGCCGGCCTCGCCTCGCGAACGGCGACGCGCACGTGACGCTCCTCGCCGAGGACGTCGCGGGTGGCCGCCTCCACGAGTCCGAGGAAGTGCCCCTCGATCCACTCGCGGGTGAAATCGTTCGGAACGCTGACGACAAACGCCTCGCCGTCGAGCTCGGCGCCGGCCGCTTCAGCGAACCAGGTCCGGAAGGTCGTTTCGTTCAGCGCCTCCTCGAGCCGAGCCGCGATTTCGGTCCACAATGTCTCCGCGCTCAGCTCAGTCGAACGCTCGACCAACCCGTCTCCTCGCTCCTTGCCAGACGTCGGGGGAGGGGCGACTATAGCACCGCCCTCAGGCCCGCTCAATGTGAAGAACCCGACCAAAGAACCAGCTGATTTGCAGGGTTTTTGTGCGTTATCCACACCCGTCTCCACAGTGTGGAAAACGGTTGGTATTCGGCTCGCCATGCGCGCTCTGACCTGTGGAAACCCGGACTTGCCTCGAGAGCACGGCCGGCTCTTGAGCGCGTCTTGCTCCCCATCTCCTCGGCTCTCCGAAGGGCCTCGTGGGGGCGGGGCTATACTCACTCGGCGGTCGCCAGGAGCGACCTCTTCTTTGCCGAGATCTCGTGAAGCGAACCTTTCAACCGAACGTCCGTCGGAGGAAGCGCCGACATGGATTCCGGGCCCGGATGCAGACGCGGGCCGGCCGAGCCGTCCTCAAGCGACGCCGCGCTCGGGGCCGCAAGCGACTCTCCGCCTGACCCGACTAGTCCGCCCGTGAAGCGTCGCAACCGGCTCTCCCGCTCGCGGGATTTCGATGCGGTCTTCCGCAAGGGCCGGTCGGTGTCGACGCGTTTTCTCGTCCTCTACTCCTTCCCAAGGCCCGATGAGGCGGAGGAGGAGGCGCGGCTCGGGCTCGCCGTGTCCAGAAAGGTAGGCGGCGCCGTCGAGCGGAACAGGATCAAGCGCCGTCTCCGAGCTTCCTTCGACGAGCTCCGCGAGAGCCTGCCGGCCGGCCACGACTACGTCCTGATCGTCCGGCCAGGCTTCGGTGAGGCGTCGGAGGCGCAGGGACCCGACTGGGTGCTGGCGCGTGTTCGCGAGGTCTTCGGGCTCGCGCAGGGGGTCGCCGCGTGACCGCGCCGCTCGAGTTCCTCGTTCGCGTCTATCAGCGGCTCGTTAGCCCGCTCGTCCCGGCGCGCTGTAAGTACCACCCGAGCTGCTCGCAGTACGCGCTCGACGCCCTCCGTCAGCACGGCCTCCTTCGTGGGCTCGTCCTTGCGGGCTGGCGGCTCCTGCGGTGCAACCCATGGAGCCACGGCGGGGTCGACTACGCCGCTGACCAGAGGCTCTTCAGCCGGAGGCCGGCATGAGCGCCCTGCTCCTTCCGCTCGCCCTGCTCGAGCCGATCGAGCGACCGCTGACCGCGGTTCTCGAGTGGCTGCACAGCTCGATCGGGCTTACCTGGGCGCTCGCGATCATCGTCCTGACACTGATGGTGCGGATCGTGATCGTGCCCCTGACGGTGCGGCAGATCCACTCCATGCAGAGGCTTCAGGTACTCGCGCCGGAGATGAAGGAGCTCCAGCAGAAGTACAAGCACGACAAGAAGCGCCAGCAGGAAGAGATGATGCGCTTCTACCAGGAGAACCAGGTCAATCCACTGGCCTCGTGTCTCCCGATCCTCCTTCAGATTCCGATCTTCATCTCGCTCTTCTTCGTCCTCCGGGACTTCGAGGACGAGGTGCTCCCAGATTACCCGGGCTCCGAGCTGGGATTCCTCGGAATCATCCCGTCGATCACCGACGACATCAGCTCGCACTGGTCGGGCTGGCTCCTCATCGTCCTCTACGTCACGAGCCAGGTCGCCTCGACGTACTTCATGTCGGCGACCATGGACAAGCGCCAGCGCTACCTCTTCATGGCGCTGCCCGTCTTCTTCATCCCCTTCATCCTCAGCTTTCCGATGGGCCTCATGCTCTACTGGACGACCACCAACCTCTGGACGGTCGGCCAGGGCCTCGTGACCCGGCGGCTCGTCCCGAAGCCGCCTCCGGCAGAGAAGCGCTCTTCGCGGACGGCGGCACGGGATGAGGAGGCTCCGCCCCGACCTCCGAAACCCAAGGCCGCCCCGACCTCCGATGGGGCCAAGGCTGCGCAGCCGCCGGGTGGAAGCGCGCCGAGCGGGCAGCGCCGGGTCCGTCGCAGGAAGAAGCGAGGCCCGCAGGCCCGCAGACGATGAGCGACGGGGGCGAGCAGACCCGCGAGCCGATCGAGGCGACCGGCGAGACTGTCGGCGAGGCGAAGTGGGCCGCTCTCCGCGAGCTCGAGCGGCTCTTCCCGGGGCTCGAGAAGGAGAACGTCCGCTTCACGGTCGTGTCCGAGGGCGAGCGTGGCCTGCTCGGGGTCGGGCATGTCCCCGCGAGGGTGTTCGCGATCCTCGAAGGCCCGGCCCCGGAGCCGTTCGCGCCGGCCCCGCCTGCGGACGAGGAGCCCGACTCGCCCACCGCACGCCTCCGACACTTTCTCGAGCACGTCTGCGTCGCGCTTGACCTCTCTGCGACGGTGACGGTCACCGAAGAAGACGACAGGATCGTGGCGGCACTCGCAGGCGACGACCTCGGAATCGCGATCGGGAAGCGCGGTCAGACCCTCGACGCGATCCAGTACCTCGCGAACGCTGTCGTCTACCCGACGCGAGGCGAGCAGCCCGACCGCAAGCCGCTGGTCGTGGATGCCGCCGGCTACAGATCTCGCCGCCAGGCTACGCTCGAGCGCGATGCGGAGCGCGCAGCGCGCGATGCGATCAGGACCGCGTCGGCGATCGAGCTCGAGCCGATGAGCGCCGTCGAGCGGAAGATCGTGCACGTGTTCCTCCAGGAGCTCGGCGGCGTCGAGACCGCAAGCGAGGGCTCGGAGCCCAACCGTCGCATCGTCGTTCGCCCGCTCGGCTCCTGAGGTCGGCGTGGACGACCCGCGCATCGAGCGCTGGCTCGACGCGCTCGTCCGAACGCCCGGGCTGACGTCGATCGACGATCTGGAGGACGCGCGGCGAGTGCACGTCGACGACGCGCTTGTCGCCGAGCACCTGCTCGAGCGCGGCCCGGTCGTCGACGTCGGCTCGGGCGGTGGCTCGCCGGGCTTTCCGCTGGCCGCAGTGCGACCGGAGCTCGAGTTCGTACTCCTCGAGGCGACCCGGAAGAAGTGCGCGTTCCTCGACGAGCATGCGGCCTCCTTTCCGAACGTGGAGGTCGTCTGCGAGCGTGCGGAAGAGCATGCTGCCGCGGAGGGGCGCGAGGCCTACGGTGTCGCGGTGGCGCGTGCCCTCGCGGCTCCACCGGTCGCCCTCGAGTGGTGCCTGCCGCTCGTCGCGGTCGGCGGGCTGTGCGTCCTCTACACCGGGGCGACAGAGAGCGACCTCAGCGGCGTCTCGGCCGAGCTCGGCGGGGACTCACCGGAGATCGCCCCCGTCGCCGGATCCGAGCGGAGGAACCTCATCGTCGTTCGGAAGTCCGAGCCGACGCCGTCGCGTTTTCCGCGCCGCGCCGGCGTTGCCAGGAAACGTCCGCTCTCCTGAGTAGCCTGGCCTCGTGGAAGGTGGGGCCGACAAGACGATCGATATGTCGCAGGGGCAACGAAGATCGTCTCGCCGGCCCCTCCTAGGAAGCATCGTCGCGCTTGCGAACCAGAAGGGCGGCGTCGGCAAGACCACGACGGCCGTCAACCTGGCTGCGTGCCTCGCAGAGGCCGGCGAGCGCGTTCTTGTCGTCGATCTCGATCCGCAAGCCAATGCGACCTCGGGCCTCGGCGAGTCGGCCAACGGCAGCTCGTCGTACGACCTCCTCGACGGTGCGCCGGTCGGCGACCTCGCACACGCGACGCGCTTCGCCAACCTCGACCTGATCCCGGCCCGACGGGAGCTCGCGGGAGCTGCGGTCGAGCTTGCCCGTGAAGCCTCGGGCGAGACCTTCCTCGCCGAGCCGCTTGCACCCGCTCGCGAGCGCTACTCCTACGTCTTCGTCGACTGTCCTCCCTCGCTCGGCCCGCTGACCGTGAACGCGCTCGCGACGGCAGACCGCGTGCTCGTCCCCGTGCAGTGCGAGTACTACGCGCTCGAGGGCCTGACCGAGCTCCTCGGGTCGGTGGAGCGGGTGCGCGGCGGGCTGAACCCACGCCTTACCATCGCCGGCCTGCTCCTGACCATGGCCGACTTCAGGACGCGGCTTGCGGGCGAGGTCGTCGCCGAGGTGCGGAAGGCCTTCGGCGACCTGGTCTTCCGGGCCATCGTGCCGAGGAGCGTCCGGCTGGCCGAGGCCCCGAGCCATGGCCTGCCGATCACCGCCTACGACCCCACGTCGGCCGGAGCCGATGCCTACTACAAGGTGGCGAGCGAGCTTGTCGACCGCACCTAACAGGAAAGGCTTGGGTCGCGGGCTCGAGGTGCTGCTAGGCGGAGCGCCGGCTGAGGATCAGCTCGCCCAGGTGCCCGTCGGCGCGATTCGGGCCAACGCGCGGCAGCCGCGGCGCAAGTTCGATCCCGAGGCGCACGCCGGCCTCACTGAGTCCGTTCGCGCGCAGGGTGTCGTCCAACCGATCGTTCTCCGCCCGCTTGGCAATGAGACGTACGAGCTAATCGCCGGCGAACGCCGCTGGCGAGCGGCTCGTGCCGCCGGGCTTGCCACCGTTCCGGCACTCGTCCGGGACACGGACGATCGCGAGTCCCTCGTCCTCGCGCTCGTCGAGAACGTGGCGCGGGAGGATCTCTCCCCCGTCGAGGAGGCGCGCGCCTGCGCGGTCCTCATGGACGAGTTCGGGCTCCCTCTGGGCGAGGTCGCAGACCGCGTCGGCCGCTCGAAACCGTCGGTTTCGAACCGTGTCCGGCTGCTCGAGCTCCCCGACGACGTCCTCGGCCTTGTGGAGCGTGGGACGATCACGGAAGGTCATGCCCGCGCGGTGCTCGCCGTGCCGGACGACGACGGCAGGCGGGCGCTCGCGCGGACGATCGTGCGGCGCGGTCTCTCGGTCCGGGCAGCCGAGCAGGCGGCGCGGTGGTCAGGGGCGCGCACGAAGCCCCGCCGAGCCGCGCCGATCGACCCCGAGCTCGCGGCCCGTGCCCGCACCGCGCTCGAGCATCTCACGGGCGCGCCCGTGAAGGTCGGTTCGAAACGGGTGGAGATCCTCTTCACAGACGAGACCGCGCTCGCAGAGCTCGTCGAGTCCCTCGAGCGGGCAGCGGCCTGAACCACGGCCGAGACGTCCGGCTACAATCCTGCGGCCCGAGGGCGATTAGCTCAGTCGGTTAGAGCGCCGCTCTGATAAGGCGGAGGTCCCTGGTTCGAATCCAGGATCGCCCATACCCCTCCGCGAATCCGGCCCGCGCGGTGCGCGGGCCATGACGATTCGCTCCGGATCGAGGTGACGTTCGGACGCGTTGGGACAGGCACCGGCAACGCTGGTGCCTGTAGGCGTGACTCTCGGCGCGACGCTGGAGGGCATGCGCCACCTGGGCTCCGCTTGGATGACCCGTCAGTATCATCAGGCTGGGGACGCCTCTATGCAGGAGATGGTCATCTACGGAGTCAGCTTTGACATGGTCGGCAAGCAGCCGATCGTGCTCTTGAAGACCACCGAAGGCAACAAGTTCCTCCCCATCTGGATCGGCCATCCCGAGGCGGCGGCGATTCTCATGAAGCTCCAAGGGGCCAACACGCCGCGGCCGATGACGCACGATCTCCTTACGGACGTGCTCGAGCGGCTGGAGGCCCGGGTGACGAAGATCGCCGTCACCGAGCTCCAGGACAACACGTTCTACGCGCTCATCACCGTTGCGATCGACGGCTCGGAGATCGAGATCGACTCGCGGCCGAGCGACGCGATCGCGCTCGCCGTTCGGTCGGGAGCACCGATCTTCGCGGCCGACTCGGTCATCGACGAGAGCGGCATCGAGTTCGAGCACGAAGACGTGAACGAGGAAGAGGTCGTCGAGGAGTTCAAGAAGTTCCTCGACGAGGTGAAGCCGGAGGACTTCTCCTCCGAGTCGTAGAGGCGAGGCATGCCTCGCCTCTACCGTCGAGGACTAGCCCGCCGCTTCGGCCTGCTGCTCGCCGTCGGGCACGCCGACCTCGCGCTTCGTCAGCTCGAGCACGTGCCAGTAGAGCTCCTCGAGCCCCTCGGACGTGAGCGGCCCGCGGTTCGCGCGCTGGAGGTACTGGAGCATCCACCCTTCCCGCTCGGGGTTCAGCACCTCGTAGCCTCGCGACGTCTTGTACTCCCAGAGACGCCCGACGAGCTTCAGCCGCTTGTTCACCACGTCCACGAGCGCGCGGTCGTTGTCGGAGATCTGCTCGCGGATCTGCCTGACGACGGGGTCGGAGCTCGACTCGTCCATGCGCCGAGGATAGACGCCTGCCTCGGGATCCGCGAGCCAGACTCTCCTAGCCGAAGACGATGATCCTCGAGCCGTGCCCCCAGCGGTAGTACAGGCCGGGAGCCGCCCAGAGGGGAATCCGCGCGCATCCGTGGCTCGCCGGCCAGGCCGGCACCGACCTGTAGCCGTGGATCGCGAAGCCGCGCAGGAAGAAGAGCGAGTAGTACATATGCGAGCCGTTATAGCCGGGCACCTTGCCGTAGACCCGCCAGCGGCCGACCGGTGTGTTGCCGGTGGCGCCGGTCGACGTGTGGAGGACGTTCACCACCTTGCCCCTCCGTACCTCATAGAGCGTCTGATCCGTCTTCGAGATCTCGATGTGGGTACCCCTCGGGACCCGAGCCTTCGGTCGCTCAGAGCGAGTGAGTCGTCGCCAGAGCCTCGGGGTCATGCGGCCTGTCCGGGCGAGGCCGTGCACCTTCTGGAACGCGAGAACGGCCTGCGCCGTGTCCACGCCATAGCGTCCGTCGGCGCCGCGGAGCGCGTATTGCCTCTCCTTCAACAGGCGCTCGAGGGCCCGAACCGGGCGGCCGTGCGACCCTGTTGCGAGATGAGGGAGCCTGAGCCGGCGTGTCTTCGTCCTGCCGAGCGTCGTGAAGCCCGAGCTCGGGCGGAGGCGAAGCGCCGCCCGGACCCGGCGAGCATCGGCCGTTGACACCCTGAACTCGAATCCGCCGTAGCGTCCCACTCGCACACGCGTGACCTCGCCGTGAATCCTGCGGGTGAGGCGCCCGGCGCTCGCAGGCAGCAACCGGCCGCGCACGGAGAGACGATGCCCGACGACTGCTGTCCCGACGAAGCGGGCGCGCAGCCGTGGCTTGACCCGCACCTGCACGGGCTCCGACTCGACGACGACAGGGTCGTCCCCCGGGACGGGAACGCTCGCCCGAGCGAGGAACGGGCCGGGATTTCGAAGCCGGATCGTCACCCGCCAACGACCATCGGCGTTGGTCTCGATCCGCGCGAGCACCCGCAGGCTTCCTCCGACAAGCCGGTACAGATGCACGCGGGTGCCTTCGTCCGCCGGGTCGACCTCTCCGGAGAACCTGACGTTCGTCTCGTGCAGCGCGATGTCGCGGCCCGCCTCCAACGTCACGCTCTCGCCGGCTGCCTGCGCGGAGCCAGACGCCCCGAGGGCGACCCCGACCACCGCCAGCGCGAACGCGCGACGCACGGTCCGGAATGTAACGGCGGAGGCGGTCAGAGGGTAGCCGCGGAGACGGCCAGCGCGATCCCGTTCCAGGCCGCGTGCGTCAGGAAGCACGGCCAGACGCTTTCGGACTGGAAGCGAATCCAGGCAAGCCCCGCGCCGAGGACGAGCAGCGTTGGCAGCGCGAGGAGAATCCCGTGCGCCAGCGCGAATGCGAGCGCGGGAACCGAGATCGCCACGAGCGGGCCGGCAAACGCGAGCACGCCCACGCCGAGGCCTCGGAAGAAGAGCTCCTCCGCAAAAGGAACGACCACCACGACCACGACCGCGGCGGCCACGAAGATCCAGGCCTTGTCGGACTCCCATCGATCGGGTGCGAGCCCCTGCTCCTCGGCCGGATCGCCGAAGAGGCCCATGATCGCGCCGACGACGAACGTGGCCACGATCACGCCGGCCGCGGCGCCGAGCCACCGGGGTTCGAATCGGCGCAGGCCGAGAGTCCTCCTGAGGTCGAGTGAATAGCCGGCGGCGATGCCGACGGTCAGCAGCACGAGGATCGCGTAGACGAGGATGCTCGAGACGACGAACGTTCCGTCGAAGAGAGGGTTCGTGTCCTCCCGGTCGTCGCGCGTGGCGAGGCTGATGAACCCGAGACCGATCTGAAACAGAGCCAGGACCGACCAGGCGACGACAGGCCCGACCCGGGGCTGAGCGTCGTCCGGTCGCCGTTCCTCGGCCGCATCCACGGCCCGCAGCCTACGGAGAAGGGAGGCCGAGCCGCGCCGGAAGGGTGGCGAGCGGCACGGGCTCGAATGCCAGGCCGGCCGCCTGCGCGCCGGCCCTGTCGGCATCGTCGTCCCCGACGTGCAACGTCCGGCCCGGCTCGACGCCGAGGCGCTCGAGCGCCAGCTCGAAGATGCGGGGGTCGGGCTTCTGGACGCCGGCCTCGGCGGCGCTCACGACGACGTCGAAGAGGTGGGCCAGGCCGGCGCGTTCCAGGAATCCGGTCAGTGAGACGTCCCAGTTCGCAACGCACGCCAGGGCGAGCCCGGCCGAGCGGAGCTGCCACAAGGCCTCGTGGCCGCCCGGTAGGGGTCTGAACTCGAGCGACCCGACGAAGTCCCCGACGAACTCGGCGGGCTCGATCGGCGCCTCGGCCGCTTCGAGAAACACACGGGCGCACTCAGTGCGAAGCGCGAGCAGGGTGTCATCGTCGTGCCCGGTGTGGGCGCGGGGGATGTAGTACGCCACCTCGGCTTCGAACGCACCCTGAACCAGGTCGGCCGAACGGGGTTGGCCGTGCCGTTCGAGTGCCTCCGAGAGCCGGGGCACGGGGTTGTCGAGCTCGACGAGCGTACGGAACGCATCGACGGTGACCGCGTCGAGGGCGTCAGCGGAGGGCATCGGGGTGGAGCGCACGCGCGACTGCCCGCAGCGCCTCGGCGACGCGTGGCCCTGCGGCCGTGACGAGGCTCGCGTCGAGGACGACGAACCGCCCCTCGCGGACGGCGGTCAGCTCGCGCGTCTGGTCGTTCGCACGGAGCCTCCTGAGCGTCACGCCGCTGTCCGACGTGGCGATGTAGACATCGGGGTCGAGCCGGACGAGCTCCGCGACGTCGAACGGCTCGAAGCCCGGCGTGGGCCCGCCGACGCTTCGTCCTCCTGCGCGGCGCACGAGGTCGCCAAGAAGCGAACGAGCTGGGACCGTGACGAAAAAGCCGGTGTCGACGAACACGGACGTGACGGGCTCCCCCGCGATCCTCCTCTGGACGTCGGTGACCGCGTCCTCGATCTGCGCGGCGAGCTTCCGAGCCGCCACCGGCTCGTCGACGAGAAAGCCGAGCTCCACGATCGCCCGCTCGACGCCGTTCACCGAATCGGAGGGTTGCTCGTAGAGGACGGCCTCGGTGCGACGCTCGGCGAGCGAGACGTCGACCGGGTCGGTCGTCCTGGTGGCGACCAGGAGATCGGGCCGGAGCCGGACGACCTCTGAGACCTCGACCTGTCCGGCCGGGCTCGCTACTTGCTCGGCGGCGGGCGTCTCTGCGTCGAAGCCGGCTGGCACTCCGACCAGCCGCCGGCCGACGCCGAGCTCGCCCAGGATCTCCGCGCTCTCGGGCGCCAGAGCCACGATCCGCCGCGGCGAGCGATCGAGCACGGCCGGCGCCTCCCCGGCGCCCTGGACGGTCACCGGATACTCGACAGCGAGGTCACCCAGAGGCTCCGTGCGCTCGCCGCATCCGGCGGCCACGAGGGCTACCGCAGCGAGAAGCAGGAGGAGACGCAGCGTGGGAGGCGCCAAGTGAGGGAGTATCTCGACCGTGCGCTACTTCACGCCCGAGGAGGCGAACGAAGCGCTGACGGAGGTGAGGCCCCTCACCGAGCGCCTCGTGGCGGCCAGGCGCGTATCGTCCAGGCTCGAGGCGCGTCTGAACACCGTGCGCGAACGGGTGCTCGGAAACGGCGGCGGCCTAGACCCCGCCCGGATCGAGGAGCTCCAGGCAAAGGGCACCGAGGCCGCCCGCACCGTGCTCGAGCTGGCTGGAGATCTCGAGCAGCTCGGCGTCGAGGTGAAGGATCCCGACACCGGGCTCCTCGACTTCCCGGCTCGTCATCCCGACGGCTCGGACGTCCTCCTCTGCTGGCGCCTCGGCGAGGACGAGGTCGCGTACTGGCACACCCTCGAAGGCGGATTCCGAGGCAGGAAGCCACTCCCGTTCGACCGAACATGACGCGGTGGAATCGGAGTGGCTCGAGCGCGCCCTCATCGCGGGCGTCGTCTTCCTGCTTGCGCTCGTCCTCGCGCGGCTGGTCGACCGTGCGATCGCCCGCCGGCTGAAGCTCGAGCCGGAGGCGCTCACGCGCTACCGGGTCCTGAGGCGAACCGCGTTCGCGGTCATCGCCGTGGTCGGCCTCCTCTCGGCGCTTCTCGTGATCCCCCAGGTGCGTGCGGTCGCGGGCGGGATCCTCGCGTCCTCCGCCGTCGTCGGGCTCGTGCTCGGGATGGCCGCTCGGACGACGCTCGGGAACTTCATCGCCGGGCTCTTCCTCGCCTTCACGCAACCCCTCAGGCTCGGGGACGAGGTCGAGGTTGGCGGTGAGGGCGGCACGGTGCGCGAGATCGCGCTCACGTACACCACCCTCGAGGCCCCCGGCGGCGCCCGCCTCTACATCCCGAACGAGAAGCTTGCCTCCGATACCATCAGGAACTCGACCATCGCGCGGCGAGAGCACCTTGCTCAGATCGACGTGCCGGTGCCCCTTTCCGCTGACTTCGACCGTGTCGTCGCAGCTCTCCAGGAAGAGGCCGGTTCGGTCGAAGAGAGAGTCGAGGACAGGGAAGCACGAGTATCGGTGACGCAACTCGAATCTGAGCGAGCGATCGTGACCGTGGCCACGTGGGTGCGGCCCGGGAAGGCTGCCGACGCCGAGTCGGCGCTTCGCCGTGCAGCGCTCCGCCGCCTGCGCGCCGAAGGAGTCTTCTAGTGCCCACGCGCAAGAACGGCAATGGGAAGCCGCGGAACGGCAGCGGCGGCCCGAACGGCAACGGAAACGGGAGGAAGAACGGCAACGGACGCCACGGGGCCGCGGTCTACGCCAACCACCGGCGCCGTGATCGCAACCGCCGCCGCCGCGAGCGCGCCAACCGCAGGCGCCTGCTGGTGCTGACCGCTCTCGTCGTGGTCGCCGGGGTCGTCGCGGCGCTCGGAGCCGCAGCCTTCACGGGCGCCACGGCGTTCCGGAACAGCTGCGACCTCGACTCGCTCCGACCGGTCACGATCGGCGAGAACTCGTTCGTCTACGCCGCCGACGGCTCGCTCCTCGGCGCCATCCCGGCCGAGAAGAACCGCCAGCCGCTCACCTACGACCAGATCGCGCCCACGGCCCTCGAGGCCACCGTCGCGATCGAGGACCGACGCTTCTGGGAGCACGGAGGGCTCGACTTTGAGGGCATCCTCCGCGCCGCCATGAAGAACCTCGAGCAGGGCAAGATCGTCGAAGGCGGCTCGACGATCACGCAGCAGCTCGTCCGGAACCTCTACATCGGCAACGAGCGGTCGTTCGAGCGGAAGATCAAGGAGGCCTGCCTAGCACTCAAGCTGAACGAGAGCTGGACGAAGCAGCGGATCCTCGAGACCTACATGAACCAGGTGCCGTACGGGAACCTGGCCTACGGAATCGAGGCAGCGGCGCAGACGTACTTCTCCAAGTCGGCGGGCAAGCTGAACCTCGGCCAGGCGGCGCTTCTCGCCGGGCTGCCCCAGGCCCCATCGGCGTACGACCCCTTCGCCCAGCCGGACGCGGCGCGTGCCAGGCGGGACGAGGTGCTCTTCGCGATGCTCGAAGCGGGCCATATCGACCAGGCTCGCTACGACAAAGCCGTCGATACGCCTCTCCGACTCCGCCGGGGCGAGCTCTACACGAAGATCCGCGAGCCGTACTTCTTCGGCTACGTCCGCGACCTCCTCATTCGAAAGTACGGCGTCACAGCCGTTCGGAGCGGCGGTCTGAAGGTGCATACGACGATCGATCCGCGTTTCCAGAAGTTGGCAAAACAGGCGATCCAGACGAACCTCTACCTGAATACGGATCCGGCCTCCGCGCTCGTGTCGATCAACCCGAAGAACGGCGCCATTCGCGCCATGGCGGCAGTTGCGCCAGGGCGCGAGGGGCTCCAGTTCAACCTTGCCGAGCAGGGCCGCCGGCAAGCGGGCTCCTCGTTCAAGACCTTCGTCCTCACGGAAGCCATCAACCAGGGCATCAACCCCGACTCCACGCGCTACATGTCGGCGCCGTTCACCTGGCAGCCGGACCCGCTCTCGGAGCCCTGGGAGGTATCGACCTTCGACCACTCGTACTACGGCGTCTCGACGATCCGGCAGGCGACCATCCGCTCGGACAACACGGTGTACGCGCGCCTCACGCTCGACGTTGGCCCGGAGAACGTCGTCGAGACCGCCGAGAGGATGGGCATTCAGACGAAGCTCGAGCCCGTGGCCTCGGTCGGGCTCGGGTCCAATTCTGTCTCCGTGCTCGAGATGGCGTCGGCCTACGCGACCCTCGCAGCGGGGGGTATCTACTCCGAGCCGATGGCGATCAAGAAGGTCGTCCAGCCGAGTGGCAAGGTCGACCCGGCCTGGGGCAAGGGGAATCGCAAGCGCGTCATGTCGGACGGCGAGGCCTACGTCGTGACGCAGATCCTCCAGGAGAATGTCCTCGGTGGCACCGGCACCGCTGCGAATCCGGGTCGGCCGGCCGCCGGTAAGACCGGGACGACCGACAACTTCGCCGACGCGTGGTTCGCCGGCTACACGCCCAATCTCGCCACGGCTGTGTGGGTCGGCTATCCGAACGCGCAGATCGAGATGCGAAGCGTGCACGGCATCTCGGTATCGGGCGGCTCGTTCCCCGCCATGATCTGGCACGACTTCGTCGTCCCCGCCCTCGCGAGCTCACCGGCGCTCTCGTTCGCCACGCCTACCCAGCCCGTGGTCTGGCTGCCGTTCCAGGGTCAGTGGGCCTTCTACGGGCCGCCGCCTGGCGAGGACAAGGACAAGGACAAAGACAAGGACAAGGACGACGAGAAGACGGACTCGAGCACGACCGAGCCGTCGGAGACCACGGAGCCGCCTGACACGACGACCGAGCCGCCTCCGACGACGACCGAGCCGCCGCCCACCACGACCGGCGGCTCGGGCTAGAGCTCAATGAATCGGGGAGGCGCGGTCGCCGCACCCTCTCCGGCGGCGAATCGCCGCGAAGCCCTTCGTGCACCGGTCTGGGCACCGGGAGTCGCGTGTCTCGTCCTGGTCGGAGTCGCGGTGATCGCGGCGATCGAGGCCGGTGCTCCGCTGGCGCCTCGAAATGGGGAGGGCTCGATTCGCTGGAGCTGGCTCTTCCTCGCGGCGGTCTCGCTTGCGTTCCTCGCCTATCTCGCCGGCCTCAAGCTTCTCGAGCATGCGGGCCGGGCGCGGCTCGGGCTCGTCGTGGCGGTGGCCGCGGCGATCCAGCTGCTCCCGCTGGTCGGCCCGGTCGTCCTGACCACTGACCCCTACACGTACTGGGACTACGGCAGGCTCTCGGCGGTTCACGGGGCGAACCCCTACGCGGAGATGCCGAGCGCGTTCCCCGACGACCCGGCGTACGTCCTCATGGGCAGCCGCTGGTACGAGTCCACGACCGTCTACGGACCGGGCTTCACGCTCGCCTCGGAGGGCCATGCCCTCGTCGTCGGCGAATCCGACGAGGCGGCCGCGTGGCTCTACAAGACACTCGCCGCGGCCGCGATCCTCGTGCTCGTCGTCCTCGCGGCGAGGCTCGGCGCGCGGCCTGCCTTCGCCGCTGCCTTCGTCGGCTGGAACCCGGTCTTGGCGATCCACTTCGCCGGCGGCGGCCACAACGACGCGCTGATGATGGCTCTCGTCGTCGGTGCCCTCGCCCTGGCCGCGACCGGCCGGCAGCAGCTTGCCGGAGTCGCCTGGGCCCTTTCAGTCGCGGTCAAGTGGGTGCCGCTTGCGCTGCTCCCGCTTCAGCTCTTGGCCGACCGGGCCGCGGGCCGGCGGGCTCCCTACCTCGGGTTGGCGGTCGGTGCCGGTGCGATCGCCGCGATCGCCTTCTGGCGCTACGGCACGGACTGGGTCACGGCTTTTGGCCCGCTCGCGGACAACCTGCGTGACCAGACCCGTGCCTCCATCCCGAACCGGCTCGTCCAGCTGACCGGGGTGCCCGAGGCTGCCGCTGCGGCGTTGCTCGCGGCGGCCTTCGTGGTCGTCTACCTCTGGCTCCTCCGCGAGGCCTGGCGTGGCCGCGCGCGCCTCGCCCTCGCGGCGGGCGCATTGCTCCTGGCCACGGCCTGGCTCGTTCCCTGGTACGCCGTCTGGGCCGTGCCGCTCGCGGCGATCGAGGAGGACCGGGCTGCACGCTGGCTCGCGGTCGGGCTCTCGGCCTACCTCCTCCCGATGTACGTCCCGGTCTAGCCCGCCGAACCCTCCTAGGGACCTGTCTCGGTCGCGTCTGTGGAGGTCGTGGCCGTCGTCGGCTCAGTTTGGGTCGTCGGCTCCTCCTCCGTCGTCGTTTGCTCGGAGGTCGTTGGCTCGGTCGTCGCATCGGTAGTCGGGTCGGTGGTTTCCTCGGGCGGCTGCTCCGCCGGAACCGTCGTGGTCCGCTCTACCGTCTCGCGCGGCCCGGTGGATCCCGGGTCGTCGTCGTCCGTCGCAAGGACGGCAGCGAGGACACCGCCCCCGGCCACGAGCGCGAGGAGGACGCCGAGCAGAGCGAGACGATGCGACCGGCGCCGCCGCGGTGGTCGTCGGTGAGGGCCTGCGGGCGGTGGCGTGCCGAGGGCTCCCGTTCGCTCCTGGTCTGGGACGGTGCGGGAGAGGGCGATCGTGGCCGGTTCGGCCAGCAGGCCGACGAGCGCGGCCCCGTCCGGAGGCCTGGCCTCGGGCGACTTCGCCAGCGACTGCTCCGCGAGGGCGGCGAGCGCCAGTGGCGCACCTGGGCGAACCGACTGGATCGGTCGCGGCCGCTCTCGCTGGTGCTTGACGGCCACCTCGATCGCCGTCTCACCGATGAACGGCAGCCCGCCTGTCAAGAGCCGGTAGAGGATGACGCCGAAGGCATAGACGTCGGCCGGCGGCCCGGTGGGCCTGCCCTCGGCGGCCTCGGGCGAGAGATACGCGGCGGTGCCCATGATCGTGCCGGCGTCTGTCAGCGTCGCCTGGCCGGCCGCCCTGGCGATGCCGAAGTCGGCGAGCTTTGCTCGTCCCTCCGAGTCGAAGAGGATGTTCGAGGGCTTGAGGTCCCGGTGGACGATGCCGCTCGCATGCGCGTGTGCGAGCCCTGCGGCGATCTGGCTGGCGAGCCGTTCCACCTCGTAGTCAGGCAGCGGCTGACCGTTCCGCAGCCGATCCTCGAGCGTGCCGCCGCGGAGGTACTCGAGGACGATGTAGGGCCGACTCGCGGTCGTGCCGACGTCATAGACCCCCGCGATGTGCGGATGTGAGAGCGCAGCGATCGCGCGTGCCTCCCGCACGAGCCGGTTCGGGTCGGCGCCGCCCGCCAGGAGCTTGAGCGCGACGAGGCGTCCGAGGTCGAGGTCTTCGGCGAGCCAGACCTCCGACATGCCGCCTCGTCCGAGCAGCTCGCCTAGCTCGAACCGGTCGCCGATCACCTCGCCCGACACGGCCGGTTAGCCTAGTCCGCCCGTGTCGCAGCTTGTCAGCTTGGAGGAGGCACAGCGCCTCGTGCTCGACCGCATCGGGCCGCTCGAGGCCGAGCGCGTGCCCGTCGAGCGCGCGGCCGGCCGTGTGCTGGCCGAGGCTCCTGCCGCGGTGACAGACCTACCACCCTTCCCCAGTTCGGCGATGGACGGCTTCGCCGTTCGGGCGGGCGACGTGAGAGCCGGGGTGTCACTACCCGTGGTTGGGGAGGTCGCCGCCGGGAGCCCGGCCCAAGACTCGCTCGATGCGGGTCAGGTGATGGCGATCTCGACCGGCGGCATGGTTCCCGACGGGGCGGACGCGGTGGTGCCCATCGAGGTCGTCGACGAGTCCGACGGGACCGTGACCTTTCGCCAGGGCGCCGAGCCCGGCGCGCACGTTCGCGTCCGAGGCGGCGACACGCGTGCCGGCGAGCCGGTGCTCGAGCCGGGGACGGAACTCGGGCCGGCTCAGATCGGCGCGCTGGCCGCGGCCGGCGTCCACGAGGTGCAGTGCCGTAAGCGACCGCGGGTCGGGATCCTCGCGACCGGCTCCGAGCTTCGCCAGCCGGGCGAATCGCTGAATCCAGGCGAGATCTACGAGTCGAACGGGCTTCTGCTCGCGGCGGCGCTCTCGCGTGCAGGCGCCGTGCCGGCTCAGCTCGGCGTCGTACCCGATGACGAGGACGCGCTCGAGCGGACGATGGAGCGTGCGCTCCTCGGCTTCGACATGCTCGTCACCGCCGGTGGCGTGTCGGTCGGCCCCCACGACCTCGTCCGAAAGGTGCAAGCGGGTCTCCGTGCGGAGGAGGTCTTTTGGGGAGTCGCCGTCAAGCCCGGGAAGCCCGTCGCGTTCAGCATGCGACGGGCGCATCCGCTCTTCAACCTGCCCGGGAACCCGGTCTCGGTGCTCGTCACGTTCCTCCTCTTCGTGCAGCCGGCGATCAATGTGCAACTCGGCCGGCCCGAGCCCCTACCCACGTTTTCACGTGGAATCCTGGCGTCGGCGGTTCGCCGGAACGAACGCCGGCACGAGTTCGTGCGGGCCCGCAGTCGCCGTGAGGGGGACGACGTCGTGCTGGAGCCGCTCGGCGGCCAGGAGTCGCACATGATCGTGCGGGCGGGAGGTGCAGACTCTCTCGTGTCGATCGAGCCGGGCGCGGGCGAGGTCGACGCGGGCGAGGGCGTCCGCTACCTGGCCCTCTGAACCCTCCTAGAGCTCGCGGAGCTCTTCGTCGGCCGGCTCGACGCGGCTTCGGCGCCGGTTCGCCAGGACCGCCCGGCGGATCGTCTCCCGTATCGGCCCGCGGAGCTCGCGCTCCTCGGGCGGTGGGTAGGCCGCGTACCGTGCCAGGGCCAGCGCACCCATCTGACCCGCGACCGCCGACCAGGCGAGGGTCGCGACGATGAGCGGCAGCGACACGTACCCGACGGACGCGAGCGCCGCGAGGTACCAGAGCGCATCGACGCCCAGCTCGTACCGAAGGGCGAACGAGGCGACCAAGACGAGAGGCCCGGCGAACCCGGCCGCGTAGACCGCGAGGCGAAGCCCGAGCGGCCGGTCGCGAAGCTGCGGGAGCCAGAGCCATGCGTGGAGCGAGGGCAGCACGAAGATGAGAGCAAACGGGTTGATGGCCGCCACGACGAGGGCGATGACGGACAGCGCGAGCAGGGCGGCGAGATGTCCACCGAGCTCCTCCTCATCCGTGGCCGGCCGCATGGGCACGAGACGCGGGCGCGTGACGACCCAGCCGAGCCCGGCCAGGAGCGCAAAGCCGAACAGTGCGAGGAGCGGCCAGTCCGCCGCCGGGGGGACGTCCGGGTCGAGCGGGCGGGCCTCGCCGTTCGGGAAGATCCCCACCACGCTGAAGAGTGCAAAGACGGCACCTGTCCAGAGCCAGAATCCGAGGCGGCTTCGGAGGCTTCGAAACGCGGGGCCGAGCCCGACATGCCGGCGTCTCAGGCGTGCGAAGAGGTCGACTGCCGCGGCGAGAACCGGGACGAGGAGCGCGATCAGGAAAACCTCGATCGCCCAGCCGCGCAGGAATCGGGAGCCGACGGTCACGTAGGCAGCTGTTCCGCTCGCCGTCTCGGGCGCCTGGTCGAGGGCGCCGAGCAGATTCTGGGCCGAGCGTCCGAGGTTTCCGACGCGCCGGCCCGCGAGCGTCTCGACGTCGTCTTCGGCAGCCGGCGGCGGCCGAACCCCGGCCCCTGTGAGCGTCACGGCCGGGATCCCACGAGCGACGAATGGCGCCTGGCCGTACAGGCTGAAGGGGAAGGCCAGGTCGACGAGCTGCGCCAGCGTGCCCGATTCCTCGGGGGTGAGCCCGGCCTGGGCCTCGATGCTCTGCCGTGCGGTCGCGACCAGCGAGATCGCGGGCGAGCGGGCTGTTTCACCGGTGAAGAGGATCCGCGGTGACCCGCTTCCTCCCACCGAGTCGAGGTTGACGACGGCCGCGACCGAGGCCCGACCCCCGATCAGGCTGCGCAGGAACTCGGGATCCTCGGCGAACCTCGCTGCTCCAAGCGAGCCGTACGCACCACCGTCAGCCGAGAGGAAGACGAGCGTGTGCTCGAGCGTCGTCGAGGCGACGTTTCGGGCCAGCTCTATGAGCGCACCGGTTCCCGAGGCGTTGTCGTTGGCGCCCGGCGAGAGGCCGAGGTCGTCGCGGTGGGCCATGACGACGATCGTCTCGGGCGACCGACCCGGCGCGATTGCGATCAGGTTCACCAGCTCTGGGCCTCCGAGCTCCGGGATGTCGGCCCGGAACGCCTGCCTGTGGACGCGGAGCCCGTAGTCCGTCAGGCGGTCACTGACCCACGTCGTTGCGCTGTCCGCACCCGTCGTGCCGGGCCTGCGGTCGGGGAACTGTTGCGCAAACTGGCTCGCGAACTGCGCTGCAGTTCCACCGTCGAACGAAGGGTCGAGGCGGGGCTGGGGGAGCGCGCTCGGCTGGCCGACGGTGAATGCGAGCGCGACCAGAGCGACCGCGGCGGGTATCCAAGCGGCGCGATAGATCCGCCCGGAGAGCGGCCGCTCGAGCGACCCGCGTCGCGGCCGCCGCCTGGATTCTGGCGCGGAGAACACCCGACCAGTGTAGGAGGGCATTCAGCCTGCACCGGCGCGCTGCGGGCCGCCGCCTATTCTCTAGGGAGATGGCCGCCTCCGCGAGCATCCTCCTCGTCGACGACGAGGAGTCGATCCAGAAGCTGCTGACGTACCCGCTCGAGCGTGAAGGCTTCGAGGTCGTTCAGGCCCGCGATGGGGCGGAGGCGCTCGATCGCTTCCGGAACGGCACGTTCGACCTCGTCGTCCTCGACTTGGCGCTTCCCAAGCTCGACGGCCTCGAGGTCTGCCGGCGTCTACGGGCGACCTCGACGGTGCCGATCATCATGCTGACGGCGCGCGACGACGAGATCGACAAGGTGCTCGGGCTCGAGCTCGGGGCCGACGACTACATCACGAAGCCGTTCTCCATCCGGGAGTTCCGGAGCCGAGTCAGAGCGTTGCTGCGCCGGGCGAAGCTCACACCGGCCGAGATCGCGGAGGAGACGATCGACGCGGACGGCGTGCGGATCGATCTCGGCCGACGGACGGTGGAGGTCACGGGCCGGCCGGTCGAGCTGACGTATCTCGAGTTCGAGCTGCTCCGGACGCTCGCGACGCATCCCGGCCGTGTGTACAGCCGCCAGATGCTCCTCGACATGCTCTGGGGCGGGTCGGACTACCGCGATCCGCGGACGATCGACGTCCACATCCGCCACCTCAGGGAAAAGATCGAGCCCGATCCGAGCGACCCGAGCTACATCCTCACCGTTCGCGGCGTCGGCTACCGGTTCCGGGAGACGCGATGAGGTCGCTGCTGCCGCTCCGCTCGCTGACGATGAAGCTCGGACTGGTTCTCTTCGGGCTCGTCTTCGTCGTGATCGTGATCCTCCTGGTCGTCGTCGTCCCGCGGCTGGAATCGCGGCTCGTCGATGCCCGCATCGACCGCATCGAGCGGGCGGCTCCCTCGGCGCAGAGGGCGCTTCGCCGGCTGTCGGACGCTCAGATCGGCGAGGGAAGCGCGCTCGCCGTGCTCGGCACGCGCCACGACGCTCGTGTCGTCGTCCTGACGCGGCTGGGGGAAGGCTCGCTCAGGGTCGTCGGTGATTCGACGCTCGCCGAGTCGGGAGTCTTCGCCCAGGATCCCTTGGCGCTGCGGGCACTCGGGAGTGGAATGCTCGAGCGCGGCCGAGTCGACCGCGGCGGCCGCTCGTTTGCAGAGGTCGCGTTCCCCGCGGGCGACAAGATCGTCGTGCTCTCCGCACCGCTCGGGGACGTCCTCAGGAGCTTCGATCTCCTGCGGAAGAGCCTGCTCGTCGCGGGCAGCCTGGCGCTCCTCGCCGCTGCCGTCCTCGCCTACGTCGCGGCGTGGGGGCTCACACGGCGTCTGCGCCGCCTCGAAGCCGCCGCCGAGCAGATCGCAGCCGGAGACTTCTCCCAGCCGGTCGTCGACCACGGCCGGGACGAGGTGGCCGAGCTCGCCCGAGCCTTCGAGAACATGCGCGAGCGTCTCTCGCATCTCGAGCGAGCGCGCCGGGAGTTCATCCAGAACGCGTCGCATGAGCTTCGGACGCCGCTCTTCTCGCTCGGCGGCTTTCTCGAGCTGCTCGAAGACGAGGAGCTCGATGAGGCCACGCGCAGGGAGTTCCTGGCCGAGACGCGTGCCCAGATCGATCGTCTCGCGAAGCTCGCCACCGATCTCCTCGACCTCTCGCGCCTCGACGCCGGCCAGCTGGACGTTACCGAGGAGGATTTCGACTTGCTCGACACGCTCCGGATCGTCGCCGACGAGTTCCGGCCGGCGGCCGAGTCGACCGGGCACGACCTCCAGGTGGTCGCCGAGGGTTCCGTGACCGCATGCGCAGACTCCCAGCGAGCGCTTCAGGTAGCGCGGATCCTGGTTCAGAACGCGCTCCGGCACACGCCAGACGGGACGCCTGTGTCCCTTGGGGCGAGCAGGAGGGACGGCCGGGCCGTCCTCGAAGTCACGGATGCGGGCCCGGGGATCGCGCAGGACGCCGTTCCGCACCTCTTCGAGCGCTTCTACCGGGGCGAGGGCGGCCGTACGTCCGGAAGCGGTCTCGGGCTTGCCATCGCCTCGGAGCTCGCGCGGCGGATGCAGGGCGACCTCTCGGTGCACTCTCGCCCGGGAGAGACGACGTTCGTGCTCGCGCTGCCATCGGGACGGGCACCGGAGCACCCGTTTTCACGGGGAAACGGAGCCGATCAGGACGAGCAGCCGGCTCTCGGACCCCGCCCCGCCGGTTCGCGACTACGCTGAGCGGAAGTGCCGTCGCCCCGCCCTACGTCTCTGGCAGTCGTCGCTTTCGTCGCGGCCGTCCTCGGAGGCACGGCCGCACTCGCTGTCGGCAAGGCGACGGGCTGGGTCGACGAGGGGGAGACCGTTCTCGTCCCGGCGCGCAGTGGTGATTCGGGTCAGGGCCAGGGGGTCAGCTCGACGGAGCCGACGGAGTCGGCGGCGAAGCCGCTGCTCGGGAACGGCTTCGATCCGGGCCGCATCTATGAAGCGCGGTCGGGCGGCGTCGTCACGATCTTCGCGCTCTTCGGTACCCACGTTCAGGACGGCGCGGGCGGTACCGCCCAAGGCTCCGGCTTCGTCGTGTCGCCCGATGGCTACATCCTCACGAACTCGCATGTGATCACGACAGCGGGGGAGACCGCGCCCGAGGAGACTCCCGAGACCGCGGACACCGTGTACGTCGAGTTCCCGAGCGGCGACCGCGTCTCGGCCGAGGTCGTCGGTTTCGATCCCTTCGACGACGTCGGCGTCCTGAAGGTCGACCCGGCCGAGCAGGCGCTCGAGCCGGTGCCGCTCGGCGACTCCTCTCGAGTCGAGGTCGGCGATCCCGTAGCAGCAATCGGCAGCCCGTTCGGCCAGACGACCTCTCTGAGCGTGGGCGTCGTCTCGGCGACCGAGCGCTCGACGCCTTCCCTGACCTCCACATTCGACCTCGTCGACGCGATCCAGACGGACACGCCGATCAACCGCGGCAACTCCGGTGGCCCGCTCTTCGACGCCCGCGGCCGTGTGATCGGCATCAACGCACAGATCCGGAGCGACTCGGGAACCGCCGACGGGGTTGGCTTCGCAGTACCCATCAACTCCGCCAAGCGCTCGATGGAGCAGCTCATCGCCACGGGCGAGGTTCGCTACGCCTGGGTCGGTGTCTCGACGCAGACGGTGACGCCCTCGATGGCCGAGCAACTGGGGCTCGGAGCCCCACGCGGCGCTGTTGTGCAGCGGGTCGTCGAGGACAGTCCCGCCGCGGCGGCAAGGCTCGAGGCCGGTTCGCAGCAGGAGACCTTCGAGGGCATCCAGATCCAGACGGGCGGCGACATCATCGTCGCGATCGACGGTGAGCCCGTCGACACGGCCGAGGACGTCGTGCGGAGGATCTCCATGCTTCTGCCCGGCGATCGCGTCGTCCTCACGGTTGTCCGCGATGGCCAGCGTCTCGAGGTTCCCGTCGAGCTCGGTGAGCGACCGAGCTTCGTGCCGGGCGAGAACTAGCTGGCAGGAGCGCTAGCCGCGCGCGGCGCTAGCCTCGATGTGATGCCGGCTCGGCCGACCGAGGACTCGATTCTGCTCGGTGACTGCCTGGAGCTCCTGCCCAGCTTCGCCGACGAGAGCTTCGCGCTCGCCTATGCCGACCCTCCGTTCAACACCGGCCGGGCCCAGCGCCGGACGACGTTGAGGACGATCGCCGACCCCGACGGGGATCGGAACGGCTTCGCGGGGCGACGCTACCGGTCGCGAGTCGTGGCCGAGTCGGAGTACGCCGACAGCTTCGACGACTACCTCGGCTTCCTGGAGCCTCGCCTCCGGGAGGTTCGGCGCGTGCTTTCCGGCGCGGGCACGCTCTACCTCCATCTGGACTACCGGGAGGCGCACTACGCAAAGGTGCTCCTCGACGACATCTTCGGGCGCAACTGCTTCCTGAACGAGATCGTATGGGCTTACGACTACGGAGCGCGGCCGCGCCGGCGCTGGCCGGCCAAGCACGACACGATCCTCGTCTACGTCAAGGACCGCGACAGGTACTGGTTCGACGCGGCCGAGGTCGAGCGCGAGCCCTACATGGCACCGGGCCTCGTCACGGCCGAGAAGGCCGCTCGCGGCAAGCTCCCGACGGACGTCTGGTGGCACACGATCGTCTCGCCGACCGGGCGGGAGAAGACCGGCTATCCCACGCAGAAGCCGGAGGGCATCGTGCGCCGCATGGTGCTCGCGTCGACCCAAGCCGGCGATTGGTGTCTGGATCCCTTCGCAGGGAGCGGCACGCTCGGCGCGGCCGCGGTGGCTACAGACCGCCGCTTCGTGCTGATCGACACGAGTAGCGACGCGGTGAGCGTGATGCGTGCTCGGCTCGAAAAGGTGTCAAAAGCTGTTGCAAGCTCACGTTGAGGCCGGTGTTCCGTAGGGTTTACACCCGAGCGCTCGAGGGGATTCAGACTCGTCGGCCGAAGCGGAAGGGTGGAACGTGACGTGAGCACAAACGGCGCGGGCGTCGTGCAGCTGTCGATACCGGCCAAGGCCGAGTACATCGTCCTCTGCCGGCTCGCCCTCACGGGCCTCACCCGCAGCCGTCCGCTCGACCCGGAGGTGCTCGCCGACCTGAAGCTCGCGCTCACCGAGGCTTGTTCCAACTCGGTTCGCCACGCCTACGAGGCTGGCAGAGCCGGGACGGTAGAGGTGCGCTACGAGCTTGTCGCGGACAGGCTCTCCATCGAGGTGCTCGACGAAGGCTCGGGCTTCGACCCCGAGAACGTGACGAAGGACGACGGAGAGCTCGACGAAGGCGGGCTCGGCATCGCCATCATCCGGGCGCTCGTCGACGAGCTCGACATCGAGTCGAACGGTGACGGCTCGACGCTCCGCTTCACCAAGTTCCTCGCCTAAGACCCACCTACCGCACCTGTATCCTCGGCCGCCGTGCAGCTTCACCAGGTCAACGTCGGCACCAAGTCCCTAACGGACTATGCGCACATCGCCGGGCGAGGCCTGATGGATCAGATCAGGGAGCTCGCCGCGCCGCTCGAGGGGAAGCGCGTCCTCCACCTGTCGGCGACCGCCTTCGGCGGCGGCGTGGCCGAGATCAACTACACGCTGATCCCGCTCATGCGCGATGCCGGCCTCGAGACCGAGTGGCGGGTGATCGAGGGTCAGGACGAGTTCTTCGATGTCACGAAGGCGATCCACAACGGGCTTCAGGGAGACGCGATCGACCTCACCGAGGACGCGAAGAAGATCTTCCTCGAGTACAACCGCCGGAACGCAGAGGCGCTCGACGGCGAGTACGACTACGTCATCGTCCACGATCCACAGCCGGCGGGAATGGCCGAGCTTCACCGCTCCGTAGGCAAGCACTGGATCTGGCGCTGTCACATCGACCTCTCCGAGCCGAACGCCGAGATCCTCGGCTTCCTCCAGCCCATGCTCTGCGCGTACGACGCGACGGTATTTCACCGCAGCGAGTACGTCCCTCCGACGGGCTTGCCGCCGGCGTACATCTGGCCGCCCGCGATCGACCCGCTGGCGCCCAAGAACATGGCGCTCTCGCCGGAGGACGCCTCCTACATCGTCGACCAGTTCGGCATCGACGTCTCACGGCCGCTCGTGACGCAGGTTTCCCGCTTCGACCCCTGGAAGGACCCGCTCGGCGTCATCGAGGCCTGGCGCGCGCTTCGGGGACGGCGTGACGACGTCCAGCTCGCGCTCGTCGGATCGATGGCGCACGACGACCCGGAAGGCTGGGAGTACTACAGCCGGACAGTCGCCGCAGCGGACAGCCACCCAGACATCTACATCCTCTCGAACCTGAACAACGTGGGGTCGGTCGAGGTCAACGCCTTCCAGGTGCACTCGGCTGCGCTGGTCCAGAAGTCCATCCGCGAAGGCTTCGGGCTGACGGTCACGGAGGGTCTCTGGAAGGGCCGGCCGATGGTCGCGGGTCGTGTGGGCGGCATCGTCGACCAGATCCAGGAAGGCGAGACAGGCTTTCTCGTCGACAACGTCGAGGAGTGCACGCAGGCTCTCGACCAGATCCTTGCCGATCCGGAGTCGGCCCGGGCGATGGCACTCAAGGGCAAGGAGTTCGTTCGCCGCCGCTTCCTGACGCCTCGGCTCCTCCGCGACTGGCTCGCGCTCTTCAACCGCTTGGCCGGCCACGAGACCGGTGAGGCGGAGCTCGTCACCGCCGCGCAGGCGGGCTGACGGGCAACGAGCCGGCAGTACCCTCCCGCGCATGGCGGACCGTCGTCGGCTGATCGTCGTCTCGAACCGCGCACCGGTCTCGTTCGCGCGCGCGAACGGCGAGCGTGTCGCCAAGCGCGGGGCGGGCGGCCTCGTCACCGCGCTCCGAAGCCTCGTCGACCACCACGACGTGACCTGGATCGCGAGCGCGATGAGCGACGAGGATCGCGCGGTCGCCGAAGAGGCCGGCCACGAGGCTGTCGACGAGACCCCGCACGGTGGTGCGCCGTATCGGCTTCGTCTCGTGGCCCACGACGCCGCGGCGTACCACCGCTTCTACAACGTCGTCGCGAACCCCACGCTTTGGTTCGCACAGCACTACCTCTGGGGGCTCGCCGAACAGCCTGTGCTCGACGCGAGGTTTCAGGTCGCCTGGGAGGACGGCTACGTCGAGGTCAACCGGGCGTTCGCCCAGGTCGTGATCCAGGAGCTCGAAGGTCGGCCAGACGCGGCGGTCTTCTTCCACGACTACCACCTCTACGTGGCGCCGGCCTTCGTTCGTGGAGCTCGGCCAGAGGCCACGCTCTCGCACTTCGTCCACATCCCGTGGCCGGAGTCCGACTACTGGAGCGTGCTGCCCGAGCCGGTTCGAAGGGCTGTGCACGAGGGCTTGCTCGCCAACGACGTCGTCGGCTTCCACACGGCGCGCTGGGTGCGTAACTTCCTCCGTAGCTGCCAGGACGTGCTCGGGGCCGAGGCGGATTTCGAGCGTGGCGAGACGACCTGCGGCGACCGTACGGTTGCGGTGCGGGCGACGCCGATCTCGGTCGACGCGGAGGAGTTCGCCGAGCTCGCGCAGAGCGATGCCGTGCTCGAAGCCGAGCGCGCGCTCGAGTCGGCTCGCCCTGAACGCCTTGTCGTCCGGGTCGACCGGACCGACCCGTCGAAGAACGTCGTGCGCGGCTTCCGTGCGTTCGAGCTCTTCCTCGAGGAGCATCCGGAGTGGCACGGCCGCGTGGTCATGCTCGCGCTCCTCGACCCGTCGCGGCAGGGCATCTCCGAGTACGCCGAGTATCTCGACGCCATCCGCCGGGCCGCCCGCGAGGTGAACGATCGCTTCGGGCGCGCGGACTGGACGCCGCTCGACCTCCGGATCGGCGACGACTTCCCCGGCTCCGTCGCCGCCTACAAGCAGTTCGACGTGCTTCTCGTCAACGCGATCTTCGACGGCCTCAACCTGGTCGCGAAGGAGGCGCCGCTCGTCAACGAGCGCGACGGCGTGGTCGTCCTCTCCGAGAACACGGGCGCATTCGAGGAGCTTGCCGAGTGGGTGCTGCCGGTCAATCCGTTCGACGTCGCCGGCCAGGCGCGCGCGCTCTCCGAGGCGCTCGAGCTGCCGGAGGGGGAGCGCCGCCGCCGCCGCGCGGCGATCTGTTCCTGGGTCCGGGAGCACGACGTCGAGCGCTGGATCCGCCTTCAGCTTGATGCGATCGACCAGGCTCGGGAGCGGGCCGGACGTACACTCGAAGCGTTATGACGACGCCCGAGCCCACGCTCAGCCACGTCGACGAGGCAGGAGGCGTCCACATGGTGGACGTGGGTGCGAAGCCCGTGACGCGGCGGCGGGCGACGGCGAGGGCGTTCGTCCGCATGCGGCCCGAGACGTCGGCGCAACTCGGCTCGCTTCCGAAGGGCGACGCCCTGACGACTGCCCAGATCGCCGGGATCATGGCCGCCAAGCGGACCGCGGAGCTGATCCCCCTCTGCCATCCGCTCCCCCTCAGCTCGGTGGACGTCGAGCTCCGCGTCGAGGGGAGCGGCGTGGCGATCCAGGCGAGCGCGGAAACCGCGGCACAGACCGGTGTCGAGATGGAGGCGCTCACCGCCGCTGCCGTGGCCGCGCTCACGGTCTACGACATGGCGAAGGCGGTCGACAAGGAGATGGTCGTCGAGGACGTCCGGCTGGTCGAGAAGACGAAGGAACCTGCGTGAGGGCTGCCGTCCTGACGGTTTCCGATGGCGTGGCGGCAGGCGTGCGGGAGGATACGAGCGGCGACCTGCTCGACGAGCTCCTCGCCGGCGACGGCTTCGACGTCGAGCGCGTCGTCGTCCCGGATGAGTCGGATCAGATCGGCGCTGCCCTCCGCGAACTGGCGGAGCGCGCCGAGCTCATCCTCACGACTGGCGGCACTGGGGTGGCGTCCCGCGACGTGACACCCGAGGCGACGAAGAGCGTCGTAGACCGCGAGGTGCCGGGCATCCAGGAGGCAATTCGCGCCGACAGTCTCGCGAAGACGCCGCACGCGCTGCTCTCCCGCGGCGCTGCGGGGACGCTCGGGCGGACGCTCGTTGTCAATCTTCCAGGTTCGAACGGTGGCTGTCGCGACGGCTACGCGGTGCTCCGGCCCGCGCTCGAGCATGGGCTCCAGCTGCTCGCGGACAAGGCGACGACGCACCGACAGACATGAAGGTCGCAGCGCTCTGCGACGTGCACGGCAACCTCGAGGCGCTCGAGGCTGTGCTCGCCGAGCTCGAGCACGAGGACGTCGATGCGATCGTGCTCGGCGGTGACATTGTCGCCGGCCCGCAGCCGGCAGAGACGCTTGCGCGTGCCGAGCAGCTGGGCGATCGGGCGCTCTTCGTCCGCGGGAACACCGACCGCGAGCCGGGCGACTGGGTCGCCGAGCGTCTTAACGAGGAGCAGCTGGTGCACCTCGCCGGGCTACCCGACACGCAGACACTCGACGTGGACGGTCTCGGGCCGACCCTCTTCTGCCACGGGTCTCCTCGGTCGGATACCGAGATCCTGACCGCGGTCACGACCGACGAGCGCCTGCGAGAGATCCTCGCCGGCGTGGACGAGGCGGTCGTTGTCTGTGGGCACACCCACCACCAGTTCGATCGGCTGGTCGACGGAGTCCGCGTCGTGAACGCTGGCTCGGTCGGGATGGCCTACGAGGGCCGGCCCGGTGCCTACTGGGCGCTGCTCGGGCCCGACGTGGAGCTGCGCCGGTCCGAGTACGACTACGAGGCTGCGGAGGACGTGCTGCGGGCGAGCGGCTTTCCGGACGCCGCCGAGTACGCAGAGACTCATTACAGAAACCCGCCGACGGCGCTCGAGGTGGCCGAGTACTTCGAGCGTCAGGCCCTTGAGGGCGCACAATGATCCGGGCGCGCGGGCTCGAGCGGCGCTTCGGTGACAAGCGTGTCATCCGTGGGCTCGACCTCGATGTCGGGGACCGCGATCTCCTGCTCGTCACTGGGCCGAACGGCTCGGGGAAGTCGACGCTCCTCGGGCTCTGCGCCGGCCTACTCGCCCCGACTCGCGGCACGCTGGAGGTCGAGGTCGACCGTGGCCAGGTCGGCTACCTGGCCCACGAGCCGCTCGTGTATCGGGAGCTCACCGCGCTCGAGAACCTGGAGCTCTACGGGCGGCTCTACCGTGTGCAGGAGCGGCGGGAACGAAGCGGGATGCTGCTCGAGCGGTTCGGGCTTTGGGAGTCGAGGCACGAGCGCGTCTCCGCGTTCTCGCGAGGGATGACGCAGCGCCTCGCCCTGTGCCGCACGCTCTTGCACGAGCCGCGGCTCGTCCTTCTCGACGAGCCCTACTCGGGGCTCGACTCCGACGGCGGGGCGCTGCTCGACGACGAGCTCGGCGCGCTCGCGGGAACGCGCGCTGTTCTCGTCTCGACACACGACCCGGAGCGCGTCGCACCGCTTGCGAGCGCCCGTCTGGAGCTCGCCGCATGACCTACGCGGCCGACGTTCTCGCGCTCGCGCGCAAGGACCTCATCCTCGAGCTGCGCGGCCGCGACACCGTGCCGGCCATGCTCCTCTTCGTCGTCTCGGCGCTCGTGATCTTCCGGTTCGCGCTTCCGGCCGACGCCTCGGACCTCGCCGCGCAGGGCCTCCTCTGGATCGCACTCGTCTTCACCGCCCTCCTCGGCCTCACCCGCTCGTTCGCCGCCGAGCGCGAGCAGCGGCTCCTCGACGGGCTCGTCCTCGCGCCGTGCGACCGGAGTGCCATCTGGCTGGGGAAGGGGATCAGCGTCCTCGCCTTCCTCCTCCTGGCCGAGGCGATCGCCCTCCCGGCCTTCGCGCTCTTCTTCGCGCCGGTCGATGCCACGCTCGTCGCGGCCGTGCTGCTCGCCGATGTCGGGATCGCCGCCGTCGGCACGCTCCTCTCGGCCATGGCCGCCGCCAGCCGCGCCAGAGAGCTCCTGCTCCCCCTCCTCTTCCTGCCGCTCGCGATCCCGATCGTCGTCGGCGGCGTCGGGGCCTCCGTCTCGGACGACCCCGGCCGCTACCTCGGCTTCCTCGGCCTCTACGACGCGCTCTTCACAGTCCTGGCCTGGGCGACCTTCGAGTACGTCGTAACCGAGTAGGGCGAGGCATGCCTCGCCGCGGCGCGCGGGAAACGGAACGGCTCTTCGCCGTTCCTCCATACGAATCGCACGAAAGGCGGTGCGATTCGCCCGGCCGCTGCACGGCCTCCGGCACCGCGATCTGCCGTTTTTGCGATCCTGTCTCTGCGCGTGACGTCCTTCCGGCAAAACCAGGCTGTCGTGTTCTCGGGTGCGGCGCTCGTGCTCCTACTCGCAGGGTCGGCGTTCGCGTTCTATTGGGTGCCGATGGCGCCGATCGAGGGGTTCCGGCAGCGCATCTTCTACATCCACGTGCCCGTCGCGCTGACTGCTTACGCGGCGTTCTTCTGGGCCGCCTGGAAGGCGCTTCGGCTCCTCTGGACGCGCGAGGAGCGCTACGACCTCGAGAGCTACACGGCGGTTCACATGGGCGTGATATTCGGCGTCCTCACGCTCGTGACCGGGTCGATCTGGGCGCGGACGTCGTGGGGCGTGTGGTGGAGCTGGGGCGAGCGGCAGCTCGTCCTCTTCCTCGTCCTCTTCCTCTTCTACTCCGCCTACTTCATGCTTCGCTACTCGACCGAGCCTGGGCCGAGGCGCGCGAACATGTCGGCGGTCTACGCGCTCTTCGGGGTTGTCCTGATCCCGGTCAGCTTCCTCGCGATTCGGCTCGCCGAAGGGCTCATCCACCCGGTTGTCTTCGACCGGAACGTGGACGAGAATCTGGCCTCGAGCCAGATCGTGACCTTCCTCGTCTGTTTGGCCGGGACGCTTACGCTCGCCGGTGCGCTCTACTCGAACGAGCTCCGTGGCAAGCGGCTCGACGCGCGCCTGCGTGAGCTCCGTGAGGCCGCGGCGTGAGCTCGGCCGAGAAATACGTCACGGCCGCCTATCTCGTCGTTCTCGGCGTGATCCTGACCTGGATCGCCATCCACGCCTTCCGGCTCCAGCGGCTCGACCGCGAGGTGCGCGAGCTCGAGCGGCGCGAGGCGAGACCAGAGCCAGAGTCTGAGCCCGATCGTGAGGTCGTGGAGGCGAGCCGCCGGTGACCGAGGCGGCGCTCGTCCTCTTCTGGCCTGCCGCGTTCGCGTACGGCGAGGCGGCGCTCGCCTATGCCGGCGAGGTCGTGCGGCCAGGGCGGGCCAGGCGGCTTGCGATCTGGGGCGTTCGCATCGGCTGGCTCGCACAGACGGCGCTCCTCCTCGCCCAGGCCGCGAGCACCGACGGGTTCCCGTGGGGGACGTGGGCCGGGTCGCTGAACCTCTTCGTTTGGATGTGCGTCGCTGCCTATCTCGTCTGGGGTTGCCGGAGCTCCTATGCGCTGCTCGGCCTGGGCGTCATGCCCTTGGCGCTCGCCCTCTTCGTGCTCGCGTGGGCGGCCGGCGGCGCCGGAGCGGTGCCCCGGAGCGAGTTCGGGGACGCGTTCCTCGCGGCGCACGTGGGGCTCGTCCTCGCCGCGTTCGCGGGGTTCACGCTCGCCGCCGTGCTCGCAGGCCTGTACCTCTGGCAGGAGCGGCGGCTCAAACGCAGGGCGCCCGGCGTTCTGCGCCTCCGGGCGCCGTCGCTCGCCTCGCTCGACCGGCTGACTGCGCGAACAATCGCGGTCGCGCTTCCACTGCTGACTGTCGGGCTCGGCATTGGTTTTGCCAGGCTCGAGGCCGAGGGCGGCGGGTTCGACGCGGTGATCGGGCTCGCGCTGGTCGCCTGGCTTCTCTACGCGGGCTTCCTGGCGGCCCGGCTCGAGCTCGGCTGGCGTGGCCGGCGAACTGCGTGGCTCGCGCTGACCGGTTTCCTCGTGGTCATCGTCCTCCGGCTGGCGGTCACGCCGCTTACGCACTTTTAGTGCCTCTTCCCGTGATAGTCAGAGCGTCCCTGGCGGCACACGGAGCCGCCAGGCGGCGTCCTCAGTCGCGCCAATACGCCCCCATATTGACGCTCCCTGCGTCCTTTCCTGGCGACCCCGTGCACTCGCCAGGAACACGAGACCATCACCGGAAGAGGCACTGATGCACCTCGTTCTCGTCGGAACGTCGCATCGCCGGGCCCCGGTCGAGCTTCGAGAGCTCGTCGCTTTCGGGTCGAGCCGGGCCGGTGAGATCGCCGGCGGGCTCGCGGGCGGCGGTGAGGCCGTCGCGCTCTCGACCTGCAACCGCACCGAGCTCTACCTGGCGGCCGAGGACGCGGAGGAGGCCCGCGAGCGGGCGCTCACCGAGCTGACCGCGCTCTCGGGCCTCGACGCAGTCGAGCTCGAAGGGTCGCTCTACACGATGGCCGACGACGCGGCGGCGCTGCACCTCTGCCGGGTCGCGGCCGGGCTCGACTCGATGGTGCGCGGCGAGGGCCAGATCCTAGGCCAGGTTCGTGGTGCGTACGAGGCGGCCCAGGCCGCAGGTGCCACCGGCCCGACGCTCCATCGGCTCTTTCGTCACGCCCTCCGCGCCGGGAAGCGGGTCCGCACGGAGACAGGGATAGCCGAGAACCCGGCGTCGATCGCCACGGCTGCGGTGGAGCTCGTGGAGCGTGTGTTCGGAGAGCTCGTCGGCACGAGGCTGCTCGTCCTCGGCGCAGGGAAGATGGGCGAGCAGACGGCGCTCGGGCTGATCGCGCGCGGCGCGACCGACGTCGTCGTCGCGAACCGGTCGCTCGAGCGAGCAGAAGCCGTCGCCGCTCGGTTCGGCGCCCGCTCGACCGGTCTCGACGCGCTCGACGACGAGCTGGCTGCGGCCGACGTGGTCGTCGCCTCGACGAGCTCACGCGGCTTCCTGCTCACTGCCGACCAGGTCCAGCGCGTTCTCAAGGCCCGATCCGGCCGTCCCATCTTCTTCGTCGACATCGCCGTCCCGCGGGACATAGACCCGGAGGTCGACCGGCTCGAGGGCTGCTACCGCTATGACGTCGACGACCTCGAGCGCGTGGTGGAGAGCGGCGGCGACGGCCGCGCGGCCGACACCGCGCGTGCCGAGGCGATCGTGCTCGAGGAGACCGATGCCTTTCGCGCCTGGCGGCTCTCGCGCGACGTCGTGCCGGCGATCGCCTCGCTTCGCGCGCTTGCCGAAGGGATCAGGCGCGCCGAGCTCGACCGCGCCTCTGGCCGGCTTGGAGACCTCTCTCCGACCGAGCGCCGTGCGGTCGAGGCAGTGACGACGCGCATCGTCGAGAAGCTCCTGCACCTGCCCTACCATTCGGCTGAAGGAGGCGGCCGCGGCCGCGAGCGGGACAGCCGACGGGGTCCTCTATGCTGAGGCCGTGCGTCACCTGTTCGGGCTACGGGAGGACGAGCGTTGAGAGCCGCCCGGCTCCTCGCCGGCAGGCCGCTCCCGGTGCAGACGCCGTACTCCTTCCTGCGGGCCCGCCCGGCCGGGACGCGGCGGTGTCCGGACACGCGACAGACTCCTCGCGCTCGGTGCCGTGACTCTTCTGCGCCTCGGCTCCCGCGGCAGTAGGCTCGCGCTTACGCAGGCCGAGCTCACGGCCGATCGCCTGCGCGCCGCCCACGCTGACTACGACATCGCGCTCGTCCCGATCACGACCGCGGGCGACCGTGACCGCTCGAAGCCATTCGGCCAGATCGGCGAGCGCGGCGTCTTCGTGAAGGAGATCGAGGAGGCCCTGCTCGCCGGTCGGATCGACGTCGCTGTTCACTCGGCGAAGGACATGACCTCGACGGACGCCTCCGGCCTGGCGGTCGGCGCCTATTTGGAACGCGAGGATCCTCGAGACGCGCTTTGCGGCGCCTCCGAGGTGCGGGCCGGGATGCGGATCGGAACGGCGTCCGCGCGCCGCCGCGCTCAGCTTCTCGCACTCGAGCCGGGGCTCCAGATCGAACCGCTGCGCGGCAACGTCGACACGCGGCTCCGGAAGCGGCTCGAGCGCGACCTCGATGCGATCGTTCTCGCGGCGGTCGGGCTCGATCGGCTCGGGCTCTCTCGTGAGATCGGCCTTCGGTTCGACCCTGACGAGCTCGTGCCGGAGGCGGGTCAGGGCGCGGTCGCCCTTCAGGTGCGGGCCGGCGAGGAAGAACGTGTGGCGACGGCCGACCATGCCGAGACCCGTCGTCGTGTCGAGGCGGAGCGCGCCTGCGTCGGGCAGCATTGGCGCGGGATGTCTCGCGCCGGTGGCCGCGTACCACGACGGCGAGGCCCTCACCGCGCTCATCGCCGCCGAGGACGGCTCCTGGATCGAGCGGCGGCGTGGCGACGACCCGCTCGCTCTCGCCGACGAGTTGCTCGCAGCAGTCCCCGCGTGAGCGTCCGCGTCCTCCTGACCCGGGCGGCCGACGGGAACCACGAGCTGGCGGGGCGGCTTCGCGGCCTGGAGGGAGTGGAGGCCATCGAGTGTCCTCTCATCCGTATCGAGCCCATGGGCGACGAGCCACTCGATGTGACCGGCTTCGACTGGGTGATCCTCACGAGCCGGGTCGGAGCCGAGCTCTTCTTCGGCCGGGTGACCGGCAAGCCACCGCCGTTGGCCGTGATCGGCCCCGGGACCGCGGAAGCGGTGCGCGCACACGGAGTCGAGCCAGCCGTCGTCGCCTCGGTTTCGACGCAGGAGGGGCTGCTTCAGGCCATGCCGAGCCCGGCCGGGCGCGTGCTCTTCGCGGGCGCCGAGGACGCACGTCCTTTGCTTGCCCGCGAGCTCCACGCCGACGTCGTGACGCTCTACCGGACGGTTGCCGAGCGCCCTGCGCCATTCCCCGACGCCGAGCTCGTCGTGCTTGCCTCGGCCTCGGCTGCTCGCAGTCTGGCCGCTCTCGAGGCCGGCGCGTCGCCGTGCGTGTCGATCGGGCCGGTGACGTCCGAAGCCGCCCGGAGCGCCGGTCTCGAGGTCATCGAGGAAGCGCGTATCTCACGATGTCGACGGGCTCGTCGAAGCGGTTAAGCTCGCGGCATCTCGCGTCCAGTCATCACGCTCCTGACCGACTTCGGGCTCGAGGACGACTTCGTCGGAACCTGCAAGGGCGTCATCAAACGCATCTCGCCCGACGCTGACGTCATCGACATCACGCACGGAATCGGCGCCCATGACGTTCTCCAGGGAGCCCTCGTGCTCGCCGACACGCTGCCGTTCTTCGCGCCCGGCGTGCACGTCGCCGTCGTCGACCCCGGCGTCGGAACGGATCGCAAGGCTCTGGCCCTGCGAACGGGGGACGGGCGGACGCTGGTCGGTCCCGACAACGGCCTTCTGCTGATCGCCGCCGACAAGCTCGGCGAGGCGGAGCGGGCCGTGGAGCTGACGAGCTCCGAGCATCGGCTCGACCCAGTGTCGAAGACGTTTCACGGCCGTGACATCTTCAGCCCGGCCGCCGCCCACCTGGCCAACGGGCTCGATCTCGGCGAGCTCGGCCCGGACGTACCTCTCGGGGAGCTCGTCCGCCTCGAGGTTCCCGAGGCCGAGGTGGGAAAGACGCGGCTCCGCGCCCGGGTTCTCTATGTCGACCGGTTCGGCAACGTCCAGCTGGGGGCGACTCGCGACGACCTTGAGCAGGCCGGGATCGTCCCAGGCACGCGCGTCGAGGTCGAGGCAGGCTTCGACGCGTTTTATGCCGTAGCGGCGCGTACCTTTGCTGATGTCCGAGCCGGGGACGTGGTCCTGTACGAGGACGCCTACGAGAACATCTCGATTGCCCTGAACGGCGGAAGCGCCGCGCAGGTCTTCGCCGCGCGCCCCGGTCGCGAGCTGATGATCCGCCGACTCGACGAGTGAAGGAGCGCATCGAGCTTCTCGGCAGGCGGTTCGCACGTTTCGCAACCGACTCGGTCGTCGCACGACCCAGGTTATGGCGCCTGTTCAGGCGTCCGCTGCGAGCTCAGTTCGAGCGGCTCGCGCCGAGCTGGGACGCTAGACGCGGCCCCGAGTCGCTGATCTCACTCGGCGCGGCACTCGACCGGCTCGACGTCCCGCCGCGGCGCATCCTCGACCTCGGGACGGGCACCGGCGCAGCGGCACGCGTCCTGGCCAGGCGGTTCCCGGAGGCGGAGGTGGTCGGCGTCGATCTCTCGCCGGCGATGGTCACCCAGGCGCGAAGGCTCGTGCCGGACGATCTCGTCGGACGGATCGCGTTCGAGACGGCGGATGCGTCCGAGCTCCCCTTCGCCAACGGCTCGTTCGACCTCGTCGTGCTCCTGAACATGATCCCCTTCTTCGAGGAGCTCGTACGGGTCACGGCGTCGTCCGGGGCGATCGTGTTCGCATTCTCGTCCGGCTCGTCGACGCCGATCTTCGTGCCGACGGCGACGCTTCGCGCCCGCCTCGAGCCCCTCGGATTCGATCGCGTCGAGGAGCTCGCGGCGGGCGGCGGAACGGCGGTCGTCGCCTACCGGGCGACTCGGGCCGTGACGTAGGCCTGGCCGAGGTCGATCCCCTCGGCGAAGAACGAGACGCCGAGCGAGGCGTTCAGGGCGTCAGCAGCTGCATGCGTGAGCACTGCGTCCACCTCGGAGATCCGGACGATGCGCCCGGCTCGGTCGATCTCGGCCGCGGAGAGGTCGAGGTCGAGAATCCGAACGCGGGTATCAGGGTCGCCGTTGACCTCCGCAGTCAGTCGCGGCTCGCCGGCCGTGACGATCCGGAAGTTCGTGAGCTTGAGCGACTGGAAGTTCGACAGGTTCACGAAGCGGATGCCGCCCGAATGGTTGATCCTTCCAGCGAGCGTCTCGGAATCCACTCGGCCGTCGGTGATCGGGAATCGGTACGCGAGCGCGAACGCGCCGCCCGGAAAGACAGGTCGGATCGAAGCCGGCTTCACGGGCAGTGGCACGATGCCGTTGTCGATGAGGACCTCCGTCGTGGCCGGGTCGGTCACGAGCTTCGTCGCGATCCCGTTCAACTTGACGGGCGCGGCGCCGGCCGTTGCCGCTCCGCCGGCGAGCGCGGTAAGGGCCGAGACGAGAAGCGCCATGAGCAGAAGAGTGGTCTTACGAAGAGTTCGCACCTGTGCCTCCTTGGTCGTTTTTCAGGGGAGCGTGGCTAGGTACGTCCAAGTATTGTCCATATTCTAATAGCATGTCGAGACAACCGCGCGTCTCGAGAACTGAGCAGGCGCGGGCTACACTGTCGGCCGCGGCGAGGTAGCTCAGTTGGTAGAGCACACGGCTGAAAACCGTGGTGTCGCCGGTTCGATCCCGGCCCTCGCCACCTCGCGAGCGAAAGTCCGGCTCGCTTCGCTCGCCATGACGACTTTCGCTCGGTGGGCCTTCGCCGAACGCAGTGAGCCGACGCCGGCGTAGCCGGCATCGGCGGAGAACGTGGCGGTGCCGCTGGACAGCCAGATGACCCGACGCGATTCGACCGTCTTGCTGTGGTCGAGCCCATAAATGCAGCTCGAGGGCCGAACCCGAGTCTCCCGACCCGGGACGGCTCACGGCCCCAGCGATTCTTCGAGACGCACTCATCGCCCCGCAGTCGCGGAGTATCCTCGCGCCGTGCGAGCCGAACGGGTCGCGATTATCGGCGCGGCGCTCGATCTCGGCTCGGGCCGTCGCGGAGTCGACATGGGGCCGTCCGCGATCCGCCACGCGGAGCTCGGCGAGCGCATCGCGGCGCTCGGTATTGGGGCCTCGGACTGGGGCAACGTGGCGACGTCGCTCCGCGAGGTCGTCGAGATGCGAAGCGAGCGCGCTCGCTTCCTCTCGGAGATCAAGCAGACCTGCGAGCTCGTGGCGCGTCGCGTGGCACAGGCGGCGGAGGCGGGCTACGTGCCGCTGGTGCTCGGCGGCGACCACTCGGTGGCGCTCGGCACGGTCGGGGGCATGGCGTCCAAGCGAGGAGCGGGAGCGGCCCTCTGGTTCGACGCGCACGGTGACCTGAACACTCCGGCGACCACTCCGAGTGGGAACGTGCATGGCATGCCGCTCGCTGCCGCACTCGGCGCGATCGAGGACGGGTTTGCGAGCGAGGCCTGGCCGTTGCCCGCGCTCGACCCGAAGCGCGTCTCGCTGATCGGCGTGCGTTCTCTCGACAAGGGAGAGCGCGAGCTGGTCGCCAGCCTCGGCGTGAAGGTTCACACGATGAGCGAGATCGACCGGCGCGGAGTCGAGGAGGTCGTGCGGGACGCCCTCAGCCGAGCCGAGGGTGCGCCGTTCGTCCATGTCTCACTCGACATGGACGTCATCGACCCCGACGTCGCGCCGGGCGTCGGGACGCCGATTCGCGGCGGGCTGTCGTACCGGGAGGCGCACCTCGCGATGGAGCTCGTCGCAGAGTCCGGGCTCCTCGACTCGCTCGAGATCGTCGAGGTCAACCCGATCCTCGATCGCGAGAACGAGACAGCGAAGCTGGCCGTCGAACTCGCCGCATCCGCGCTGGGCGCGCGGATCCTCTGAGGCGGGGTCGCCTTGAACGCTTCTGGCTCGCACGAGGAGCGGCTCGCCTCTCGTGGTTCAGTGCGCCGAACGCAGCCTGCCAGCGTCGTTCCACTCTCGTCACACGCCGTGACACACACGTGCGCTTTTCGTCGTTAGGCTCGTAGCCGGGTAGGGGGGAGGGGTCGGGTCCCGGAATCACTCGCGCGAAACTAGATGCGTGCGCTACTCGCCCTCTTCGCCGCTGCCGCTGGGGCGGTAGTACGTCCGGCCCTTGAGCTCCTTCGGGAGGTAATCGATCTCGTACCCCGCAGGGTCGTTCGGCGGATAGACGTAACCCTCGCCGTGGCCGAGCTTCCTGGCGCCTCGGTAATGGGCGTCACGGAGTGACTTGGGCGGGCGGGCGGCGCCGTGCTCCTGCACGTCCGCCCTGGCCTCGCCGAGGGCGGTGAGCACCGCGTTCGACTTCGGTGCGCGCGCCAGGTAGATCGCCGCCTGGGCGAGGTTCAGCTGCGCCTCGGGCAGTCCGACGTGCTCGAGCGCATGCGCGGCGGCGACGGCCACGAGGAGTGCGCGCGGATCGGCGTTCCCGATGTCCTCGGAGGCATGGACGATCATCCGCCGCGCGATGTAGCGCGGGTCTTCGCCGCCCTCCAGCATGGCGACCAGATAGAAGAGCGTGGCGTCCGGGTCGGAGCCACGGATCGACTTGATAAACGCCGACGTGAAGTCATAGTGGGCGTCGCCGCCCTTGTCGTAGACGAGCGGTCGCTTGCGGGCCGCGTCGTCCACGTGACTTTCCGCCACGGGCTCGCCCTCTGCTTCTGCGGTCTGCGCGGCCAGCTCGAGGATGTTCAGCGCGGCGCGCGCGTCGCCGCCGGCCTTCCTGGCGATGAGTGCGATCAAGTCGTCAGCGATCTCCGCACCGAGCTCCACGGCCCCTCGGCGCGTCACGACCTCGAGTTCCTCCGGCGTCAGCGGCTGGAGCTCGTAGATCTGCGTGCGGGACAGGAGCGCCGAGTTGACCTCGAAGTACGGGTTCTCGGTCGTCGCCCCGATCAGGGTGATGAGGCCGCTCTCCACGGCGGGAAGCAGGGCGTCCTGCTGCGCCTTGTTGAAGCGATGGATCTCGTCGAGGAAGAGGATCGTCCGCGTCCCTTGCGCTCCCAGCCGCTCGCGCGCTTCCCCGAGCACCCGGCGGACGTCCGCAACCGAGGCCGAGACAGCGGACTGCTCCTCGAACGCTGCTCCGGTCGTGGCTGCGACGATGCGCGCCAGCGTCGTCTTCCCCGTGCCCGGTGGCCCGTAGAAGACTGCCGACGAGACGCGATCCTCGGTGATCGCGAGGCGAAGGGCAGAGCCCTTGCCGACGGCCGATTCCTGGCCCACGAAGTCTTCGAGCCGCGTGGGCCGCAGGCGTTGCGCGAGCGGGGCCACGTCCGCGAGCCGTTTGCCGGCAGCGTCGCTGAAGAGGTCGCTCACGCGGCGAAGTATGGCCCTGTCTCCACGAGCCGCGTGAAAGCCGCCGGGAGTGCCCTTCCGCCGGGCATGATGGTCGCATGAGCGGAACCGTTCGACTCGGAGGGATGGCGCTCGCCAACGGCGTGCTCGTCCACGGGCCCGAGCACTGGTCGTGCGCGATTCGCGACCGCGAGGGCCGCGTCCAGGTCGCGTCCGGCCGGAAGCCCTTCATTGCGGGCGAACACGGCCCGCGCGCACTCCAGGGCCCGCTCAAGCTCGCAGAGGTCTTCGCCCTCCTACCGGTGATCCGGAAGAACCTCCCGGAGGCGCGCCTTGCTTTCGCGCAACCGCGCGTGGCGGTCACCATGGGCCTCTCGGCGGCGGCCGTGCGGGCCCTCCGGCTCAGCCGCCTGACACCCGCCGCCCAGGAGGCGCTAGCCGCCGTGGCTTCGCTCGTTCCCGCGGCCGTCGCACTCCGAGGGACGGCGCTCGCCGAATACCACGGCGCCGAGCACGTGTCGATCGGAAGCTACGAGCATGGTGAGCAACGCGAGCGGGAGCACGAGCGCTGCGGCTCCCACCTCGTCGGCCCCCTTCTCCTCACGAGCGCTGTCGGCGGATTCGCGGCCCGTCGCGTCCGGGGGCCACTTCAGCCGGTCGCCCGGATCGGCGCGGCGCTCGGGGCGGTCGCTACGTCGGTCGAGGTCTTCGGCTGGATGACGCGCCACCAGGAGCATCCGGTCGCCAAGGCGCTGGCTCGTCCCGGACACGAGCTTCAACACCGGCTCGTGACCGCCGAGCCGTCGGCGGCGCAGCTCGAGGTCGCGAACGCTGCCCTAGCCGCGTGCCTCTCCCTAGAATCGCCGCATGGCGACGAGGACGGAGAGGCGCCTCCCACCTGAGATCTTCGACCTTCCGGTCGAGAAGATGCGGGAGGGCTACTACACCGACGCGTACTTCAACCACGCGCGGGACACCCTGCTCGCGGACGGGCGACGGCCGAGGGTCGTCACGCAGATCTTCCAGAAACGGGACGCGTACCTCGGCGGCATGGACGAGGCGATCGCGATCCTCAAGCTCTGCACGGACGACTGGGACGACCTGACCGTCCACGCGCTCTACGACGGCGATGTCATCGAGCCGTGGGAGACCGTCATGACGGTCGAGGGCGACTACACGACGTTCGCGCACCTCGAGACGCTCTATCTCGGCGTTCTCGCCCGGCGCACTCTCATCACGACGAACGTCGTGCGCGTCCTCGAGGCCGCAGGAGGCAAGCCGATCATCTTCATGCCGGCCCGCCACGACCACCACAGGATCCAGACCGGGGACGGCTACGCAGCCTACGTCGCGGGCCGCGTCGTGGGTCGTCCGATCGGCGTGACCACGGACTCGCAGGCGTCCTGGTGGGGCGGAAAAGGGGTAGGCACGGTTCCCCACGGGTTGATCGCGGCCTACGGCGGAAACACGGTGCTCGCTGCGACGAAGTTCGCCGAGTGGGCTGCCGACGACGTCAATGTCACAGTCCTCGTCGACTTCGAGAACAACTCCGTCGAGACGGCCCTCGAGGTGGCGCGCGCCCTCGGGCCCAGGCTCTGGGGCGTACGACTCGACACCTCGGAGTCGCTCGTCGACCGTTCGCTGTGGGAGGAGATGGGCGACTTCAAGCCGACCGGTGTGAACGAGCGGCTCGTCTGGAAGGTTCGCGACGCGCTCGACCACGACGGATTCGAGCAAGTCAAGATCGTCGTCTCCGGAGGCTTCGACGCAGAGCGGATCAGAGGGTTCGAAGAGCGCGATGTGCCGGTCGACTCCTACGGGGTCGGCTCGACGCTCATCCGAGGGTCGAACGACTTCACGGCCGATGTCGTCCTGACCGACGGCCGCCCGTCGGCCAAATCCGGGCGACGCTACCGGCCGAACGAGCGTCTGGAGCTCGTCACCTAGGACGGCACGGTTCTGGAGGCCGCGCAGCGGCCGGGGAAATCGCGCCGCTCTTTGCGCGATTTCTAATGAGCAACCGGCGTGCAGCCGGTTGCGGTCACGCGCGCGGCTCTACAGGATCGATGCATGCCTGCCGATAGCCCACACTGAGGGCATGGGAGCCATCTGGGAGTTCATCCAAGACGTTCTCGGCGTGCTGTACATCTGGCTGCCGCTGATCTTCCTGGGTCTGCTGGTCTGGCTCATGTGGAAGGCGGTCGGCATGATGCCCCGCGTCAAGCCGAACCTCGTGCAGCCCGCGTCCAAGTCTTCCGTGACCTGGGCGGACGTGGCAGGCGTGGACGAGGCCGCCTCCGAGCTCCAGGAGGTCGTCGACTTCCTGCTCGACCCGCGCCGGTTCGGGAAGCTCGGAGCCCGCGTTCCGAAGGGAATCCTGCTCTACGGCCCGCCGGGCACGGGCAAGACGTTGCTCGCGAAGGCAGTTGCCAACGCCTCCGGCGCCAACTTCTACTCGCAGAGCGCCTCCGCGTTCGTCGAGATGTTCGCCGGCCTCGGCGCCTCCCGGATCCGCAAGCTCTTCGATACCGCTCGCAAGAACGCCCCGGCGATCGTCTTCATCGACGAGCTCGACGCGGTCGGGATGAAGCGCTCGGGGTCGAGCTTCAACCGTGAGCACGACCAGACGCTCAACCAGCTCCTCGTCGAGCTGGACGGGTTCGGTGGTAGCGACGAGGTGGTCATCGTCGGCGCCTCGAACCGGATCGAGGATCTCGATCCTGCTCTTCTTCGCCCCGGGCGGTTCGACCGGCAGGTCCTCGTCGCGCCGCCTGACCTTTTGGGTCGCGAGGCCATCCTCGAAGTACACACGCGCGGCAAGCCGCTCTCGGACGACGTCCGACTCGATCAGCTTGCGCGACAGACTGCCGGCCTGACCGGAGCCGACCTCGCGAATGTCTGCAACGAAGCCGCGATTTTCGCCGGCCGTGCAGGCCGCACCGAGATCCTGAACGAGGACTTCGACGACGCCTTCGAGCGCGTGGTCGCCGGACTCCAGCAGCGCAAGACCATGACCGAGAAGGAGAAGCGCGTCGTCGCCTACCACGAGGCCGGCCATGCTCTCGTGTCGCATCTCGTCGGCGAGCCGATGCCGGTGCAGAAGGTGACGATCGTCTCCCGTGGGCAGGCCCTCGGCTACACGCTCCACATGCCGCAGGAGGACAGGTTCCTGCACACGAAGGAGGAGCTCGTCGATCGGATGAAGGTGCTCCTCGGCGGCCGGGCAGCCGAAGAGATCGTCTTCGGCGCCGTCACGAACGGCGCGGCGAACGACCTCGAGCGAGTGACGGCGATCGCCCGCTCGATGATCTTCGAGTACGGCATGGGGGCGGAGGTGTCCTCCCGAACCGTGCGGGCCGACAACTACGCGCTTTCGGAGCAGACCAAGCAGCTTCGCGACGCCGAACAGTCACGCCTCACCGACGAGGCGTTCGCGGAGGCCGTTCGCCTTGTGAGCAAGCACCGGCGCTCGCTCGACACGCTCGCGCAGGCGCTCCTCGAGAAGGAGACGATCGACCGCGAGGAGCTCTCCAAAATCCTCGTCGGCGTCGATCCCGATTCGCGCTCCAGTGACTCGGTCGGGATGCCGCGGGCCGTTTCGTTTCCCGACTAACTCACGCAGCGTTTACTAAGGGCTTGCGCGCGTGAACGCAACCGGCTCCGCCGGCTGCTCCATACGAATCGCGCGCGGTGAACGGAACGGCTGTGCCGTTCCTCCATACGAATCGCGCGAGAAGCGGCGCGATTCGCCCGCCGCTGTGCGGCTCCAACACCGCGGCCTCCGCTGCGTGGCCTCCGGGTAGCATCCCCGCGGTGCAGGTGCATGGTGTCCACCACGTTTGCATGGCCGTCGACGACCTCGAAGGGGCAGTCAGGATTTACAAGCGGTTGTTCGGGGCCGAGGTCGAGCTGCGCGACCGCGTCGAGGAGCAGGGCGTGGACGCGGTCTACCTCCGCGTCGGCGGCGGTCGCGTGGAGCTGGTCTCGCCGCTTGGGGACGACACGCCCGTCGGCAAGTTCCTGGCGAAGCGCGGCCCGGGCGTGCATCACGTCGCCTTCGAGGTCGACGACGTGCACGCCGCCGCCCGCGAGCTCGCAGCGTCGGGTGCGGACGTGATCGACCCCGAGCCACGCCCCGGCCTCGGCGGCAAGGAGGTCGTCTTCCTGCATCCGGACACGCTGGGCGGCGTGCTGGCGGAGGTCGTCGGTGGCTAAAGGCGAGCGGACACGGCTCGAGATCGCCTTCGAGGGTGGCCAGATCGTCGGGGCGCTCGTCACAGCCGAGGCTGCGGACGGTCTTGCCGAAGCGCTCGGTACCGACTCGGACGGTTCGCACGAGCTCGAGGCCGAGGACGGCACGTACGTGCTTCCGCTCGCACGGATCGTCTACGTGAAGCGCTTCTCGCGCGAGACGACGATCGGGTTCGGCGGCATCGGCTAGGACCTGGCGCCCTCCGGGTAGGTCAGCGCCGCCGCCTCGCTAGCCTCCTGCGCGGCATGGCGCTCGAAGTCGGCATCGTCGGTCTCCCGAACGCCGGGAAGACCACGCTCTTCAACGCGCTGACGCGCGCCGGCGCCGAGATCACCGCCTACGCGACGGTCTCGGAGAAGGCCAACGTCGGGATGGCGCCCATCGCTGACGAGCGTCTCGGGCAGGTCGCCGCCGTCGTCGGGGCGCGCAAGGTGACGCCGGCGGCCGTCAGGGTCGTCGACGTGCCCGGGACGGGGCGAGCGCTCCTCGGCAACCTTCGTGAGGTCGACGCGCTTCTCACCGTCCTGAACGGCTGGGGAGCGGACGCCGACCCGGCAGCCGATCGGGAGACGATCGAGCTCGAGCTCCTGTTGGCCGACCGAGAGCATGTCGAGCGTCGACTCGAGCGAGTCGAGAAGCAGGCGAAATCGGGCGACGCGACGTTGCGGGCCGAGGCGGAGGAGTTACGCGGCGTTCTTGCGCACCTGGATGCGGGCTCGTCGCTCCGGGAGTGGCCGCGCGAGCTGCCGCCCGAGCTCGAACCGTTGACGACGAAGCCGATCATCGAGGTCGCGAACGGGCCGCGGGGTCTCGACGCGAAGCTCGAAGCGGAGCTTGCCGAGCTCTCCGACGAGGAGGCACGGGAGTTCCGCGACGGCCCGTCGGCTCTCGAGGAGATCGTCAGGCGCCTCTTCGCGGCGCTCGCTCTGCTGAGCTTCTTCACGGCGAGCGACAAGGAAACGCGTGCGTGGACGCTCCGCCGCGGCCAGACTGCTCTCGACGCCGCAGCGACTATCCACACGGACATCGCGCGCGGATTCATCCGCTGCGAGGTGATCCGGTGGGGCGACCTCGTCGAGTGCGGCTCCCACGCCGAGGCAGCCCGCCGCGGCCTTCAACGCCTCGAGGGCAAGAGCTACGCGGTCGAGGACGGAGACGTACTCAACGTCCGCTTCAACGTCTGACCTGGCCTCGACGAACCTGTCCCGGGGACAGTCCCCGAGACGTGGCCGAGAAGGTCAGGTGAGCTGCCAGGCGTCGTCCCGCAGGATCGGGATAGCGGCTCCACCTGTTTCGATCCCATCCACCTCGACCTCGGGGCCGCCGATCATGAAGTCGACGTGGAGGGCGGACTGGGAGACTCCGAGCTCGGTGAGCTCCGCTTCGCTCCGCCCGTCGGCGCCCTCGACGAGACCCGCGAAGCCCCCTCCGTAGGCGATGTGGGAGGTCGCGTTCTCGTCGAAGAGCGTGTCGTAGAAGACGATGCCGAGCCCGCCGACCCGCGACGAGCCGTCGACGAGCGCGACCTCGCCGAGCGTGCCGGAGCCCGAGTCCGTGGCCACCTGGCCGCGAACGACCTCGGCCCCGGAGCTCGCCTGCACGTCGACGACCTGCCCGCCCTGGAAGCGCAGCTCGAGCCCCTCGACGAGCGCACCCTCCGTCAGAAGCGGCCGGGTCGAGCGCACCGTTCCCTCCGTCCGCCGTGCATCCGGCGTCGTGAAGACCTCCTCGGTCGGCAGATTCGGGATGTGCTTTCGGCCCCACGCCGTCGTCTCGTGCGCGCTCTGCCAGCTGGCGCCCTCGTGCAGGCCGACGGTTAGGTCGGTACCCGGGCCGCGGAAGCGAAGCGCGTCGAACCGCCGCTCGTTCAGGAGTCGAGCCCGCTCGGCGAGCCGCTCGATGTGCTCCTGCCACGCCGCGACGGGGTCGGGCTCGTCGAGGCGAACGGTGTGCGCGATCGCGTCCCAGAGCCGCTCGACGTCAGGCTCCCCGAAGACCTCCTCCGCCCAGCCAGGAGTGGGATAGCCGACGATCGTCCAGTTCACGAGCCGCTCATCGATCTGCTTGAACGCGAGCTTGGATTCCTCCGTCCGTCTCGCCCGCGCCAGAAGGCCTCCGTCGACGTCGTCGAAGAGGTGCGGATCCGGGTGCCCACGGACAAGGAGCAGTGCGCCCCGATCGCCGAACGCGTGCAAGCGCGTCAAGACCCAGGGCGGCGTCCATCCGATTACGTCGTCGTGAGCGCCGTCGACCATCGCGCGGCGCACCTGCTCGTCCTCGTACCAGACGTCGACGTAGCGCGCGCCTCGCGCATAGGCGGCTCGGGTGAGCGCGCGAACGAACGGCGCATGCTCCAGGTACCCCGTGAGCTCGAGGTCTTGGCCCGGCTCGAGGTTGATGCCGACCTCGAGCACGAGCTCTGCATAGGCCGCGAGCCGCGCCTCTAGGTCAGCTGCCACTCGTCGTCCCGCAGGATCGGGACTGCCGCGCCGCCCGCCTCGAGCCCGTCCACCTCGATCTCGGGCCCGCCGATCATGAAATCCGTGTGAACGGAGGACTGCGAGACGCCGAGCTCGCTCTGCTCGTCGGGCGTCCGCTCCTCGGCACCCGGGACATTCGCGGCAAAGCCCTGGCCGTACGCGATGTGACAGGTCGCGTTCTCGTCGAAGAGCGTGTTGAAGAACGTCAGGCCAGTCTCCCCGACGCGGGACGAGCCGTCGACGAGCGCGACCTCCCCGAGCGTCTTCGCACCCTCGTCCTGTTCCATCTGCTCCCGGACGACGTCGGCGCCCTTCGTCGCGTCGACGTGAACGGCGCGGCCGCCCTGGAAGCGCACCTCGAGCCCCTCGACGATCTTCCCCTGGGCCACGAGTGGGCGGGTGGAGCGGACGACACCTTCCGTGCGCCTGAAGTCGGGTGTCGTGAAGACCTCCTCGGTCGGCATGTTCACGATGTGGAAGAGCCCCCAGTGCGTCGCGTTGCCGGCCGAGAGCCAGCGCGTGTCCCGGTGGAGGCCGACCGTGAGATCCGTCCCGGGCCCTCGGAAGCGGACCGCGTCGAACGCTCGCGCCTCGAGGGCGCGCGCCCTTGCCTTCAGGTTCTCGGCGTGCTGACGCCAGGCGGCGACGGGGTCGGGCTCGTCGAGGCGGACTGCGTGTGCGATCGCGTCCCAGAGCCGTTCTACGTCCGGTTCGCCGAAGATCGTCCTGGCCCAGCCCTCGGTCGGGACGGCGACGATGGCCCAGTTGACCTTCCCGGTCGTCCGCTGATCGAGCATGACCTTCGTGAGGTCGGACTTCCGCGAGCGGCCGACCCGGGCCGCGTCGACGTCGTCGAAGAGGTGCGGGTCGGGGTGCCCGTGGATCGAGAGCGAGGCGCCGCGGTCGTCGATCGAGTGCTGGCGCTCGAGCTGCCAGGGCGGCGTCCAGCCGATCACTTCCTCGGGCCCGAGCTCGATCATCGCCTTGCGAACGTGCTCGTCCTCGTACATGACGTCGACGTAGCGGACGCCGGCCGCATACGCGGCTCGGGTGACGGCGCGGGCGAACTCGGCGTTCTCGGGGAAGCTCTGGATCTCGAGGTTCTGCCCGGGCTCGAGCGCGAGGCCCACCTCGACGACGAGGCGCGCATACGCGTCGAGGCGCTCGTCGCCGCTCATGGCGCGGATGCTATGTCACGCGGATTCCACCGGTCGCGTTGCCGCGACGGCGTCGAGCTGGTTCGCGTGAACGAGCACGGCGGCCTCGGCCGTCCGAGCGGCCCTCGCGTCGTGGTGCGTCGCGACGCAGTGGAGAAGCTCCGACCGGGCCGCTCCGTCCACGGCCGCCGCGCGCTCCTCGATCAGCCGCAGGCCGAGATGGACATGGCCGAGGAGCTTGCCTTCGCGGGTCGGCTGGAAGAGCGGCCCGCGGTCGAGCTCCCGAACGCGTCCAGCGTCGTGGAGGAGGGCGGCGGCGAGCAGGAGGTCATGGCGAAGGCGCCGGTGGAGACCAGCGACCTCGCGGCAGAGCGTCGCCACGCCGACCGTGTGCTCCAAGAGACCGCCGGCGTAGGAGTGGTGCCCGTCCGGGGTCGCCGGGAGGCTCCGGAGCCGCGAGCGGAAATCAGCGTCGTCCACAAAGCTTTCAACCAGCTCGCGGAGTCCTGCGTGGGTGATCTCGCCGGCGAGGAACTCAAGAAACCCGTCGAGCTCGTCGAGATCCCGGCGGGCTGCCGGGACGAGCTCGGCCGGGTCTGCATCGGTCTTCTCGAGCGTCCGCAGGTCGAGCTGGAGCCGGTCCCGAAATCGCTCGACTCGGCCGAGGACACGCACCGCGTCGCCCTCGTCGAAGCGCTCCGCCAGGACTTCGACGTCGCTCCACACCCGCGCCTCGATCCGCCCGCTCGGATCGACGAGCTCGAGCGCCAGATACGGGCTCCCGGTCCTCGTCTTGAGCCGCTGCTTCCGTGCGACGGCGAAGACGCCTTCGATCACGCGATCCTCGGCCAGCTCAGCGATCGGAGTCGCGACGCTCACGTCGCAACTGTATGGAGGGAGCCGGATGCTAGCGTCCGTCCGGTGGCTGCCCTGAAGGCGTTTCGCGCGCTTCGCTACGACCCTGGAAGGGCCGGCTCGCTCGACCGCCTGGTGGCTCCTCCGCACGACGTCATCGGGCGGAACCTCGAGGCGAGCTTGCTCGCCGAGAGCCCGTGGAACGCGGTCCGGCTCGTGCGCCCGGCGACGCCGCGAGCGGCGGTCACCGACCTCGAGGCCTGGAAGGCGGACGGCATCCTCGTCCGCGAGGAGCGTCCGGCCGTCTGGCTCCTCGAGCAGCGCTTCACCGGGCCCGACGGAGTGGAGCGAACGCGCCGTGGGCTCGTGGCCCGGGTCCGGCTCGAGCCTTACTCGACCGGCAGGATCCTGCCTCACGAGCGGACGTTCTCGAGGTCGAAGTCCAAGCGGCTCGCGCTCATCCGTGCGACGCGGACGAAGCTCTCGCCGGTCTTGCTCCTGCATGGCGGCGACGGGCCCAGGCCCGCCGATGGGGAGCCCGACCTCGAGGCGACGCTCGCCGGTGCGCAGTCGCGCCTGTGGAGGATCGACGATCCGGCCGAGATCGACGCAGCGACGGCAGCCGTGCGCGGCCGGCTCGTGATTGCCGACGGTCACCATCGCTACGAGACCGCGCTTCGCTTCCACGAGGAGGACGGCGCCGAAGAGAGCGCCTACGTCCTGGCGGTCCTGGTCGCCCGCGACGACCCCGGGCTCGTGGTGTTTCCCACGCACCGACTCACACGGGTCGAGCCCGAGCTGAACGGGAGCATGCGGCAGACGCCGCTCTCCGGCGGTGCGGACGAGGCTCTCGAGCGACTCGGTGCGGTGCCCCGCGATCGCGCCGCGTTCGTCCTCGTCGAGCGGGAGCGCACGGTGCTCGCCGAGAGCGACCCGACCGGGCGATCCCCTCGAGGATCTCGACACGACCGCGGTCTCGCGCGTCGCCACCGGTCCGCTCGGATACACGGCCTACGCCGCCGAGGCCGAGGCCGCAGTCAGAGACGGAAGGGCCGCCGCGGCGTTGCTCGTCCGGCCGCCCGCGATGGAGCAGATCGAGGCGGTCGCGCTCGCGGGAGGGACGATGCCCGAGAAGTCGACGTACTTCTTCCCGAAGCTCCTCTCCGGCCTTGTGTTCTCTCCGCTCGACGAATGACGGGCTGGCTCGAGGTCTGCCGTGACGCCGCTTCCGCGGTGCGGGACGAGCTCGCGGGTCTTCCGACCCGCACCGAGCGCGAACCCGGCCTCGGGACCGGCGTCGGCGGCGACGAGACGACGGTGATCGACGACGCTGCGGAGCGGGCGATCGTGGCGCGTCTCGAGGAGGTACACCGGGACGGCGTCGACTTCACGCTCGTCTCGGAGGAGCTCGGCGAGCGGCGCTATGGAACCGGGGCCGACGAGCTCACGGTCGTGGTCGACCCGATCGACGGGAGCGTGAACGCGAAGCGGGGCATCCCGTTCTTCGCCGTCTCGATCGCGGTGGCGGAGGGGCAGACCATGGACGACGTCGTCTTCGGCTACGTGGTCGATCTGGGGAACGGCGAGGAGTGGACGGCCCGCCGTGGCGAGGGCGCGTTTCTGGACGGCGAGCCGCTCCGAGGGCCGGGCCCAAAGCAGCCGATCGAGATCCTCGACTTCGAGGCGACGACGACCACGCTCGTCGCGGAACAGGCACCGATGCTCTGTGATTACGCAGAGCGCCTGCGAGTGATGGGCTCGCTTGCACTTTCCCTATGCCATCTGGCCGCCGGCCGAGTGGACGCGGTGTGCTCACTGAAGCCGTGCCGCTCGGTCGACGTCGCAGCCGCGCAGCTTCTCGTCCGGGAACGCGGTCTCGCGCTCGAGCTCCCGGACGCCGCGCCGTTCGGCGAGGCGCCGCTCGACCTCGTTCCTCGGTCGCGAGTCGTCGCCGGGAGCACGCCAGAGGTCTGTGCGGAGCTCGCTAGTCGCCTCGGCGCAGCCGCTCGAGCCGCCCCATGAGCGCCGCCTCGACCGCGGGCCAGTCGTCGTCCGTGATCGAGTAGTAAGCGGAGTCCCGGAACTCGCCTCCGCGGACGAGCATGTGCTTCCGGAAGATGCCCTCGAACTGCGCGGGGAGCGCGGCGAGGGCGCCGCGGGAGCGCTCGTTTCGGGCGTCTGTCTTGAACTCCACCCGCATGCAACCGAGCGGCCCGAAGGCGTGGCGCAGGAGCAGCAGCTTCGATTCCACGTTCACTCCCGTCCCCCACGCGCGCCGTGTATGCCAGGTGTAGCCGATCTCGAGCCCGCGGTGCTCCGGGCGCAGGGTCAGGTACCGGGAGGAGCCGACGGGCTCGCCCGTCTCGCGGAGGAGGATCGCGTAGGGAGCCGAGACGCCCGCCCTCGCTTCGGCGAGGGCGTCGTCGAACCAGCGCGCGAACGCCTCGGGCTCGTGGGAGACCGTGTTGAGCCAGCGCCAGACCTCGGGGTCGGCGGCGGCCGCAGCGAGCCCCTCGCGGTGCTCAGGACCGAGCGGCTCGAGCACGACGAGCTCGCCCTCGTGCCTCGTCAGGAGCGGGTCGAAGGTCATCCGAGCTGTGGCTGGGAGTTAACGATGCGCGCGCGCCGCCAGCCCGTGTCGAGCACGCCCTTGCGGCCGAGCTTCAGCTTGAGGATGCCGGTCGTGCGCGTCCAGGCCGACGTGCCCGTAAAGACGAAGTTGCCAAGACTCCAGGCGACGAGCTTGCGCCCCTTCGCGCCTCGCCGCTCCCGCGGCTGGAGCACGTGCGGGTGCGAGCCCAGCACGACGTCGGCGCCGCTTCGCAGAGCCAGGTTGCCCAGCCGGCGCTGGCGGGCGCTCGGCGAGCCGTCGCGCTCGATTCCCCAGTGGAAGTACGCGACGACGAGGTCGTGCTTCCTCTGCGCGTGTCGCACGTCCGCGGCGACGTACCAGGGGAAGGCGGGCGTGGTACCGGAGCGGCCCGGCCCGGCGCCGAAGCCGAGCGGCCGGACATCCGAAAAGCCGAGGAAGGCGACGCTGAGCCCGCCGAGCTCGGCGACGGCCGGCCTGCGGGCGCGTACGAGGTCGCGGCCACCGCCCATCTTCAGGAGGCGGTATCTCCGGATCGCCCGAAGCGTGTCCGAGAACGCCGTACGGCCGTAGTCGAGCGAGTGATTGTTGGCGAGGCTCACGACGTCGAGGCCGGCGAAGCGCGCGGCTGCTCGAAGCGCCGCAGGCGGGCCGCGGAACGTGAACTCCTTTCCCGGCCACGGCGCGCCGCGTCGCGAGACGGCGGTCTCGAGGTTCGCGACGGCCACGTCTGCCCTCCTGAGAACGCGTGCGACTCGAAGCCACGGATAGCGGGGCCCGTAGCGGCGAATGGCCGCACCGACTCCCTCGCCGAACGCCACGTCGCCCACCGCGAAGAGCCTAAGCGGTCGCACGCGGACGCGACCCACGCGCTGCGCCCGTCCGCCGGCCTCGACCTTGAGACGCCTTAGGCCCGTGCCCGCCAGTCGCGCGCGAAGCGCGTAGTCGCCGAGTGGGCCGCTTCGGCTCTGCGCGACCATGCGACCGCCGGCGCGGAGGACGACCCGCTCGTCGGGATAGGCGACGCCGCGTACCTCGAGACGCCCGCCAGGCGCCACCCAGCCGGGCAGCGAGCTCGTGACGCGAATCGGTTTCGCCGCGGCGTCGTCTGCCTCCGCGTCGAACGCGAGCCCGAGCGTGAAGCTGAGCCCGACGAGGGCCCAGGCGAGGCCGTGACCAGGGCGAGCGACGTGCACTTCCTCCTCTACGACGCGGCCGCCGGACCTCCTAGCTAGAGGCTCGTGACCGCCTCGAGGTTCGCCAGGGCCTCTCGGGCGGTGCTCCCGTTCCAGCCCGGCCCGCCGCGGATCACCCTCAGTGAGGGGGACGAGCTCTCGAGGCGATCGAGCTCCGGCTCGGCCTGCGCGGCGGCGCCCTCCATCGTCGCCGAGAATCCGATTGCGTTCGCGTCGACTTCTTCCGCAAGCTCGAAGGCGTGCGCGAGCGGGGTATCGGCGCCGAGGTAAACGACCTGCCAGCCGGCCGCGTGGAGCAGAACTCCCAGAGCCAGGAGGCCGCACTCGTGCCGCTCCTCGGGAACGCAGGCGAGGACGATCCGCCCATGCGTGCCGCTGACGGCGCCGTTCAGGAGCGAGACGAGCTTGCCGCGGAGGATTTCGGTGAGCTGGTGCTCTTGAGCGACCGTCGCCTCGCCGGCGCTCCAGAGCTCGCCGATCCGGTCGAGAGCAGGCCGGAGCACCTCCGAGATCGCGTCCTCGGCGCCGAGGAGCGCGAAGGCCTGGTCGACCGACCTGACGACGCGCTCGGGGCTCGGTTGAACGGCGCCGGCGACCATCTCGTCGACGAGCTCCGCCGGGCTTCCCGGCGGTGCTTCGCTGCTCCCTGCAAGGAGCCGCGCCGCCTCGCTGATCCGATAACCCTCGGCGAGCCGCGCCTTCAACCATTCCACCCGGAGTACGTCTCGCTCCGAGTAGCGGCGGTGCGCGCCGGGAGTTCGCGCGGGCTCGAGCACCCCGTAACGCTGCTCCCACTTGCGAAGGGTGGCGGACGGAACGCCGGTCTTCCGCGCGATTGCCTGGATGTTCAATGGGGCCTCGGCTGCTGTTGGACAGCTCTTTGACAGATCCTAGCCCTGCTACGTTAGGTCGTGATGCCACCGTCTCGCGAGCAGCTTGATTCCGCCCTGGCGCGGGTCATCGATCCGGAGCTCGGCCGCTCCGTCGTCGAGCTCGGGATGGTGCGTCGCGCGGAGGTTCGAGACGACGGGACCGCCGAGGTCACGATCGCGCTCACGGTCGTCGGGTGTCCGCTCCGGGCGAGCTTCCAGGAGCAGGTCGACCGCGAGCTACTGCCACTCGACGGTATCGAGCTTGTCGAACTCTCCTTCGACGTCCTGAGCCAGGAGGAGAAGGAGGCGCTGACCGCGCGGCTTCGCGGCGGAGTGGCGCCCAGGAGCCAGGGCATGTCCGTCGACGAGAAGACCCGCGTGATCGCGATCGCGAGCGGCAAGGGTGGAGTCGGGAAGTCGTCGCTCACCGCCAACCTGGCCGCGGCCTTTTCGGGCCTCGGCCACAAGACCGGTGTCGTCGACGCGGACATCTACGGGTTTTCGATCCCGCACATGCTCGGCATCGACCAGAAGCCTGTCGTCGTCGACAAGATGATCGTCCCGCCCGTCCGGGGTGACCTGAAGGTGATCTCGATCGGCATGTTCCTGGACGAGAACCAGCCGGTCATGTGGCGCGGGCCGATGCTCCACCGGGCGCTCGAGCAGTTCCTCTCGGATGTCCACTGGGGCGACCTGGACACGCTCGTCGTCGACATGCCGCCGGGCACCGGCGATATCGCAATCTCGCTCGGCCAGCTCCTGCCGCGAGCCGAGGTCGTCGTCGTGACGACCCCTCACGCAGCGGCGCAGCAGGTTGCGGTCCGGGCGGCGCAGATGGCGGTCAAGACAAACCTGCGGCTCCTCGGGGTGGCCGAGAACATGTCGTGCCTCGTCGGCACGGGCCAGGAGCTCTTCGGTACCGGTGGCGGCGACGCGCTGGCCGCCGAGATCGGAAAGCCCGTCCTGGGCCGCATCCCGTTCGACCCCGAGCTCGGCGCCTACTGCGACCGCGGCGAGCCGATGGTGCTCGCCGAGCCGGAGGCCGAGGTCTCCCGGGCGATCGTCGAGCTCGCGGAGGCGATCGCCGCCACCGAGCGAGAGCGCGGCGTCGGCATCGTCAAGCCGCTGCCCTTGGTTTCGGCTTAGGAGGCGGCCCGGCGGCCGGGCGAGGCATGCCTCGCCCCTACGAGCCAAGGTAGGGAGCCGCCGGCGGGGCCAGTGCGTCTTAACCAGAGGTTCAGGTTGGTCGAGCCGCCCTACCGCTCTTGAGGGCCGTTACCAGCTCGTCCTTCGACATGTCCGCGCGCCCGCGGATGTCTGCCTCCTTGGCGAGGTCGTAGAGCTCGTCCTTCGAGAGCGCGCCGAGTTCGCCTTTCGCACCGGTGCCGCCGCCACCACCGGCCGCCTCGAGGCTCGCTCGTAACGCGTCGAGGAGATCGGGAGGTCGCTCGGGCTGCTCCTTCGGCTTCGGCGGCGACTTGCCCTTCCGCTTGGCCGAGATGATCTCGCAGAGCGCGTCCCGGTAGGTGTCCTCGTACTTGTCGACGTCGAAGCTGCCGGCGAAAGACGCGATTAGCTGCCTGGCCATCTCGAGCTCACCCTTGTCGATCGCGACCCCGTCGGGCGCGATCTCGTCGACCGGCCGGATCTCGTCGGCGAAGAACATCTTCTCGAGCGTGATCGTCCCCTCGCGGATCCGCAGACAGCCGAGATGCTGCTTCGAGCGCATCACGTACTTGGCGATCGCCGCCAGGTTCGCCTCTTCCATCGCCTGCACGAGCAGGGCGTAGACCCGCTCGCCGCCTGCGGCAGGCCCGAGGTAGTACGTCCGCTCGAAGTAGATCGGGTCGATCTCCTCGTAGGGCACGAAGTCGCGGATGTCGATCGTCTTGTGGGTCTCGGGCTCTGCGGCCTCGAAGTCCTCGTCCGACATGTAGACGTACTCGTCCTTCTCCCACTCGAAGGCCCGGACGATCTCGGAGTCTGGGACCGGCTTGCCCTCCTCTTTGCAGACCTTCTCGTAGCCGATCCGGCTCCCGTCCGGCTCGTGGACGTAGTGGAAATGGAGGTCTTGCTCGTCAATCGCGCTGTACATCCGCACCGGCACGTTGACGAGGCCGAACGAGATCGAGCCGCTCCAGATCGCTCTCGGCACGTTCTGGATCTCCCCCACGGGAACGCTCGAGAAACGTGAACCCGTCGGCTGAGGCAAGCCCGAAAGCGCACGATCTTGTCGGGGGCTCACGGCGGGCGCTTCGGTTAGGGTTCGCGCCGGGCCAGCCCGCTTTCACGCTTGCGTAGACGGTCGATCATCCAGATGGTGCTCGTCGGCCTCGTGGTCGGCGCGGCCGTAGCCGTGGTGGCGGTCGTCATCCCCTGGCTGCCTGAGGGCGCCAGCGACGAGAGCGAGGCGATCGACCTCACCTACTGGGTGGTCACGATCATCTGCATCGTGATCTTCGCGCTCGTTGCGGCCGTCACGATCTATGCGGTTTGGAAGTTCCGCGCGGCGCCTGACGACCTGGAGGACGGAAAGCCGATCCACGGCAACACGCGGCTTGAGATCGTCTGGACGCTCATCCCGACGATTCTCGTGACGGCGATCTCGGGGATCAGCGGCTGGGCGCTCCTCGACGTCCAGAACGTCGCGGAGGGGACACGGGTCGTGAACGTGACCGCGCAGCAGTTCGCGTGGAGCTTCAGCTATCCGAACGCAGGCGACCGAATGACCGGGGAGCTCGTCCTGGAGCAGGGCACCCCGGTCGAGCTCCGGCTGACCGCGAAGGACGTCCTCCACTCGTTCTGGGTGCCGGAGTTCCGGATGAAGCAGGACGCGGTGCCGGGCATCACGACGAGCGTCAAGGTGACCCCGAAAGAGCTTGGAACCTACGAGGTGATCTGTACCGAGCTCTGCGGGCTCGGCCACTCCGTGATGCGGGCGCAGGCGCGCGTGCTCTCATCCGAGGATTACGCGGCGTGGCTCGAGGAGCAGCCCGAAGGAGCCGCCGCCGGCGGGGGAGGCGGCGGCGATGGCGGCGGCGGGGCCGACGGCGCGGCGATCTTCGCGGAGCTCGGCTGCGGCAGCTGCCATGCGCTCGAGGATGCCGGCTCCACGGCTCAGGTCGGGCCCAACCTCGATACTGTCCTCGAAGGGGTGGACGCCGACTACGTGGAGACTGCGATCGTCGAGCCGAACGAGGAGATCTCCCAGGGATTCCAGCCCGGAGTCATGCCTCAGGACTACGGCGAGCGAATCCCTCCCGAGAGCCTCGACGCGCTCGTGGACTACCTGCTCGAGGCGACCGGGCGGTAGGTGCTGATGGCGGTCGAGACGAGTCACCACCCTCCGACGCACTCGCCCCACGGGGCTCCGCCGCCGCGCCGCGGGCTCCGCCGCTGGACCGGCCCTGGCTGGCTGCGCGCGCTGTGGATGACGCCTCTCTTCCTCGCGCTCTCGACCGGCGCCGTTGCGGGCGCCCGCTGGGCTCTCGACTACGACCCGATCCTCGACTTCCAGCCCTGGGTCACGACCCTCCTCACGGTCGTCCCGTTCGGATTCCTGATCGGGATCGGCGGCTTCGACTACTGGGGCCGCTACATGATGGGCAAGCCGACCGAGCCCGAGGACCACTCCGGGCACGGGGCCCGGAGCTGGCGCGACTACTTCCGCGTCAACACCGACCACAAGGTGATCGGCGTCCAGTACGTCGTCACGACGATCTTCTTCTTCATCGCCGCTGGGCTCATGGCGATGTTCATTCGCGCCGAGCTGGCACAGCCGGGCTCGCAGTTCGTGGACACGGAGACCTACAACGGCCTCTTCTCGGTGCACGCGTCGCTCATGATCTTTCTCTTCATCATCCCGGCGTTCGCAGGGCTCGGGAACTACGTCATCCCGCTCATGATCGGCGCGCCGGACATGGCCTTCCCGCGCCTGAACGCGCTGTCGTTCTGGCTCCTCCCCATCGCCGGCCTGATGATGCTCGCAAGCTACATCGTGAGCCCGTTCGCGGCTGGGTGGACGAACTACGCGCCGCTCTCGGAGGTCGCGCCGGACTCGAACATCTTCTTCCAGATGGCGGTCCAGTGGGCGGGCGCGAGCTCGATCATGACCGCGCTCAACTTCCTGGTCACGATCATCACGATGCGCGCGCCGGGGATGACTTTCTGGCGCATGCCGCTCCTCGTCTGGGCGAACTTCGCGACCTCGACGCTCGTCGTGATCGCGACGCCGTTCATTGCCGGCTCGCAGTTCTTCATCCTGCTCGACCGGGTCTTGCACTTCAACTTCTTCGACCCGAACGAGGGTGGGAACGTGCTGGCGTACCAGCACATCTTCTGGTTCTACTCGCACCCGGCGGTCTACATCATGATGCTGCCCGGCTTCGGCATCGCCTCGGAGGTGATCGCCGTGTTCTCGCGGAAGCCGATCTTCGGCTACCGCCTGATGGCCCTCTCGCTGATGGCGATCCTGGTCCTCGGCTTCTCGGTCTGGGCGCACCACATGTTCGTGTCCGGGATGCAGAACTGGCTGCGGATCCCGATGATGGTGACCTCGTTCCTGATCGCCGTCCCGACCGGCATCAAGGTCTTCAGCTGGTTAGCGACCCTATGGGAGGGACGGATCAGATTCACCACCCCGATGCTCTTCGGGGTCGGGTTCGTGTCGATGTTCGTCCTGGGCGGGCTCTCCGGGATCTACCTCGCCTCGGTGCCGATCGACATCCACGCGAGCGACACGTACTACGTGGTCGCTCACATCCACTACGTCCTCTTCGGCGGGTCGCTTTTTACGATCTTCGCGGGGATCTACTACTGGTTCCCGAAGATGACCGGCCGGATGTACGACGAGCGGCTGGGCAAGATCCACTTCTGGCTGACGTTCGTCGGGTTCAACGTCACGTTCTTCCCGATGCACTGGCTCGGCCTTCAGGGGATGCCGCGCCGGGTCGCCGACTACGCGCCGGAGTTCGGGACGCTCAACTTCATCATCTCCGTGGCCTCGTTCGGGCTCGGCGCTTCGACGCTCGTCTTCCTCTACAACATGATCGTGAGCTGGCGGCGCGGCGAGCCGGCGCCCGGGAACCCGTGGCGCGCGCTCACGCTCGAGTGGCAGGTCTCCTCGCCGCCGCCGATCTTCAACTTCGACGCGATCCCGCAGGTCGTCGGGAGCCCGTATGAGTACGGCGTCCGCGGGGCCCGGCACGCGGTCTTGCCCGAGGAGGGCGAGGAGGCCGGAGAGCGTGAGCGTGAGGCCGAGGAGGTCGTCGTCAGGTGAGCGCGGCCGAGCCGCGCCACATCCTCGTCCTCGCGAACGAGACAGTCGCAGGCAAGACGCTCATCGACGCCCTGAAGAGCCGCGGCTCGTCGGGTCAGGTTCGCGTCACGGTGATCAGCCCGCAGAACGACTCGCGGGCCGGCTTCGTCGTGTACGAGACAAGTCGCCGCTCGGCGGCGGAGCGGAGGGTGCGCCGTACGCTCGATCTCCTCCACGAGGCGGGCATCGCGGCCCGGGGCGCCGTCGTCGATCCGGATCCGCTCCAGGCTCTCCGTGACGGCATCGAGGAGTACCAGCCCGACGAGATCATCGTCTCGACTCACCCTCAGGTCCGCTCGGGCTGGCTCCGAGGCAACTTCATCGACCGCGCCCGGAAGTGCGCGGGCTCGATTCCGCTCGAGCACGTCGTCGTCGACCTCGAGGCTGAGCGTGAGACGGCACACGTCCTCGTCGTCGCGAACCAGACGATCGTCGGCGAGCCCCTCCTCGAGGTGATTCGCGAGCGTGCCAAGGAATCGGCGGCCGACTTCACGCTCGTCGCACCCGCCGACGAGAGCGGCGTCGAACGACGGCTCGAGGCCGCGCTCAGGCAGCTCCGAGCGGCGGGGGTCGAGGCGACCGGGCACATCGGGGACGGCGATCCCTACTCCGCGGTCACGAACGCCGTCCACGACGAGCGAGTCGACGAGATCATCATCTCCACCTTTCCCAGCTCGACCTCGGGCTGGATGCGCCGTGACCTCGTGGAACGAGTGAAGGAGGCAACCGGCCTCCCGGTCACACACGTTGTGGTGGAGCCGAGCGAAGCGCGGGCGGCGGCGGGCTAGAGACTCCATGACTGCGCACGCGCACGCCCACGAGCACGGCGCCCATCCGCCGGCGGCACACCAGAGCTCCCGCGTCGACGCCCGGCTCCTCGGGATCTACCTCTTTATCGCCTCCGAGGTGATGCTCTTCGGGTCGTTCTTCACGATCTACTTCTTCGCCCGGGTCGTGAACGAGGTCGAGACGTGGCCGCCCGAGCCCTTCGAGCTCCCGGTCTACCTCGCGCTCCTGAACACGATCATCCTCGTGAGCTCGAGCTTCACGATGCACTGGGCTCTCCAGTCCATCAAGCGCAATCACCGCGCGGGGCTCGTTGCCGGCCTCGGGCTGACGTTCCTGCTCGGCCTGACGTTCCTCCTGATCCAGGCGCGGGAGTACACGCGGCTCGGCTTCGCGCCCAGCGATCTCGCGTTCGGCTCGACGTTCTACGGGCTGACGGGCCTACACGGGCTCCACGTCTTCGTCGGGTTGAACCTTCTGCTCTACGCGCTCATCCGCTCGGTGCGCGGTCACTTCGGGCCCGCGGCGCACGACCATCTGGGCGTCGAGCTGCCGGGCATCTACTGGCACTTCGTGGACGTCATGTGGATCGTGGTCTACGTGACCGTCTACGTCATCTAAGGAGACCGCGTTGCGGAACCCGCTTCGCACCGAGGCGGAGGCGTTCAGCTTCGTCCTCGTCGCCGCGGTGTGCTTTCTCGCTCTTGCCCTCGCGGTCGTCTTCGGCGGCCGCTGGGTTGGGATCGCCGTCTTCCTCGCGCTTGCGCTCGGCGTCGCGGTCGGCGTCTACATCCGCTCGGAGCCCAAGGTCCACGAGCCCGCGGTCTGGGACCGCTCCGGGCCGGTCGGCGTGAACCGCCTCCTTGTGGTGGCGGACGCGACTGCGGGAACGGAGGCGCTGCGTACGGAGGTCGCGCGCCGGCTCGGAGGCGTGGCTGCAGAGGTGCTCGTGGTGGTGCCGGGGCGGTCTACCGGCGGTCGCTACGACGAGGCGGCCGAGGAAGTGCGAGCGGCCGCGGCGAGGCGGGCGGACGAGGTCGCGTCGATGCTCGAGAACGGCACCGTCGCCGCGCGGGGCACAGTTGGAGACGCCGACCCGCTGAAAGCGCTTCGAGAAGCCCTACGACACTTCAAGGCGGACGATGTTCTCGTCTCGGCCAGCCTTCGGACGAACGACGTGGAGTGACGCGAGCGCAAGACGCACTGTCTATCCACACGTGGCGACGCCCCTAGTCGATCAAAGGCAGGAGGATGGGAGCAGCGCCCTCGCTCGTGTTGAAGCTGAGCGCTGTGCCGTAGCGGGCGACTAACGCGCCGATATCGGCAGGCGTCAGCTTGTCGCTCTCGACGCGCACGGTGCAGGTCTCGGGCTGCACCCAGACGCCGAACGCGAGGCGATTGTTCTCGGACCAGTCCTTCCTCGTTCTCGCGATCTCGTCTTGCAGCACTCGAAGGCTCTTCTCGTCGCGCGAGCAGTTATCCGTTCGATAGCCGCTGTCCTCCGTCGGGTAGTTGATGCTCTGCGAGGCCGCGGTCAGGCGATCCTTCCACCTGTCGGGATCGACGCCGGGGCCGAACACGACAACCAGCGTCCCCGTTGCGTCCCGGTACAGGCCGAAGAAGACCTCGGGGTGACCTTTGATCAGCCTGCTGAACGCCTTGGGGACGGCGCCTTGCTCCTGCGCGGGCGTCGGCATCGGCAAGGGCGGCTCGTATGCGATCGAGAGGACGATGACCGCGCCGCCGGGGAGCTCGCTGCCTGCCTCCGGATCGGAGCGGAACACCTCGCCCGTCCGCGGGGCCTCGTCGTCGTAGCGAACGTTCGCGACGAGCCCCGCCGCCCCGAGTGCCTTCACCGCTTCGCCTTCGGTGAGTCCGACCACGTCCGGGACGGAGACGGAACTCTCCGACGACGCGTCCGACGACTCCGCCGAGCTCTGAGCGGCGGACGAGCCGGAGCCGCTGACCGGGGGTGACCAGATCCAGGCGTCGGCGAGAAGCGTGGCCTCGAAGCCGTTCGAGTCCCAGCGCGCGCCGCCGAAGACGAGCAGGTCGGCTCCTGCGGCGACGACTGTTCGGTCGGTGACGAGCTCGCCGACGTCGAGCGGCGGGATTCCGATCCACGTGTTGTCGGTCGAGTCGAGGATCCAGCCCTGGTAGCCGAAGTAGTGGCCGCCGGACTCGGTGAGCACGCCGCTGCCGAAGTCCTCCTCGCCCTGGGGCGGGTCGGGGAGCGCTGACCACTCGCCCCTGGCCGAGTCGAGGATGCCGCCGTACGGATAGCTGCGGCCGTAGTTGCCGACCTCCCCGCCGTCGGCGCCACCGAGCGTGGGGTTGATCAGACGCCCGCCGTCCAGCGCCCAGGGGCCGGTCGCGAGGATCTGGGAGTCCGGCAGCCGCCGCCACGAGCCCTGCCCGAGATCGAGCGCCGCCGCACGGGTGAACATCGGCTCCTCGGCCCCGGGGTTCGGGACGATCTCGTGGTCGAAGAGAACGAGCTCTTGCCCGCTCCAGATCATCGAGCGGCCGAACGAAGGAGAAAGCGGATCGGCCAGGAGCTTGCTCCACGAGTTGGTGGCAGGGTCGAAGATGAAGTCCGGCCGCTCGCCCTGCTCGTCGCTTCCGGAGTAGGCGACGATTCGCTCGCCCGCCTGCACGATCCCGTGGTACCAGTCGAGATCGTCCACCGGAAAAGGCAGTTCCTCCCAGCGGTCCTCCTCGATCCGATAGGCGAGGAAGGCAGGGTCGGCGTTCGGTCTGCCCAGGCTGCCTGGGATCCACAAGAAGGCGGTTCCGTCGAGGACGAGTCCCTGAGCCCAGTCGAACGGGACCGGAGCGTCGGCGATTCGACGCCATGTACCTGTCCGCGGGTCGAAGGCGGCGCCGTCGGCAAGCGGAGGGATGTCCGGAGCCGTGCAATCGGCGTTCGGGGGGCACGGGGGCGCGTCGCTCCCGCCGATGAGGAGGGCCTCGTCGCCCGTCCAGAGGCCGAGTGCTCCTTCGCGAGGGCTCAACGGGCTGGCCGGGACCGCCCGCCAGGAGCTCGCTGCGCCCGTGTCAGAACCAGGGTCGCGGGATTCAGCTGCGCCGCAGGCCGCTATGAGCAGCGCCGCCGATGCAGCTGAGAGCGCAACCAGGACTCCGGACCGTGGCCGCATGCCGATTTGACGCTCGAAGCGCACACAAGGTTCCCGCCGACGCGAGAACGGGCTTGGCGCGGCTACGAGCCGTCGACGATGTACTGGGCTACTGCCTCGATCTGCTCGTCGTTCAGCGTGTCCGCGAAGGCCGGCATCCCGCCGCCACCGGCTCTGATCTGCTCGATCGCGGCCTCGAGGGCGATCGACGACTCGTCGAGGTTCGGGCCGATCTCGCCGCTCGCGCCGGCGGCCTCGAACGCGTGGCAGCTCGCGCAGTTCGCATTGAAGATCGTCTCGCCGTCGGTCGAATCGGCAGACCCGGTGTCTGCGCCGCAGCCGGCTGGGATGTCCTCCGCGTTCACCCAGGAGCACTGAGAGACGAAGGCCGCGATCGCGATCCGGTCGTCCTCGGGGAGGTAGTCCTTCGTCCCCTCCTCGTCGAAGTCGGGCATCGGCGGGATCTGGATCTCCATCTGGCCGAGCACGACCTCGAAGAAGGTGCTCTCCTCGAAGTCGTGCGTGCGCGAGTAGCCGAAGGCGTCGTCGAGGTTCGGGCCGATCTGCCCCTGCGTGTTGGCCGCCTGCATGACGTGGCAGCCGCCGCACGACTCGACGAACAGCTGCTGCCCGGTCTGGAGGCTCGCGCCGCTCGACTCGGTCGTCTCGCCCGCGCAGCCGACCGACGCGAGGGCCGTCGCGCCGAGAACCACCCCGAGGAGGAGCAGGCGCCGCAACGGCTAGGTCGGGGCGGCCTCGCTCGAGCTCGCGAGCGCCTCTTCCCGCGTCTCGTGGATCGGGAAGACCTTGTCGAGCCCGGTGATCTCGAAGATCTTGGTGATGTTCCGGTCGCTGCACACGATCGACAGCTGACCGCCGGCCGGGCGCAGGCGCTTGACGCCGCCCACGAGCACTCCGAGCGTCGTCGAGTCGATGAACGTCGTCGAGGAGAAGTCGACGACGACGTGCTTGGCACCCTCGCCGATCACGTCGAGGAGCTGCTGCTTGAACTCCGGTGCCGTGTAAAGGTCGACCTCGCCGGCGAGGGCGATCACGTAGGCGTCGTCGCCCGCTTGCTCTGTCTTGATGTCGAAGTTCATCGTCATTCCGTCCTGAAGTCCGGCGTACCTTAGCGGGCTGATCTAGCCCCCGGCCTCGGGAGCGGACTGCTCGAGCGCTCGGATCTGGCGGCGGATGAGCGGCGCGTTCGGATCGTCCGGAGCGAGTTCGAGGAACTCCTCCCAGGCGGTGATCGCGTCGGGAGTCGAGCCGGCGAGGTAGTGCGCCTGCCCGAGCTGGAGGTAGTGGCTCGGCTCCTCCGGCTGGAGCTCCGTGAGCTTCGTCCAGACCTCCGCCTGCTGACGGTACGTCGTCGTGGCTTCGAGGATGAGCTCGTTGACCTCGGTCGCGGTGCGCTCCTGCTCGAGCCGCGTGATGGGCCCGGAGAAGCTCTGAGCGAGCGGGCTCGAGGGGTCGGTGATCTCCTGCGCGAAGCCCGAGCCGGTGACCCCGGCCTGCGCGGCGGCGAGATCGGCCTGCTGCTCCTGCGCCCGTGCGCCGAGGAGGGCTGCCAGGCTCAGTTGAGCATCGGCGTCGTTCTGGCGCCCTTCCGTATAGCGCTCGAGCTGCGTGATCGCCTCGGCGATCTGTCCGTTCGTCTGAAGCGCGGTGGCGAGCTCGCGCCGCGCCTCGAGGTCGTTCGGATTCGCCTCCACCTTCGCCCGTGCTTCGCTGATGGACGGGGTGTCGTCTGTCCCGCCGCCGCTGAAGAGGTCGGCCAGGTAGTCGCCGACGCCTGACCCTCCGGCGCCGACCCCGAGGAAGACGAAGGAGAGCGCGAAGACTGCCGCGAGCGCGAGGAAGACCCACTTCGCGCGGCGCCGCAGCCGGCTGAAGAACATCGTGTCCTCGTAGCCGGCAGACGAGCGCTTCGGTGTGGAGGCGGCGGTTCGGGGAGGCGTGGGCACGCGGCTACGGCCGCGGCGCTGCGACGGCCGTTGCGAGGGAGCTCGTGCCAATCCGTCTCTCCTTTCAGGTCGTCACGCCGGCGCTTGGCCGCTACGTCATTTCGGGCCGGCTGACCCAGCGTAGCGGCTTCCGATTCCCGGGAACCCTCCTAGCGCGTGGCGCCGTCGGAGCCGGTCGGTGCGCCTGCCTCGCCGCGTCTGGCGCGCTCCGCCTCGAGCTCGCGTTCGAGCTCGAGCTCGCGCGCGGTCGGCCCGCTTCGGACGGGCTCGGCCTCGCCAACCTCGGCGTCGTGCATGCCGTCCCGAAACTCGTCGGGCGCCTCGGAGAGCGCCTCCTTGAACTCCTTCGAGCTTCGGCCGAGCGAGCGAGCCATGTCCGGCAGCCGCTTGGCGCCGTAGAGGAGCACGATCACCGCGACGACCACGATGATGCCCCAGAGTCCGACTGTTCCCATGCCCTTCTGACCTCCTTAGGACTCGCCCGCTCCCGCGAGCGGTTCGCCGTGCGTGCTCCAGTTCCTCGACCAGCGGCGCTCGAAGTAGACCGCGGCCCAGATCGAGCCGAAGTAGAGCGTGAAGATCGGCGCCATCATCATGAGCGTCGTGATCGGGTCGACGCCGGGCAGGATCACGGCGACGACCGTGCAGAAGACGACGCCGATCCGCCACTGGCGCCTGAACGTCGCCGCGGAGACGATCCGTAGGCGCACCAGACCGAGCACGAGGATCGGCACGAGAAAGAGCGCGCCGAGGCCGAACAGCACCATCGTCGCGAACCGGTAGTAGTCGCGGGCCCGGATCTGGATGTTGTAGAGCTCGGAGTCGAACCCGAGCAGGAACGGCATTGCTCGGGGCAGGGCGACGAAGTAGCCGAAGGCGACACCGCCTGCGAAGAGCAAAGTTGCGACGAAGACGACGCGGGCGACTGCTCGCTGGTTCGTCTCCTGGAACGCAGGTGCGAGGTATGACCAGAGCTGCCAGAGCAGCATCGGCAGCGCGACCGCGAAGGAGGCGTAGATCGAGACCGAGAGCGAGGTCATGAATGCTTCGGCCGGCGCGATCGTGATCGGCTGCGTTCCATCCGGCAGAGGCCGGTTGAGCGCGCGAATCAGCTCTTCGTGGAACGGATAGATCACTCCGAAGGCGACGGCCAGCGTCAGCAGGCTGATGACGAGCCGCGTGCGCAGCTCGTCGAGATGCTCGACCAGCGTGACGCTGTCGCCGTGACCCAGGCGGCGCGGAAGCCTCACCGGAAGCGACCTCTAGCTCGCGACGCGCTCGGTGTCGCTCTTCTTCGTGACCGAGCTCTCCGGTGAGGCGGGAACCTCGGCCGGCGGGTGGTTGGCCTGCTGCTCCTCGGGCTTCTCGTTGCCCGAGACCGAGTCCTTGAACTCCCTGATCCCGCGGCCGACGGACCGGCCCATCTCGGGCAGTCGCTTAGGTCCGAAGACGAGGAGAAGGACGACGAGGAGGATGATGAGCTCTGGAGCCCCGATACTGGGCATACGGCGAGGATAGCACCGGGTACAGGGCCTGGAAGCGGTTCGGGCGGCCGGGCGAGAGCCGCTAGACTGGGTTTGTCACGAGCGGGCTGCCCAGGCCCGCCTAAGACTACGGAAAGGCTGTTACGAGCTTGGCACTACTCGAGATCAAGAACCTGCACGTCTCCCTCGAGGACGGCACGGAGATCGTCCGCGGAGTCGACCTCACGGTCGATCCGAGCGAGGTGCACGCGATCATGGGGCCGAACGGCTCCGGCAAGTCCACGCTCGCCTACGCGCTCATGGGCCATCCGGCCTACGAGATCACCGAGGGCGAGATCCTCCTCGACGGCGAGGACGTCGTCGAGATGGAAGCCGACGAGCGAGCCCAGCGCGGCCTCTTCCTCGCCTTCCAGTATCCGCACGCCGTTCCCGGCGTCACCGTGGCGAGCTTTCTTCGCTCTGCCGTGAACGCGCTTCGGAAAGCGCGAAACGGCGGCGAGGACGACCCGATCAAGATTCCGGAGTTCCGCAAGGAGCTGACCGAGGCGATGGAAGCGCTCAAGGTTCCGAAGGAGATGACGAGCCGGTACCTGAACGAGGGCTTCTCGGGCGGCGAGAAGAAGCGCGTCGAGATCCTCCAGATGGCGCTTCTCAAGCCGCGTATCGCCGTCCTCGACGAGACCGACTCGGGTCTCGACATCGACGCGCTTCGGATCGTCGCGAAGGGCGTGCGCTCGCTCGTCGGGCCCGACATGGGCGCGCTCATCATCACGCACTACCAGCGGATCCTGAACTACATCGAGCCCGACTACGTGCACGTCTTCGCCGACGGCAGGATCGTCGAGGAGGGCGGCCCGGAGCTCGCACACAAGCTCGAGGCCGAGGGCTACGAGGCGTTCATGCCTGTGGCTGCGACGGCGGGAGGTGAGAGCTGATGACAACGACCGAGTCCGAGATCGTCCAGGGCATCGGTTCCGACTACGAGGTCAAGTACGGCTTCCACGTAGACGAGGACTACTTCTTCAAGTCCGGCCGCGGGCTCTCGCACGAGCTCGTCGATGCCATCTCCTCACACAAGGACGAGCCCGACTGGATGCGGCGGTTCCGCCACAGGTCGCTCGAGTACTTCTTCGCACGGCCGCTTCCGGAGTGGGGCGGGAACGTCGCCGAGATCGACTTCGAGAACATCTTCTATTACATCCGCCCCACCGAGAAGCAGGCCAACTCCTGGGAGGACCTGCCGAAGGACATCAAGGACACCTGGGACAAGCTCGGGATCCCGGAGGCGGAGAAGAAGTACCTCGCAGGCGTCGGGGCGCAGTACGAGTCCGAGGTCGTCTACCACAAGCTCCAGAAGGAGCTCGAGGACAAGGGCGTCATCTTCCTCGACACCGACACCGCCCTCCGCGAGCACGAGGACGTCTTCAAGCAGTACTTCGGGACGGTCATCCCGCAGAACGACAACAAGTTCGCGGCCCTGAACTCGGCCGTCTGGTCGGGCGGGTCGTTCATCTACATTCCACCGGGGGTCCGGCTCGAGATGCCGCTCCAGGCCTACTTCCGGATCAACGCCGAGAACATGGGCCAGTTCGAGCGGACGTTGATCATCGTCGACGAGGACGCCTACGTGCATTACGTCGAAGGTTGCACGGCGCCGATCTACACGACCGACTCGCTCCATTCAGCGGTCGTCGAGATCATCGTCAAGCCGCGAGGCCGCGCCCGCTATACGACGATCCAGAACTGGTCGAACAACGTCTACAACCTCGTCACGAAGCGCGCCGTCGCCTACGACGACGCGACGATGGAGTGGGTGGACGGGAATCTCGGGTCGAAGCTGACCATGAAGTACCCGGCCATCTGGCTCCTCGGCGAGCGGGCACACGGAGAGGTGCTCTCGATCGCCTTTGCCGGCAAGGGCCAGCACCAGGACGCCGGCGGCAAGTGCGTCCACGTCGCGCCGAAGACGACGTCTGTCATCACCTCGAAGTCGATCTCGAAGAACGGCGGCCGGGCCGGCTACCGCGGGCTCCTCGAGGTGGCGAAGGGCGCCACGGGTGCCAAGTCGAAGGTGGTCTGCGACGCGCTCATCCTCGACGAGGAGTCGCGCTCCGACACGTATCCGTACATCCGGATCGACGAGTCGAACGTGGACATCGGGCACGAGGCGACGGTGTCGAAGATCGGCGAGGAGCAGCTCTTCTACCTGATGAGCCGCGGCCTCTCGGAGGCCGAGGCCAGCGCGATGATCGTCTCCGGGTTCGTCGAGCCGATCACGAAGGAGCTTCCATTGGAGTACGCGGTCGAGATGAACCGCCTGATTCAGCTCCAGATGGAGGGCAGCGTTGGGTAGGGGCGGGACTCGTCCCGCCCGCGCGAAGCGCTGACGATGGCGATCGAAGGGCTGGACTTCGTGGCGGTGCCGTCGCGCGACTCCGAGCGGACGATCCGCTTCTACACGGAGACGCTCGGCCTGCGACGCGACGACCACGCGAGCTTCGAGTTCTGGATCGGGGAGACGTGCTTCGGCGTCTGGGAGCCGGAGCGCCTCGGGGGTGAGTGGGCGCCGCAGCGGAACGGCCACATCGCCATCCACGTCGACGACGTCGCGGCGACGAGGGCCGAGCTCGAGGAGAAGGGCGTCGAGTTCTTCGGCGAGATCCTCGACACCGGTGTGTGCCACATGGCGTTCTTCCGCGACCCGGACGGCAACGACCTCATGCTCCACCACCGGTATGCCTCCTACGAGGACGCGTAGGCCGTAGCGTTCGATGCAGGTCGAGCGGGTCGACTTCGTGGATGTGCCCGTCAGGGACCTCGAACGCGGGATCGCGTTCTACCGAAGCGTCCTCGGGCGCCGCAGAATCCGCGCGAGCCGACGGAGTTCGAGGCTGGGAACGTGACTCTTGCGCTCTGGCGGCCTGAAGACCAGGGAGTCGGGTTCAAGAGCAACGGCGAGGGCGGGATCGCGCTCCGCGTCGCCGACGTGGCGGCGGCGAAGGCGGAGCTCGAGGCGCAGGGAGTGCCGTTCGTCGGGACTCGCGACTCGGGTGTCTGCCACATGGCTTTCTTCACCGATCCAGACGGCAACTCGCTGATCCTGCACCGGAGGTACGCGGACTGATGGGCCGTTCCGACGCTCTCGAGGCCTACCGCGGGCTCCCGGTGCCCGACACCACCGAGGAGGCCTGGCGCTTCACCGACCTGAAGGGCTTCGACCCGGAGTCCTTCGGGGGCCAGAACGGCCATGTCAGGGGTCAGACTCCTGACACGTCCGAGGGAGCCATGGTCGAGCTGGACACGGCCGGCACGGCCCTGGTCACCGAGGACGGGATCGAGATCGAGCGCGCGCCCGACGGGGTTCGGTTCGAGCCGCTCTCCGAGGATCACCCGCGGCTGCACGAGCTCGTCGGCTGGGACGAGAAGTTTGCTGCCCACAACGCGGCCGCCTGGAAGCATGGTCTCCTGGTCGAGGTGCCGAAGGGCGTCGTGGTCGAGAAGCCGCTCTACGTCAAGATCGCGAACTCGGTCGAGAACGGCTCCCTCTTCTTCCGGCTGCTCGTAGTCGCCGAGCCTGAGTCGCAGTTCTCCGTCATCGAGGAGTACGCGTCGGAGTCGCCCGACCTGCCCGCGTACACGAATGCGGCCGTCGAGCTCTTCGTGGAGCAGGCCGCGAAGCTCGAGTACGTGTCCATCCAGAACCTGTCGCTGGAGACCTGGCACTTCGCCTCGCACCACGCGCGCGTTGCGCGGGACGCCGAGCTCGACTGGGTCGCAGGCGGGTTCGGCTCGAAGAAGGGCAAGGTCAGGATCCAGAACGACCTCGCCGGCCCGGGCGCGACCTCGCGCGTGACCGGCGCCTACTTCGCCGACGGCTCCCAGCACCTGGACTACGACACGTTCCAGGAGCACGAGGCGCCCTCGACGACTTCGGACTTCGCCTTCAAGGGCGCCCTCCGCGACAAGGCCACCTCGGTCTGGCGCGGCATGATCCGCGTCGAGCCCGACGCCCAGAAGACGAACGCGTACCAGGAGAACCGGAATCTCCTCCTCTCCCCGCAGGCGCACGCGGACTCGATCCCGGGCCTCGAGATCATGGCCAACGACGTCCGCTGTACCCACGGGGCCACGATCTCGCCCGTAAACCGGGACGAGCTCTTCTACGCCATGGCCCGCGGCCTCTCGCGAGCGGCCGCCGAGCGTCTCATCGTCCGCGGGTTCTTCCAGGACATCCTCGACCGCATCGAGCTCGAGCCGGTTCGGGAAACGCTGGGCGCGGCGTTGGAAGACCGCATTCCCGAGGCTTAAGCCGCCGCGAATCCGGCCGGCCTTCCGCCGGCCATGACGATTCGCGGCGGGAAGGGCGATGCCGCGATCGCACTGGAGCGGGAGCCGGCTCAGCCGCCTCCCGCGACGATCGGCCCTTGCCTACGGTGGTCTCGGACGGGTCTTCGAGGCGCGACGCCCACCGACTGATAGACCGCGGCTGTGCTCACGCCCGCCCCGCTCCCACGACGGGCCTTTGGCCGGCTCTTCCGAGTCATCTGGGGAGACGACGTCGACCCGGCTCTTCGAGGTCTCCTCGGCTTCTCGTTCGCCGAGACGCTTGCCTTCGCGTCCCTCTGGACGTACATGGCGATCTGGGCGATCGACGAGCTCGGCGCCTCGAACGGGCAGCTCGGCGTTGCGCTCCTCCTGAACTCGATCGCGAGCGCGGTCTTCGGGTACGTCGGCGGGCACCTCTCCGACCGCCTCGGGCGGAAGCCGCTCATGGTGACCGGCCTCACTCTCCAAACCGGGCTCATGCTCGCGCTCGTCTTCGCCGACGGCGTGCTCGTCGGCCTCGTCCTGCTCGTCAGCGTCTCCGCGGCATCCGGCGTCTCGATCGGCGCGAGCCAGGCGCTCGTGCCCGATCTCGTCGAGCCGGCCCGCCAGGAGGACGCCTTCGCAGCTGTGCGCGTCGCCTCGAACCTCGGCGTCGTCGTCGGGCCGCCTGTGGGCGGCTTCCTCCTCTGGGGCGAGCTTTGGAGCCTGTTTTTCCTCGGCCTCGCGGCCCTCGGCGCCCTGGCCCTCGCCGTCGCTGTCCGCTGGGTGCCCCGCCGAGGCGCGTACTCCCCGGAAGGCTCGCCCGAGCGCAGCTCGCTGGGTGTGATTGGGCGCGATCAGGCCTTCCTCATCTTCCTGGGCTCGACCGTGCTCGCCTACATCGTCTACGTGGGCTTTGAGATCGCGATGCCAGTCGCCGTCGTGGACTCTTACGGGCTGGCACCTTCGACCTGGGGCTTCCTGATCGTGATCAACGCAGCCGCCGTCGCCTTCTTCCAGCTCCGGCTGACCAGGCGAGTGTCGAAGTACTCGCCGGCGCTTCGTCTCCTGGTCGCGATCCCGCTCATGGGCCTGCCGTTCCTCATCCTGACCGTGGATACGAGCCTCGCCGCGATCGTCTTCCTGCTCGTCCTCTTCGTCATCGGCGAGATGCTGTGGGTGCCGACGTCGCAGGCGATCGTGGCGCGGATGGCGCCGCCGGACATCCGCGGCGCGTACATGGGCGTGTTCAGCTCGAGCACCTCGATCGGCTTTGCGCTTGGCCCGCTCATCCTGCTCCAGCTCAGAGCCGCAGAGGGGGATCATGCGATGTGGCTCTTCCTCGCGACGATCTCGCTGGCGGCCGGCGGCGGCCGGCGCCCTGGCGGCGCGGGGTACCCAGCCCACAGTGCCCGTGGCCGAGGAGCCGGTCTAGCGCAGGTGCCCCGGTACGATGACTCCATGGCCGTGAGCACCGAGCCGAAACTCGACGCCCAGCGCATCCGCGCGGATTTCCCGATCTTCTCGCAAACGTCGAACGGCAAGCCGCTCGCGTTCCTCGACTCCGCCGCGAGCTCCCAGAAACCGCGCCAGGTGCTCGAGGCGATGACGCACTTCTACGAGACGTCGTACGCAAACGTCCACCGTGGGGTCTACGGGTTAGCGGCGCGCGCGACCGAGGCCCTCGAGGAGTCCCGGGAGAAGACCCGCGCCTTCGTGAATGCGCCCGCGGCGCGCGAGGTCATCTTCGTCCGGAATGCAACCGAGGGCCTCAACCTCGTCGCCTACTCCTGGGGCCTGAACCGGCTCGGCCCCGGCGACGTCGTCGTCGTGACCGAGCTCGAGCACCATTCGAACTATGTGCCTTGGCAGTACGTGGCGCGCCGGACCGGCGCCGCCTTCCGGATGCTGCCGCTCGACGATAACGGCGAGCTCCGGCTCGACCTCCTCGACGAGACGGTCGAGGGCGCCGGGGACGTCAAGGTCGTCGCGACCGGCTACGTCTCGAACTCGCTCGGCACCGTGAACCCGGTCGAGCGCCTGGCCGACTGGGCGCACGAGCGCGGCGCGATCCTCGTCTGCGACGCCGCCCAGGCCGCACCGCACAGGCGCATCGACGTGCAGGCGCTCGGCGTGGACTTCCTGGCTGTCTCCGGGCACAAGATGCTCGGGCCGAGCGGCATCGGCTTCCTGTGGGGCCGGGCCGAGCTGCTTCAGGGCATGGAGCCTTTCCTCCTGGGCGGCCACATGATCCGCAAGGTCGGCTTTGAGGCGACGAGCTGGGGCGAGCTCCCGGCGAAGTTCGAGGCGGGCACGTCTCCGATGGCCGAGGCCGTCGGCCTTGGCGCCGCCATCGATTACCTGGAGGAGATCGGCTTCGAGGCCATCGAGCGCCACGAGCGCGAGCTCCTCACCTACGCGCTCGAGCAGCTCGCCGAGATCCCGGGCGTGACGACGTACGGCCCGCCCCCCGAGCGCCGGGCCGGCATCGTGCTCTTCGACGTCGACGGCGTCCATCCGCACGACGTCGCGCAGATCCTCGACAGCGAGCAGGGAGTCGCCATTCGCGCGGGCCACCACTGCTGCCAGCCGCTCATGCAGAAGCTCGGTCTCCCGGCCACAAACCGCGCGAGCTTCTACGTCTACACCGTTCCGGAGGAGATCGACCGCCTCGTGGCCGGGCTCCGAACCGTCCGCGAGGTCTTCGCCTGACCGATCAGCGTCCCGTTCGTTTCTGCGACGAAACGGATTTCGGCTTCGGGTGGATGGACGAACGGGGCGGGACCGTCTCGCGGACGTCGCACGCGCTCGCCATCGACGGCCGGGTCTACGTCGTCGATCCCGTGGAGGGAGCCGAGGTAGACGAGCGGGTGGCGGCCCTCGGCGCGCCCGCCGCGGTGCTCGTGCTCCTCGACCGCCACCGGCGCGACTCGGCCGCATTCGGCCGGCGGCTCGACGTTCCCGTGCTCGAGACCCCTTTCGACGGCCTGCCCGACACGCGCCTCGAGGCCCGAACCGTCGTGAGGAACCGTTTCTGGCGCGAGGTCGCCCTCTGGTGGCCCGAGCGTCGCGTGCTCGTCGCCGCCGACGCGATCGGAACGCTCGGGTACATGAAAGCTCGACCCGAGCCGCTCGGCGTCCACCCGCTGCTGCGCCTCATGCCTCCGCGAAAGACCTTCGGTGGCCTGAACCCTGAGCACATCCTCGTGGGCCACGGCGAAGGTGTTCATGGGCCGGAGGCGGCGCAGGCGCTCCGGGACGCGCTGACCGGCGCCCGCCGCCGCATTCCGGCTCTAGCGGGCTCGTTGCTGCGCCGGCGGTAGACGCGGGACAGGCCGTTACGATGAGACCGTGTCCGAGCTGGAGCAGCTCTACCGCGAGGTCATCCTCGACCACTACAAGAACCCCCGTGGGCACGGGGAGCTCGATGATCCCGACGCCACGGCCGAGGGCCAAAACCCGCTCTGCGGCGACGAGGTCTCGATCTTCGTCGCGTTCGGCAACGACGGTGAGACGATCGAGGACGTCCGTTTTCGGGGCCGCGGCTGCGCGATCAGCCAGGCGTCCACGTCGATGCTGATGGAGATGGTGAAAGGCCGCACGGCGAGCGACGTCGCGGTGATGGAGCGAGACGAGCTCCTTGACGAGGTGGGCATCCCGCTGACGCCGATCCGGCTCAAGTGCGCGCTTCTCGGTCTCGGCGTGCTGAAGGTGGCGCTCCACCGCTCCAAGGGCACACCCCTTCCCGACGGCTGGGAAGGGCTCGACGAGCTCGAGCTCACGTAGCTCCATGCGCGACGTCGATGTCTGCCCGGTCGAGGAGCTCCCCCCGGGGGAGATGAAGCTCGTGCACGCGGGCGAGATCTCGGTCGGGGTCTACAACTGCGACGGCGAGCTCTACGCGCTCGAGGATCGCTGCTCCCACGACGACGGGCCGCTCGTCGAAGGCGACTGGGAGCCTGACGAGTGCGCCGTGATCTGTCCGCGCCACGGGTCGCGCTTCGACATCACGACGGGGAGGGCTCTGACCTTGCCCGCGTACCTGCCGGTTGAGACCTTTCCCGTGAAGGTCGAGGACGGCGTCGTCAAGGTCACGCTCTGACCGCTCAGTACACTGCGCCGCTGATGGGCGAACGGGGCGAGCGGATCGGTAGGAACGAAGCCCTCTTCCGTGACGTGAACGAGCGCATCGAGGACGTCACCGAAGGCGGCCAGGCCGACTTCCTCTGCGAGTGCGGAGACCCGGAGTGCACGCAGTCCCTCACGTTGACGCTCGTCGTGTACGAGGAGTTGCGCTCCGAGCCGCGTGACTTCGCCGTGCTGCCCGGCCACGAGCAGCTCGACGTCGAGGAGATCGTCGAGCGCTACGACGACTACCTGGTCGTTCGGAAGCACGAGGGCGGCGCGGCGGAGATCGCCGAGGCCCGCGACCCGCGTTCGTAGTGCTGGACGAAAGAGTCCGCGAGGTGCTCAGCCGGCTCGAGGCCGAGGATCAGGATGAGCGCGCCAAGGGCTTGCCGCCGGCCCAGCGCTCGCGCGCGGTCGAACCGACCACGGGGCGCTTCCTCTTCTCCTTCGTCGCACCCCAGAATGGATGCGAGGTCCTCGAGATCGGCGGTTCGCGCGGCTACTCGTCGATCTGGCTCGCTGCCGGTGTCCGGAACCTGGGCGGCCGCGTCCTCTCGCTGGAGAAGAACCACGAGTCCGTCGAGGCCTGGCGCCGGAACGTCGCGGAGGCCGGCCTCGAGCAATGGGCCGAGCTGGTCGAAGGTGACGCATTCGACTCGCTCCGGGCTCTCGACGATGTCTTCGACGTCGTGTTCTTGGACGCGGAGAAGGACGACTACGACGCCCTCTTCACGCTGGCGCGCGAGAAGCTCGAGTCGGGCGGTGTTGTGATCGCAGACAACGTCATCTCGCATCAAGAGACCCTCGCGGCCTACTCGGAGGCTCGCCAGAACGACCCCACACTCCTCTCGGTGACGGTTCCCCTCGACCGTGGGCTCGAGGTTACGGCTGTCCTACGCGGATCTCTATAGTTGAGGTAACCGCGGAAAGGGGGTGGTCCGACTGAGTTATGACAGTACGGGCAGTGGAGGTACTCGCTCGTAGGGGCGTGTCCCCGAGACCTACGGGGAACCGCCTAGCCAGCGTGGGGGACGTGTAGCGCCTCTACGAAATCCAGGCGAGTTTCCGACGGGGGGCCTGCGGGCCCCCCGTTTCCTTACCAGGAGCCCGACGAGAGCTCGACCCACACGGGCAGGTGGTCGGAGCCCACGTTCGGGCCGACCTCGCGCCCGGTCGCGGCAAGATCGGGCGTCGTGAGCACGTGATCGATCGGGATGCGGAGAAAACCGGGCAGGAACGCCGGCCAGGTCGCTTCGAGCCCATAGCCCGCACGAGTGTCGTCTAGCCCGACCTCGTCGACGAGCTTTCGATAGCGGGCCGACCACGGGGTCGTGTTCAGGTCGCCGATCACTGCGCCCGACTTCGCCGCGGCCACGGCCCTGCCGGCTGCCTCGATCAGGGTCTCGTGCGCCGCCGCGTCGCCCGGCGTCCCGGGTACGCGCGGATGGATGAGCGCGAGCCGGGCCGGCCCCGAGCCCGCCTTGACGGTTCCGAGCAGCAACGGGTACTCCGGACCGGCCGGGAAGACGACTTCGTCGTCTCGGAGCTCGAGCCGGCTGAAGATCCCGGCGCCGTACGCGCCCTCGCGCACCTCGAGCCGGCGTGAGGTGTAGGCGCGGAGCGGCTCCTCGAGGGCGGTCAGCCAGGCCGGCGTCAGCTCGAGCGCTCCGAGGACGTCGGGCTCGCGCTCTCGGATGAGATCGGCGACGGCTTCGTAGTCGTCGTTTCGCGCGTCGAGGTTCAGGACGAGGATCGAGAGCTCTCGCGTGCCGCCCTCGGGCCGCTCCGCGTCATTCCAGACGGGCGCGACGACAGCGAGGTTGACGAGAGCGAGAGCGAGGGCGATTGCGGCGACGAGGACTCCGCGCAGGAGAGCCGCGGCCAGCGCAACGACGCTCAGGATCAGCGCGTACTGCACCCGGAAGTGTGCGGCGAGATCGAAGACCCAGGCAAGCCCGCCCGCGAATCCCGCCAGGGTCAGCGTCCCGAAGACGGCCGCCAACGTGGCCGCGCTGGCGCGACCGGCCGCTTGCGCTCGGCTCAGCCTGCTGCCCGGCGGAGCTGCTCGTCGAGCCCGATCGGCTCGATCCCGAAGAGCTCGTTCGCGGGCGCCGGGTCGCCCACGTTGTCCGCGTCCTCGAGCATCGTGAGCTGGTCGCGCGTGACGGGCGGGCTCGGGAGCCTCTCGACGACCGCCGCCCCGGCGCGCATGACAGCCATCGGGACGTGAACCGTGGGCCGGCGCCGAACACCGAGCCTTCGCCGAAGCTTGGCCAGGAAGTCGTTCCAGGTCGGCTTGTCCGGCCCGCAGAGGTCGAACGTCGTCCCGCTCGCCCGCTCCTCGTCGATCGACCGCGTGAAGAACTGCGCGACGTCGTCGACCCAGATTGGCTGAAGCCGCCGCTCGCCGTCCCCGGCCACGGGCGTCACGGGCGCGAGCCGCACCTGGCGCATGAAGAGCGGCAGGATGCCGCCCTCGCGCCCGAAGATGAAGCTCGGCCGGAAGATCACGTGGTCGAGGCCTGAGGCTTTTACGGTCTGCTCCATGTCCCACTTCGCGCCGTAGTACGGAACGAGATCCTTCGAGCGCTCATCGGTTCCGAGCGCGCTCATGAGGACGAAGCGGCGGACACCTGCCTCCTTCGCAGCAGCGACGAGGTCGCGGGTGCCCTGCTTCATGACCCGCTCGAACGGCTCCGGCCGCCGCTCGGCGATCAGGGCGACGAAGTGAACGACGGCGTCGCAGCCATCGACGGCGCGCCGCAGGCTCTCGGCGTCGGTGACGTCACCCTGTACGAGGTCGCAACCCCAGTTGACGAGCGTCTTCGACTTCTTGGCGCCGGGGTCCCGGGCGAGAGCACGAACAGGCCGCCCCTCTGCCCGGAGCGCGTGAACGGCACGGCTTCCCACAAAGCCGGTTCCACCAGTCACGAGGATCACGCGAAGTTCTTCCAGTAACGGCTCGGCGTCGGCCCCTCCTGTCCCTGGTACTTCGAGCCGAGGGTACCGGCGCCGTACGGCGTCGCCGCCGGCTCAGTCAGCTGCACGAACGAGAGCTGCCCGATCGGCATTCCGACGTACAGCGTGATCGGCAGGTTCGCCACGTTCGAGAGCTCGAGTGTCACGTGACCGTCCCAGCCGGGGTCGATGAACCCGGCCGTGGAGTGGATGAGGAGCCCGAGCCGGCCGAGCGAGCTCTTGCCTTCGAGGCGAGCCACGAGATCGTCGGGAAGCGTGACCCGCTCGAGCGTCGAGCCGAGCACGAACTCGCCCGGATGGAGGATGAACGGCTGCTCCTCGTCCGAGATCTCGAGGAGCTCCGTCAGATCCTCCATCGGCTGCTTGACGTCGATGAACGGGTAGCGACTGTTCCGAAAGACTCGGAAGAACCGGTCGACGCGCACGTCGAGGCTCGACGGTTGGAGCAGCGCCTCGTCATAGGGATCGATCCCGATCCGGCCCTCGTCGAGGAGCCGCGTGATGCTGCGGTCGGAGAGGACCATCGGCGGGGCCAGACTATAAAGAGCCTCCAACCGAACGAAGCCTTATGCCGTCGGAGCACGCTGCGCGGCCGGAGGCCGCGTCCTCAGTCGCGCTCATATCCTCCAGATATGAGCACTCCCTGCGTCCTTGCGTGGAAAGTGGACGCGCAAGCGTGCACTCCGACGGCGAAGCGTCATCCCGTTGGAGCCTCTAAGCTCAGGCGCGATGGCTACCACTCGTTCGATCCGCCTCCAGACTGAGGTTCCGGGCCCCCGGAGCAAGGAGATCCTCGACCGCAAAGAGCGCGTGATCGCCGAGCCGCTCTCGATCTACCTGCCCGTCGTGATCGCCGAAGGAGAGGGGGCGCTCGTCACCGATGTCGACGGCAACACGTTCGTCGACTTCGCCGGCGGCGTCGGCTGCCTGAACGTCGGCCACTCCAATCCGCGTGTGGTCGAGGCGGTGCAGGAGCAGGCCTCCCGCTTCACGCACACGGACTTCACGATCGTCCCGTACGAGAACTACATCGGGCTCGCGGAGCGCCTGGTCGACCTCGTGCCCATCTCGGGCGAGAAGCGCGTCGCGTTCTTCAATGCGGGTGCCGAGGCGATCGAGAACGCCGTCAAGTTCGCGCGTTCGTACACCAAGCGGCCAGCAGTGATCGCGTTCGATGGAGGCTTCCACGGCCGGACGCTCCTCGCGCTGTCCCTGACCTCGAAGACGCACCCGTACAAGGCGGGGCTCGGGCCGTTCGCGCCCGAGGTCTACCGCGTGCCGTTCCCGAGCTCGTACCGGGGCCCGGACACCGAGGCCGCGCTGGCCTCGCTCGAGGACGCGTTCCGGACGACGGTCGCGGCGGAGGACGTCGCGGCGATCGTCTTCGAGCCGGTGCAGGGCGAGAGCGGGTTCATCGTCGCCCCGCCCGAGTTCGTGCGCGGGCTGCGCCGGATCTGCGACGAGCGCGGCATCGTCCTCGTCGCCGACGAGGTGCAGACGGGCTTCTGTCGTACCGGCCGCGTCTTCGCCATGGAGCACTACGACGTCGAGGCCGATCTGACGACGGTCGCGAAGTCGATCGCAGCCGGTATTCCGCTCTCGGGCGTGATCGGCCGCGCCGAGATCATGGACGCACCCGGCGACTCGGCGATCGGCGGCACCTACGTCGGGAACCCGGTCGCGATCGCGGCCGCGCACGCCGTCCTCGACACGATCGAGGAGGAGTCGCTGTCCGAGCGCGCCGAGGCGATCGGCGAGACGATCAGGGCCCGAATGGAGCTCTGGCAGGAGCGCTTCGCGTGCGTCGGAGACGTCCGCGGCCTCGGAGCCATGCTGGCGATCGAGATCGTCAAGGACCGCGACACGAAGGAGCCCGATCCCAAGCTCGCGACCGCGATCGCCGAAGGCGCGCTCGAGCGCGGGCTGCTGCTCCTGAAGGCCGGCATCCACTCGAACTGCATCCGCGTGCTCGTCCCGCTCGTCATCACGGACGAGCAGCTCTCCGAGGCCTCTCGCGGCCTGGGAAGAGGCCTTGGAGGAAGCAACCGGCGCGTAGCCTCGGCGATCGAAAGCTGGCGCAGCCGCGCGCGCTCGGGTACAACCTTCCCGTGGAGGTCGGTCACGTCATCGCGGACCGCTACGGGCTCGAGGAGCTCTCGGGCACGGGCGGCATGTCGAACGTCTATCGCGCCTACGACTCGCTGCTCGAGCGCCGCGTAGCGATCAAGGTCCTCCACGAGCGCTACTCGAACGACGAGCGAGTACGTGGAGCGGTTCCGGCGCGAGGCGAAGGCGATCGCGCGGCTGTCGCACCCGAACATCGTCACGGTCATCGACCGCGGCGAGTGGGAGGAGCACCAGTTCATCGTCTTCGAGTACGTCGAGGGCGAGACGCGTCAAGGAGCTCGTCGAGGGGCAGGGGCCGCTGCCCGTCCGCGACGCGCTCACCCTCGTCCGCGAGATCGCGCACGGGCTCGCGTTCGCGCACGAGCACGGCGTCGTGCACCGGGACGTGAAGCCGCACAACGTCATCATCGACCTGGACGGAACGGCGAAGGTCACCGACTTCGGGATCGCGCGCTCGCTCGACCGCGGGCGAAGGGCTGACGACCACCGGCACGCTCCTCGGGACGAGCGACTACATCGCGCCGGAGCAGGCGTCGGGTCGCCCGGTCAGCGAGCGCTCGGATCAGTACTCGCTCGGCGTCCTTCTCTACGAGCTCCTGACCGGCGAGGTGCCGTATCCGGCCGGGAGCCTCGTGCGAGGCGGCGATGCGGCACGCGAACGATCCCGTCCCGAGCGTCCGCGACTCGCGTCCCGACGTGCCGGTCGAGGTCGACGAGCTCGTGCCGACACGCGATGCAGAAGCAGCCGGACGATCGCTTCGCCTCCACCGATGCGTTCCTGACCGCGGTCGACGCATGCCTCGCCCGCTTCGACGAGGACACGCTGTCGGACTTCCGTCCTGGTCGCCGAGCACCGCGCTCTCGACGCGCCCAACTCGCGGTTGAAGGCGAACCGGCGGCGGGGTGCGTTCGCGGCTCTGGTGGTCCGTGCTTCTCGTCGCCGGGCTTGCCGGACTCGGAGTCGTCTTTTCGGACGGGATGGAGATCGGGGGATCGGAGGCCGCGGGGAGGGAACGGCGGTGCCGAGGCGGTGCGGCTGCGCGCGGCGTCCGACTACGATCCGGACGGCGACGACTCCGAGCACCCCGAGTCCATCGCGGCCGCGACGGACGGCAACGCGACGACGTACTGGACGACGGAGACGTACGGCAGCTTCGACAAGTCCGGCGTCGGGATCGTCGTGCGCGCCTCCGCGCCGGTCGACGGAGGCACGGTCGTCGTCCGCTCCGACGACGACGCCGGCTACACGGCCGAGATCCGGGCGTCGACCCGGCCTGGCGGCGGCTTCGAGACGGTCTCCGAGTCCCAGACGGTCGGCCCCCGAACGACCTTCGAGCTCGACACGGCCGGCGAGGAGTACCGGTTCCTCCTCGTCTGGATCACCGAGCTCGGCCCCGGTGGGCGGGCTCACGTCAACGAGGTGGCTTTGCGCTCGTGGATCCGGGCGACGCATGCGTCGCCCTACGTCCAGGGGCCCTGCGCCGCCCGCACGGATTCGCCCAGACCCTGTCTTCGTAGGGGCGAGGCATGCCTCGCCCGCGCGGTGACCGGAACCGCTCTCGCGGTTCCTCCATACGAATCGCGCGAAAGGCGGCGCGATTCGCCCGGCCGCTGCCGCGGCCTCCGGCTAGAACCTGAGGCCGGCCCGGCGGTCTCGGCGCTCGACGGCCAGCTCCACCAGCCGGTCGAGGAGCTCCGCGTACGGGATCCCTGACGCCTCGAAGAGCTTCGCGTAGACGCTCGTCGCCGTGAAGCCGGGGATCGTGTTCAGCTCGTTGACGAGCACCTCGCCGTCCTCGCGGACGAAGAAGTCGACGCGTGCCATGCCCTCGCAGTCCGTCGCGACGAACGACGCGACCGACAGCTCCTGCACGCGCCGCGTCGCTTCGTCCGAGATCCGCGCAGGGACGACGAGCTCCATGCCGCCCTCGTCGTACTTGGCCGAGTAGTCGTACCAGTCGCTCGAGAGCGTCACGATCTCGCCGACGAGCGACGCGACCGGCTCGTCGTTTCCGAGCACGCCGCACTCGACCTCGACGCCGCGCACGAACTCCTCGAGCAGGATCTTCTCGTCGTGCTCGAAGGCGAGCGCGACCGCCGCCGCCAGCTCGTCCGCAGAGCCCACGATCGAGATCCCGACGCTCGAGCCGAGCCGCGCCGGCTTGACGACGACCGGGTAGCCGAACGGATTCTCGACGCGGTCGGCGTGCCGCTTCAGGGCGGTCACGCTCCGCACGACCGGGACCCCCTTGTCGCGCATCACGGCCTTGAAGAGATCCTTGTCCATGGAGAGCGCCGAGGCCGTCACGCCCGCGCCGACGTACGCGACGCCCGCGAGCTCGAGGAGCCCCTGCACGGTGCCGTCCTCGCCGAACGGTCCATGCAGGACCGGGAAGACGACGTCGACGTCGCCGAGCGGCTCGGGCGCCGCTGCTGCTCGACGGGGATCGGCAGGCCGGCGAGGACGTGGGACGCCTCCGGCCGCGAGCTCGCCACTGGCGTTATCCGACTCCAGCTCCCAGCGGCCGTCGCGACGGATTCGGATCTCGCGAACCTCGTAGCGCTCGGGATCGAGGGAGCCGAGCACCGAACGGCCCGACTCGAGCGAGACTTCGTGCTCGCTCGAGCGGCCCCCGGAGAGGACGGCGACGCGCAGACGCCCCAGCCTGCTCAGCCCCCTGAGCGGAGCCGCGACGCGCCTACGCACCGTCGTCGCGTTCGCTGTCGACCGGCTCCACGAACTGTCCCACGTCGATCGTGACCGTCGAGCCGACCTCGGCCTGCTGGCCGGCATCCGGATTCTGCTCGATGACGACGTCGTCCTTCGTCGGATCGTCCGTGTCGACCTCGTTGACGTCGACCTCGAAGCCGGCGGCCTCGAGCTCGTCGACCGCGCTCTCGCGATCCTGGTCGACGACGTCCGGCACGTCGCTCGTTCTTGGCCCGGTCGAGACGTTGATCCGGACAGTGCTGCCCTTCGCCGCCTCGGTGCCGCCGGGCGGGTTCTGCTCGACGACCGTGCCGGGCTCGGAGTCGGATGGAACCTCGACAACGTTCACCTCGAAGCCGGCGTCACGAACTGCGTTCGCGCCGTCTCCTGATTGAGGCCGACAACGTCGGGGACGACTGCGACCTCCTGGCCTATCGAGACGACTAGTGTGATCGTCGAGCCCTCGACCGCGCGGACGCCGCCCGCCGGGCTCTGACGGATCACGTCGCCCTCCTCGACGTCGGGCGAGAACTCCTCCTCGCGGTCGACCTCGAAGCCCGCGTCCCGAAGGATGCGACGGCGTCTGGGTAGGTCTCGCCGACGACGTCGGGAACCTCCGCCCGCGGCTTGCCGATCGAGACGAGGATCGTCACCGGGTCGCCCTCGGGCATCCGCCTTCCCCGCGGCCGGATCCTGCTCGATGACGAAGCCGCGCTCGACCACCAGGTCGGCCGCCCGACGGACGTTCGACCACGAATCCCTCGTCCTCGAGCCGCCGGACGGCTAGGTCTTCCCGAAGCCCGGTTACGTCGGGCACGGCCACGAGCTCCGAGCCGCTGAGCTCATCCTGGATCTGGGTCACCACGTACCAGCCGGCGAGCGCGGTCGCGGCCAGGAGCAGGAGGACGAAGAGCCAGGGAAGCCAGCGCCGTCGCTTGCGCGGAGGCTCCTCGCGCCCGTAGCGCGGCGGATATGGAGGTGGCGGCCGGCGCGGGGAGGCAGGTTGCCGGGGCAGCGGGCGCGTGGCGGGCGGGGAAAGCACCTGCGTTGCCTGCGTCGCAGGCAGCCCGGTGAGGAGCGCCGTGGCGGCGGTCGCCGTCTCGGGCGAGAGCGGCAGCCCAGCTTCGACGCGGTCGAGATCCTCCTGGAGCTCGTCCGCTGTGCCATGAAGCGATCCTCAGGGTTCTTCGCCAGGGAGCGCAGGACAACCTGGTCGAGCTCGGCTGTGATCTCAGGGCGATGGGCCGAAGGCGGCTTCGGCGCCTCGTTCAGGTGCTTCATCGCGATCTCGATCGCGGTGTCGCCGTTGAACGGCACCTGGCCGGTCAGCATCTCGTAGAGGACGATCCCGAGCGAGTAGAGATCCGAGGCGGCCGCCACGGGCGCGCCCCGTGTACGACGGGTGGCCACCGCCGCGCTGACCCTGTTGCTTCATGTGGCCGATCCGAACGATCCGGCGGGCTGAGCCGTCGGCGAGAGGACTGGCGTCGTCACGCTGCTCATGCGCGCTCCTCTCGTCCGCGGGCCGCTGTCGGTCGAGCATCGGATGGGCCATCTCTACATGTCAATCAGCCGATCACCCAGAGCGCGCGGCACCCAGGCTCAGGTCGGCGAGGATGGCGTCGGCCTGTTCCACGGTTTGACGGACGATTTCGGCGGCCGGCAGCACGTCGTGGATGAGGCCGGCGGATTGGCCGGCGAACGGGGCGTACTCATGTCCCCCGCCCACCGATATCGCATGCAACAGTTGCGGCCCGATCTCGGCGAGGTTGGCCGTGAGTGTGTCGGGATCGGCCGTCCAGTCCGCAATGGTCGGTGTGCGCAGGACGCGTGGGAGCACGTCGGTGTGCGGTCGGTTGAATGGCGGGAGGAGCATGTCGACGACCGGTGCGTGGACCGCGTCGACGGCTTCGGCGCGCACGATGCACTGTTTCCATTCCGCGGCTATCGCCATCTCTCGGGAGGCGAGGAAGCGGGTGCCCATCGCCACCCCCTGGGCGCCCAGTGCGAGCGCGGCGGCGAGGCCGCGACCGTCCACGATGCCCCCGGCGGCGACCACCGGGACTCGGCCGGCGACGTCGACGACCTGGGGCACGAGCACCATTGTGCTCACGAAGCCGCTGTGACCACCGGCCTCGCCGCCCTGCGCGATGAGGATGTCCGCGCCCCGGTCAAGGGCGGCGCGCGCCTGCCGGACGTCGGAGACCTGCTGCATCCAGAGGATCCCGGCCGCGTGCGCGCGCCGCACCAGTTCGCCGGGGTCGCCCATGTGGTAGGAGATCACGGTAGGCCGGGCCTCGATCGTGGCGTCGAAGGCCTCGGGGTCGAACGGGCGGGGAGTGTGGTTGATGGCGAACGGTCGGTCGGTGCGCTCACGGAGCCGGGTCCATTGCGCGAGGAGGTCCGGCAGCGCACGGGCGGCGGTTCCGAGGCTGCCCAGCGCGCCCGCGCCGCAGACCGTCGCAGCGAGGTCGACCTCGTCCCAGGGGCCGAACGGGGCGCAGATCACCGGTACTTCGATGCCGAGCAGCTCACACAGCGGCGTACGTCTCATGACCATCTCCTCTACTCGCGGACGGTGCCTCGGATGCCAGCGTCCCGGGATGCGGGCGGAGGCCACGTCGTACGACCCCCCGTAGACTTTTCCGGTGGCGGCGAAATACCGTCGGCGGACGGCGCTCCTGGAACGCGACGGCGAGCTACGCATGATCCGGGCGCTGGCGGAGGCGGCCCGGCTGGGGCAGGGCAACGTCCTGCTGGTCGAGGCGCCGGCAGGCATGGGCAAGACCGACCTGCTGGCGGCGACCGGCGACGTGGCCCGGGCGCGGTCACTGCGGGTGCTCGCGGCCCGCGGCGGTGAGCTGGAAGGCGACCTCGCGTACGGACTGGTCCGGCAGTTGTTTGAGCGGATCCTGACCACGGCGACCGGCGAGGACTACCAGGCGTTGCTTGACGGCCCGGCGGGAGTGGCCGCCGGAGTGCTCGGACTGGTGGCCCCGCCCTCGCCCGCCCGCCACCATGGGGTGCCCGGCGACGACCCGACCGGTGCCGTGCTGCACGGCCTGTACTGGCTCGCCGCCAACGTCGCGGCGATGGGTCCGACGGCGCTGCTCATCGACGACCTGCACTGGGCGGACCTGCCGTCCCTGCGTTACCTGGTGTACCTGGCGCGGCGGCTCGACACGTTGCCGCTGCTGCTTGTGGCCGCGACCCGACCGCCCGACGCCCCGACGGTGACTGATCTGTTCGACGCGCTGAAGCGCGCGCCGGCGACGACCGTCGCCGTCCTACCGCCGCTGAGCGGCGACGCGGTCCATCTGCTGGTGCGCGACGTGTTCGGCGAGGCGGCGGACGACGCGTTCTGCCGCGCCTGCCACGAGATCACCGGCGGCAACCCGTTCCTGCTTCGTGAGCTGCTCGGCACCCTGCTCGAGGACGGCGCCCCCCTTGAGGCGGCGGCTGTCCAGCGGATCGCGAGCCTGGTCCCGGCCGCGCTCGCCAACAGAATTCTGATGCGGTTGGGACGGCTTCCGGTGTCGTCGACCGCCCTCGCCAGGGCCGTCGCGGTGCTCGGCACCGACGTCGCGGCCCGCCACGCCCGCGCCCTGGCCGGGCTGGCCCGGCCGGCCTGCGTCCTGGCGGCGGACGCCCTCGCCACGGCCGGGATCCTCCGCGCCGCCCGGCCGCTGGAGTTCACACACCCGCTGGTGCGCGCCGCCGTGCTCGGGTCGATCCCGCCGGCGGAGCGGGCACAGCTGCACCGTACGGCCGCCGATCTCCTACACGCCGATGGCGCCGACCCCCAGAGGATCGCGCCGCACCTGCTGGCCTCCGATCCGGACGCCGACCCCGCCACGGTCGCCATCCTGCGGCAGGCCGCCGGCACCTCGGTCGCCCGCGGCGCGCCCGAGCTGGCCGTCCGCTATCTCCGCCGGGCTCTGGACGAACCGCCAGAACCGTCGGTCCGGCCCATGGTGCTCGCCGAGCTGGGTAAGGCCGAGGTTCGTACGGCCGAGCCCGACGCCGCCGTGGCGCACCTGCAGGCCGCGCTCGCCACCACCGCCGATCCACAGGCCCGCGCCGAGATGGCCCACGACCTCGCGATCGGGCTCATCGCCCCGGGCCGTTACCGCGAGGCGGTCCACATGCTCGTCGCGGCAACCGAGGCGGCGCGAGACGTGGACCCGGAGTTGGGGCTGCGGCTGGAGGCCGAACTGCTGTGCGCGGCCCGGCTGGACGCGTCAACCTGGAGATCGTCACCGAACGCGTGCGCCGGCTGCCGAGGCCGCCGGCCGGCCGCACCCCCGGCGAACGGATGCTGCTGGCCACTCTGGCCCACTGGCGGATGATCCGAGACGGCCCCGGGTCGACGAGGTTCACGACATGGTCGCCCGCGCGGTCGACGGGGGCATTCTCGACGAGCAACCCGCCGACGGCGGAGTCGTCATCGACGCGCTGGTCGCGCTCACCGTCGTCGAGGACCATCCCCGTGCCGACCGCGCTTTCGCGCAGGCATTCGCCGACGCCCGAGCCCGCAGCTCGGTCATTGGGTTCGCCCGCTTGAGCTGCATGCGCGCGATGCTCGAATACCGCAGGGGCGCGCTGGCCGAGGCGGAAAGCGACGCCCGGAGCGCGGTAGACATCGGGATGGCACCGGGGTACCGGGTGGCCCGCATGGCGCACGGTCCCCTGCTGGACGCCGCGTTGATCGCCCAGGGTCGGCTCGACGAGGCCGACGCCGCCCTCGTCGCGGCCGGGCTCGACGGCGACATCGCCGACACGTACATGCTCAATTACGCCCTCCTCGGCCGCGGCCGCCTGCACCTCGCGCGGGGTCGACTCGGGGCGGCCATCGCCGACCTGACCGAGCTGGACCGGCGGGAACACAAGTGGAGGGCGCCCAACCCGGGCGTCCTCGGCTACCACACCGACCTCGCACTGGCCCACCACCGACTTGGCGACGTCGCGACCGCCACGGCCGTCGGGCAGCGGAGCCTCACCGCGTCCCGAGCCTGGGGTACCCCGTCGGCCGTCGGTGCCGCGTTACGCACCCTCGGCCTCGTGCAGGGCGGGTCGACCGGCCTCGACCTGCTCGGCGAGAGCGTCGCCGTTCTCGAAACCTGCGCTGCCCGCCTGGAACTGGCACGTTCGCTGGTTGAACTGGGGGCGGCCGTCCGCCGGTCGGGCCAGCGCACGGCGGCCCGCGAACCCCTTCATCGCGGTATGGAACTCGCCCACCTCTGCGAAGCCGCCGCGTTGGTTGAGCGCGCAGGGCACGAGCTGACCGCAACCGGCAGTCGCCCCCGACGCATCCCGCGCACCGGAATCGACGCCCTGACCGCGAGCGAACGACGCGTCGCGCGGATGGCCGCCGACGGCATGACCAACCGCGAGATCGCCCAGGCTCTCTTCGTCACCGTCCGCACCGTGCAGGTCCACCTGCAGCACGTTTACCACAAGCTCAGCATCGGCTCCCGGACCGAACTGCCCGCCGCGCTCCGCGCTCCAACAGACGCTCCACGCCCCGACGGACGCGGTCTGGAGGGGACCGGGAGAACCTAGAGCGGAAACAGCAAGGCCGTGTGCACGATGGCCGGCTGGACTGTGAAGGTCTCCATGCCCTCCACCGCCACGGCGGCGTGAAAGCCGGGGGGCGCGGGGAGGTCGCATACCACGTACGGGCCCGGCAGTGCCCCGCCGGGATCGCGCACGTGCACGTGACCCGTCACCGTGGACGGGCAGGCGCAGGCCCTCGACGAGCCGGCCACCCGACGCCTTCAGGCAGGCCTCCTTGCGGGTCCAGAGGGCGAAGAACCGTGCGGCCCGTTCGTCCGGCGCGGCCGCCGCCACGTGCGTCGCCTCCGCCGGCGGGAAGTAGCGCTCGGCCATCCGGAGCACGTCCACCCCCGCGCTCACCCGCTGCACGTCCACCCCGATCCGGCACCCGGTCGTCGCGGCCAGCAGGACCCACTCATCCGAGTGCGACAGGTTCGCGTGCAGTGACGCCCCGATCAGCTCGGGCTTGCCGTGCCGACCGCGTCGCCACCGGATCCCGGGTCGGTGCCACGCCGAGGTGTTCGGCCAGGATGAGCCGCGCCGCGCCGTGCGCGGTCACGAAGCGACGCCGATGGCGGTCCAGGATGATCGCGTCGGCCCGACGGCGCTCGTCGGAGTCGAGCGCCGTCTCCAGAATGCCGGCGGTCACGTCGTCCGGCGGGTCGGCGTGGATCAGCCACACGTGCACGGCCCGATCCATGCAGCGAACTGTATCGTTGCGCGCATGCCGCTCGACCCTCAGGTTCAGGCGATGCGCGACCGGCGGGTCCGCGACGGCGTCGTCCCCCTCTACACGCTCACGGTCGAGCAGGCGCGCGCAGAGGACCTCGCCGCGATCCGGTCGGCCGGCGGCGACCCGGAGCCGGTGCACGGGGTCGTCGACCGCACCATCCCGGGGCCGGCGGGCATACTTCCGATCCGGATCTACCGGCCAGATGTCGACGGCCCACTCCCCACGCTGGTCTACTTCTTCGGCGGCGGCTGGACGCTCGGCAGCGTCGACACCTCCGACGGCATCTGCCGCAGCCTGACCAACGCGGCGGGCTGCATGGTCGTCACCGTCGGATACCGGCTGGCGCCCGAGCACCCGTTCCCCGCGGCGGTGCGAGGACTGCTCCGCGGCGGTCGAGTGGATCGCCGCCCACGCCGCGGAGATCGGCGCCGACCCGACCCGCCTGGCCGTCGGCGGTGACAGCGCCGGCGGCAACCTGGCGGCCGCCGTGACCCTGATCGCCCGCGACAACGGCGGGCCGGCCCTCGTCGGACAGGTGCTCGTCTATCCCAACACCGACTTCCTGGCCGACGACGGATCCATGGTGGACAATGCCGATCCGGCGCTGTTCAACCGCACGTCGGTGGCCTGGTACTGGAGTCACTACCTGGCCGACGGAGTCCGACGGACTCGACCCGCTCGCCTCGCCGCTGCGCGCCGAGACGCTGGACGGCCTGCCACCCGCGCTCGTGATCACCGCCGAGTTCGATCCGCTGCGGGATCAGGGCGAGGCGTACGCCCACCGGCTCGCCGACGCCGGCGTACCCGGTCGAACTGACCCGCTACGACGGCATGGTGCACGGCTTCTTCGCGATGGCCGGCACGCTCGACGGCGGCCGGGCGGCCATCGCCCAGGCCGCGGGGTGGCTGCGGGAGGTTCACGCGTCACACCGTGATGAGGCGGGCCAGGCGGCGGATTCCCTCCTCGATCAGCTCGGGCTCCAGCCAACTGCAGGAGAGGCGAATCGCGTCGCCGCCCTCGCCGTTGCTGTAGAAGAACCGCATCGGCGTCCAGATCACGCCGTGCTCGTGCGCGGAGATCTCCAACAGCTTCTCCCCCGCGTCCAGCCCCGGCACGGTCAGCACGGCGAAGAAGCCACCATCGGGCACGTTCCAGCGGATGCCGCGCTCGGCCCGCATGGCCGGCGGCAGGTAGCGATCGAGCGCGTCGAGCATGGTGTCCAGGTTCCGTCGGTAGAAGTTTATTTTATGCTGGTTCGCCGCGCGGAGGCTGAAGTCGTTCTCGACGAGCATGCCCCCGACGACCGCCTGCGCGATGCCGGAGGTGTTCACGCTGAGCATGCTCTTCACCGTGGCCAGTTCCTCGGCGAGCGTGCGGCGGGCTCCGGCGTCGTCGACCACGGACTGATCGGCCACCAGGAAGCCCACCCGCGCGCCGGGGAAGCAGGACTTCGCGAAGGAGCCCAGATAGATGACGCGGGCGTCGGTGTCCAGCGCCTTCAACGTGGGCACCTCGGCGTCGTCGCGCCGGAACAGTCCGTACGGATCGTCCTCGAGCAGCAGAATCGACGATGACG
>CAVTBX010000004.1:0-461732 GCA_963733135.1 uncultured Actinomycetes bacterium
TCGCCTGGGCCGAGGGGCTCGACCCCGAGGAGCGTCGCAGCCCTTTCTTCCGTGCGCACCTGGCCCGCGTGCTCGCGATGGCGGGCCGAGCGGAGGAGGCAGGTCGGGAGCTCGACCGGCTGCGAGCCGAGCTCGAGGATCGCGGCGAGCGGGCCACACTGGCCCAGATCGACGCGGACGACTCGGTGACCGTGCTCGAGCTCGCCGGCGACCTCCACGCTGCGGCCGCCCGCGGCGAGGCAGGCTGCCGCGGGCTGGAGGCGGGAGGTGACGTGGGCGCCCTCGCTAGCTATGCGCCGAAGCTCGCGTGCGTCCTCTGCGAGCTCGGACGCCTCGACGAGGCCGACGCCTGGGCCGAGTGCGGACGGGAGCTCGGGGCGGAGGACGACGTGTTCACCCAAATCGCGTGGCGGCAGGCGAAGGCGAAGGTGCTCGCGCGGCGCGGCGACCTCGAGCAGGCGAAGTGGCTGGCGCGCGAGGCGGTCGAGGTCGCGCTCACGAGCGACCTGCTGAACGAGCAGGGACGCGCGTTCTTCGATCTCGGCGACGTGCTCGAGCGCGCCGAGGACCCGGCCGGCGCGACCGAGGCGCTCGAGCACGCGCTCGACTGCTTCGAGCGCAAGGGGAACGTCGTATCCGCCGAGCAGACGCGCGCGAAGCTCGGCGCGCTCGTGGCGCCGGGCCGCTAAGCGCAGCGCACGCCGACCGCATGAGCAACGTCAACGGCCCGCCCGACCGGGGTCACGCCCGCCCCCGGCCTCGACGACCCTGCGCACTATCTTCTGCTCGGGCGGCCATTGGAGCGTGACACTGAGCCCGTTCCGGCGTGGGGAATGACGACAGCCGAGAAGCCGGCGGAAACCATTCCGTAGCCGACTGCGACCGCGGGGCCCAAGGAGAAGCCGAAATCGTGGCCTGGTCGGACGAAACTCAGCCGCTGGCGTCATCGAGAGGTCGAGCTGAAGCACGTCCGGTAACAGGAACACTCGGTAGGTGGTCGCGTCGCGCTCGAGGTCGGCGAGGTGCACGCCGTGCCGATGCCGGCTCAGCCGGCGTCGGCCCCGGTCACTCTCGGAGGCCGCCAGATCGAGCGGAAGTCGTCATGGCCTCGCAGAGGCCGGACTTCCGCTCGAGAAATGGAGCTAGCCGGGCTCGAACCGGCGACCTCCTGGGTGCGATCCAGGCGCTCTCCCAACTGAGCTATAGCCCCGCGCGGATCAGATTGTAGCGCCGGGCTCCGCTCTATCCGGGCGCCGGCCACCCTCGGTAGGATCGCCCCTAACCCGAGGAAAGGATTGCTGTGCCTGGTCTCATGAACCGGGCCTCGACGGTCGTCAAGGCTCGGATCTCGAAGCTCCTCGACCGTGCCGAGGATCCCTCGATCACGCTCGACTACTCCTACGAGAAGCAGCGCGAGCTGCTCGTCAACGTCAAGAAGGGAATCGCCGACGTCGTCACCGCCAAGAAACGAACCGAGCTCCAGAGCCAGAAGCTCGAGGCCGAGGTCGCGAAGCTCGAGAGCCAGGCACGCCAAGCGCTGTCGTCAGGTCGGGAGGATCTCGCGCGGACGGCGCTCGAGCGGAAGTCGGCCGTGCAGCAGCAGCTTCAGTCGCTCGACCAGCAGGGCGCGCAGCTCGAGGCGCAGCAGGAGAAGCTGATCGAGTCGGAGAAGCGTCTGGCCGCAAAGGTCGAAGCATTCCGGACGCAGAAGGAGACGATCAAGGCCCAGTACTCGGCCGCCGAGGCGCAGGTCAAGATTGGCGAGGCGGCGACCGGGATTGGCGAGGAGATGGCGGACACGGGCCTCGCAATCGAACGTGCGCGCGACAAGACCGAGCAGATGCAGGCGCGCGCAGCCGCTGTCGACGAGCTCACCGAAGCGGGCACACTTGATGACCTCACGTCGGATCAGACCCAGCTCGACCGCGAGCTCGCCGAGCTCACGACCTCGAGCCAGGTCGACGACGAGCTCGCGCGGATGAAAGGCGAGCTTGGATCCGGCGAGAAGAAAAAGGAGCTGGAGCAGTGATTGTCAGGCTGATGGGTGAAGGGCAGTTTCGGGTCGACGACGACCTGCGCGAGGAGCTCAACCGGCTCGACGAAACGGCGCTCGAGGCCCTCGAAGCCAACGACGAGGAGCGTCTCGACGCGATCCTCGAGCAGATGGCCGAGCTCGTCCGAAGCCGTGGCTCGGAGCTCCCCGCCGAAGATCTGCACCCCTCGGACGCGATCATCCCCCCGGCCGACCTGACGCTCGAGGAGACCCGCGAGCTGATGTCGGACGACGGCCTGATCCCGGACTTGCCCGCGGCCTAGCGGCTACTCGAGCGGGGCGTCGAAGAGGCCGAGCCAGCGCTCGAGCTGCGGCTCGATGGGGAGCTCCTTCTCGAGCTCGTTTTTGAGGCGGAGCTCCTCGGCGTTGTCGCGATTGTGGTCGTCGCCGGTCGGGATGAACGGCCAGAAGGTTCCGGTCTTGAAGCCGTAGACGATGTGGGTTGTCCGGCCGGCCTCTTTGCCACCCTCGAAGGCGAAGAGCGCCGCGAGCAGCTGCGAGCCAAACCCGCGGGCGTCGAGCTCGCTGCTGACCAGGTTCACCGTCGTGACGAGATCCTCGAAGTCGGGATCGCGGACGACGAGCCACTGGAAGCCGAACGAGTCCGAGCGGCGGCGCACCGTGGCGCCCGTGCTCTGTGAGGTGACGCCGAGCAGCTCGTCGATCTCCTGCTCGGCCCGCGCGAACTCCCCTGCGGAGAGCGGCTTGAAGCAAACCGCGGCCACGCCGGCGGGCTTGAGCCCGAGCTCGGTCTCGAGGGTGATCTGCGCGGTCGAGAGCGCGAAGAGCCTCTCGAGCTTGGCGCCCTTGAGCTTCTTCTTGCCGAAGATGACGTCGGTCAGGCCCACGCGATGAGCCTAGCGACGGGCAGCCGCGGGCGACGCATGCGTCGCCCCTACAACCCGGAACGTAGGCCGAGGCCTACGCCGTCCATGGACGCACGCGGGCCGGACAAGTCCGGCCCCTACATCGTCATCCGCGGCGGGCTCTGCCTGCCGCGGTCGATACGCAACCGGGGTCCCTACCCGTCGTAAGTCGTCATGCCGGTGCCGAAGGCGCAGGCGGACTTACGACGGCAAAGGGCGTCCCATTTCGCCGGCGATCTGGGCGAGGCGGGCGAGGCGCTTCTCGAGCGGCGGATGGGTCATGAAGAGCTCGGCGGCCGCGCTCTTGACGCCGGTCGGGACGATGAAGAACGCGTTCATCCCGGCGAGCTCGCGGAGGTCGCGGTTCGGGATCCTCGTCATCTGGCTCGCGATCTTCTGGAGCGCGCTCATGAGCTGCTCAGGCGCGCCGGTGAGGAGCGCCGCGCCGCGGTCGGCCGCGTACTCGCGGTAGCGCGAGATCGTCATGATCAGCACCCAGCTGATCACGTAGGTCAGAAGCGAGACCGCGAAGAGGATGAGCCAGGCCGGTGCCGAGTTGTTGTTGTCTCGGCCGCCACCCAGCATGCCGCCGAACATCCCGAAGCGCATGAGCATCGCGGCGACCATGGAGAAGAAGCTCGCGATCGTCATGACTGCGACGTCGCGGTTCGAGATGTGGCTGAGCTCGTGGGCGATCACGCCTTCGATCTCACGCGGCTCGAGTCGATCCCAGAGTCCGCGCGTCACTGCGACCACGGAGTGCTTCGGGTTCCGTCCGGTCGCGAACGCGTTCGGGACGTCGGTCGGAATCACGGCGATGCGCGGCATCGGCAAGTCGCCCATCGCCGCGAGGCGCTCGACCATCGCGTGCAGCTCCGGCGCCTCCTCGCGCGCCACAACCTTTGCGCCCGACGCCTTCAGCGCGATCTTGTCCGACGTGAAGTACTGGAGGAACGCGAGGCCCCCCATGATCACGATGATCGCGAAGTAGGACATGTCGAAGAGCTGGAGCAGCACGACGAAGAAGACGACGTAAAGCGCTCCCAGCAAGAACATCGTCAGGAACATGCGCGCGGACAGGCCGCGGTCGCGTCCAAAGGCACTACGTCTCATCTGGGCTCTCAGCTCCTCGGAGTGAAGGAAGATCGGTGCTCGAATTGTACCCTCGGGATGTGCGCCTGGCGCTCCTCTTCGTGGCCCTCGCAACACTCATGGCGACCGGCCAGGTATCTGCGCAGGGCGTGAGTCAGTCATATGAGATCGTCGTCGTGCCGGAGCTACTGCTCTCGGATCTCGAGGACATCGAGGCGGCCGGCGCGGCGGTAGGGCTGCTCGTTCCCGCCAACGGCCCCGAGACGAGCGAGGCGCAGGCGCAGTCAGCGCTCGAACGCGGGGCGGTCGAGAGCTCGCACCTCGGCGGGATTCCGGACGGGGATCGGCTCGTGCAATTCCAGGGGGGCCTTCGCGAGGAGTTCCCGAGCGGATGGACGGAGTACGCACCGCCCGAAGAGCTAGGCGGGGTCACGATTGTCCTCGGGCTGCCGACCGGGGGGACGCAGGCGAACGAACGGAGATATCCGATCGCGGTGTGGGGTGAGGGCTTTGCGGGCCTCCTCACCTCGGACTCCACTCGCATCCCCGGCCTGGTTTCCGTCGCGGACGTCGCCCCGACGGCGCTCGGCGACGAGAACGGTCTAGGTTCGCGCCCGGCTGAGGATCCGATCGCCGAGCTGGCCGCGCTCGATGAAAGGATCGAGGACCACGTGTCGGCGAGGCTCCTCGGCGCGGCCGTCGCCGGCCTGGCCGCCCTCCTCTGGGCCTTTCTCCTGCCGCGCGGCGGAATCGTCGCCTTTGCGGCGGCGCTGTCGCTGAATCTCGTCGCGGGCGCGACCGGGCTCGGCGGCTGGGGTGCGATCGCGCTCCTCGGGCTCGGCACGCTCGCGCTCACACCGCTCATCGCGCGGGGAGCTCGCTCCGAGCTCGCGCTCGGCTTCCTCTGCGGCGCGGTTCTCGCCGGCTACCTGGTCTCCATGGCGATCGACGCGTCGGTCGTCGCGCTTTCGCCGTGGGGGCCCGCCCAGGCCGGTCGCTTCTACGGGATCACGAACCTTCCCGAGACGATGCTGCTCGTACCGGCTCTGGCCAGCGCCGCGTTTCTCGGCCGGCGCTTCGGGCCGGTCGGCTTCGGCGCCGTCGCCCTGCTCGCCCTGGTCACCATCTCGGGGGCGCGGTTCGGGGCGGACGGAGGCGGAGCGATCGTGCTCGGCGTCGGCTTCGCGGTGCTGGCCGTCCTCCTGGTCGAGCGCGGGCTGCGCTGGCTGATTCCGGCGCTCCTGGGCGCGGCGGCCGTCGTGGTCGTGTTCACGCTGGTGGACAGGGCGACGGGCGGATCGAGCCATGTGACGAGCGCAGCCGGGGAAGGCGCAGGCAACGTCCTCGGTGACATCGGCAGGCGCGTGCGGATCTCGTGGGATCACGCGACGTCGGAGTGGTACACGGGGTTGCTGGTCTCTGTCTGCGTTGCGGCGCTCGCTGCTCTGGTGGTGTTCGTGTGGCGCCGCGCGGTGCCTCTCGCCGAGAAGGCGCTGCCGCTTTCGTTCGCGGCCGCCGTCTTCACGTCACTCGTCGTGAACGACTCTCCGACGCACGTCGCCGCCGCCGGTTTGGTCGGATTCGTCGTCCTCGGTATGGGTACACTCGCGCTCGATGCGACGCCCCCTCCCTCTCGCCGCGCTCCTGGCCGTGCTCGCGCTTGGGCTCCTGGCGGCGGGCTGCGGCGGCGGCGAGACAGCCGAGCCCCTGCCTGACACCGTCGAAGGGACGATCCAGCAGGAGACCGTCGCAGAAGGCGATGCGGAGGCCGGCGGTGCGCTCTTCACGGAGGCCGGCTGCGGCGGGTGTCATACCTACGGCCCGGCCGGCTCGAACGCGGAGATCGGCCCGAACCTCGACGAAGCGCTCCAGGGCGACGACGCCGCGACGATCCGCTCGTCCATCATCAACCCGAACGCCGAGATCACCGAAGGCTTCCAGCCGGACGTGATGCCCGCCGGCTACGGCGACCAGTTCGACGACGAGCAGATCGCCAACCTCGTCGCATTCCTCCAGCCGTAGCCAACGGCCTGTTCCTCCCGCCCGGCTTTCCGCACGATGTGGAGGTCTTCGCGTGCGACCTCGACCGGACGCTGCTCCCGGAGAGCCTCGCGCTCGGAGACCGCACCCTGGCCGCGGTGGCCGCCGCTCGCGCAGCCGGGATTCGCGTCGTCGTCGTGACCGGCCGGATGTTCCAGTCGGTGCGCCCGTACGTGCAGGCGGCCGGGATCGACGACCCGGTCGTCTGCTACCAGGGCGCCGTCGTCGCCGAACCGGAGAGCGGTGAGTTCCTCCGGCACGTCCCGATCCCGCTCGAGCTCGCGCGGGAGACGATCGCGGCCGTCGAAGCCGAGGGGTTCGGCCTGAACTGCTACGTGGACGACGAGCTGTACGTCGCGAAGCTGACTCCTGAAGCCGAGCGCTATGCCCGGTTCCAGTCGCTGGAGATCCACGTCGTCGGCGACCTCCTCGGCTGGCTCGAGGCGCCGCCGACGAAGCTCGTGGCGGTCGACGACCCGGCGCGGCTCGAGGGCCTCGAGGCGCGGATGAAGGAGCGCTTCGACGGCCGGCTCTTCATCTCGAAATCGCTGCCGTACTTCCTCGAGTTCGCGAGCCCCGAGGTCACGAAAGGCTCCGGCCTCGCCTTCCTGGCCGAGCACCTCGGGTTCGCCCAGGAGCGAACCGTCGCGTTCGGCGACGGGGAGAACGACGTCGAGCTCCTCGAGTGGGCCGCATACGGCGTGGCGGTGGAGAACGCCCACCCACGCCTGGCCGCGGTGTCGGACTGGTCGTGCCCGCCGGCCGAGGAGGAAGGCGTCGCGCAGGTCATCGAGGCGTACCTCGGAGCACGCGTCCAGTCTTCATAGACTCCGCGCATGATCGACGTTCGCGCGGCTCGCGAGAACCCTGATGCGTGGCGCGCGTCGCTCACGCGCAAGGGAGCGGCCGATGCCTTCGACGCGCTCATGGACGTGGACAGGCGCTGGCTTGCGCTCGTGCCGCAGGTCGACGAGCTTCGCGCGAAGACCAAGCTCAAGGGCAAGCCCACGCCCGAGCAGATCGAGGAGCTGAAGACGGTCAAGTCCGACCTCCAGCGGCTCGAGGGCGAGCTCACGGAAGCCGAGGAGGAGCGACGTCAGCTCCTGGCGGAGGTTCCGAACCCGCCCGACGAGACGGCGCCGGACGGGACGACGGAGGAGGACGCAGAGGAGATCCGCCGCGTCGGTGATCCGCGCGAGAACGAAAGCGTTCGCGACCATGTCGACCTCGCGGGCCCGGCCGGCTGGATCGACATGGAGCGCGGCGCCCGTCTCTCCGGCTCGCGCTTCGCCTACCGCACGGGCCCGATCGCGCTCCTCGAGCTCGCGCTCTACCGCTTCGCGCTCGACCGGCTCGTCCGCGACGGGTTCGTGCCCGTCCTCCCGCCCGTGCTCGTCCGCGAGCCGGCGATGTACGGCACGGGCTTCCTCCCAACCGACGAGGTCAATATCTACCGCGTCGAGCGGGACGAGCTCTATCTCACGGGCACCTCGGAGGTCGGCGCTCGCGGCGCTCCACATGGGCGAGATCGTCGAGGCGGACGCGCTGCCGATCCGCTACGCCGGCTACTCGACGTGCTTCCGCCGCGAGGCCGGCGCGGCCGGGAAGGACACGCGCGGCATGTTCCGCGTCCACCAGTTCGACAAGATCGAGATGTTCGCGTTCACGCACCCGAACGAATCGCAGGACGAGCACGAGCGCATCCTCGCGATCGAGGAAGAGCTTGTCGGCCAGCTCGGCCTTCCCTACCGGGTCGTCAACATCGCCGCCGGCGACCTCGGCGCAGCCGCGACGAAGAAGTACGACATCGAGGCGTGGTTTCCGGCGCAGGGGCGCTACCGCGAGATCACGTCGTGCTCGAACACGACCGACTTCCAGGCGCGCCGGCTCGACGTCCGGTTCCGCACTGAGGGCGGGACGCAGTTCGTCCACACCCTGAACGGAACCGCCGTGACGGCCCGGGCCATGCTCGCGATCCTGGAGAACTTCCAGGAGGAAGGCGGTGCCGTCGCCGTTCCCCAGGCGCTGGTCGAGGCCGGTGCACCGGCGCGCATCGAGCCTCCAGCGACCTAGTAACAGACTGTTGCAAGGAGGTCTGCCGGGCCGGCGGAAACGGATGGAGGCGGAGATAGACTCGCCGCAGGCGGGGTGCCTGAGCGGTTGAAAGGGGCGGTCTTGAAAACCGTTAGGCGTCGAAAGACGCCTCGTGGGTTCGAATCCCACCCCCGCCGTCGAGCCCGACGCACACCGAAGTAGGCTCGGGCCATGGGGGAGATTCGCGTCGGAACCTGCTCGTGGGCGGACGAGTCGCTCGTCAAGCTCTGGTACCCGCGCGGCGTGTCTTCGAGCGAGGCGCGCTTGCGCCACTACGCGGATCATTTTGACGCCGTGGAGGTCGACTCGACCTTCTACCGCCTGCCTGAGGAGGACTACGCGGCCAAGTGGGCAGAGCGGACGCCGGACGGATTCGTCTTCCACGTCAAGGCGTTCGGACTGATGACGCGACACCCGGTGCGTCTGGAGCAACTCCCGCCGGACTTGCGCGAGGGCGTCGCAACCGACCAGCGCGGCCGGGTCGACCGGCCGCCGCGCGAGCTCCGGGCCGAGGTGTTCGCGCGCTTCCTCGCCGCGCTCGAGCCTCTGCAAGCCGCCGAGAAGCTCGGCGGGATCCTGCTTCAGTTCCCGCCCTACATCGTCTTCCGCCAGAGCTCCTTCGATTACCTGGCCTGGGCTCGCGACCAACTCGCCGGTTATGACATCCTGGTCGAGTTTCGGCACCGAAGCTGGCTCGACGACGAAAACCGGGCGGAGACCCTACGCCTCCTCGAGGAGCTCGACGCGAGCCATGTGATCGTCGACGCGCCGAAAACGGAGGCCAAGAACCTCGTTCCGACCGTGCTCGCACTGACCAGCCCACTGCTCTACGTCCGCTTCCACGGGCGGAACGCGGGGACGTGGAACATTCGGGGGCGAAGCGCGGCCGAGCGGTTCGACTACCTGTACGACGACGCCGAGCTGGCCGAGTGGGCGGACACGCTCCACGAGCTTGCCGAGGGCGCACAACAGGCCTTCGCGTTCTTCAACAACAACGGGAGGAGCCCGGACGGCTCCGGCGGCTGGATCGCGCAGGCGCCGGTGAACGCGCTCAGGCTGAAGCAACTGCTGTAGTTGGACGTCAGCAACGGTTGACGCTCAAGAACTAGCCCAGCCTGCCGATGGCACCTAGTGTGAGGTGCAGGGGATGAGGCAGGTTCTCGGAGGGGTCTTCTGGGGTCTGGCCATTACGGCTGCCTTCGGCGTGCTCCTCGTCGCCGCGCGGTCGATCACGGACATCCAGCCGAGCGGCATGGCGCCAACCCCAGTCACAGGCGGGCAAACCGAGGCTCCCGTCGTCGTGGTGCCCGCCGAGGCAAGGCCGGCCCGTGACCGCCCGAGCTCGAGGACGCCCACACGCCGAAAGGCGCCTGAGATCGAAGGTGGATCCGATCAACAGATGGTCTCGGAGACAAGCTCTGCCGGCGCGGCCGCAGGCTCGTCCATCTCCGGCTCGGGATCGGCCGGAAGCTCCTCGAAGGTGAGCGCAGGCTCAGCCGGTGGAGAGTCGGGCGCGGGCGGCGGTGGTCAGGCCGACGACGGCGACGACAATGACGACAGCGACGACAATCAGAGCCGCGACGACGGCGATGAGGGCGACGACGACAACGACGACCGTGAGGACGATGACGACGACGAGGACGACGATCGTGAGAACGATGACGGCGGCGACGACGACGAGGACGACGACGACGACGACTAGCCCGTAGCGTCAGCTGCCCTCACAGCGAAGAGCTCCGACTAGGCTCACCGCTCGGTGAGCACAGATCTCTTGACCTACCGAACGCGTCCTCCGGCCGGTGAGCCCGAGGGTGCCCTCGTAGTCCTCCACGGCCGCGGCGCGGACGAGCACGATCTCGAGCCGCTGCTGGACGTCCTCGACCCGAAGCGGCGCCTAGTGGGCTTCCTGCCGCGCGGGCCGCTGCGACTCCCGCCGGGAGGCGCGCACTGGTACGTCGTCCGTGAGATCGGCTACCCGGACGCCGAGACATTCCACGCCACGTTCGAGCGGGCCACCGCCTGGCTCGACGCGGTTCTGGCCGGGGAAGGAGTGGCAATGGAGCAGACCGTCCTGGCCGGGTTCTCGCAAGGCGCCGTCATGTCGTACTCGCTTGGCCTCGCCGAGGGCCGTCCTCGCCCGGCAGCGATCCTGGCGCTGAGCGGGTTCATACCCACCGTCGACGGCTTCGAGCTCGATCTCGAAGGCCGCGCCGGCCTCCCGGTCTCGATCTCACACGGCTCGCTCGACCCTGTGATCGGCGTCGACTTCGGCCGGGACGCTCGCGAGCGGCTCGAAGCGGCCGGGCTCGACGTGACCTACCGCGAGGACACAGTCCCGCACACGATCTCTTCGGCCGCCGTCTCGCAGGCCAGGGCGGTGCTCGACGCGGCGCTCTGACGCACGGGAGGCATGCCTCGGCCCTTCGCGGCCTGGCCTACTCGGCGGCAGCGTGGCCGGGGCGAGGCTCCTCGACGCCCGTCTCCGGCGGCCCGACCGGGAGCGGCCGCAACGGTGACAGGTACAGGCGCTCGTAGGCGATCGCGGCGAGCATCCCTCCGATCGCAGGCCCGAGGTACCAGACCCAGGCGTCGCTCCAGTGGCCCCCGACCAGTTGCGGGCCGAAGGCTCGTGACGGATTCATGGCCGCTCCCGTGAAGGGCCCGCCGAAGAGGATGTCGAGCGTGATCGTGAGCCCGATCGCGAGCCCCGCGATCGAGATAAACGTGCCGCGCGGATCGGCCGCGGTCGCGAAGATCACCCAGACGAGGAAAAAGGTCAGGATGATCTCGATCAAGAACCCGGCCGCCGGGCCCACCCCGTTCGCGATCGCGGGGACGCCGAGCTTGGCCGGGTCGGTGAGCTCGTTCGGCAGCACGCCGGACACGATGAGCGCAGCGAAGAAGGCGCCGCTGAACTGCGCCAGCCAATAGACGCCGGCCATCATCCCTTTGATCCGGCCGGTGACAAGGAACCCGAGCGTGACGGCCGGGTTGAAGTGCCCGCCCGAGATGTGGCCGACCGCCGACACCATGACTGCGATCACTAGGCCGTGCGCGAGAGCGACGCCGACGAGCCCGCCTCCGGCGACGATCGACCCGACGCCGATGAAGGTCAGGGCGAACGCGCCGACGAACTCGGCCGCCCCTCGGCGGAAGTAGTCCTCCTGCATCTGCGCTCAAGCTACGGAGTGCCCCGGACGGAGTGCCGGGTTAACGGCGCCAGTAACTCCGGGTGAAGAGGAGGAGAACCGGCAGGAGCTCGAGCCGGCCCATCCACATGAGAACGACCAGGATCGCCTTGGACGAGTCCGCGAAGGTCGCGAACGACCCCATCGGCCCGGCGAAGCCGAGCCCCGGCCCCACGTTGCCGAGCGTCGTGGCCGTCGCCGCGATCCCCTCGGACCAGGTGAGGTCGGCGCGCGCGGTGTTGACCGCCTCCGAGATCACCAGCGCCAGCGTCCCGAGGATGAAGACGACCAGGTAGAGGAGAACGAACGCGCCGATCGCCCGAACGGTCCGCTCCTCGAGTGCGAGACCGTTCAGCCGGATCGGGACGATCGCCTCGCGGTGCACGGTCTGATCGAGGTCGCGCCTCAGGATCTTCGCGAGGATGAGGATGCGCACGACCTTGATGGCGCCGGCCGTGGATCCCGCCGAGCCTCCGATGAACATGAGCGCGACGAGGATCATCGTCGCGAAGATCGGCCAGAGGTTGAAGTCCGCGCTCGCGTACCCGGTCGTCGTCATCATCGAGGCCGCTTGGAAGACCGCGTGGCGGACGGCCTCCTCGCCCTCGTAGACCCCGCGGCTGACGAGCTCGGCCACGAGGCCCGCCGACGCAATGAGAAGCAGGACGAGATAGAGCCTGAACTCGTGGTCGCGGAACGGGTTTCCGATCCGGCGAACGGCCGCGTAGAGAAGAGCGAAGTTCGCCCCGGCCACGATCATGAACACGGCCACGATCCACTGCGTCGCGGGCGCGAAGTCCTCGAGCGAGCGAGCCTTCGTCCCGAAGCCTCCGGTCGGCATGGTCGTGAACGCGTGCGCGACTGCGTCGTAGAAGCTCATGAGCGGGTCAGCGCCGACCCAGCCGACTGCGGCGAGAGCGAGCACGAGAAGCACGGTCAGCGCGACGTAGAGGGCCCAGAGTCGACGGGCGACCGTCCGGATGGAGGCCGTGAGCCGCTCCACCTCCGGCCCTGGGAGCTCGGACTCGAGGAGCTGGCGGCCGCCGACCCGCAGGCGCGGCAGGATCGCGAGGGCGAGGACGATGATCCCCATGCCGCCGATCCACTGCGAGAACTGGCGCCACATGAGCAGCGAGCGGTCGAGCCCTTCGATGTCCGTCAGGACGCTCGCGCCCGTGGTCGTCATGCCGGACATGGACTCGAAGTACGCGTTCAGGGGGCTCGAGAGCTGCGGCTCGTCGGCCGCGAGGTACGGGATCGCGAAGAACCACGACGCGACGACCCATGTGAACGCGACCACGAAGAAGCCCTCGCGGATGCCCACGCGCTCCTTGCCCTTGGTGGCCCGCTCCAGGAGCCAGCCGCCGCCGGCCGCGATCACGCCCGCGAGGAGAAAAGGAAGAGGCGACTCGCCGTAGCCGAGGGCGAGCGCGATCCCGAAGAGCGAGGCGAGCGAGAGGTACTTGACGACCGCGCCGACGAGGTTGAGCGCTGCCCCGAGGTCGACCCCGAGCACAGACCTGCCGCAGAGAGCGCGCGAGAACGAAGGACGCTCACGCGCGCCAGTAGCTCCTGGTGAGGAGGACGACGACCGGCACGATCTCGAGCCGCCCGAGCCACATGAGCGCAGAGAGGATGCCCTTCGAGACGTCGCTGAACGCGACGTAGCTGCCCATCGGCCCGGCGAAGCCGAAGGCCGGCCCGACGTTGCCGAGGCAGGCCGCCGCCGCGCCGATCGCCTCGAACGGCGAGATCTCCACGTCCGAGCGCTGCGCGTCGACGAGCAGGCCGACCGAGCCGAGCGCGAACACGCCGAGGTAGAGGGAGAAGAAGACGAGCACCGAGCGCAGCGCCTTCTCGTCGACGACCGTCCCGGAGACCCGGATCGGCACGACGACCTCACGGTGGACGGTCTGCTCGAGCTCCCGCCGGACGAGCTTGCCGAGGATCAGATGGCGCACGACCTTGATCGAGCCGCCGGTCGAGCCCGCGGACGCGCCCACGAACATGAGCAGGAGCAGGGTGAGCTGGGAGAGCGCGCCCCATTCCGTGTAGTCGGCGCTCGCGAATCCGGTCGTCGTCATGATCGAGACCGACTGGAAGACCGCGTTCCGGATCCCCTCCTCGCCCGAGTAGAGGCCGCCGGCGAAGAGCTCGAGCGCGAGCAGGCCCGAGCCGGCGACGAGAAAGGCGAGATAGAGGCGGAACTCGTCGTCGCGGCCGACGGCGCGCGCCTGGCCCTGGACGAAGACGCGGTAGAGGCGCAGGAAGTTCACGCCGGCGACGACGATGAAGGCGAGGATGATCCACTGGGTCGCAGGCCCGAACGCCTCGAGCGAGCGGTTCTGCGTCGAGAAGCCGCCGATTGCGAGCGCGCTGAACGCGTGCGAGACGGCCTCGAACGGGGTCATCGCCTCGTCCACGCCCGTCCAGCCGAGGAGGGCGAGGGCGAGGATGCAGGCGCCGGTCAGGCCGACGTAGAGCACCCAGAGCCGCCTGGCCGTCTCGCGGATCGTGGCGGTCAGCCGCTCGAGCTCGGTCGGGCCCGCGAGCTCGGACTGGAGGAGCTGCCGCCCGCCGACGCGGAGCTTCGGAAGCACTGCGACGGCGAGGATGATGATCCCCATCCCGCCCAGCCACTGGGTGAGCTGGCGCCAGAGAAGGATGGAGCGGTCGAGGCTCTCGATCTCCGGCAGGACGGTGGCGCCCGTCGCCGTGAAGCCTGATACCGCCTCGAAGTACGCGTCGATCGGCGCCGAGAGCCCCGGGACCTCGGCGAGGACGTAGGGCAGCGCGCCGAACGCCGGGCACGGCCAGCCACACGAGAGCCACGGCCAGAAAGGCGTCGCGCGGGGCGATCGAGCCTCCGCCGCTCGTCAGGCGCTGCCCGGCGAGACCGAGCCCGGACGTGACCGCCCCGGCCGCCAGGAACGGCCAGAACGGCTCGCCGTAGCCGACGGCCACCGCGGCCGGGACGAGGAAGGCCGCCCCGAGGTAGACGAGGACGCTCGCGACGACGTTGACCGCCGCGCCGACGTTCACGCCGAGCCACCAACGCCTCCGAGCCCGCCTGGGCGCGCCGAGGCTCACCGGCCGGTCAGAGCACTTCCTCGACCCGTGCGACCCGCGACGACTCCGTGAAGATGATCGCGCGGTCGCCCGGCTCGAGCATGTCGTCGCCGTGCGGGAAGATCGCCTCGCCGTCCCTGACGATGGCGCCGATCAGCGAGCCGGTCATCGGGAGCTGGCGGAACGGCGTGCCGGTGAGACGACTCTCGGCCCGCACGGTGATGTCGAGCACCTCGAACCGGTCTCCTTCGAGCATCGCGAGCTGGCGGATGCGAGGGTCGTGGGCGAAGCGCACCATCTCCTCCGCGGTCACGCTCCGCGGGTTGATCGCGACATCGATCCCGGCCTGTTCGAACACGCGCTCCGACGCCGGGTCGTGGACGAGCGCGATCGTGAACGGAAGGCCGTGGATTCGCGCGAGCGTCGCCGCGTAGAGGTTCTTCGCGTCGTCGGGCATTGCGAAGACGCCCGCGCCGGCCTGGCCGATCCGCTCGCGCTCGAGGAAATCGGCGTCGGTGCCCGTCGCGTGGAAGACCCGAGCGGCAGGGAGCGCCTCGGCCACGTCCCGTGCGCGCTCCGCGCTCCATTCGACGAGCCGGACGTCGATCTTCTCCCGCAGGAGGGACTCGGCCACCGCGGTGCCCGTCTGGCCGGCGCCGAAGATGACGACGCTGTCGATGGCGGGCCCCTCCTCGCGAACCAGGAGGCGGCTCCACTCGCGGGCGGCGCTCGGGGAGCCGATGATGACGACGCGGTCGCCCGGCTGGATCGACTCCTCGCCGCGCGGGACGAGCACGCTCTCGCCGCGGATGATGCTCGCGACCTTCGAGTCCGCGGGGATCTCGGCCTCCTTGAGCTTTCGGCCGACGATCGGTGTCTCGCCACGGTCCTCCGGGACGTCGAACTCGACGACCTGCACGAGGCCGTCGGCGAACACGTCCGTCTGCCGTGCGGAGGGAATGCCGATGATCCGCGTGATCGCGTGGGCCGCCTCGAGCTCGGACGAGACCATGAAGTCGATCTCGAGCTCCCGCTCGCGCCAGATCTCGAGGTACTCGACGTTCGTCGTCCGGACGATCGTCGTCGTCGAGGGCGACAGCTTCTTGGCGAACATCGACGAGACGATGTTCACCTCGTCGCGCGAGGTGCACGAGATCATGAGGTCGGTCTCCTCGATGCGGGCTTCCCGGAGCGTGCGGCGGCTCGCGCCGTTGCCCTCGAGGGTGACGACGTCGTAGCGGTAGGAGAACGAGCTCAGGCGTTGCGGGTCGAGGTCGACGACGGTGACCTCGTGCTCGTCGTGAAGCGCCTCGACGACGGTCGAGCCGACCTGCCCTGCTCCGACGACGATGACCCGCATGGTCGGGCGCGCAATCTACCGCCCCGCCCGGCCCTCCCACTCGGGCTCGTCCTCGATGCCGACCGCGTCCGAGACCCGGTTCACGTAGTTGAAGTACGAGACGACCTGGATTGCGTCGTGGATGGCCGCGTCCGAGAGGCCATGGGCCCGCGAGGCCGTCGGCGTCCTCGGCGGTCATGGAGGCCGGCTCACGGGTCAGCTTGGCCGCGAAGTCGCAGAGCGCGCGGACGCGCGGCTCGAGGTCGGCCCCGCGGTAATCGTGGGCGACGTGTTCTGCGAGCTCGTCTGCGGCGCCCTCGGCACGGAGGTCGTCGGCGTGCGCCGTCGTTCAGTAGTGGCAATCGTTGGCGCTCGAGACGACCGTGGCGACGAGTTCGCGCTCGGCGCGCGAGAGTTCGGATGGGCCGAACATGATCTGGCGATAGAGGCCCATGGAGGCTTGGAGCGTGGCCGGCGAGAGGCTCATCGCCTTGACGATGTTGAAGACCTTGCCGGCCCGGGCCCGCGCGGCCGCATACTCCTCCGCGAGCTGTCCCGAGGCCTCGTCCTCGTCGATGAGCCGCAGGTGTGCCACCGCGTCGATTCTGCCCGTTTTTCGGCGATCGAGTAAGGTCGCCCGCGTGACAGGGGCGCCGCCAAGCCCCGACCGGTACCGCGCTGTCATGCGGGCATTTCCCGCCGGCGTCTCGGTCGTGGCCCTTGACGGGCCCGGCGGACGCCTCGGGCTCACGGTCGGCTCGCTCGCGTCGCTCTCGCTCGACGCCCCCGCTCGTGGGCGTGGCGGTCGCACGGGAGGCGGCGCTCCACGAGCTCCTGCGTGAGGCGGACGGCTTCGGCGTCTCGCTCCTCGCGGGAGACCAGGATGGGCTCGCCCAGCACTTCGCGCGCGGTGTGCCTCCGATTGCACTCTGGGAGGGAATCGCCTGGCGGCCCGGGCCCGTGACGGGCGCACCGCTGCTCGAAGACGCAGTCGGCTGGCTCGAGTGCCACGTGGAGGCGGAGCACCCGGCCGGAGACCACACGCTCTTCGTCGGCGCGGTCGTCGCCGCCGAGGCCGGCCGCCGCGCGTCCGGGCTCGTCTACGTCGGCAGCTCCTACCGTTCCGGCCCCTGATACGTTCGGCCGGTGGATCCACGAGACGCGCCGCCGCCTGTCCGAGCCGAGTAGCTCATGGAGATCGAGGCGGTCGTCTTCGACCTCGACGGGGTGATCGTCGACTCCGAGCACGTGTGGGACGAGGCCCGCAAGGTGCTTGCGAAGGAGCGTGGCGGCCGCTGGCACGAGGGTGCGCAGCGGGACATGATGGGCATGAGCTCGCGCGAGTGGTCGGTCTACATGCACGACGAGATCGGGCTCCCGGAGCCGCCCGAGGAGATCTCGGCCGAGGTCGTCAGGCGCCTGGAGGGCATCTACCGCGACGAGCTGCCGCTGATCCCCGGCGCGCCCGAGGCGGTCGAGCGCCTCGCCGCCCGCTGGTCGCTCGCGGTCGCGTCGTCGTCGAACCGCCCGCTCATCGACCTCGTCCTCGAGCTGTCGGGTCTCGCGCCATCCTTCGGGGCGACCGTCTCCTCGGAGGAGGTCGAGCGCGGAAAGCCCGCGCCCGACGTCTACGTGGAGGCCGCCCGGCGGCTCGGCGCAGATCCCGGACGCTGCGCCGCCGTCGAGGACTCGGAGAACGGCATCCGATCCGCAAAGGCGGCCGGGATGCGCGTGATCGCGATCCCGAACCGGCGCTATCCCCCCGCTGAGGAGGCACTTCGCGAGGCGGATGTCGTGCTCGACTCGATCGCCGCCCTCGACTGCGACGCCGTTTCGGGCGAGTCATACTCCGGCGCGTAACAGCGACTCGCGCAGGGCGAATGAGAGGGAGACGATGCCGCTCTACCTAACGAGGTTCAACTACACGCCGGAGACGTGGGCGAGGCTGATCGGCAACCCGGAGGATCGCCGTAAGGCCGCGCAGACCTACATCGAATCAGTCGGCGGAAAGCTTCACGGGTTCTGGTACGCGTTCGGAACCCACGACGGCTACACCCTGTGGGAGGCTCCCGACAACGTGTCCATGGCGGCCGTGGCCCTGGCGCTCAGCAGCGGCGGTGCGCTCAGCTCGGTCGAGACGACCGTGCTCCTGACGGTCGAGGAAACCCTGGACGCACTCGGCAGAGCCGAGCAGGTTCACTACCAGCCGCCCGGCACATAGCGGGACGGCGCCCGCGCAAAAACGCGTCGCGAAGGCTGGCTCACCGAGCACGCGGCGGCGAAGGACTGAGCCGCCTGCCTACCGAGCTTGCTGGCCAGAACGCGCTATAGAGTCGAGCCCGAGGCGAGCGGAGAAAGCAGGTCGGAAGCGAATGGCAACGACAACGAGGGCACGTCCGTCCGTCCGCCCGGAGGCGCTGGAGGCGGCATCCTCGTTTCCTGCGCTCGAGGCGATCTTCACGCGCCGCGCTCGTCGCTTCGCCCTGGGTGCCGAGCTCACCGGCCCTCTGGCATACCGGTCAGACAAGGAGCCAGTCCCTCTCGCCTTTGAGGAAGAGGCGATTCTCGTCGCGGCCGCCACCGGCGTCACGGGAGTCGTCCGTGAGGAGTGGCCGTTTCGATCCGGGGACGGCGAGACGACGAGCGCCGACAAGCTCGCTTCGTTCACCGGCCGAAGCTTCCCGAGCCCGCTCGCCGTCCACGGCACCGAGCTCTTCTGGACGAACGACGACGGCGTCTTCGTGCTTCCGCAGCGAGACGTGAAGCCCGAGCGGTACCTCGAGCTCCAGACCCACGAAGAGCGACACGAGCTCTACCGCAGCGCGGTCAGACTCCAAGACGGGCGCCTCGAGATCCCGCGCCGCCGGCCGAATCTCTTCAAGTTCAACGAGTGGCTCGTGAACACCGAGGGGGCGACCGTCTTCATCCCGGTCTCGGATGTGACGCGCCAGTGCATCTCGGCCATGCTCCTCTACTTCGACCGCCCGCACGGCTACTACGTCGTCGACAAGCAGCTCGGCAACGACCCCTTGCGCCCGTTCGTGGAGTCGGGCCTGCTCGACGCGGCACATCCCGTCGACCTCTGGGACTTCGAGCGCTGGCAGATGGTCGACATGAACGGCGTCGAGGAGGGCCTCATGATCCAGAACCTCATGATCGCCACGCAGGCGCTCGGGGTCGGCGGGCACCCCTTTTCGGGCGGCAAGGGCCGGGTCACGATGGGCGGTGAGAAGCACTGGCACGGGATCGGCGGCGAAGGGCCCTGCGGCTCGCTCGGATTCACCTTCCACCACGTTCCCGACGACGCGCCCGTCGGCGCCGGCGAGGAGATTCCCGTCGGGCTCGAGGGGATCTTCGAGGGCGCCTGCCCCCCCTTCCACCCCGACATGGACGCCGCGGTCGACTTCGTTCTCGGCCTCCGCTGGGGGCCGACCGGGATCTTCTCGGCGCCGGAGGCGCAGCAGCAACCGTGGCGATCGGCGGAGATCGCGCGCGCGGTGCCGCGCCCGTCCGAGGAGGCGATCGAGGCAACCAAGACGCTCTGCCGCTACATCTGGGACACCTACGGGCGCTTCCCGGCGACGGTCGACCCGTTCCTCATGACCGTCTGGTACCAGGCCGCGCACCTCGACGTCGACTTCTACGACCGCTACTACCCGCCGGATGCGTTGCCGCCCCACGTCCGCTCGCACATGCACGACTGGCACGACCTGTAGGCCTAGAGCGAGCCGTGGCTGCAGACCACGTTCTCGCGCTCGGGGATCTCCGCCTCGAGCTCGGCGGCACGCTCCCGGATGCCCGCCTGGCGTATCGAACGCACGGGACGCTCTCCCCGGCTCGAGACAACGCGGTCTTGTTCCCGCACATGTACTCGGGGACTCAGGCCTCTCTGGATTCCTGGACCGGCCCGGGACGGGCGCTCGACCCCGAACGCTGGTTCGTGGTTTGCCCGGGGCAGCTCGGCAACGGCAGCTCGTCCTCGCCGAGCACGACGGGTGGCCCCTTCCCGGACCTGACGATCGGAGACGACGTCGTCGCCCAGCACCGGCTCGTCACAGAGGAGCTTGGAATCGAGAGCATCGCTCTCGCGCTCGGCTTCTCGATGGGCGCGCAGCAGGCATACGAGTGGGCCGTGCGCTTCCACGGGGCCGTGGAGAGGCTCGCGGTGTTCGCGGGCCTCGCGAGGACGACCCCCGGAAACGGTCTCCTGGTCGCCGCCGCAGAGGAGGCGCTCCGAACCGGTGGTCCCGGCCAGCATGCACGCTTCTGGGCGGCGACGGGGCTTTCGGCGGAGCTCTACCGGCAGGAGGCGTGGCGCGACGCCGGCTACGTCTCCGTCGACGACATGGTGCGGCGCCTGTTCGAGGACGACTACGCGGCCTGCGACTCTGCCGACCTTCTCTGCCAGCTCGGCAAGTGGCGTCGCGCCGACGTCTCACGCGAGACAGCCGCCGGCCTCCCCGAGGCGCTCGGCCGGATCACGGCCCAAACCGTCGTCACCCCCTTCTCACACGACGCCTGGTTTCCCGTCGCCGACTGCGAGGCCGAGCAACGACTGATCGGCGGGAGCCGGCTCCGGGTCGTCGAGAGCGTCTGGGGGCACTACGCCTGGGGGATCGGGCCGAGCGAGACGGCCCAGATCGAGCGCGTGATCGCCGATCTCCTCGCTACATGACCTCGCGGTAGCGGTCGCGCTCCCAGTCGGTGACGTGCCGACCGAAGAGCGCGAGCTCGTGGCGCAGCATCGTGAGGTAGACGTCGACGAACGTCTCGCCGTAGACGCGGCGGGCGAACTCGCTCGTCTCGAGCTCGGCGACGGCCTCCGCGAGACTCGTCGGGACGCGGCGGAGCGACTCGTCGACGTGCGGGTCGCCGGTCACGATCGGCGGCAGCTCGAGCTTCTGCTCGAGGCCGTCGGCGCCCGCCGCGAGGCAGCCGGCGAGCACGAGGTACGGATTCGCGTCGGCGGACGCCCAGCGCGCCTCTAGACGCGTCGCCTCGCCCTCGTAGACGATGGAGCGGACTGCCACGAGGCGGTTGTCGAGGCCCCAGCTCACCTGTGTCGGCGCGAACGAGTAGTCCTCGATGCGCCGGTAGGCGTTGATCGTCGGACAGTTGATCGCCTGGAGCTCGACCTGGTGGGCGAGAAGGCCGGTCAGGTACCGGCGCATCACCTGCGACTGCAAGGGCGGCTCGTCGTCGACGACCTCGAACGCGTTCTGGCCGTCAGAGCCGAGCAGGTTCTGGTGGATATGAAAGCCGTTGCCGGCCTCCGTGGCGTACGGCTTCGGCATGAACGTCGCCCTGAGTCCGTGTGCCAGGGCTGTCTGCTTCACGACGTACTTGAACACCATGGTCGCGTCGGCCACCTCGACGGGTGCCCCGTGGCCGAGGTTCACCTCGATCTGCGCGGGGCCGTACTCGACGTTGCAGGCCTCGATGGCGATGCCGGAGGCCTGAAGGACGCGGCGGATGTCGCCGACGACAGGCTCGACCTTGGCCCCGTTGGCGATCGAGTAGCAGTGCGCCCCGCGGTAGAACGGCTCCCAGTCGGGCGTGCAGAGGTGAAACTCGAGCTCGGTCGCCGCGACCGGCTCGTACCCGAGCTTGCTCAAACGCTCGACGGCGCGACGGAGGATGGATCGCCCGTCGAGCGGGACGGGCTCGTGGGTAGCGGGTTCGACGGTGTCACAGATGCAGTAGGCGGTTCGCTCATTCCACCCGGCCAGGCGAAGCGTCGAGAGGTCGGGCACCACGTGCAGGTCCGGGTAGCCGGTCGTGTCGTCCACGTACGACGTCGGGAAGATGACGCCGTGCATGTCCCACGTGAAGGCGACGTTCGCCATCGCGAAGCCGGACTCGGCCGCCACCTTCAGGAAATGGCCCCTCGGCAAGCGCTTGCCACGGGGGATGCCCCACGTGTCGGCGAACATGCACTCGACCGTGTGAACGTCGTGGCGCTCGAGCAGCTCCCGGGCCTCCTCGACGCTCGTCTCCGCTTCCGCTAGGGCCATTCACTCCCCTTTCTGGACGGACGGGAGGGCTATCCTAACGCCCGGCAAACCAGGCCAGTTCGTCTCGACCGTGGAGGGTCGTGCGCGCCGTCGTTCTTCGCTCTTTCCACGATCCGCTCGAGCTCGAGGAGCGGCCCGACCCGGAGGCGGGCGGGGACGACGAGGCCGTAGTGCGCGTGCTCGGCTCGGGTGTCTGCCACTCCGACCTGCACATCGCGGAGGGCTACTTCGACTCGCCGCTCCCGCTCGTGCTCGGCCATGAGATCTCGGGCGAGGCCGACGGGATCGGCAACGTCCTCGTCTACACGCCGTGGGGCTGCCGCGAATGCCGCTTCTGCAGGAGGAGCGAGGAAATGATCTGCCCGGACGCGAAGGAGGCGGGAATGTTCCAGGACGGGGGTTACGCCGAGTACGTCCTGGTTCCGTCCCGCCGCTACCTCTTTCCGATCGGCGACCTCGACCCGGTCGAGGCTGCGCCCCTCGGCTGCGGCGGCCTGACCCCGTATCGCGCCGTCAAGCACGCACGCCGCTGGCTCGGGCCCGGCTCGCGCGCGCTCGTTCTGGGAGCCGGGGGCTTGGGTCAGTTCGGGATCCAATACCTCCGGCTCATGACAGACGCGGTCGTCCACGCCGGCGACCCCTCCGAGCAGAAGCGCGAGCGCGCAATCGAGCTCGGCGCCGAGGAGGCAGGCGAGCCGGTGGAGCTAGAAGGGCCGTACGAAGCCGTCCTCGACTTCGTCGGGTCGGACGATTCGCTCTCGCACGCCGCCCGGCTCGTCGACCGCCAGGGAGTGGCGATCGTGATCGGCCTCTTCGGCGGCGGCGTCCGGTTCGGGCTCGGCGCGGTGCCACACGAGGCGCACTTCCTCTCCAGCATCTGGGGATCCCGGGACGAGCTCGCCGAGCTCATCGAGCTTGCGCAGCGCGAGCGCCTCGAGTACACGATCGACACGATGCCGCTCGAGCAAGCGCAGGAGGCACACGACCTCGTCCGCCGAGGCGAGGCGCGAGGTCGCATCGTGCTCGTCCCGTAGGGTGGAAGACGGGTCATGACACTCGTTCAGGACGACCTCGCCGAGATCGATGTCGCGAGTCCCAGCGTCTACGCGGACGGTGTCCCGCACGACGCGCTCAGAGCCCTGCGTGAGCACGATCCCGTGCACTGGCATCCCTTCCCGGGGACCCGCGACGGATTCTGGCTCCTCAGCACCCATGCCGATGTCGTCGCGGTCGGGAGGGACCCGGGGACGTTCTCGTCTCAGCTCGGCCACATCGCGCTCGAGGACCGGGAGCCCGACGCGCTTGCCGCCCGGCAGTCGCTGATCGAAACGGACCCGCCCGACCATGGGCGCCTGCGCAAGCTCGTGAGCTACGCGTTCACGCGCAGCAAGGTCCAGGAGTACGAGGCGTACACGAGGCAGATCGCGCAAGAGCTCCTCGACCGTGCGATCGCGATGGGCGAGTTCGACTTCGTCACGGAGATCTCCGAGCCCCTCCCGATCAGCGTCCTCATCTCGATCCTCGGGCTTCCCGAGGAAGATGCCCCCATGCTCATCGAGTTGACGAGCGAGATGGCCGCGGCGACCGACCCGGACTACCGCCCGGACCCGGAGAAGTACCCGACCGACGTCGATCCGCGGCTCCTGCCATTCGGCACGGCAGCCGCCTGGCACGTCTTCGAGTACGGGCGAAAGATCGGCCAGGAACGGCTGCAGCATCCGACCGACGACCTCGTGTCGCGTCTCGTCCATGCGGAGGTGGACGGCGAGCGCCTGACCGACACCGAGTACCGCAACTTCTTCCAGCTCTTCATCTTCGCCGGCAACGAGACGACGCGGACCGGCATCTCCCAGGGCAGCCTCGCGCTCATGGAGCGCCCGGACGAGTTCGACCGCCTCGCCGCCGATCCGTCACTCATGCCGACGGCCGTGGACGAGATCCTGCGCTACGGCACGCCGCTCATCTATTTCCGACGCACCGCGACTCGCGACACCGAGATCCGCGGCGTCCCGATCCTGGCCGGCGACCGCGTCGCGCTCTGGTACGTTGCGGCGAACTTCGACGAGGCGGTCTTCCCCGACCCGTATCGCTTCGATCTGGGCCGCCACCCGAACCCGCACGTGACCTTCGGCCGCGGCGGGCCTCACTTCTGTCTCGGCTCGTTCCTCGCGAGCCTCGAGATCCGGATCCTCCTCGAGGAGATCCTGGCGCGAAACGTCCGCTTCGAGCTAACCGGCCCGCCCGTGCGGCTCAGCTCGAACTTCGTCAACGGCTTCAAGTCGTTGCCCGTGCGCGTCGTCGACGCGCACTGAAGGCGGTGCCATTCGCGTCTCTGTGCTCCGAGTAGCGGGCGCGGGCTCCCTCTCAGGCTTCGCTAGGAGGAGCTTGTCGCACCCGCACGGCGCGCGCGTCGACCCTGCCAGAGCCTCCAGGCGAACTTCAGGATCCAGAAGAGCAGCAGTCTGCGAACCAGCATCGTGCTGCCACGTACCCGATTGCGACTCGTTTGAACAAGGTGTGCGTCGAGATCGGATGAATGGGTAACTGCGGGGGGTGGAGCTCGTCCTCTTCCTGCTGCCGCTCTTGCTCTTCCTCCTCCCGGTGCTGCTCTTCATGAGCATCATCCGGAGGATCTTCGGCCGCCGGCGACGCGCGCTCGAGGAGGAACAGCGGAGAGCCGAGGAGGCTCGAGACCGCGGCGAGCCTGACGATCCCGGCATGTCGCCGTTCGGCGCGATGCCCTTCGGAGGCCTGTTCGAGCACCTGCTGATGTCGCCCGGCGGCTGGTCGCGCTCCTACGTCTTCGACGAGGAAACCGGCCGCTGGGTGGACATCAGCGAACTGGACCCGAATGAAGAGCAGAAAGAAACGCGCAACGGCCGGGGCGACACGACCGAGCAGCAGGAGCAGACGACGACCGCCGCAGAACGCCGCCGGCGCCGCAGCGCTCGCACGCGTATGGACTCGGCGCCATCCAATCCGCTCGCCAGCCTCCTCGGCGGAGGGATGGCCGGTGGTGGGGATGGCAGTGGCGACTTCGATGTGCAACCGCCCGACGAGCTGACCACGTTCGAGGACGTCGGTGGGATGGAAGAGCTGAAGCAAGAGGTTCGTGACACGGTGGGGCTTCTGCTCAAGCATCCGGACGACGCCCAGCGCTACGGCATCGAATGGAACGGAATTCTGCTCCACGGGCCGCCAGGCGTAGGAAAGACGTTCTTCGCGCGTGCCATCGCCGGCGAGCACAAGCTGAACTTCATGCACGTCTCGACCGGCGATCTCGTCGCCGGCATCGTCGGCAAGTCGGCTCAAAACATCGACAAGGCCTTCCAGACCGCGCTCCAGAACCTGCCTTGCCTCCTCTTCTTCGACGAGTTCGACTCCGTCGCCCAGCGACGTGACTCGACGCCCGATCAGGAATCTCGTCGCACTGTCAACCAGCTTCTGACCTCACTCGAGGCGCACCGAGACGAACGTGAGCTCCTGGTCATGGCCGCCACGAACTCGATCGAGCACCTTGATCCAGCCGTTGTGCGCCCGGGCCGCTTCGACCGGCATATCCGCATCGACCTTCCCGACGCGGAGGCACGCCGCGCCATTCTCGAGACGGAGCTCGACGACCGGCCCACCGCCGCCGACATCGATCTCGACGAGCTCGTGCAGCGCAGCGAGGGCATGACGCCGGCCGCGATCGAGAAGATCGTCGAGACGGCTGCGCTGGACGTATTCCGGCAAGCCACCGAGACAGGCGAGGAGCTCGAGCTAGAGACCGCACACCTGCTGAGCGCCATTGAGCGCTACGGCGGGCAGGACCGCCCAACCGTCGAGCACTGGACCTGGGACTCGCTCATCCTTCCGGCTCCGATCAAGGCGCAGCTCCAACAGCTTCAGGCAGTGATCGAGGATCCGGAGTCCGCCCGGCGCTACGGCGTAGAACCTCCCACCGGCCTCCTCCTGGCCGGCCCGCCCGGAACCGGAAAGACAACGGTTGCCAAGGTGCTGGCGGCCCAAGCTCGGTGTTCGTTCTATCCGATCTCCGGCGCGGACGTGATGAGCAAGTGGGTCGGCGAGTCAGAGCGGAACACGCGCCAGCTGTTCGAGCGCGCGCGCGAAAACCGTCCCTCCATCATCTTCATCGACGAGATCGACGCCGTCGCCGGCCGCCGGGGCAGCGTGGAGGTGCATGACAGCCATGTGAACCAGCTGCTCAGCGAGATCGACGGTATCGCCGGCCAACGCGGAGTGTTCCTCGTCGGTGCTACCAACCGCCCAGACCAGCTCGACCCAGCGCTCCTTCGCGGAGGCCGCCTCTCGCGCACGATCGTGCTCGGACTACCGGACGAGGCCGGGCGCCTCGCGATGCTTCGCCTCCACTCGGCGCGAATGCCTACCGTCGCGGTCGATCTCGAGGAGATCGCGCGGGAGACGGATGGGCTTTCGCCGGCCGACCTCAAGGCGCTCTGCCAGGAAGCTGCCCTGGCGGCCATGGCCCGAACGACCTCCGGTACAGGAAACGGACGAGGCCAGCCGACCCCGGCCGTCACGCACGAGGACTTCGAGGAAGCGCTCAGTCGCCTCCGGGCCGGTTCAGTCGCCGAGACCGCCTCGTTCTAGCGCGCAGTCACAGAGAGGAGCGTGAATGATCTTCTTCGGCTGGTCACCGGGATGCCTCGTCATCTCGATCGTCCTCTCGATCTTCCTGACGATTCTCGTGAACGTCCTGATTCAAGTGCTCTAGCCTGCTCATGAGGGGACCCTCTCTGGAAGGAGCGGGTCGAGCGTCGTAAGCTCACGCGAGCATGGGGTCGAACGGCCCGTCGCCCCCCAGTGGTCTCGACTCGCCTGCGGCGGTCGAGGCCGGTGCGGTCGTCCGCAACTTCCTGATCGCGGACGTCCGCGGCTACACCTCTTTCACCCACGCTCACGGCGACGAAGAGGCCGGAAGGCTCGCCACCAGATTCGCCGAGCTCGCCCGCGAAGCCGTGACGGCGACCGGCGGCGAGGTGATCGAGCTCCGCGGCGACGAGGCGCTCTGCGTCTTTCATTCCGCACGCCAAGCATTGCGGGGGGCCGTCGAGCTCCAGCGCCGCTTCCGGGCGCGCGTCGACGGTGAGCCGGCCTTCCCACTCGGGATCGGCGTTGGCCTGGCGGCCGGCGAGGCGGTGCCGATCGAGGGCGGCTACCGCGGCGGCGCCCTGAACCTCGCCGCCCGCCTTTGCAGCCTGGCGGGCCCGGGTCAGATCCTGGCCAGCGAGACGGTAACGAGCCTCGCCGGAGCGGTCGATGGGCTTCGCTTCGCCGAGCGCCGTGCCGTACGCGTGAAGGGGATCGAGAGGCCTGTGCGCGCGCTCGAGGTCATCCCCGAGGTGGAGCTCCCGCCCGTGCCGAAGACGCCTCGGCCGCGCCGGCGTCGGCGCGGCCTGCTCTTGCTCGGCGCCGGAGCCTTAGCGCTCGTCGCCGCTCTCGCCGCGGTGATCCTCGCCCTGACGCGAGGACAGGAGAGGGTTGTGAACGTCGCGCCGAACTCGGTCGCGGTCATCGACCCGGAAACGTCTCGAGTCGTCGACGCCATTGCGGTCGGCGAGAGCCCAGGGCCAATCGCCGCTAGTGGCGACGGGCTCTGGGTCGTAAACCTGAACGACCGGACGCTGATGAAGATCGAAGCCGCCACTCGCTCGGTCGCTGCCTCGGTCGGCCTGCCGACCCTGACCGGATTCTTCAGCACGAGTCTACGGCTGGCGGTTACACCCGACGACGTATGGGTCTTCGCCTGCCACCAGAAACTCATCCGAGTCGATCCCCAGAACACCCAGATCGTCCAAGACCTCGAGGTCTTCCGAGAGATCGCGGCCGTCCCTGATTACAGCTGCGCGGTCGCTGCCACGGCGAGCTCCGTCTGGGTGCCACTCGACCACCCACGATCAGAGCTTCTCCGCGTCGCCGTTCCGCAGCCCGGACCGGCCTTGATCGCCGAACGGATTCCGCTCCCGGCCGGGATCCGAAGCGCGATCGCCCTCGGGGCCGAGTCCCTCTGGGTCGCCGACAGCTCCGAGGGAGCCGTCCGGCGGCTTGACCCGGCCACGGGTGCGGTGACCAGGACGATCTCGCTGACCGACGGGCCCAGCGCGATGGTGTTCGGCCATGGTGCGGTGTGGGTCGCGAACAAGACGGAGGACTCCGTTCTCCGAATCCAGCCAAGCACGAACTCGATCGTGAGAGCGATCTCGGTCGGAGCGGATCCAGTCGCGCTCTCGGCAGGCGCAGATGCCATCTGGGTCGCAAACAGCGGCGACGGCACCGTCTCGCGTATCGATCCCGCAACGAACACCGTCATCGAGACCGTTCGCGTGGGTCATCGGCCGCTGGGAGTCGCGGTCGCGGACGGCCTGGTGTGGGTCACCGTTCGCTCATGACTCCGTCTGAAATCCGATAGCTCGCTCTAGAAGCCGCAGCACACACGTCGTAAGCTCGGCCGAGCATGGGGACAAACGGGGCGTCAGGCGTCAACGCCGCCGACCGATCTGAGGGAGCCGAAGCCGAGGCGGTCGTCCGCACCTTTCTGATCGCGGACGTCCGCGGCTACACGTCCTTCACCCAGGCGCACGGCGACGAGGAGGCTGGGCGGCTCGCGGCCAGGTTCGCGGAGCTGGCCCGCGAAGCCGTGGCCGAAAGCGGCGGCGAGGTGCTCGAGCTGCGCGGCGACGAGGCGCTCTGCGTCTTTCCCTCGGCGCGCCGGGCGCTCCGCGGCTCCCTTGAGCTCCAGCGCCACTTCCGGGCGCGCGTGGACGGTGAGCCGGCCTTCCCGCTCGGGATCGGCGTTGGCCTGGCAGCCGGCGAGGCGGTGCCCGTCGAAGGCGGCTACAGAGGCGCCGCTCTCAACCTGGCCGCCCGCCTCTGCAGCGTCGCCGGGCCCGGCCAGATGCTCGCGACCGAAACCGTGACGAGCCTCGCCGGGACGGTCGAAGGACTCCGCTTCGTCGAGCGTCGCCCGGTGCGCGCGAAGGGCTTCGAGAAGCCCGTCCGCGTGATCGAGCTCGTCCCGGAGACGCCGCTTCCGCCCGTGCCGGAGGTGGCCCGGCCAAGCGGTCGCCGCCGTGGCCTCCTCCTGATGGCCATCGGAGCAGTCGTGCTCGCTGCCGCGATCACGGCAGCGGTTCTCGCGATGACTCGCGACCCGGATCAGACGGTCGAGTCGGTCGGAAACGCCATCGCGGCGGTCGACGGAGAAGCCGTGGAGTACACCCAGGTCGGCAAGACGCCAAGCACGATCGCCGTCGGTGAGGGAGCCGTCTGGGTGCTGAACGCCGACGACCGCACCATCTCGAAGGTCGACATGGAGACACGGGAGGTGGTCAACACCTTCGGGACGGGTGGGATCACCACCGATCTCGCGGTCGGAGAAGGCGCGGTCTGGATCGGCAACGGCGCCGAGGCCCCCGGGCCACTAAGCATCGTCCATACGGCAAGCATCTCGCGCCTCGATCCGGCCACTACGAGCGAGACGGGAACTGAGCCGCTTCCCAGCCTCGCCGAGAACCCGGCCGCGATCAGCTCCGGCGAAGACCGAGTGCTAGGGGTGAGTCAGCTCGCCGTCGGCGCCGGCGCCGTCTGGGCGATCAACCCGGATCGGACCGTCTCCCGGATCGACCCTGACACCGGGGCTCGGGTCGCGACCGTTCGGGTGAAGACCGGGAGCGCGATCGCCGCCGGAGCCGAAGGCGTCTGGGCGCTCTCCGGCGAGGGTCCGCACGTCCTTCAAATCGACCCACGGACCAACAAGGTCACACGGAGGATCGAGTTGGGTGCGCGTGACCTCACCGGGCTCGCGGTGGGGGACGGCTCGGTGTGGGCTACCGATCTCGAGGAAGGCTCGCTCTGGCGGATCGAGCCGGGCCCGGATCCGATCACCCGTACGATCGAGGTCGGGTTCGGAGTGACGGCGGTTGCCTACGGCGGGGACGCGGTCTGGGTCACGAACTTCGTGAGCGACGAGCTCGTCCGCGTCGATGTGGGGACGAACGAGGTGACGGAGAGGATCCCGCTTGCCGGAACGCCGCCCTCGGTGGCTGCGGACGACGAGACGGCCTGGGTGAGCATCGCCGGCGCGCCGCGTGGAGACACCCTCCCGGCCTCGGCCTGCGGGCCAGTTGTCGCCGGCTCGGGCCGGCCGGACGTCCTCATCGCATCCGATCTGCCCCTCCAGGCCGGTGACCTCTTGCACGTCATGGCCGATGCGGTCCGCTTCGTCCTCGAAGAACGGGACTTCCGCGCAGGCGAGTACACGGTCGGCTACCAGTCCTGCGACGACTCGACGGCACAGACCGACTTCGACTTCATCAAGTGCGCCTCGAACGCAAAGGCGTATGCCGCAACCCCTCGTGTGGTTGGAGTCATCGGCCCGTTCAACTCGGCGTGCGCGTGGGCCCAGATACCGATCGCGAATCGCGCCGACGGGCCGCTCGCCATGATCAGCCCCTCGAACACGCATCCGGGCCTGACGCACGCCGATGCCGGCGGCCAGTCGACCGAGGATGAACCGGAGATCTACTACCCGACCGGCGCCCGGAACTACTTTCGCGTCATCGCTTCCGAGGAGTACAACGCAGCCGCTGGGGCCGTGCTTGCCCAGGAGCTCGGCGTGCGGCGCCTCTTCGTGCTGAAGAGCGCGGAGGAGAATCCGCTCGACCCCCACGTGACCCAGGTCAAGCTGACAGCACGGAAGCTCGGCCTTCCGATCGCGGGATCCGCCCGGTGGGCTCAGGAAGCGAAGAGCTACGGTGCGCTTGCCGACCGGGTCGCGCGGGCTCGTCCCGATGGAATCTACTTTGCGGATCTCTATTTCCAAGACCCGGATGCCGTGCTGGATGCCTTGCGAGACCGGCTCGGGACGGACATCGTCCTCATCACCAACGAGTCCGCAGGCTACGCGGCGCCCGGCATGTACGTGACCAGCGGGGCGCGGGCAAACGAGAGCCTCGGCCCGGACGGCCGACGCTTTGTGCGCGAGTTCGCGGCGACGCAACCCGACCGCGCGGTTCCCACCGCCTCATACATCCCGGAGGCGGCTGAGGCCGCGGAGACGCTCATCGAGGCGATCGGACGCTCGGACGGCACCCGGGCGTCCGTGACGCGAGAGCTCCACGATCTCGAGATCGAGAACGGCATCCTCGGGAACTTCAGCTTCGACGAGAACGGCGACATGACACCCGCGACGATCAGCGTCTTCCGGATCACAGGCAAGAAGGGCGCCGACGCGCCGGACTTCTACGGCGGCGCCGACTTCGACCTGGTAGTGGAGGTGCCTCCCGAGCTCGTGCGCCCCTGAACCGATTGGGTGGAGCGGAGGGGGAGGGATTCGAACCCTCGATCCGCCTAACGACGGATAACGGTTTTCGAGACCGCCGCATTCGTCCGCTCTGCCACCCCTCCGAGCTCGGGACAGTGTAGGGGCGAGGCATGCGTCGCAGGCCCTGGAGCTGAACCGCGCTCTGTACGGGCGCTCGCGCGCCCTCCATACGAATCGCGCGAAAGGCGGCGCAGTTCGCCCGGCCGGTCCGCGGACGTGAACGGGCCCGCTGTCGCGAGCCCTCCATACGAATCGCGCTAGAGGCGCCGCGATTGCCCGGCGCCTTCGCCACCTCCAGCAGACGGAGAAGGAGGGATTCGAACCCTCGAAGGAGGTGAGTACCCCCTTAACGCCTTAGCAGGGCGCCGCCTTCGTCCACTCGGCCACTTCTCCGCGGCCGGCGCATGGTACCAACGGCCCAAGACTGGTCTTAGATGCGACGAAGCCCGCCTCGGAGTCGTGGAGCCGCCAACCGAAACGGGCCTTCGCCAGACGCCGGGGGGTATGTGAGGGGAGCCGGCGACTCACACTCTGGCGACGCGGATCTGTCCTGACCCTCCCCATTCGGGGGATCCGCGCTCGCCCGTGCGGGTGAACCAGACCTCGGTTAGTCGTGGATTCGCGCGATGAGCTCGCGGCGGCGGAGCACCTTGGCGGCCACCCCGCCGAGCCGGACGTCGTAGCCCGCCTCCTTCGGGAAGAGCACCTTGTCACCCGGCTGGACGCCGGCCGGATCCTCGCCGATCGCCGTGACGATGCCGGAGCGGCAACCTGCCTCGGCGCTCTGGGGGATGATCAGGCCGGTGCGGGTCTCGACATCCTCGTCGACCGGCTCGATCACCAGGTAGTCGTCGAGCGGCTCGAGCGAGATCGTGAGCGGCTGCGTCTCCTCCATAGGCTGATTGTACGGACGCCTCAGGCCTTGCTCTTCTTCGCGCGCGAGGGCTGGACGCGCGGCGGCTCGCCCGGCATCTTCGGAAAGTTCGGCGGGTACGGCGCTTCTCCGAGGCCCTTCCCCTCGTCACGTTCGACCCAGGCGAGGAGCGTTCGGAGGTCGTTGACCTCGTCGTCGATCCCGGCCTGGACGTCGCCGAGCTCGGCGAAGCGGGCCGGCATGGTCTCCATCGTGAAGTCCTCTGTCTCGCACTCGGCGAGCTCGTCCCAGGTCACCGGCGCGGAAACCGTCGCGTCCGGCCGTGCACGCACCGAGTAGGCAGACGCGATCGTGCGGTCGCGGGCGTTCTGGTTGTAGTCGATGAAGACGCGCTTACCGCGCTCCTCCTTCCACCAGGCCGTCGTCACGAGCGTCGGCGCGCGGCGCTCGACCTCGCGGGCGAACGCGAGCGCGGCGCGGCGGACGACGGGGAACTCCCAGTTCGGCTCGATTCGGCAGGCCACGTGGACGCCGCGGTTCCCCGACGTCTTGGGCCAACCGGTGAAGCCGAGCTCGTCGAGCACCTCACGGACGAGCGCGGAGACCTTCTTCGCCTGCTTGAAGCCGGTGCCCGGCTGCGGGTCGACGTCGATCCGAAGCTCGTCCGGGTGCTCGGTGTCCCGGCGCCTGGACGGCCAGGGGTGGAAGTCGAGCGTTCCGAGGTTCGCGGCCCAGGCGACGTGAGCCACCTCCGTGACGCAGAGCTCGTCGGCGTGACGCCCGGACGGGAAGGTCACGCGCGCGGTCTCGATCCAGTCGGGCCGTTTCTCGGGCACGCGCTTCTGGTAGATGGCCTCGCCCTCGGCGCCGTCAGGGTGGCGCTTGAGCTGCGTAGGCCGCTCGTAGAGCGCGCGAACGATGCCCTCGTCCACCGCCAGGTAATAGCGGACGAGGTCGAGTTTCGTCTCGCCCCGCGTCCGGAAGAAGACCTTGTCGGGGTTCGTGACCTTGACGAGGCGCTCGCCGACCTCGAGCTCTATGAAGGGGGAGGCCAAGCTAGGCCTTCCCGAGCAGCTTGGGGACTGTCGGGTCGCCCTTCTTCGGGCGCGGGCGCACCTGGTCGACGGTGCACGCGTCGGGGTCCTTGTCCGGCCGCCAGCGGAGGAAGCGCGTGCCATGACGAAACCGAGCCTTCTGCCACTTGTCGTAGCGCACCTCGGCGACGAGCTCAGGCCGCACGGCCGACTCCTCGAGGTCTCCCGTCCCCCACCGGTTCGGCTCCGAGAAGCGGCGGTCGGGCGCATCGTCAAGGAGCGGCTGCAAGAGCTCGAGGAACTCGTCGTTTCGCTTGGCGGCAACCGCAGCCGAGCCGACGTAGCGCAGCTTGCCGTCGTCATGGAGGCCGAGAAGGAGCGTCGCCACCTTCGCCGGGCGCTCCTTCCAGCGCAGGCCGACCACGACGCAATCGGCGGTCTGCTCCCGCTTCACCTTTCGGACGGCCTCGCGGGAACCGGGTCGGTACGGCTGGTCGAGCCGCTTGGCGATCACACCGTCGAAGCCCGCGACTTCGAGCCGGTCGAGCCACGCGTGCCCCTGAGCCGGGTCGGCGGAGGCCGGCGAGACGTCGAACGAGAGCGCCTCGACCCTCCGCCGACGCTCCGAGAGCGGCTCCTTCCAGACAGGTTCGCCGTCCCAGAGGAGGACGTCGAAGGCGACGAAGCTCGCCGGGATCTCACCCGAGAGCCTCTTCACGCGGCTCTCGGCAGGATGGAGGCGCATCTGGAGCTTGTCGAAGTCGAGCGCACCCTCGGTCTCGATCACGATCTCGCCGTCGAGCGCGGAGTCGGGCGGCATACCCTCGCCGATCGTCGCGAGCTCGGGGAAGTAGCGTAGAAGCGGCCGTCCGTTTCGGCTCCAAAGGCGCACCTCGCCGCCGAGGTTCTCGAGGACGCCTCGGAACCCGTCCCACTTGGGCTCGTACTGCCAGCCGTCGCCCTCCGGAAGCTCGGAGACGAGCTCTGCCTCCATAGGCGGGAAGGGGAGCCGCTTGTCCGGGTCGGCCATGCCGCTGAGGCTACGTGACGCGCGTTCGCGGACGAAGCCGAAGGGGAACTTCTACATCGTGAGCCACGAACGCAACCACGAGGGCGGTCTCAGCCGTCTAACTCGTTGATGCGACGAGTTGCAATCACTGGGATCGGGGCCGTGACTCCACTCGGCCACGACGCGAAGACCACCTGGACCGCCCTCCTCGAAGGACGAAGCGGCGTGGACTACATCCAGGCGTTCGACACGTCGGACTTCCCGGTCCAGATCGCGGGCGAGGTGAAGGAGTGGGACTCGACGAAGGTCGTGCCTGCCAAGAAGGCACGGAACCTCGACCGGGCCGTCGTCTTCGCGCTCTCGGCTGCACGCGAGGCCCTAAACGACGCGGGCGTGAACGGCTACGAGCCCGAGCGCGTCGGTGTCGTGGTCGGCTCCTGCGTCGGCGGCTTCAACCAGCTCATGCAGCAGCACGACCTGCTGCGGGAACGCGGCCCCGACCGGGTCTCTCCGATGTTCATCCCCAACATGCTCGTCGACGCGACGAGCGGGCAGATCGCGATCGAGCTCGGCGTGCGCGGCCCCAATTACGCGGTCGTGTCGGCGTGCGCGACCGGCTCGCACTCGATTGGCGAAGGCGCTGAGCTCATCCAGCAGGGCCATGCCGACGCGGTCCTCGTCGGCGGCACCGAGGGCTGCATCCACCCGCTGATCCTGGCGGGCTTCTGCTCGATGCGGGGGCTCGTCCAGCAGAACGGCGACCCGGCGCTCGCCTCGAGGCCGTTCGACGCGACCCGGGCGGGGTTTGTGATGGCCGAGGGCGCGGCCGTCCTGGTGCTCGAGGATCTCGAGGCTGCGCAGGCCCGCGGCGCGACGATCTACGCAGAGGTTCTCGGGTTCGGCGCCTCGAACGACGCCTACCACATGGCCGCCCCCGACCCCGAGGCGGTCGGCGTCGTCGAGATGATGCATCAGGTTCTCGAACGGACGGGGGTCGAGCCCGCCCGCGTCGACTACATCAACGCGCACGGCACGTCCACTCCCCTCGGTGACGCTGCCGAGACGAAGGCGGTCAAGGAGGTGTTCGGCGACCACGCGTACGAGCTCGCGGTCTCCTCGACCAAGTCGATGACGGGCCACATGTTCGGCGCCGCCGGCGCGGTCGAGGCGATGGTGTGCGCGCTCGCGATCAAGGAGGGCGTCATCCCGCCGACGATCAACTACCGGAACCCTGATCCGGACTGCGATCTGGACTACGTGCCGAACGAGGCACGCGACGCCGAGATCGACGTGGCGCTCTCGAACGCGATGGGACTCGGCGGCCACAACGGCTGCGTCCTCCTCGGCCGCGTCGACTAGAGATCGTCCTGTCCCCTCGGCGAGTTAGGGCGCTCGCGAAACGGGTAGCGGAAACGAGGAAACGAACCGAAAGGTGAAACCATGAAGCGGATTCCGCTCGTCGCCGCCATCGGGGCGGCGCTCCTGTACTTCCTCGACCCGGCCGAAGGCAAGCGCCGGCGGCACGTCGCAGTCGACCGCGCCCGCGCGTTCTTCCGCGGCTCCGCCGGTCGCGCGACCAAGACCGTGGGATCGCAGGCACACGCGCTCAAGCAGAAGGCGACTCACCTGCGCGAAGAGGAGAAGCCCCGGCCCAACGACGCGACCCTCAAAGCGAAGGTCGAGTCGGAGCTCTTCCGCGCCGAAGGCGCACCGAAGGGGCAGGTCGATGTCAACGCCCAGAACGGCATCGTCTACCTCCGCGGAGAGGTCGAGGCGCCCGAGCTCATCCAGGAGCTCGAGGCGAGGGCCCGAGAGGTTCAGGGCGTGCAGGCGGTAGAGAACCTCCTGCATCTCCCCGGGGATCCCACTCCCACGCAGAGCTGACCGGACGGCGCGGGGCTGGGCGATGTCCCGGCCCCGCGCTCGGATCCGCGTGCTCTAGATCAGGCCGCAGCGCCGCGCGGCCGTCGGCCACGGGTAGAACCCACGGCCCTGGCGCAGCGCCCGCTCGCCGACCCAGATCTGCTCGAGCGGCTTCCAGCGATGGGCAAAGCCCTTCGCTCGCACGAACCTCGGGCCGTAGCTCCGCTGGAAGCTGACGTCCATCTGAAGGCCCCCGTAGTAGCCGTTGCCGGTGTTCGCGGTCCACGGGCCTTCGTGCCGGTGGATGCACCGAAACTGGCGCTCGTGTGGCGGGTTCATGGCTCTGGCTCGGACCCGCTGGACGCGCTGGCGCCAGTAGGCGAGCGCGCGCTCCTGATACTCGGCACTCGTCGCCGCGAGCTCCTCCTGAGTGAGCTTCGGAACCGCAAGCTTGCGATGCATGACCCTCTGCCAGAGCCACACCTTCTTGCGGGCCTCGACGATGCGGTCCACGAGCGAGTCGGGGCTCGAAGACGTGGTCGTTGCGGTCGGTGCGGCGGTGGTCGTGAGACTCAGCGCGGCGAGGACCGCGATCGGGAAGACGTAACGGACGAAACGCATGTACCCCCTCTGTCGACTGCACGGAGACCCGCGGGAACGGGTGGGGACAGCACCTGACTGGGCCGCAGCGGTGCCGTCCGTGACCCCCTGGGCGAGGGCCGCGCCCGACCGTAGCGAAACGCAAGCGGCCTCTGACGCAGTTACCTGCGCGGCGCTAGATGATTGATCGGTAAGTCCGGCATCGCCGGCTGGTGGCCCAGACACGGCGGCACCCCAATCACCGATCAACCATCTAGAGGCTTGATGTGAAATGAGGCGGGGCCGCGGATGCCCACGGGGCGCCAATTTCACATCGAACCTCTAGGGTGCCGCGCGTGACTGAGGAGTCCAAGAAGGAGCGGATCGACCGGGAGCTCATCGAGCTCCTGAACGAGCTGAGAGTCGCGCTTCCGGGCGTCCAGGTCCTCTTCGCGTTCCTCCTCATCGTGCCGTTCTCGAACGGGTACGTCCGGATGACTGCCGTCCAGAAGGACATCTTCTTCGCGACGTTCGTGGCCACCGCCCTAGCAACCGCGTTTCTGATCGCGCCGTCGGTGAACCACCGGATCCTGTTTCGCCAGCAGGACAAGGAGCAGCTGCTGGTTCGCTCGAACAAGCAGTCCATCGTCGGCGTCGCGTTTCTCGCCTTGGCCGTCGTCGGAGCCACAACGCTCATCACCGACGTGATCTTCAGCAGTGTGACGGCGACGCTGACCGCCCTGGGCCTCGCGCTCGTCCTCGTCGTCCTCTGGTTCGCGATCCCGATCTACCGCCGCATCAAGAGCCCCGGCGAGCGAGAGCAGCCCTGACGAGCCCGAGCGCGTCGGCGAGCAGCTCTCTGTTCGCCGGATCGTTGAGCCAGCCGCTCGCCCCGGATGGGTGGGGAAGCGGGATCGCGATCGCCTCCCCAAGACGCTTCTCGGTCCCCACGCACGCACCGAGCCTCGCCTCGCCGAGCACCTCGCGCGCCGCCAAGCCCCCGACGGTGAGGACGAGCTCGGGCCGGAGTAGCCTGAGCTCCCACTCGCGCCAGGGACGGCAGAGCTCGATCTCGCGCGGGGCGGGGGTGCGATCCCCACGCCCGCTGGGCGGCCGCCCCGGATAGCAGCGCGTGACCGAGCAGCAGTAGAACGTCGCGTAGAACTCGTCCTCCTCGAGCCCGAGCCACCCGCGGAGCGTCCTCCCGGCCCGCCCGCGCCAGGGGCGGCGCTCCTCGCCCTCCACGATCCCGGGCGCCTGCCCAACGATCAGCGCGCGCTGGCCCGGGCGCCCTTCGAACACGGGCATGGATTCGAGCGGGAAGCCTGCCTCCGCACACGCGCGGCATACACGGTTGTCCCGCTGGAGAGAGGCGAGGGACCGGTAGTGGGTTCGGCGGCTGACGGCGGGAGCCTAAAGAGCATGCACCGCCGCCCGCCTGTCGCTCTCCTGCGTCGGACGCCTCCTCCGCGTGTGGCACGATGTGGCCCGCGCGGAGAGGTGTCCGAGCTGGCCTAAGGAGCGCGACTGGAAATCGCGTACTCGGCGAAAGCTGGGTCGCGGGTTCGAATCCCGCCCTCTCCGCTTAGGAGGGTTCGACGAAACAGCCGTTGTGCCGCCTGGTCGTGCTGCACGTCCCGATACGGCGTCCTCAGTCGCACGCATCCGCGTCCAGACTCCACGTACGACCGCTCCCTGCGTCTTTGCGTGGAAACTGGACGCGCAGGCGGACGACCAAGCAACGAAGACCGCTTCGTCAAACCCTCCTAGACTGCCTCGGTCGTGAGCCGCCGCCTGTGAGCACGACGTCGGAAGCTGCGGCGGTTCGCGTCCTCGTCGTCGACGACGAGCCTGCGATCCGCCTCCTGTGCCGTGTGAACCTCGAGGCCTCCGGCATGGAAGTCTTCGAAGCGGAGGACGGTGAGGCCGCCCTGAGCGCCGCGCGGCGACACAGCCCCGACCTGATCCTCCTCGACGTGATGATGCCCTCGAGAGACGGTTGGGACGTTGCGCGCAAGCTGACGGAGGCTCAAGGCCCGCCGATCGTCTTCCTGACTGCGCTCGCAGACGACTCGGCTCGAGTGAAGGCGTACGAGCACGGGGCCGTGGGCTACATCCTGAAGCCGTTCGATCCCGTTGCGCTCGCCGAATTCGTGAAACGGACGATCAGCCGGATCAACCGCGGCGAGCTCGAGGCGCTCAGGCACACGATCTTCTCGAGCGGCGGTGACCTCCATGTCGAGTCGTAGCGCCGCAGCCGATGCACCGCGTGGCGAGAGTCGCCCCAGGCCGTCTCGGCCGGACTTGAGAGGACTCGCGCTCGGTCTGTTCATCGGTGTCGGAGGCCCGGTCGCCGTGACGGCGATCGCCGCGGTCGACGAAGTGCGGCCGATCCTCCCGGGCCTGCTCTACGTGCTCTCGATCGCGCTCGCGACCGCGGTCGGGGGTCTTGCGCCCGGGCTCATATCCAGTGCTCTCTCGACCGTCCTTTTGGACTACTACTTCCTCGAGTACGACGAACGGTCGATCGACCCGTGGTCGCTCGAGGACGGCCTCGCGCTCTCTGCGTTCATCGTCGCCTCGATCGCGATGACCCAGATCATCTCGTGGCTTCGGCATGCCCGGAAGGCGGCCGAGCGGGCGCGAGTCGCCGAGTCCGAGGCCAGGATGCTGAGCGAGGAGGCGACGGAGCGCATCGTCTGGCTCCAGCGGGCGACCGCCGCGCTCGCGGAGGCCGTCACGCCGCAAGAGGTGCTGAACGCCATCGTGGCCGAGGGAATCGTGGCCTCGGAGGCCCGCGCCGGGCTGATCGGCCTGGTCGCCGACGACGGGGAGACGGTCGAGATCGTCGCCTCGCACGGGTACGCCCCGCAGACGCTCGAAGGCTGGGGGCGCTTCGCTCTCGCCGGCCCGTTTCCGTTCTCCGAGGTGATCCGCTCCGGGCGAGCCGTTCTTCTTCCGAAGCAGCGAGGAGCTGGCCGAGCGGTTTCCGGACATTCCTCTCGCACCGTTCGAGACGCACGGCTTCACGGCGCTTCCGATCCCGATCGGCGGGCGGACCAGCCGGCGCGCTCGGCCTCTCGTTCTCGGGTGTTCGCGAGTCCTCCCCCGAGCAGCGCGAGACCGAGATGTCGCTTGCCCGCATGGCCGGTCAGGCACTGGAGCGAGCGCGGCTCAACGAGGCAGGTGAGAAGCTTCGCAGGCGCCTGGCCTTCATGGCCGAGGCAAGCACACTGCTTGCGTCCTCGCTCGACTACGAGAAGACGCTCACGCGACTGACCGAGCTCGTCGTTCCGAGTCTCGCGGACTGGTGCACGATCGACATCGTCGCCGAGGAGGGCGGGATCCAGCGGCTCGCGGTGGCGCATCAGGATCCCGCCAAGCTCAAATGGGCGCTGGAGCTTCAAGAGCGCTATCCGCCGGATCCGGACGCGCCCTTCGGAGTCCCTCGAGTGCTTCGCACGGGCGAGCCAGACTTCATGCCCGAGATCCCGGACGAGCTCCTCGAGCTCGCCGCCGAGGGTGACGAGGAGTTCCTCGAGATCATCCGCCAGCTCGGCCTGCGCTCGTCGATGATCGTGCCGCTCATTGCCCGCCGGCGCACGCTTGGAGCGCTGACACTGATCGCGGCCGAGTCCGGCCGGATCTATGACGAGGGCGACCTCGAGCTCGCCAACGAGCTCGCGCGACGAGCCGCCGTCGCAGTCGACAACGCCAGGCTCTTCGACGAGTCCGCACGGAGAGCCGAGGCAGCGAGGGCGCTCGCGTACACGGCCGACGGCGTCATCCTCGTCGACCCCGAGGGCGTGATCCGGTTCTGGAATCCCGCTGCCGCCGCCATCACCGGTACGAGCGAGGCCGACGCGCTCGGACACGCAGCTGCGGATGTCGTTCCGGCCTGGGCTGCAATCTCGTCGCAGATCGAGCTCGGAACCGGTCAGGATGCACCGGCCCGCAGCATCCGCGTGCCGATCCGTCGCGCCGATGACGAGCGCTGGGTGTCGGTCTCCGCGGTCGACTTCGGCGACGGCTGCGTCTACGCGCTCCGCGACATCACGGAAGAGGAGGCGCTCGAGCGCGCGCGCAGCGACTTCGTCTCGACCGCCTCACACGAGCTCAGGACGCCGCTCGCGGCGGTCTACGGCGCCGCACGGACGCTGCGCCGGGCGGAGCTCGAGCTCGACGAGGCCGATCGGGAGGCGTTCCTCGACATGATCGAGTCGGAGGCCGACCGGCTCGCGCGCATCGTCAACCAGATTCTTCTCGCGGGGCAGCTCGACGCGGGCGAGATCGACGCCGAAGGGCGATGCGACCCGGTGCCCGTCGTGTCGAGCGTTCTCGAGTCGGCCGCAGTGCGCGCCCCGGAGTCGCGTCGAGCTTGCCTTCGATCCGCCCGCGTCGTTTCCGGAGCTCGCCTGCGACGAGAATCGCTTCCGGCAGGTGCTCGTCAACCTGGTCGAGAACGCGATCAAGTACTCGCCCGACGGCGGCGAGGTGCGCGTGGCGCTGGCCGAGCGTACCGGCCGCGCCCGCGTCGAGGTCTCGGATCGCGGGCTCGGCGTCCCGGAGGCGAGCGCGAGCGGATCTTCGAGAAGTTCTACCGCCTCGACCCGAGCTTGAGGCGAGGCGTCGGGCGGCACCGGGCTCGGGCTGTACATCTCACGCGAGCTCGCGGAGCGAATGCACGGGCGGCTGTGGCATGAGGGCCGAGACGACGGAGGCTCGACCTTCGTCGTCGAGCTGCCGCTCTTCCGCAGCTGACCGCCCGGTGCTCTATCCGGCCTCGGCGGCCAGGAATGCGACGAGGTTGGCGAGGTCCTCCTCGGAGAGCTGCTCGCCGTAGTCCTGGGGCATGATCCCCTCCCCGAACCCCTCGGTTATCTCGGAGTTCGGGTCGACGATCTGCATCTCGATCTCGTCGGGACTCTTTCCGGGCAGCACTTCGTCCAGGCTCGGGCCGACCGCGCCCGAGGCTTCCGCGGCCGCAAGGGCATGACACGACCCGCAGCCGGCGCTCGCAAAGACCTCGCCGCCGGCGGCCGGATCGCCCTCGGCCCCACCACCGCCTGTCTCGCCTGTCTCGCCGGTTTCGCCCGTCTCCCCCGGCTCGGTCTCGCCCGTCTCGCCGGCCTGCGTGTCGGCCGGGGTGGTCGGCTCCTCGTCGACCGCCTCGCCGTGGGCTTCCCCGAAGTCGTGTGACTCGCCGAGCGCCTCGACGGCGACCAGCATCCCGATGACGAGCAGGATCGTGACCGCGAAGAACGCCCCCATGCGCCTGCTCGGAAAGTCCGGCCGGCGACGCGGGATCACGATCGACACGACGAGCGCGAAGATGACGAGCGCTCCGGCCACGAGGCCGAGGATGAGATCGCTGGCCCCGCTCGAGAGGGCGAAGGTGGTCGCGGTCTCGGTCACGCGGCGCATACCATACTGGCCCGGATGAGCCGCGTCGGGATCTTCCTCGTCGCCGGCGCGGCCCTCGTCGTCGCGCTCGTGCTGACCGTCGCCGGGATCGGCGACCGCGCCGACGCACTCCCGAACTGGCAGGCGCTCGTCCTCGGCGTCGTGCAGGGGGCGACCGAGCTCCTGCCCATCTCGTCGTCAGGACACCTGATCCTCGTGCCGTGGCTCGGCGAGTGGACTTACCTCGAGACCTACGAGGACTTCAACAAGACGTTCGACGTGGCTCTCCACCTCGGGACGCTCCTCGCGGTCGTTGCCTACTTCCGCCGGGATCTGGCAGCCCTCGTCGCGGCGCTTTGGCGAAGCCTGCGTGGGCGCCGGATCGAGACGGCCGAGGAGCGGGTGGCCTGGTTCGTCGTGGTCGCGACCATCCCGGCGGCCGTCGTCGGCGCGGTCTTCGAGGACGCGATCGACACGAACCTCGGCGACCCGTGGCAGATCGCCATCCTCCTCGCCGTCTTCGCGATCCTCCTCTGGCTGAGCGACCGCACCCCCCCGAGGCGGCGGATGGACGAGATCGGCTGGTGGGGTGCGATCGGCGTCGGGCTCGCCCAGTGCCTGTCGCTCGCGCCCGGCACCTCTCGCTCGGGAGTCACGATCACCGCGTCGCGCTTCCTCGGCCTCGACCGCGACTCGGCCGCCCGCCTCTCGTTCCTGCTGCTCGTCCCGATCACGTTCGGCGCGGTGCTCCTGAAGGGCGTCAAGGACGTGCTGCTCGGAGATCTCCCACCGGGCATGGTCGGCCCGTTCGTCGTCGGGACGATCGCCTCTGCCGTCACGGGGTTCGTGGCGATCGCGGCCCTGCTCGGCTACGTCCGCCGAAACACGTACTCGGTGTTCGTCGTCTACCGCCTGATCGCAGCCGCCATCGTGGCGCTCCTGATCCTCACAGGGGTTCGCGAGGCAACGTTCTGACAGGTAGGACTCCGCCGCCGGAGCGCGTAGGACTTCCGGCCCTTGCCGGACTGCGATTCCTATGTGACTGTCAATGGAGGACATCCTCTGGCCAGGGGCCTCTCTTGAGACGACGTATTGCCATCGGACTTGCTGCGTTCGCCTGCGCGACGGTCGTGTGCGCGCCGGCTCTCGCGCAGGATGTCGAGCCGCGGCTTCCGGCTGCTGCCCGGGCTCTCGAGCGCGCTGGGGCCGAGGTCGCCTATCGCGGCGGCGTTGTGCGCTTCCTGGGAACGCGTGCTGGACGGCCTCTCGCGCGGCCCACGGGTTTCGGCCCGGCCGCCTCACCGGCAGCCGTCGCGCGCGCGTTCCTCCTGAGACAGGCGCGCTCGTTCAGGCTCCAGGGGCGCTCGCACTCGCTCCGGGTCGTGCGGGTGCAGAAGGCGCCCCACCGTCGCTCGGTCGTCCGGCTCCGGCAGCTCTACCGCGGAGTTCCAGTGCTCGCCGGAGATCTCGTCGTGAATCTCGACGCGCGTCGGAACGTCCTCTCTGCCGGCGGGGAGACCACCCCAGGTCGTCGCCTCTCCATCCGGCCGCGAATCTCCGCCTCACGCGCGGGCGAAACCGCGGCGTGGCTCGTGTCGAACGCCGAGGGGCTCCGGCCCTCGAGCCTGCGCGTCGCGAGGCCCGAGCTCTGGATCTACGACTCCGAGCTTCTGGGGTCTCCTCGACCCGCGCGTCGTCTCCTCGTCTGGCGCACAGAGGTCACGTCGCCGGCCAGGCCGGACGTTCGCGAGCTCGTGCTCGTGAATGCGAAGACAGGCGAGCTCGTCCTCCAGTTCAGCCGGGTCGCGGAGGCCAAGACCCGCCAGGTCTGCGACGCCCTCGGAAGCCAAGCCCGCGTCCCTTGCCACGCGCCCTACCAGCGCCAGGAGGGCGGCCCAGCGTCAGCTACCGCTGAGGTGAACGACGCCTACGTTCGCTCGGGAGTCGTCTACGACTACTTCAAAAGCCGCTTCGACCGGGATTCGATCGACAACGCGGGTCTCGTCCTCAAGCAGACCGTGCGGTACTGCGAGGGCGGCTGCCCGTATCGGAACGCGTTCTGGAACGGCCAGCAGGCGGTCTACGGGCCCGGCTACGCCTCGGCCGACGACGTCGTAGGCCACGAGCTCGCACACGGGATCACCGAGCGGACCGCCGGGCTCTTCTCCTGGTTCCAGGCGGGTGCGATCAACGAGTCGCTCTCGGATGTCTTCGGCGAGCTCATCGACCATTCGTCCGCCACCGGAAACGACGCTCCCGAAGTGCGATGGCTCATGGGTGAAGACCTGCCGGACGGCGCGATCCGCAGCATGAGCGATCCGACGCTCTATGACGACCCGGATCGGATGACGAGCTCCTTGTACGAGTCTGGCATCGATCCCGACACCGGCGAGATCGTCGACGCAGGCGGCGTGCACACGAACAGCGGCGTCAACAACAAGGCGGCGGCGCTCATGACGGACGGCGGGACGTTCAACGGCCGAACCGTCACCGCACTCGGGCCGGAGCGCGTCGCGGCGATCTACTACGAGGTGATGACGAACCTCCTCACCTCGGGCAGCGACTACGTGGATCTCTACCACGCCCTTGGCCAGGCCTGCCAGAACCTGGTCGGGACACACGGCATCGCGGCGACCGACTGCGCGGAGGTGGAGGACGCTGCGCTCGCGGTCGAGCTGAACGCGCAGCCCGCCGGCGGCGCCTTCCCAGCCGTGCCCGACGCTCCCGTGTGTCCTTCGGGGCAGGTTCCAGCCGACCTCTTCTACGACAACATGGAGGGCGCCTCGAACTGGAGCGCGCAATCGATGCTCGGCCCGAACACGTGGAGCTTCACAAGCGGCTACGCCACGAGCGGGCAGGTCGCGCTCTACACCCCGGATCAGACCGCGAGGGCGGATGCAGCCGTGGTGCAGACGCAGGGCATCGCGATCCCCGCGGGCTCGTCCGCGTATCTGCGCTTCGATCAGGCGCTCGACACGGAGATCGGCTACGACCCGGACATCGACGACTTCCGGATCGTCGACGGCGGGGTGGTCGAGTACTCGATCGACGACGGCGCGACGTGGGTCGACGCGGAGCCGCTCATGACGCCGGCCGACAACGGCTACCTCGGCCCGATCTCGCCCACGACCTTCACCGACAACCCGCTCGCAGACCGTCAGTCCTATGGCGGCGCCACGGGCGGCTTCCTCGCCTCGCGCCTGGATCTGACGAGCCTCGCGGGCAGCACGGTGACGTTCAGGTTCCGCTTCGCGACCGACACCAACACGCCGCCGGGCTACTTCGGCTGGCTGATCGACGACGTCAGGCTCTACACATGCGCCGACGGCGTGCGGCCCGGCCCGACGGGCTCGAACGCGCTCGCCAACCCAGGCTTCGAGTGGGACGACGACGACGACGCTCGCGCCGATTCCTGGCGAGGCAGCACCGCGGCTCTACGAATGCCCGCCCCGCACCGCTCGGGCGAGTACTCGGTGCGCCTCCAGGCCGCTGACCTCGACGACAACTCGACGAGCCAGCGGGTTCCTGCCGTGCCGTTCGGCAACTACCGGGCGGGCGCCTGGGTGAACATCCCTTCGACCGCGCTGGAGGTGAGCGTCGTGGTGCAGGTGCAGTGGCTGAACGCCGCCGGTGGGGTCGTCTCCGCGCAGTCGATCCGGAGCTTCACGAACGACACGGGGGGTGCCTGGGTGAACGCGACCGCCGTCGTGGTCGCGCCGCCGGGCGCGAGCGGCGCGCGGCTCGAGCTCGACCAGCGGCGCACGGGGTATCCGGCCTACGTGGACGACGCGATCGTCGAGAGCGTCGCCGACACGTTCGAGCCACAGACGACGCTGACGTCCGGCGCCAAGGGAACGACCTCGTCGAAGCGCGCCCGGTTCACCTTCGTGTCGAACGAGCCTGGCTCGACGTTTCAGTGCAAGCGCGACCGCAGGGCCTGGGCGAGCTGCGCCAGCCCGAAGACGTACGCCGGCCTGTCGAAAGGCAAGCACAGCTTCCGCGTGCGCGCCATCGACCACGCCGGGAACGTCGATCGGACGCCGGCCGCGAGGAGCTGGCGGCGAAGGTAGTCCGGGCCGGGCCCCACGTCGGCGGGCCGGAGTAGTGTCCAGCGGATGGACGAGCGCGTGCTGCTCGTGGAGGACGACGCCTCCATCCGCGAGGTCGCGGCGCTCGGGCTCTCGCAGGCGGGGTTCAAGGTCACGGCCGAGCCGGACGGCCGCGACGGGCTTGCTCGCTTTCGAGACGGCACGTTCGACCTCGTCGTACTCGACGTCATGCTTCCCGAGCTCGACGGGCTCGAGGTCTGCCGGGCGATCCGCCGCGAGAGCCAGGTGCCCGTCGTTTTCCTTTCGGCGCGCTCGGACACCGTGGACGTCGTGGTCGGCCTCGAGCTCGGCGCCGACGACTACGTCACGAAGCCGTTCGAGCTCCCTGAGCTCGTCGCGCGGATCCGGGCAGTGCTCCGGCGCGCCACGGACTTGCGAGGCCCCGAGGTCATCACCGTCGGCGACCTCGAGATCGACCCGGACGCGCACGAGGTTCGCCGGGCCGGCCAGGCGGTCGCGCTGACGGCGACCGAGTTCAGGCTCCTCCTCGAGCTCGCCAGGCGGCCGAGGCAGGTCTTCACGCGGGAGCTCCTCCTCGAGCGGGTCTGGAACTACGACTACCTCGGTGATTCCAGGCTCGTCGACGTGGCGGTGCAGCGGTTGCGGGCGAAGCTCGGGCCCGGGCTCCTCGAGACGGTGCGCGGCGTCGGCTACCGGCTCCGGGCGGAGCAATGAGCCCGGCGCGGCCCATCCGGCCGGCGCGGCTCCGACGCCGGCTCACGATCGCCTTCGCGCTCGTGGCGGCGCTCTCGGCCGCCGCGCTCGCGGCCGGCTCGTATCTCGTCGTCCGCGAGAGTCGCCTCGACGACTCGGTAACCCGCGGCGTCGAGCAGTCGCGCTTCAACCTCGAGCTCGCCGACGACGTGCTTCGCAGCAGCCGACGACCCGGCCGACGGTGTCGAGGAGCTCCTCCCCGCGCTCGATCGTCGCGGCGACTTCGTCACGGTGGGACGCGGCGCAGGTGTGCCGCCGTTCTCGACGAGCCTCTCGCTCGGCATCCGGCAGGTGCCCCCGGAGCTCGTCCGGGAGGTACGGCGGGGGCGGCTCGCGTACCAGCGAACGGAGGCGGCCGGTGCCGAGCAGCTAGCGGTCGGTGGACGCGTGCAGGGCGTCGCGCTCTACTTCTTCTACTCGGAGGAGGAGCTCTTCGACGAGCTCGCGCAGCTTCGGACGATCCTGCTGGTCGGCGTCGGCGCGCTCGCGCTCGTTGCGGCGCTGATCGGCTCGCTTGTCGCGCGGCGGACGCTCGCCCCCGTCGCCCAGGCGAGCGCCGCGGCGCAGTCGCTCGCCGAGGGGATCCTCGACACGCGGCTCCCGGCCGGCGGCCGCGACGAGTTCGGCGCGTGGGCGGTGTCTTTCAACGAGATGGCGGACGCTCTCGAGGGGAAGATCCAGGCGCTCTCGGAGGCGGAGGCCCGCGAGCGGCGCTTCACGGCCGACGTGGCGCACGAGCTCCGGACGCCGCTCACCGCCCTCGTGGCCGAGGCCGGTCTCCTCGCCGAGCATCTCGACCGGCTGCCGGACGATGTGCGCCGCCCGGCCGAGCTCCTCGTCGCCGACGTGGCGCGGCTCCGGCGGCTTGTCGAGGACCTGATGGAAGTCTCGCGGCTCGACTCGGGAACCGAGGCCGTGCGGCGCGAGCCGCTCGAGCTGCGCGCGCTCGTTGCGGCAATCGCGCGCGGCCGGGGCGAGGCGGAGGTGACCGGCGACGAGGTGCGCGTTGAGACCGACCGGCGCCGGCTCGAGCGCATCGTCGGGAACCTCGTGGACAACGCCGTCGAGCACGGCGGTGGAACGGCCTGGGTGCGGGTCGGGCGCGAGGGCGACTCGGCCGTCGTCGAGGTCGCCGACTCCGGGCCCGGGATCCCGGCAGAGCACGTCCCCCACCTCTTCGACCGCTTCTACAAGGCCGATCCTGCCCGGAGCGGCTCCGGTAGCGGGCTCGGCCTGGCAATCGCGCGCGAGAACGCACGCCTCCTCGGCGGGGACATCGAGGTCGAAAGCAGGCCCGGAGCGACGCGGTTCACCCTCCGCCTACCTGTTACGGAATCGTTACCCGGCGGATACGGCGCTGTTGCGCAGGCCGAGCAGCATGAGGCGCGAAAACCAGTAGGAGGAAGACCATGAAGCGCCTCACCCTCATCTCTCTCACCTTCGCAGCCGGTCTCGTGCTCGCCCTCACGCTCGTCGCGTGCGGCGGGAGCGACGCGACGTCGGTCGGCGAGGTGCCGGCCGGAACGTCGCCGGACCCGGTCGGCACGCAGCCGTCCGAGACCGAGCCGGACGGCGAGGAGCCCTCCGGAACCGGCGAAGAGCCCTCCGAGGAGCCCGAGCCCGCGGCCGATATCGGCTATCGCGTGTGGTTCGTCCACGGCGAAGGCCTGCACACGGTGAACCGGACTCACGAGGCCACACGGGCGGTCGGCGCGGCCGCGCTCACCGACCTCCTGGCCGGCCCCTCCGAGGCCGAGCGGAGCGACGGCATCTCAACCGCAGTTCCCGCCGGTACCCGCCTGCTCGGGCTCGTCGTCTCGGGCGGAATCGCCACCGTCGATCTGGGCTCGGAGTTCGAGTCGGGCGGCGGCTCGCTCTCCATGATGGCACGCCTCGGCCAGGTCGCCTGCACGCTCGACCAGTTCCGGACCGTGAAGGGTGTCAGCTTCAAGCTCGACGGCGAGCCGGTGGACGTCTTCTCCGGCGAGGGCATCGTCCTCGACAAGCCCGTCACCTGCACGGACTACGAGGATCTGCTCCCGGTGATCCTCGTCGACAGCCCGACGCCGGGCAGCGAGATCAGGAGCGGGACGAAGGTCACGGGCTCCGCGAACGTCTTCGAGGCGAACGTGAGCTACGTGCTGGCGGGCGGCGACCACGTCTTCGACGAAGGCTTCACGACCGCCACCTGCGGAACCGGCTGCCGCGGAACCTTCTCCTTCCGCCTCCAGTTCGACGTGAACAAGCCGCTCGACGCCACGCTCATCGTCCACGACGACGACGCGGCCGGCATCGGGCAGCCGCCCCACGAGGTGCGGATCCCTGTCACGCTCATGCCGAGCTGAGCAGCCTCGCCCAAATACGCAAAGCCGTCGAGGACGGCCTCCCCGCCGCGGTCGAGCTCCTTCGGGAGCTCGTCCGCGTTCCGTCGACGCTCGGCGAGGAGGAGCCTGCTCAGGCGCTCGTCGAGGCGCGCCTGGAGGAGCTCGGGTTCGAGGTGCGCTCGGTCGAGCCGGATCCGGCGGCGCTCGCGGAACGAGCGGACAGCGGGATCCCGCTTCTGCCGTACGAGGGACGGCGTTCGCTCGTCGGGACGCTCCAGGGCGGGCGCGGGCGCTCCCTCCTCCTGAACGGCCACGTCGACGTAGTGAGCGCCGAGCCGCTCCGATACTGGACGCAGGATCCATGGGGCGGAGACGTCGTCGGCGACCGGCTCTACGGCCGTGGCTCTGGCGACATGAAGGGCGGTGTCGTCGCCATGCTCCTCGCGATCGAAGCCGCGCAATCGCTCGGCGACCTATTTGGGCCGGTCGTCTACCAGAGTGTCATCGAGGAGGAGTGCGGCGGGAACGGCGCCCTCGCTGCATGCCTGGCCGGGCCGCTCGCGGACGGCGTCGTCATCGCGGAGCCCACACAGGGCGCACTCGAGCTCGTCGCACCTGGGGTGATCTGGGCACGGCTGACGTTCGAGGCGCCGTCCGGGCACGCCCAGTCCGCGGACGAGCGGCCGAACCCGATCGAGGCCGCGGGGGCGGCGATTGCTGCGCTCCGCGGGCTCGAGGCAGAGCTGAACGCGACACCCGAGGCCCAGTTCCGGGGTGTCGGAGCGCCATACCTCCTGAACGTCGGTGCCCTCCACGCCGGTGACTGGCCGTCCACCTCTCCGGGTGTCGCCGAGCTCGACGTCCGTCTCGGGTTCCCGATCCGGATGGAGCCGGCCCAGGCGCAGGCGCGGCTCGCGACTGCGGTGCGCGAGGCTGTGCCAGAGGCGCGCATCGAGTTCCGCGGCTTTCGGGCGCGCGGCTACGCATTCGAGGCAGACACGCCGCTCGCGACCGCGCTGGCCGAGTGTCACGAGGAGGCGCACGGCACGCGACCGCCGGTTCAGGCCGGCCGGGCGACCACCGACCTGCGCTGGTTCCATCCAGGCCAGGCTGCCTGCTACGGGCCGGCGAGCTCGGGCTCCCACGCGGTCGACGAGTGGGTGTCGATCTCGTCGATCGCCGAGGTCGCAACGGTGCTCGCGCTCCTCCTGCGCAGCTGGGGCGCGGGCGAGGCATGCCTCGCCCCTACGCAACCCCGGGTTCAGGTGTAGGGGCGGGACTTGTCCCGCCCGCCGTGCAAAGGTAAGCCGTGCGCATCAAGACCGACTTCCCACGCCGGGTCGGCGACGTCAAGCCGTTCTGGATCCCGCTCTCGGACGGTACGAGGCTCTCCGCGGGCGTCTGGCTGCCCGACGACGCCGAGGACGATCCGGTTCCGGCGATCCTCGAGTACATCCCCTACCGCAGAGCCGACTGGACGTGGGCACGCGACGAGCCGATCCACCGCTACTTCGCGGGGCACGGATACGCCTCAGTCCGGGTCGACCTGCGAGGGTCGGGCGATTCGGACGGGCTCCTCCTCGACGAGTACCTGAAGGAGGAGCAGGACGATGCGATCGAGGTGCTGCGGTGGATCGGAGAGCAGCCGTGGTGCACCGGACGAGTCGGGATGTTCGGGATCTCGTGGGGCGGCTTCAACGGGCTCCAGGTCGCGGCCCGGCGCCCCCCCGAGCTCGGCGCCGTGATCACGCTCATGTCGACGGACGACCGGTACGCGGACGACGTGCACTACGTGGGCGGAAGCGTCCTCGCAGTCGACATGCTCCCGTGGTCGTCGCTCATGTACGTCTGGAACGGGACGCCGCCGGACCTCGGAAATCGTGCGGACGACTGGCGCGAGGCCTGGCTTCGCCGGTTGCGCGAAACGCCGCCCTACGTCGAGGCCTGGCTCACGCATCAGCGGCGCGATGAGTACTGGCAGCACGGTTCCGTGTGCGAGGACTACTCGGCGATCGAGTGCCCCGTGTACGCCATCGGCGGCTGGGTGGACGGGTACACGGACGCGGTCTTTCGGCTGCTCGAGGGACTGCCGGGACCGCGCAAGGGCCTCGTCGGGCCATGGGGTCACGGGTTTCCCCACGACGCCATGCCCGGGCCGCAGATCGGGTTCCTCCAGGAATGCTTGCGCTGGTGGAACCGCTGGCTCAGAGACGAGCGCAATGGGATCGACGAGGGGCCGCGACTCCGCGTCTGGATGCAGGACTCGGTGCGGGCGAGCGCCAAGCAGGCCGAGCGTCCGGGGCACTGGGTGGCGCAGGCCGGGTGGCCCGCCGAGGCTGAGGCGCGGGTGCTGGCGCTTCGGGCGGACGGCGTGCTCGGCGGCGAGGTCGGGGGCGAGCGCGAACTCTCGATCCTCGGCAGCCAGCTGTGCGGGCTCGACTCCGGGCTCTGGTGCCCGTACGGGGACGCGGCCGACCAGGCGACCGACCAGCGGATGGACGACGGGCTCTCGCTCTCGTTCACGTCGGAGCCGCTGGAGGAGCCGTTCGGGATCCTCGGCTTTCCGGTCGCGCGGCTGGTGTTGTCAGCAGATCGACCCGCCGCGCTGGTGTGTGTCCGGCTCTGCGACGTGGCGCCGGACGGTGCCTCGACGCTCGTGACGCGCGGGGTCCTGAACCTGACGCACCGGGAATCGCACCTCGAGCCGTCGGAGCTCGAACCGGGACGCCGCTACGAGATCGCCGTCAAGCTGAACGCGACCGCGCACCGTTTCCCCGCGGGGCACCGGCTCCGAGTGGGGATCTCGCCGACCTACTGGCCGTGGCTCTGGCCCTCGCCGGAGGCCGTGACGCTCACGGTGGTCGCCGGGGGGAGCTCGCTGGAGCTCCCGGTGCGGGCGCCGCGGGCGTCGGACGAGGGCCTCGTTGCTTTCGGCGAGGCCGAGGCGGCCGCGGAGCTTCCGATCGGCGAGCGCGAGCCCGGCTCGGCGACGCGGCGGGTCGAGCGGGACTTCGTCACGGGCGAGGCCATCCTCACGTACGAGTTCGGCGGTGGGAGGCGCGTGCTGCCGAGCGGCGTCGAGCTCGCGGACTGGAGCCGGGAGACCTTCACGATCCGCGCGGGCGACCCGCTGTCGGCACGAGTGCGCTGCGAGGAGCGAGTCGAGCTGGCGCGGGACGGGGTGCGAACGAAGGTCGAGACGGACAGCGAGATGTGGTCGGACGCGGAGAGCTTCCACGTCGTGAACCGAATCAGGGCGACCGAGAACGGCGAGGTCGTTCACGAAGCCGAGCGCCCCTTCACCGTCCCTCGCGACCACGTCTAGAGCCGCGAGCCGCGCACTTCCGCCACATTCGCGACACGCTTCCGTTCCATTCGGTGCCAGGCACTTGGCCGTGTCCTATCAGGCCAGGCCCCCGAAGGCCGTGGCTACGCGCGGATACAGGCGGCTTCGTGGCCCGCGGCGGCGTTCGAGGGGCGCCGGAGCTCCGGGTCGACCGTCTTGCACTCGGGGATCATCGCGGGGCAGCGCGGATGGAATCGGCAGCCGATCGGGATTTGAACGGGGTCGGGCGTCTCGCCTGTGAGGATCTGCGGGCGCTGACGGTCGCGCGGATCGGCCTTCGGGACGACCGATAGGAGCGCCTTCGTGTACGGATGCTGCGGGTTCCGGACGACCTCCCTCGCCGGGCCCTCCTCGACGATCCGCCCGAGGTACATCACGGCGATCCGATCCGCAAAGTGCGCCGCCGTGGAGAGGTCGTGCGTGATCATCACGAGCCCGAGCCCCTCCCCACGCAGACCATCCAGAAGGCGCAGGACGCCGGCTCGAACGGACACGTCCAGCATAGACACCGGCTCGTCGGCGAAGAGCAGCTTCGGGTTCAGGACGAGGCTCGCCGCGATCGCCACCCTCTGACGCTGCCCCCCGGAGAGCTCGTGAGGGAACCTGTCGACGTACATCTCCGGCGGAGTGAGGCCTGCGCGCGACAGCCCGTCCAGCACACGCTCGTTGCGCTCCTCCTTCGTCCCTCCAAGCCCGTGCACCTGGAGCGGCTCCTCGACGGTCGCCCGGACCCGAAAGCGCGGATCCAAGGACTCGTAGGGATCCTGGTAGATCATCTGCATCTCGCGGCGGAGCGGCCTGAGCTCCCGCGGCCCGAGATGCGTGATGTCCTGGCCGCGGAAACGGATCGTGCCCCATTGCGGCTCCACGAGCCGAAGAACCGAGTGGGCGGTGGTCGTCTTGCCGCACCCGGACTCACCGACGAGGGCCAGCATCTCACCCTCGCGGAGCGTGAACGAGACGCCTTCGACTGCGTGAACCGCCTTCTGCGGACGCCGGCCAAGCGTTCCCACGAGACCACGCGGGAGCGGAAACTGCGTGACGAGGTTCTCGACCTCGAGGAGCGGCGCCTCGCCGTTGCCGGACGCGCTCACGAGGCCTCCGCGAGCGCGGGGTCGTTCAGGTGGCACGCTGCGATGTGTTCCTGACCGACGGCCAGCCGCCGCGGCTTCACGTCCGGGCACGGCTCGAACGTGCGGTCACAGCGCGGCGCAAAAGGGCACCCCGGAATGTCCCGGTCGAGCCGAGGCGGCGCACCGGGGATCGAGACGACCTCGCCCTCACCGTGGAGATCGGGCGTGGCTGCGAAGAGAAGACGGGTGTAGGGATGGCGCGGGTCGTGGTAGAGCTCGTTGATCGGCCCGACCTCCATGAACTCGCCGCCGTACATGACCGCCGCGCGGTCGCAGACCTGGGCCACGACCGGCAGGTCGTGTGTGACGAGCACGAGCGCGAGCCCGAAGTCTTCCGCAAGCCCGACGAGCAGCTCAAGAATCTGCGCCTGCACCATCACGTCGAGCGCTGTCGTCGGCTCGTCGGCCAGGAGCACCTGAGGCTTGCATGCGAGCGACATCGCAATCGCGGCACGCTGGCGCATGCCGCCGGAGAACTCGTGCGGATATCGGTGCGCGCGGTTGGCGGCGATCCCTACCGTCTCGAGGAGTTCGCCGGCCCGCGCCCAGGCAGCCTTGCCCTCCGCGACCTCGTGGAGTCGCATCGGCTCGACGATCTGGGCGCCGACGGTCTTGACCGGGTTGAACGCGTTCATCGCACCCTGGAAGACCATCGCGATGTCCTTCCAGCGATGCTCGGACACGCTCGCGTCGCCCCGCTCGAGGATGTCGTCGCCGTCGAGGATGACGCGGCCCGCCAGGCTCGCATTCGGAGGCAGGAGGCCCATGAGAGCGAGGATCGCGGTCGTCTTCCCGCACCCGGACTCGCCGACGAGCCCGAAGCGCTCCCCGCGGCCGAGGTCGAACGAGATCCCTTTCACCGCGTGCAGTTCACTGCCGCTCTTCAGATCGAACCAGACGTGCAATTCCTCGACGCGGAGGGCGGGCTCGCTCATCGTCGCCCCTTCCCGGGCTGGGCCCCGGCGGCGCCAGTGGGCGGCGGCGTCGTGGCGGAGGGCGGCACCGGCCGCTGCGGGGAGCACACGCATCCGGAAGCGCCGGACTGAAAGGTGCCCGACGGCCAGGCGCGGATTGAGGGCGTCCTCGATCGCCGAGCCCGTCATGGTGAGCGCGAGCACGACGATCGCGACGCAGACCCCTGGCGGCACGATCGTCCACCAGGCGTCGTTCAGGATCGCGTCGTCCGTGAAGGAGTTCTCGATCAGGCGTCCCCAGGAGATGAGGCTCGGGTCGCCGAGCCCGAGGAACGTGATGAACGTCTCGGCGAAGATCGCCGCCGCGACGAGGATCACGGTGTTGGCCAACAGGAGGGGCGTCACCTGCGGGAGCACGTGCTTGCCGATCAGGCGCATGTTCCCGGCGCCGAGCGCACGCGACCTTCGGACGTAAACCCGCTCCCGGACGCTCAACGTCTGCGCCCGGATCAGCCGGGCGGTGGTCGTCCAGTAGATGACCCCGATGATGAGGATGATGTTCTGGAGGCTCCGGCCGAAAAGCGCCGCCGCTACGACCATGAGCGGCACGTCCGGGATGACGATGAAGTAGTCAGTGATCCGCATCAGCACCGTGTCGGTCTTCCCACCGAAGAACCCGGAGGCGAGCCCGACGACTCCTCCGATCAGCGCCGAGACAACGGCCGCGGCGAACCCGACGATGAGCGAGATCCTCGAGCCCTCGACGAGCAGCCGCACCATGTCGGCGCCGCCGCCGTCCGTCCCGAGCAGGTGCGAGCCGCTCGGAGGCTCGAAGACGTCGCCGACCTGCGCCTTCGCGTCGTCGATGAACATCGGCCCGAAGACCGCGACGAGCACGAAGATCGTGATGATCGTCACGCCGACGATCGCCTGGGGGCTGGAGAGGATCGCCGAGCGAAGAAAGCCGCGAGGTGCGGACTCGGCGACTTCGGGCGCCTGAGCTGCGCCGGAGACCGCGCTCACGCCGTGATCCTCGGATCGAGCTTGAAGTACACGAGGTCCGCGATCAGGTTCAGGAAGATCACCGAGAGCGCCAGGATGAGAAAGGCGCCCTGGAGGATCGGGAAGTCGCGCTGGTCGATCGCTTCGACCACAGCCAGGCCGACACCCGGGTACGAAAAGACGTACTCGACCGTGATGAAGCCCCCGATCACGAAGCCGAGCGTCAGCGCGACCAGGGTCACGACGGGCAGGAGCGCGTTCCGGAAGCCGTGCCGCCACACGGTCGCCCAGCTCGAGAGCCCTTTGGCGCGGGCTGTCAGCGCGTAGTCCTCACCGAGCGTCTCGAGCATCGCCGAGCGGACGATGAGCGCGTACTCGCCGAAGAGGACGAGCCCGATCGTGAGCGCCGGGAGGATCATGTGTTCGAGCTTGTCGACCACGACGTCCCAGGTGGAGGCGTCGTCGAGGATCCCAAGGGTCGGATCCTCGATCCCGGACGTGGGTAAGCCGACCGCGGTGGCCACGAAGAAGACGAGCATGAGCCCGAGCCACTGAGGCGGCATGGAGTAGAAGCTGAGGCCGGTCCAGAGGCCGGCCTTGTCGACGATCGTGCCCCGCCTCCAGGCGGTGATCACCCCCACGAGGATCCCCAGGACGACCGAGAAGACGTAGCCGAGCGCGACCATCGGGACGGTGTTCTTGATCGGCTCCCAGAGCTCGCTCGTGACGCTCTTCTGCGTCCGCAGGGAATTGCCGAGGTCGCCGTGCGCCAGGTCGGAGAGGTAGCGCTTGTACTGCTCCCACTTGGACTCGTTGAGGCCGAGGTCCTCGCGGAGCGCCTCCTTGAACTGCTCGGTGCACTGCCGGCAGCGCAGTGCCTGAATCGCATCGCCTGGCAGCGTCCGGAAGAGGATGAAGTTGAGCGTGATCGCCACGAAGACCGTGACGAGCGCGAAGGCGATCCGCTTCAGGACATAGTCGGCTCCGCTCAATCGAATCGCGCCGCCTTTCGCGCGATTCGATTGGAAGGGACGCGAAGCGTCCCGTTTTCTCGCGGGTTGTGCCTCTTGCCGAGCGGCGGTGGGGGCGAGGCATGCCTCGCCCCCACGGACGTCCTACGGCTCATTACCCGACCTTGTGCGGCGCCGTGTAGTAGGTCTTCGAGTAGCCGGCGAGCGGCAGGTTGAACCCGTCCCACTCGGCTCGGTGGGCGTCGAGCGCCAGATGATTCGTGAGCTGCGTGTAGACGACGTCGTCGTAGATGATCTGCTGCATCTCGTGGGCGATCCTCTCACGCTCCTTGGGATCGACCGCCTTCCCCTGCTCCTCGTAGAGCTTGTCGTACTCGGGGTTGTCGTAACCCGTGTCGCTCCACGAGCACCACTGTCCCTTGGTCGAGACGGAGAGCATGAAGTCCGGGTCGACGTATCCGACCCAGTCCCACATGGCGATGTCGAACTTGTCGTAGCCCTGGTTCTTCGCCGGGTCGCAGGGATCGCCGGTCTCGATCGCGTACGCCGCGGTCGCGTCGCCGCCGATCCAGAGCTCAACGTCGACGCCGGCCTCGGCCCAGCCCTCCTTCACGACGTCGAACGAGCGCGGGCCGTTGAAGTCGAGCGAGGTCGGCTGCATGATCCGGTACTGCATCTTGTGCTCCGGCTGGGCGTACTCGCCCGTCGTCGCCGGCACGGTTCGGATGCCGTCCGCGCCACGCTCGTACCCGAGCTCGTCGAGCATCCGGTTGCCCTCGGCGCAGTTGTACTCGAGCGGCCCCAGGTTCGGGTTCTCGAGCGGTGAGATGTGCCCGACGATGGATTCCACCAGATCCGCGTAGCCGGCGAAGACGACCTCGATGATCTTCTCGCGGTCGATGCACATCGAGAGCGCCTTCTTGACCTGCGGGTCGAGCAGCTCTCGGTTCATCGGCTTGTATGGATTCGAGTTCCAGGTGATGTTCGTCGTCTCGGCGCCCGGCGCTTCCTCGACGACGATGTTCGAGTCCTCCTTCAGGACGTCGACCGCACCCCACGGAACCTGGTCGACCCAGTCGAGGTTCCCCTGCTTCAGGTCGTTGATCATCGAGTCCGAGTTCGTGTAGAAGGTCATCGCGACGGCCTCTGCGTTCGACTTCGGCCCCCAGAAGTTCGGGTCCGGGATGTAGACCGTCGTGCCCTTCTTCTCGTACTCCTTGATGGTGTACGCCCCCGCCGAAACCATCGGCAGGTTCTGCTCCGGATGGAAGGTCTTGAGGCCCTTCCCGTTCCCGGCCGCGAGCGGCTCGTAGATGTGCTTCGGGAGGACGAAGAACTGCTCGAGCTGCGCGAGCGTGTTCCCGATGGGGGTCTCGTACTCGATCTCGAGCGTGGTCGGGTCGGGAGCGCGCGCCTCTTTGACGAAGTTCAAGGCGGACGCGGCAACGGCTGTCGGACCGTCCGCGAACTTCACCGTGGTGTTGATCGTCCAGGCCGCGTCCTCAGCCGTCAGCGGCTGTCCGTCCGACCACTTGGTGCCCTCGTGCACCTTGAACGTCCAGGTCTTCCCGTCCTTCGAGGTTTCCCACGAGGTCGCCCAGTCGCCTTCGAACTCGTACTTTCCGTCGTACTTGTACTGGACGAGCTGCGGATAGATCATGATGAACGCGTTGTAGGCCTGAGCCTCGATGTAGTTGAAGGGATTCAGGGAGTCGATGTAGTTCGTCGTCCCGAGTCGAAGGATCCCGCCCTCCTGGGCGCCTTCGCCGCCCGCGCCGTCCGAGCCGCCGCCCCCACCTCCTCCGCAGCCTGCCGCCAGGAATGCGACCACGAGGGCCATGAGCGTGACGAGTCCGAGGGTGCGAGCCTTCATGCTTCTCCTATTCGCCGGGGTTCCTTCGGGATCTACGAGGCTTGCCTCAGTACCGGTTCGTCGATGGTGAGTGTCCGGGCATCCGCGTCGAGCGTGGCCGTTACACCCAGCGGGAGCGCCGCCAGGTGCTTTCCGTGGCCGAGTGGAAGCTTGTATATAACGGGAACGCCCAGCGGTTCCAAGTGCCGTTCGAGCACATCCTCGAGCGAACGAGTCCTCGGCCACTCGGGACGGGACTCCAGCCAGTCGCATTTGTCCATCTCTCCGACTACGACTCCGGCGACCTTTTCGAGTTTGCCGGCGTGGCCGAGCTGGGTCAGGTTTCCGTCCACGTACCAGGGCGGCACGTCGACGTCTTCGAAGAAGAGGATGCACTCGTCCGCCTCGAACTCCCAGGGCGTCGCCAGCGTCTGGATGAGGAGCCAGAGGCAGCCGCCGACGAGCGGCGCGGTCACCTTGCCGGGGGCGATGGCGCGCACGTAGAGGTCGTCTGGGTCGGGCGGGACCGGGCCGGTTCCGTCGCCCTTCAGCACGCTCACGAGGCGGTCACGGGAGAAATCGGTGGACTCGGCGGCGCCCATTCCGGCGAGCCCGTAACCGTAGATCGTCGCGAGGCCGGTTCGCTGGCGGATTGCCACGTGGAGCGCGGTGATGTCGGAGTAGCCGACGAGCGGCTTCGGGTTTGCGGCGATCACGTCGAAGTCGATGTGCGGGATCGCCTGGGCGGAGCCGAAGCCGCCCTGGAGGCATTGGACGACGTCCACGTCCGGGTCGGCGAACATCGCGGTGATGTCGCGGCCGCGCTGCTCGGGCGATCCCGCCACGTAGTCGTCGCGCTCGAGGATCCCTTCGGCGAGCTTGACGCGGTAGCCGCGGGACTCCCACCATTCCACCCCGCGCAGGAGGTCGGAGCGGTTCTCCCAGGGGCTCGCAGGCGCGGGCACGCCGATCGTCCCGCCGTCCGGCAGCGGCGTCCCGAAGAGCGTCGCCGCGTTCACGCGCTGCGTCCGTGGCCGAGCCGAGCCGCACGCGCATTTCTTTGACATTGGCGTGCGCCTTTCGTCACATTCGGTGCCAGGCACTTGGCCGTGGCCGTAGGGGGCACGCCGCGCCGGATCACGAGGGCTGGAGCGGCTTCTCGCGGGGCTTCTGGCGCTCCGGCAGCGGGCGCTCCTTCAGGTCGCGGATCATGCCGACCAGCTCCTCGACCGCACCGCGGAGAAGCTTCTCGCCCTTCTCGGCTGTCCCACGAGTGGCCCGGCCCTGCACGCCCGTCGTCGAGAACGACGACCACCACGGCATCAGCTTCAAGGGCCCGTCGCTCCAGTCCATGTACGCGTACTCGGACTGGCGATAGCCGAGCTCGTCGACGGCCTTCTCCATGTCCACGGCTTCCGCGTCGATGGCGAGGTAGATGGACGTCTCGAGCTCGCACGCGTGCGCCATGCCGCCGAGCTCGGATTCCCGCACCTTGTCGACGAGCTTCGCCGACTCGCGGCCGGAGAGGTAGAAGGCGGCCCCGGCCAGCACCTCAGGGAACTCGACGCCGACGAGCCGCGCCGCCATCTCGACGAGGTTTTGGTTCGACCCGTGACCGTTCAGGAACAGCATGCGCCGAAAGCCGTGCCTGGCGAGCGACGTGCCGATGTCGACGAGGTAGCGCGTGAACGTGTCCCACCCGATCGTGATCGGCCCTGGGAAGTCCATGTGGTGGGGCGAGTACCCATGCGGGATCGCCGGGAGGAGCACGACGTCGTCCTCCACCTCGACGGCGGCCCGCCGGCAGATCTCCGCGGTGATCCGCAGATCCGTGTCGATCGGCATGTGCGGCCCGTGATCCTCGAGGGTCGCCACCGGGATGAGGCAGACGCGGTCCTGCTCGGCGGCGAAACGCACCTCCGGCCAAGTCAACCGCTCGTACAGAAGCGGGCTAGACCACATCGGCGAGATCGACCTCCTCGAATGCGTGCTCGCAGGGATTCCCGGCCGCCACCCAGAGCCGGCCTTCCTCGACTTCGGCCACGAACGCGAAGACGACCGCGGAGGCCTCCGCGTCGTCGTCGCCCGCCGGGTGGTGGCAGATCGCCTGCGGGTCGCCCGCGTGATCCCGCAAGAGCTCCATCGCATCTTCGACGCTCCGCGGAGGCCGCTCGGCAAGAATCGCGTCTAGTCGCTCCTGGCGCGAGAGGCTCTCGGCACTCGGCTTGTCACCGACCTCTGCCAGCCCGGGATCGAGGTAGTGGTTCGCGTGCCCAGGCCGGTCGACGACCGCGATCCGGTCGGACGTCGTCTCGATCGCCACCCGGTCGCCGCCTCGGAAGGCGTAGGTGTGGGCGTACCCGCCGGCCCGCCCTGGGAGCCCCGCCCGCCGCAGCGCGTCCGCCCGGTCGCGCGCGTCCAACGAGTGACGCGAGACGAGGACGCGGGGCACGCCGACGCGATCCGTTCGCGCTGCCAGGGAGTCGATGCCCTCGGCGGCGCCGTGCGCGTTCAGGCCGACCGCCGGGAGCGAGCAGACGACCGTCGGCGCGGCGACCCAGGGCCCGTCGTCCGGTCGCTCGACCACGACCGCGACGTTCCCCACGTCCCCCACGCACCACATCTCCGCGTGCGCGAGGACCGTCGCGCCCTCGCCCGCCGCCGTGAAGGTCGAGCAGCGATCCGGATCGGAGAACTCGTCGAGCTCCTCGTAGGCGTTGACCGCGAAGAGCTCCGTGAAGCTCGCGTCGGCGCCCTCGGCCATGCCGCGAACCTGCTCGACGAGATGCGGCAGCGAGCGCTCGGCTGCGGCGACGTACGGTGCGATCTCCCTCTCGAGGTCGAGCCCGCGGCTCTCGAAGAACCCGCGGTAGAAGCCGAGCGAGCGGTGGATCGGCTCCGCGAGCTCGCGGCCCACGACGAGCCCGCGCTCGCGGGGCCCGCCCGCCGCGACGACCACGGGGAGCGTCAGAGGCTCAGCGCGCAACGGTCTGGCTCTGCTCCCGCATAAAGGACTGCACGTAGTACGGCCCCAGCCCGCCCTTCCCGGTCGACCCGCTCGACTTCCAGCCGGGGAACGACTGAATGCCGGGCCAGGCGCCGGTCGTCGCGCCGGCGCGCCGGTTCACGTAGACGACGCCGGCCTCGATCTCGTCGAGAAAGCGGTCGACCTCTGCTTCGTCCTCGCTGAAGACGCCGGCCGTCAGCCCGTAGACGATGTCGTTCGCTTCTGCGAGGGCCTCGTCGAGCGACTCCACTCTCGTCACCGTCACGAACGGGACGAAGAGCTCGTCGCGCGTGAGCCGGTGCCCACGCGGGAGGCCGGCCACGACGGTGGGCTCGACGTACCAGCCGGGGAGATCCGGCCGCCCGCCGCCCGCAACGACCTCGCCGTCCCGCGAGGCCTCGTCCACTGCCCGCTCGAACCGCTCGACGGCGGCCGCGTTCACCACCGGTCCGGTGAATGTCCCTCGCTCCGCCGGGTCGCCGACGACGGCTTCGTGGGCGCGCTCGGCGAGGCGCGAGACGAGCTCATCGTGCACCTCCGCGACGACGATGGCCCGCGAGCAGGCGCTGCACTTCTGGCCGGAGAAGCCGAAGGCGGACTTGGCGATCCCCTCTGCGGCCTTGTCGAGATCGGCGTTGGCGGTGACGATCGCCGGGTTCTTGCCGCCCATCTCCGTGAGCGCGGGCCGCTCGAACGGCCCATCCGTCAGCCGCTTGGCGATCGTCCGCCCGACTTCCGCCGAGCCGGTGAACGCGATCCCGTCCACGGCCGCCTCGACGAGCGCACGGCCGGTCGCCTCGCCGCCGTGGACGACGCCGGCCGGAAGCCCGTCGAGGATCTCCGCGAGGAGCGCCCCGCAGTACGGCGTGTCCTCGGACGGCTTCAGTACCACCGTGTTTCCGGAGACGAGCGCGGCCGAGCTCATTCCGAGCGCCAGCGCCACCGGAAAGTTGAACGGTGCGATGACGCCGAAGACGCCGTAGGGCTTCAGCACGGAGCGGTTGCGCTCGGATTCGGAGAGCGAGCCGAGCGGCACCTCGTAGCCGCGGTTCTCCTCGAGGTGCGCGCAGTACGTCTCGATGAGGTCGACGGCCTCCTCCACCTCGCCGATCGCCTCAAGCCGGGTCTTCCCTGTCTCGAGCGTGACCGCGACTGCGAGCTCGATACGCCGGTCTCTGATCCGCTGAGCGGCTTCCTGGAGCGCCGCGATCCGCTCCTCGTACGGCGTCGAGCGCCAGCCCGGCTGCGCGGCACGCGCGCGGGCGACTGCTTCCTCGACGAGCTCCGCGCCTTCGCGCGCTCGGCTCGCGATCTCGTCCGTGTGGGAGGGGTTAGCGCGCTCGAAGACCTCGCCGGAGTCCCGCGCCTCGCCGTCGATCGTGTGCGGAAGCGGCTCCACGTCGCGGCCGCGGGCGCGCTCGAGAGCGGCCTCGAACTCCGCGTCGAGCTCCGGCCCGGCGGAGCCGCTCGTGTAGGTGATCCGCGTCGCCATCGTCCTCGCGGTCGGGACCTTCTCACACCGCGTGCCGCTGAGCCACGCGTTGCAGGGAACCCGCGGCGTCCAGCCGGTGTAGGAGTGGAGCCATGCAACGAGTCGGGTTCATAATCGCCTTCCTGGCCGCGACGGCGGCAATCGCTGCGCCGCCGGCGTCGGCGAAGTGGGGCATCGAGCTCGGATCGACGCCCACCACACTCGAGCCAGGCGATCCATGGGACGTCCAGGTTCGAGTGATCGGCGACCATCGGCCCGCCCCACCCGCAGCCCCGGTCGTCCGAATCAGGAGTCCCGAGACGGGGTTCTCGCAGGCGTACCGCTCACAGCCGGTCCCCGGGACGCGAAGGCTCTTCGAGGCGACGGTGGTGTTCCCTGAGGGAGGTCTGTGGCGGTACGACGTGCGCTATGCGGGGGCGCGGTTCACCTTCGAGCCGGTTCGGATCCAGCCGGGCTCGCAGTCGTCGGCCCGGTCGTCGAACGAGCAGCCCACACCCCCGGCGTCCCACAGCGAGCGTGACTTTCCGGTCTGGCAGCTTCTGGGCGGCTTGGCGATCGCCGCTCTCGTCGCCGGCACAGGGGCCGCCTGCGTGCGCAGGCGTAGGCTCCTCCCGTGGCCGGCCGCGCCATCGTCTGCCCGGACAGCTTCAAGGGGACGCTGACAGCGGCTGAGGTCGCAGCCGCGCTCGCGGCCGGGCTCCGTTCGGGCGGTCTCGAGGCCGTGGAGGCGCCGGCAGCAGATGGAGGCGAAGGCACGCTCGAGGTGCTCGGCGGCGAGCTCCGGCGAACGCACGTCGCCGACCCGCTCGGGCGCCCGGTTGAGGCCGAGTGGGCTCTGCTCCCGGACGGGAGCGCCGTTGTCGAGGCCGCGCGGGCGAGTGGCCTCGGGCTCGTGGCCGAAGGCGAGCGTGACGCCTGGGCGGCGTCGACGCGCGGTACGGGCGAGCTCATCGTGGCGGCGGCCGACGGCGCACGGCGTGTGCTTGTCGCTGTCGGCGGGACGGCGACGACGGACGGAGGTGCGGGGGCGATTGCAGCGCTCGACTCGGCGAGCGTCGGGACGGAGATCGTGGTGCTCTGCGACGTCCGAACCGTGTGGGAGGACGCACCACGTGTCTTCGGGCCCCAGAAGGGAGCGGATCCGGACACCGTCGCTCGACTCGAGAGCCGTCTCGACAGGCTGGCCGCTCGCGCGCCCCGCGACCCGCGAGGCGTTCCCATGACCGGAGCGGGCGGCGGGCTCTCGGGCGGGCTTTGGGCCTGGCGCGACGCGCGGCTCGTCCCTGGCGCGGCCTACGTCCTCGACGCAATCGGGCTCGATGCGATGCTCGCCGGTGCGACGCTCTGCGTCACCGGCGAGGGTCAACTCGACGACCAGACCTCCGAGGGCAAGGTTGTCGCCGAGGTCGCGGCACGCTGCCGCCGCGCGGGTGTTCCATGCCACGCAGTCGTCGGCGCCGATGCGTCGGGTGACAAGGCGCTCGGCCTGGCAAGCGTCCGCGAGGCAGGGACTCTCGATGAGCTCGAGGCGGCCGGCGCGGCCCTCGCGCGCGATCCGGCGGCCAGGCCGTAGGCTGTCGCGCGATGGCGGACTCCATGCAGACGATCGTGGTCGCCTACGACGATCCCGGCTCGGCGACTCTCGAGCGAGCGGCCGCGTTGGCGCTGGCGCTGGGCTCGCGCCTGGTCGTGACGAACGTGGCCGCTGCGGCCGAGGGCACCGAGTACGACGAGGCCGACCGAGAGGCGAGCGGCAAGCTCGAGGAGGCCCGCGGCGTGCTCGAGGCCCAGAGAGTCGAGGCGGAGTACGTGCTGATCGCAGGCCATCCGGGAGAGGCGATCGTCCAGCTCGCGGCCGAGCGCAAGGCAGACCTGATCGTCGTCGGCACCCGCCGCAAGCGCTTCTTCGAGCGCCTGGTCGAGGGCAGCGTCCTCCAAGAAGTCCTGCGGCGCGCCGACTGCGACGTCCTCGTCGTCCGCTGACGACCAACGGTCCCGCCACCACCTCTGACTTGCTGCCGTCTGGCTGGAACCCGAGCCTTGTAACAGACTGTTACAAGGCTGGTTCGGCTGCTGAAATCCGAGCGGCAGCGCGGTTTCGACCTAGTTAACAGTGTGTTACAAGGTCAGAGTCGGCGCACGGTTGCGACGAAAGCGTCACACCTCGCCGCGGGCTTCGAGCGCGAGGAGCACTTCGTAGGCCGGGAGCGTCAGGAACTCCTCGAACTCCTCGGCGAGCGCCACCTGCTCGAAGAGCGCCCGTGACTCCTCCGGGCGGCCCTGCTCGTAGAACCACTCGTCGTTTCCGACCTCGCCGCGGATCTGCTCGAGCTCGGATCCAGCCACGTCGCGCACGAGATCGGCGGTCACGGTCCGCCCGTCGTCGAGCTCGGCGCCGACCGCCACCCACTGCCAGACCTGCGAGCGTGCGATCTCGGCGGTGGCGGCATCCTCCATGAGGCCGTAGATCCCGGCGGCACCGCTGCCCCGGAGCCAGGACGAGATGTACTGGATGCCGACGTTGACGTCGCTTCGGAGGCCCTCCTCGGTGATCGAGCCGGGCGTCGAGGCGACGTCGAGGAGATCTACGGTCACCACCTCGACGTCCTCCCGCTGCCGCCCGACCTGGTTCGGCCGATCGCCGAGGACTGCGTCGAGCTCGCGACGCGCAACCGGCACCGAGTCCGGATGGGCAACCCAGGTGCCGTCGAAGCCGTCGCCAGCCTCGCGCCGCTTGTCCGCCGCGACCTGCTCGAGCGCCTGCTGGTTTCGCTCCGGATCCTTGCGGCTCGGCACGAACGCCGACATGCCGCCCATCGCGTGCGCCCCGCGCCGGTGGCAGGTCTTCACGAGCAGCTCCGTGTAGGCCCGCATGAACGGCGCCGTCATCTTCACCTCGTTCCGATCCGGCAGCACGAACTCGGGCCGCGTCCGGAACGTCTTGATGAGGGAGAACTGGTAGTCCCAGCGCCCCGCGTTCAGGCCGGCCGAGTGGTCACGGAGCTCCCACAGGATCTCGTCCATCTCGAACGCCGCCCAGATCGTCTCCACGAGGACTGTGGCCTTGATCGAGCCGTGCGGAATGCCAAGCCGCTCCTCGGAGTAGGCGAAGACGTCGTTCCAGAGGCGAGCCTCCAGGTGGCTCTGGAGCTTGGGGACGTAGAACCAAGGCCCGAAGCCATGCTCGAGCAGCGTCGCGGCATTTCTGGAGGCGTAGAGCCCGAAGTCGAAGAGCGAGGCCGAGATCGGCTCGCCGTCCACCTCGACGTGCTTTTCCGGAAGGTGCCAGCCGCGCGGGCGCACGAGCAGGACGGCCGGCTCGTCGACGAGGCGATACTCGCGCCCGGTGGCGGGATCGTCGAACTCGATCGTCCGCTCGATGGCATCCGTGAGGTTCCGCTGCCCCTCGACCATGTTTCGCCAGGTCGGGGAGTTCGCATCCTCGAGGTCGGCCATGAAGCAGCGGGCGCCCGAGTTCAGGGCGTTCACGACCATCTTCCGGTCGGTCGGCCCGGTGATCTCTACTCGGCGGTCCTGTAGACGTTCGGGAACGGGGGCGACCTGCCAGTCGCCTTCGCGAATCTCGCGCGTCTCCGGGAGGAAGTCGAGCGTGCCGCCGGCGTCGATTTCGACCTGGCGCTCCGCGCGCCGTGCGAGGAGCTCGTGTCTGCGGGAGCCGAACTCGCGCTCCAGCTCCTCGACGAAGCCGACCGCCTCCGAGGTCAGCACATCCTCGAAGCCGTCCGTCGGGCCGCCAAGTTCAGGCACGGTTCCGCCCCTCGATCGCCATGAGCAGGAGCTCGGCCGGATGGTAGACGGGCACGGGCCGATCCTGGTGCGCGGCGATCTGGAGCGCGCACCCGGGATTGGCGGCGGCGATCGCTTCGGCACCGGTCGCGGCCAGGTTCGCCGCCTTGCGCCGCCCGAGCTCCGCGGCCGGTTCCGGGTTCAGCAGGTTCCAGATCCCGGCCGATCCGCAGCAGATCTCCCACTCGGCCGGCTCGACGAGCTCGAGCTCGGGAATCGACCGCAGCGCCTCCCTCGGCTCGAGGCGGACGCCTTGCGCGTGCGCCAGATGGCAGGCGTCGTGGTAGGCGACACGGAGCGGCACGGACGCTCGCGGCGCGCGCGGCTCGCCCACGAGCTCGGAGAAGTCTCTGACCCGTCCTGCGAAGTCCAGCGCTCGCTCGGCCCAGTCTCGATCGTCCGAGAAGAGCTCCCCGTACGCCTTCATCGACGAGCCGCAGCCGGCGGCGTTGACGCACACGAGGTCGCAGCCGTCGAACGCCTGCATCGTCTCCTTCGCGCGCTCGCGCGCCTCGTCCTCGTAGCCGGTGTGGAACTGGAGGGCACCGCAACACCGCGGTGCCTTGGGGATCCGCACCTCGTAGCCTTCGGCCGCCAAGACCCGGGCCGTAGCGTCGTTGACATGGCCGAAGAAGACGCGCTGGACGCAACCTTGTAGGAGGCCCACGGTTGCACGGCGCTCACCGATGGCCTCCATCCGCTCCGGCAGCCGCGGCGCCCGACCTCGGGGAATCCCGCGCCCGAGCCGAGCCAGCGCCCCGAGCCGCGTGGAGGCAGGAAAGAGCCGGCGGCCGAGCCCGAGACTCCGCTCGAGGCCAACCAGCGGGCGGAGCCGCCGGAGCCTGTCGGGTCGCGTGAACGTGGCGAACACGAGTTGCCGGAACAGCCGCTCGCCTCCGCTCCTATCGTGATGCCGCTCGACCTGCGGCCGCGCGCGCTCGATGAGCCGGTCATAGCGAACGCCGGACGGGCACGCGGTCACGCAAGCCATGCACCCGAGGCAGCGGTCGAGGTGGAGCGCCAGCTCATCCGAGAGGGTGGCAGCCGGCTCGAGCGCCTCGGCCATGAGAACGATGCGGCCGCGAGGCGAGTCCATCTCCTCGTTCCAGAGCGATGTGTAGGTCGGGCACGTCGGCAGGCAGAACCCGCAGTGGACGCAGGTCTCGATGTCGGAGAGCAGCGGCGGGCGGTGCGTGTCGAAGGCCGTCACGCGAGCAAGGCCGCGTGGATGTCGAACCGCTCGCGCACCCGGCGCCTGAGTTCGGCCTCGACCGGGCTCGGCTCGCGCTCCGGGAACTCCGCCCTGACGCAGTCCTCGTCCGCACCCGCGAACCAAGCAAGCCCGAGCCCACCGCGGCCGACGAGCGAGCCGCCCGCACGGTCGGCTGCCCGGCAGAGCCGCGGCCAGTCCGTCTGGAGCGCCGAGACCCGAAGGGCGCCGCGCTGGTCCTCGCGCTGCCGTGCCCAGAGATCGTCGTCGTCCTCGACCACCCGACCGCCGACCGCGGCCGCGCGCTCGGCCGCCCGTACGCCGGCGAAGCGCGCGAGCACTGTGCCGCGCCGGTCCTCCCGACGCACGTCCAGCGACTCGAGCTCCAGGGGCGCGTGCGATAGCTCAATAACGCGGCGGCCGAGCTCGTCCGCGTTTGCGGGCTCGAAGACGGCCGTCGCCCGCGTACGCGGGATCGGGTGCAGGCGCACGACAACCTCGAGGATGATCCCGAGCGTTGCGCGGGAGCCGGCGACGAGCTTGGCCAGGTCATACCCGGCCACGTTCTTGATCACCTTGCCACCCGACCGGGCCACGGTTCCGTCCGAGAGGGCGACGGCGACGCCGATCACGAGGTCACGGACGCCGCCGTAGCGGTGGCGAAGCGGGCCCGAATCCGCCGTAGCGACGATCCCGCCAATCGTCGCCTCCGGGTGTGGCGGATCGAGCGCCAGCATCTGTCCTTCGGCCGCGAAGACCTCCTGCGCCCGCGTGAGCGGGACGCCCGCCTGAAGGATGGCAGTCAAGTCGCCCGGGTTGTGCTCGACGATCTCGTCCAGCCCAGCCGTCGAGAGCTCCACGCCGGCCTCGGCCCCCGAGTCAAGTAACAGACTGTTACAAGGCTCCTTCGTCCTGCCCCCGACGATTCGGACACTGAGGCCCGCTTCGGCGGCCTCGCGCAGGGCGTCAGCGGCGCTCGCGTAGTCCTGCGGGGTCTCTTGGCGCACGGTCAGAACCGCTCCGCGACGCCGGCCCGTTCGAGTGGGTGCTCGCGATACGGCCCCGGCACCTCGCCGCAGAGCCGCGGCGTCGGCATCACCTTGCCGGGGTTCGCGAGGCCAGCCGGATCGAAGGCGCAGCGCAGGCGTTGGAACGCGTCCAGATCGGCCTCCGAGAACATCTCGGGCATGTAGCGCTTCTTGTCGACGCCGACCCCGTGCTCGCCGGTGATCGAGCCGCCCGCGTCGACGCACGCCTTGACGATCAGCCCGGCGAGCTCCTCGGCCCGCGCGGCCTCGCCCGGCTCAGTCCCGTCGTAACAGACGAGTGGATGCAGGTTGCCGTCGCCCGCGTGGAAGACGTTCGCAACCAGCATCCCGTAGTCGTCCGCAAGCCCGTCGATGAGCGCAAGCACCTCGGCGAGCTTCGTCCGCGGGACGACGCTGTCCTGCACGTAGTAGTTCTTGGCCACCCGGCCCATTGCGCCGAAGGTCGCTTTACGCGCGCGCCAGAGCTGGGCACGCTCCTCGGCCGTGGACGCGACGCGGATCTCCATCGCGCCGGTCTCCGTGCAGATCGCCTCGACCTCGCCGAGGAGCTCGTCGCAGACGACGGCGGGCCCGTCCAGCTCGACGAGGAGCGCGGCGCCCGCATCGAGTCGGAAGCCCGCGTTGGTCGCGGCCTCGGCCGCGTGGATGGACGGCCTGTCCATCATCTCGATCGCGCCGGGGACGATGCCCGCGGCGACGATCCGCTCGACCGCCTCTCCCGCCTCAGGCGTCGACTCGTAGAACGCGACGAGCGTCCGGATCGACTCGGGAACCGGGACGACGCGCAGCGTGATCTTGGTCGCGACGCCGAGCGTGCCCTCCGAGCCTACGAACGCGCCGAGCAGGTCGTAGCCGGGCGGGTCGAGCTCCTTGCCGCCGAGCTCGACGACCTCTCCGTCGGGAAGGACGACCTCGAGCCCGGTCACGTAGTTGGTCGTGAAGCCGTACTTGAAGCAGTGCGCGCCACCCGAGTTCTCGGCGACGTTGCCGCCGATCGAACAGACGACCTGGCTCGAAGGGTCGGGAGGGTAGAAGTGCGTGGGCCCGACGGCCTTCGAGACGTCGAGGTTCGTGACGCCGGGCTCGACGGTCACGCGCTGGTTCGGCAGGTCGACCTCGAGGATCCGCCGCAGGCGTGAGAGGACGATGAGGACTCCCTCCGCGTGCGGAAGGGCTCCGCCCGACAGGCCGGTACCGGCGCCTCGGGCGACCCAGGGCACCTCGGCTTCCGCGCAGGTGCGAACGATTTCCTGCACCTGGTCGGTCGTCTCGGGCAACACCGCCGCGAGCGGTCGCGTGCGGTACATGAGGAGCCCGTCCGACTCGTAGGTGCGGAGCTGGTGCGGGTGCGTGACGACGGCCTCGCGCCCGCAGGCGTGCTCTAGCCGGCTGAGGAGCGCCGCTGCGTCCACGCAGCAAGCGTACTGGGGCCATTAGGCGACGGTGAGCCGATGCGCGCCGCCAGATCGGAGCGGCGTCCGTGGCGACAGCGCGCGCCTTGAGCGCCTTGTGGACGCCGAAGGAGCGTCCTAAGAGGCTTGATGCGTATCAGGCGTGTCTGTGGGGATGGAGCAGACCAAGCAGCTCGGTTCGAGCGGCCGCAGCACGTACCGGTGAGTACGTGCAAGGGCGATCGGGCCGAGCTGCGCCGTGTCTGGCCACCATCCGCGGGCGCGACTGATACGCATCAAGCCTCTAGACTCGGGCGATGTCCGGCCGACCTCTCCTGACGCTCGCCGCCGCCGCCCTCTCGCTCGCTCTTCCGAGCGCCGCCGCCGCGGACACGCTCTTCTTCGTCACCAACACGAACGACAGCGGCGCGGGCTCGCTCCGCCAGGCAATCACGGACGCCAACCTTGCGTCCGGCGCGGACGACATCGAGTTCCAGATCCCCGGGAGCGGGATCAAGGTGATCGAGCCGCTGACGCCGCTCCCAACCATCGCCGGACCGCTCGAGATCTACGGCTACACGCAGACGGGAGCGACACGGAACACGGCGCGTCGAGGAACGAACGCAAGGCTCAAGGTCGTGCTGAGCGGCGCGAACCTGACGACCGGATTCGACCCCGGGCTGACGATCTCGGCGCCGGACTCGCTCGTCGAGGGGCTCGTAGTGAACCGGTTCCGCGGCGCGCAGATCCAGCTGCAAGCCGGAGCGTCCTCGACCTGGATCCGCGGCGCCTTCCTCGGCGTCAACGCGGCGGGGACCTCCGCAGCCTTCAATCCGGCCGGCACTGTCGGCGCCGGGATCGACCTCGCGAGCGGCGGCAACCTGATCGGCGGCACGGCACGCAGTCACCGGAACCTGATCTCGGGTAACGGCGGCAACGGCGTCCGGATCGGCCCTGGGAGCTCCACCACCGTCGTCCGGGGGAACCTGATCGGCACCGGCCGCGGCGGCAACGGCGGCATCGGCAACAGCCGGAGCGGCGTGGAGATCGTCGACTCGACCGGCAACACAATCGGCGGCCGCACGCGGGCGAGCCGGAACGTGCTCTCCGGGAACCGACTCGCGGGCGTCGAGCTCCAGAACGTCGGCACCACCGGCAACCGCGTCCTCGGCAACTACATCGGCGTCGGCACGAACGGACGAACTGCCGTGCCGAACGACGACTACGGAGTGCTCCTGGTTGGAGGCGCCGCCAACGTGATCGGCAGCACGGCGATCCGCGGCCGAAACGTCATCTCGGGCAACGGCGGCAACGGGGTCTTCTTCGGGGGCACGTCGAACGCGCTGCGCGGCAACTTCATCGGTCTCGACAGCACGGGGACCCGGGACGTCGGCAACGCCGACGAGGGCGTGTATGCGATCGGGAACGACCTGCTGATCGGCGGGCCCACTGCGGGTCACCGGAACGTCATCTCCGGAAACGGCGCCGACGGAGTCAGGCTGTTCTCGACCGGCGGGCCCGAGGGGATCTCCGTGCAGGGGAACTACATCGGCACGAACGCGGCCGGCACACGCGCCCGTGCGAACGACGGCGACGGTGTTCAGCCCGAGCAAGGGTCGAACCTGAGGATCGGCGGCGCCGTCTCCGCCCCGGGCCGCGCACCGGGCAATGTGATCTCGGGGAACCGGGAGAACGGCATTCGCGTGCCGACGGCGGCGGCGGCGACCGATATCGACGGGAATCTCGTCGGCACGAACGCGCGGGGCACGGCCGCCGTCGCGAACCGGCGAAACGGCCTCGCGATCTTCGCGGGCACGAACTCGACGTTGACGGGCGTGAACGGGCCGAACGTGTTGTCCGGCAACCGGCGGGCCGGCGTGCTCATCACCGGGACGACCAACAACGCCATCCTCTACAACAGCCGGATCGGCACGAACCGCGCCGGGACGGAGGCCGTGCCGAACGGCGTCGGGGTCGAGGTGCGCGGCTCGGGGTCTCACTCCATCGGAGACACCGGGAACGGCAACGTAATCTCCGGCAACCACCGCGCCGGGCTTTGGATCCACGGTCAGACGAGCGCGATCGTGATCCTCGCCAACCTGGTCGGGCTTGGCGCCGATGGCCGGACTGCCGTGCCAAACCGGCGCGGGATCGTCGTGGCCGGCGAAGCGTCCCCGAACTACATCGGGTTCACGGGCGAGCCGGGCAACACCGTCGCGGGGAACCGCCGAGCCGGGATCGTGCTCGAGAGCGGCCCGGGTGGGACGCGCCCCGACGGGACGGTGATCTTCCGGAACCGGATCGGCATCACGGCCGGCGACCGGCCACGGCCCAACGGGGGACACGGGATCCTGATCGACGGGGCCATCGGGTCGAGAATCGGTGACACTGGCTCGGGCAACAGAATCGCCCACAACCGTGGCGCAGGCGTGCTCGTCGCGGCGGGAACCGGCAACTCGGTCGTCGGCAACTCGATCTACGGGAACCGCGGCCTGGGCATCGACCTCGCCCCGGCGGGCACGACGCCCAACGACCCCGACGACCCGGACGGCGGAGCCAACCGTCGCCAGAACCATCCGGTCATCAGGTCGGTGTCCTTCGCAGGTGGCGTGACGACGATCGACGGCCGTCTGAACAGCGTGCCGTCCTCGACCTTCGTGCTCGAGTTCTTCAAGACTCGGGCGGCGACAGCACGGGCCGCCGAGGCTCGCACGTCCCTCGGCTCGATGCTCGCAGTGACGAATACGGACGGCGACGCGAACTTCAGCTTCGAGGCGATGGGGCGCGTATCGGGCGTGTGGCTCCGCGCGACCGCGACACGCACGTTGACCCTCGACACGAGCGAGCTCGGGCCCGCGAAGCGCGCCCCCTAGGGGTTTGGTGGGAAGGGTCTTCGGTGCCTGGTTGTACGCTTGCGCGTCCACTCTCCACGCAAGGACGTAGGGAGCGTTAGTACCGTGGAATCTGGACGCGGATGCGTGCGACTGAGGACACAGCCTGGGGGCGAGTAGGCCGGCCCGGCGGCTCAACGGCCGTTCCGCCAGACCTCCTAGAGCGGCGCGAGACGGGCGGCTCGGTCCTGACGTGCCCGGCGAAGGAGGTACGCCCCGGTCATAAAGAGCGCGACGACCAGCGCAGCAGTCGGCACCATCCAGAGCGCGTGCTCGGTCGTCGTGACCGGGCTCGTGCATACGGGCTCAGCGGCCGGCGGAACCCGCTCGATGCAGGTCTGGTAGCCCTTGAAGAGTCCCGCCGACGCTGCCATGACGACAATGCCGACCGGCAGCAGCAGGCCTCCGGGAATGACGAGCGTGCCGAGCAGCTTCTCCCTCCTGCTCCAGACCTCCGATGCCCAGAGGAGCACGAGGCCGACAATCCAGCCCACGAAGGGAATGACGATGCCCCCCACCAGCAGGAGGACGACCGTGAGGAGCTCCCTCGCGCCGATGCGCGCCCTGGCCTCGACACGATCGCTCGCCGCGGCGGCGATGTCGGCCGGTTCGCCGAGACGCTCGAGCACCGTCCGGACACCCGTCTCGTCGTCCGGCCGGAGCTCCGCCCGTGCCTCTGCGATATGTCCGCGAATCTCGTCGAGAAGCTCCTCCCGCCGTTCGTCGGGAAGGCCGGCGAGCTCCGCCTCGAGCCTGCCGAGGTACTCCTCGACCGCGCGATCTGCGTTGGTCATAGCCTTTCTCCTTCCACGACCTGATCGACCGCGTCGCGAAAGCGACGCCACTCGGGGACGAAGCTGTCGAGCGCGGCGCGACCCACGCCGGTGAGGTGGTAGTAGCGCCGCGGCGGTCCGCTGGTCGACTCGCGCCAGGTCGTCTCGACGAGCCCGTCACGGCGCAGGCGCCCGAGAAGCGGGTACACGGTTCCTTCGCTCGTGACCATGCCGTCGACCTCACCGAGAGTCCGGACGAGCTCGAAGCCGTATCTCTCGCGCTCGGCCAGGAGCGCAAGGACGCAGTACTCGAGCGTGCCGCGCCGCATTTGCGTGATCAGCCCGTTCTTACGAGCTTCGTCCACTACCATGCCGCGCATGGTACTTGGCGACACCCTCTAAGGCAAGACTCTATTCGGTCGTGAGCGTCAGGAGCTTCGTGACGGTGTTCCAGTTCCTCGCGGTCGCGACGACGCCGAGCTGCTTCTTCGTAAGGAGCAGCGCCAGCTTCGAGCGGCCGATCCCGTCCGGATGCCAGGCATAGATCTCGCGGTCGTGCACCGCCAGTCGCTCGGGTGCCACGGCGCCGCCCTCGAGCTCGCGAACGACCGCCGCCTTCGGCTTCCCGGACAGAAACGTGACCTGGTAGCGAGACGGATTGTCCACCACGGAGCCGAAGGGATCGAGGTCGACGATCTTCGCGAGCTCGGCGTGCGTGCGGACGAGGACCGGCACCTCGACACCGGCCCACTCCGAGACGAGCGCGGCCAGGTCGCGCTCGAGCCTCCGCGGCGGCACCGAGCTCGCCAGGACGACATTCCCGCTCGCCAGGTAGGTAGCGACCTCCTCGTAGCCGTGCGATTCGAGCTGCTTGCGGAGCTCGGGCATCGACACGCGCCTCTTGCCGGCGAGGTTGACGCCTTGGAGGAGCGCGGCGACGCGTGTCACGGGTGCAACGTCTCGCCTCGCTCCAGCATCGCGACGAACTTGGCGATCCGCCGGGCGCGCGTCTCGGGCTTCTTCGCGTCCTGGATCCCGTACAGGATCGCGTAGCGGTTCGAGCCGTTCAGCGCGGCGAACGCCTCTCCGGCGCGCGGGTTCCGGTCGAGCTCGGCCTGGAGGTCGTCCGGCACGGTCGCCGCGGAGGGCGAGTCGTAGGCGGCGTCCCAGCGGCCATCCGCCTTCGCGCGCTCGACCTCCCGGAGGCCGGCCGGCTTCATCTCGCCCGCCGCGATCATGGCCTCGGCCGAGGCCCGGTTGATCTTCGACCACTTGCTCCGCTTCCGGCGAGGCGTGAACCGCTGGAGGTAGTACTGCTCGTCGAGTCCCTTCGACTGGCCGTCGATCCAGCCATAGGCGAGCGCAACGTGGAGAGCTTCCGCGTACGTGACGGTCGGGATTCCCGTGGCTTTCTTGGCGAACTTGATCCAGACGCCGTCCTGGCGTTCATGGTTCTTTTCGAGCCAGCGCTCCCACTTCGCCTGGGAAGCGAACGGCTCGCTGGGAAGGTCCGTGCCCGCGGCCACGGGCCGAGTCTACGCAGGGGCGCCGCGCTAGACGCTTGATTTCTAATGGGGTTACCTCGGGGAGGGCATGCGCCAAGCAGGGCCGACTCGACCGGTGGCAAGGCTGGTGAGCCTTGGTGCCGGTCGAGTTGGCTCTGCTGCGCCGCGCGCAGGCCCCCAGCCGGGGGTGCCACATTAGGAGTCAACTGTCTAGAGTCGGCGCGCGTGAGCTCGACCGACGTCGTCCGCGTGGAACCCCTCTCGGTGGCCCACGCCGACGGTCTCGACGCCCTCGCCCAGGATCCCGACGTGCAGCGGAACACCTACGTCCCGTCGCCGCCGCCGGCCGGGTTCGGACGAACCTGGGCCAAGCGTTACGAGGAGGGACGCGTCGAGGGCTCGCGTGAGGGATTCGCGCTCCTGGATCCCGACGACGGGACGTTCCTCGGAATGGCTGTTGCCGTCCACCTGGACGACGAGGCGGGCCAGGCCGAGCTCGGGTACATCGTCGCCCGCGAGGCGCGTGGCCGCGGCGTGGCCAGCGCGGCACTCCGGCTGCTGACGGAATGGGGCTTCGAGCGCGGCCTCGAGCGCCTCGAGCTCCGCATCAACGCGGACAACGAGGCGTCGATGCGAGTCGCCGAGCGCTGCGGGTACGTGCGGGAGGGCACGTTGCGATCCCTCCATTTCAAGGCGGGCACGCGGACGGACGTTGTCGTCTACTCGCGGCTGCGAACGGACTAGACCGAGCCCGGCTCGAGCAACAAGGTGTCGAGCCCCCGCGTGAGGCCGACCAGCTCCGATGCCCTGCGCACTGCGAGCAGTGTGCCCTCGACGTAGAGCTCGGGCGTCCCTCCCGCATCGTGCCGGATGGTCAGGCGCTCGTCGGGCCGGGCGAAGACGACCTCGGTGGACACGACGAAGCTCGAAAGCCGAACCGAGTGCACCTGAGTGCCGGCGATGGTGGCGCCTCGTGCCTCCTGCGGTCCCTCGAGCTCCCCGATCGGATGCCCGAGCTCAGGCCGGCGGATCTCCCCGAGCCGCTCCGCGAGCTCGCGAGCAGTCCCGCTCGGAACGTCGGGCTTGCCTGCGCTCGCGTAGTCGATGATCTCCCAGTGCGGCAGATGGCGTGCCGCGAGAAGTGCGGCGGCCTGGCACATCGCGGCCGTCAGAGAGAAGTTCCCTGACGCCACCACCCCGACCGAGCGCTCCTGGGCTGCTGAGTCGATTTCCTCAAGATCCGTCGCGGTCAGGCCCGAACTGCCGATCACGACGGCCACGCCTGCCTCGATCGCCGCCAGCGTGTTTCCTTTGACGGCCGTGGCGGACGTGTAGTCGACGAGGACGTCTGCGCCCTCGAGCGCCTCGCCCACGGCTCCGTGGACCGGAACGCCGAGCGCGGTGCCGCCAAGGGCCTCCCCGAGATCCTTGCCGGCCACCGACCGACTGACGGCGGAGACGAGCGTGAGGTCCTGCGCATCCAGCACACCCTGCGTCAGCGCTCGTCCGGTCCAGCCCGTCGCTCCCGCGATACAGACGGCCAGGCTCTGAGTCGATTGCATGAAGGTCGAGCTAGAGCTCGCCGAACTCGATCAGCTCGACGCGGTAGCCGTCCGGATCTGCGACGAAGCACAACCGCGACCCGCCGTCGCGCACGGTGTACGGCTCGCGTTCAGGCTCGATGCCCTGGCCGGCGAGCTGCTCGAGCGTGGCATCCAGGTCGTCGACGGTGAGCGCGATGTGGCCGTAGCCAGTACCGAGCTCGTAGCCGCCGTCCGGGGTCTCGAAGTTGTGCGTCAGCTCGAGCTCGGGGCCGTCGGTGCCGGGCACGCCGAGGAAGTAGTTCATCGCCTCCTCTCGGATGGGCAGCTCGCGCCGCTTCTCGAGCCCGAGCGCTTCGTAGAAGGCGATCGAGCGATCCGGGTCGGTGATGCGGTAACAGGTGTGGATGAGCTCCATGACCTGACCCTACGGGCAGCCCTGAGTGCCGCGCTCGTAGAGCAGGTTCAGGATTCCACGCGTGAGCGCCACAGGCTGGCCGGATGGAGAGCGCCATTGCACCGTGAAGCCGTGCGTGTCGTCGGCCTCGAACGGAAATACACGCCGCACGAACGTGGCCGAGAACGTTTCGTTGCCCTGCGGGACGAACCGCGCGTGGCCGGGAAACATCGGCCCCTCAGGCGTGTCGATGATGACGCGGAAGGCGGCGGGCGCACCCTCGATCGTCACGCTGAGCGTCGCGCTCACGGCATGGAGCGCGCAGATGTCGATGCGGCGAAGCCGAGGCACGTCTCGCCACTCGGTGCTCGACGTCGAAGCGTTCGACGTCGTCCACTTCGCGGTCTGACGCTCGAGGTCTGACCCCGTTCGATCCGAGGCGGCCCAGACGACGACCGGGACCGAAACGGCGACGGCGGCGAGCGTGGCGATCAGAGCGGCCTTGCGCATGGAGCGGCTCCTCTTCTCGACGTGACCTCTATGCCAGGCGGAGCGGCCGCAGTCAAGCCCCGGCACTCCGGCGCCCAGCCGCAAGCTCTTCCATGGCCGCGCGGTCGATCTTGTCGGCCGGAATCACCGCCACGCGACAGCTCGTCCGCGCCCGCAAGGTGGCCATGCGGCGGCCATCCTCGAGCAGCGCGCGTTCCCCGAGGATCGCTCCCGGGCCGATCTCGGCGACCTCGGCACCGTCCACCTCGACGGCCAGCACGCCGTCGAGCAGCAAGTAGAGCTCGTCACCCGGTTCGCCCTGCTCGACGAGCAGCTCGCCAGCCTCGAGAGAGCGCCGCTTTGGCGCCGCTCCGCTCTTCAAGAGCTCGCGTGAGAGCCGGCGCTCGAGCGCGCTCTCAGCCTCGGTCACGAAGGCATCGGAGTCCTCATCCCCCCAGGGGGTGTGGCCGCCGTGCGCACGCTTGTACCAGGTCTTGAAGTCGATCGTCCCGGCCTTCTGGACGAGCTCACCCTCGCGGTCGTAGATCCAGTGCCGCGGGAAAGGGCTTGCGCCCACGAGCTCGCCCTCCGACGAGCCGTCGGCGCGCAACGTCAATGCGAGCGTCGTCCAGGCAGTCGCCGAGTTGATCCGGAAGAACGGCTTGCCCCGAACCGCGCGCGGAGCAGGGAAGCCGGCCCGACCGCCGACTGTCTGGACGAACCGGACTGACTCCGTCGTCACGTCCGGCTCAGCTTGCAACGTGTCGAAGGCGACGCCTGGCACGGTCAGCTCCTTTCGTCCCAGGCGAAACGTCGTCGACCCGACCAGGCCGCCGCCCGCGTGCCCCTGGCCGGCGATCTGTCCGTCCTCGACTTCGATCCACGCCTTGAGCTCGTTCGCCTCGCGAAAGCGGTCGGCAGCCCGGAGCCGCTCCAGGTCTCCCTCCTCGAGCCGATCGGGTGGCGGCTCGTCGTAGTGGCCGATTCCCAGCTGGAAGGGAATCTTCGGCAGGCCCTGGATCGCCTCGGAGGGAATCCAGGAGATAGCGGTGATGGAAGACTCGATGCGCATGGAACCTCCTTGCCTGCGTCTTGCGGCGAAGCTTACGACGATCTAGGAGGGTCGCGAGGGCACCGGCCCGGCGGCGAGCCGGGCGTCGACCACGGAGTCCGCGGCCGCGGCGCTCGCAGGGCTGCCGGTGACGGCCGAGAGGAAGTCGTCTCGCTCGAGGGCGTACAGCTCGGCGTTCGTCCGTGCCGTTACGGTCGCCGTGCGGGGAACGTCTCGTAAGAGGGCGATCTCGCCGAAGGCGTCGCCCTGGCCGAGGCGACGGCGGGTCGCACCGGAGATCTCGGCGTCCAGCTCACCCTGCGACACGATGTAGAAGCGATCACCCGCGTCACCCTCCCGAATGACCGTCTCGCCGGCCTCGCAGCGGACGGGAACGAGATTCATCGCCAGGCGCTCGAGTGTCGTCGGCGCGAGCGGCGCGAACATCGGCAGACCGCGGAGGAGCTCCACCTCCCGCTCCGGGACGACGACGCGCTCGTTGATCCGGCCGAGCCTGCGCCAGAAGACGAGGGCGAGCACCGGAAGAATGAGGCCAGTGAGGACGAGGCCACCACGAACGCCGAGGAGGGCGACGAGGGCGGGCGTCAGGATGCCGCCGAGACCGACCCCCGCGTAGGCGCCGGTCTCGAGCACGCCGAAGACCCGACCGAGAACGGCGCCGTCAACCATGCGCTGGATGAGCGTGAAGCCCGCCACGTCGAGCACGCTGTTGCCGGCGCCGGCCGCCGCGAGCGCAAGTAGGCCGACCCACAGGTCGGGCCAGACGCCGATTAGCGCAATCGGCGCGCCCCAGAGGACGAGGGCCAGCCCGAACGGATACGCAAGCCGCCTCCGCGCAACGAGCCCGAGTGCCGCAACCGCACCAAGGAACCCGCCGGCCCCGAAGGCAGCGTTCAGGAAGCCGACACCCGAGTCGCCGGTGTCGAGGAGCTCGAGTGCCGTCACGACCACGAGCACGTTCAGGAGCCCGCGCACGGTGGCCTGGGCGACGAAGAGCCCAATCAGCAGCCGCGGGTCGGGATCGGCGGCGAGCGCCCGGAAGCCTGCGAGGGCGCTTCGGAGGACTCCCTCGTGCCCGATCGGCCGCTTGCGCGTCTCGTCCTTACAGGTGCCCACGAGGAGAAGCGCCGATCCGACGAACGTCACGGCGCTCAGGGCGAAGGCGGCGCTGGGGCTCCAGACGGCGAGCACGAGGCCGCCGAGCGCAGGACCAAAGAGCGCGCCCAGGCTCTCGATCGTGCTCGACGAGACGTTCGCGGCCACCAACTCGCCCGGGTTTCGGGCCAACACCGGAAGCAGCGCCCAGTGCGCCGGGCGAAAGGGCGTCGCGGCCAGCGCTGCGATTGCCGCCGTAGCGTAGACCGCCGCGGGCGGGCCGTCCGTCGCAATCAGGACCGCGCCGCCCCCGAGGGCGATCGCGCGCGCGGCGTGCACGAGCATGAGGACGCGTTGCCGCGGAAAACGGTCGGCGAGCAGCGAGGCAAAAGGCACTGCGAACGCCGAGGGCAGCACACGCAGCAGCCCCACAAGCCCGACCGCGAACACGCCCCCGCTCTCGTAGGCATAGACCGAGAGCGCCACGACGTGCGCCCAGTCGCCGACGTAGAAGCCCCCCCAGGCGAGCTCGAGCCGGCGAAGGTCCGGGTTCGCAAAGACCTCGCGCAGCGGCCGTAAGGCGCCGCCGGCGCCGGAGAGCGCCCTCCGCGCGCGAGCTCGGACGCCGCTATCCGACCGTGCTTGCAAGACGCGCCTGCGGGCGATCCGCCTGTCTGAGCGCGGTCATGAGATCGCGCTGAACAGCCTCGAAGAACGCGTACGAGCCGATTGTCGAGCCGTGGAACAACGCGTCGAACCGCCCCTGGCCGAGCACGAGCAGAAGCGTGCGCTCGCGAGTCGCCGCCGTGACGGGGGCGGGCAAGCCGTCGATCAACCCGACGTAGCCGAACGCTCGCCCGGGCCCTGCCAGGCCGACGCGAATCGCTCGGTCTCCCCTTCGGATTACCTCCTCGACGGCGCCGTCGAGGACGACGTGACACGCGGCCGCGGGAGCGCCCTCGCCGAGGATGAGTTGGCGTACAGGCAGGAAGGCGAGGCGACCGCTGTCGAAGATCTCAACAAGCTGCGGGGGATCGAACGTCCGAAAGAAGGGCAGGCGGCGCAGGTACTCCGGGTTCGGCCGGCCAGCCGAGGCGAGCGCGTCCGCATCCGGGTCAGGCGGGAGCGTTCCTGCCTCGGGTACCGAGGGCGGCCCGTCACCGAGCGACGCGGCCAGGGCGGCGTACCGAGCCCGGAGTCGCTCGCAGGCGATCGCGGCGATGCGGCGCTTGACCGTGAACGCCGTCGGGTGCAGGCGGGAAACGAGCGCGGTGAAGTCGGCCCGGCTCAGGAAGTACGTAGCAGTCGGCTCGACCGCACGCACGGTCGCCGTGCGCAGGCCGCCGTCGAGAAGCGGAATCTCGCCGAGCACCTCGCCGGGGCCGAGTGTCGCGAGCTCGACCTCCCGCTCGCCGGGGAGCCGGGCAGAGACGCACACGAGGCCACTCGCGATGACGTGGAGGCCGTCAGCCTCCTCCCCTTGACGCCAGAGCGCCTCCCCCGGGGCGCGCTCGACTGAAACGAGCACGCGGCCGAGCTCCTCGAGCTCCGCGAGCGGGATATCCGCGAAGAGCGGCACCGTCGCGAGGAAGCCGGCACCGGAGTCCGAGTCGGCGGTCGAAGCTCGATCAGACGTCAAGGTCGACCACCTCCATCTCGAAGCCGCCGTCCGTGAGCGACGCACTGAGAAGCGAGTACTCGGGCGCCTCGAGCCAAGAAGACGTATCGGAGGTCAGCGGCTCGGAGGCGATCAAGAGCGACGTGGGCCTGTCGCTCCCGACCATCATCCACTCGCCGTCCCGCTCGGCGTACTCGCGCCCGAGTGTGTACCAGAGGCTGACATACGGGAGGTCGGTCTCGAGCAGCGTGTCCTGATCCGGGTACCAGCCGTAGTCGAAGCTGAAGCGGGTCGCGACGAGGCAGCGGCCCGTGCTGATGAAGAGGTTCACCGGCGAGGACGTGTCGATGTCGTTGCGCTTGCGGACCGTTCGGATGATCGCGAGGGTCTTCACCGTCGCCTCGGCGAGCTCGGCCGCCTCCGGCACCCCGTAGGGGTCCTCGAGCTGGGAGAGGAGCAGGCTGTAGATCCACTCGGAATCGGTCGTGCCCTCGATCCGCCGGATGAACTCTGGCCGCACGTGCTCAACGAGGTCGTATCGCATGCGGGCAAACTCACGTAGATGCCCGTTGTGCGCGAGCGTCACCTTGACGTCGTGGAAGCGGAACGGATGGAGGTTCTGCTCGGCCACGACCTCGTCTTCGCTCCAGGTGACGCCGCGGACGTGCGCGAGCAGGCAGGTCGGGCAGATCTTCCGCGCCAGGTTCCGGAGGTTGCGGTCGAACAGCGGCAGCGTTGTCACCTTGTAGGTGAAGGGCTCGTCCGGCCGCACCGAGTCGGGCTCCCACGCGGTCATGCCGAAGCCGGCGAGGTTCAGGAAGACAGCCATCATCCGCGGGCTGTAGGCCTGCCGGACGAGGGAGCTGTCCGTCTCGTAGAGGAGGTGGGCAAGCGGGATCGGACGCCCCAGGTAGCCGAGTACGCGGCACATGGATCCGGATTCTCGTTTCGTCCGCGGGGGCTAGTCAACGAGACGGAGGCCGCGCCAGCCGCCGTGCGAATCGCGCCGCGGTGTTGACGGGCCGCAGGCCCGGGCGAATGTGTCGCTGTCGGCATTCGCGCACTTTGTCGATTCGATGGAGGAACCGGCCCGGCCGGTTCCGTTCACCCGCGCCCGCCGTCCCCTTCCAGATCCTCCTGAACCAGCCCGAAGAGGACGCCGTCCACCCACTCGTCATGGCGCGAGTAGGCGCGGCGCTTCACGCCCTCCTGGTGGAAGCCGGACCGCTCGAAGTGGCGAATCGCACGGTCGTTGAAGCCGTACACCTCGAGCTGGACGCGGTGAAAGTCGAGGTCGTCGAGGAGGTAACGGGCAAACAGCTTCGTCGCCTCGGCGGCCAGCCCTCGCCCCCGAAAATCGGGATGGAGCATGACGCCGTAGAGCTGGGCGATCCGGCTGCGCTCGTTGACGATCGAGAAGGCCATCGCGCCCGCCCGCCACGTGCTGCCGTGCCACTCGACCTCAATGACGAAGTGTCCGTAGAGCTCGGATTCCTTCTCCGAACGCTCGATTCGCTCGAGCGTCCCGTCGCGATCCTTCGCGGCCGCAGCCGACATGAACGGCTCGACGTCCTCGTTCGTCGCAAGGTCGACGAGGAAGTCGACGTCCTGCGGCGTCGCGCGGCGGAGCCGGAAGCCCTGTCCGTCGAGCGAGGTCACGGGCCGGGGGCTGCGGTCGCGGCGCGGCGACGGGGCCAGCGGAGGACTCCGGCGCCCAGCGCGACGCCGCCGAGGATGAGGATCAGGCCGAGCAAGGCGCTAACCGTAATACGCTCGTCGAGGAAGACGGCGCCGTAGAAGAGCGCGAAGGCAGGCAGGAGATAGGTCACAAGCGTTGTCCGCGCCGACCCGTAGGCGACGAGCATCCGGTAGAGGACGATCGACGCGACGGCCGTTCCGGCGATGCCGAGCGCGGCGACCGAGCCGAGAGCCTTTGCGCTCGGCATGGCGTCCGGGATCTGGAGGAGCGCGAACGGGAGCAGGACGACGGCACCCGAGAGGATCGCGGCCGTCGCTGTCACGAGCGGCGAGATCTCGGTGAAGTGGCGCTGCGTGTAGAGGTTTGCCGCGGCGTAGGAGAGCGAAGCGAGGACTACGGCCATCGTCCCGGCGACGGCCCACCAGCCGCCGACGGGGTCGAGGCCCGCGAGCACGGCGACGCCGGCAAGCCCGACGAGCACTCCGAAAAGCTGCAGGCCCTTGGCGCTCTCGCTCGGCCGGAAGCGGAGAGCCAGCAGGACGACGAAGATCGGGACGGTCGAGTTGGCGATCGCGGCGACGCCCGAGTCGATGTGCTTCTCGCCCCATGCGATCAGCGTGAAAGGAATCGCACCGTTCAGGATGCCGAGCACGACGCCGGGCCAGCCGGTGCGCCGGAGCTCTGCGATCGCTCGCCGGCGGCCAAGGCGCCAGAGCAGGAAGCCGAGCAGCACCGCGCCGGCGAGGATCAGCCGAAGCTCGATCATCGCCGCCGGCTCGATCTCCTCGACAGCGACCTTGATGAAGAGGTAGGAGGCGCCCCAGAGCGCGCTCAGGAAGAGGAGGGCAGGCCAGTATCCGCGGGGGCCGGACACGGTTCCGAGCCTAGTGGCTCGAAGCCGGGCCGAGCGTTCCAGCCATCGACAGGCCGTGTGAGACGGGTAAACGGAACGGCTCACGCCGTTCCTCCATACAAATCGCGCGAAAGGCGGCGCGATTTGCCCGGCCGCTGGCGCGGCCTCCGGCCGTTCCTCCAATGCGAATCGCGCAAAGAGCGGCGCAATTCGCCCGGACGCCTTTCGGCGTCCTCCGGCGGGGCTAGACTCCGGCACCTGAGCACGGTCGCCGAACAGCCGCTCCATCGCGCGCTCGGACTGACGGACGGGGAACACGAACGTATCTGCGACCTGCTCGAGCGGGAGCCCAATCCGTTCGAGCTGGCCGTCTTCTCGCTCCTCTGGTCTGAGCATTGCGGCTACAAGCACTCGTCTCTCCTTCTGCGGCGTTTCCCGACCGAGGGCACTCGCGTTCTCCAGGGACCCGGTGAGAACGCCGGCGTCGTCGACCTCGGCGGCGGCGAGGCGGTCGCCTTCAAGGTCGAGAGCCACAACCATCCCTCGGCGGTCGAGCCCTTCCAGGGCGCCGCCACCGGCGTCGGCGGGATCCTCCGCGACATCATCGCGATGGGCGCCCGGCCGGTCGCGCTTCTCGACGGCCTGCGCTTCGGCGCGCCTGACCACGCCTTCTCGCGCGCAGTGGCGGGGATCGGCGGCTACGGCAACTCGGTCGGCGTGCCGACCGTGGGCGGCGAATGCGTCTTCGACGAGGCGTACGCCGAGAACCCGCTCGTCAATGCGATGTGCGTCGGACTCCTGCCGAGCGAACGCGTCACGCGGGCGAGCGCGACCGGGGTCGGCAACCTGATCGTCCTCTACGGCGCGACCACAGGCCGCGACGGCATCGGCGGCGCGAGCGTCCTCGCGAGCCAGGAGCTCTCGGACGAGGGCGAGGACAAGCGGCCGACTGTGCAGGTCGGTGACCCGTTCACGGGCAAGAAGCTCATCGAGGCGAGCCTCGAGCTCGTCGAGGGAGGCCTGGTGGCGTCGCTCCAGGACCTCGGCGCCGCCGGGCTCGCGTCGTCACTCGCCGAGATGGCGGGTAAGAGCGGCGCCGGCGTGGACGTCCACCTCGACCGAGTGCCTCTCCGCGAGCCGGACCTCGAGCCGCACGAGGTCATGATCTCCGAGAGCCAGGAGCGGATGGTCGCGGTCGTCGAGCCCGTGCGGCTCGAGCAGGTCGAGGCCGTCTGCCGGAAGTGGGAGCTCGCCTGCGCGACGATCGGCGAGGTCACCGACACCGGCGAGCTTCGGTGCCTGTATGACGGCGACGTAGTCGGCGAGATCCCGGCTCGGCTCCTCACGGACGCGACACCGCGTTACCGCGTCGAGACGCGCCCTCGTGCGCTCGCCCGGCCGATCGAGCATCCGACGATCAGGCCGGACGCGGACGCGCTCCTTGCGCTTCTCGCTTCACCCAACGTCGCGAGTCGCCGGCCGATCTTCAGGCGCTACGACCACCTCGTCGGCTCGCGCACCGTCCGGCGGCCGGGGCTCGACGCGGCCGTGCTTCGGCTGCGTCCTTCGCACCGCGGCCTCGCGGTCACGCTGGACGGGCCCGGCACCTCGGCGGGGCTGGATCCCCGGACGGCAGGGGCCTTGGCCGTGCTGGAGGCGGCCCGGAACGTCGCCTGCGCAGCCGGCGTTCCCCTCGCAATCACGAACTGCCTCAACTTCGGCAACCCGGAGAAGGCCGAGATGGCCTGGGAGCTCACCGAGGCGATCGAGGGCATGGCGCAGGCCTGCGAGGCTCTCGGCATCCCGGTGGTCTCCGGCAACGTGTCGCTGTACAACGAGACAGACGGACGACCGATCCCACCGACCCCTGTCGTCGGGTGTATCGGCCTCGTCGAAGATGTGCGTGCGATCCCCGGTGAGTGGCGTGCGGGCGATGCCCTCCTCGTCGCAGGAACGGGCGAGCTCCGCCTCGACGGCTCCGAGTACCAGGCGATGTTCCTTGGGGGCGCGGCCGGCCGGCCGCCGCTCCTCGGCCTCCGGGCCGAGACGGCGCTCGTGCGCGCTCTCGCATCGCTCGCCCCCAGGCTCACGAGCGCGCACGATGCGGCCGAGGGCGGGCTCGCGGTCGCGCTCGTCGAGGCCGCCCTCTTCGCTGGGATCGGCGCACGCGTCGAGCTCCCGGACGACGCCGTCGAGTGGTTCGGCGAGGGTGGCGGGCGTGCTGTGGTCTCGTGCGCGCCGCGGGACGTGGCGAGCCTCGACGCTGCACTCTTCCGGCGCGTCGGCACGGTCGGCGGGAATGAGATCCTGGGCGTGCCGCTCGCAGAGGCTCGGGCCGCCTACGAAGAAGGGCTGGGCTAAGAGCCGTGTGCGGCGTCCTCGGCATCCACGCGCCGGAGCGGGACGTCGCCAGGCTCGCCTACTTCGGGCTCTTCGCGCTCCAGCACCGCGGCCAGGAATCGGCCGGGATCGCAGTCGCAGACGGCAAGCGCCTGACCGCCCTCCGCGACATGGGGCTCATCACCCAGGTGTTCAGCGAGGACAAGCTGAGCGGCTTGCGGGGCGACGCGGCAATCGCTCACTGCCGTTACTCCACCACCGGCTCGGCGAGCTGGGGGAACGCACAGCCCATCGTCCGTCACGGCCCGGCCCGGACGGTCGCGCTCGGGCATAACGGCAACCTGACGAACACCGCGGAGCTCCGCGAGGAGCTCAGATCGCACGGCGTGCGGCTCGGCTCGACCTCTGATACCGAGGTGATCGCGGCGCTCATCGCCCAGGACGAGCGGCCTCTCGAGGAGGCGGTCGCGGCCACGATGCGGCGCATCCAGGGTGCGTTCTCGGCCGTACTCCTCTCGGAGGGGAAGCTGATCGGGTTTCGAGACCCGAACGGCATCCGACCGCTCGTGCTCGGGCGGCTCGACGCGGATCCGGTGCTCGCATCCGAGACGTGCGCGCTCGACCTCCTCGGCGCCGAGCTCGAGCGTGAGATCGAGCCGGGCGAGATGGTCGTCGTCGACGAGGCCGGCGTCCACGCGCAGCGTGTGATCGAGGACGTGCCGGCGGGATCGCTCTGCATCTTCGAGTTCATCTACTTCGCGCGTCCCGACTCGACGATGCGCGGCGTCGAGCTACACGGCGCACGCGTGCGGATGGGCGAGCGGCTGGCGACCGAGGCGCCCGCCGAGGCGGATGTCGTCATGCCTATCCCGGACTCCGGGACGCCCGCCGCGATCGGCTTCGCACGCGAGAGCGGGATCCCGTTCTCGGAAGGGCTGATCAAGAACCGCTACGTCGGACGCACGTTCATCCAGCCCGACCAGGCGCTCCGCGAGCATGGGATCAAGACGAAGTTCAACCCGCTCGCCGAGGTGGCCGGGAAGCGCGTCGTGGTCGTGGACGACTCGATCGTGCGCGGTTCGACCACGCGCAAGATCGTCCGGATGCTCTTCGAGAGCGGCGCCACCGAGGTGCACGTGCGTGTGTCTTCGCCGCCGATCGTCTCACCGTGCTTCTACGGGATCGACATGGCGAGCGAGGGCGAGCTCCTCGGCGCCGGCCGGTCGGTGGATGAGATTCGCGAGCTGATCGGCGCGACGACGCTCGCTTACCTCTCCCTCGACGGCCTACAGGCCGCGACCCGCCGCCCCGAGGCGACCTTCTGCCGCGCGTGCCTGACGCGCCGCTATCCCACGGATATCCCGGAAGACCTCCGGCTGGCGAAGCTGCGCTTCGAGCCCGCGCGGGCCTAGGCCCGTCCCGCTCGACTCGGCCGAAGTGGCCACGACCCGGTGCCAGGCACGAAAGCTGGACTGAACCTGGATCTCCCTGCACGCAGGCAGATACGCCGGAAGCAGGCCATTGTCCCCAAGAGACGCATTCGGGTGCCAGGCACTGAGTTTCGAGCATTGTCCCCAAGAGACGCATTCGGGTGCCAGGCACTGAGTTTCGAGCATCGATTCTCGAGGCACCGGCTTTCGGTGCGAGTGCGGGTTAGAGTCGTCCGATGGCGGCGAGCCGGCTGATCGACTGCGATGTGCACATCCTCGTCGAGGGCAGCGAGAGCTTCCTCGACCACGTCGATCCCGGCCAGCGGGAGTGGTTTCGCGCCCAAGGGCCGACGTTCGGGCTGCCCGGCTACACCTGGGTTCACCCGAGCTCGTGGTTTCGTGACGACCTCGAGAGCCCGCCGGGCGGCTACCCGGCCTCGCGGGTCGAGGACGTCCTTCGCGAGGCTGTCGAGCCGTACGGCACCGAGATCGCCGTCTTGAACGGGGACGATGCGATCACGGTCTCGCTGATGGGAAGCGCGTACCGCGCGGCCGCCTTCGCACGCGCCCACAACGACTGGCTGCGTGAGCAGTGGCTCGACCGCGACCCGAGGCTGCGCGGATCGATCCTCGTCCCGGCGCAGGATCCCCTCGCCGCCGCCGAGGAGATTCGGCGCTGCTCCGCCGACGAGCGATTCCTCCATGTCCTCCTGGTGGGCGGCTCGGAGCGGCCCTATGGCGACCCGCGCTACCTCCCGATCTTCGAGGCCGCCGTGGAGTGCGGCCTTCCGGTCGCGATCCACTCCGGCGGAGAGGGAATCGGCATCGCCGCCCAACCCGGCGGCGCCGGCCCGCCGACCTTCTACATCGAGTGGCACACGCTCGGCTCAGCCGGGTCGATCATGGCCCATCTCGTCTCGCTCGTCGTCCACGGGATCTTCGAGCGGCTGCCCGACCTGCGCGTGCTCCTGCTCGAAGGAGGCGTCGCGTGGCTACCGGGAATCCTGTGGCGCCTCGACACGAACTGGCGCGGACTCCGGGCCGAGACGCCGTGGCTGGAGCGGCGGCCGAGCGAGGTCGTTCGGCAGCACATCCGCTTCACGACTCAGCCCCTCGAGCACACGGACGGCGACGACGAGCTCCTCTGGCGGATGCTCGAAGCCGCTGGAGCGCCCGAGCTCCTCGTCTACTCGTCCGACTACCCGCACTGGGACTTCGACGAGCCGAGCCACGTCCTGCGACGACTCCCGGCCGACTGGCGCGACCAGGTCATGTGGGAGAACGCCGCGGCGCTCTACGGCTCGCGGCTCGGCCTCGTTCCGGCGTGAGCGACTGGCACGAGGTCGCGGCGCTCGCGGACGTCGAGCGCGACGGCCGTGCGGTCACCCGCGTCGACGGGCGCGAGATCGGCGTCGTTCGCGATCCCGTAACCGGCGCGCTCCACGGGGTGCGGAACCGCTGCCCACACTCGGGCGCCCCGCTCTGCTTAGGCACAGTCATAGAGCGCTCGACCGGCCGTCCCGGTGAATACGAGGGCTCCGGCCGCCCAGTCCTCCGCTGCCCCTGGCACGGCTGGGAGTACGACCTCGAAACCGGCGGCTGCCTCGACGACGAGCGCATGCGAGCGGCCGTCTACCCGGTTCAGGTCGAGGGCGGGCGCGTCTTCGTGCAGGCGTAGGCTCGCGGCGTGCGCCGCCTCCTGCTCCTCGTCTCGGCGATCGTCCTCGTCGAGTCGGCGTTCTTCTCGGCCCTGGTGCCGCTGCTCCCGTACTACGAGGACGAGGTCGGGCTCTCGAAGCAGGGCGCCGGACTTCTGACGGCGATCTACGCGGCCGGGGCAATCGCCGGGGCGATCCCAGGTGGGGCGATCGCCGCACGGCTCGGCGTGAAGGCGGCCGTCCTTCTCGGGCTCGCCGTCATGATCGCTGCGAGCGTCGCGTTCGGGTTCGCAGACTCCGTCCTGACCCTCAACCTGGCGCGGTTCGCGCAGGGCGTCGGAAGCGCCCTCGCCTGGACAGGCGGGCTCGCGTGGCTGATCGCCGCGGCTCCGCGCGAGCGCCGCGGCGAGCTGATCGGAGTCGCGATGGGATCTGCGGTCGCCGGCGCCCTCGTCGGCCCGATACTCGGCTGGGTCGCGACCGAGGTCGGGACCGAGCCTGCCTTCGTCGCCGTAGCCGCGCTCGACGTCGGGCTCATGGCCTGGGCCTGGACGACTCCCTCCTCGCGTCCGGAGGAGCCCCAGCGGCTTCGCGAGGTCCGCGCCGCGATCCACCAGCCGGCGGTGCTCCAGGGCTTCTGGTACGTGACCCTGGCGGCCCTGCTCCTAGGCGTCATCTCGGTTCTCGGGCCGCTCCGGCTCGACGAGCTCGGCTGGAGCGCCCTCGCGATCAGCATCGCGTTTCTCGTCTCGGCAGGAATCGAAGCTACCCTCGCGCCGATCCAGGGCCGCTGGTCCGATCGACGCGGTCCGGACGCGCCGGTCCGGGTCGGCCTCGTCGTGTCGATCGCGTGCGCGCTCGGGCTCATCCTCGTGGATGCCCGCTCCGCGTTCCTCGTCCTCGTCGTGCTCGCCGGGATCTCGTTCGGGTTCTTCTGGGTACCCGGCACGGCGATCCTGTCGGAGGGAACCGAGCGCGCCGGGCTCGACCTTGCCTTCGGCGCCATGCTGCTGAACCTCGCCTGGGCGCCCGGCAACGTGATCGGAGCCGCAGCCGGCGGCGCGCTCGCCGACGTCATGGGCGACGCAGCCGTCTACCTGGCGGTGATCGCCCTGTGCGGCGTCACGCTCGCGGTGAGCTTGCGCCGGAGATTCGCGGCGGCGCCCCGTCCGTCAGGCGCGCCTGCCGAATGAGGGTGGCCGCCGATTAGCCGACCGCTGCCGCGTCGTACAGCCTCCGCCCGGCAACAACTCGCCGGCGCAGAGCCCCGAGTATCGTCTCCCCATGCCCCGCACTTCCGCTTTTCTTGCACTGGCACTCGTCACCGTCGCAGCGGCCGGCTGTGGGGACGAGCCGGCCGGCGACGCTGCTGCGGAAGCCCCAGAGGCCGGGCCGGCGGTCGTGGAGGGGCTCGAGCGGACGACCAGGGTTCTCGACGACAATGCGCTCGCCGCCGACGCCCTCGAACCGGACGGGCTCTCCGATCTCCTCGACGAAGCCGGGTACGCGATCGGCCTCGAGGACGAGTACTCGGGACGAACCGACCTCTACGCGCACGTGGTCTCGCGACAGCTCGAGTTCGAGGCGACCGACGGCGCGACGAGCTACCTCGAATGGCTTCGCCTGAACGCCGCAGACCTGCTCGGAACCGCCCGGCGAGCCGCGAGCATCGACGTCGGAGCCGACGGCTTCCTGACGCGGGACAAAGGGTGCGGCTGTCATTCCGACCTCCCGACCTACCTGGCTGCGTGGCGGGAAGGCAGCACCGTCCGCTCGCTCCTGGCCGACGGCCCCGGGGTCGACCGTGAGCGCTTCGTGGCGCTCGCGCGTGAGCTCGGCTGAGAGAATCTCAACGCGTGAAGATCGCCGAGGGACTGGTCGAACTGACCGCCGAGCAGCGGGAGATCCGCGACGTCTGCCACGAGTTCGCGACTCGCGAGATCCGGCCCGCCTCGCGCGACGTCGACGAGGCCGACACGGAGATGCCGTGGGAGGTCTGGCGCAAGGCGGCCGAGGTCGGCATCACGACCTACATGCTCCCGGAGGACTACGGCGGGGGCGGCTCGACCGACGTGTTCACCCAGTGCCTGGTCTCAGAGGAGCTCTGCTGGGGCTGCTCCGGGCTCGGAAACCTGATCGGCTCGAACGGCTTCTTCGCGGAACCGCTTCTCGAGCTCGGCACAGACGAGCAGAAGCGCCGCTGGCTCGAGCCGATGTGCTCCGATCCGGGGATTCTGGGCGCCGTCGCGTCCACTGAGCCCGACGTGGGCTCGGACGCGGCCTCGATGGCGACGACTGCGACGCGAGCAGACGGCGGCTATCGCCTCCGCGGCCAGAAGGCGTGGGTCTCGAACGGCGGCATCGCCTCCTACTACGTCATCTTCGCGACGGTCGAGCCCGGGACACGCCATCGCGGCATCACCGCCTTCGTGGTCGAGAAGGACGACGAGGGCGTCGCGTTCGGGCAGCCGATGCGAAAGATGGGCCAGCGGGCGATCGTCAACACCGAGATCTTCCTCGAGGACGCCTTCGTCCCAGAGGATCGGCGGCTCGGCGACGAGGGGCAGGGCTTCTACGGGCTCATGCGGACGTTCGACCGCTCTCGCGTCATCCTCGGCGCAGCGGCCACCGGCCTCGCGCGGGCGGCCACCGAGTTCGCGCTCGAGTACGCGAAGGATCGCCAGCAGTTCGGCAAGCCGATCGCCGAGCACCAGGCGGTTGCCTTCAGGCTCGCCGACATGGCCACGCGGGTGGAGGCGTCTCGGCTCCTCGTCTGGAAGGCGGCGCGGAAGATGGACGCGGGCGACCCGGCGCCGCTCGAGGCCGCGATGGCCAAGCTCCACGCGTCCGAGACGGCCATGTTCTGCACCTGGGCGGCGGTCCAGACACTCGGCGGCTGGGGCTACTCCCGCGAGTACCTGCCGGAGAAGTGGATGCGCGACGCCAAGCTCGAGGAGATCGAGGAGGGAACGTCCGACATCCAGCGCCTGATCATCTCGCGCCAGCTCCTGCGCTCGTGAGCCGCGACCTGCGGCCGCTCTTCGAGCCGGAGTCGGTGGCGATCCTCGGCGCGTCGAACGACCCCGCGAAATGGGGCCACTGGCTCGGACGGGGCGCTCTCAAGGGCGCTCACAGGCGCGAGGTCTACCTCGTGAACCGAAACGGCGGCGAGATCCTCGGACGCGAGGCGTACCGATCCATGGCAGACCTCCCCAGCCCCGCCGAGCTCGTGATCCTCACGCTCCCGTCGACGGTCTTCGAGGACGCCGTCGACGCCTCGCTTGCCGCGGGCGCGAAAGCGATCGTCGCGATCAGCGCCGGCCTCGGCGAGATGGGCGTCGAGGGCAAGCGACGCGAGGAGACCGTGGTCGAGCGGGTGCGCGAGGCCGGGGCTGTGCTGCTCGGCCCGAACTGCCTCGGGGTGTTCGACGCGGCGGCCGACATCGACCTCGCCTCGAACTCGTTCCGGCCGGGCGAGATCGGCCTTATCTCCCAGAGCGGGAACCTGGCGATCGAGATCGGGCTCCTCGCGGGCGACATCGGGCTCGGGGTCTCCCGCTTCGCCTCGCTCGGAAACCAGGCCGATCTCGAGGTCGCCGAGCTCGTCAGCGGCTTCGCCGAGCACGACGGCACGCGGGTCATCGCGATCTACTGCGAGGACTTCCGGGACGGCCGAGCATTCGCGGAGGCCGCGCGGGCTGCCGGCGAGGCCGGCAAGCGGGTCGTCCTCATCACCGTAGGCGCCTCCGAGGCGAGCGCCGCCGCCGCGCGCTCCCACACGGGCGCGCTCGTCTCCGAGCTCGTTGCTGTCGAGGCCGCCTGCCGCGCCGCGGGAATCTTCCGGGTCGAGAGCCCGCGCGAGCTCGTCGACGTCGCGGCTGCCCTCCTCTCGGGCCAGACCGTTCGCGGACGGAGAGTCGCAGTCTGCGGAGACGGTGGTGGCCATGCTGTCCTCGCTTCCGACCTGTGCGTTCGAGCCGGCCTCGAGCTGCCGCGGTTCTCCGACGAGACCTCGGACGCGCTCGCGAAGGTGCTCCCGCCGACCGCCACGACCCGGAACCCGGTCGACTTCGCCGGCGGGGGCGAGCAGGACATCGGCTCGTTCGGGAAGGTCGTCTCGACGCTCCTGCGCTCGGGCGAGGCCGACACGGTGCTCCTCACCGGCTACTTCGGCGGCTACAACGAGTACTCCGAGGACTTCTCGGCCCAGGAGGTCGCGTCGTCCGAGGCGATGCTCGACGCGCTGGACGGCCCGGCTGCGCTCCTCGTGCACACGATGTACTGGGGCGCGCCCTGTGCGTGGCGGCTTCGCGAGGGAGGGATCCCGGTCTATCGCGATGTCGCCGCTGCCGTCGACGCGCTCAGCCGCCTCGTGGAGAACGCGGCGGGAGCACGCCGTTCGATTCCCACGCTCCCTGAACCTGCCGCGCCGATCGAGGACACGGGCTACTTCGGGTCGCGCGAGCTGCTCGCTACTGCCGGCGTCCCGTTCGCGGAGGCGAGGCGCGTCACGGACTGGGACGAAACACAGGCCGCGGCCGGCGAGCTCGGCTATCCGGTCGTCCTGAAGGCGCTCGGCACCCTCCACAAGTCCGACGCCGGCGGGGTCGCGGTCGGGCTCGCCGACGAAGCGGCGCTCGGCGACGCATTCGACGCGATGCGGGCTCAGCTCGACCCGCCGGAGCTCTCTGTGGAGGCCGGCGCGCCCGTGCTCGACGGGCTCGAGCTCATCGTCGGAGCACGCCGTGACCCGCGCTTCGGGCCGGTGCTGATGGTCGGCGCCGGGGGCCTCTACGCCGAGATCGTGCAGGACCTGGCCGTCGCGCTCGCGCCGGCCGCCGAGGACGAGGCGGCGGAGCTCCTGCGCAGGCTCCGCGTGGCGCCGCTCCTCGAGGGAGCTCGCGGCCGCCCTGCCCTCGACGTCGCCGCGGCCGCCGGAGTAGCCGCGGCGCTCTCGCGCGTTGCGGCAGAGCATCCCGAGATCGCCGAGATCGAGATCAACCCGCTCCTCGTCCTGCCCGAAGGCTGTGTCGGGCTGGACGCGAGGATCGTGAAGGGAGACACAGATGCTCGCTGAGGGAACGTTCGACGGCCGAGTCGCGATCGTGACGGGCGGCGGCTCAGGGATGGGCCGGGCGATGGCGCAGGAGTTCGCGCGCCTCGGCGCCTCAGTGGTCGTGGCGGGCCGGAGGCCGGAGCCGCTCGAGGAGACCGTCACGCTCCTCGAGGACGCCGGAGGGCGGGCTGCCGCGCAGCCGACCGACGTTCGCCAGCCGGACGAGGTCGAGGCGCTCGTAGCCGCCGCCGTCGAGCGATTCGGCCGCGTTGACGTGCTCGTCAACAACGCAGCCGGGAACTTCGTCGTGAAGGCGGAAGACCTCTCCCCGAACGGCTGGCGGGCGGTCGTCTCGATCGTCCTCGACGGCGGCTTCCTGTGCACACGGGCGGCGGGGCGACAGATGATCGAGCAGGGCGACGGCGGCGCGGTCGTCAGCGTCCTCGCGAGCTACGCCTGGACGGGTGGCCCGGGCACGGTGCACTCCGCAGCCGCAAAAGCCGGGCTCCTTGCCATGACGCGGACACTCGCGGTCGAGTGGGCACCACACGGGATCCGCCTCAACACGATCACCCCTGGCCCGACCGACACAGAGGGCGCCAGCGCGGCGCTCTGGCCGACGGAGGACGACCGAGCGCGGGTGGCCGCCACCGTTCCGCTCGGCCGGCTCGCAAGCGTCGAGGAGGTCGCGTGGTGGACGACTGCCCTGTGCTCCTCGTACGCCGACTACCTCACCGGCGAGAACCTGACGCTCGACGGTGGCCACTGGCTGGAGCAGGAGGGTTATCTCCCTGCGCTCGAGAAAGCCGATCGGAGCCGAGCGTAAGTCGGCACACATCTGAGCACCACCTGCGCGACTTCTCTCGATAGGCTCGGCGCAGGGGAGGAGGCTGGGAACGCCTTAGGCGCCAGGAGTCACCTCGCTTCGCAGGAACGCCCGGACGACTTCGAAGTAGCGGTCCGGTTCCTCGGCCCACGGTCGATGGGCGCTCCGCTCGAAGACCTCGAGTCTGGGCTGCGCGGCGGGCAACGCGGCGACGATCGCGTGCGCGACGCGCGGAGTCGTCACGCGATCGTGTCGCCCCGTGATCACGAGGGTCGGACCGCGGTATCGGATCGAACCCGGCGAGGGTCCCGCCGACTGTCCACTCGGGATCGTCGCCGACGAACGCGCGGTAGACGTCCTCCGCGAATTCCTCGCGAGGATCCTCGTCCTGTCTCAGCCGCGGGTGGCCCCACGGATCGGCCCGTTCGAGGTCGGGCAGCACCTGCTGAAGCGCGGCCTGGTACTCGGGCGCGAGCGACGTGACGCCTCGCCCCCGCAACCGGCCGAGCTCCGCCCACGCGGTCGGAAACTGATTGGCGAGCTCGCGGTTGACGTTGTCGATGTTGCTTTCCTGCCACGTCTGGGCCGAGAGCTGGCCGTTCGACAGAACCAAGTGCGTGAGCCGGTCGCGATACACAGCGGCGTACTCGAGCGCCGCCAGCCCGCCGAAGGAGATGCCGACGAGAGCGATCCGCTCGGCCCCGAGGTGGTCGCGCAGGCGCTCGATCGTCTCGGCGTAGAGCTGGATCGTGTACATCGCGGGGTCGGCGAGGCGATCCGACCGACCGGTTCCGAGCTGGTCGAAGTACACGACCGCGTTGGTCTCGGCCAGCCGCGAGAACCACGGGTGGTAGTGGACGTGAGCGGCCCCAGGCCCACCTGGAACCAGGAGCACGGGCGGACCGGAGCCCTCGACCTCGTAGTACACGGGGCCCTGCGAGAGCTCGAGGTACTTGCCGGTTCCGTGGACGTCCGGGCTGCGCGCCGTCATGCGCGTGGAACGGTAAGGAACGCGCGGTCGCGACGGTCTTCGTCATCGTCATGGCTCGAGAAGGGACTCGAATCGCCGAGCGCCAGGTGTAGGAGTTTCACGAGAATGGGAGAACAGGGCGGCATGGCAGCTGCTCTCCTCATCGCCTCGCTCGCCCTCCTCGTCGGCATGTTCAGCCAGCTCGCGCTCCTGTCTCGGCGGCATCGCACGGCTGACCGACAGCCCGAGCCCTCGGCCTCGGCAGGCACGCCCGCCTCCCGGGCTTTCGCGGTCGCCGACCGCGGCCCCGCGGCCTAGAAGCTATTAGCCGCGCCCGTTCGAGCTGGGCTCGCTCAGCGACTCGTAGACGAGCCGCTGGAAGTGCTGGATCAGGTGCTCGCTCGTCGTGAGCAGCCGGCCGTGCGGCACCATCCCCGAGTCGAGGCCGCGCTGCACCGACTCGACCAGCGCCATGTCCTCAGCGGCCACCTGTGCGCCGAACGACATGATCTCCTGCGCCTCCTTCTCCGTCACGTCTTCGCCGAAGAAGTAGTCGCTGACGCCGACGACCTCGTGCGGCCCGACCGGAAGCCAGACATCGAACGAGAGGTTCGGCGGGCCCGGGTCGACGTTCATCGTGAGGTTCGGCCAGAGCAGGTGGTACTGGGCGCGCTTGACCTCGCCCGTCGGGTAATCGAAGCCCGGCTCGCCGTCGCGCAACGGGCCGAACTGACTCGACACGAGCCCCTCGGAGCGGAGCAGGTACTCGTCGGGGTCGACATCGATGAGCTTCGAAAAGCTCGGGTGCGCCACCGGGCAGTGGTAGCACTCGAGATAGTTCTCGATCCCGACCTTCCAGTTCGTCGCGTGCGACCACTCCATGCGCTCCCGGAAGCGAAGCCTGTCGACGTCGACGCCGCCCTCGGCCAAGTGCTCCGGGATCCGCCCCAGTGACTCTGAGAGCGGAGCCGCCTCGGGATCGGGGTTCACGAACACGAACGGCCCCCAGACGTCGACCGCAACAGGGAGCAGCGAGTACGCCTCGGGGTCGAACCCAGGCTCGCGCTCCGAACGCGGAGCCGCCCTGAGGCAGCCGTCCAGCCCATACGTCCACGCGTGGTAGGGGCACTGGAGCGAGGCGCGTCTGCCCGTGCCCTGCGCCACGAGGTGGCCGCGATGGCGGCAGACGTTGACGAAGCCGCGCAGCTCGTCGCCGTCGCGCACGATCACGACGGGGATGTGGCCGGCCCGCGTCGCGACGAACGCTCCGGACTCGGAGAGCTGCTCCGTCCGGGCGGCGTACTGCCACGTGCGGGCGAAGATGCGCTCGCGCTCCAGCTCGTGAATCTCGTGGTCGGAGCCGTACCAGGAGGCCGGGAGAGTGAGTCCCGCGTCGAGCGCCTCACCGATATCCGGTCCGATTACGGTTGCCACGATCGCTGCCTCCTGCTCGTTCGTCAGAGGGTTGCTGGACGGCTCTAAGCGTACAACGCGAAGTGGCTCAGACCCTCCTCCGCCCCGCCGTTTCCGGCTCAGGAATCGTACGGAGCGCGCCCGCGCTTGATGAGCCCACGCGCCACGATCACGCGCTGGATCTCGCTCGTCCCCTCCCAGATCCGGTCGACACGAAGCTCGCGGAAATGCCGCTCGGCCGCGTACTCCGTCATGTAGCCGCGACCACCGAAGATCTGCACGGCGCGATCTGCGATCCGGCCCGCAGCCTCCGAGGCGTACAGCTTCGCCATCGAGACCTTGCCGTGGACGATCTTCTCGTCCGGCTCCGAGTCGAACGCCTCGGCGGCGTGGTACGTGAGGAGGCGCGCGGCCAGCAGCTCCGTCAGCGAGTCGGCGAGCATGAACTGGACGGCCTGGAAGTCCGCGATCGGCGCCCCGAACGCCTCGCGCTCCTTCGCCCATTCCGTCGCCTCGTCGACCAACCGCTGCGAGGCGCCGCAGCACCGCGCCGCGATCATCAGGCGCTCGATCACGAACCAGCGCTTGGCGCCCTCGTTACCACCGCTCGGGACGCGGTTCGAATCGGGCACGCGGCAGTCCGTGAACCGAAGCTCAGGGTGCTGGTACAGGTACGGGTCGTGCATGAACCGGGGCGTGCGCACTGTCTCGCAGCCCGGTGTGCCCTTCTCGACGAAGAAGAGCGCCTGCTCGTCGCCGTCCAGCGCGAGCACCAAGTAGTAGTCCGCCTTCTCGCCGCCCGTCACGAACCACTTCTCGCCGTTCAACAGCCACGCGTCGCCGTCACGGGTCGCGGTGGTCTCGATCGCCGAGACGTCCGAGCCAGCCCCGGGCTCCGTGATCGCCCAGGCCTCGTGGAGCTCGTGGCGGAAGACCGGCAGGACGAACCGCTCGATCTGCTCCGGGCTCGCGATCTCGAGGAGCTCAACCGGCGCGCGCTGCGCGACGAGGAAGCCGAGGCCGTTCGTCGCCTTTCCGGCCTCTTCCTCCAGAGCGACCATGGCCAGCATCGGCCACCCAGGCCCGCCGTGCTCGGCCGGGACGTTCAGGTTCGCAAAGCCCTCGGCGCGCGCCTTCTGCTTCAGGCGTTCGTACTCGTCGAGGTCGATGGAGCCGCGCTCGGCGATCCCGGCTTCGGCCGGGTAGATCTCCTCCTCGAGGAACCGGGCCGCGCGCGCCTTCAGCTCGGCGACCTCGGACGGTAGCGTCGGCACGGACGGGATCACGCCGCCTCCCCGCAGAAGCGCAACGCCGCGAGCACAACCGCCTGCGCGCACGCGACGAGGTCGTCGACCGGCACGCACTCATCGATCGCGTGCGCGGTCTCGAAGCCGCCCGGGCCGAACCCGACGGAGGGCGTCCCTGCGAAGACCGTGAAGGTCGCACCGTCGTACCAGGAGTCGAGCCCAGCCAGCTTGCCGCTGCGCCCGACGTCGTCCCTCGCCTCGCCGACGAGGCGCACGATCGGATCGTCCTCGGGGATTGACATCGACATGACGCCGGGCAGCCAGGTGAACGTCGGCGGGTTCTCGGCCAGCCAGTCGTCGGCCGCGGTCGCCTCGAGGACGGCCTGCTCCAGCTCGCGTCCGACCTCCGAGCCGAAGCCGCCGGAGTCGCCCTGCTGGGGGAGGAAGAGTGCGCCGCCGCTGATCCGGCAAGCCGCTGGATACGTGACGATCCATTCGCCGGCCTGGATCAGGGTCGGGACGACGTCGGGCGGCGAGAGGTACGGATGCCGAAGCGACTCGTCCGCGCGCCAGCGCTCACGAAGCCCGCGGATCGCGTCGAGCACGAGCGTCGCCTTCTCGATCGCGTTGACGGCGCCGCCCTCTCGCCAGTGCGGCTGCTCGATCTCGGCGTGGCCCGGCCGGCCGGGCACCGTGATCTCCGCGTAGCACGAGCCGCGGCAGGCGACCCAGACGTCGAAGCCGGTCGGCTCGAGGACTATCCCGGCGTCGGCGCGGACTCCGTGCCTGGCGCAGGCCGTCGAGCCGGCGCCCGAGGACTCCTCGTCGGTGTTCGTGCAGACGACCAGGTCGCCCGCGAGCCGGACGCCCTCCGAGGCCAGGGTCTCCGCCGCGATCGTCATCGCGGCGACGCCGCCCTTCATGTCGGAGGCACCCCGGCCGTAGAGCTTGCCGTCGCGGACCTCGGCGCGGTGCGGGTCGGAGGCCCACTGGTCGCGCGGCTCGGCCGAGACCGCGTCGATGTGCCCGTTCAGGAGCAGACTGCGGCCTGAGTCGCTGCCGGGGAAGCGCGCGGCGAGCTGCGGCCGGCCGGCAAAGTCGAGTCCCTCGGGACACAGCGGCTCGTCCGCGAGCTCGGCGGGATCCGGCTCCCAGATCTCGACCTCGGCGCCGGCCGCGCAGAGCCGCGCGCCCAGATGCTCCTGGAGCGCGGCCTCGTCCCGGGCCGGGTCGCCGACGTTCCGCGCCGTCGTGTCGAAGCCGACGAGCTCGCTCGTGAGCGCGACCAGGTCGTCCCGCCGCGCGGCGATTGCGTCCACGACGGCCTGTTCTCGGTCGGTCAGAGCCACGCGGCGATCTTGACGGGTCGGGGCCCACCCGGTAAACCCGCAACCGTGACCGACGTCGCCTGCGCCCAGCTCGCCCCCACCGTCGGCGACCTGGCCGGAAACCGGGAGCGGGCGCGTGAGGCCGTCCGCTCCGCGGCTGCGGCGGGCGCCGACCTCGTCGTCCTGCCGGAGCTCTGCACCTCCGGCTACGTCTTCGAGTCCTCGGAGGAGGCCCGGTCGACGGCGCTCGCTCCGGACGATGTCGCGTCCGACTGGAGCGGACACGGCGCCGTCGTCGTCGGAGGGTTCGCCGAGCGCGCGGAGGACGGGACGCTCTTCAACTCGGCCGCGGTCGTCGAGCCCGGCGGCGAGGTGCTCGCCGTCTATCGGAAGACGCACCTCTGGGATCGCGAGTCGCTCTTCTTCGAGCCCGGGCCGGAGTTTCCGCCAGTCGTCGAGAGCCCGCTCGGCCGGCTCGGCGTCTGCGTCTGCTACGACCTCTCGTTCCCGGAGGTACCGCGCGGTCTCGCCCTCGCCGGCGCCGACCTGATCGCGATCCCGACGAACTTCCCGCAGGAGAACCAGGCCACGCCCGGCGGGCTGCCGGTCGAGCTCGCGATCACGATCGGGGCCGCCCACCTGAGCCGGGTCTTCGTCGCGGTGTGCGACCGTGCCGGCCGCGAGCGGGGCGTGGACTGGGTCGGCGCGACCGCGATCGTCGACGAGCGCGGCCACGTTCTCGCCGGGCCGGTGGGCGACGGCGTGGAGACGATCTCGGCAGAGTGCGACCTCACGCGCGCCCGCAACAAGGCGTGGAATGAGCGCAACGACGCGTTCGGAGACCGGCGGCCCGAGCTCTACGGCCGAGCGGCGACCAGCTCGGCCGCGCGCTGAGCGACGGCTCGAGCGGCGAGCGTCCCCTCGAGCGTCGCTTCCTCGATCGAGCGCGGAGAGAGGACGTCACCGGCTCGCTCGACGACGACTCCGCGCGCCACGAGCTCCTCCGCCGAGCCCCTCTCGGGCACACGCCCGAGCGCGAGCACGAGCAGATCGGCTTCGAGTTCCAGCTCGAGCTCGGGTGCGACCAGGTTCCGAAACTGGACCGTGCCCTCCCTCGCCCCGGTCAGCTCGACGTGATGCTGGATGCGGACGCCGGCTCGATACAGCCTGCCGAGGTAGAGGTTTCGGGAGTACTGGTGCATCGACTCGCCGGCTGTGATCGCCGCGAGCGCGACCGTGACGTCGTTCCCAGCCCGGTCGAGCAGCTCGGCAGAATCGAGCCCGGCCGGGTCGCCGGCCCAGTCCGCGATGACAACCCGCTCGCCGCTTGGCACCGGGCCGGCAAGGATCTCCCAGGCCTGCGCGACCCGGACGGCGTCCAGGTCGAGCGCGGGTGTGAACGGTCTCGCGCCGGTTGCAAGGATGACCGCCTCCGGATCGAGCTCGAGCACCGAGTCCGCGTCCGCCTCGACGTCGAGCCGCACGTCGACACCGGCCCGGCCCAGGAGCAGCTCCGCGTTCCTGCGCCACGAGCGCGCGAGCTCGGCATGGCCGGGAGCGGCGCCGGCGAGCGCGATCTGCCCGCCGAGCTCGCCGCGGCGTTCCAGGAGAACGACGTCGTGCCCCGCCTCGCCGGCCTCGACGGCAGCGGCCACCCCGGCGGGGCCGCTCCCCACGACGACGATGCGGAGCGGCTGCTCGGCCAGCTCGGCTCGGGGCAATGTCAGCTCGCGGCCGGTTCGGGGATTCTGGGCACACGCGATCGGCGTGGCCGCGTGGTAGTGGGCGATGCACGCGTTGCACGCGATGCAGCGCAGAACCTCGTCGGCCTTCCCCTCTCGCGCCTTGCGGGGCATGTCAGGATCGGTGATCAGAGCGCGGGTCATTCCGACGGCGTCGGCACGGCCCTCGGTAATCAACCGGTCTCCTTCTTCCGGATCCACGATGCGCGAGGTCGCGATGAGCGGCGGGCCGCCGCGGAACGGCTCGGTCCACTCGGCGATCGCGTTCTCGACCGTCGGCGGCGGGGGGACGATTCCCGTCGAGCCGAGGTAGGTCGACGAGTCCCCCAGCGCGACGTGCACGTAGTCAGCACGGCCCGTCAGCTCGGACGCGACCTCGCGGGCCGCAGCCGAGTCCGCCGAGAGCCGAACGCCGATCGCAAGGCGCCCGGCTGCCTCGCGGATTGCCGACAGCACGGCGAGCAGGAGCGCCGGCGGATCAGCCCACTCGTCCGTGCGGCGGTTCAGCTCGGGCGTCATGAACTGCGCGATCAGGTACCCGTGCGCCGCGGAGACCTCGACACCGTCGAGCCCGGCCTTCGCCGCCAGGCCGGCGGCACGCGCATAGCCGGCGATGATCCCCTCGACCTCCTCCCCGGAGAGCGCCCGTGGCTCGACCTTGAAACGCTGGCTCGGGATCGCTGACGGTGCAACTGCCGGCGGACGCGGCGCCGAGGCGATCTGCTCGCGACCGCCGTGGAACAGCTGGACGAAGAGCTTCGTCTCGAACGGACGGATCGCTTTCAGGACACGTTCGTAGCCCGCCACGATCTGCTCGCGGTAGCCGGCCAGGGTGTGCGCGGTGAGGAGCCCGCTCGGGTGCACCGCCGTCGCCTCGAGGACGATGAGCCCCGTTCCTCCGCGCGCGCGGGCCTCGTGGTAGGCGACGAACTCATCCGTCGGCGCGTGCTCGTGAACGAGAGTCGTCTGGTGAGCGGTCGAGACGATGCGGTTCGAGAGCTCGACTGGCCCGATGGTCAGAGGGCTGAAGAGATGGTCGAGTCTAGGCGAGAGCGGCCTCCCGCTCGAGGGCGGCTCGCTCGGTCTCGCTGAGGGGCCGCGACGAGCCCGATTCACGATCGCGGGCCACGAGCACAGCCTCTACCTCGGCGGCCAGCACCCCGGCATGCGTCGTGAGCGTCTCCCGCGTCCGGATGCTCGACCTGCCGATCTCGCGGAGCTCGCAGCGGGCCACGACGACATCGTCTTCCTGCGTGAGCTCGTGCCGAAAATCGATGGCTACCCGGGCGATCACGAAGTCCCACAGAGAGTCGGCCGGGCCGAGCGTGCGCTCGAGCCATTCATCGCGAACCTCCTCGAGATAGGTGAGGTAAACCGCGTTGTTCACGTGGCCGTAGGCGTCCTGGTCGCGCCAGCGGATCTCGATCTGCTTTGCGTGCATTCTGGAAAGCCGGGTGGAAAGTAGCGCCTATCGCCACGCTGGCGAAGGGCTATGTACAGCGATCTGGCAGTAACGCTGTTCCCCTGACCTTGACCGCGAGGAGGGGTTGGGGGCGGCGCTATGGCCGCCCCCGAAGAACCTCTGGCTGACGGGACGTGGACTTACGTTGGTGGTGCGATGGCGGCGTAGTCGTCTTCGGAAGCGTCGCCGTTATCGGGAGTGGAGTCTGGGTCGAGCACCGAGGAGGCTGAAATCTCAACGTGCCCGGTCCCAGAGGTGCCCGTCGAGATGTCGAGACAAGCGACGAGGAATTCGTCGGACGTTTGTCCGCTCGCGATGGTCGCGTCATACACGAAACGAAGACTGTTTCCAATCACCACCGCCGTCCAGAAGGTTGGCCCTAGGCGTTGTTCAGGTGGCCGTATGGATCCTGGTCACGCCAGCGGATTCTGATCTGCTTCTCGTGCATCAGGGGTTGCCGCGCCGGCCGGGCGGATGATAAGTCAAGCCCTCGCCGTGCCCGGCCGGGTTCTCGTCATCGAGCCGTACTTCGACCTCACCCGCGTCGAGGAGCTCCTCGCGCCCGCAGACGTGTCGGTAGAGCTGGGGGAGCTCGCGCCCGCGGACGACGTCGTCGGGATCCTCGGCGGACCCGATCAGCCCGTGACACGGGACGATCTCCGCGGGCTTCCCGCGTTGCGGGTGGTCGCCACGTGCAGCGTCGGCTTCGACCACGTGGACGTCGGCGCGGCCGCAGAGCACGGCGTCGTCGTCGCGAACGTGCCCGACTACTGCGTCGAAGAGATGGCGGACTCGACACTCGCGCTCGTGCTGTCGCTGCTCCGCGGCGTCGTCGTCCTCGACCGCGACGTCCAGGCCGGGGGCTGGGACGACCATGCGGCGGGGCTGCTCCCCCGCTTGAGAGGAACCCGACTCGGGATCGTCGGCTTCGGCCGGATCGGTCGCGCGGTCGCGGACCGGGCGCTGGCCCTCGGGATGGAGGTCTGGGGCGCAGACCCCGTTGTCCGCGAGGCAATGATCCGCGCCGCCGGGGTCAGGCCGGCCTCGCTTGCGGAGCTGCTCGGCGCCTGCCGCGCGGTATCGCTCCACGTGCCGCTGACGGAGGCGACCGACGGGCTCCTCGGAGCCGACGAGCTGGCGCTCATGCCCACGGGTGCAATGCTCGTGAATACGTCCCGCGCAGCGCTCGTCGACTGGGAGGCGCTGATCGAGGCGCTCGAATCCGGGCGGCTCGCCGCAGCGGCCTTCGACGTCCTGCCGGAGGAGCCGCCGGCGGAACCGCCGCGCGTCCGGAACCTCGTAGTGACGCCGCACGCGGCCTGGTACAGCGAAGAGGCCGAGGCGGCGGTGTACGAGCGCCCGGTGCGCGCGATCCTCGACGTGCTTGAAGGACGAACGACGCGCGACGCGGTGCCTGTCCCATGACCGTCCTCCGACCGGAAACCCATGCGGGTCGCGTTGCGCTCGTGACCGGCGGGGGGACGGGCATCGGCCGCGCCACGGCCCTCGCGTTCGCTCGCACGGGAGCGCGAGTGGCGATCTGCGGGCGTCGGCCCGAGCCCCTCGCCTCGGTCGAGGCCGAGATCGGGAGCGTGGGCGGCGAGTGCCTGGCGCTTCCCGCCGACGTCAGGGAGCCCGAAGCAGTCGAGGAGCTCGTGGAGCGGACGCTCGAGCGCTACGGCGCCGTCGACGTGCTCGTCAACAACGCGGGCGGTCAGTTCATGGCCGCAGCCGAGGACATCTCGGCGAACGGCTGGCGCGCGGTGCACCGCCTCGCCGTCGACGCGGCCTGGGACGTGACCCGCACCGTGGCGACGCGGTCGATGATCCCGAACCGGCGGGGTGTCGTCGTCTTCGTCGGCTTCTCGCCGAGGCGCGGGATTCCCGGTATGGCTCACGCCGCGGCGGCGAGGGCGGCGGTCGAGAACCTCGCCGCAGGGCTCGCAGGCGAATGGAGCCGGTACGGGATCCGCACGGTCTGCGTCTCGCCGGGGACGATCCTCACCGAGGGCCTCGGCCGGTACGGGGAAGAGCGCATCGCGGAGTGGGAGCGCAGCGTCCCGCTCGGCCGGCTCGGCACGCCCGAGGACGTGGCCGAGGTGATCGCCTTCCTGGCCTCGGACGGCGGCTCGTACGTGACCGGGACGACCGTCGTCGTCGACGGCGGCGCAGACGCCTGGGGCCACGGAGAGCCGCCGCCGGGCGCGGATTGACTTGACGCGCGACCTAAGGCGTTCCCGGCCTCCTCCCCTACGCCGAGCCTATCCTGGATTCGCGCACGTGTCTCGCAATCTTCGAGCCAAAACTTGCGCGAGAGTGTCACGACTACTCTTCCGCCATGGCGACCGTCTCGTTCCTGTCCATCACGCCCGTCAAGGCGCTCGCGCTCCAGCATCCGCGCTCGATACAGCTTGAGCGGGACGGCATCCCGGGCAATCGCGAGTTCTTCCTCGTCGACCCGACCGGCCGGCTGTTCAACGCATCGAAGTACGGGCAGCTGATGCAAGTTGGAGCCGAGTTCGCGAACGGCGGCGACGGCGGCGACCGCCTCGCCTTGCGCTTCCCCGATGGGTCGGAGATCCGCGAGGAGGTGCGACTCGGCGACGCGGCTCCGGCGAACTTCTGGGGCCGCGCAGTGCCAGGGCGGTTCGTCGAGGGCCGGTTCTCTGAGGCGCTCTCGTCCTATGTCGGGCGGCCGGTGCGACTCGTCCGCGCCGACGATCGCGGCGGGGCCTTCGATGTCGAGGTGGTCACCCTTCTCTCCGAAGCCTCCGTCGAGGAGCTCGGGCGCCAGGCAGAGAAACCGGGTCTCGACGGAAGACGCTTCCGGATGCTCCTCACCCTCGCCGGCTGCGAGCCGCATGAGGAGGACACCTGGGAAGGACGCCGCTTCCGGGTCGGAACGGCGGAGATCCGCGTGGGCGGCCCCGTCCCGCGCTGTGTGATCACGACCAAGGACCCGGACACGGGCGACCGCGACTTCGACTCGCTCCGTGAGATCAAGCGCTACCGCGGTCTCCGCGACGGCAAGAAGATCGACTTCGGCGTATACGCACGCGTCGAGGAGCCGGGCGTGGTGACCGTCGGCGACGAGCTCGAACCCGTCTAGAGGTCGCCGGGGAGCCGGTACGTGCGGCTCGCCTCTGCGCCGAGCCGCTCGGCATCGCGGCTCAGGGACACGTGCCGCCGAGGTGGGCGGCTCTCCGCCTCGGCCCCGAGCTTGGCGCGTGCCTTTGCCCGCCTGCCCCGTCGACGCTCGCGAAGTGCAGTAAGGATCCGCACGTACGCATGGTAGGCCGAGCTCAGCGCCCGCGCTCGTGCCAGCGCTCGCCGGCCGCTCGGGCCTCGTCGGTCTGCGCCAGCGCGGCATAGCCGAGCCGTTCGAGGAGCACGGCCGCTTCGCGCGGAGTCTCGACGGCGGCGTCCGCTAGGGACGTGATCGTCGTGACCGCCTGCCCGGACAGCTCCGCGATCCGCTCCGCCAGCTCGAGGCAGCGCGGCAACGCAGCCCCCACTGCGACGACCTCCGTAACGAGCCCGAAACGATCTGCTTCGTGTGCATCGAAGCGGGGTCGGAGGAGCATGAGCTCCTTCGCCCGGGCCGGCCCGACCAGCCGGACGAGCCGGTGGGCGCCGCCTGAGCTTGGCAGGATCCCGAGCTCAGCTTCCGGAAACCCGAACGTCGCCGTCTCGTCCGCGACCCGGAAGTCGCACGCGAGCGCCAGCTCGAGCCCGCCGCCCAGGCACCAACCGGAGATCGCGGCGAACGTCGGCTGCGGCACGCGCGCCAGCCGCTCGTAGATCGAGCCCTCAGCCCGGTAGTACGCGTCGATGCCGGCCGGGCTCTCGTCGCGCGGCTCGGCGAGATCCGCACCCGCCGAGAACGCGCGCTGCGAGCCGACGAGCACGATCGCCCGCGCAGCACGGACCTCCTCAGAGTCGAGTGCAGAGTGAATCGCCCCCTCGACCTCGGTGGAGAGCGCGTTCAGCTTCTCCTCGCGCCGCAAGCCGAGCACCGCGGCAGGCCCCTCGATCCGAACATCGAGGAGCTCAGGCATCGACGGGCACCGCTCCCTCGAGTGGACGCTCCCTGAGCCACGGCAGCGGACGGGCCGGGTCCTCCGAGTCGATCTCGCGCGCAAGCCGGTGGCCGTCGAAGATCGCGTCCGCGATCAGCTGCGGCGCGACGCAGTCGCCGACCCGGTAGAGGCCCTCGATGCCGGCCTCCTCGAGAGCGTCCGGCTCGGCCTTCAACTCGAGGTAGAGCGACTCGTTCGAGAGCCTCTGCGTCACGAGCACGATCGCGTCGGCTTCGAGCTCGAAGGATCCGTCGAACTCGTGCTCCACGTGGACCTTGCCCGCCTCGATCTCCGCAACGACCGTCTCCTCCCGGGCTGCGATCCCGAGCTCGTGCAAGCGCTGCCGCAGGAATGTCTGCTCGAGCGTCTCGTACGAGAACGGCGAGATCTCGTGGAGCGACGTGACGAGCTCCACCTCGTAACCCTCGGTCACGAGGAGCTCGGCGAGACCGGGCGCCATGAAGTAACCCTCGCCGTCGTAGACGACAACCCGCTTCCCGGCGGGCCGCTTGCCCTCGAGCATGACCTGCTCGGGCGTCAGGACGTGCGCCAGCGACGAGTCGGCCCCGGCTACCGGCTCGTGCCGCACGCCGACGATCCCGGAATCGTCCCAACGCGCACCTGCGGCGACCACGACGAGCTCGGCGCCGTAGTCGCGCACGTCCTCCACGGAGAGCCGCGCACCTGTGATCACCTCGACATTCTGGAGCTTCTCGAGCTGGATCCGGCGCCAGTTGAGAACGCGAGCCCACTCGCCTCGGCCCGGAAGCTGTGGCACCCAGCGCGTGATCCCGCCGATCTCGCGCTCGGCCTCGACCAGGTGGACGCGCCGGAAGCCGCGTTTGCCGAGCACGATCGCGCACTCCATCCCGGCAGGCCCGGCACCGACGACGAGCACGTCGCGATCCGCATTCGCCGCGCGCTCGAAGCGCTCAGGATGCCAGCCGCGCCGGTACTCCTCCCCGGCGGTCGCGTTCTGCGTGCAACCGATGTTGCCGCCTGGATCCGCCTTCGGGATGCAGATGTTGCAGCCGATGCACTCTCGGATCTCGTCGTAGCGCCCCTCCTCGATCTTCTTCGGCAGGAACGGGTCGGCGATCGACGGGCGCGCCGCGCCGATCACGTCCAGGACACCGCTGGCCACGATCTCCGCCATGCGATCCGGATTCGTGAAGCGCCCGACTCCGACGATCGGCTTGGCCGTCGCCTCGCGAACACGGCCCGTCCACTCGAGCTGCCAGCCCTCCTGGAAGAACCGCGAAGCGCCGGAATCACGCGACCACTCCGTCGCCGAGCCGATGTTCACGTCCCAGAGATCTACGAGGTGGTCGGCCATCCGCACGAACTCGAGACCCTCCGCGAGTTCGATCCCGTACGGAGACAGAGCCGCGACGGCAAGGCGGGACACGACGGCGCATTCGTCGCCGACCGCTTCGCGCACTGCTTCCAGCGTCTCGATCCAGAAACGGGCCCGGTTCGCGAGCGAGCCGCCGTACTCGTCCGTCCGCCGGTTGTAGAAGGGCGAGAGGAACTGCATCGGCAGGTAGCTGTGCGCGCCGTACACGTAGACGATGTCGAAGCCGACATCACGCGCCCGGGCCGCCGCGGCTGCCCAGTCGCATTGGACGCGCGCGATGTCCTCGCGCTCCATCGCCTTCGGGACGACGAGCAGGTAGTCGCTCGCGAGCTGGGAGGGGGCCAGCGCCGGCAGCCGCCATTCCCGGCGCGGGCAATGCACGCCGGAATGGTGCAGCTCGACGCCGGCGAGCGCGTCATGCTTGTGCACCTCCTCGCACATCACCTGGAGGTTTGCCGCGTCACCGTCGTCCCAGAGGCGGGCCGAGATGAACGGTGTTTCGTCGGACTCCGGGCTGACGGCGCAGTACTCGGTGTTGACCGCAGCCCAGCCGCCCTCGGCCTTCAGCGCCCGGTGCCCTGCCTGCCCGCGCGGCTTCGCAACGCCGAAGCCGGTGCAGTGCGGCACTTGGTAGAAGCGATTGCGGAGTGTCTTCGGCCCCATCTGAATCGGCTCGAAGAGCACGTCGTGCCTGGGATCGCGGGCCACGGCGAGGACGCTAACCGCCCATCCCTCCGCACTCAACCGAGGTCAACTCCTTGACTGGGCCAGGCTGGTCGCTTTCAATTGCAGTTTCCACCACCGCTCCTGGGAGGACGCATGCGCACGGACCCCGACGGCACCACCGACCGCCGCCTCGACCGGAGAAGCTTCCTGAAGCTCGGCGCCGCCGCCGGCGCGACCGGGATCCTCGCGGGCTGCGGGGCCTCATCGGGAAGCGGAGACGAGGGAGGCGACGGAGACACCGCCGCCGCCGAGCAGCGGCCCCCGATCGAGCAGGAGGACGGGAAGCTCCACGTCTTCGACTGGGCGGGCTACGAGCTACCGACCTACGCCGGCGCGAAGGCGTACACCAAAGACCTCGGTTACCCGAAGCCGAAGTTCACTTTCCTGACGGGCGACGACCAGGCGCTCTCGAAGGTGCGCGCCGGCTTCGAGGCCGACATGGTGCACCCCTGCATCGGCTACATCCAGGACTGGCTCCAGCTCGACGCGATCGAGCCGTGGGACGTCTCGCTCATCTCAAATGCCAAGGATCTGAATCCCGCGATGATGGAGGGCGGGCAGGTCGACGGTCAGCAGTACTTCATCCCTGCCGACTGGGGCTTCTCCGCCCCGCTCTACCGCTCGGACAAGGTGGATACGAGCGAGGACACTTGGGCGCTCTTCTTCGACGAGAAGTACGCGGGCAAGATCTCGTGGTGGGACGCGATCGAGAACTTGATCATCGCGGGCTACGTGAACGGCGTCGACGATCCGTGGGCCATGGACACATCCGAGCTCGAGGAGATGCGGGACTTCCTCATCTCGAAGAAGCACGTCGTCCGGAACTACTGGCAGTCCCAGACCGACATGGACAACGACTTCGCGGCCGGGAACATCTGGATCGCCTACTCCTGGGCGGGCTCGTATGTCAACGCGAAAAAGGCCGGCCTCGACGTCACGTACATGGAGCCGAAGGAGGGCCGGATCTCCTGGGTGTGCGGCTTCCAGCTCCTGAAGGACTCCGACAACTACCACCACGCTCACGAGTATGTGAACGTGTGGTCGAGCCCCGAGTCCGCGCTCTGGATCGAGCAGAACTACGCCTACGGCCACGCGAACACGGCCGTGGACCTCGACAAGCTCGACCCGGAGTTCGTCGAACTCTTGCACCTCGACGACCCGTCCGCGCTCCAGGAGCCAAAGGCGCACATGGATCGGTTCATCGAGAACCGGCAGGAGTACAACCGGTTCTGGGCCGAGGTCAAGGCGGCTTAGCCCAGGCGGGCCCGTCGCCCGGTGGCCGTCGAAGCACCCACCTCGATCGCGACCCGGCCGGAGCGCCGGCGGCCTAGCTTCCGCCGCTCGCCGGGGGTGACGACGGCGGGGCTCCTCGCCCCGCCGATCCTCTGGCTCGTCGTCTTCTTCGCGATCCCGGTCGGCCTCGTGGCCCTGCTCTCGGTCGGCGGGATCACGCTCTTTCCGGGCGACGACGTCTGGACGTTCACCGCCTGGCAGTCGTTCCTACAGTGGGACTCCCTCTACCTCGATCTCTTCTGGCGCTCGATCCGCATGTCGCTGATCGTCTCGCTCGCCTGCGTTCTCCTCGCGTATCCGATCGCCTACTTCCTGGCGCTCGGCACGTCGCGTCGCAAGTACGTCCTCCTCCTGCTCATCATCGTCCCCTTCTTCACGAGCTTCCTGCTGCGCGTCGCCGCCTGGAAGTTCATTCTCGGCGATCAGGGGGCCATCAACTCGTTCGCCTACTGGACGGGCCTGCGGGCGGACGGCGACCCGATCCCGCAGCTCCTCTACAGCCAGTTCACGGTCATGCTCGTCCTCGCCTACGTCTGGATCCCGTTCGTCGCGCTCCCGATCTTCGTCTCGCTCGAGACGCTCGACCGGCGCCTGCTCGAGGCCGCCAGCGACCTGGGCGCAACGCGCTGGCAGGCGTTTCGACGCATCACGCTTCCGCTCTCGCTCCCGGGCGTGATCGCGGCATTCGTGTTCATCTTCATTCCGACAATCGGCGAGTACGTCACGCCCTCGCTCGTCGGCGGAAACCGTGGCTTCATGTACGGGAACGCGATCCAGGATCTCTTCGGGCCGGGATTCGACTGGACGACCGGAGCGGTGCTCTCACTCTTCCTCTTCCTCGTCGTCTTGGTGTTGGCCCTCGTGTTCGCGCGCCTCCTCTCGACGCGGAGGCTGTCGACCGCCTGATGGACGTCGCCACCTCCAGAGGCGGTCTTCTGGCGCTGAAGGTCTTCTTCGGGCTGCTCGTGGTGTTCCTCTACGCCCCGCTCGCCGTGCTCTTCGTGTTCGCCTTCAACGACGACACGACGATCCGGTTTCCGCTCGCAGGCTTCACAACCGAGTGGTTCCAGCAGTTCCTCTCGAACGACGAGCTCGTGGGCTCGCTGCGCACGAGCGCCATCATCGCGGCTGTCTCGTCCACGATCGCCGTCACGCTCGGGATCCTCGCGTCGCTCGTCCTCGTCCGCCGGCGATTCTTCGGGAAGTCGGCGGCCGCCGCGTTCCTCCTGACGCCGCTCGTCATCCCCTACGTCGTCTTCGGAATCGCGCTCCTGATCCTCGTGCAGACGATCGACGTCTTCTTGGATCAGTGGTTCGGATTCAAGATCGGGCTCTCGATCTGGACGGTCGCGATCGGCCACGTCGTGGTGTTCCTGCCGTACGCCATCCTCGTGCTGGCCCCACGGATCGAGCGAATCGACCGCCGGCTCGAGGAGGCAGCCCGCGACCTGGGCGCGAGCAACCTGCGCACCTTCCGCTCGATAACGCTGCCGCTGATCGCGCCCGCCGTGCTCTCGTCGTTCCTGATCGCGTTCACGTTCTCGTTCGACGAATTCGCGGTCGCGAACTTCGTCGCCGGCGATCGGGTCACGTTCCCGATCTACCTGTACTCGCAGCTTCGGTTCCCGACGCTCCTGCCTCAGGCAATCGCTGTCGCCGTGGTCGTTTTCGTCGTCTCGCTCGGGATCGTTCTCGCGGCTGAGCTGGGCCGCCGGATCCTGGAGCGTCGGTTGGACGCCGAGACGGCCGGGTCTACGTTGACGGGGGTGTGAACGGAGCCGCGAGTAAACGGAACCGCCGAAGGCGGTTCCTCCATACGAATCGCACAAAGAGCGGTGCGATTCGCCCGCCCGCTGCGCGGGCTCCAACACCCGGGCCTCCGGTGAAGAACACAGCCTCTGGGCCGCTTTGTGACCGGAGCTGCCTGGGCAGCTCCTCCTTGAGAATCGCGCGAAAAGCGGCGCGATTCGCCCGCCGCTTCGCGGCTCCGGCATCGCCGCTCACGCGACGCTGCTCTACAAGTCTGTTCCGGCGAGGACGGCGGTGTGCTCCGGTTCCCAGGTGAGGGTCACCCGGCGGCCTTCGCCTAGGCCGCCGGACGCTTCGTCGTTCATGCGGTGGCTGACGATGCGGCCGCACTCGGTGTCGACGTGGAACTGGGTAAGCGAGCCGAGGTAGACGGCCTGCGCGATTGTCCCGTCGACGCGTGAGCCGCCCTCGGGTGCTCGGCCATTCGCCGCGTCGATCCGGACTCGTTCGGGCCGGACCGCGACCTTCACGGTCGAGCCGGGCTTGGTCTGGCCCGTCGCTGACACGACGAGGCGGCCGCCGTCGGAGACGCGCATGACGGCAAGCCCGTCGTCGACCGAGTCCACCTTGAAGTCGAAGGCGTTCAGGGAGCCGATGAAGTCGGCGCAGAACGCGGTCCGGGGATGCTCGTAGACCTCGCGCGGCGTCCCGATCTGCTCCACGAGACCGCCGTTCATGACGGCGATCCGGTCGCTCATCGAGAGCGCCTCCTCCTGGTCGTGCGTGACGTAGACGAACGTCGTCCCGAGCTCGGCCTGGATGCGCTTCAGCTCGAGCTGGAGCTGCTTCCGAAGCTTCACATCGAGCGCACCGAGCGGCTCGTCGAGGAGGAGGGCCGCTGGTCGGTTCACGAGCGCGCGTGCCAGCGCCACTCGTTGCTGCTGTCCACCCGAGAGCTGTGAGGGCCGGCGCTTCTCGTATCCCTCGAGCTCGACCACGCGCAGGAGCTCGCCTACCCGCTCGCGAGTCTCATCCTTCCCCAGCTTCTTCAGCTTCAGGCCGAAGGCGACGTTGTCGTAGATCGACATGTGCGGGAAAAGCGCGTAGTGCTGGAACACCATGTTCACGTTCCGGCGGTTGGGCGGAACGTCGGTGACGTCGTCGCCGCGGAGGAGGATCCGCCCCTCGTCCGGCTGCTCGAACCCGGCGATCATGCGAAGCGTCGTCGTCTTCCCGCAGCCCGAGGGGCCGAGCATCGTGAAGAACTCGCCCTCTGGGATCTCGGCGTCGACTCCACGTACCGCTTCGACGTCCCCGAATCGCTTGCGGACGCCCTCGAGGCTGATCGCAACGCCCTCGCTCGGCATCGGCCGAGTGTAAACCAGTGCCGGTCGGATCTCACTATTCGGCGGGTCTCGCTTGAACTCCGCCCTGCTCGTCGGGTTCAATGCCGCTCACCCGCGTGAAACCGCGCGGACTCGCCGTCCGTACTGAAGGAGGCTTCTGATGACACGGCATCCGAAGGAGCGTTACAGCGGACTGACGCGGCGCGACCTGCTTCTTCGGGCGGCGGGCGGGGCTGCGGCGCTCTCGGGGGCGGGCGGCATCCTCGCCGGTTGTAGCTCGAGCACCGAGGCTGAGGTGACGACCGGAGCCAGCGGCGAGGCGCTCGGACCAGGCGGTCTTCCGCTTGCGAGACCTGACCGGCGGGTTACGATGCCGCTCTGGGAGGACCCGATCGAGTCAGGGCTCGAGCCGGAGACTGGCGGCACCTTCACGGTCTTCAACTATCCGGACTACCTGTACAAAAAGCACCTCAGGGACTTCGGCGAGAAGTACGGCGTCGACGTCCAGTACACGGCCTTCCAGAACATCTCCTCCGGGATCCAGCGCCTCGCCTCGGGCGCCGTCAAGCCTGACGTCATGGAGATGACGCCCGACAACCTCACGCGCGCGGTCGCGGGCGAGCTCATCAAGCCGCTCAATCTCGACTACATCCCGAACCTGAAGAAGAACATCTGGCCCGAGCTCGTGAGCCCGTTCTACGACGTGGACTCCCACTACACGGTGCCGTACACGTGCTATGGAACGGGAATCGCTTGGCGGACGGACGAGGTCACGGAGGACATCGCGGCCATGTCGCAGCCGTGGGACATCTTCTGGGAGTCGGGGGACTACGCCGGCAAGGTCGGCCTTCTGACGGAGGAGCGCGAGACGATCGGCATGGCGCTCCTCCGCAAGGAGAGCTTCGAGCTCAACACCGAGGATCCCAAGCTCATCGACCAGGCGGTGACCGATCTCAAAGAGCTCTACGACGTCTGCAACATCAAGCTCACGGATCAGCAGTATCAGTCGATTCCCGAAGGCACGATGTGGCTCCACCAGGCCTGGACCGGCGACATGATCGCCGGCTACATCTACTACCTCCCGAAGGGAACGCCCCCGACCGCGCTCGGCTACTGGCGAGACGCGAAAGGCAAACACCCGGTTCAGACCGACTGCTGGTCGATCTGCTCGACGACGGACAAGCCCGTGCTCTCTCACCTCTGGCTCAACTACATCCTGGACAACGGCATCGCCTACTCCAACTTCGTCGACTTCAACGGCTACCAACCGCCGCTGAACGAGATCGACCCGAGCTCCCTCGTCGCCGACGGCGTCGTCCCGGAGCACCTCGAGAACAGCGTGCTCACGCACGACGACCTCGGGCCCGACTCGCTCCAGTTCGGAACGCTCACCGCCCGCGGACAACAGATCTGGCAGGACGGCTACTCGGAGTTCCTGGCCGGCGCCGCCTAGGCCCGGGCTAGACCGTGTATCGGCGCTGGCTCTGGCCGGGATTCTCCCTTCCGGGGGTCCTCTGGCTCGTCGTCCTGTTCGTCGTCCCCTTCTACGCGGTCGTCGCCGTCGCATTCGGCACGGTCGACCCGATCCTCTCGGGGCCGGTGCCGATCTGGAACCCGCTCGAGTGGAACGTGGGCTGGATCCTCGAGGTGCTCGAGCGGCTCACGCCCGGCGGGACGTTCTTCGGCGTGGCGATCCGGACGATCGTCTACGTCGCGATCGCCCTCGCCCTGTCACTCCTGATCGGCTACCCGGTCGCGTACTACATCGCGCGGCACACGAGCGGACGGACAAAGGTGATCCTCCTGGTGCTCATCGTCCTGCCGCTCTGGATCAGCTACCTGATGCGGATGCTGGCCTGGGTCAACCTGCTGGCCGCGGACGGCTACGTCAACCGCTTCCTGACGTTTACGCACATCCTCGGAGAGCCGCACGACTGGCTGGGCGGGCGGCCGTCGACAGTCATCCTCGCGCTCGTCTACGGCTACATCCCGTACCTGATCCTGCCGCTCTTCGCAGCGCTCGATCGGATCGACCGCAGCCACCTGGAGGCGGCGCGAGACCTTGGTGCGAGCCCGTTGGCGACCTTCCGGACGGTGGCCCTGCCGCTCTCGAAGGTCGGCGTGCTCGGAGGCGCGGTCCTCATCACGCTCCCGATGTTCGGCGACTACTACACCCCCGACATCGTCTCGGGCGCACCGCAGACGTCGCTGCTCGGCAACCAGATCGACCTCTACTTCCACTACCAGGGTCAGCCGACGATCGGCGCGGCGCTCACCGTCATCCTCGCCGCGTTCCTGACGATCCTGATGGTCTATTACATGCGGACCGTCCACCGCGCCTCCCGGGAGGCGCCGCCCGTATGACAGCCGTGGCGGACGAGCAAAGGCCGCTGCGCTTTTCGGCCTGGGATCGTCTGCGCGGCTGGGTCAGAAACCCGTGGGGGCGTCCACGTTTCCTCGTCGTCGTCACGTGGGCGTACGTCGTCTGGTCGCTCGTCCCGGTGCTGATCGCGGTGCAGTTCTCCTTCAACGGGTCTCGTTCCCGCACGGTGTGGCAGGGATTCTCTGACCGGTGGTACTGGGGCGATCCGGTCGACTCGGTCTGGAGCGACCCGACGCTTCGAAACGCGCTCGCTCAGAGCCTCAAGCTCGCGGCTGCCGACGTGCTGATCGCCGTTCCGATCGGCGTCCTGCTAGCGATCGGCCTTGCGCGCTGGACCGGCTGGGGCTCACGGCCGGCCAACTTCCTCATGCTCTTCCCACTCGTGACCCCTGAGATCGTCATGGGCGTCTCGCTGCTCCTCGTCTTCACACACGTCTTCACGTTCATCGGAACCGGGACGCTGGCCCAGATCCTCGGCCACGTCACGTTCTCGATCTCCTTCGTCGTGGTCATCGTCCGGGGACGCCTGCTCTCGATCGGGCGGCAGTACGAGGAGGCCGCGGCCGACCTCGGCGCGGCCCCGACCGTCGCGCTGACGCGCGTCCTCTTCCCCCTCCTCACCCCTGCGATTGTGGTGTCGGCCGCCGTCGTCTTCGCGATCTCGGCCGACGACTTCGTGATCAGCCAGTGGCTCTCGAGCGGTGGCGAGACCGACACGGTGCCGATCAGGATCTACGCCGCCACGCGCGCGGCACCGCTCCCCTCGACGAACGCGATCGCCACGATCATGATGCTCATCACCTTGTTCTGCCTCCTCTTCGCCTTCCTCGCGTGGCGGTTCCTAACGCGAGGAGAGCGCCGCGAGGGGGACAGCAGCCTGCGGGGGCTCGAGCTCTGATGGCCCGCGGCGAGGTTCAGCTGGTCTCGCTCACGAAGCGCTTCGCGGACGTCACAGCAGTGGACGCGATCGACCTGGAGATCCCGGGCGGCGAGTTCTTCTCGCTCCTCGGCCCGTCTGGCTGCGGCAAGACCACGACCCTTCGCCTGATCGCGGGGTTCGAGCGACCGTCCGAGGGCCGGATCCTCCTGGACGGCACCGACGTCGCCTACACACCTCCGCACCGCCGGAACGTGAACACGGTCTTCCAGAACTACGCGCTCTTCCCGCATCTGAACGTCTTCGACAACATCGCCTTCGGGCTGCGGCGAGCGAAGCGACCGAAGGCGGAGATCCAGGAACGGGTCGGCCGCTCGCTCGAGCTCGTCCAGCTGAGCGGCTACGAGAAGCGGAAGTCATCGCAGCTCTCGGGCGGCCAGCAGCAGCGGGTCGCGCTCGCCCGCGCGCTCATCCTGAACCCCGCAGTCCTCCTCCTCGACGAGCCGCTCGGCGCGCTCGACGCGAAGCTCCGGAAGGCGCTTCAGATCGAGCTGAAGGCGTTGCAGCAGGAAGTCGGCATCACCTTTCTGTATGTGACGCACGACCAGGAGGAGGCACTGACGATGTCCGATCGCCTGGCCGTCATGCACGGTGGGCAGATCGACCAGGTCGGTGCGCCACGCGACGTCTACGAGAGCCCGGACACGCTATTCGTCGCCGACTTCCTCGGGGTCTCGAACCTCATGGGCGCGACGGCGCGCGGCGCGAAGAACGGCACATGCATGGTCGCGGTCGAGGGCTTCGAGCTCGAGGCTCGCGGCGGCGACACGGGCTTCGTCGGCCCGGCCAGGATCGTCATCCGGCCCGAGCGCGTGGAGCTGGAGCCACACGGGTCGCCGTCCGGGCCCAACCGGCTCCCCGGGATGGTCGAGCGGCGCGTCTACGTGGGCCCGGCCGTACAGGTGATCGTCCGCGCGGCAACGGGCGAGAGCCTCCAGGCGCTCGTCCAGAACACCGGCAAAGGCGTCCCGTACGAGCAGGGAACCCCCGTCCAGCTCCACCTGCCCGCCGATGCGCTGCGGGTGTTGCCCGAACAGAAGGAGGCCGAAGAATGACGCAAGCCCCAGAGCACACCGTGCTCGACCGCGAGCGCATCAAGACGCTCACAGAGCGCGAGGAGGCGAGGCTCAACGAGCGGACATCCGGCTCCCGCACCATGTACGAGCGCGCCCGGCGCAGCCTCGCGGGCGGCGTCGCGTCCTCCTACCAGCTCCGCGATCCCTGGCCCATCTACCTCGAGCGCGGGCAGGGCGCCAAGGTCTGGGACGTCGACGACAACGAGCTGCTCGACTTCCACAACGGGTTCGGCTCGATGGTGCAGGGCCACGCGCATCCGGCCATAGAGGAAGCCGTCCGGCAGCGCTACTCGCTCGGCACGCACTTCGCCGTGCCGACGGAGGACGCGATAGTCGTCGCCGAGGAGCTCGCGGGCCGCTTCGGCCTCCCGAAGTGGCGCTACACGAACTCGGGCTCCGAGGCCACGATGGACGCGATCCGCATCGCACGCGCGCTTACGGGCCGTGACGAGATCGTGAAGATCTTCGGCTCCTACCACGGCCACCACGACTACGTGATGGTCTCGATCGGCGTCCCCTACGACAAGATCGGTGACCGCGACGACCTCGCCTCGCTCCCGTACGGCGAGGGCATCCCGCAGAGCGTCGCCGACCTCACGATCGCCGTGCCGTTCAACGACGCCGAGGCCATGGAGCGCCGGATCGAACGGCTGATCGACGAGGGTCGGAAGCCCGCCTGCGTGATCATGGAGGCGGCGATGATGAACCTCGGGGTCGTGCTCCCCGAGCCGGGCTACCTCGAGGCCGTACGCGAGCTGACGCGGAAGCACGACATCGTCCTCATCTTCGACGAGGTCAAGACGGGACTCTGCATCGCCGCGGGCGGAGCGACCGAGCGGTTCGGCGTCACCCCCGACATGGTCACGCTCGCGAAGACGCTCGGCGGCGGCCTGCCGGCCGGTGCGATCGGCGCCACCGAGGAGGTCTTCGAGGTGGTCGAGTCCGAGCGCGTCTACCAGGTCGGGACGTACAACGGAAACCCGCTCTCGATGGCCGCGGCCCGCGCCAGCCTCACGGAGGTGCTGACGCCGGACGCCTACGAGCACCTCGATGCCTTGAACGACCGCCTCCTCACCGGCTGCATGGGAGTGATCGACCGGTACGGGCTTCCCGGCTACGCCGTCGGTGTCGGCGCAAAGGGCTGTGTGACGTTCTCGCCAAAGAAGGTAGTCGACTACGAGACCTACAAGGAGAATCAGGACGGCGAGCTCTGCGACCTCGCCTGGCTCTACAACATGAACCGCGGCGTCTTCATGACGCCCGGTCGCGAGGAGGAATGGACGCTGTCGGTCGTCCACTCGCTCGAGGACGCCGACTCCTTCGTCGCCGCCTTCGAGGAGCTGGCCGCCGACCTGACGGCATAGCCTCATATAGTCAGCCGATGGACGCAGCCCCACCGCCACCGCCGATCATCCAGGCAGCCTGCCCGGCCGAGGCACGCTCGCTCGCGCCGCGGGTGCGGTGCGGGTACGTCCGCGTTCCGCTCAATCGCGCGAACCCGAGCGGGCGGACGATCAGGATCTACTTCGAGCACTACCCCGCGCACCGACCGTGAGCAGCCGCGGCGCTCGACGATCGTCTCGCTCGAAGGTGGCCCGGGCTTCCCCGTCACCGACGACCGAGCCGGCCGCGTCGAGCTCTGGGAGCCGGTCTCGAAACGCCGAGGACTGCTCCTCGTCGACCTGCGCGGCACGGGCGGCAGCACGCCGCTCGGCTGCAAGGCGTTCTCGCGGACAACGGTCGACTACTGGAGGAGAGCCGGGCGTTGCGCGCGGCAGATCGGGCCGAAGCGCGACTTCTATTCCACCTCGCAGGCCGTGCAGGACATCGAGGTCGTGCTCGACGCCGTCCGGGCCGGCCAGCGCATCGATCTCTACGGGGACTCGTACGGAACCTACGCGGCGCAGGCGTATGCCCTCCGGTTTGGAGACCGGCTACGGTCGCTCGTCCTCGACGGCGCGTACCCGCTCCCCGGCACCGACCCGGCCTGGGCCGACCTGCTCGCGGCCGTCCGTCGAGGCCTCAGGCTGACCTGCGACCGGCGGCCGGACTGTCCGTCCGAGCGGGCCGGGACGAGCACCGTTTCCCTCCTGGCACAGCTGGCCCGGCGCGTTCGGGAAGAGCCGATCGTGGGATGGGCGCCCGACTGGGACGGCACGCCCATGCGCGTGCGGCTGAACGAGAAGGCGCTCGTCTGGGCCGCATCGTCGACGTACTACTACCCGGGTGCCTACCGTGACCTGCCCGCGGCGCTCCTCGCCGCACGGCGAGGCGACACGAAGCCGATCCTCCGCCTCGCGGCCGAGACGCTGACGATCGACGCCGGCGGTGAGGATCCGCCGCACTCGTCCGAAGCTCTCTACCTCGCGGTCATCTGCCACGACTATCCGCAGCTCTGGGATCCGAGCACGCCCATGGACGGGCGCTGGGCAGAGGCGCAGAGCCGGATCGCGGCCTATCCGCCAGGCTCGTTCCGGCCCTTCAGCGCCCGCGCCTGGACGCGGACCGAGTACGAGGGAGTCTTCGCGTGCCTGCACTGGCCGTCACCGGCGCAGCCGGATCCTCCCGACCCGCCCGCCGCGACCTACCCGGCCGTGCCGACGCTCGTCCTGAACGGCGATCTGGACACGATCACGACGTCCGCGCAGGCTCAGGAGGTGGCGAACCGCTTCCCGAACTCGACCTTCGTCGAGGTCGTCAACTCCTTCCACGTGACCGCGATCCGCGACACCGATCGTTGCGCGTCGCGGCTCTACGTCCGCTTCCTCCGTAAGCGGGATCCCGGCGACACGAGTTGCGCCGAGGAGATCGGAGACGTGCACCTCGTTCCGGGATTTGCGCGCTCGCTCGGCGATGTGAAGGCCGCCGAGTCTGCTGGCACTGACGATGACTCCCGACGCCGCCACCGCCGGCTGGCAGCAGCCGCGGCACAGACGGTGGCCGACGTCGTCGCGCGCTGGTGGGTGAATTACGACGGGACGAGCCGAGGGCTGCGGGGCGGCACGTGGTCGTACAGCGGCAACACGCCGGTGGTCTTCACCCTGGACGACGTGCGCTTCGTCCCCGGCGTATCCGTGAGCGGCGAGGCGACCTGGCGGCGGTACAAGGGCAAGGTGGAGGCAGAGGTGGACGTGAGCGGCCCTGACGGGCTCAGCGGGAGCCTCCGCATCGCCTGGGACACGCACGAGCAGCTCGGTGACGCGACACTCGGCGGCCAGATCCGAGAGCGCGCGCTTCGAGCGTCGATGCTCGCGCCTTAGACGACCAGCTCGTCCGCGAGCGCCGCGAGGAAACGCTTCAAGGTCGGCAGCGGCGCGACTGTGATCCGGACGTAGCCCTCCAGCCCGAACTCGCTTCCGGGCCGGATCAGGTACCCGCGGGCTGCGAGACGATCCGCGAGTGCCGCGTCGTCGGCGCGCATCTCGGCCAGCACGAAGTTCGCGTGGGACTCGATGACTCGGGCGCCGAGTTCGTTGAGGCGGGCGGTCAAGTGCTCACGTGCTTCGGCGGCGTCACGCCTCCGCTCCTCGAGCAGGTCGACACGCGCGACGCTTGCTTTGCCGGCCGCGAGCGCTATTCGGTTCACGTTGAAAGGCTCCTGGACGACGTCGAGGTAGGGCTCGAGATCTTCGTGGACGATCGCGTAGCCGAGTCGCAGCCCTGCGAGCCCGAAGATCTTCGAGAAGGTCCGGAAGACGATGACCGGCCGGCCCTCGGCGACATCGCGCTCGCGGTCGAGCCGAAGCTCCGGATCGACGTACTCAACGTACGCCTCGTCGACGACGGCAACGCAGCCGGGTGGCAGGTCGCCCAGGAACGCATCCCATTCGCCGCGGCTCATCTGGAGGCCCGTGGGGTTGTTGGGGTCGCAGACGACGACCAGCTTCGCACCGGTTCGGTGTGCGGCCCCGGCCATCGCGTCGAGGTCGAGCCCGAGGTCGTCACGAACGGGAACGCGCTCGAGCTCGGCCCCCGCGGCGGCCAGCACCTGGGCGTAGAGCCCGTAGGTCGGCTTGGGGAGGACGACGGGATCGCCGGGGGTGATGACGGCGGCGGCCAGCGTGGTCACGAGCGACTGGATGCCGTGGCCTGGAACGACGCGGTTCGAAGGAACGTCGAGCCACTCGGAGACAGCGTCGCGCAGGTCGCTGTAGGCCTGCTCTGGGTACATCCACGCGTACGAGAGCTCTGCCGCGGCAGCCTCGAGCACGCCGGGAAGCGGCCCGAAGAGGCCCTCGTTCCAGTTCAGCTTCACGACCTCGTCGAGGCCGTGGCGCTCGCGGAGGGCGGCCACGCTGTCTCCCGGGCGGTAGGGCTCGAGCCCGTCGAGCGTGGGCTTGACGAAGTCGCTCCAGCGAGTCGCCACTAGGACGTCGGCGTCCACATCTCGAGGTGCGCGCGCAGCACGACCGCGGCCGGGCCGTCGGCGGCTATCGCCCAGCGGAGATCGTCGGCCAGCGTCTCGACGGTGGCCTGGCGATGGACGACGCCGTAGGACTGCGCGAGCGCGGCGAAGTCCGGCTGCACGAGGTCGACCGCGAAGGTCTCTCCAAAGGCGTCGCGCTGGTACTCGCGCAGGATCCCGTAGCCGCCGTCGTCGACGATGAGGAGCTTGGCTGCGAGGCCGTTCTGGCGTGCGCTCGCAAGCTCTCCCTGCCCGTACAGGAAACCGCCGTCTCCCACGACGGCCAGCGTGGGGGCCTGGGTCGCCGCGGCGGCGCCTAGGGCAGCGGGCCAGGCGTAGCCGAGCGTGCCGGAGCCGAGCGGGTAGAGGAAGCGGCGCGGCTCGAGGGCCGGAAAGTGCGCCGCCGCCCAGTAGGCGAGGATGGTCATGTCCCACGCGCCGACCGCGTCTCGCGGGAGCGCTTCCCGGATCGTCTCGAGAAGGCCGCGCTCGAGCTCACGGCCCTGGCCTTCGAGCCCGCGCTCGATGCGGTCATGCGTCTCGCGGGCGAGCCGCTCCCCGTCCGCGTTCGTCTCCGGCACCGCCTCGAGGATTCGGCCGAGGACCGTCCTTGCGTCGCCGACGACTCCAAGCGCCTCGTAGGTCGCGCCGATGCGAGACAGGTCAACGTCGACCTGGATCAACCGCCCGCTCGGCTCCAACGAGTACTGGCCGGTCGTCTCTGCACCGAGCTCGGTTCCGACACAGAAGAGAACGTCGGCCCCCTCGACGGCGTCTTTGAACGCCTGCTCGTCACAGGCGGAGCCGAGCGAGAGCGGGTGATCCTCGGGAAACGCGCCTTTGCCCATGTACGTGGTCGCGACCGCTGCTCCGAGCCGCTCCGCAAGCTGACGGAGCTCACCCCACGCGCCGGAGCGAAGCACGCCGCTCCCAGCCCAGATCACAGGGTGCTGAGCCTGTGCGAGGAGCCCGACCGCCTCCGAGACGTCCGGCTCGGGCGACGCCGTCGGGGAGGCGTCCAGCTCGGTGACGGGCCGTACGTCGGTCTCACCGGTCAGCAAGTCGACGGGGATCTCGACGAAGGCCGGGCCCGAGGGCGGCGTGCTCGCGCGGCGCCAGGCCTCGGCGAGGAGCTCGGGAATCTCGGCGGCTGAGCCAGCGCGCGCCGTCCACTTCACGAGAGGCTCGAAAGAGGCGGCCTGATCGCGGAGCTCATGGAGGAAGCCGCGACCGCGGCCGATCAGATCGGTCGGGATCTGACTTGCGATCGCGACGACAGGGACGTGGGCGCTCGAGGCCTCCATGATCGCCGTGAGTGAGTTGAGCGCGCCCGGGCCGGTCGAGAGCAGGAGGGGCGCCGGCTTTCCGCTCACGCGTGCGTATCCGTCGGCCGCGAAGCCGGCGTTCAGCTCCGTGCGAAAGCCCAGGTAGCGGATCCGGCTCTCACGAAGCCCGTCCCAGATCGCAAGCGCGTGTATGCCCGGGAGCCCGAACGCCGCGCCGGCGCCAAGAGCTTCCAGGCTCTCGACGACGAGGTGACCCCCGACCCGGGTTCGGACTGCCTGCGCCACCGGCCGATCCTAGCCGCGCGGGGCCGAGCTGCTCATTGGTTACTCGCGCGCGGGTAAGGCGGGTCCCGACCCTCCCGCCTACCGCCCCCGAGCCTACTCGGAAAAGACGCGCGAGTGGCACGCCGATATGTGCCGATTCCGCACGCTTGCGGAGGCGAGACCAGTGCCACCCGCGGAGACTCACCGCCGTAGACTCGGCACGTGGCGCGCGACCCGAAGCACGACATTCTCTTCGAGCCCGTGCAGATCGGCCCGAAGACGCTCAGAAACCGCTTCTACCAAGTGCCCCACTGCACGGGCTACGGCACCGAGAAGCCAGGCTCGCACGCTCGCTTCCGCGCGATGAAGGCCGAAGGCGGCTGGGCGGCCGTGAACACGGAGTACGCGCCGGTCAGCGCCGACTCGGACGAGTCGCCCTACGTCTCCGCGCGCCTGTGGGACGAGGACGACACGCGCAACCTGGCCGTCCTCTGCGACGAGGTGCACGAGCACGACTCCCTCGCCGGGATCGAGCTCACGCACTCCGGCGGCCACGCCGAGACGCGCCAGTCGCGCTGGCCGTCCATCGGCCCGTCGCAGCTCGCGAGCGACTACGACCCGATCCACGTCCCCAAGGCGATGGAGCGAGCCGACTTCGCCCGCGTCCGCCGCGACTGGGTCTGGGCCGCGGAGCAGGCCCGCTCTGCCGGCTTCGACATCGTCTACGTCTACGGCGGCCATACCTACCTCCTCACGCAGTTCCTGTCTCCGTACTACAACCACCGCACGGACGAGTACGGCGGCCCCCTGGAGAACCGAGCGCGGTTCTGGCTCGAGGTGCTCGAGGACGTGCGCGACGCTGTCGGTGACGACTGCGCGATCGCGTGCCGAATCGGGATCGACCTGACGCCGGGGCTCGTGGTCGACGACGCGCTCGAGTTCATTCGACTCGCCGACCACCTGGTCGACCTCTGGGACGTGAACGTCGGCTCGATCGCCGAGTGGTCGAAGGATTCCGGCGCCTCGCGCTTCTACGCCGAGGGCTACCAGCTCGAGTGGACGGGCCGCGTCCGCGAGGCGACGGCCAAGCCGATCGTCGGTGTCGGGCGGCTGACCAACCCCGATCGCATGGCCGAGATCGTCGCTTCGGGTGCCTGGGATCTGATCGGAGGCGCGCGGCCTTCCATCTCGGACCCGTTCCTCCCGCGGAAGATCGAAGAGGGTGCGTACGGCGAGATTCGGGAGTGCATCGGCTGCAACGTCTGCATCTCGAAGTCCGAGAATGGCCACCACCTGGGCTGCACGCAAAACGCCACTGCTGGCGAGGAGTACCGTCGGGGCTGGCATCCCGAGCGCTTCGACCAGGCGGAGAACGCAGATCGGGACATCCTCGTTGTCGGCGCCGGGCCGGCGGGAATGGAGTGCGCGATCGTGCTCGGGAAGCGCGGCTTTCGGCGCGTGCACGTCGTCGAGGCCGAGAGCGATCTCGGCGGCTGGCTCCGGTGGGTGCCGCAGTTGCCGGGGCTCGGGGAATGGGCGCGCGTCGTCAACTGGCGCCGTATCCAGCTCGACAAGCTTCGGAACGTCGAGGTCATCACCGGCGTGCGACTCTCGACTGAGGATGTCCTCGAGTACGGCGCCGAGCTCGTCATCGTCGCAACGGGCTCGCACTGGGCGTCCGACGGCCTGAACGGCGTCACTCACGAGCCGATTCCCGGGGCCGACGCGTCGCTGCCGCACGTCCTGACGCCGGAGCAGATCATGGTCGAGGGCAAGCGCCCGGCCGGGGATCGCGTCCTGGTCTGGGACGCCGAGGGCTACTTCACGGCGCCGGGGTTGGCGGAGAGGCTCGCCGTCGAAGGCTATTCGGTCGAGCTCGCCACCTGCCACGAGCAGATCGCGCCCTACTGCGACGAGACGCTGGAGGGCTCACTCCTCCGCCAGCATCTCCACGAGGTGGGCGTGGCCCAGCGCCGAGGCTTCGTGCTCGGAGGCATCCAGCCCGGTCTGGTGACGGGGGCTGACGAGTTCGGTGAGCAGGTTGAGCTCGGGGCGGACTCCGTCGTGCTTGTCACGCAACGCCTGTCGGATGATGCGCTCTACCACGAGCTTCAATCCGACGGGTCAGTGCTCGGAGAGGCGGGGATCGAGGCGGTCTACCGCGTCGGTGATTGCGTCGCTCCGCGCATCCCTGCCGACGCGATCTTCGACGGGCATCGCCTCGCACGCGAGATCGACTCGGAGGATCCGGCCGTGCCGCTGCCCTACCGGCGCGAGCGCCTCGTGCTCGAGCCGGCGCATCGGCTCTAGACGACGACAGCTAGCGCTTCGCGAGCGCCCTGAGAGTCTGAACGACGTACACCGCAGACAGGACGAAGAAGGCGAGCCCGATCGCAGCCTTGATTTGATCCTCGTGGGCAGGGCTTCTCGCCGCGACCCGCGGAGCGATCTCGTCCGCGACCCGTTCGCGCCAGCCCTGCGCGCCGGCGTGGCCGAGCTCATGGAGAACGTGTGGCATGCATCACGCGTACCCGCGCGCCGATCCCGCAAACAGCCACCGGCTCGAACCGTCCGTTAGGCTCGCGCGCCGTGAGCACGATCGTCTTCATCCCGGAGCCCGACGCTTGGGGGCCGACAAACAACCTTGTCGGGATCGCCGATGTCCTGCACCGCCGCGGTCACCGGTGCGTGTTCGCGATCACGGAGAGCTTCGCGGGCGAGATCGAGAAGGCGGGCCTCGAGGAGCGCCTCCTCCGCACGACTCCGCCGGCCGAGACGGAGGAGGGTGTCGGCCAGTTCTGGGTCGACTTCATCGCCGAGACGGCGCCGATCTTCCGCAAGCCGACGCTCGAGCAGATCGACGAGTTCATCCGGCCGACCTGGCAGGCGCTCGCGGATGGGATCGCCTACGGCGACGAACGGGCCTACGAGATCCTCGAGGAGGTGCAGGCCGACGCCGTCGTCGAGGACTGCGTGAGCTCCTGGCCGGCTGTACAGCGGCACGGAAGGCCGTGGGTTCGCGTCGTCTCCTGCAATCCGCTCGAGCTTCCGGATCCCGGCCTACCACCTGCCTTCTCGGGGTATCCCGATGGCGATGCGTCGGGCTGGGACGAATACCGGTCCGCCTACGAGGAGGCCGTGCGGCCGACGTGGGCGGCGTTCGCCGAGCTACACGCGGAACGAGGAAGCCCGCCGTTGCGCGATCTCGAGTTCCAGCACGTGTCGCCCCAGGCGAACGTCTACATCTATCCGGCCGAGGTCGACTACCGGCGCACCGTCCCGCTCGACGGCTGGCGCCGCGTCGACACATCGGTCCGAACGACCGATGCGCCTTTCGAGCTGCCGGCAGAGCTCGCCGGCGGCGAGGGCGCTCTCCTCTACCTCAGCCTCGGAAGCCTCGGTTCGGCAGACGTCGGGCTCATGCAGCATCTCCTCGACGTGCTGGGCCGTTCCCAGCACCGCGTCCTCGTCTCACTCGGGCCTCGTGCCGACGAGCTTCGCTTACCGGACAACGCCGCCGGATCGTCGTTCGTGCCGCAGGTCTCGCTGATGCCGGAGGTCGACCTTGTTCTGAACCACGGCGGCAACAACACGTTCTGCGAGTGCCTCCACTTCGGGAAGCCGATGATCGTCTTGCCGCTCTTCTGGGATCAGTACGACAACGCGCAGCGGGCGTCGGACACCGGGATCGGGGCCAGGCTCGACCCGTACCGCTTCGAGGATGACGAGCTCCTGAGCGCGATCGACCGCTTGCTCGAAGACGAAGGCCTGCGCGCCAGGCTGGATCAGGTTTCCGAGCGAATTCGATCCCGCTCCGGCACCGAGCAGATTGCCGACCTCGTCGAGCAGGCCCTACGCGCCTAGGAGGGTTTGACGACATAGCCGTTGTGCCGCCTGGTCGTGCTGCTCGCCCCGAGGAGGCGTCCTCAGTCCCGCCCGTACCTCACGGTACGAACACTCCCTGCGTCCTTGCCTCGAAACGAGCAGCACGACCACGCAACGAAGACCATTTCGCCAAACCCTCCTAGCAACAGACTGTTACAAGGTGGGTGTCGCGCGGCCGAGGACGTAGGGCTTGACGATCGGCGGGGCGAGCGGGAGCTCTCCGCGCTCGACGATCTCGACGTCGAAGCCCGCGTCGCTCATGACAGTCAAGGTGTCGCGGTTCGGATGGCAGCCCTGCGCCACGACGCCCCATGGCCGCTCCAACCGATCCTGCCAGCGCGCCAGGCGCGGACTCTCGGATCGCACGTGCTCGACGAAGAGGAGCGCTCCACCCGGCTTCAGCACGCGCCGCACCTCGCGTAGGGCCCGAGCCGCATCCGAAACCGTGCAGAGGACTGCCATGGAGACGACCCAATCGAACGAGGCGTCCTCGAACGGCAGCTCCTCGGCTGACTCCTTGACGAAACGAATTAAGCGACCCGACTCCACGGCTCGCCTCTCGCCGCGCGCCCGCATGCCCTCGTCTGGCTCGAGGGCGACGATCTCGTCCACGGCCTCCGGGTAGTGGCGGAAGCTCCAGCCGGTTCCAGCCCCGATCTCGAGAACACGCCCGCTCGTCGGTGCCAGCACGAGCCGGCGCTTCTCACCGAACCGGCGCTCGAACCGCGCGTTGAGCCGGTCGAAAAGAGCCGGCAGGACTCGCTGGCGGAAGGTCACCGGAGGCCGCGAAGCGGCCGGGCGAGCACGGCCTCACGCAGGCGGTCTACCCGGCCCTTCGCTCGGCTCGTCCTCGCCGCTCAGGTCGAGCACGACCGTCCGCAGATCGGTCATGTCGAGGAGCGAGTAGCGCCCGCCGACGCGGCCCCAGCCGGTCAGCGTCCCGCTCGCGCCGCCGAAGGGCTCGTGCGACTCCCAGTAGTCGGTCGAGTCGTTGACGACCACGTTCCCGACGCGAAGGCTGTCAACGTAACGAAACGCCCGCTTCAGGCTGCGCGTGTAGACGGCCGCCTGGAGGCCGAGGTGCGATGAGTTCGCGACCTCGACCGCCTCTTCGTCCGACCCGATTGGGATGAGTGGGACGATCGGCCCGAAGGTCTCGTCCTCGTTGATGAGCGTGTCGAGACCGACGTTGTCGACGACGGTTGGCTGGTAGTAGAGCCTCGTCGGACGGTCGTCGTCGCGGCCACCGCCGACGACGATCTCGGCGCCCTTCGAGACGGCGTCCTCCAGGTGGTCGTCCATCTTCTTCGCGATCGGCTCGTTGTTCATCGGGCCGACGAGCGTGTCGTCGTCGAAGGGATCGCCGAGCCGCCACGCCTCGGCTTCCTTCACGACCGCCGCCAGGAAGTCGTCATGGACACGCTTGTCGACGAGCACGCGCTCCGTCGCGCAGCACACCTGGCCGGCGCAGAAGAACCCGCCGAACACCGCGCCCTTGGCGGCAGCCTCGAGGTCGGCGTCGGCGCAGACGACCACGGGCCCGTTGCCGCTCGCCTCGATCAGGCTCCGCTTGAGACCGGCGGCACGCACGATCCGCTCGGCCGTCCCGTGCGAGCCGACGAACGCGATGCAGTCGACGTGCGGGCTCGTGACGAGCGCCTCGCCGACCGAGCCGTCGCCGTAGACGAGATTCACGACGCCCTCGGGCAATCCGGCGTCGGCCATGACCTGCATGAGGTTCGCCATCGCGATCGGCGTCCACTCGGACGGCTTCACGACGCAGGTGTTGCCCACCACGATCGCCGGCGCGATCAGCTCGCTCGGGATCACGGTCGGGAAGTTCCAGGGCGTGATGCACGCGTAGACGCCGTTCGGCTTCCGGAAGGTCAGGATCCGCTTGTCGGCGTCCTGGGAGGGCAGCACCTCGGAGTTAAGGCGCTTCACGTCCTCGGCGGCAACCCGGAAGTTCTCGGCCGTCTCCTCGACGTCCGGGAGCGCCTCGGCCGTGTACGGCTTGCCCTGCTCCAGGCAGAGCTCACGGGCCAACTCCTCCTTGCGCTCGAGGATGAGATCGGCGATCGCGTGGCAGACGTCGGCGCGCTCCCACGGCGATCGTCCCGCCCACGCCGCCTGGGCCTTCCGAGCCGCATTGCCGGCCCGATCGACGTCGTCGGGACTCGCGCCGGGCATCTCGGCGAGCGTCTCCCCCGTCACGGGCGAGACGATCTGACTGCCCGAGTTGCCTCCCGGCTCGACCCAATCTCCGTCGACGAAGGCCTGGAGCGTGCGAACGGCGGTCGCCATCAGCCGATGCCTTCGCGCTCGGCGGCCTCGTCGAGAATCTGCCGGAGGACGCCGAGGAACTCCTCGAGCTCGGCGGGGCCGGCGACGAGCGGCGGCGAGAACTGCGCGCAGGTCTCGCCGCGGTCGTCGAATCGCATGTAGACGCCGAGCTCTCGGGCCCGCGGCGTCAGGAAGCCCTTCAGGAGCTCGTCCCGTTCCGCCGGCGCCCAGGTCTCCTTCGTCTCCTTGTTCTTCACGAGCTCGAGCGAGTAGAAGAATCCATCGCCGCGCACCTCGCCAACGAGCGGGTGCTCGTCCGCGAGCCGGTCGAACGCTGCCCGGAAGTCGCCCATGTGCCGCTGCACGTGGCCGATCAGATCCTCCCGCTCCATGATCTCGAGGTTCGCGAGGGAGATCGCACACGAGAGCGGGTGGCCGCCGAAGGTGATCCCGTGGGTGAGCATCCGCTTCGGGTCGCCGAAGAAGGGCTCGATCACCTTCGGGCTTGCGACGAGCGCGCCGAGCGGCGCGTACGCGGAGGTGATGCCCTTGGCCAGGGTCATCATGTCCGGCTCGATCCCGTAGCGCGTCGAGCCGAACCAGTCGCCGACCCGGCCGAAGCCGCAGATGACCTCGTCCGCGACCAAGAGCACGCCGTGCTCGTCACAGATCTCGCGGATGCGCTGGAAGTAGCCCTCGGGCGGGGCGATCGACCCCGCCGAGTTCTGCATCGGCTCCATGATCACCGCCGCGACCGTCGAGGGATCCTCGTTCCGGATGATCCCGTCCACCTCATCCGCGCACTGGAGCGTGCACGCGTCCTTCTCCGCGCAGTACGGGCAGCGGTAGCGGTACGGCATCGGAGCCCTCAGACAGCCCGGGAGAAGCGGCTCGAACTGCGCTCGGAGCCCAGGGCTCCCGTTGATCGAGAGCGCACCCATCGTCGTCCCGTGGTAGGCGCTCCGCCGCGTCACGTACTTGTAGCGGGCCGGCTCGCCACGCAGGCGGTGGTACTGGCGCGCGGTCTTGAGAGCCGCCTCGATCGCCTCGGAGCCTCCGGAGACGAAGAAAATCCGCCCGACGTCGATCGGGACTAGCTCCGACAGCTTGTCCGCGAGCTCGAGCGAGGACGGCGTCGCGAACCCCACCCAGTTCGTGAAGAACGGGAGCGTCTCCATCTGCTTCGTCGCGGCCTCGACGATCTCGGGCCAGGGGCCGTAGCCGATGTTCACGCAGTAGAGGGCCGCGAGGGCGTCGAGGTACTCGTTCCCGTCCGTGTCCCAGATCCGGCAGCCCTCGCCCCGCTCGATCACGATCGGCGACCCTGCCGCAGCGGCCGGCGTGAAGTGCCTCCAGAGGTGGTCTTGGGTCTTCGTTACCGCCATCGGACCTCCGTGTCGAGTAGGTCGAGGAACGCCTCGGGATCGTCGATCGCATCCTCGGGCGCGCGGACGCCGGGCGCGGAGAGCCTCGCCTCGTGGAGCTCGAGGGCGGCGCGCGCCGCCGGCTCCGAGGTGGAACGGGCGCTTCCCCCGCGGGTCACCGTCATGCCCTCGACGCGGTTCCCGTCGGCCGAGACGTCGACCACGTGCACGGCCACGGACTGGGCCGTCTGCGTGTAGGGCTCGGGCTCCTCCCCCGGCTCGAGGGCGAGGAGCTTGCCGAGGAGGCCCGGCGAGAGGCAGAGCCGGAAGCTCGCCGTCTCGAGCGACGGGAAGGCACGGGGCAACGTCGCGAGCTCCGAGTGGATCGTGTAGATGCCCTTCGTCCGCCCGACGGGCTCGGGGAACTCGCGCTCGGCCTCGCCGGAGAGCGGCTCGACAGGCTGTACCTCTCCGTCGGCGACGACCATCGGCTGCATGCGGAGTTCGTCGAGGAGCGTCCGCACGGAGTACGGCGCCGGAAAAGGATGGTCGACGGCACCAGGGTCGCGCGTCGCGGCCCAGATCTCCATCGTCTCGGGTGGCTCACCGAGGCGAGCGGCCGCCGCGCGCGCGAGCAGGTTTGTCTTCCCGGGCGCCGAGCCCATGCCGAGGATCGCCGTCGTGCCGGCCGACCGGAAACGCTCGTCGAGCTCGAGCTGCTCCAAGGTGACGTGGAAGAGACCGCCGAGATCGACGTAGTGGGCGCCGGCCTCCAGGGCGCCGTTCATGACGTCGAGGTTGAGCCGGTAGTCGAGGCAGTTCACGCAGACGGAGGCGCCCGAGAGCGCGCGCTCGAGCGAGGCAGGGTCGGACGCGTCGACATGCTCGTCCCCGTCGAGCTTGAAGTCCGCGCGCCGAACCGGAGCCCCCCACTCCTCGAGAAACCGCGTGACGTTCCGGCCGATCGTCCCGGCCGCGCCGAGCACCGCGATCACGGCGAGCACGCCTTCACGCAGGGCACGGGTGGCAGCGACGACGAAGCCATGCGGCCACAACCTACGCACCCGCCGAAGAGCGGGCAAGCGGCCTCAGTCCCTAGCGACCTGCGCTCAGCTGCCTTCGATGACCTTGCCGAGCTTCGCGAGCCCGCGCGAGAGGAGATACGCAGCCGTCAGCGGGACGGTCGCGGTCACGAACTCGCTCGCCCCGATGTTGTCGCTCGCCAGGGCGATGATCCCGAGGACGGCCCAGACGAGGACGAAGACGACGAACTCCCCGTTCAGGGCAGGAAGCTGCTGCATGCCGGCCGGCCCGTAGTGACCCTGGTTGTAGCCCGGCGGTGGAGGCGGCTGCGAGGGCGGCGAGGTGGCGGACATGCGCGCCCGGATTCGCCGCCACCCACCCGAGTCCTTCGCACGCCGGGACGCGGTTACAGTCCCACTCCGTGCACCTGTTCCACTACCACCTCGTCACGAGCAAGGTGCGGCTCGTGGAGGCGCGGTACCTCGGCAGGCTCGGCTTCGACCTGATCGGACGTTACGGCTGGGTCGGCGAGGGCTCCTTCTGGTTCGAGCCGGGTGTCTCCTGGGAGCGGCTCGAGGAGAAGGGCTTTCGTCTTCGGCTCGTCGAGCTGGCCCGAGGCGCCGTCAACGTCGTCCTCCAGCCGGGTCACTGGGATCGGCCCCGGGTCGACCACCTCGGCATAGCGCTCGACGAGCACGGCTACGCCGAGACGATCGAGCGAGCGTCCGAGCTCGACCTCAAGATTCAGGATCATCCGGGCAAGAGGACATTTATCGCGACGGAGGCGGGCTTCCGGCTGGAGGTGCACCCTCCGCGCGACTGGATCGAGGACGCGCTCGAGGGCGCCGACGAGCTCACGCTCGCGGAGCTGCACCTGCGTGCGGAAGACCCCGAGATGAAGGCGCGAGCGCTCGCCGAGATCCTGAACCTGGAGCGCCACGGGCCGGAAGTGGAGATCGGGGAGAGCGTCGTCCGATTCCTGCCCGACGGCCCCGACGGCCGGCCCGAGCTCGCCGCGCGAGATACTGCGCATTTCCCGCGGGCCATGGAATGTCCTATCGCTCCGCTCGGGAGAATGTGGAATGGGCATGACGTGAGTCCCCCGTACGAGACCTCAGGGGTATCGCTGACCAAGGCCGCCGACGTGGTGGAGCGGCTTCGAGACGCGGTCGCCTCGACCTGGAAGGAGGACGAGCCGCACGGCTTCGGTCACTTCGCAGGCCTCTTTCCGCTCGACGCCGACCGGTTCCTGGCCGCGACGACGGACGGGGTCGGCACGAAGCTCATCCTCTCGCGCCGCGCCGGGCGGCTCCGGGACGCAGGGCGCGACCTGGCCGCACACTGCGTCAACGACATCCTCACGACCGGCGCCGAACCGCTCTTCTTCCTCGACTACGTTGCCGCCGCAAACCTCGATCTCGACGAGGTAGCGGAGCTCGTCGAAGGCGCCGCAGAGGTCTGCCGCGAGGCCGGCTGCGCGATCCTCGGCGGCGAGACCGCGGAGCTGCCCGGGATCTACCGCGAGGGCGAGCTCGACTTCGCCGGCACGTGCGTCGGACTCGTCGCGCGCGCCGACCTCGTCGACGGCTCGCGCTGCGAGCCCGGTGACGTCGTCCTGGGACTGCCCTCGGCCGGCCTGCACGCGAACGGCTTCACGCTGGTCCGCAGCATCCTCGGCGAGGGCGACTTCGACCCCGATCTGTTGCTTGCCCCCGACCCGGCTCTATCTCGACGAGGCGCGCAGGCTCCGCGAGGCGTGTGACGTCAGGGCTCTGGCCCACGTGACCGGCGGCGGCATCCCCGGCAACCTGCCCCGCTCGCTGCCGGCCGGGCTCGGAGCGCTCGTGGATCCCCTCGCCTGGGAGCGGCCGCCCGTCTACGACTGGCTCGGCGGGCACGGGGTCGACGAGGACGAGCAGCGACGTGTCTTCAATCTCGGGATCGGCTTCTGCGCCGTCGTGCCTGCCGGCGACGCCGACGCGAGCGGATTTCCGGTGATCGGCCGTCTTGAGGAGAGCGTAGACGGCGTGGCCTGGATCGACCGCACGTGATCGGCGTCCTCGTCTCGGGCTCGGGCACCAATCTCCAGGCGCTGCTCGAGGCTGAGCTTCCGGTCGTTGCAGTCGCCTCGAACCGGCGCGGCGTTCGAGCGCTCGAGCGCGCCGCGACGGCCGACGTCCCGCACGAGGTGTTCGAGCTTGGCGTCTATCCCGACCGCGAAGCACGCGATCTGGCGATGGCCGACTGGCTGGAGGAGCGCGGCGTCGAGCTCGTGGTCTGCGCCGGGTACATGCACCTCCTGACGGCGGCCTTCCTCGAGCGCTTCCGCTCCGTCAACGTCCACCCGTCGCTCCTCCCCGCCTTCCCGGGCGCGCACGCGGTGGAGGACGCACTCGCCGCGGGCGCGACCGAGACAGGGGTGACGGTTCACCTCGTTGACGAGGGCGTCGATACAGGGCCGGTGCTCGCCCAGGAGCGTGTCCTGGTGGAGCCGGGCGACACGCCCGACTCGCTCCACCGGCGGCTCCAGGCAGTCGAGCACCGGCTCCTCCCGGCGATCGTCGGCCGCTATCTGGCCGGCGCTCTACGCTCCGCGCAGTGACAACCGAGGTGCGCCGGGCACTCCTGTCGGTCTTCGACAAGAGCGGCCTGGACGAGTTCGCACGTGAGCTTCATGACCTCGGCGTCGAGCTCGTCGCGAGCGGCGGCACCGCGTCGCACCTGACGGAGCTCGGCATCCCGGTCACGCCCGTGGAGCAGGTGACCGACCACGCCGAGCTCCTCGGAGGGCGGGTCAAGACCCTGCACCCGCGGATCCACGGGGGAATCCTCGCCCGGCGCAACCTGCCCGAGGATCGCGCCGCGCTCGCCGAGCACGGCATCGAGCCCTTCGACCTCGTGTGCGTCAACCTCTATCCGTTCGAGCGCGTCGCGGCCCAGAAGGACGTGCGGGAGGAGGACGCCGTCGAGATGATCGACATCGGCGGCCCCTCCATGCTCCGCGCGGCCGCGAAGAACTTCCAGCACGTCGCCGCCCTCTCCTCGCCGGCCCAGTACGACGCAGTGCTCATGGAGCTACGCGCCTCCGGAGGGCTGGGCCTGGAGGTTCGCCGCCGGCTGGCCGCGGAGGCGTTCGCGCACACCGCCGCCTACGAGGCCTCGATCGCCGCCTGGTTCGCGGACCGCGAGACGTTCCCGGAGAGGCTCGTCGTCTCGCTCCGGAAGGAGCTCGATCTCGCCTATGGGGAGAACCCGCACCAGCGCGGCGCGTTCTACGCCGAGGCCGGAGCGCGGCGGCACCTTCTCTCCCGTGTGGCGCAGCTCGGAGGCCGCGAGCTCTCCTTCAACAACCTGAACGACCTCGACGCGGCGCGGGCGCTGCTCCGCGAGTTCACGGTGCCGGCCTGCGTGATCGTCAAGCATGCAAATCCCTGCGGCTGCGCGCTCGCTCCTCACATCGAGGACGCGTACAGGAAGGCCTTCGCCTCCGACCCGGTCTCCGCCTACGGTGGCGTCGTCGCTCTGAACCGCCGCGTCGACGGCCCACTCGCGCGCGCGCTGGCAAAGCAGTTCGTCGAGGTGCTGATCGCCCCCGGCTTCTCCGAGGCCGCCCTGGAGGCGCTCCGGGAGAAGCCGGCGACGAGGATCCTCGAGGACACCGAGCGCCGCGGGCAGACACCGGGCGAGCGCGACTACCGCCGTGTCCTCGGAGGGCTCCTGGTGCAGGACGCCGACAGCGAGGTCGACGACCGCGACGGCATGCAGGTCGTCACGAAGAGCTCACCGACCGAGCCCGGCTGGGGCGACCTGCTCTTCGCCTGGCGAATCGCCAAGCACATCGTCTCGAACGCAATCGTGCTCACCAAGGACCTCCAGCTGCTCGGTGCGGGCGGCGGGCAGACAAGCAGGGTGGACGCAGTCCGGATCGCGATCGAGAAGGCGAACGGACACGGCCACGATCTGACCGACGCCGCGCTTGCGTCGGACGCCTTCTTCCCGTTCGCAGACGGGCCCAGCCTGGCGCTCGAAGCGGGAGTCACCGGCGTCATCCAGCCGGGCGGCTCCAAGCGAGACCCCGAGGTGATCGACACGGTCGACCGGGAGAGCGCGGCGATGGTGTTCACCACGCGCCGGCATTTTCGTCACTAGGAGAGCTTGACTGGCAGAATCTGCCAGATGCACTCGCGGCCGCAGCGAGTAGCGCAGAACCAGTCGAACTTCCGCGCCGCGAACGAGCGACGATTCGGCGTCCTCCGTTTTCTGCCCGGCGCCGGCGTCTACGTCTGCGAGTGCGGTCAGGAGGAATGCACGAAGCCCATCCAGCTGAAGGCGTCCGAGTACGCCGAGGTTCGGGCCGATCCGGCTCGGTTCATGGTCGTCTCAGATCACGTCGATCCCGAGCTCGAGGTCGTCGTGATGGAGATGGAGGGATGGGTCGTCGTCGAGAAGGTCAGCGAGGCCGGCGAAACTGCGCGGGAGGCGGCGCAGACAGAGCCTGAGTAACACGGCGCGGCGTGAGCCGGACAAGTCCGGCCCCTACAATCAGGTTGTGCCCCGGGAGTACCCGACCGTGCTCGAGCTCGTGGGCTCGACGCCGCTCGTTCGACTCCAGCGTCTCGCTCCCGAGGGCGGCCCGACTATCGTCGCCAAGCTCGAATACCTGAACCCCGGCGGCAGCGTGAAGGACCGGATCGGGCTCAGGATGATCGAGGAGGCCGAGCGGTCGGGCAAGCTGAAGCCGGGAGGCACGATCGTCGAGCCGACGAGCGGCAACACGGGCGTCGGGCTCGCGATCGCAGCAGCGATTCGCGGCTACCGCTGCGTCTTCGTGATGCCCGACAAGGTGGCCGAGGAGAAGCGGGCGCTCATCCGTGCGTACGGGGCCGAGGTCGTGGTCTGCCCAACCGCGGTCGAGCCCGAGTCGCCTGAGAGCTACTACTCGGTCTCGAATCGCCTCGCAGAGGAGCTCCCCGGCGCCTACAAACCTGATCAGTACTCGAATCAGGCCAACCCGGACGCGCACTACGAGTCGACCGGCCCGGAGCTCTGGGCGCAGACCGGTGGCGAGCTCGACGCGATCGTCTTCACGGTCGGAACCGGCGGCACGATCACCGGCACGGCGCGCTACCTGAAGGAGCAGCGGCCCGACATCCTCGTCATCGGAGCCGACCCTGAGGGGTCGATCTACTCCAATCCGGGCAACGTCCATCCGTATCTCGTCGAGGGAATCGGAGAGGATTTCTGGCCGACGACGTACGACCCCTCCGTGGTGGACGAGTACGTGACGGTGTCAGACCGCGACTCGTTCAGAATGGCTCGCCGGCTCGCCCGCGAGGAGGGCCTGCTCGTCGGAGGCTCGGGCGGAACGGCGGTCTGGGCCGCGCTCGAGGTCGCAGAGCGCCTGAGCCCGGAGGCAACCGTCGCCACGCTCATCCCAGACTCCGGCCGCGGCTACCTCTCGAAGCTCTACGACGACGACTGGCTCCGGGAGCACGGCTTCGCGGAGCGGCCCGGGCCGGCGGCGACGATCCAGCAGGTTCTCGCCTTCAAGCGCCAGGAGGAGCCTGACGTTCCCGATCTCGTGCTCGTCGAGTCCCACGAGAAGGTCGGCCAAGCGATCGACCTGATGCAGCGTTACTCGATCTCCCAGATCCCGGTCGTCCGCCACGAGCCCGCAGAATCGCTGGCGGACGTGGTCGGCTCGATCCGTGAACGCGGGCTCCTCGAGCGCGTCTTCCGAAACCAGGGAACCTTGGAGGACGAGGTCGCCGCCGCCATGGATCCACCCCTTCCCGCGGTCGAGATCCGCGAGTCGGTCGACACGGTCTTCGCCGACCTCTCCGGGGACACCGGCAGCCCGGCGGTCGTCGTGGCGGTAGACGGCCGACCCGCGGGCGTCCTCACCCGCGCCGACCTCCTCGAGTACCTGGCCAACCACCGGAACGGCTAGAGGCGTCTCCATGGGCCATGTCAGGGGTCAGACCCCTGACAGGTCCGATTCGGCCCGGGTGGGCCCTCAGTAGGATCTAGGTGCGATGGACTTCGAGACGCGCGCGATCCACGCGGGGCAGGAGCCCGATCCCGCGACCGGGGCGGCGATCGTCCCGATCTACCAGACCTCGACCTTCGTCCAGGAGGGCGCCGGCCAGACGAAGGGTTGGGAGTACTCCCGGAGCGGGAACCCGACGCGCGCCGCGCTCGAGATCTGTCTTGCCTCACTCGAATCGGCTGAGCACGGGCTGGCCTTCGCCTCCGGAATGGCGGCCACGACGACCGTGCTCCACCTGCTGAGCCCGGGCGACCGGGTCGTCGCCGTCAACGACCTCTACGGCGGCACGTATCGGATCTTCACGAAGGTCTACGAGCCGAAGGGCTATGCATTCGAGTTCGTCTCGGCCGAGGACGCCTCGACCCGGCTCGCCGACACGCTCGACGAGCGCACCCGCATGGTCTGGATCGAGACGCCCACGAACCCGCTCATGAGCGTCGTCGATATCGCCGCCGCCGCGGAAGCCGCGCACGCGGCCGACGCTCTCGTCGTCGTCGACAACACATTCGCGACCCCGCTCCTCCAGCGTCCGCTCGAGCTCGGCGCCGACATCGTCGTTCACTCGACGACGAAGTACCTCGGCGGCCATTCGGACGTCGTGGGCGGCTTCGCCGGCACCACCGACCCGACGATCGCCGAGCGGCTCAGGTTCCTCCAGAACGCGCTCGGCGGCGTTCCCGGCCCGTTCGACTCGTGGCTCGTCCTTCGCGGGCTGAAGACGCTTGCAGTTCGGATGCGCCAGCACTGTGCAAACGCTCGGCAGATCGCCGCCCATCTGGAGACCCATCCGGCCGTCGAGCGCGTCCTCTATCCCGGGCTCGAGAGCCACCCCCACCACGAGCTCGCCGCACGCCAGATGGACGACTTCGGCGGCATGATCTCGATCCTCGTTGCCGGTTCAGACGCCGACGCGCGCGAGATTGTCCGCTCGACCGCGGTCTGGCAGCTCGCCGAGAGCCTCGGCGGCGTCGAGAGCCTCATCGAGCTCCCCGGCGTGATGACGCACATGAGCGTCGCCGATTCCCCGCTCCGCGTGCCCGACAATCTGATCCGGCTCTCGGTGGGCATCGAGTCCGTCGACGACCTGGTCGCCGACCTCGACGCGGCGCTCCTCAAGGTCTCGGGTCGCTCGCGGGTCGGCTAGGAGCCGGAGTCAGCCGATCGGCTCGAGCTCGCCCTGAACGACGAGCTCGAAGGCCTCGACGTAGTTTCGAACCATGCGCTCCGGCGTAAAGCGCTCCTCGACGTCGCGGCGACAGGCGGCCGGGTCGAGGCGGAGCACGTCGGCAAGCGCGGCCGGCATCTCGCGGTAGTCGTCGACGATGATGCCGCTTACCCCGTCGCCGATCACCTCGGGAACCGCGCCGCGTCGCGTGGCCAGCACAGGCGTCCCGCAGGCCATCGCCTCGATCATCACCAGGCCGAAGGGCTCCTCCCACTCGATCGGAAAGATGAGCGCCCGGGCCTCCTGGAGGAGCGCGATTTTCTCCTCGTGCGAGACCTCGCCGAGATAGACCGCGTCGTCCCCTAGGAGGGGCTTCACGTTCTCGTCGTAGTAGAGCTGCTCCTCCGGCTCCCGGCACTTGGCCGCGAGCTTGATCGGCAGCCCCGCCGCCTGGGCGACCTCGATCGCCCGGTGCGCGCCCTTCTCCTCGTTCATCCGGCCCAAGAAGAGCAGGAACTCGCCCTTGTCCTCCCGGAGCGGATACCCGGTCAAGTCGAGGGCGTTCGGGCAGTTGGCGACCCAGGGGAGACTCGGTGCCGTGCGCTGCTGGTTCAGCGAGAGCGAGACCAGCCCGAGCTTCGACGTGAGCCCGGCCAGCTTCTCGTACACCATGCCCCACTCCCCCTGGAGCTGGCCGTGCACTGTGTGGACGACGGGCGTTCCGCCGAGGGAGCCCATCGCGGCCGCGAGCGGGCCCGAATGGTCGTTCACGACGTCGAAGTCTCCCGCCCGCTCGAAGCACGTCAACGCGTGGAGCAGGTCGGCGAGCATCGTCCCGATGCGGCTCGAAGGTGCCTCGTCGAAGAAGGAGACGAGCTCAGCCTTCGTCTTCGAGTCCCCTGACGCGAAGAGCGTCACGTCGTGCCCGGCCTCGGCCAGGCCGTCCGCGAGGAGCGAGACAACGGCCTCGATCCCTCCGTAGCGCCGCGGAGGGACTGGAAACCAGGTCGGGCTGAGGATCGCGATTCGCACTGGGACTAGTTCGGCTCGATCCGTACATTCCCGCTTTCGAGGAAAATGTCCCATCTGCGGCCGAGCCCGGGCACGCCGCGGAGCTCCAGCCCTCCAACCCAGTCGGCCGCGCCCGTCGGAAGCGAGGAACGAAGCTCGCCGGACGTCCTGTCGGGCCGGAGCCCCAGAAGCGTCTGGAGGAGCAGGATGGGCGCCCCCGCTGCCCACGCCTGCGGGCGCGCCGCAGTCGGGTACTCGATCGGGAACGGCGTCTCCTCTCGCCGGTAGCCGGCGAAGACTTCGGGCAGCTGGTGGTCGAGGTGACCCGCGGCTTCGAGCAGCGAGCGGACGAGCGCGTGCGCCTCGCCCCAGCGCTCGTAGCGGGCGAGGCCGGCCGCGATCAGCGAGTTGTCGTGCGGCCACACGGATCCGTCGTGATACGAGAGCGGGTTGAAGCCGGTGTCGCCTGAGGACATCGTCCGTACCCCCCAGCCCGACCAGAGCCCGCTTTCGGACGAGCTGAGGCGCTCGACGATCGCGTCGAGCCGCTCGGGCGGCACGATGCCGCTCCAGAGGAGGTGGCCGATGTTGGACGTCAGCGAGTCGACCCGCTGCTTCCGCGCGTCGAGCGCGAGCGCGTAGTAGCCGCCCCGCTCCGGACACCAGAACGCCTCGTCGAACCGCTCGGCGAGATACCTGGCCTCTCGGTCGAGGCGCACCGCGAGCTCGACGTCATCCCAGGCGTCACGCGCGAGCTCCGCGACCCTGCGCTTGGCGTCGAACACGTATCCCTGCACCTCGCAGGGTGCGATCGGCGGCTCGGCGGGCGTTCCGTCTGCGAAGAGCTGAGAGTCGTCCGAGTCCTTCCAGGACTGGTTCGAGAGCCCACGCGACGAGCGCCGGCGGTACTCCACGAAGCCGTCGCCGTCGAGGTCTCCGTGGCGGTCGATCCACTCGAGCGCCCGGAGCGCGTGGCCGCGGAGGCTGCGCGCCCACTCGTCGTCCCCGGTCCAGCGCCACACCTCGGAGAGGAGAACGAGGAAGAGCGGGGTCGCGTCGGCCGTGCCGTAGTAGCGCGGGAACCACGTGGTCGCGGCCCGGCCGCCGCGAAGCTCGTGGAGGATCTTGCCCGGCTCCGCATCGATCTCCGGGTCGTCCTCGGACGCCTGAAGACCGGCGAGCGTGGCGAGAGCGCTCTTGGAGAGCTCCGGCCCGAAGAGGAGCGTCTGGTAGCTCGTGATGAGCGTGTCGCGCCCGAACACGGTCATGAACCAGGGCATGCCCGCGGCAGGGAGCTGGCCGACGAGACGGCGGTGATGGCCCATGCGAAGCGAGGCGAGGTCGGCCACAGAGCGCTCATACGTCCGTCCGAGCGCCGGCCACTCGGCGCGAAGCTCGGGGACACTCATGTGCCAGGAGCGAAGCGAGCTCTCGACCCGCGCTCGCTCCAGGCCGAAATGGGAGTCCGGCTCCGCAGGCGGAGGGGTGGCGCCGTCCTCGCTCGGGATGACCCCGAGCCGGCAGGCCCATCGCTCGCCCGGCTCGAGGTCGACGCGGTACCGGACAACACCCCCGTCCTGCTCCGCTCCGGGGGACGCGAGGACGCGGGTCAGCCCTCGATAGCCTTCGCCGGCCGCGAAGCGGAGCCCGTCTCCCTCCGGGAACGGGATCACGGGCGCGGGCAAGGCGGGAGCACGGAGCGGGTCGCCGAGCGTGAAGTCGTGCTCCTTGACCGTGAGGATGTCCGCGAAGTCGGCGCCGAGCTCGAGCGCGAGCTCGAAGGACAACAAGCGCCGCGCGTGGCTCGTGACCGCGATCCGATCCTGCATCCCGTCGCCGACGAAGCGCTCGCGCGCGATCGTGAGCTCGTCCAGCTCGAGGCCCCCGGCCACGGGGTTTCGGAGGTAGAAGGCGGCCGAGAAGTACGCCGGCTTGCCGGAGGAGAGAAGCAGCGGGCGCTCGCCGTTCAGTGTGAGAACGAGACGGGAGAGGAAGCGCGTGTCGAATGCGAAGAATCCCTCGCTCCCATTCGAGATGTCGCCACGCTCGTCGGAGACGCAGAAGTTCGCGCCATCGAGAATCGTGACCGACATCAGATCTCGACGTGCCTGACGATGTTGTCCTGGCTCGCCTGCTGGAGCGGCTTCACGACGAGCTCGTCGACGACCCAGTTGTCGGGCCGCGTCACGACCCACCGGATGCATTCGGCCACGTCTTCCGGGGTCATATGGTCGACACCGCGATAGACCTCTGCCTTGGCCTCGGCGTCCCCGCTGAAGCGGACGTCGGAGAACTCGGTGCCACCGACCATCCCAGGATCGACCGTCGAGACCTTGATGCGGCCCACGAGCTCCTTCCGCATGACCTCGGTGAGAGCCCGGACGGCCGTCTTCGTCCCGACGTAGAGCCCGCCGCCCGGATAGGACTCACGTCCAGCCCAGGAGCCGAGGTTCACGATGTGGCCCCGGCCGTCCTCCATGTGCGGCAGCACTAGCCGGGTCATCCGCACGAGGCCGAGGACGTTCACCTCGACCATCGTGCGGTCGTCGTCGTCGTTTCCTTCGGCGATCTGCGCGCGGCCGAGGGCGAGGCCGGCGTTGTTGACGAGGATGTCGACACGGCCGAGCTCGGCCGCGGCGCGCTCGACGAAGGTCTGTGCGCTTTCGGGGTCGGTGACGTCGAGCGGCCCGACCAGGTGGTCGCCGCCGAGCTCGCGCGCGAGCTGCTCGACCCTGTCGACGCGCCTGGCACCGAGCGCGAGCCGCGCGCCCTCGCCCGCGAGCGCACGCGCAGTCGAAGCGCCGATGCCGCTCGACGCCCCGGTCACGATCGCAGTTCGATCGGTGAGCCCCGCCACCCGCCGGAGCTTAGGGACTATCCCGGCAGGAGCCGCGGTGGATGGCAGGCGACAGGTAGCGCGAGGCAAGGACGCAGGGAGCGCGGAAGCTGGATGCGGATGCGTATATCGGCGCGACTGAGGACGCGGCCCGCGCCGCCTGGCGCCGTCAGGGCGAGAGACCTCGCCCAAAGCGGCTCGGCGTCTAGTTAGCCCGCTCCCGACAGACAGAAGACTGGCCCTACAGGCGAATCCGTCTGCCTAAAGCTCTCACCTCGCGCGCCGTAGGTGCGTCGGTGTCGTTATGCGGCTTTGGGCCAGAATTCTGAGGGCAGGGCCAGTTCGACCACTGTACTCCTTTCGAGCAACCGCGGCGTTCGCCAATCCAAACGCCAAAGCCCTCCTAGCCGATATCGCCAGTCCCTCCTAGGCCGCTTTGGCGGCCGAGGCAGAGCCGAACGTGAGCGTGAGGGCCGTCTGCCCTCCTTCGGGCTCGACGAAGAGCCGGCCGCCGTGGAGCTTCGCGACGGCCGAGGCGAGCGCAAGCCCGAGCGGGTCGTCGAGCGGCGAGGAGTTGGTGGCAAAGGCGAGCGTGATCGCGTCCTCCGTGAGGCTCACGGTGATCCCGGTGCCGGGCAGCGAGTGCTCGACGGCATACTCGACGAGGGCCGTCACGGCGCGGGCGAGCTGGACGGGGTCGCCGGACGGGCTCGGCTCTCCCTCGACCTCGACCTCGATCGTCTTTCTGTCGACGCGGATGTCCGGCCACGAGCGCTCGACCGCGTCGTCGACCAGCGGACGCAGGTCGCACCGCACTTGCTCGAGCGGGAGCTCGCCGGCCTCCGCGAGAGCCAAGTCTCGGAGGTCTTCGGCGAACTTGAGGATCCGGCGCGCGTTCCGCCAGGCGGCTTCGAGAACGCGGCGCTGATCCGCTCCGAGCAGACCGGCCTGCTCGTCGAGGACGTACTCGAGGTTGCTCTTGACCGCGCCCGCGTCCGCCGCGATCGCAGCCGAGGCCGCCGCACCGCAGAGGTCGACCGCGGAGACGTGGATCCGTTGGTCGTCCAGCATCAGTCACAGTGTCGGGCGCGACGGGCACAAGCGGGATCACCCCATCGGTCGCCCGACATCCCCGTTTCGGGTTAGCGCGCTGACCCTTCCGGCCGCGCCCCGGGGACAGTCCCTGAGACGTGGCCCTTCCCGCCCTGCCCTCAGGGCTGCCGCCGGGACGTGGCCGCCGCGGACGTCTCAGGCGATAAGGCGCTGCCTGAGCGCCGTCGCGACGGCCTGGGTGCTCGTGCCGGCGTCCAAGCGCTCACAGGCCTTGCGGACGTGCGTGCGGACGGTCTCGCCACTGATCGAAAGCTCTTTCCCGATCGCCTCGTAGGAGAGTCCCTCGGCAAGAAGGCAAAGCACCTCGGTCTCGCGCTGCGTGAGGTCTGTGCGACGCTGCGGCCCGACGAGTCCGAGGCCCGCGTAGGCCGGGTCCACGTACGAGCGCCCGTCGAGCACCGCCTTGAGCGCCCGCACTAGGTCGACCAGGGGCGCCTCCTTCAGGACGACGCCGTGAGCGCCGGCCGCCAGAAGCTCCGCGACCTCCGAGTCGCGGGCGTCGGCGGTGTAGACGAGGATCTTTGCCTCGGGCACCGAGGCGCAGAGCTGCTTGACAAGCTCGACGCCTCCCAGCCGTGGCATGCGGAAGTCGACGAGTGCGACGTCGGGCCGAGCCGACTCGGCGAGCTCGAGCGCTTCCGGCCCGTCCACGGCGGTGCCGATGAGGTCGAAGCCGTTCCCCTCGACGTAGCTCGCGACCGCGGTCAAGAGCGCCGGATGATCGTCGGCGATCAGGCAACGCGGCGAGCCGCTCACGCCGCCTCCGCCTCGAGGAGCTGCCGAACCCGGCCTGCGAGTATGTCCGCGCACGACGCGGTCTTGACGACGTAGTCGTTCGCGCCGCGGCGGAAGGCCTCCAGGGCCAGCTCGTCGGAGCCCTGGCCGGTCAGCATCACGATCGGCAGCCGGGGCGCCGTGTCGCGCATCGTCCGGAGGATGTCGAGCCCGTCCCCGTCCGGCAGGCCGTGGTCGACCACGGCCAGCGACCAGACGGAGCCCCGCGAGAGCTCGGCCGCGGTGGCGGCGTCCCGGGCCACGACGACCCGAACATCCCCGAGACCCTGACGGATGGCTTCCGTGGCAAGCTCTGCGAAGCCCGGGTCGTCCTCGACGAGAAGCACTGAGATCGGCTGCTCTGCATCGTCGGAGGTCTCGTTGGTCTCGATGCCGATCGGCCCGAATACGACATCGCCCCGGCGGATCCCGTCCAGCATGATCTGCGCGAACTCGGGATCCCACTGGGAGCCTGACCCGGCCTCGAGCTCGCGGATGATCTCGGCGACCGTCAGTGACCCGCGGTACGGCCGCTCGGCCCACATTGCTTCGACCGCGTCGGCGACCGAGACGATCCGCGCCAGCTTCGGCGTGTCCGATCCGGACAGACCGTCGGGGTAGCCGCTGCCGTCCCATCGCTCGTGGTGGTGACGAACGATCGGGCGCACTGTGTGGAGCATCGGCAGCGGCTCGAGCAGCCGGTCGCCGATCTCCGCGTGCGATTGCATGATCCCTAGCTCGTCGGGATCGAACCGGCCCTCCTTCATGAGAATGCGATCGGGGATGCCGATCTTTCCGACGTCGTGGAGGATGGCGCCCAGTCGGACGGTCTCGAGCTCCTCAGCGGATACGCCCGCCTCGGCCCCGAGCCAGCAGGCGATTGAGGCGAGCCGCTCGCAGTGGCCGCGGGTCGCCGCGTCACGCGCCTCGATCGCGTTTGCGAGCGCGGTCGCGAGCGCGGGCAGGACGACGCGCTCCCCGACCTCTTCCTCGCTCCGGTGCGAGCGCTCGAGGGCGGAGGCGACGGCCTCGCGGAACTCTCCGTGGGAGAACGGCTTCATCACGAGCCCGTCCGCGCCGCGCGCCAAGGCCTCGGAAAGCGTCGCGTACGTCCCGGCGCCGGTGACCAGCACAACGGGCAGGCTCGGCCGTTGCGCGCGCACTTCCTCGAGGAGCTCGATGCCGGAGAGCCCGGGCATGATCACGTCGCTGACGACCAGCTCGTAGTTCGTGTCCGTGAGGAGCTCGAGCGCCCGCTCGGCCGTCGGTGCGCCCTCGGCCTCGTACCCCGCCTCATCGAGGATCTCGAGCATCAGGTCGCGGATGATCTGCTCGTCGTCGATGACGAGAACCCGGCTCACATGGTCTCCTTCACAGGAAGTCTGAGCGTGAAGCAGGCACCGCCCTCGGTCAGGTTCTCGGCGACGAGGGAGCCGCCGTGGGCCGCCGCGATCCCATGGCTGACGGAGAGCCCGAGGCCGCTTCCGCCTCGGTCTCGCTTCGTCGTGAAGAAGGGCTCGAAGATGCGTCCGAGCGACTCGTCGGGGATGCCGTCACCGTTGTCGCTCACGGTGGCCTCCACCCAGTCGCCGTCACGACGGACTGCAATCTCGATCGTTCCCTCGCCGGCGAGTGCCTGACTCGCGTTCGTGACGAGGTTCAGGAAGACCTGTTTGAGCTGGTTCGGGCTGCCGACGACGGGAGCGGGATCGTCCGAATACCTCTCGACGAGCTCGATGGCCTTGGCGGAGCTCGTGCGGCGGATGAGCTCGACGATCTCGTGGGCTGCGTCGCTCACGTCGATCACGGCTCGCTCCTGGCTCGGCTCGCGGGCAAAGTCGAGGAGGGCGCGCACGATCTCTTTGATCTCGAGCCCGGTCTGCTGGACGAGGAGGAGACGGTCATGCGCCTTGGTGCCGGGCTCGGCTTCCTTCAGGAGGAACTCGACGAGCCCGAGGATCGCGAAGAGGGGGTTGTTGATCTCGTGCGCCACCCCGGCCGCCAGCTCGCCGATCGTCGCGAGCTTGCCGCTCTGAGCGAGCTGCTGCTCGAAACGGCGCTGTTCGGAGCGATCCACGATGAGCCCGACAATCGCGGCAGGCGCACCGTCCGGACCCGGGATGTGCAAGCGCTTGATCTCCACCGGGATGAGCCGCTCCTCCTTGTCCCGAAAGAGCGTCTCGACCGGCAGGTCCGGCGGAAGCGCGGCCATGCGCGCTGCGTCGCCCGCCACCTCGAGCCACGGGTACGGCGGCCGACAGCCGATGACCTCCTCCTCGGTGTAGCCGATCAGGCTCAGGAACGCCGCGTTGACGGAGAGCACCTCGCGCTCGGTGGGCTCGGCGACGGCGATCGCAAGCGGCAGGGCGTCGAACAGGCGCTCGAGGAGCTGCTCGGTCAGGAACTCCCGGTTGTGCTCGACGGTCACGTCGCGGAAGACGGCGACCGACCCGCTCCGGCCGGCGGGCTCGACGATCGGGGCGACGCTTCCGGCCAGGAAGGCCTCCCGGCCCGAAGGCAGGGCGACTCGGTAGCGGAAGTGCCGCTCCTCGGCGAGGTCGACTGCGAGGAGAGCCACGAGCTCAGAGGGAGTAAGGGCTCGATCCTCCGTCTCCGGATCGCCCGAGGGCCGTGGCGGCTCGAGGGGGACGGCTCCGTCGAGCTCGAGCAGGCGTCGGGCGGTCGAGTTCAGGACGATTCCATCCTGCGTCCGGACGACCGTGCCGTCCGCGACGGAATTCAGCACCGCCTCGAAGCGGGCCCGCTCGTGGGCCTTCAGCCGCTCGCCATGACTGCGGTAGGCAACCCGGGTAAGCGTGCCGAGCGCGCCCAGCGTCTCGATCGCCGCGAGGAGGTCCTCGTCGCCGACGTCGTGGAGCCAGCCGGCTCCGAAGGTGACGGGCGGCGCGCCCTCGGCGCTGATCGGTACCTCGACGCAGGCGGCTAGGTGGGCAAGGGCCGAAGCCAGGCGCGCGTCGATGCCGTCAGTCACGATCGAGCGGGTGATCAGAGGCTCGCCCGAGACGGCGGCGCGGTAGGCGCCGTTCCGCCCGGGACGGAGCACGACGCCGGCAATGTCGTCGCCGGCTCCGGTCGCCGCCCGAACAAGACCGCGCTCGAGCGCCTGATCCCAGACGACGACCGAGACCCGGTCGGCGCCGAGAAGGTCTCGCCCGGCTCGGGCGAGGATGCCGAGCGCGTGCTCGAGATCGTCGGACTCGTTGACCGCGAGAGCGGCGTCGATGAGAGCCCGGTCTCGGCCGCCACGATGGAGAGGAGGCCGCGCCGGGACAGCTGCCTGGGCCGCCGCTTGAGCCATCATCGTGAGTTTCGGCGCGAGCTCGGTCATATGTCATCCCCGATTCCGCGCCCGGCTCCTCACCCCTCCGAGGGAGGCATCGACGGCGCCGCTAAAGTTTGCTTGCCTAGTGTTGGCACCGACCTCCGCAATCCGCTGTCTGGTCGCCGACGATCACCCCGCGATGGTTGAGGCGATCTGCGAGGTTCTCGCCGAGCACGGGATCGAGGTCTCAGGCCGGGCGCGCGACGGCGACGAGGCGCTGACGAAGATCGAGGCCAGGAAGCCCGACGTCGCGGTGGTCGATCTCCGCATGCCGCGCCTCTCGGGCGTCGAGATCGCCCGTCGGACGGTGCGTTCGACCCCTGACACCGGGATCATCCTCTATACCGCGTACGGCGAGCGCGCCCTGCTCACCGAGGCTCTGGACGCGGGCGCCCGCGGCTTCGTCCTGAAGGAGGCGCCGCTCGACGACCTGGTGCGGGCGATCGAGACGGTCGCGAGAGGCGGAACGTACGTCGACCCCGTCCTGGCAGGAGTCCTGGCGAGCCCCGGCGGCGCCGACGTCCCCTCGCTCACCCAACGCGAGCGAGACGTGCTGCGCCTCCTGGCGGACGGGCTCTCGAACGAAGAGATCGGCAAGCAGCTCTTCATATCGCCCGAAACGGTGCGCACGCACATCCGGAAGGCGATGGAGAAGCTCGGCGCCGACACCCGCACCCAAGCGGTGGCGAAGGCTTTGCGACAGTCCTTGATCGCCTAGCCGGAGGCCGCCCGCAGAGCGGCCCGAGGACTGTGTGCTAACCCCAAGCCCAGGTGTTGGAGCCGCGTAGCGGCGGGCGAATCGCGCCGCCTCATGCGCGATTCGTAAGGAGGAAGGGCGAAGCCGTTCCGTTCACAGCGTCCCACCCCAAGCCCAGGTGTTGGAGCCGCGAGCGGCGGGCGAATCGCGCCGCCCTTTGCGCGATTCGTAAGGAGGCCGCACAAGCGGCCGTTCTCAAGTTCAAGCCCACCTCCCCGCAAGCCGATACGGAATGCGGCAATGCGTCGTGCGGCAAGCCATCTCCCGCTCCCGGGTGAGACCGCTTCGGAAGTCGAGGCGAAGTACCGCACCCTCGTCGAGGCGATTCCGCTCGCGGTCTACATCGACGCGCTCGACGACGTCAGCTCGAACATCTACTCGAGCCCGCAGACGACCGATCTCCTCGGCTATACGCCGGAGGAGTGGTACGTGGATCACGATCTCTTCGCCAAGACCCTGCATCCGGACGACCGCGAGCGAGTGCTCGCCCTCCACGTCCGGTCGAACGAGGACGCCAAGACGATTCGGGCCGAGTACCGGCTTATCGCGCGCGACGGACGCGTCGTCTGGGTACGGGACGAATCGGTCGTCGTTCATGACGACGACGGCCGGCCGCTCTTCCGTCAGGGGTTCCTGCTCGATCTGACCGAGCAGAAGGAGACCGAGCAGGCTCTCCGCGAGGCCGAGGATCGGTACCGAACCCTCGTCGAACAGGCCCCGCTCGCGATCTACCGAAGCACGCCGGACGCCAGCCTCGTCTACATGAGCACGCAGATCGAGGAGATCTGCGGTTACACCGCGGGCGAGCTCATGGACGACCCAGGGCTCATCTGGCGCGTGATGCACCCGGAGGATTACGAAGCCGTCCGAAGCGCGACGAACCACGCCGTCGAGAACGACGGCGAGTTCAGGCTCGAGTACAGGCTGATCGCACGTGACGGATCCGTCGTCTGGATCTTGGATCGCACGCTGCCCACACTCGGCCCCGACGGCCGCACGCTCTACAGGCAGGGCTTCGTCGCCGACGTCACTGAGGAGAAGGAGCGGGACGAGGCGCTCGCCGTGAGCGAGGAACAGTTCAGGAGCGCATTCGACCACGCGCCCATCGGCATGGCACTCGTCTCGTTAGAGGGACGCTGGCTTCAGGTCAATCAGGCGATCTGCGACATCGTCGGCTATTCGGAGGAGGAGCTTCTCGAGCTCACCTTCCAGGACATCACGCACACCGAAGATCTCGAGGCCGACCTAGCGCACGTTCGCCGTCTTCTTGCGGGCCAGGACCGCTGCTACGAGATGGAGAAGCACTACATCCACCGCGACGGACGCCGGGTTCCGGTGCTCCTGTCCGTGTCGCTTGTCCGCGACTCCGACGGCACGCCGCTCCACTTCATCTCTCAGATTCAGGACGTGACCGAACGGCATCGGCTCGAGGACGAGCTCCGCCAGTCCCAGAAGATGGAGGCTGTCGGCCGGTTGGCAGGTGGGATCGCCCATGACTTCAACAACCTCCTGACGGCGATCGTGGGCTACAGCGAGCTCATCGTCGGCCGGCATCACGACGGTGACCGGGACGGTCGGGACGCGGACAACATCCGCCGTGCAGCAGACCGTGCGGCGAAGCTCACGGCCCAGCTTCTGGCATTCAGCCGCCGGCAGGTTCTCCAGCCGCAGATCTTTCGCTTCGACGACGCCGTCACCGATATCGAGGATCTCCTCCGCCGCCTGATCGGCGAGCACGTGGAGATCCAGACAGCCCTGACGGCCAGAAGCGCGCATGTCAAGGCAGACCGCGTCCAGATCGAGCAGGTGGTCGTCAACCTGGCCGTGAACGCGCGTGACGCGATGCCCGACGGGGGCCGTCTCTCGATCTCGACGGAGGTCGTCGAGCTCCCTGTCGTCGGCTGGCCCGAGACACCCCTGGAGCCCGGGCCCTACGCCGTGCTCGAGGTCACCGATACCGGCCTGGGCATGGACGCGGCCACGCAGGCCCGCGTGTTCGAGCCGTTCTTCACGACGAAGGCGGTCGGTGACGGAACGGGGCTCGGCCTGGCGACCGTGTACGGCACCGTCAAGCAGAGCGGCGGCGACGTCACCGTGACGAGCCAGCTCGGGGACGGCACGACGTTTCGCGTACTCCTTCCGCTCGCCTCGGCGCCTGCCCAGACGGGCTCGAACGGCGCGACTCCATCTTCGGAGCACGGCACCGAGACCATTCTTCTGGCTGAGGACGAAGATGTGGTGCGGGCGCTCGTCCGGGAGCTCCTCGAAGCGCGCGGCTACGCCGTGCTCGAGGCCGCCCACCCCGAGACCGCGCTCGAGCTCGCGCGCGAGCATCTCGGTGAGCTCGACCTTCTCGTCACCGACATCGTCATGCCCGGGATGAGCGGTCGAGCGCTTGCCGAGCGGCTGAAGGTGGAACGGCCCGGGCTGCCCGTGCTCTATACGTCCGGCTACACGTCCGCGCGCATCGAGGGCAACGGCGGCCTCGGCGAGGGCGCCGACTTCATCCAGAAGCCGTTCTCGGCCGAGGAGCTCGCTATAGCGATCCGCCGGATCCTCGATCGCCGTAGCGCCCGAGCGGCCTAGCCAGGACGACCGGCGGCCGCGTCGAGGACGGCCTCGGCGTCGGCGCCGCTTCGGCCGACCGCGACCCCGGCCAGATAACAGACGAGCGGAGCGTTGATGCGCTCGCCGCTCTCGTGCGCCGCAATCCGTGCCAGCTCGAGGATCGCATCGGTTCGCTCGGTATCGACCTCGAGCGAGGCGGGATCCTCGGAGGCCTCCGCGGCGATCCGGTCGCGCGCCTCCGTCAGCCACTCGTCCATGCCCCGAGACTAGACGATTGATTCCTAATGGGGGTGCCCTCGGGGAGGGCATGCGCCAAGCAGCGGGGTCGACGCGAACGGCGGCAAGGCTGGTGAGCCTTGGTGCCGGTCGAGGCGGCATCGATGCGCCGTGCGCAGGCCCCCAGCCGGGGGTGCCGGCATTAGGAATCAATCGTCTAGCGGCCCGGGCCGCGGAGCCAGACCGACCAGGGCTCGATGCTCTCGATGATGAGCTGCTCTGGGCTCCAGGGGTCGTCGGCCAGACGTGCTCGAATCGCTGCCTCGTCCTCCGCGTCCACGACGAGCAGCACGCGGTCGCCGTCCACCTCACCGACGGGACCGCCGAGCACGACGAACCCTTCGGCGGCGAGGACATCCATGAAGGCCGCGTGCTCGTCCCAGCCCTCCTGCTCGCGACGCCCGCGAGAATGATCCCAGGCCGGCCCCTTCGCGTTCGTGACGAGGTAGAGATCCGCCACGCCGCCAAGCGTACACACGCCGACTCCGGGGGACCGTAGACTCACGCGGCGATGCGGCTGGGCGTTCCGAAGGAGACGGCCGATGGCGAGCGCCGGGTCGCGCTCGTTCCCGACGGCGCGCGGCAGCTAGCCGAGTCCGGCGTCGAGATCCTCGTCGAGTCCGATGCCGGCGCCGGCGCCGCCTTCCCGGACGACGCCTACGCGGACGCGGGCGCCAGAATCGTCTCCGACGCACGCGAGGCGTTCGGCGCCGAGGTCGTCCTGAAGGTGCAGCGGCCGACGAGCGCGGAGGTTGCGCTCCTCGGCGAGGACGCCGTTGTCGTGGGCCTGCTCCAGCCGCTGACCGCACCCGATCTGGCTCAGGCGCTCGCGCAAAGGCGCGTGACCGGCTTCGCGCTCGACGCGGTGCCACGCATTACGCGGGCGCAGTCCATGGACGCGCTCTCGTCCCAGAGCACGGTGGCCGGCTACAAGGCGGTGCTGCTCGCCGCCGCTTCGCTCGGAAAGTTCTTCCCCATGCTCACGACCGCGGCGGGCACGATCACCCCGGCCCGCGTGCTCGTCCTCGGCGCGGGCGTCGCCGGGCTCCAGGCGATCGCGACGGCCCGCCGGCTCGGCGGAGTCGTCTCCGCCTTCGACGTCAGGCCGGTCGTCCGCGAGCAGGTCGAGAGCCTCGGCGCCTCTTTCCTCGAGCTCGAGATCCTCGGCGAGGAGACCGAGGGCGGTTACGCGGCCGCGCTTGACGAGGACACGCACCGGCGCGAGCAGGAGCTCGTGGCCCGCGCCGCGTCCGAGGCGGACGCGGTGATAACCACTGCGCTCATCCCGGGGCGGCCCGCGCCCATCCTCATCACGCACGAGGCCGTCCGTGGGATGCGGCCCGGCTCGATCGTGGTCGACCTGGCAGCGGAGATGGGTGGCAACTGCGAGTCCACGGAGCCCGGCTCGACGGTCGAGATCGACGGCGTGACCGTGATCGGCGCCCTCAACCTGGCGAGCACGATGCCGACGCACGCCTCGCAGATGTACTCGCGGAACGTCACGAGCTTCCTGGCGCTCCTGCTCGAGAACGGAGAGCTGAAGCTCGACTTCGACGACGAGGTCGTGCGCGAATCCTGCGTCACGCACGACGGCCGCATCCTGAAGGAGTCCGTGCCGGCGTGACCACGAGCCTGGTCGCGAGCCTGACGATCTTCGCCCTGGCCGTCTTCCTCGGGTTCGAGCTGATCGCGCGCGTGCCGACGCTCCTCCACACGCCGCTCATGTCCGGCACCAACGCGATTCACGGCATCGTGCTCGTTGGGGCGATGCTGATCGCCGGCTCCGCGAACTCGAACCTGGAGAAGGCGCTGGCGTTCGTCGCCGTGGTCTTCGCGACCGTCAACGTCGTCGGCGGCTTCCTGGTCACCGACCGGATGCTGGAGATGTTCAAGCGCAAGCCGGACAAACGCGGAATGACGCTTCCCCTGGCTCTTTCGCAGGACGTCATCAACCTCATGTACGCCGTCTCGGCGATCCTCCTGATCGTCGGGATCAAGCGGCTCTCCCATCCCTCGACCGCGCGGTCGGGGAACTGGGTGGCGGCGGGCGGAATGCTGATCGCGCTCGGGTTCACGCTCGTCTCGCCCCAGATCGACTCGTACTGGCTGATCGCGATCGGGGTCGCGGTCGGCACGGTCGTCGGAGTCGCCGCGGCCCGACTCGTCCGCATGACCGCGATGCCGCAGATGGTCGCGCTCTTCAACGGCGTGGGCGGTGGTGCTGCGGCCCTCATTGCCTTCGCAGAGTTCCACCGCCTGGCGCCCGGAGCGGGAGCGCTCGCAGGTGACACGCTCGCCGCGGTCATGTTCTCCGCCCTTATCGGCTCGATCAGCTTCTCGGGCAGCCTCGTTGCGTTCGGGAAGCTCCAGGAGCTCCTCCCAGGCCGCCCGCTCCTCTTCAGAGGGCAGCAGGTCGTGAACGGGCTCATCCTGGCCGCGGCGCTCGTCTTCGCGGTCGTGGCGAGCTCCTCGGAGGATCAGATCTGGGCCGTGCTCCTCCTCGTGGCGGCGCTCGTGTTCGGCGTCACGCTCGTGCTTCCGATCGGCGGCGCGGACATGCCGGTCGTGATCTCGTTCCTGAACGCCTTCACGGGACTCGCCGCCGCCTCGACCGGGTTCGTCCTCGACAACGCAGCGCTCATCATCGGCGGCACGCTCGTCGGCGCCTCGGGCACGCTCCTAACCGTCCTCATGGGGCGGGCCATGAACCGGTCGCTCGCGAACGTGCTCTTCAGCGGCTTCGGCGCGGCGCCGAGCGGGGCGGCTGCCGCGGGGCCGGGCGCAGGCTCAGACGGGCACGTCGTCCGCGAGATCACGGCAGACGACGCGTCGGTCATGCTCGCGTACTCCCAGCAGGTCGTGGTCGTGCCGGGCTACGGACTCGCGGTCGCCCAGGCGCAGCACGCGACCCGCGAGCTCGCCGACCTCCTGGAGGGCCGCGGCGTCCGCGTGCGCTACGCCATACACCCCGTGGCCGGCCGCATGCCCGGGCACATGAACGTCCTCCTGGCGGAGGCGAACGTCCCCTACCCGCAGCTCCTCGACATGGAGGACGCGAACCCGGAGTTCCCGCGGACGGACGTCGTCCTCGTGATCGGGGCGAACGACGTCACGAACCCGGCCGCGCGGTCGAACCCTGAGAGCCCGCTCTACGGGATGCCGATCCTGGACGTCGACCGGGCGCAGAACGTGATCGTCCTCAAGCGGAGCATGAATCCCGGCTTCGCCGGGATCGACAACGAGCTCTACTACAACCCGAAGACCGCGATGCTCTTCGGCGACGCCAAAGCCTCCGTCGAGAACCTCGTCGGCGGCGTCAAGAACGCCTGAAGCGCGTCCCTTCGGGACACGACCGGGGTCAGACCCCTCTACATGGCCGATGGAGTCGAGTCCAGTTCGGCGTCAAATCCCTGGTGCAACCGCGCACTCGGCCGCTGGAGCCGCGTCCAGTTCGGCCACGGCGGGGGTCAGACCCCTGACATGGCCAGAGCGGACATCCGGCGCGAGAAAACTCGGCGCGGGGGCGGTGCCGCAACCGCCCCCGCTGCCTGTCGCGCGACTAGCGCCGCGCGATCCGATGCGCGCGATCAGTCGTCGTCGTCGCGCGAGCCGTGGTGGCGCCTCGAGTAGGTGACCGCGTCGAGCGCGTTCACCTCACCTGCGCCGAAGAAGCTGTTGTAGCGGTCGAAGCCGAGGCACTCGGCCGTCCACGTGCCGCCGAAGGGCGGCGGAGCGTTGACGACGCGAACGTAGGGATTCGGCGGGCACGGCATCGGCTTCGCAGTGCGAAGCAGGATCGAGCGCACGCTCCTCGGCGACATCCGTGCCTCCTCCGACCGGCGACGCTCGTCGCCGAACCTGCTGACGACGAGGGCCGCGACTCCGGTCACGTACGGCGCCGCGGCCGACGTGCCGAACTGGTTCTGGTACCCGCCGCCGCCGTCCGTCCGCGAGGGAGCCTGGGCGGCGCGGGACGACCACGTCGTCAGGTTCTGGCCCGTCGGCACCGGGACCGCCGGCGGAAGCGCGGGCTGAAGCGGGTCGCCGCCCGGCGCCGTGAGCTCGATCTCCCCGAAGCCGTAGTTCGAGTTGAAGGTCTTCTGCGCGAGCGCGCTCTCGGAGGTCACGCCGATTACGCCCGGAAGAGCGAGCGGCATCCGGAAGCAGTCCTCTCCGGCCGGCGGGCTCGTCAGGTCGACACCCGTGTTGCCGGCGGACGCGACGACGGTCACGCCTCGCCGCTGCGCGTAGGAAACCGCGCGGGCGACGGCCGTGATGAGCGGGCGGTCGGCCGGGTTGGAGCGGCAGAAGTACCCGACCTGGCTCGCCGGCACGCCGGCCTCGACCCGGTCGACGCCGAGGCTGACGTTCGCGACGTCCACGCCGTCGCTCGGCCGCCCACATGAAGGCGCACACCGCCGCCTCCGGGAAGATCTTCTGCGCGCCGCCGGAGAGCGCCGTCACCTTGAGCGCCGCGAGGCGCACGTTCGGGGCCACGCCGACGATGCCGATGCCGTTGTCGTCCGCCGCGATCAGGCCGGCGGTCTGGGTGCCGTGCCCCACCGTGTCGTCGAAGGGGTACCGCCCGGTCGCCGGGTCGACGCTCTGGCTCGGCACGCCGCCGACGCAGGAGGCGCTGTTGGCGAGATCCACATTGGCAGCGAGGTCCGGGTGGTCGTACTGGAGGCCGCTGTCGATGTGCCCGACGAGGACGGCCGGGCTTCCGCCCGTGACCGCATGTGCTTCCACACCGCCGATCTGCCGGAGACCCCACTGGAACGGCGAGAACGTGTCGGCGTTGGCGGCAGGCTGGTTCGGTAGGCGCCCCGGCTTACCGCCGGGGCGGTCGAAGTCGAAGTCATGGTCGTGGTCGTAGCCGCGCCGGCCCTCCACCGACGTCGCGGACACGAGCCGCTGCCTGCGCTCGAGCTGCTCGAGGAAGACCGGGTCGTCCGAGTCGGCGAGAGCGACGCCGATCTTGTCGTAGCTCCAGACGAGCGTTCCCCCGGCGCGCGCGATCTCGCGCGCGGCATCCCTCGGCACGTCGTCGTCGCGATAGACCACCAGATAGCGAGCCGCATCGGCGGCAGCCGGAGCCACCAGAATGCCGGCGACGACAGCCGCCAGGACGGCAGCACGCGTCGGGAACGAAAGCCGCAAGTTCTCTCCTCTCCGAAACCTTCTCCTGCCTGCCGTCGCACTATGGAACGCAAAACGGCGACCCCGAAACCCTCGGACGGGGGATAAAGAAAGGGGGCCGTTCGACGGCCCCCTTTCAGGGTGAAACGATGACTCGGCTAGGGCCTAGTCGTCGTGTTCAGCCTTGTCGGCAGCTTTCGCGGCCGCAAGCGCATTCACGATGCCGAAGCCGTAGAAGCCGTTGAACTCCCGATCGCCCTCGCACGTCGCCGTGTACGTACCGGCGGGGGGCTCGGGCCCGATGTCGAACGGATACGTGAACGGATCCTCGGCCGGGCACGGCTTCTCCTTTGCCGTGTCCTCGAGCACCCGCTGCGTGATCGACGGGTTCAGCCTCAGGCCGTCGTTCTTCCAGTCCTTCTTACCGAACGTGGAGATGATCAGCGCCGCGACACCCGTCGCGTGCGGTGCGGCCATCGACGTCCCTTGGATCCACTGGTAGTAGCCGCACTTGCCGTTGGTGCAGTCCTGGATCACAAACGGCGTGTTCGGCGAACCGTCGGGATTCAGCTCCTCGAAGGCCTCCGCCACGTTCTTCGGATACGGAGCGAGGATCAGGTTCTCGGGCTGGCGATAACGCGGGGTTCCGAAGAACTCACGCGAGTCGCCGCCCGGAGCCGCGACCGTGGACTGCTCGAGACCGTAGTTCGAGTAGTACGCCTTGCGCTTCGTCGGCCCGACCGAGTTGATCGAGAGGACGTGGTTGCCCTCCGTCGGCAGGTCGAGGCAGGTGTTGTCGACATCCCGGGGGTGCTCCGTCCCCGGCGGGAAGTCCGGGCTCGTGTCGTCGAACGTCGGGTTCCCCAGGTCGGTCCACTCGTTGCCCGACGCGCCGATCAGGGTCACGCCGCGCTGCCACGCGTAGTCGAGCGCCCGCTGGGTCGCCTCGATGATCGTCTGCTGCTCCATTTGCTGCTTCCGGCGAGTCGGCCGGGTTGTCCGTGCAGTTGTAGAGCCACGGGTCGATGTAGTAGCTCATGTTGACCACGTCGACGCCGATGTCGGCGGCGTACGTGAGCGCGTCGACCGAGGGCTGCAGGAAGAAGAACCCGGAGTCCTGGCCGGCACGGATGTTCACGAGCGTCACCTTGGGAGCGACGCCCGCCATCCCGAGCTTGTTGATCGGCGCGGCGACGGTCCCCGCCACGTGCGTGCCGTGTCCGTCCTCGTCGACGTCCGCAGGATCCTCACACGAGCCGTCGGGATCCTCCGCGCACGGCCCGTCCACGAGCGGGATGTCCTCGGTGAAGTTCCGGGACAGCCTCTTCGAGAAGTTCGGCTTGATATCCGGATGCGAGCCGTCGATGCCCGTGTCGATGATTCCGACGAGCACGTCGTCATCTCCCGGCTCGACCTTGTACGAGCCCCTGACGGTCGCGCGGATCATCTTCATGTCCCACTGGAGATAGGCCAGAGGCTCGGCGCGGCGACCATGCCGGCCGGCCTTCGATGGGCGATTCGACGCCGCTCGAAGCCTCGAGAGCTGCTCGATGTCCCGCTTCTTGATCTCGCCTTTCGGCGTTGCGCGGCCGATCGGCTTCGCGACGGCTGCCCCGACGAGCGCGGACGCGTCCGCGACCTCGGCCAGGAAGCTGTCGCTCGTCGACGTGACCGTGGCCACGCCGATCTTTCTGTTTTCCCTGACGATCTTTCCGCCGGCTGCCTTTACGGCTGCTCGGGCCTTCGCGGCCGAGACACCGGACTCGTAGACCACGACGAACTCCTTCGCCTTGGCCTTGGCCCCACCGGAGCCGACGGCTCCCGGCAGGGTGACGGAGAGCACGGCCGCTAGGGCGATCAGCGGCAGCACCCGTAGAACGAAACGTCGCAAGAACGTCCTCCCCTCCCTTGTGCCCGCAAGCCGCAAGCAAAGCGGGCTAACCCTTCAGACGGCGCGGCAGTGTAGCCGACCTCCTCCGGCATCCGAGGCGGTAAGCGGCCGGGAGCGGGGTAGGTTTCGCCTGCTAGAACCCGGTTATGGCGGATTCGGCCGGCAAGAGGCGGCTCGTCCCGCGTGTCGCGCGGCTCTTCCGGCCGTACCGAGGCCGGGTCGGGGTGGTCGTCGCGGCGATCCTGGTCGCCTCGGCGATCGGAGTCGCGAACCCGCTCCTGATCAAGGTCGTCTTCGACAACGCGCTCTTCCCGACGGAGGGAGGCGGGCCGAAGCTCAGCCTGCTGTATGTGCTGGTCGGGCTCATGGTCGGCCTTGCGGTGATCGGCGGCGTGATCTCGGTGGCGCAGACCTACCTGACCGCAGTGATTGGCCAGCGAGTCATGCAGGACCTCCGGAACGACCTCTACGCACACCTCCAGCGCATGTCGCTCCGCTTCTTCACCGCGACGCGGACCGGCGAGATCCAGTCACGCCTCGCCAACGACGTCGGCGGTGTTCAGACGGTCGTCACGAGCACGGTGTCAAGCATCGTGTCGAACGGCGTGATCGTGCTCTCGACGCTGGTGGCGATGCTGATCCTCTCGTGGCAGCTGACGCTCCTCTCGATCTGCGTCGTCCCGATCTTCATCTACCTGACCTACCGCGTCGGACGCGCACGCCGAAAGCTCGCGTCGTCGACGCAGAAGTCACTCGCTGACCTCTCGGCGCTGACGGAGGAGACGCTCTCGGTGTCGGGCGTTCTTCTCACGAAGGTCTTCGACCGCCAGCAAGCCGGTATCGAGGAGTACCGGGAGGAGAACCGGCGGCTGGCCGAGCTCCAGGTGCGCCAGCAGATGGTCGGCCGTGGGTTCTTCGCGGTGGTGCAGACCTTCTTCGCGGTGACGCCGGCGGCCGTCTACCTCGTCGCCGGCCTCCTGATCTCAGGTGGCTCGACGGCGCTCAGCGCGGGCACGATCGTCGCGTTCACCGCGCTTCAGACGAGGCTCCTCTTTCCCGTCGGGTCGCTCCTCCAGGTCTCCACCGAGATCCAGTCCTCGCTCGCGCTCTTCGAGCGTGTCTTCCAGTACCTCGACCTCGAGCACGACATCGTGGACGCGCCGAACGCCGTCCCGCTCTCGCGTGAGGAGGTTGCGGGCCGGATCGCCTTCCAGGAGGTGTCGTTCCGCTACGAGGAGCCACGCCTCCCGGCCCCTCTCTCCGACGAGACTGACCTTGCCGCAGTCAACGGAGCCGACGGAGAGCGTCCAAGTAACAGTCTGTTACTTGCTCCTCGGCTCTGGACGCTCGAGGACGTCAGCCTCGACATCGAGCCCGGCCAGCTCGCGGCGGTCGTGGGGCCGAGCGGGGCCGGCAAGACGACCTTGGCCTACCTGGTGCCGCGCCTCTACGACGTGAGCCAGGGCGCCGTCGAGATCGACGGCTTCGACGTCCGCGCCCTCCGGCTCTCGTCGCTCGCAGACCTGATCGGGATGGTCACGCAGGAGACGTATCTCTTCCACGCGAGCGTGCGGCGCAATCTCGAGTACGCCCGTCCCGACGCTTCCGACGAGGAACTCGAGGCCGCGGCCCGCGCGGCGCACATCCACGAGCGGATCGTCGAGCTCGACGAGGGCTACGACACGCTCGTCGGCGAGCGCGGGTACCGCATGTCGGGGGGCGAGAAACAGCGTCTCGCAATCGCGCGCGTGCTCCTCAAGGATCCGCGAATCCTGATCCTGGACGAGGCGACGTCAGCGCTCGATACCGCGAGCGAGCGGCTGGTGCAGGACGCGCTCGAGCCCCTGATGGCCGGTCGGACGACGATCGCGATCGCGCACCGCCTCTCGACGATCCTCCGCGCCGACGTGATTTTCGTCCTCGAGCGCGGCCGGCTCATCGAGCAGGGCACTCACGAGGAGCTCCTCGAGGTCGGCGGCCTCTACGCGGGTCTCTACGCAGAGCAGTTCGGCGGCGGGCTCGTCGAGGCGCGCTGTGAGAACGGCGTCGTCCTGACGTCGGGCGAGGTGCTCGCCTCGGCGTCCTGACGCGGCTCAGGCGGCGGTGCGAATCGCAGCCAGGGCGGCTTCCTCGTCGCCCGCCCGCAGGAGCTCGGAGACGCGGCGCCCGCCGACGACTCCGGAGCGCATGCTCAGGATCTCGTAGAGCCGCTCGCCGGAGACCCCCGCCTCGCGCGCCGCCCCCGCCACACGTACGACCCAGTCAAAAGGGGACCCGTCGCGGTCGAACTGCCAGACCGGGTAGAGGAACTCCTGCCCGCCAGGCTCACGGAAGCCGAGCAGCTCCCCGCTTCGTCGCAGGACTTCGACCCGCTCGGGCTCGGTTCCGAGCCGGGCCGCAAGCCAGGTGGCGGGCAGCGATTCCCGCTGGAGTCGGGTGTGCTCGGACGAGGCAGTGGCCATGCGGGTCGGAGCGTACCCGTAGGGGCGAGGCCAGGCCCCGCCCCTACGTGAGATGCAGTGGGTTAGACGCCGAGGCCGATTGCGGGCTGTCCCGCGGGCTCGTAGACGGGCTCGTAGCCCATGAGCCGGCCGAGCGGCGCTCCGAGCGCGAGGCCCAGGTCCTGCACCCGAGCCGGCGGGAACGGAAGCCGGATGATGTCCCGATACTCGGCCGCAATCACGGCCATCCGGAACGGGTTCGGCATTCCCTTTCGGTTCGTCTTGCCGTCGGCGGCCAGCGTGAACATCGTCCGGATCATCTCCTCGAACCGAAGCGCGGGGCGCACCTCTGCGACGAAGTGCAGCTCATCGTCGCCGGCGTTCCAGAACCTGTGCGGCGTGCCGGGGTCGATGACGGCGACCTTCCCGGCCCCGAGCTCGAGCTTCTTGCCGTCGACCTTCAGCCCGATCGTCCCCGAGACGACCTCGAAGCGCTCGGCCTGAATCGGGTGGTAGTGGGCTGCGGCGACTGCGCCGTTCGGCTGGACGTACGTGTCGAAGGCGGTCAGCTCACCGCTGGTCTCGGCGGCCGTCGCGCGAAAGACGAGGCGCTCGCCGGTCACCGGGTTCTCGATCGTGTCACCTGCGCGAAACATTCGTTGCTCCTTCGGTCGGCCGCCTGTGGGCGGTGTGTCTCGATGAAGCAGACGCTACGCCGGAGCCGGGCGGAAATCCTCGCCCGGAGAGCCGATTTCGTGCCAGCCTCGAGGATGAACTCGAACGAGCCCGTCTCATCCTCAGGGATGAGGCCGAGACGGCTACGCCCCGGGCTGAATCAGGCCGGACTCGTACGCGTACACGACCGCCTGCACACGGTCGCGGAGGTCGAGCTTCCGGAGCACGTGGGCGACGTGCGTCTTCACCGTCGCCTCGCTGACGACGAGCTCTTGGGCGATCTCGCCGTTCGACAACCCGCGTGCGATGAGCCGAAGCACCTCGGCCTCGCGTTCGGTCAGCTCCCCGAGCTCAGGCGGCTCGGTAGCCCCGGGCGGAGGCCGGCTGACGAACTCCTCGATCAGGCGCCGGGTAACGGTGGGAGCGAGGAGCGCGTCCCCTGCCGCCACAGTCCGGATGCCCGCGACGAGCTGGTCGGGAGGCAGATCCTTGACGAGGAAGCCGCTCGCGCCGGCCTGCATGGCCTCATAGACGACCTCAGCCGTATCGAACGTCGTCAGCATCACCACCTTCGGGGCGTCGCGCCGGGCCGTCAACCGGCGGGTGGCCTCGAGCCCGTCCAGGTCGGGCATGCGGACGTCCATGAGGACGATGTCCGGCCGGAGCTCCTCGGCGAGCCGCAGCGCCTCGAGTCCGTCGGACGCCTCCCCGACCACGTCGACGCCGGCTTGAGCGTCGAGGATCATCCGGAAGCCGCCGCGGAGCAGCGCCTGGTCGTCGGCGATCAGGACGCGGATCGGATCCACGGCGCCGGACCCTACAGACGCGCCCAGCGCACGTCCTCCCCCGCCCAGCGGCAAATTGGCATCCTCATCGGGTGCCCGACGAGCTCGCCATTCGGCTCCGCGGAGTCGTGAAGCGCTACGGCCCGATCACAGCGGTCGACGGCCTCGACCTCGACGTCCCGCTTGGGACGTGCGTCGGCCTGCTCGGGCCGAACGGTGCCGGGAAGTCCACGACCATGCGGATGCTGACCGCGCAGGCGATCGCCGACGAGGGCGAGCTCGAGGTGCTCGGCTTCAGGCTGCCGGAGAACTCGAAGCCGGCTCGGGCGCAATGCGGCGTCGTCCCGCAGCTCGACAACCTCGACACGACGCTCACCGTCGAGCAGAACCTGCTCGTCTTCACGCACCTGTACCGCATCGGCCGCAAGGATCGGCGCGAGGCGATCGAGCGCTCGCTCAGGATCGCGAACCTCGCCGACCGGCGCGACACGAGGGTCGACAAGCTCTCAGGCGGGATGCGGCGTCGGCTTCTGATCGCCCGCGCGCTCGTCCACCAGCCGCGGCTCCTCCTGATGGACGAGCCGACCGTCGGCCTCGACCCGCAGGTGCGCCAGGAGCTCTGGGCCTTGATCGACGCGCTCCGCGCCGAGGGGACGACGATCCTCATGTCGACGCACTACATCGAGGAGGCGCAGCGCCTCGCGGACACGGTGCTGATCATGTCCCACGGGAAGTCCGTGGCCGCGGGCCCGCCGTGGGAGCTCGTCCACACCCACGCCGGCGCCCAGGCCGTGGAGGTCTACGGGGCTCCCGCGAGGCTCGCAGAGGTCGAGGCGTCCGCGCGGGCGGAGGGCTTTCGTACGCGCCGCACGGGCACGAGCGTCTCGGTGCTCGGGGTCGACGACGCCGACGGGCGCGCGCCCGAGGGTGAGCGCCGCCCGGCGAACCTCGAGGACGTCTTCGTCCTCCTGACCGGCGAGGAGATCGACTGATGGCGACCACCGCGCCCTCAGCGCAGAGGCCCCTGCGTCTCGGCCGGCTCGAGCGCCCGGCGCTCACCGGCGTCCTCGTCCGCGAGGTCGTCAACTACTCGTCCTACTGGCGCTCCTCGACCTTCTCGTCGACGGTCGAGCCGACCATCTACCTGCTCGCGTTCGGGTTCGGGTTCGGCACCCTCGTCAGCGAGGTCGCCGGGTACGACTACGTCGACTTCATCGGGACGGGCATCGTCGCCACCGCGGTTCTCTTCTCGAGTGCCTTCCCGGCCATGTTCGGGACGTTCGTCAAATATAGTTTTCAACGCACATATGACGCCATCCTGGCGGCTCCCGTTGACACCGAAGAGCTAGTTACAGCAGAGGCGGTGTGGATCGCCATTCGGGCAGGCGTCTATGGCTGTGTGCCGCTTATCGTCGCGATGTGCTTCGGACTTGACCCCTCATGGGGGATGCTCTTTGTGCCGCTCATCGCCTGCGTTGGTGGCTTCGGCTGGGCAGGTTTCGGGATCTCGGTGGCGGGCTTCGCCAGCTCCTTCGAGAACTTCAACTACATCGTGAGCGCCGTACTGACTCCGCTCTTTCTCGTGGCCGGCACCTTCTTCCCAATCAGCGAGCTGCCCGAGTGGGCGCGGGTGCTCGCCAACATCAACCCGCTCTACCACTTGGTCGAGCTGGTTCGCGGTGCCGCGTTCGGCTTTGACCCGTGGGACTGGGTGCATGGGCTCGTGCTCATCGGCTTCGGGATCCTCACGTGGCGCGTGGCGATCTTCGCCATGACGCGGAAGCTGATCGACTAGCCCACGCAAATCCAAACAAAAAGAGGCCAAAAATGCGGCCTCATGAGGCCTAACTAGGGATTTGGGGTTTTCAAACCTGACAACAGGGCCGATAATAAGGGTGTCAGAAGGAAAAGCAAACAAAGGAAACCCCAAGCATGACTCTCACCTCAGACCAAGTCGCCGCTCTCTACGGCGGGGTCTAGAGGGCCGGAGCAATCCGGCCCTCTGCAGTAGGAAGGGCGGGGGAGTACCTTCGACCCCCTCGAAGTCTCGACCCCGCCCCTTGGATGCACCCAGGGCCACCGTCCTCCTCAGGAACGCCGGGCCCCGGCAGAGGCTTCCCATTCCGTGAGGCGGGAAACTCAAGGCGAGTTTCTGGTCGGCGCGGCCGATCGTCTTGAGCGTAGTGAGGCGGTTTGCTGGGTAGGACGGAGACGAGGGGCGCGACGTAAGGGGGTCGCCACGTACACGAACCTAGACGAGCTGTTGGAGCTTCGGGCCGGTATTCAGTGGAGCTGGCCTGACGGGGCCGGGCGAGATGTTGCGCTTCGGGCCATTGACGAGCTGCTTCGCGGCCGCGTCGCCGACGAGCAGGCTGCTGTTGCAGAGAGAGGCGGCGGGAGAATAGACGGGTGGTCGGATCGGGGGGTCGGACGCTGATCGTCCATCATTGTCGCCGCGTTCAAGGCCCCGTACATCCTGGCCTCGATTGACTATGGAGCAGGCGCGCCGCGGGTCAACACTCACGCCGATCCCATCGCTTCGGGGTCAAAGCCGTGCGGATCGGGTGGCCGAACCGCGAAATCCGTGACGAACCCGTCAAGAAACCGTAAGAGGGCGTTTTTCTTGGCGTCCTCACTGGGAGACTAGGACAGTCGATCGTGGGTCGAGGCGGGCCGGATGCGCCGCTAGGGGGCAACCGGTGCGGTTGAGGGGTCTATCAGCGGCGCGGGAGGCAGTTAAGTTGGCACGGGTGAGGGTGGTCTGGCCGGTCGAGGTCACGGTCAGTGACCGAACGTTGAGCGAGGACCTTGAGACGTTCTTACGGTGGGCGGGATTTCTTCCTACTCGCCTTGACGAGGCGACGCTTCTCGTCGAAGACCGATCCCCGACAAGACGAATCCACGCCGAGGACGTGCGTTCTTTTCACGCGCTGGAACTTTGGCTGGACGTGTGGGCAGCGCGCCACCCCGACGTTTCGCTCGAGCGAGCGCCGGTCCATGAACGCCGCACGATCCGGCAGACAGTGGGCGCCTTGCGCGGATGGACGACCGCCAAGACGTAGGCCGAATGCTCTAGTGGCAAGTCAGAGAGTCCCACCCTCTTTCACGCGTCCGTGGGGGTACCCCCCATCCCTCGCCAGCAAGAAAAGAAGACGCGCTTCCACACGCGCGTGCGCGGGCGAGAGCGTTGAGCTCCTTCCAGGACCGTACTGATCAGAGAGTCCCACCATCTTTCCCGCGTCCGCGGGGTGCCCCATCCCTCGCCGGCAGAAGGCGGGCGAAGGCGCTCATCTACACGCGCGTGCACGGGCGCGCGTGAGGGCTCCTGTGAACAGGGGGACAGGGACCCCAGGTTTGCGACAAGACGTCGCGCGGAATCGAGGGGCTGTGAGTACTCGGGAGCAGCGTCTCGTCGAGAACGAGAAGACGTTTCGCTCGGCGAATGAACGGCTCGCCGAGCTCGTGGAGCCTCACGAGGAGTCCGTCATCCCTTTTTTGTGCGAGTGCGCTGATGACCTCTGCCTGGGCCGGGTCGAGGTGACTGGGGGGCAGTACCAGGAGGTACGGGCCCATGAGGATCGCTTCATAATCATTGCGGGACACCTGCAAGCCGAGGCTGAGCACGTCGTCGACACCTTAGGGCCGTACGAGCTGGTGGAAAAGGAGTGACCCGGATCGTGTCTCGCGAGGATCGAATCACTAAGAATGAGGCTCTGTTTCGCGAGGTGAACCAGCGGATCCAGGAAGTGACGGAGGCTCGTCTCCCATCCTTTGAGGTCGTGTGTGAGTGCGGCGATCGAGACTGCCACGAAACTGTAGAAGTCTCGACTGAGGACTATTCACGGGTTCGAGGCGAGCCGACGCAGTTCTTCGTGGTGCCCGGTCACGAGATCCCCGACGTTGAGACAGTCATCTCGAGTACGGAGAGCTTCAACGTGGTCGAGAAGCACGTGGACGAAGAGCAGATCGCCCGCATCACTGACCAAATCACTGACTGAGCAGACTCGGTCCCCCGCTCGCGCTCCGGGGTTGAGGGTCTAGGAGCCGGGTTGAGGGCTTCGGCGACCTCGCGGGCATCACCGAGCTTTCCACGATGAGATACGAGGATTGGCGGTCAACGACGCGCTCAACGTCGGGCAGCATGTGACCAAGCTTGATCGGAAAGCGGGCTGGATGCTGCCGAGTAGCTTCATAGTCACGCCGTTCCAGCACGATCGTAAAGCAGCGAACCAGCCGTCGGGCTGGGCTCAGACCGGCACGTGACGCTGTTTTCGAGCCGGAGGATCGATGCCAGCGCCTGACGAAGTCAGGCGCCCATGCGTGCGAGCTCGCGCGCGTGATCGGAACGAGATCGTCATGGTTACGCGCGTATTTGCTCTCCCGTACCGCCAATGAGAGCGAATTCCGCAGAGTTTGGGCCACCATCGGGCCGCACGGTCAAACGAGCGAGGCCGCAGCATCACGGCGCCCTCCCGCGCAGCTCGACCTCTGCCTCCGCACGGCAGACCAGCGGTTAGACCTAGTTGGCGCGGCCCGAGGGCTGCGGAGAGGAGAAGCAACACATCACGACAACGCGCCCTGGCGTCACGCCGGACAACTCCACGTCCGCAGGGAGTGCGACTATTAGCGCGAATCCGGGGTCCAACGGATTCGAGGGCAGCGCGCGATCCCTTCGGGACGCGGCTACTGATGTTCCTACTGGGAGGAAACAGGTGAACTCCAAGAGCATGGCAGGTTGGATCGGCTTCGCCGGCATGTTGCTGCTGATCATCGGCTCGATCGACTTCTTTCAGGGCCTGATCGCCCTGTTCGAAGACGAGTACTTCGTCGTCACTCGCTCTGGCTTCCTCGTCGTTGACCTGACGGCGTGGGGCTGGATCCTGTTGATCTGGGGCGTTCTGCTCGTTCTCGCAGGCCTCGGACTGGTCGCCGCGCAGGGTTGGGCGCGCTGGTTTGCGATCGTGGTCGTATCGCTGAACTTCATCGCCCAGCTCGGCTTCCTCGGCAACAGCCAGTATCCGCTCTGGTCGCTGACTGTGATGGCGCTGAACATCATCGTCCTCTACGCACTGACCGCGCGCTGGAGCGAGAGCAGGGAGGACCTCGCCTCCGCCCGCTAAGCGCCGCTCGTAGATCGAGGCCGTCGCGCCGGATCGCGCGCGACGGCCTCCCCCTCATTGCTCCGGGGGCTGCCGGCGCAGGGGATCAGATCGGAGGAGCCGTGCAGTCCAGGTCGCGCGCAGGGTCGACGCGTCCGCCGGCTCATGCGTGTACTCCGCGGCTACCGCGGTCACGGCGAAGCCGGCGTCCTGCAGGGAGGCACGGACATCCGTGTCCGCGTGGAAGTACTGGCGGTGCTGCTCGCTGAAGGGCTCTCCGTCACGGGTTCGCGTGAGCTCGATTCTGGTGTCGCACGTGCGGGCGCCGGGATCGGCGACGCTGCTGATCACGAAGTCGTTCCCCGCCGATCGACCCGCGACCGTGGGGTTGGCGACGGTGAAGTTCATCATCGCGTCGGTGTGGAGGTCGAAGACGAGCCAGCCGGCGGGACGAATGCAGCCGGCCACCGCGTCAATCGTCAGCCGCAACTCGTCCGGCGTGAGGTAGTTGAGGCCGTCGAACGTGCAGACCGCCGCGTCGAAGACATCGTCAACCGTCAGGTCGGGGAGCGTGATCCGCCTCAAGGTCACCGCGTGGCCGAGGCGCTCGCGAGCAAGGGTCAGCATCGCGTCGGAGGCGTCGACGCCGACGACCCGGTAGCCCCGTACGGCCAACTGACCTGCCAGCAAGCCGGTGCCGCAGCCGAGATCGAGCACCGAGCGTACGCCCTCCGGATCGGCACTCCAGAGCTCGTGGAGGAACGAGGCCCAGCGGTCGTGGCAGGGGTCGATGACGATCTCGTCGTAGACCCCTGCCAGCCGCGAGTACGCCTCGACGTGTCGCACGAGGCAGCGTGTTCCGGTCAGATTCCGAGGATCTTGGCCTTGGCGGCCGCGAACTCCTCATCGGTGAGCACGCCCTGCTTGTTCAGCGCCGCCAGGTTCTGGATTTGCGCGGTCGTGTCCTCCTCCTGCGGCGGCGGCGCCTGCTGCGCGTACTGCGGCTCCTGCGCGTCCTGCTCCTGCCATCTGGCGGCCTGACGGCGATGCACACGCCCCGACACGGCGGTGGCGGTTCCCGCCACGACGGCGGTGCGCGCTGCCATTCCTAGAAGTCCCATTTTCGCTACCTCTCTCTCTTCGACGGGGGCTGGGCTAACTTGCCTCCAACGCTTCCACGACGTCGACCGGGATCCGGATCGAGTCGATCAACACGGCGTCCGCAGCCCGCAGAGCATCGACCACCTTCCCGACCCACACGTTCTCGAACGCGATCAGCAGGGCTGAGCTGTCGGACGGGAGGTCGTCGCTGACCTCCTCGGCATCCTCGTGCCCCAACGCACCCGGCTGTGTGACGTCGATGGAGAGGAAGGCCGCGGCCTCCTCGTCCAGGTCCGCAATCTCGAGTGACGTCACGACGCCATCCGCATCCTTCATCACGAAGAGCAGATCGAGCACGCGGATCGTGCCGTCCTCCACGAGGTCGAGGATCGCCGGCGCGATCTGCCCGGTGAACTTGTTGCCTGGAAAACCGATGATGTAGACGTCAACGGGGCCTACTGCCATGACCTCTCCTTGTTGAAGACCGCTCTGACTAGCCAATGTACCGTGAGTTCGACCAGATCCTCCGGACGGCATCAATCCTCGGGCTCCAGCGGTGGAAATGCCAACGGTCCGAGGACCCGGGCGCCAGAGTTTCTCGTCGGACGACGGAGCCGGGATTGGTACCGGGATTTGGTACCGATCGAAGGAACCGTAGAAGCGGGCTCAGTAGCCGACTCACCAAATAGGCGTTGCTCGAGGAGCGCGGCGACCCGCTCGATCACAGGGTCGTCGTGGCCGGGCTTGATCGGAAAACGGGCGGGATGCTCGCGAATCGCCTCGTACTCGGCAGTCGCAGGCCGATGAAATCCGTACAGGAGGTGTCCTCGCATTCGCACAGGATCTTCCAACTCCGACGAGGAGGGAAACGCGGCGATCCGCTCGCTTAGTCCCGCAGTAGCGACTGATTCTTTGCGCCCTCCACCTGCCGGGTGCGCACCTCGTCGTAGCCGGCGTCGTCCTGGCGCTCGCGGTCTAGAAGCTGGTCATTGCTTCGTCGCCGACCGCACCCTTGATCGCCAGCAGTCGATTGCTCGACGACGTGCCGACCTCGGCGTCAGTTGGATTAGTCGGGTCGCACGTAAATCGAGTGTTTCGCCCCTACAAGGCATGGGCAGGAGCGCGTCGAGGGCCAGGGGCAGATTGGGCCGGAGGCGACCGCCCTCGTTTAGGAGAACGGATGCTGCGGTGTATCGAGTGCGGCCAGGAGGCCTTGGAGGAGGCGCGGCACTGGATCGCGCTTCTCTTTGACGATGCGGTAGGCGAGGGTTACGCGACCGTCCTAGCGTACTGTCCCGGCTGTGCGTTGCAGTTCAAAGCTTCGTCTTTCGTCTATCCGCGAAGTATCTTTGCCTCTGTAAACGATGAGACCAAGCGCCATCGTTCTGCCGCTGAGGCGAGTGAGCGAGCGGCGAAGGGCCATGATGAAGCCGCTCACCACTGGGACAGCGTCGGAGACGAACGCCGGTCGGAACTCGAGCGCCTGCGCGCTGCTCTGGAGCGCCAGGAGGCACGGCGGGAACGAGACCGAGCTGCGCTGGGCGCTCGAAGGCACGCCGGAAGCTGGCGTTTCCCGAAAAGCCCCTAGCGATCGTAGGCCCGATGCGACTTCCGGCTGGCCTTGATCTGCCGAGATTAGCCGGAGCCGGGTCGGACACCCTCGCCGCCGACGGTGTCTTAAGAGTGATGGGGAACGGTAAATCGCAATCCTTTTCGAGCTGGTTTCGCCGCACGCGAGCCGGGAACGGGAGATCGCGTCCGCACCACTAGGAAAGGGGTCTCATGATTCTTCGACTCGACCGCATGGGCGTCGAGCTTCCGCCGCCGTCCGACCCGGATCCTGCCGGCGCGCAAGCCGTCCAGGAGCTGCTTGGCGGCAAGTTCGGCGAGATGTCGACCTGGCTGAACTACACGTTCCAGTCCTTCAACTTCCGCGCCCGGCAAGGCGCCCGACCGTTCTACGATCTCGTCTCGTCGATCGCGACGGAGGAGTTCGGACACGTCGAGCTCGTCTCTGCGACCATCAACACGATGCTGACGGGCGCGACCCCGGTCGACAACGGCCGCGCACCCGAGGCCGCTCTTGCCGAGCTGAAGGGTGTCGGCAACCCGCACCACTTCCTCGTCGGTGGCCAGGGCGCGCTCCCGCAGAACTCGCAGGGGCGGCCGTGGAACGGCGACTACGTCTTCTCGTCGGGCGACCTCGTCGAGGACCTGACGCATAACTTCTTCCTCGAGACCGGGGCTCGGAACGGGAAGCTCAAGGTCTACGAGATGGTCGAGCACCCCGCGGCACGCGCGCTGACCGGCTATCTGCTCGTCCGCGGCGGCGTCCACCAGATTGCTTATGCGCGGGCCATCGAGCATCTGACGGGTGCGAAGCTCATGAAGATGTTCCCGAGCCCACGCATCCCGACTGACAAGATCCCCGAGTGCCAGCCGCACATCGAGCGCGGTGAGCACGCGAAGCTGTACCGCTTCTCGCAGGAGGACTTCCAGGAGGTCGTCGCGGTCTGGAACGGCGAGCACCCCGAGACGGGCGACGAGCTCGTCGTCGCGGACGTTCCCCACCCCGTGGGCGCTCCGGCGCACGACCTCCCCCCGCAGCCGGCCGTCTTCGCACCGGACTACGCACCGGAGGAGGTCGCCGAGATCGCTCAGAAGCTCCGCAAGAAGGCAGGCCTCCCGGACGGGCCGACCGGCGTCGTGTCGGAGGAGTCCGAGGGGCTCTTGGAAAGTCTCGCTAGCAAGGTTCGCTCCTGACGCCCGAAGGCTTGCTCCTGACTCCCAATTCAAGCGGGGTCCGCACGCGGGCCCCGCTTGAATTGGCGCCTGCTCCTGTCGGAAGGGTTATCGCGAGGTGGAGGCAGCGTCGATCGTGAGCCAACCCGCGGCGATGAGACCCTCGATATGCTGATTGGCTACACCTGAAGGAGAAACAGTGAGCACCCTTCGTAAGGATCGGATCGCCAAAAACGAGGCTGTTTTTCGTGAGGTAAACGAGCGGATCGGCGGCCTCACCCCAGATCAGCTGCAGTCTTTCGAGATCGTCTGCGAATGTGGCGACGGTGAGTGCTACCAGAGCCTCGAAACGAGCTCGGCTGACTACGTCCGAGTACGCGCAAACGCGACGCACTTCTTCGTCGTTCCCGGCCATGAGATTCCCGATGTCGAGTCAGTGATCGAGAGCTCGACGCGTTTCAACGTTGTGGTGAAGCATCCGGACGAACAGCGAATCGCCATTGACGCTGATAGACGTCTCGACTCAGCCGCCGAAGATACTTCGTAGCCTCCCGAGCCTTCTCAGTCGTGCAACTTGCTGCGGGGGCCGACAGTCCCACCGTCTTACGCTGATCGCGGGGGGTACCGCCGTCCCCTTACCGACAGGAAGCCCATCGAGGGGCGCCTATGTGGTCGTTCCCGTTCCGCTAATTGAACCCCTCATATGCGTGGCGGCACTTGTCGCTCCTCGTCCGGAGCTGTCCGGTACTGGCGCACGCCGTGGCGCGCAGCCAGGTCGCAGAGTTCGCAGACCGCTCCATGGGCGGCGCGGGCCCGGCGGCCTGACCGGTCTTCGCTCAGGTCTGGACGCGAACCGCCCTCACGCGAACCGCCTTCACGACCTGACCCGGACTGTGATTCCGTCCCTCGAAGGCATTGCTATCCCGTCTGAGACGGAGGCTCGCCGTCTTCCAGAGCACTACGAATCCGTTCAATGACCTTTCCCTCTGCCTCTTCGCCTCCGCCAGCCGAGTTGGCCACCGACTGCGCCACTTCGAGTACGAACGCGCGGTAGGAGTCCAGCTCTTCGGGTGCCTTCGCCTCCAGCACGGCGCGAGCGCTGCGTAGCGCATCGATCGTCTCCTGTTCGAGTTCCGAACGTGATGTGCCGATCGAGAATCCGGTACCGCGCTCCCCGCTGAGATCCCGAATCAACTCGCTCGACTCATTTCGCCCCGAAGCAAAGTGCTTGCCGAGAGCACCTGCCTCCTTGAACGTATCGAAGAAGCTTGAATCGCTTGCTGAGACAAGTAGCGCAGCTCCCGTCACACCGCGTCGCAAGTCTTCCCATTCTCGATCACTGAAATCCGTCCGAGTCGCCATCCTCCTAGACCTCCGATCGCTCAGTCGCGGATGAAGCCCCGGGCCGTGGCGATGCCGGGGACTCGAAAAGCTCTCTCCGGCGGCTCAAGAGTTGAAACCCGACCCTTGACCCGCACCACAAGCCCCCGCAGGGACCCGAGCTACTCCTTGGCCTTACGCCGTGATCGCAGACTGGCGCATCCAGTGGCGCACGGTGTCACGCGCCCGGGGGCAATTCGCGCCTCAGCTAACGGCTGCGGCGGTGGCCGAGCCGGTCTTCAAAACCGGTAAGGCGGCGCAACCCGTCGTTAGGTAGGTTCGACTCCTGCGCCGCTCCGTACCAGGTTTGCCGCTCACAGCGTTTCCTCTTTCAACGTACCCGGATGAAGCGGGAAACGGGCCGCAAGTGCCTGGTAGGAGGCGGCACGCGTGCCCGAACTAACGAGGCGTCGCGCTCGAGGCAGGCCGGGCGACTCGCTGGGAAGTGGTACACCGTTGCCTGAAACGAGCTGCCGCGAGATCCCTGGCGGAAGGAGACCCATGAGCGATCGAGATGACTTCGTGGCGTGGACGCAGACTCGGCTCAGGGACGCCGAGACCGCTCTACACAACGGCGACCCAAGTCCGCGCTTGGAGCTTTGGTCCATGCGAGAGCCGGTGTCGGTCCTGGGCGCGGCGCGATCGGCAGTCGGTCAGGAGGCGGTTCGAGACCTGTTCCAAAGCCTCGGGGACATCTTCTCGGCCTGCACCTCGTACGTGTATGAGATCGTTGCCGCCGACGTAGTCGGCGACATGGCCTTCAGCGTCGGGTACGAAAGGACGCAGGCGTCGATCAACGGCGAGCCGCGGCAGTACGTTCTCCGTGCGACTCAGGTCTACCGGCGTGAGGATGGCGAGTGGAAGGTCGCCCACCGACACGCCGACACGGCTCCGGACTCCGAAGACCTCAGCAGGGCGATAACTTCATAGGCTGGACCCGCACGCTCGACGCACGCGAGTCGCCTGCGTCGTAAGCTGAACTGGAACGGGCACCAGCCCACGATCCCGCGCCCGAGCAGCTATCGAACCGAGAACTCGGCCCAGAGCGGGTAGTGATCGGAAATCTTCCAGGAGAGCGACGTCTTCGTCATTGCACTCTGCAGGATCGGGACGAATGCACGTCACTCCTCTTGGTAGAGAGTCCCAAGGGGACTGGTTGGCTTTACCTCGCAGAGAGTCCCTTACGAGGTTGTCTCTTTGGTGGGGCGGTAGGTTCAGTGGATGAACCTAGACCGCTTCCCGTGGTGCGGGGGTACCCCGCGGTAACCGAGACTAGTGGTGCGCCACGGTCGAACGTAATGCAAGACAAAATGCGCGTCTAAAATGGCTCGTTGGACAAAACAGCACCTACGCCTGCCCTCTATGCTGCTGCGTACGTACAACATACAGGGATGGGAAGGAGTAAAGCAATGCCGAAAGAACGGAACTCCACCCTGGAACTACGCGAGGTCTACGATGCGCTGCCGACGTTCCGCTCCTACCCAAGCCGGGCGGCAGCCCGGATTAGGTTCTTGAAGGCGGTGTCGTTGAGCTCGTCGCCCTCTCGCAGGTCGATGGCACGCCGCGCCTTGCCGCCGAGGCTGGAGTTGAATAGCCCTGCTGGGTCCTCGATCGACCCGCCCTCAGCGAACGTGAGCTTGACCTTGTCCTTATAGATCTCGCCCGTGCAGATAATCCCGCCATGCGACCACACCGGAACCCCCGTTGGGTTCGACGGCTTGCGCCACTTCACGTCCTCAAGGACGTCGGGATCGGCGTCATGAATGAGCTTGCGGATCTGCGCAAGGCGATCGCCTCGCCAGTCGGCCAAACCCACGACCATTGCGTCGATCTCGTCCGATGCGCACAAAGGCGGAGCACGAGCCGCGCGTCGGGAGGTGGCACTCAGCGCCTTCCAGCTGGAGACCACAAGGGCGCGAGGCCCGAAAACGCCCTTAGCGTCTCCCTTACACCTCGAACCCACGGTCCGCGAGACGCGCCCGGTGTTCGCGCGCGACGACGATGTTGCCCTTCTGCTCGTACATCCAGATCGCTTTCTTCGTCATGGCAGCCGACTCGTCGACCCTGCCCGCGAGGTTGAGGACGTCGCCGAGGTCGGCGACTGTCGCGGCGTGTGCGTCGAGGTAATCGCTTGCCGCCATCATTGCCTCGGCTTCGCGTGCGAGCCGTTCCGCCTCGGCCAGCTGCCCGACTCGGGCGAGTGTCTTCGCTCGCACGCGAAGCCAGCCGGCCTGCGCGTCGACGTCCCCGGGATCGGTCAGGCGTTCGGCGCGCCAGCGTTCGGTGAGCTGCAGAGCCTCTTCGTCATGTCCCTGCATGAGAACTAGGTCGATGAGGATCGGAGAGATGCTCGAAAGGAAGCTGAGTTCGCCCATGCGTTCTGTCGCCTCGCAGGCCTCGCGCAGCTCGTGCTCGGCTTCGGCGATGTTTCCCGCAAGGAATTCGACGTAGGCCGAGGCCGGCTGGATGTGCGAGCGGAGGAGCGAGGTCTGCCCTAGTTCCTCTGCGAGCGCCTTCGCTCGCGCGACGAGCTGGCGGGCGACGTCGAATCGCGCCTGCATCGCTTCGAGGTGCGCACGGTTATCGAGATAGCCGATCTCGAGGCGTCGGCTCGTCTCGGTGCGTGCGCGGAGTTCGTCAAATCGTGCGAGCGCCTGATCGGCCGGCATCGGGCCGCGGTGCATGCTGCTGAGCGCGTACTGGAGGCTTTCGGCCTCCTCCAACCGGTCGCCCACGTCGTTGGCAGTCTGCGCCGCGCGCATGAAGTCCTCGAATGCCGCCGCGGCTTGACCTGCCCAAAAGGTGAGCTTTCCTCGAAGCGTTAGGGCGCGCGCCATCCCCGCCCCGTCGCCGAGGCTCTCGAAGGTCGCCATCGCCGTCTCCAGCCCGTCCAGGACCTCGTCGCGCGTCAGTTCCTTCCGATGGAAGCGGATATCCAGGAGCGCCACCGTCGCATCCGCGGTCACGAGTCTGTCGCGCGTTGCCCGCCCGAGCTCGACCGCCTCAGCGAGAACCGCCTCCGCGTCGCTCATTCGAGCTGCATCGCGGAGCACTCGACCGAGCGTGGGGAGGATGCGCACCCGAGCCGGCTCGTCGGTAGAGAGCAGCGACGCTGCCCGCTCGAGCAGGTTCGACGACGAGCCCGAGTCGCCACGGTCGTAGGCGCGGCGACCCGAGGCGGTGAGACACGCGGCAGCGCGGGCGGCGAGCACGCCTGTGCGCTCGCCGACCGGGCCGAGCTCGGCGAGGTACCGGTACGTCTGCTCGAGGTGGTATCCCACGATCTCATCGAACTCGTCGCCTCGGCCGTCGAGCCAGTTCGCGAAACGCTCGTGCAACTCCGCGCGGAGCCCCTTCGGAATTCGCTCGTAAGCGGCATCTCTGATGAGCATGTGCCGGAAGCGGAAGCTGTCCTCGATCGCTTCGTGCGGACGGATGAGCTCCTTGCGTACGAGAGACGAAAGCACCGCGCCCGACGGCCGGTGCCCGTCTGGAGAGAGGCGTGCGAGCGCCTCCCACTCGAAGTCGAGCCCGACCACGGATGCGTGCTGCAGCACATCGCGCTCCTCGTCCGAAAGCGTGTCAACGCGAGCGGAGAGGAGGGCCTGGATCGTCGACGGAACCCCCGTCTCGCCCTCGTCGGCAAGCGTCGCGACGAGCTGCTCGACGAACAGGGGATTCCCCTCGGCGATGGCTCGGATCCGAGCGTGTACCTCTTCGTCGAGACGAGTCTCGCCGAGCAGGCTCTCGATCAACCGCTCGGCCTCGTCGTCTCCGAGGGGCTGGAGTGTGAACAGCTCGGAGTTCGCTCGGCCACTGGCCCAAGCCGGGCGCTCGTCGAGTAGCTCCGGGCGCGCGAGACAGAGGAGGCAGAGCGGTGCGTCGCGTGTCCAATCGGTTAGGTGTTCGATCAGGTCGAGGAGCGTCGGCTCGGCCCAGTGGATGTCCTCGACAACTAGCGCCAGCGGCTTCCGGCGTGCGCGGACCTCGAGCGACTTCCGTACGCTCCAGGAAACGTCTTCCGCAGATTCGCCTGACAGGGCGGCTTCGAATTCTCCATCGGCATCGGCAGAGGCGAAGATCTCGCGGAGCGGCCAGTAACTGATCCCCTCGCCGTATGGAAGGCATCGTCCCGTGAGGACGACGGCCGCGTCGCTCAGCTCGCGAGCAACCTCGCCGGCGAGGCGAGACTTACCGATACCAGGCGGTCCTAGCACCGTGACGAGGCGGCAGCGCCGCTCTTCGACGGCGTGGTCGAAGGCGGCCCGCACTCTCTCGAGCTCCCGGCTGCGTCCTACGAGCGGTGCGTCGAGCCGCCGCTCGAACGGTGGAGCTCCTTCGACGACGCGCACCAAGCGGTGCGCTGCGACTGGCTCGGCCTTCCCCTTGAGTGTTAGCGCCTCGACCGGTGCAGTCTCGATTGCGCCCCGTGTGAGGACGCGCGTTGGGTCGCCGAGCAAGATCTCGTCCGGCCCAGCCGCCTGTTCGAGGCGCGCGGCGACATTGACGGCGTCGCCCGTCGCGAGCCGCTCCTCCGTGCCGACGACCACCTCACCCGTATTCACGCCGATGCGAATGCGGAGAGCCGTGTTGTATTCCCTTCCCAGTTCCGTGTTGAGAGCTTCCATCGCTTGCCGCAACTCGGCGGCGGCACGAAGAGCCCTGAGCGCATCATCCTCGTGCGCTACGGGCACGCCGAAGACAGCCATCACTGCGTCGCCTATGAACTTCTCGACCGAGCCACCGTGGCCCTCGAGGCACGCTCGCGCAGTCTCGAAGTAGCGTGCCATCACACGGCGAAGCGACTCGGCGTCCAGCGACTCGCCGAGCGCGGTCGAGCCCGCGACGTCGGCAAACACCACGGTCACAGTCTTGCGCGCCTCATGCGGTACGGCGTGCTCGAGCTCAGCACCACAGGCGGCACAAAAGTGGGCATGTTGCGGGTTCTCGCGTCCACACCTCAAGCACGAAGGCATGCTGGGAAGCCTACGGCGGCCAATGCCGGATCGTGGAGGGGAGGACGCGCTTGCGCCGCCGCGGACGACTCCTGGGCTCGCGGCTCGCGCGCTACGTGACCTCCAGCGAGGTACCTCTGCCTACTACTAGGAGGGGTTGGCGAATGTACTGGTCGGCGGGCGCGTCGTACCGGAGTCCGCTCGCAACCGACGAGGTGTAGCTCTCGATCGTGTTGCTCAGCGAGCGTCGATAGCATGCGGGCTGTGCTGGGGTCACAAGATGTGCCAAGAGACGGGTCTGGGGCGGGCTCCGGCACGTTTCTTCTTGCGGATATCTCGGGATATACGGCCTTCTTGCAGGCTGTCGAACGTGCGCACGCCGCTGACATGGCCTTTGGCCAGTTTGTCCCGCGAGCGTATCCGCTTCTGACGAGCCTCCTTGACGGGATCGTCGAACGGGTCGCTCCACCCTTTGGCCTTGCAAAGCTTGAGGGTGACGCAGTATTCGCATTTGCAGCCGACGGCGCGCTGCCGATACGCGGGCGCGCCGTGTTGGATTGCTTCACCGCCTGTTATGAGGCTTACCGCGCTCGCGTGGACGAGGCGCGGAATCTGATGACCTGCACGTGTGATGCGTGCCTTTCGATTGGCGCTCTTGACCTCAAGTTTGTGCTCCACCACGGCGTTTACTTCATCCAGTCGGTCGCGGGCCAGCAAGAGCTGCTCGGCCCGGATGTCACCGTGTCGCACTTGCTTCTCAAGAATCGCGTATCCGCGTTGATAGGGCCTTCGGCTTACGCGCTGGTCACCGAACCCGCCGCCACCTACCTCGACGTTCCCGTTCAGGGAACGCTCGAGGTGACCGAGGAGTATGAGCACTACGCACCTGTCCGTGCCTGGGTCTGGACGCTTCCCCGCGCGGACCCTGCCTCCTAGGTCAGGCCAGAGAGTCCCACCGCGCGGCGAAGCACGGTACAAGGGCGTCTTGCCAAGCGGGCGCTTGCGCTGCAGCTCGACTCTCACCGATGCCGAGGCGGAGGCCCTTGCCGGTCGATCGGTCGCTCGGCGAGGCCGAAAGCCGGGAACGAAGGTGAGGCCATAGAAGCGGTGTCAGGTACGCGCCAGCCAAGTCCAAACAACTGGCGGCGTGTCCGTCTCGTCCGAACTGAGCTTGCGCTCGCACCTTGGGAGCACAAGTCCGTATGTGGCAATAGCGCACACTGACCTGAAACGTTTGGGAACGTTGATCTTGTACGTGCGAGTAAACCCACGCAGTCGGTCTGGCTCCAACGCAAGGCGGCGAATGTCACTGCACTCCTCTAGGTAGAGAGTCCCTTACGAAGTTGTGTCTTTGGTGGGGCGATAAGTGCTGGGGATGAACCTAGACCGCTTCTTGTTGCGCGGGGGTACCCCAGGGTGCCTTAAAGCCCTAGTGTCCACATGCGGTGTAAAGCGAAAGCCAATCTGGTGCCTGAATGTCTGGCTGAGACAGACAAGACTCTATGCCTACCTTCAGCGCCGGATCTGTGAGTAACGAAGGATGCGAAAGGGGCAGCGAATGGAACTGCCCGCCGGCTCCTGCAGACTCGCCCGCCTGCTGGCCGACGGCACACTACGCGTGCCCATTCAGACAACCTACGAGCTCGCGCACGCCCCCGACGCCCTAGCTGCGTTCGCCTCGACTCACACCCAGGGCAAGCTCGCCATCCACATCCAGTGAGTCACCGTCGTCCTCTTGACCGATCAACGCCCGCCGGCCGCGAGCCTGCTGATCGGCCTCGACTCCGCACTCCGCAGTCATCGCCGGGAAGCGGGAGGTTTCAGTCCCGTCTCCTGAACGCCTGCGTCTCGTAGAGCGCGCGAGTAGACCTCGTCAGGGATGCCGCTCGACGGCGGTTCGGACGACTCCAGCCACTCGAGCGTGAGCGATTCACCCTCGACTGACCAGCGGTAAATCGTGACGCCGGTGGTGTGGGCCTTGCTGACCGTGTCGCCCTCGACGCTGTATCCCGCGTCGTAGTCGATCTCCTGGCGTTCACCGTCCCACGGCTTGCCGTTCCGCCGCGGCGCCGATCCGTCGCATGTCCACGAGACCGCCTTTTGCGCTCGAAAAGCTACTTGTCAGACACGCTCGACGACTTCGCCGATCTCGATGCTGTTGATCGTGACGGCGCTGCTCGGCGGCGGGTTGCTCTTGAGCTGTTCGGCCGCCGCCTGTGCTGCCTCCTCAGACTCGAAGGTGACCATGGACGTACCGGTGCTCTCGTCAAGCCGGACCCACTGTGCGCCAACGAAGCCTGGTGCTTGCGACAACTTCGGTATGGCCTGCTCTTGCAAGTACGACCTTGCCTGCTCCATGTCGTGAATCGTGCTCCTGCCGACCACCGCGTACACAGGTTCCTCCCTTCGGTCAGCACTACTGCCGCCAGGTTGGAATCCTATCGCGGCTATGACGATGCCGTGCCTCGACTGCGGCGCCCTCACCAAAGGCAGCTGCTGCTCGCACTGCCAGGCCAGGCGAGAGGCCGACGAGTGGACATCACGTCGTAGGATCAGGAGCGGCTGGGACTGGGGCAAGCTCCGCGACGCCGTGTGAGCCGTGACCGCACCTGCGTCCGTTGCGGGGGAGGGGATCGCGTCCAGGTTCACCATCGGACGCCTCTGTGCTACGGCGGGACTAATGAGCTTTCGAACCTTGAGCTCCCATGTGGCCAGTGCCATGCTGCGGCCCATCTCACCGTGGCTGCGAAGACAAGCACACCACAACCGCTGGTTGGCTAAAGCGGTTACAGAGCACATCGTCGGGCGTAGAGCGACTTCAGCGGGGATGGTCGACCACACTTCAGAGCGCGACCGTAGTACGGTCGGCCCTTACCCAGACCCACCTGCTGTATAGGAAGGAGTGGACATGGCGAAAGTCGTCCTCACCCACGCCGTGGAAGACCTCGACCGCTGGCTGCAAGGCAAGGCAGAACGCGCTGAGGCGATCGAGTCAGGGACGGGCCAGCAACGTGACCGACTACGTCGCGCTCGACGGAAGCAACACCATCGCCATAACGGCCGACGTTGCCGACCTCGCGGCGATGCAGGAGATGTTGGGGTCGCCGCCGCCTGAAGTCCTGGCGGCGATGGAGGCGCACGGCGTCGTCCAGCCCATCACCGTCTACGTCGAGGCGTAGTCACATCCCGTCGGCCGGCTGAGTTTTCCCCGGGTTTCTTGAACACCTAGCGGCACCCCCGCCAAGCGCGCCGCGCAAAAACGCCGGCTAGGCCTATCGGACGTGCCAGACTCCGATTCGTGACGAATCTCTGGCTTCACTACGACGATGGCCGCGAGCAACGGCGTGAGAACGTCGAGATCGATCAGCCGCCCTCAGGCCCATTCGATTTCGAGGGCCTCGGGATCCGACTCACACGGTGCTGGAGGAGTATGGGGACGGCACCGAGGCGGCGTGGGTCGTTTGTCGCGAGGAGCCGACCCTGTAGCTAGCACGCCCGGCGCGGCCCTGTTCTCCGCTCTGCGTGGTGGGTCAAGATACGTGCCCAGCGCATTAGACTTCCACCAGGCGCGTTAGTCCAGGCTCAGTCCACAAACCCCGACCTCAGGGCCGTTGCGGATCAACGCCACGTTTAGCCATCTGCCGCCAGCTGCGTGAGAACCCCGTGGAGGTTCAATTCCTCATCCGCATGATGGTTCTGAGCAGGCATTTCTCTAAGGCGATCGCAGCATACGGACTCGTTCCGGGCACAAACCAACACGCATGACCGATTCCGAGATCGTCCAGATTCGCCTTTCGACCGCGAGCATTGACCTTCTTGAGTGGGCCGAGTACCAAGACCTCATTCGACGAGCGAAGGGACATCCGGGAGGAGGCGACGCGGCCGAGACACTGAGAGACCGAAGCGCCGAGGGAGCGTCCCCATGAACTAACGTCCTCTCGGCCGAAGGGCACCCGCTCCCTTCTTGACCAGTTCACCAACGCCGGCGCCTTCCTCGTCCGCTGCCAAGAGACGTTCGAGCATTGCTCGGGTCTCAGGCCCGAGTTCGAAATGGATCACGCCCGTGGTGGCGATTCGCGTCACGGCCTCCAACGTCTTATCACCAAGCTCGAAATGGATCGTGAACAGCCCCATGGACACACCCTTCGGTCATTGACAGGTTCGCCCACCCTGGTGCCCCCCGGCAGTCAAACGAAACGTTCCCGCTTTTTGCGGGGCCGGCCGTGACCCCAAACGCAGTCGCCGCCTCTCCCTCCGAGGGAAACACAAACAGGGCAAAGGCTTTGCCGTAGGTGTCAAGAGACGAAGAATCTCGGCGAGTTCCCGGCAAATCGCAGGATGCGGGACGGGCGGTCGTCATGGTGCTCGTCCTGTCACGCTGAGGCGAAGCGCGTCCGCCGACGGGGGCGACGAGCCGAGGCGTTGCTCGCCGAGGCGGCCGAGTATGAGCGACGTGCGAACGAGGGCGGCCTGCTCGCGGCGTCGGCGCGGTCGACGGCTGCGGCTCTTCGCCGACAGGCCGAGCGGGAGCTGGCGGCCTGATGCCTTCGGCGGGGAAGACGAAGGCTCGCGGCTAGGGCGAAGCACAAGCGGTATCGGAAGGCGTGGGCCCGGCAGGTGGCGGCCGGGACCGAGACTTGCCGTAGGTGCGGAAACCCGATCGCGCCCGACGAGCCCTTCGACCTCGACCACTGACGACCGCACGGGCTACCTCGGCCCGTCTCACCGGACGTGCAACCGCGCAGAGGCGGCACGCGGAAAGAAGAGACGAGCCGGTCTGCCGGCCGGGCAGTCGGCACAGGAGCCGGAAAGCCCGCGGGAGGGGTATTGGCTGAGCCCGGATGGTGGGCGGTGGTCTCTGGACTGGGGCGGCGGGGTGTACTTCGTCGCCGGCGAGCCGTCCCGCGACTGTAACGGGCGGCCTGATGCCGACTCGCACTCTTCTTGGGCTACACCCTAGTACCAGATGAATAGCTCAACTCGTTGCCTGGAGCCCTCTTGGTTCAGCTTGGTCAGGCGTGCCCTTCCTTCTGCCCCGCGGAAGTCGCGTCGGCCGCCGGTGATCGTTAGACGGTTGCGGTCTCGGAGCGGGCGGAGGACGCCTACCAGCTCAATCTTGCCCCGATTTCGAATGGCCAACGAGGCGCTACATTGGGCGGCCGCGGCAGAGGTGCTGACGCAAACGGCGGAAAAGCTTCCGACCTCCTTGCCTCGGCGCCGGAGGGATCCCTCAGAGCCGAACACATCTCCGGCGGACTGCCCCTGCGGGTCATTGTCCACGTAGAAGCCGCCTGTCGTGACCAAATTCACTTTGAGCTTCTCGTCGGCAGCGAATGCGCTACTAGCCGTCGCTCCTGTGAATGCGGCGAGTGCTAGCGCCGCGAGAATGATGTTGGTTCTCAACCGTTCCTCCTTGGCATTACGTAGGACTTTGTTGCGCCGTGGCTAGGCTCGGCTTGACGCTTGCGGACCCGGCGGGGGCGACGGTGGCGGCCGAGGCCCTCCGATGCCGTGCTCCGAATGGACTGCGCCCACGGCGTAGAGAGGATCAGCGCGTGCAAGGTCGATCTCCGCGAGCCATCGCAATCCCTTCGCCGTGCGAGCGCCGCCGCCTTCTTAGGTCCCGCCCGCAGGGACGCATGGGTGAGCGCCGGGTGTTAGCGCAGGATGCGAACAGCGGTCTCTGCGGGACAGCCGCGCAGAGTGAGGCTTGTGGCCTCGCGAACGTCGACCTCTGGGTGGACGCCGATTATGACGGCGGCCTCGACGTTGTGGCCGAGGCGCAGGAGCCCCCGGAAGCGCTCGCGAAGCAGGACGGCCGCGTCGTCGGCCTCGAGGGACTCGAACTTTTCGGGGCTTATGACGGGGATTGGGCTCACTGCGTGAGGGGCGGCCGGAGGAAGGAGCGCGGGCAGCTCCCGCCGCATCGGAGCCGCCCACTGTTTGCCGCAGACCCAGTTTCGGTTCGACGCGGTCGGTTGACCTATCGCCCGATCGGTGGTTCACCAGCTCGTTTCACTGCTGGGTCTTTGCCCCTCACTCGGCGTCGTGCCTGGTTGGACACGGCTGCCAAGTCGGCTCGGCGCGAGCTCAAGCGGCGGCTGCCGCGGTGATGGCCCGGCTGGTCGCGCTGGCTTGCGGCTGCTGCGTCGTGCGCAAGGGAACACCTCGACCCCCGTTGCATCTGTCCGAAGCACAAGAGTCAGCTTGTGCTGGGCTTTACGGGTTCTGGATCGTTGTGAGAGAGTCGCGTGCCAAGTGGAGGAGCGGCTATTCCATTTTCGCGGCGGCCCGCTCGACGGCCGCCGTGGGGTTCGTGGAGGCCGCTCTCGGCGGCGTGACCGTGCTGGCCTGACCTCGGCTCCCGACGGCAACTTGAGCCTTTGCCAGTGCGGTCGTATCGTCCGTCGCATTCGTAGCTTCAGCCCGGAACGGACTCAGGAGGAGAGAGCATGAAGAAGGTATTTCGCCTGCCGTCGCCACCGATGGCGGTTGCCTTGCTGGCCTTATTCCTCACGCTGGGCGGGATCGGCTATGCCGCTGTCCAGCTCCCGCCAAGCTCGGTCGGCACTGTTCACCTGAAGCCAGACGCGGTCGTGTCGTCCAAGGTCAAGGCCAACGCGATCAAGGGCGAGGACGTCGATGAGGCCACCCTGGGGCCTGTTACGAAGGCTAGGTGGACGACGACCGACTTTGTGGACTTCACCGGCGGCGCCGAGACGACGGTCGCGTCGATCGATCTGGACTCAGGAACCTACGTGCTCATGGGGAAGGTTCACCTCGCAAACGACGAGAGCGGTAGCGTCTACGTCTTTTGTGAGCTCCGGACGTCCAACTCGGACGTCACGGACACGAGCGGCGCGATGATCGGTACGGGCGCGGCACGTGTGTCCGTTCCGCTTTTTCTGACCCGTACGTTCAAGTCGGCCGGGAGGGCATGGATCACGTGCGACCCGACGAATCCAACTGACGCCGAGGTCGGCACGTCGTCGAGCAATCGACTGCTGGCGATCAAGGTGCGGTCGGCGAGGAAGCAGTGACGAGCTTGGATTGAATCGATTGCCGCAAGCTGGTAGGTTCGGGCGACTTCGTAGGAGGTTGGACTCTGCGGTTTTTCGCCAAGCTTCTTGCCGCAATGGCGATGGTGCTCTGCTTCGTAGGCTCGGCTGCGGCTGACCACACGAGCATCTACAAGGATCCGCTCGGTGACGTAGACGGGTTCGTTCCCGACGTGACGCGTGTCCGGGTGATCAGCGGTCTGGACGGCAGCCTGCTCTTCGGCACCCAGGTCGCTAACCGGACATCCCTCGAGCATTACGACGGGTACAGCTTTTTCCTTGACCTGGATCGCAATCCAGACACGCCCGATGACCCCGACGCCAAACGGGGTTCCGAGGTGTGGATCCTCGTTACCGGGTTTGGGGACGACGAGGTCGACGTCTACCCCTGGGACGACGACCTCGGCAACTACGATTTCGTGAGCGACCTGCCGGCCGAGTTCGGCTTCGGGGCGGGCGCCTTCGCGGAGATCCCCTTCGAGGCGTATGGGCTTTCGTTCGGTGATCGAATCGACTTCAGTATCCAAACAACGGGGTTAGAAGGCGACCCGGACGATGCCCCTGACGGAGACGATACTTATTCGTTCCAGCTACGCCGCTGCGACCTCGAGGGCACGCGAAAGGACGACCGCCTGACCAGCGGCGTGCGCGGTGATTGGATTTGCGGCTTCGGTGGCGACGACAGGCTGCGCGGCCGAGGCGGGCCAGACCTGATCTATGGCGGGCGGGGGGCTGATCGAATGAGCGGCGGCCCTGAAGTGGACGTGCTGGAGGGCGGCAGGGGAGACGACAGGATCCGTGCCGGAAGCGGCAGCGATTACATAGACGTCGGCGGTGGCGGGACGGACACCGTTCGGTGCGGCGCTGGCTTTGACGAGGTCGACGCCGACGCAAGCGACGAGGTGTTCGGCTGCGAAGATCGCTACTGAGTCGGCCTAGCCCAGCGGCCGAGGACTTCAGCCACCGGAAGGAGGGTTCGGTTGGTGCCGAGGAGGTTGGCGAGAGCATGAGCTGCGTCTTTGGCTTTCCGTCCCCTCAGCGCGGCGAGTAGCCCGAGGGCCGCAAGCGAGTCGTCCAGGCTGAGGGGGCATCGCGACAGAGGCGGGCGTGCGGTGCCCGGTAGGTGTCTCCGAGAACACATCGCCGCTGGTGCCTCGCCTGAATCGAAGCCATGCCCTCCTCCTGCGGTTACACGTCTGGTTACCTCAAACGATCCTACATGCTGGCCTGTCAGCACAAACAGCCGCTTTGCAGGAACTTAGCGATGGGCCGTGCTGGACTCGAACCAGCGACCTTGGGATTAAAAGTCCCCTGCTCTACCAGCTGAGCTAACGGCCCCGCGATCGAGTATAGGCTCGGCTTGGAGCTATCCTGCTGGGGCCGCCCCCGTCGACTAGCGGCCTAGGTCACGGCCCTTTCAAGGCCGTAGCGCGGGTTCGAATCCCGCCGGGGGCACGGGCGGTTAGCTCAGCTGGGAGAGCGCCTGCCTTACAAGCAGGAGGTCGCAGGTTCGAGACCTGCACCGCCCACCTCGGGAGGTCGCCCAGGAGCGGCTTCCCGCAGGGTCCGCGATGACAGGCGTCCAGCCGGCATCCGTCAGACTCCGCCACTTGCACCGGGCCAGGAGGAGGCAACACGATCGGCCTAATCTCAGGCGGCTCGAACGCGCGAAGAGTCGCCTGGACCGGCTCGATCTCTACCCCGCACCGGTAGAGATCGAGCACGTGCGCGTCAAGGTCGCACCATGGTTCTTTCGTGCGCCTGGATTGCGTCGGTTCTCGGGGTATGCGCTCTGGAGGACGATCCTCGTCCGGAAAGCCGACTTCTCGGATGATCTCCTGACGCACGAGCTCTGCCACATCTGGCAGATGCAACATCGTCCGCACGCCGCCCTTCTGGCTTGGGCCATGTACTCGTACGAGCAGAATCCGTTCGAACGTGAATGCCGAGAGGCAGTCCGGCGGACGCGCCTCCCACCCGCGCCACCTCCGTCGATGATTTCCGGCGACGACAGTCGTCCTAGGAGTGACTCCGATCGAAAGGACGCGACTATGCCGACCATCACGCCACATCTCTGGTTCGACGACCAGGCAGAGGCCGCGGCCGGGCTCTACTGCTCGATCTTCCCGAACTCCCGCATCATCAACGTCCGTCGCTACGAGAACACCGGGCCCGACAGCGATCAGACCGTGACGACGGTCGAGTTTGAGGTCGCCGGCCAGAAGGTCATCGCCCTCGACGCGGGCCCGCACTTCAAGCTCGACGAGGCCTTCTCGTTCTTCGTCGCGTGCGACACCCAGGCCGAGGTGGACGAGTACTGGGAGAAGCTCACGGCGAACGGCGGCGAGGAGGGGCCGTGCGGCTGGCTCAAGGATCGGTACGGCGTGTCCTGGCAGATCATCCCGAAGCTCCTCGACGAGCTGCTCGGAGACGAGGATCGCGAGCGCGCGAACAGCGTCATGCAGGCGATGCTCCAGATGAAGAAGATCGACTGCGACGCCCTCCAGCGGGCCTACGACGAGCCGGCGCGCACGGCGTAGCGCCGAGTGACCGCAACCGCCCTCCGGCGGTTGCTCCATGCGAATCGCGCGAAGAGCGGCGCGATTCGCCCGGCGGCTTCGCCGCCTCCGACGTGCGGGAGGCGCCCGAAGGCGCCTCCCTGTCTGCCGAGTGAGGGGTGGGTTACCCGGCGGTGTTGCCTTCCTGGAGGCTCGGGTCGACGGCCAGGCGCGAGAAGGCCGCCTCGCCCGAGAACTGGTCGTACTCGTAGGCCGAGACGGCCGGGCCGAGCACGTCCACGTTGGTCGCGTCGAGGTACGGGACCCAGGGCACGACCTCTTCCATCAAGTACTGGTCGAGCTCCTGCCAGCAGGTGAGTCGCTCGTCGCCGGTCAGCGGCTCGCACTCGTTGATCTGCTCGTCGACGCTGGGGACGTTCTCGACGTTGCCCTTGATGTTGCCATCCTGTGCTGCCTCGGCAGTCAGGCCGACCAGGGCGTAGTTCACGTTGCCCTGCGGGAGGATCGACGACGAGTCGAACAGCACCATGAAGGTCGACGCGTCGGCGAAGTCCTTGCCCCAGCCCGGGACTGCGGAGACCGGCACGTTCCTGGTCGCATCCTGAATGACGGGATACGCATCCTCGAACTGACGCGGGGTCAGCTCGATGCCGATCTTCGCCGCGGACTGGATGATGGCCGGCTCCTGATCGCTGAACGGCGGCACGTTCCGGTTGACGAAGAGGACGCCCTTGCAGGCGTCGTCGTCACACACGCCGTCACCGTCGGAGTCGTACTGCGACTGCTTCATCTCTTCCTTCGCAGCCGTCTCGTCGCCTGCGCCGCCTTCCGTGCCGTACGGGGCGTAGTCGTCGAGAGCGCCGTTGAACATCGAGTCCGGAACGATGTGCTCGGCGATCTCGCCGCGGATCGGGCCGCCCCAGGCTCGCTGGAGTGCTGCCTTGTCCATGACGAGGTTCATCGCCTTCCGGACGTGGATGTCGTCGAACGGCGGCTGGGTCAGGTTCATCGTGATGTACCACGTGCGGTCGCCCGCTCCGACCTGAAGCCTGTCCTTCAGCTCCTCGGTGGTCGAGTACCTGCGGAGGACTTCCGGCGGCGGCGCCTCGACCTCTCCCTCGAGCTCGCCGGCTTCGATCTTGTCGAAGATGTCCTGCGGGTTCGTGTTGATGGAGTAGTCGAAGCCGTCGACGTAGGACGGGCGCGTCCCGTCGGTGGCCGGGTCGTAGTTGGGATTCCGCACGAAGCGCATGAAGCGGCTCGGGTCATAACCTGAGACCGGCTCGAGCGTGTCGCAGCTCGTGGCGTCCTGCTGATCCGCCCCTTCGAACATGTACGGGCCCGAGGAGACGACGTAGCGGCCGTACTCACCGGCCCGCTTGAAGCACCCTGCGACCTCCTCGGGGATGGGTCCCGCGGCCGGCATGGCCAGCCGGTACAGGAAGTCGCCGGTCGGCTCCGTGAGCGTGAACGAGATCGTCTTGTCGTCGGGCGTCTTGATGCCCGAGATCTCGTTGCCCTTCTCCTCGAGGCCGCCGGCTTCCGTGAACTCGGCCATTCCTTCGATCACCGAGTAGTAGAAGCCGTACTGGGCGACGAGGCTCTCCGTCCCGATCCGCTCGAACGCGAAGGCGATGTCTTGCGACGTGACAGCGCGGTCGACCGGCGGGCCGAACTCAACGCCGTCCTTCAGCGTGAACGTGTACGTCAGCTTGTCCTCGGACAGCTCGCCGAGGTCCGTAGCGAGATCCGGGACGAGCTCGTTACCGGCGGGGCCGTTGGCGTGCTCGTAGCCGACGAGCGTTCGGACGAACAGGTTCGAGAAGAAGGCGAGATCCGTTCCCAGGTACTCGCCCGTCGGGTCGAAGCCGCCCGTGTGGTTGAACTGGGTCGTCTGCATCCGATAGATGCCGCCCTTGGTCGGCTCACCGTCGCCGCTCGTGACCCCGCCGCTCGTGTCGCCGGACGCTCCCGGCTCGTCGTCGCCGCCGCCACAACCGGCGGCCGCGAGGGCAAGGACGAGCGACACAGCAAAGAGTGCGAGCGCGGACAGACGCTGCTTGCTCATGGCCGAGACCCCTCTTCGTCGTGCACATGGAAAGAACGCGTGTGCATTCCGCGCGTCACCCACCTTTCGCATTGAAATCAGCCACGGCGAATTCCGTGGCACACGTGGTCATTGACGAGCGGTTGAATGGGCGGTTAGGCCCGGGGCGCTTATCGACCCATTAGCGCGACTACGTGCCGCCCACAGCAGACAGGCGCTCCAGCTTCCTGCCTTCCTGGTGGCGCATCGCGGCTGCGATCTCGGTGCTCACGTCGCGTGCCACGGAGACGAACGTCTGTGCGGCGGGTGGGAGCGATCGCTGGGAGTGCCAGATCAGCGACACCTGCCGGGCGGGCGCATCCGGGCCGAGCTCGAGCCACTCCGTGCCGTCATTCGAGAGGTCGTGGGCAAGGCGGGGCACAACAGCAGCGCCGAGCCCGGCCTCGACCGCGCCGAGAAGGGTCTCGTTCTGATCCGAGGCGAGGACGACGTCCGGCTCGACCCCGCGCTCACGCAGGTACGTCAACACGATCCTGGTCGAAGGGCAGGATCGGAAGCAGACGACCGGCACACGCAGGCGGCCGTCCGTCGTGCCGGAAGCGAGCTCCTGCACCGTGCGGCCGGCCGGCACTACGACGAGGAAGGGATCGAGGAGCAGCGCCTGTGTCTCGAACGGCCCGGCGCGCAGCGGCTCGACGGCAAAGGCGAGGTCGAGCTCGGCGCGTTCGACCGCGTCGACGATCGCCGTGTCCGTCACAGCTTCGGTCAGCTCGATGCCCACACCGGGCGCCTCGGTCAGGAAGCGGCTCAGAACCCGCGGTAGGATCCGCGCCCCAGCGGCCTGAAAGCTGCCCACCCGCAACGTTCCACGCTCACCCTCGGCGAGCGCGTCGAGATCGGCCTCGGCGGCGGCGAGCCTCGTCCCGATCGCGTGCGCGTGCTCGAGGAGCAGCGCCCCCGCCTCGGTCAGCGTCACAGCCCGCTGGCCGCCCGGCCGGTGCACGAGCTTCTGTCCCACGATCCGCTCGAGGGCTGCGATCTGCTGGCTAACCGCCGACTGCGTGTACCCGAGCACGGTCGCGGCTCGGCTGAAGGACGAGCCGTCGGCCACGGCTTCGAGCGCGGCGAAGTGCCGGAGCTCGATGCCCCGCTTCAGCCACCCACGCGTCTTCGTTTCTGCCCTCATCGCGCAGCGCATCCTCTCGGAGACGACCGCCGCCCTCCGGCCTGTCCGACTGTGATCGGCCCTATCACCATCCGGCCAGAAAACGCCTGCTCCCTGTTGGACGTGCGGACCCGCCGAGTGGTTAGCGGGACGTTTTGCGTGCGGCGCTGACGGTTAGCTCACGTAGGAATGCCCGAGGTCGGCTACGCACTTTCCTCCGAGGATCACGCGCCGAACGACCTCGTTCGCTACGCCCAGGAAGCCGAGGAGGCGGGCTTCGAGTTCGCGCTGATCTCCGACCACTTCCACCCGTGGATCGACGCGCAGGGCCAGAGCCCGTTCGTGTGGAGCGTGATCGGAGCGATCGCCCACGCGACCGAGCGGCTGCGGCTCGGGACCGGTGTCACGGCGCCGATCATGCGGCTGCACCCGGCCATCGTCGCCCAGGCCGCTGCGACGTCAGCGGCGATGATGCCGGGCCGGTTCTTCCTCGGGGTGGGAACCGGCGAGAACCTGAACGAGCACGTACTCGGTGACCGCTGGCCGGCGCCGGATGAGCGGATCGAGATGCTCGAGGAGGCCGTGGAGGTCATCCGGCTCCTCTGGCAGGGCGGCTCTCAGACGCACCGCGGCAAGCACTACACCGTCGATCACGCACGGCTCTACACCCTCCCGGAGGAACCGCCGGGGATCCTCGTCGCAGGCGCGCAGCCGATCGCGGCCGAGCTCGCCGCGCGGATCGGCGACGGGTTCTGCAACTCGTCACCCGATCCGGAGGTCGTGAAGCGCTACGAGGCCGCCGGCGGGAAGGGGCCGAAGTACGGGATGCTGCACGTGTGCTACGGAGAGAACAAGGCCGACGCGCGCCAGCTGGCCCACAGGCTCTGGCCGAACACCGCGCTGACGGGTGGGCTCGGCCAGGAGCTTGCGACCCCGGTGTTCTTCGAGCAGGCGGCCGAGATGGTCAGCGAGGACGACGTGGCCGAGTCAGTTCCGTGCGGCCCGGATCCCGAGCGCCACGCCGAAGCTGTTCGCGAGTTCGAGGAGGCTGGGTACACGCACGTCTGGGTGCACCAGATCGGTGAGAATCAGCGCGAGTTCATAGAGTTCTATCGGCGCGAGGTCATTCCACTCGTCTAGACGTTCTGCGGCGAGGACTTCCCGACGTGAGACCGAACACGAGTGCCGGAGCCAATCCGTTGAAGAGAAATCCTCTACTGAGACAACAAACGCCGTGGGCGGCCTCGCGTGGCTTCGTCGTCGTGTCCGTCCTGCTCGTCCTCGCGTGGATTCTCGTGGCCGGAGTCGCGATCTCGATCTGGCTCCTCATCTTCTGAACGCGGACGAGGATCCGATCCGGCGTGACTGGTTTTCAACCGTCTGTCGTGTGGGATAACCAGGCACCGAGTGAGATAAGACGCCTCACCGGGTGAAGAGCGAGGAAAGGGGTTTCAATGGTCGGGCTTGGGCTTCTCTTGGTGCTCGTCGGGCTCGTGCTCTGGCTGACGGTCATGCCTGCAATCGGCTGGGTTCTGATGGCCATCGGTGTGATCCTGATCATCGTCGGGATCCTGATCGGTGCCGTCTGGAGCTTCAGTCGCGCAACCGGCAGCGGACGCGCGTACTGACCGAACGAGCGACAGGTCGAGGGGAACGGGCGCCGTACGTCGGCGCCCGTTCTTGTTTCTAGGCGGCAACCGCGCTCGTAGAAGCCGACTCGAGCCAGGCGCCGATCGGCTGCTCGCGGCCGCGCAGCTCGAGTTCACGATGCTCGAGCCCGGCCACGTCGATGCCGGCCGCAGTCGCGGCTGCGTCGCTCACGAGGATCTCTCCCGGCCCGGCTTCGGATCTCAGGCGGGCCGCGATATTGACGGTGTCTCCGAGGGCCGTGAAGTCGACCGCGTCGCCTTCGCCCACGTAGCCGACGAACGACACCCCGGTATGGATGCCAATGCCGATCGAGATCCAGGGCCGACCTTCGTGTGCGCCCGTATCGCGCACGAGCTCCCTCGCGGCCGCCACCGCACGAGCGGCGTGGTCCGTGCCCGAGAAACCCGGGATGAAGAGCGCAACGGCTTCGTCCCCGACGAACTTGTCCACCACGCCGTCCCAGCGGTCGATGACCCGAGCGGCGACACCGTAGAAGCGGGCGAGAAGCTGCCCGAACTCGACCGCGGACGTCCGCTCGGCAATCCCCGTCGAGCCGCGCACGTCCGCAAAGAGGACGGTGATCTCGACCTCGGCACCGCCCGGGTACTTGTGCGCCTTGCGGGTGCAGAGCGTGCAGAGCCGGCGGTTCAGCGGCGAGGGCTTGCCGCCGAGGAGTCGCAGGAGGATGTTTCCCGGCCTCCCGAACGGAGCGAAGCAGAGCTTGCATCGAGGCGAGGCCGGGATGTGCTTGAAGAAGGACTGAACCCGCCTCAAGCCTGAAACCTCGCCCGTCAGCACCTGGCGCCAGAGCTCGGTCGAATGCTCCTCCCGCACGGCCCGAGGATACTGCCGCAGGGCGCTCCGGTCAGTCGGCCGGCCCGAGCAGTTCGCGCTACGCGGCTGGGGCCGCTCGAAACTCCCGCCGCGTGTCGGCGCGAAGCAGCCACCAGAGACCCGCGATCGGGAGGGCAAGCGGCAGGAAGCCGTAGCCGAGCCCGTAGGTCGACCAGACCGTCGCGCGTGGGAAGAGATCAGGGTAGGCCAAGCTGAGCGTGCCGACGACGAGCACTCCCACGAGCTCGAAAGTGCAGGCCGCGAGCGCGATCCGCCAGGCACGCGGGTCGCGCCGCCGAAGCTGCGTGAACGCGACGAGATAGACGAGGGCGGCGATGACCGAGAGCGAGACCGCGACCGGCGCCTCGTCGAAGCGCGTCACGACCTGGTAGATCGACCGTCCACCGGCCGCGAAGGCGAAGAAGCCGTATAGAAAGACCAGCGCCTGCCCGACTTCGAGCCGGGGCGTATCCCGCGCCTCTGACACCCGCAGATCATGGCGTTCGCCGCGTACTCCCGCCCCGGGATCCGCGCCTGCCAGCGGCTACAATGCCCCGCGCCCGGGGGCGTAGTTCAGTTGGTTAGAACGCCGGCCTGTCACGCCGGAGGTCGCGGGTTCGAGTCCCGTCGCTCCCGTCTAGAAAGGCCTGGCCGCATCTAGCGCACCGGCCAGCCCGTCGCTCACAATCGGCGAACCGGAGATGACGGCCGAAGGAGCTGACAAGACGACGGAGACGACCGCCGGTGATCGCAGGCGATTCTCAACTCGGCACGTGCTCGGTGTCGTAGTCGGTATCGCAGTCGTCGTCGCGACCTTCGCGTTCGTCCTTCCGAGGATCGCCGACTACCGGGACGTTTGGGGCGTCGTCGAGACCGTCTCCTGGAGAGGGATAGCCGTCCTGGCCGGAGCGACGCTACTGAACCTCGTCACGTTCGCTCCTCCGTGGATGGCAGCGCTGCCCGGGCTCCGGTTCCGCCAGGCGTTCGTCGTCACCCAGGCCTCGACGGCATCGACCTACCTCGCTCCTGGAGGAGTGGCCGTCGGGATGGCGCTGTCCTTCGCGATGCTAAGGGCCTGGGGCTTCGCCACCCCAGCCGTGAGCCTGGCGGTTGCCGTAACCGGAATCTGGAACCAGCTCGCGATGCTCGCCTTCCCGATGTTCGCGCTCGGCCTCTTGACGCTGACCGGGGAGGCCCATGCCGCGCTCGACACGATCGCCTTCGTCGGGCTTGCGCTTCTCGTCCTCGTCGTCGCCGCCGTCGCGGCCGGCCTCAGCACTCCTGCCCTGGCGCGCGGTATCGGCGATCTCGCGGCGCGGATCGCCTCGTGGGGCCTGCGGTTGATCCGGATGAAGCCGGCGACCTGGAACGGCGAGGCGTTCGTCCGCTTCAGAGACCGGGCGAACTCGCTGCTCAAGCGCCGGTGGCACGTACTCACCGTCACCACCCTCGCCGGGCACCTGACGGTCTTCCTCCTGCTGCTCGTGACGCTCCGCGCCCTCCACGTCACCGCGAGCGAGGTGAGCGTGGTCGAAGCGTTCGCCGCCTGGTCGCTCGTCCGTCTCCTCGGTTCGATTCCGATCACCCCTGGCGGACTCGGCGTGGTCGAGCTCGGCCTGACGACGGCTCTCGTCGGCTTCGGAGGCGATCAGCCCGAGGTCGTCGCGGCGGTGCTGGTCTACCGCGCCCTGACGATCCTGCCCACGCTGGTCATCGGCCTCCTCGTCGGGGTGACCTGGAAGCGCTATCGACCCGACTACCTCACGGCGGATTCCTCTGCTGCGAGCCGACCGGCTCCCCCGGGTGCGTCCTTGTAGTCGGCGAAGCCTGCGGAAATCATGGCACGAAGCGCTGAGGAGATCGAGGAGACCGAACGTTCCGAGTAGCCCAGCCCGCGGGCGCGCGCTACGTTCGCCCTCCGGATCGCTCCAGGATCGCCGCCATGTCCTCGAACCCCAGACGCCGCGCGTGGGCGAGTGGTCTGACTCCCTCGCCGTCGGCGAGGTTGACGTCGGCGCCAGCGTCGACGAGCAGGCGGACGACCTGGGTGTGACGCCGGTCGCCGCCGCCGAAGATGATCGCCTCGAGGAGCGCGGTCCAGCCGAGCCGGTTGACGTGGTCGATTTCGATCTCAGTCGCGAGCAGGCGCTCGACAATCGTGACGTGCCCCCGATCGGCTGCTCGGATCAGGCCCGTCCCGTCGTAGCTGTCCTTCGCGTCGACGTCGGCTCCGTTGGCGAGCGTGAGCTCGAGCAGCCGAGGGTCGTCGCCGACCTCGCTCGTGGCTATCAGGTAGGCGCTCTGCTGGGTCTCATCCTTCGTGTTGACATCGACGCCGGCCTCGATCAGCTCGCTGGCGGCGCGAGTACCTCGATTTCTGCCGCGAGCAGGGCCTCGAGCCGGTCGCGATCTCGTCCTGAGCGCTCGGCCGGCTAGCGTCGCGAGCTCAGCCGTGCAGGCCTCGGGTTAACCGTACTTCGAGACTCGCGCTGACCGCCCGTCGACTCGCGGCGATTTCCGCGACGATGTCCCGTTCACCAACTGGTCTTCGAATGGATCCCTCGCCGATACGACCATCCACCGATGATTTCCCACGCCGCAGATCGTCAGCATTGAGACGCCGGAGATGAAGGAGCCCTGATGAACGACGGACCGCCGACCCCCCCGCCCGCACCGAGCCCACCAGCCGTCGCCGAACGACGCGTCGCACACGAGCGACTCTCGTCGGGCGCGCTCGCACGGTGGATGCGCGCGTGCGCGACGCATCCCTGGCGCGTGATCCTCGGCTGGGTCGGCATCATCGCCCTCCTGGTCGTGCTCGTCGGAACCGTGGGCGGCGAGCTGCGTGACGAGTTCGAGATCCCCGGGTCGGACACGCAGAAGGCGACCGATCTGATCGAGGCCGAGTTCGCGTCCGAGCAGGGCGCTGTCCTGAACGTCGTGTTCGCAGCGCCCGAGGGCGAGCAGCTCGACACGCCTGAACGGCGCGCCGCGATCGAGGACGCGATCGCCCGCTTGCAGTCCGACGAGTTCGCGCCGACCGAGGACGAGACCGGTCTCGACAACGTCGCCGACCCGTTCAGCGAGGAGACCGTCTCCGACGACGGGCGGATCGCCTATGCCGAGGCGCAGTTCTCGGAGACGATCGAGGAGGAAGACCGCGAGGTCGTCGTCGCCGTGCAGGAGGCAGTCCGCGAGGACGTCGAGCCGGCAGGCGTCACCGTCGAATTCAGCGGCGACGCTGAGTTCCCGCCCGTCGAGCAGGGTACGTCCGAGCTCCTCGGGCTCCTGGCCGCGATCCTCGTCCTGCTCATCGTTTTCCGCACCTTCGTGGCGACGGCGATCCCGATCGCCCTCGCGCTGACGGCGCTCGCGTGCGCGTTCTTCCTGCTCTTCATCCTCGCGGGTCTGACCGACATCAACACGATCACGCCGATCCTCGTCTCGATGATCGGGCTCGGGGTCGGAATCGACTACTCGCTCTTCATCGTCACGCGCTTCCGCCAGCTCCTACACGACGGGCTCTCCCCGCAGGACGCCGCGGCCGAGGCGGGGGCCTCGGCGGGGCGCGCCGTCATCTTCGCGGGCTTGACGGTGGCGATCTCGGTGAGCGGCTTAGCGTTGATCGGGCTCGACTTCATCACGAAGCTCGGCATCGGCAGCGCCCTCGGCGTTCTCACGACGGTGCTGATCGCCAACTCGCTCCTGATCGCGGTGCTGGCAAAACTCGGACACAAGATCGACCGGCTGAAGGTGCCGTTCCTGCCTCGGATCGACGATTCGGAAGCGGCCCGGGAGCGGGGGATCTTTGGGCGGTGGGGCCGCTTCGTCACCCGGAACGCCCGCGTCGTCTTCCCCGTCGTCCTGCTGGTCGTGCTGGCCCTCGGTGCGACGTCGGCTCTCGTCCGGCTCGGCGCCGCCGACCAGGGGACGCAGCCGACCGAGCAGACTGCCCGCCGTGCGTACGACCTCCTTGCGGAGGGGTTCGGGGCCGGCTTCAACGGCCCCATTCCGATCGTCGTCGACGTCAACTCCGATCCCGAAGCGCCCCAGCGGATCTTCGACCAAGTGCAGGGCCTCGAGGGAGTCGCCTCGGTTCGCGAGCCGCAACTGAACGACGAGGAGACCGTCGGGATCGTCTTCGTCACACCCGACTCGGCTCCGCAGGACGCGGAGACCGATGCGCTCGTCGACCGCCTGCGAAGCGACGTCGTCCCGGCGGCGACGGAAGGTGGCGACGCGGTCGGCTACGTCTCCGGGCTCACGGCCGCGTTCAAGGACATCGCCGATCAGATCATCGAGCGGATGCCGCTCTTCCTCCTCTACATCATCGGCGTCACGTTCATCGTCCTCGCCATGGCGTTCCGCTCGATCGTAATCTCGCTGACGGCGGCGATCACGACGCTCATCTCCGCATTCGTCGGCTTCGGCGTCCTGACACTGGTGGTCCAGGAGGGCGCCCTGCTCAGCCTGATGGGCCTCGACCAGACCGGGCCGATCGAGACGTTCGTCCCGCCGATCGCGTTCGCGATCCTGTTCGGGCTCTCGATGGACTACATGGTCTTCCTCATGAGCCGGATCCGAGAGGAGCACGTCCACGGCCTTCCGACTCGGGCCGCGGTCGAGCACGGCATCGCCGCGATCGGACGGGTGGTCGTCGCAGCGGCGCTCATCATGGGCACGGTCTTCGCGGCCTTCATCTTGAGCGCCGACCGCATCCCGAAGGAGTTCGGGCTCCTGCTCGCGGTCGCGATCCTGACGGATGCGCTGCTCATCCGCATGACCCTCGTCCCGGCGTTTCTGACGCTTCTGGGCGAGAAGGCCTGGTACATGCCACGCTGGCTCGACCGGCTCCTCCCCAACCTCACGATCGAGCCGCCGCAGGACGGCAAGGCACGAGCGCCGGTGGAGGAGGCTCAGCCTCAGACGTAGGTCAGCGGGCCTCAGCCCAGGAGCTGGGCACGTCCCCGCCCCCTTCCCGCGACCAGCGAGGCCCGAATCGCCCGAGGGTTGGGCTGGGGACGAGCTTCCCGGCCACGACGGCTTCGCCCTGACGGAAGTCCGTCGCGCGCTCGAGCAGCGGCTGCGGGACGAAGGAGAAGGTCTCCGAGAGCAGCGCAAGGTCGGCCCGAGAGTTCATCCGCATGAGGACAAGGTTGTCGCACTGCGAGACCACGTTCTCGTGCACCTTCTGCGGCCGCTGCGTTGCGACAAGGAGGACGAGGCCGAACTTGCGACCTTCCCCGGCGATCCGCACTGCGTGCTCGGTCGCCAGCGCCGAGAGCGGGGTGGGCGGCAGGTCCGGGCAGACGTTGTGAGCTTCGTCGATCACGACGAGCATGGGCTCCCGGACAACCCGCCTGCGCCAAAGCGCGGCCAGCACGGCTTCTGCTGCGACCGCCTGCTCCTCTCGGTTGACGAGCGATCCGAGATCGACCACGACACACCGCGGGCCTCCGGGCTGCACGAGCTCCTCGAGCGAGCCCGCATCCGTGCCTGACCACACCTGCCAGCGGTCGACGCCGAGGTTGCGGGCCCGCACACCGAGCGAGTGCAACGGCTCGGGTTGCGTCCAGAGCCGCTCGACCGTTTCGCGCACGGACGCGGCCATGTGCACGTCCGCGTGCTCGACCGCCTCCACGAGCGCCGAGTACTCGTCACGGTCGGCGATCGGGTCGAGGCGGAGCACCGCCGCCTGCTCCACGGCATCGAAGTCGCGAAAACGAACGTGGAGTCGATCCGGATCTCCATCGCCAGCGCTCCGAACCTCGATGCCCTCGGCTGCTTCGCGGTAGCGGGCGCGCGCGTCGTCGCTTGCGTCCTCCCGCAGCTCGGCCAGATGAACGAAGTCCGAGTTCGGATCGAGGATCACGAGCCGAAGCGTGGTCTCGGCGAGGAGGCGCTCGAGAATAGTGCCGAGAGCGTAGGTCTTGCCGGACCCCGATTGGCCGCAGAGGAAGGTATGGCGGTCGAATGCGCCCGCGTCGAGTGCGAGCGGCACGCCTGAGGCCAGAGTGAGCGACCCGACATTCAGGACGGCTCGCGGCGGCCGCGCACCGTCCAGCCATTCCGCAACCTCACCAGGATCCGCAAGGCGAGCCGGGGCCTCGTCGAACGCCTCGCCCGATCCGTCGAGTACGACTCCTTCCACACGGGCCAGCCGCGGCTGCCGATCCGCGGCCGGGTCGGTCGGGGCGTATCCCCGGCCGGGCTCGGCCAATGCCACGGTCGTCACTTGCCCCAGACTCTTCGCAGACCGCCCTGTCTCTATGACCACATAGGCGCCGACTTGCACGTCGAGACGGTTGACCGGAACCTCGTAGACGAAGCGTCGGCCGTCGACCGAGAGTGCCTGCGGCAGTGACACCACGACAGCCTATTCCGCTGGCCTAGGCGACAACGGTCGGTAGCCAGGCACCGACGGCTGCGGCGACGGCGTCGAGGTCGGCGCGCAGCCCGTGGTCGCCGGGGACGGTCACGACCGTCCGCTGACTGGATCCCGGCGGGATCCCGAAGCGGTCGCGCTCGCCCTGCACGACGAGCGTCGGGACCTGCACGGCCTCGAGCTCCGGTAGCCGGCTCGGCGCCTCGGACGACCCGGCACGCCGCGGCGGCCGGAGCGGGAACGCGAGGCAGAGGACGCCGGCGGCTCCTGTCTGGGCGGCCGTGCGGCACGCCACCCGCGCACCCAGTGACCGCCCGCCGACGAGGAACGGCAACCCGCTCAGCTCCCCACTCCTCAGGTGCTCCAAGACCGCTGTCCAGGCCGCGTCGAGCTGACGCGCGGGCGCAGGAGACCGGCGGCCGACGACGCGGTACGGCTGTTCGACGAGCGCGACGCTGAGGCCCGCCCGGTTGGCCGTCTCGGCAGCGGTGACGAGGTCGACTGCCGTGATGCCTCCACCGGCGCCGTGGCCGAGCACGAGGGCCGCACGGGGCTCGGCCACAGGCTGAAGGTGGGCGGCGGCGGTTCCATGCGGGGTGGCAATCCGAAGCGCCATTCGTCATTCGCCTTCCGTTCCGACACCGAGGGCGTCGAGGACCCAGTCAAGAGGCGCGTTCGCGGCGGCTGCGCGGAGGATAAGGCCGAGGACGCCGTCCAGGTTCCCTGCCTCCCGCTCGGCGTCAACCGCGGCGACGAGCCCGCTCCGGACCGCCGATTCCACCTCCGCTCGCGGCCAGGGCAGCGGCTCGGACCCGGTGAGCGCGCGCAGGAGCCCGGCTCGGCTCGTCTCGAGATCGCAGGCGGCGCCGGCCAGCGCGGCGAGAGCGACGCGCTGCGTGATGTCGTCGACACTCGAGCCCTCGAACGTGGTTCGCGCCTCGCAAGGGTCGGCGACCGGGCCTGGGTCGTCGAACGCGCCGAGCCTGACCTCCAGGGCCAGGGCGGCCGTGCCTCCCGCGAGCGCGAGAGCTACCAGCACAACGGGCGGCGCGCGCACTCGACCGCCCTCCTGTCGCATCCCGAGAGCGAGCAACGCCGCGAGGAGCCCGAAGCCGGCACAGACGAGGAACGGGTCGCGGAACGCTCGGGTGACGAGATCCTCGAGGACGCCCGTGAGCCCGGCGGCCAGCGTCGTCACGGCGCCGGCGCCCGTCTCGTACGGCTCGAGCACCGCCCGAATGTCGGGCACGCTGGCCTCGGCTCCCTCGGCGCTCTCGGAGAGCGCGAGGAGGACCGGCACCTTCTCCGTCAACGGCAACCGCGAGTCGAGCACGACCTCGCCTCCCACTGCTTCAGCCTCGGTCTCGAGCTCAGTCAGCGACGCGACGAGCACAGGCGTAGCGATGACGAGCGCCGCGACAAGCCCGGCATGCCGCGCCACGACTGTCCACGCAGCCTCACGCGTGAGCCACTCGCCGGCCAGAGCCACGCGGCCGAGCGGCTGGGCGGCAAGCCCCAGGCCGGCGCCGCAGAGAGCGAGCCCGGCGACGATCAGGCCCGTCCTCGGACCGGGGAGGAATGCGAGCGTGACGAGGCCGAGGGCAACGAGGACACCGCCGCTCGCAGCCGCGGGCCGTGCAGGCAACCCGCGCCCGATCTGCTCGGCGATCCCTGCCAGGACCGGAAGCGTCGTCGCCACGAGGGCGGCGGGCAGCGGCTGCCAGCCGTAGCCGTTCACAAGGAGGACGACGACGAGGAAGAGCGCGCCTACGAGCGCCGCGCTGATCGACGCCAGGGTCGCGTCCGCGAGCCAGGCGCGCGGCGGCCGCCGACCCCGGACGTGGTCTTCGGCTTCGGCCAATCCGCGGAGCGCCAGCAACCCGGCCGCGACGAGAGGCGCCTGGGCGATAAAGATCGAGCGCCACGAGAAGAACTCCGTCAGGAGCCCGCCGAGGCCCGGCCCGGCGGCGAAGCCGATCGTCGCCGCCATGATCCAGGCCCGCACGCCTGCCCGCCCTCCGAGCATCGGCAATGCGCCCACGAGCACGAGCGCCGCCGCGGCTCCCTGCACCGCACGAAAGCCCACCAGGGGCCCGAAGGAGGTCGCCGCGGCGCAGCCCGCGGATGCAAGCCCGAAGACGGCGAAGCCGAGCGCCGCGAGGAGCCTCGTCGAAACACGCGACAGCGCGGGGATGAGCGCTGCTCCGACGACGAGGACCGCGACGTTGTAGGCAGTGATCGTCCACGAGGCGGCGCCCACGTCGATGTCGAACTCGGCCACGATCTCGGGCACCGCGAGGACGACGATCGAGGAGTCGGCGAAGGCCACCGCGACTGCCGTGAACACGAGAGCCTTGCGCAGGCGTTCCATCTGGAGGATCAGGCGTCGCGCCGCGAGAACACGATGTACGCGACCCCGAGAAAGATGGCGATCCACACGGCCACGACCACGATCCCGACGGCGGGGGAGACCGCGTGCTCCACATCGTCGAGGTGACCGATCGCGACGCTGTCGCTCGCAGCGCCGGGAAGGTAGATCAGGACACGGCTCTCGATCCAGTCCGGCCCGAACGGAAGGAAGATCGCCGGCGCGAAGATGAACGCGAACATCGCCGTGATGGAGCTCGCGGCGCCGCGCAGGACGAACGCCAGCGCGGCTGCGAGGATCGGGTAGACGGGCGTGAGCGCTCCCGCGCCGAGGACGGCTCGAAGCACGTCGGGATCTCCGGCGCTCGCTGTCGGGAGGTCGTAGGACGCATAGACCAGGTTCGAGGCAAAGACGACGCCGACGGTGGTGAAGATTCCGGCGATCAGCATTACGGCTCCGAGGGCCGTCACCTTGGCGAGGAGCACCCGCTCCCTCTTCGGCGTCGCGGTGAGCGTGATGCGCATCATCCCGGTCGAGTACTCGGAAGTGACCGCCTTCACGCCGGCCACGACGAACAGGATCCCGGAGGCGATCGTTCCCAGGAGGGCGAAGAGAACGGGATCGAAGTCGGCGCGCTCGGCCGCGCCCCATTCATCCCAGGTGGCGCCGGTCGCGAACGCTCCGGCAAGCGAGATCGCAAGGGCCAGGAGAAACGCGAGCCCGAGCGTGATGTAGGTCGAGCGGAGGGTCGTCAGCTTCGTCCACTCCGACGTGAAGGTGGACGTGAACGGCACAGGTCGGAGCTCAGGTGCGACCGCGTCGAAGCTCGTCATGTCACTCGGCCTTCGCCCGGTAGTCGACGCTGTCGCGGGTCAGCTCCATGAAGGCTTCCTCGAGGCTCGCAAGCTGCGGCGAGAGCTCGTGGAGGCGGAGTCCGTTCGCCGCCGCGAGGTCACCGATCTTCGGCGCAGGGAGGCCGAGGACGACGAGCGCTGAATCCCCGTCCGAGCTCACCGAGCCGCCCTCGGCCTCGAGGAGCGGCACGAGCGTGTCAGCGTCGGGAGACACGACGCGCACATGCGTGCGAGGGCTCCGCCCCATGAACTCCGTGATGGGAGCGTCGGCGAGGATGCGCCCGCGGCCGATCACGAGCACGTGGTCGGCGGTCTCCTGCATCTCGCTCATGAGATGACTCGAGACGAAGATCGTGCGCCCCTCGGCGGCGAGGCGCCGGAGCAGCGTCCGAATCCAGAGCACACCCTCGGGGTCGAGCCCGTTGACGGGCTCGTCGAAGAGGAGCGTGCCTGGATCGCCGAGCAGCGCGCCTGCGATGCCCAGGCGCTGGGACATGCCGAGCGAGTAGCCGCCGATGCGCTTGTCGGCGACATCGGTGAGCCCGACCACCTCCAGCACCTCGTCCACGCGCTCCCGCGGAATCCCGCCGGCCTGCGCGAGCCACCGGAGGTGCCGCCGCGCGTTGCGCTTCCCGTGAACGGCCTTCGCATCGAGGACAGCGCCCACCTGGCGCATGGGCGAGGGCAGATCGCGGTACGGGCGACCGTTGACCGCGGCCGATCCCGCGCTCGGGTTGTCCAGCCCCAAGATCAAGCGCATCGTCGTCGACTTCCCGGCGCCGTTGGGGCCGAGGAATCCCGTCACTCGACCAGGCTCGACGTCGAACGAGAGATCGTCCACCGCCAGGGTGTCGCCGTAGCGCTTCGAGAGCCCGCGAACCTCGATCACGCTTGGATCGTGCCGGATCGACCGGCCTGCGAGCGCTGGACTTGACCCGTCAACTCATTTTGGGGCCGAGGACGTGCACGACGATGCCGGAGCCGAAGGTCGTCGCGTCGAGCAGCTTCAGGTGCGTCGTGTCAAAGCCCTCGAGAAGACGTTCCCCGCTTCCGATCACGACCGGAAAGACCCAGAAGTGGAACTCGTCCACCAGGCCGTGGGCGAGGAGCGTGCGGTCGAGCTCGCCCGTTCCGTACTTCAGGATGTTCTGGCCGTCCTTCTCCTTCAAGGTTGCGACCGCCTCGGCGGTGTCGCCCTCGAGGAGCGTTGCGTTCCAGGTCGTCTCCTCGAGTGTGGTCGAGGCCACGTGCTTCGGAAGCGCGTTGATGCGATCGGCGACCTCACCGTCTCTCTCCGGCCAGGCCTGAACGAACCCCTCGTACGTCTTCCGGCCGAGCAGCAGCGCATCGGCTCCGAAGAGGAGCTCGCGTGCGTAGTTCGCATGGTCGTCGTCCCAGTAGGGCGGGCCCCAGACCTGCGGGTCGCCGATGACGCCGTCGAGCGTGACAAAGGTGGATTCCACGAGCTTTCGCATGGCGTGCCTCCTGCCAGTTGCGGTTCGGTTATCACGTTAGACACGCCGCGGCTGCGAACCTCATCTAGGAAGAGCCGAGCCCGGAGGGACGTTCCGAACCAAGAACGATGAGTTCTCAGACTGACCCTCGTCCTACCGATGTGAGCACCACCGAGCCTCCCAAGGCAGGCCGCCGCGAGTGGATCGGCCTCGCAGTCCTCGCACTTGCGTGCGTCGTCTACGCGATGGACCTCACGGTCCTCCACCTGGCGATCCCGGAGCTGAGCGCCGACCTCGAGCCGACCAGCGCGCAGCTCCTCTGGATCGCGGACATCTACGGCTTCATGGTCGCCGGCGCCCTGATCACGATGGGCACGCTCGGCGACCGGATCGGGCGTCGTCGCCTGCTCATGATCGGCGCGGTGGCGTTCGCGGCGGCGTCGATCCTGGCCGCGTTCTCGACGAGCGCGGAGATGCTGATCGTGTCGAGGGCGCTCCTAGGGATCGCCGGCGCGACGATCGCCCCCTCGACGCTGTCCCTGATCCGGAACCTGTTCCATGATCCCGGCCAGCGCACGTTCGCGGTCGGGGTCTGGATCACCGCGTACTCGCTTGGCGGCGCGGTCGGCCCGCTGCTCGGCGGCGTGCTGCTGGAGTTCTTCTGGTGGGGCTCCGTCTTCCTGCTCGCGGTCCCCGTGATGGCGTTGCTGCTCGCGCTCGGCCCCGTGCTGCTGCCGGAGTTCCGCGACCCCAACGCGGGCCGCCTGGATCTCCTGAGCGCAGCTATGTCCCTGGTCGCGGTTCTAGCGGTGATCTACGGGCTGAAGCAGCTCGCCCAGGACGGCATCGAGATGCTGCCGTTCGTGGCCATCGCAGCCGGCCTGGTTGTCGGATACCTCTTCGTTCGCCGGCAGCAGCACCTCGATGACCCGCTGATCGACCTCGGGCTCTTCCGCGTGCCCGAGTTCAGCGCGTCCCTCGCCGTCTACACGCTCGGGATCCTCGTACTGTTCGGATCCTTCCTCTTCATCTACCAGTACCTCCAGCTCGTGCTCGGGCTGTCGCCGCTCATGGCCGGGGTCTGGACGCTGCCCTCGTTCGGCTCGTTCATCGTCGGCTCGATGCTGGCGCCGATGTTCGTCAGGCGGATCAGGCCGGCCTACGTGATGGCGGCCGGGCTCGCGGTCGCAGCCGTTGGCATGCTCTTCCTGACCCAGGTGAGCGTGGAAGACGGACTCGGAGTGCTGGTGGGCGCGTCCGTCGTCTACTCGCTGGGGATCGCGCCGATCTTCACGCTCGCGAACGACCTCATCATCGGCACGGCGCCTCCGGAGCGGGCGGGGGCAGCCTCGGCGATCTCGGAGACGGGCGCCGAGCTCGGTGGCGCCCTCTCGATCGCGATCCTCGGCACGCTCGGCACGGCCGTGTACCGCACGCAGGTCGACGACGGCATTCCCGCGGAGGTTCCGCCCGAGGCGGCCGAAACGGCGCGGGACACGCTCGGCGGTGCAGTGGCGGCGAGCAGCGAACTTGACGAAGGGCTGGCCGACCAAGTGCTCCAGGCGGCCAACGAGGCGTTCGTTCAGGGCTTCCAGGTCGTCGCGCTCGTCAGTGCCGTCGTCGCGGCGGTAGCGGCGGTCGGCGTCGCCGTCTTCCTCCGAGACGTTCGCGGGCCGGGCGTTCCGGCCGAACAGGAGGCCCCGCTCGCAAGTCCGGCAATGGAGACGTAGGAGGCCGGCTCAGTCGCCCGCGGCCCAGGCGACGATCTGCTCGGCCGTGATCGGCAGCGAGGTCACCGTCACGCCGTAGGGCTCGAGCGCGTCCTCGATCGCCGCGCTCAGGATCGCCGGCGTCAGCATCCGCCCGCCTTCCCCGGCGCCCTTGATGCCGTACGGCGTGTACGGCGACGGCGTCTCCTGGTGCTCGACGATCATCGTCGGCACGTCCATGGACGAGGGCAGGTGGTAGTGCTCGAAGTTCTCGTTCAGGAGCCGGCCCTCGTCGTCGTAGCGGTACTCCTCGTAGAGAGCGGTTCCGAGCCCCTGGATCGTGCCGCCGATGATCTGACCATTCAGCGTCTTCGGGTTCACGACGGTGCCGGCGTCGTGCACCGCGGCGTAGTGGAGAAACTCGAGCTTGCCGGTCTCGACGTCGACCTCCACGACGGCGATGTGCCACGCGTGGCCGACGAACGGATAGAAGATCCCGAGGTCGGAGCGGTCGTCGGACGGATTCGTCGTCAGCGGATGGTCGTAGGTCGACTGCGCGGCGAGCCCGCTCCCGATGTCCTCGGGCAGGTCGAGGCGGAACATGTAGGCGGCGAGCGCCAGCTCCGCGAGCGACAGGCTCTTCTCGGGTGACCCGACGACGCGCACCCCGCCTTCCGCGAACTCGAGGTCGTCCTCGCTGACCTCGAGCTGGTGTGCAGCGATCCGCCGGATCTTGTCCTTGACCTCGGCGGCGGCACCCGCGACTGCGCCGGAGACCATGACCGTGAAGCGTGAGCCGCCCGGCCCGGTGCCCGGAAGCGCGTGCTGGGAGTCTGCGTACGTGACGACGACGCTCGAGGGCTCGACGTCGAACTCCTCCGCGACGACCTGGGACACGACCGTCTCGGGACTGTTGCCCCAGAGGCACTGCGAGTGAAGCGTGACGACGATCTCCCCGGTCGGGTCGATCTGGAGGCTCGCGCTCTCCGGGCTCGACGTGGGAGTGAACTCGGGCTTGTCGAACCAGAACCAGAACTCGGTCGAGCTGAAGACGCTCCGCTCGTTCGACGCGACGACGCCGATGCCGACGTGGCGGCCCTCGGCGCGAGCCTTGTCGCGCTCCGCGACCCAGTGGTCGTAGTCGGCGACCTCGAGGATCTTCTCGAGCACGCCCTGGTAGTTGCCGCTGTCGTAGATGTTCCCGGTCGGCGTCCGGTACGGGAACTCGTCCGGGCCGATCAGGTTCTTGCGGCGGATCTCGACGCGATCCATCCCGAGGTCGCGCGCGGCGAGGTCGACGAGTCGCTCCAGCATCCAGTTCGAGCACTCGGCCCCGAAGCCGCGGTAGGCGCCCTGCTGGTTCTTGTTCGTCAGGACGGCGTGGAGCGTGTACTCGACGTCCTGGATGCGATACGGGCCGACGATCTGCGAGAGCCCGTTGCCGTGTGTGCCGGTGCCGAACTGGAGGTAGGCGCCGTAGTCGTCGACGCAGTCGATCCGAAGCGCGCGCATGGTGCCGTCGTCGTCGAAGGCGAGCTCGGCGTCGTACAGGCGGTCCGAGCCGCAGTGGTCGTTGTTCGTGATGTGGGCGACGCGGTCTTCGACGTACTTGACTGGCCGGCCGACGAGCTTGGCCAGGAAGCCGGCGAAGGTCGGCACCTTGTGCATGAAGAACTTCGACCCGAAGCTGCCGCCCGCCGCGACGGGCACGACCTTCAGCTTGCTGGCCGGGATCTTGAGCGAGGCCGCGAGCAGCCAGTGGAAATACGTGAAGTTCATCGAGTTCGCGTACACCGTCACGGTGCCCGTGCCCGCGTCGTAGTCGCCGATCGCGCCGTTCGTGTCCATCGGCATGCCGGTCGAGCGCGGCCAGTAGAGCTTCGTGCGAACCGTGCGCGGAGCCCGTTCGAACGCCCCGTCGACGTCGCCGAACGTGAACGTGCGCTCGTAGGCGACGTTCGTGCCGAGCTTCTCGTGGACGAGCGGCCCGCCCTCCTTCTGGGCCTCGAAGGGGTCGAGCACCGGCTCGAGCGGCTCGTACTCGACCTCGATCAGGTCGCACGCGTCCTCGGCCACGTACCTGTCTTCGGCGATCACAGCCGCGACGGTCTCGCCGTAGTGGCGCACCTTCTCGGTCGCGATGACGTCCTGGATGATCGGCCCGGCGCCGAACGAGGGGAGCGGCGCGGCGTGCTCGGCCACGTCGGCACCGGTCACGACGCGAACGACGCCCGGCAGTGCCTCGGCCTTCGAGGTGTCGACGCTCACGATCCGTGCGTGCGCGTGCGGGCTCCGGACGACCGCGGCGTGGAGCATCCCCGGCAGGCTCAGGTCGTCGATGTAGCGGCCCTCGCCGCGAAGGAACCGCGGGTCCTCGACCCGGTTCATGTCCTTGCCGATCCAGCGGCGCCCCGCCTCCTTGAGCGCGGTCTCGGCCGCGATCTTGGCCTGCGCCGGCTGCTGCTGGATGCTGCTCACGACCGGGCCGCCACGGACTGGATCGCCTCGACGATCTGCTGGTAGCCGGTACAGCGGCAGGTGACGCCGCTGATCGCCTCGCGGATCGTGCGCTCATCGGTCTCGCCCGGGCTCTCCCGCAGGAACTCGGTCGCCGTCAGGAGCATGGCCGGGGTGCAGAACCCGCACTGGAGCGCGTGGTGATCCGAGAACGCCTGCTGGAGCTCGCCGAGCTCGCCGCCGGGCCCGGCAAGGGACTCGACAGTCTCGATCGTGCGGCCCTCGGCCTGCACGGCGAACATGAGGCACGAGCGCACGTTTTCGCCGTCGACGAGCACGTTGCAGTTTCCGCAGAACCCGTGCTCGCAGGCGACGTGCGTCCCCTTGAGGCCGAGATCGTCACGCAGGAAGTCGGCGAGCGTTCGGCGCGGCTCCACCTCGCGATCGTGCTCTTGGCCGTTCACCACGAGGCTGACCCGGCGCGGCTCCGTCACGCCGCCTCCCTGGCCCGCTCGGTCGCGTCGTGGAGGGCGCGGCGGGAAAGGATGCGCGCCATCCGCCGCCGGTGGTCGGCAGACACTTCGACGTCATCCTCGGGGTCGATTCCCTCGAGCAGACTGTCGAGCGCCGCCTCGTCCTCGATTGCCTCGGACGCGTCGAGGTGAAGCGGGGCCGGGGCAGCGCGCAGGAGCACGAGCTCGGCGCTGTCGGGCGTGACGACGGCCGCGGCCGCGAGCTGCGCGTAGTCGCGGTAGCGGGCGCTGATCTCGTGGAAGGCGGCGCCGGACCCCGCGCCCGGTGCGGGGAAGCGCACGCCCACGATCAGTTCGTCCGGCTCAAGCGCGGTCTTATGCGGCCCGAGGAAGAACGAGCGAGCAGGGATCGAGCGCTCGCCCGACGCGGAGCGGACATCGATCGCGGCGTCGAGCGCCACCGCGGCGGCGGTGAGCTCCGCCCACGGAGCCGCGAACGCCAATGAGCCGCCTACCGTCCCGCGCCGCCGCGTCTCCCGGTAACCGACGTACGAGACAGCCTCGGCGAGGAGCGGCCAGCGAACGGCCACGAGCTCGTCCTCGAGGAGCCGCTGCTGCCGGACAAGAGCCCCGACCACGAGCTCGCCGTCGTGCTCCTCGAGCCCGTCGAGCCCGTCGATGCCGTTCAGGTCGACGAGCGCCTTCGGCCTCACGCGGCGGAACTTCAGGAGCTGCACAAGGCTCTGTCCGCCGGCCAGGGCCATGACCCCGTCACCCTCAGCCAGCAGGTCCAGTGCCTCGTCGACCGTCGAAGGCGCGTGGTAGTGGAAGGGGGGCGGCTTCACAGGTCGGCCTTCTCGAGGTAGAGGGTCGCGCGCAGCGCATCCCCGGTCTGCGGCACCGAGTCGTCGAGCTTCTTCAGGTCCGTGACGACCGAGCGGTCGAGCGTCGTCACGTCGGGCCAGTCGATCTCGACGAGGTTCCCGGCCGGGTCGCGCACGTACATCTGGACGCTGCCGTCGGGGAGCTCGTACATGTCCTCGAAGAACGACTCGCGCTCGAGGACTCCCAACTCCTTCGCCCGCAGGTAGGCGCCTTCGAAGTCGTCGACGTTGATCCCGATGTGGTGGAACGCCGGCGCGTCCGTCTCGCGCTGGAAGAGGTGGAGCTGGAGATCGCCCAGGCGCAGGTACTGCACCGGGAAGGCGAAGTTGTAGGTCGGGATCGGCTCCATCCCGAACACGTCGACGTAGAAGCGCACGGACTCCTCGAGGTCCCGGGCGTGGACGCTGACGTGGTTGAACCCCGTCGCTCGCACCGAAGCCGAGCTTATCGGGCCGGGCGAGCAGCGAGCCGTAGAACGCCGTCGTGGGATCGGCTTGTGGTGGCGATGGTGTATCCATTCACCTGGTGAGCGTCTCCAGGGGAAGGTTGGTTGCCCCGTTCTCACGTGAGCTCTTCGCCTTCTTGTGCGAGCTGCGGGAGAACAACGATCGCGACTGGTTCAAGGCGAACAAGGCGCGCTACGAAGCCGCGGTGCAGGAGCCGGCACTGACGTTCATCGAGGACTTCGGTCCCCGCCTCGCAGAGATCAGCCCGCACTTCCTCGCCGATCCACGCACGGTCGGCGGCTCGCTCTTTCGCATCCACCGCGACACGCGCTTCTCGAACGACAAGTCGCCATACAAGACGAACACGGGCATCCAGTTCCGTCACGAGGCCGGAAAGGACGTCCATGCACCGAGTTTCTACGTCCACCTCGAGCCCCGGTCGGTGTTCGCCGGCGCGGGCGTCTGGCACCCGGACTCGGAGGCGCTCGCGGCGATCCGGTCGGCGATCGTGGAGAAGCCCGAGGACTGGATAGAGGCTGTGCGCGCGAGTACAGCAGACGGTCGCCTGGAGCTTGCGGGCGACTCACTCAAGCGGGCGCCGGCCGGCTACGACCCCGAGCACCCGCTGATCGACGATCTCAAACGGAAGGACTTCGTCCTGATGGCGCGGCTGCGTGAGGGCTCGGTCACCAGTCCGCGGTTCGCCGACGAGCTCTCGGGCCTCTTCGAGGAGGCTGCGCCGACCGTGCGCTTCCTGTGCCGCGCGGTCGGCGTGCCGTTCTGAGCCGACCTGCTGCCCCCGATCAGTCGAGCGGAAGCGGCCGTCCCACGACGGGCGACGTGTGGATGATCGACGTCGTCGTCTGGCCGAAGACGATGAAGCGGTCGAGGATCGGCTCGAGGTCGTCCATCGCGCGCAGGTGGAGCTTCAACACGAAACAGTCCTCGCCGGTGACGCGATGGCACTCGACGACCTCGGGGACCTCCCTAGCCAGCTCCGGGATCTTTCCGAGTTGCCGCGTCGTCGGCCTGATCCGGACGAACGCCGCGATCGGGTAGCCGAGCGCCTTCGGATCCACGTCGGCCCGAAAGCCCGTGATCACCCCGGAGTCCCGAAGCCGTTGCACCCGCTCCGCGACGGACGGCGCCGACAGGTTGACCGCCCGACTGAGAGCCGCGGTGGTGATGCGCGCGTCTTCCTGGAGCTTGGCGAGGATCGCACGGTCTACCCCGTCCAGGACTGACGCTTTGTAGGTGCGAGAGGTCATTGTCGTTCCGTTCAGAGGCCATGAGTGCTGAACGGCGTCGAATCACTATGGCAGATCACGGGCTCGCACCGAAGAATTATCCGCGTGACCTCACTCCGCGCCGCGGCGTCACGTTTCGCGGCGAGCGCGCCGCCCGAGTCCTTCTTCGTCGGGAGCGCGATCTTCCACTACCTCGGCCCGGCCTTCGCGGTGCTCCTGTTCGCGCGCCTCGAGCCGCTCGGAGTGGCCTGGCTCCGGATCGCGAGCGCGGCCGCCGTCTTCGCGCTGTGGCGTCGTCCATGGCGCGTGTTCGGCGGGCTCGACGCACGCAGCCGCCGCGACATCGTCGGAATGGGGCTCGTCCTCGCCGCGATGAACCCGTGCTTCTACATCGCGATCGACCGGCTGCCGCTCGGGACGGTGGCAGCGATCGAGTTCCTGCCGGTGATCGCCCTGGCGGCTATCGGCACCCGGTCGCTCCGAAACGGTCTCGCGCTCGGCTCCGCCGTGGCCGGCGTCTACCTGCTCACCGATGTCCGCCTCGAAGGAGAGCCGGTCGGCGTGGCGTTCGCCTTCGCGAACGCAGCGCTCTTCGCGCTCTACATCGTCCTCGCCCACCGAGTTGCCCAGGGCGGCCGGGTGAGCGGGATCGACGGCCTCGGCGCAGCCATGCTCGTGGCCATGGTCGGCGTGCTTCCGATCGGGATCTGGGACGCGGCTCCGGCCTTCGTCGACCCGATCGCGCTCGCCGCGGGAATCGGCGTCGGCATCTCGTCTTCGGTCATCCCCTACGTCTGCGACCAGCTCGCGATGGCCCGTATGCAGCGAGCCACGTACGCGCTCCTCGTCTCCCTCCTCCCCGCGACCGCCACGGTGATCGGAATCGTCGTGCTCGCCCAGATACCGAGCTGGATCGAGGTCGTCGGCGTCACGCTCGTCGTCCTCGGGGTCGCGCTGCACCGCGAGCGGGCCGGGCCAGCGGACAGCCCGGCCGTTGCCGGGCAGGCGCCTCCGTCAGCGCTCTGTCGCGAGGCGGATGCCAAGCGCGACGAGAATCGCGCCCGTCGCGGCCTCGAGCGCCCGGCGCACCCGCGGGCGGCGCAGCAGATCGCCGGCTCGGGCTACGGCGACGGCGTACGCGGCAAGCCACGCGAGAGTCATGAGCGAGAATAGGAAGCCGAGCCCGAGCAAGGTCACGAATGCGCCGGTGCCGGACGAGACGAACTGCGGCAGAAGCGCAGGGAAGAACGCGGCCATCTTGGGATTCGTCAGGTTGCTGACGAGGCCCTGGCGGAACGCCACGGGCGGTTCGAGCCTCCGCGCCGGCTGGCCCGTGGCCTCGCCACTCGCGCCGTCATGAGCCCGGACCGCAGCCCGGAGTGCCTGCGCGCCGAGGTAGATTAGGTACGCGGCGCCGACGAGCTTCACGGCCCGGAACACCGGTTCCGAGGCGGCCAGGAGCGCCGCGAGCCCCGCAGCCGTGCCGAGCGTCCAGACCGCCTGCCCGCAGGCGACCCCAGCGGCCGTGAAGATGCCCACCCGGCGACCGCCCAGAAGCGTGCTCCGGATCGTGAGCGCCGTGTCTGGTCCCGGCGTGGCGATAACCACTACGGCGACGGCGAGGAAAGACAGAAAGGTCGTCACCCTGCCAGCGCGTAGGCGACCAGGAATCCCGCCACGGTGGCAAACGCGACGAACGGGCCTCCCTCCCGGTAGGCCTCCGGCATCACCGTGTCGGCGACGGAGGCGAGCACGGCTCCCGCAGCGAAGGCGAGGAACACAGCGATCAGATCCGTGGACGCGGACTCGGCTACGAGCCGGCCGGCGACGAGTGAGACGACGAGCAGTACGGCCACGGCCGCCCAGATCGAAATCGCCTTGCGCGGCGAGTCACCGTTGCGCCGCATGGATGCGGCCCCGCCGAAGGCCTCCGGGAAGTTGGACGAGACGATCGCGGCGAGGAGCGCGTAGGAACCGCTCTCCGCCAGCGTCACGCCGAGCGCGAGATTCTCCGGCACACCGTCGAGAGTCACTGCGGCGACCAGGGCGAGCCCGATCGCCTCCCGGCCGCCGAACCAGTGCTCGAGGAATGCGTCGACGCCGATGAAGACCGCGGCGCCGGCACAGAGTGCGATCGAAGCCGTCAGGAGGCCTGCGGACACCCGCGCGGGCTCGAAGAGCTCGAATGCGGTCGCCGTCAGGAGCGCCCCGGCCGCGAACGCGAGGAGTGCGGCCCGAAGGAGCTTGGGCGGGTCGAAGAACGCTCCGAGCGCGGCCCCGATCAGGACCGAGCTGGCCGTGACCAAGGCGAAGATCACGGTCATGCCCGCATCATCCCTCTAACGCGTCTAGAGGTTAAGACCAGGCCCTGGACGGGCGATAGGAGTACAGATGAGCCGGATCGCGGCAGCAGCCCTCGCATTCTTCGCGTTCGTGCCGGCCGGGCAGGCCGCGGTCGACCTCGGCCTCTACGGGGACAAAGGCCGATTCCGCGACCTCACCGGCCAGCGCACGAGCTCGGAGCATGTGTTCCCTCCGTGGGGGATCGACTCCCGGCGCCTGGACAACACCTTCGAGAAGTACGGGCCCGTCCCACTGATTGCCATCCAGACCAAGCGTCCGGGCGGGGTCGGCGAGGCGATCACTCCGCGCGGCATCGCGCGCGGCAACGGCGACGCCTACCTCTACCGCCTGAACCGCGCCGCCCACACGTACGGCCGCCGCTCGTACATCCGGCCGATGCCCGAGATGAACGGGCACTGGTCGATGTACTGCGCCTACAACAAGGACGGGTCGAGGCGGGACAGGGCTCACTCCCAGGAGTCGTTCAAGGATGCCTTCAGGCGCATCTATGTGATCGTCAAGGGCGGCTCGAAGGAGGAGATGAACGCCGAGCTGGCGCGCTTCGGGCTCCCGGGAGTTCGGACGAGCCTGCCCGCGAACCCTCAGGCTCGCGTCATCTGGAACCCGCAGGGCTTCGGCTCGCCGAACGTGTCCGGGAACATGCCGGCGGCCTACTGGCCCGGCCCCGGGTTCGTAGACGTCGTCGGCAACGACCTCTACGACATCTCCGGCCGCGCGATGTGGGAGGCCGCGCACGACCTCTACCGAGCACACCCGGAGAAGCCCTACGCCTTCCCTGAATGGGGTCTCTGGGGGCTCGACGACCCCGGCTTCATCCGAGACATGCGCCGCTGGGTCGACACGCATCGGAGAGTCGAGCTCCTGGCCTGGTACAACGGCCCTCCGCACTCCATCTGGGATCTGGCAACGAAGCCGGCGAGCCGAAAGGCCTACCGCCGCTACATCACGCCTCTCGGCCGCTGACCCACGCGCGCTTCGGTAGCGTCTCGGTCGTGCCGACCGAGGCTGCAATCGAGGCACAGGGGCTCCGCAAGAGCTACGGGGACGTGGAGGCCCTCCGCGGCGTCGACCTGAACGTGCAGGCCGGCACCGTCTTCGGGCTCCTCGGCCCTAACGGCGCCGGCAAGACCACGGCCGTCCGCATCCTGACGACGCTCCTCGAGCCCGACGAGGGTACGGCGCGCGTCGCGGGAGTCGACGTCCTGCGGGAGCCCGACCGGCTCCGGGAGAAGATCGGCCTCACCGGCCAGTACGCCGCGGTCGACGAGAACCTCACGGGCTTCGAAAACCTCGACATGTTCGGACGGCTCTATCACCTGGGCCGCCGCCGCTCTCGCGACCGGGCGGACAAGCTCCTGGAGGACTTCGATCTCACGGAGGCGGGAGGCCGGCTCGTCCGCACCTACTCGGGCGGGATGCGACGGAGGCTCGACCTTGCGGGCGCCCTCGTCGCGGAGCCGCCCGTGATCTTCCTGGACGAACCGACGACGGGACTCGATCCGCGGAGCAGGATCGCGCTCTGGGACACGATCGAGAGCCTCGTGTCGGCCGGGACGACGGTGCTCCTGACCACGCAGTACCTGGACGAAGCCGACCGGCTGGCGGAACGCATCGCCGTCATCGACCACGGTCTCCTGATCGCCGAGGGAACTCCGGACGAGCTCAAGTCGGGGTGCGGCGGAGACCGGCTGGAGGTGCACCTCGCCGACAGCGGCCAGAGCGAAGCCGCAATCGCAGCGCTCTCGGCCCTCGCCGACGGCAGCCCCTCGCTTACGAACGGCACCGTGCGCTTGCCGATCCAGACCCGGACGGGCACGATCGCGGAGGCCGTGCGCCGCCTCGACGCGGTCGGAGTCGGTATCGACGATCTCGCGGTTCGCACGCCGACCCTGGACGACGTCTTCCTCCAGCTCACCGGGCGTACGGCGGAATCCGAGGAGACGGCGGAGGAGGCGCCGAGCCGATGAGCGCCTTCGCGGAAACGCTCTCCGACACCGTCGTCCTGGCGAGGCGAAGCCTCCTTCGCATCCCGCGCCAGCCCGATCTCCTGATCGGTTTCACGGTGCAGCCGGTCATGTTCGTGCTGCTCTTCGTCTACGTCTTCGGCGGCGCGATCTCGACGCCGGGGCTCGACTACGTGGACTTCCTCATGCCCGGGATCATCGTCCAGTCGATGGTCTTCGGCGGTTTCGTGACCGCCCTAGGGCTGGCCGAGGACCTGAAGAAGGGCCTGATCGACCGGTTTCGCTCGCTCCCGATGTCCCGCGCGGCCGTGCTGACCGGACGGACGCTCGCAGACATCGCCACGAACGTCGTTCAACTCATCGTCATGCTCGCCGTCGGGATGGCGGTCGGCTTCGACTTCAAGACGAGCATCCCCGAGATCCTGGCCGGGATCGGGCTACTGCTCCTGATCGGCTATGCCTTCTCGTGGGTGTTCGCGCTGATCGGCCTCGTAGCGTCGTCTCCGGAGGCCTCAAATGCCTTCGGGTTCACGATCCTCTTCCCGGTCACCTTCGTCTCCTCTGCGTTCGTTCCCGTGGAGTCGATGCCGGGCTGGCTTCAGCCCATCGCGGAGCACAATCCCTTCACGACGATGGTCGATGCGACGAGAGCCCTCTTCCTCGGCACGCCGGCCGGGAACGACGTGTGGCTCTCGGTCGTGTGGTCGATCGGGATCGTGCTCGTCTTCGGGACGCTCTCGGTGTGGCGCTACCGCCGCGCGGTCACGCGTTGACCGAGCCAGGGCGCACGAGACCGCTCTCGTAGGCGACCACCACCGCCTGCACCCGATCGCGGAGGCCGAGCTTGCGGAGCACGTGGGCCACGTGCGTCTTGACCGTGTGCTCGCTGACGACGAGCTCGGCTGCGATCTCGCCGTTCGAGAGGCCGCGGGCCAGCATGCGGAGCACCTCGAGCTCGCGGCCGGTCAGCTCGTCGAGCGCCGGTGGCGGCGACGCCTCCTGCGTATCGGCGAACCGTTCGATGAGTCGCCGCGTGATGGCCGGGGCGAACATCGAGCCGCCGTCCGCGGCGATCCGGATCGCCGCTGCGAGCTGCGCCTCGGGCGCATCCTTCAGGAGGAAGCCGCTCGCGCCCGCGCGCAGGGCCGCGAACACGTACTCGTCCAGGTCGAAGGTCGTCAGCACGAGCACCCGCGGGCGAGGCTCGGGCCCGTCCAGGATGCGGCGCGTCGCCTCGATCCCATCCACGTTCGGCATCCGGACGTCCATGAGGACGACGTCGGGCGAGAGCTCGTCCGCGAGCGCGACTGCCTCTGCGCCGTCGGCGGCCTCGCCCACAACCTCGAGCTCAGGGTCGTCGCGCAGGATCAGGCGGAAGCCCGAGCGAACAAGACGCTGGTCGTCGGCCAAGAGGACACGGATCACAGCGGCAGCCTCGCCCGGACCGCGTAGCCGCCCTTCGCACGGGGCCCCGCCTCGAGATCGCCGCCGAAGACGGCCACCCGCTCCCTCATCCCGGCGAGCCCGTGCCCGGAGCCGGGGCCCGATCCGTTCGCAACGGCCGCGCCCGTGTCCGCGATCTCGATCTCGAGCGCCTCGTCTCCATAGCGGACGAGCACCTGCGCACTGGCCGGCCCCGCGTGCTTGAGCGCGTTCGTGAGCGCCTCCTGGACGATTCGGTACCCGGACACGTCGACGCCCGGGGCGAGCTCGCGCGGCGTCCCCTCATACCGCAGCTCGACCGGCAGACCGGCGTCACGGACGTGAGCGACGAGCGTGTCCAGGTGAGCCAGGGACGGCTGCGGCGCGAGCATGATCTCCTCGTCGTCCTCACGAAGGACGCCCAGGAGTCGGCGCATCTCGGCCAGCGCCTTCGTCGCCGTACCCTCGATGGCGTCGATCGCTCCCCGCGCCTCCTCCGGGTCGTCGGCGAGCGCATGCCGTGCGCCGCGCGCCTGGAGCACGATCACGCTGATCGCGTGCGCCACGACGTCGTGGAGCTCGCGCGCGATGCGCGTACGCTCTTCGAGCACGGCCTGACGCGCCTTCTCATCCCGGTCGACGATGAGCTCGCGCTCCCGACCGCGACGGCGGCGCATCGCCCGCCCGGCCAGCCAGGTACCGCCGAAGATCGCCGTGAAGAAGAACAGGTTGCCGACGAGATCGGCAAGGCTTCCGCCGTCCCAGTCGATCGTCGTCGCCAGCGTGATCATCGAGGCAATCAGGGCGGCCCCGACGAGCGCCCGCAATCCCCCGGTGTGGGCGCCGACCGAGTACACCGCGACCCCGAGCGCGATCGCGAGCGTCAGCGGATCCTCGTTCGCAGGCGTGAAGAGGTCGATCACGACCCACGCGCCGAGGTTCAGCACCATGACCGCGAGCGGGTAGCGCGTCCGCCAGAGGAGCGTCAGCGGCACGAGCAACATCAGAGGCACGAAGAGCGACCGCTCGTAGTCCAAATGGAGCACGAAGAGCTCGACCTCGGAGATCACCGCGAGCCCGAGAGCGAGCGCTAGCTCGCGGCCCCTGACGGGAAACGGGTTCATCCCGGCAGCGTAGGAAACGTGCGGCGCCACGTCATCAGCCACGGGAGCGATGAGGAGATCGCTCACGGGAGCGAGCGAGGTTCATCGCCGCGGGTGACGACCCGCCGAGCGCAGGGGCCTAGGCTCGAAAGACCCGACCCAGGAGGCCCGAATGAGACGCCTGCTCCCGCTCCTAGCCATGCTTTTCGTCCTCTCGGCCTGCGGCGGCGACGCCGAGCAAGACGCTGCGAGCCCCACGCCAACCGAGCCCGAGGCGAACGTCGTCGAGCTCCGTGGAGACGAGTACGCATTCGTGATGCCCGAGACGATCGAAGGCGGCTGGACGAGCATCCGGTTCACGAACACGGGCGACGAGCCCCACGAGTTTGCGCTCGCGAAGCTCACGCAGGGCAAGACGATCGAGGACGGCCTGCGCCTCCTCTCCGAGGCAACATCGGGGCCGCCGCCCGAATGGATCGAGATCCGGGCGGGCCTGCCGACGCTCGATGCCGGAGAGACCGCAACCCTGACGCAGGACCTGGAGCCGGGCACCTACGCGCTCCTCTGCTTCCTCGACGCCCCAGACGGGAAGACGCACATCGAGCACGGCATGGTGCGCGGGTTCGAGGTTCGCGGACAGTCCGGCGCGCCGAAGCCGGAGGCCGACGCGACACTTCTCCTCGGCTCGTGGAAGTCAGCGCCGACGGTACCCGCGGGCGAGAGCACGATCGAGCTTCGAAACGACGGGAAGCGACCGGGCTCCGTCTTCCTGACGGCGTTCGAGCCGGGCAAGACCGAGGAGGATCTTGCCCGCTGGGAGCGGAACGGTCTGCGCGGCCCCGCTCCCGCGGCCTTCCTCGGCGGCACCATCGACGTCCCGCCGCGGGGCTCGGTCTACTACACGGTCGAGCTGGAGGCCGGTCGCGAATACACGCTCTTCGACGACATTCGCGGCATCAGCGGAGAGTTCGTCCCGCGGGGGTAGGGCCTCCCTAGAGGACGAAGAACGCGATCGCCGCGTACTGGACACCGGCGGCGGCGATCGTCAGTGCGTGGAAGAGCTCGTGGTAGCCGAACACGCGCGGAACCGGGTCGGGCCGGCGCGTGGCGTAGACGATGGCTCCAAGGGTGTAGAGCGCTCCTCCCGCGAGGAGGAGCGCGGCGCCCGCCCACCCCGTCGCGTCCAAGAGCTCGGGGAAGGCGACGATGCCCACCCAGCCGAGGGCGACCGCGAGCAGGGCCGGCACCCACTTCGGCGCGGTGCGCCAGACGAGGCGCTGGAGGACTGCGATGAGCGCGCCGCCCCAGACCACCGACAGCACGGAGTAGCGCCAGGCGCCGTCGAGGACGAGCAAGCCGTAGGGCGTGTAGGTCCCAGCAATCAGGAGGAAGATCGCCGCGTGATCGAGCCGTCGCATGATCTCGCGCGCCGACGGCGTCCACGTGACGCGGTGATAAACGGCGCTCACCCCGAACGTGATCGCAACAGAGGCGCCGAAGACGGCGGCCGCAACACGTTCGGTCGATCCCGTAGCCGCGAGCGTCAGTGCGACGCCAAGCGCCAGGAAGACGACGAACGCCCACTGGTGGAACACGCCGCGGAGCCGCGGCCGCTCCAGGGCGACAGTGCTACCGGTACCGGTAGACGATTCGTCCACGCGTAAGGTCGTAGGGAGACAGCTCGACCTTCACGCGATCTCCGAGGAACACCTTGATGCGGTAGCGGCGCATCTTGCCGGCCGTGTAGCCGAGCGTCTCGTGCCCGTTATCGAGCTGGATGCGGAACATGCGGTTCCGGAGAGCCTCGACGACCTCTCCTTCCATCTCGAGCTTCTCTTCCTTCTCCGGTATGTCTCCTCCTTCAGATTGTGGGCGGCCGGGCGGGCGGCGCAGGGCCGCCCGCCCACACCGCGGACTAGCCGACCGGCGTTACATCGGTCGCTTCGGGGCCCTTGGTGCCCTCGCGGGCCTCGAACTCGACGCGTGCGCCTTCGGAGAGGCTCTTGAAGCCCTCGCCGGCGATGTTCGAGTGATGCACGAAGAGATCCTTCGAGCCGTCGTCAGGGGCGATGAAGCCGTAGCCCTTGTCGTCGTTGAACCACTTAACGGTTCCGCTTGCCATGAAACACCTCCCTTACCACGTCACGAACGGGTCTGGGAGCGCAATAGCGCGAACCGAACTCGCTCTCACTAACACCGGCAGAATAGCGACAGGCGGCCGGGTATGACCGCCTGTCGCAAGAACTCAGCGCCGGACGGGCCGAGCGACGCGGCGTGAGCGCCGCACGGGCCTGACGCGCGTGGGCCGGATCGGGTGGTTCGATCGGATCACGTCCGCGGCGTCGTAGCGCGCCTTGACCGCCTGGAGGCGACGATACGCCTCGGGCCGGTAGAACTCCGCCGAGCCATTCGAGCGCTCGCGGAAGTTCAGGTACATGTGGTTCGACTTCCAAGGGGCGAGCCGCTCGTGCATCCGGTCGAGCTGGGTCTCGATCGCCTCTGCGACGTCCGGGCTGGACGGGATTCCGACCGCAAAGCCGAGGTACTCCGCGTCGAGCGAGGCGAGCGCGCCGTGCTCGGGCTTCGCCTCGGCGAGCGTACCGCCGGCGTGGCGCACCTCGAAGGAGACGAACGGCGAACCGACGGCCAGCTCGACCACGGCCTTGACCGTCTCCTCGGTCAGGCTGTCGAGCATGAAGCCGTCGCCCATCGCTGGCACCGGCTGAGGCGGATCCATGTGCAGCTCGGAGAGCTCCGTGACCGGGATCGTTCCGACCGTGTCCATGGCCGGCCCGAGCTCGCGCAGCGGCCGGACGAGCTCGTGCCCGACGGCCTCGTCGCCTACGAAGATGATCTCGACCATCGCGTACGAGTTGCCGCGGAACGGCTCGGGGAGCTCGGGAAGCGGCGGAAACTGCATGATCCGCCCGATCGAGGTCAGCTCGTCGGGGGCGGTCAACGTCAGCTCGCGCCAGGCCTGGAGCACCTCAGAAGCCCGCTCGATGGGGAAGAAGAGCGTGCCGGCATAGACGTGGGTGAGTGGGAAGAGCCTGAGCTCGAGTGCGGTCACGACGCCGAAGCTGCCTCCTCCGCCGCGGAGCGCCCAGAACAGATCGGGATGGTTGTCGGCGTCGGCCCGGACGAGTCTGCCGTCGGCCGTCACGAGCTCGACCGCGACGACGTTGTTCGTCGAGAGCCCATGCTTGCGAGCCAGGAAGCTCACGCCGCCGCCGAGGGTGTAGCCGACGACGCCGACGTCCGGCGACGAGCCGGCAAGCGCGGCCAGACCGTGCTCCGCGGCTGCCTGGACGACCTCGACCCAGAGCACACCGGCCTCGACGCGTGCAACCTGGGCGTCGGGGTCGATCGAGACGCCTCGCATGCGCTCAGTCCTGACGAGGATCGTCCCGTCGAGCGGCCCGAGCGGCGACGCGTTGTGACCGGTTCCCTGCGGTGCGACGCGAAGGCCGCGCCGGCGGGCGAAGCGGACGATCTCGACCACGTCCTCCGCCGACTCGGGCAGCGCCACTGCGGCGGGCTGCTGGTCGACGGCCAGGTTCCAGGCCTGCCGGGCCGCGTCCCAGTCGACATCTCCCGGTGCGACGACGTCGCCCATCAGGCGGTTACGAAGGTCGTCGTACGTTCCGGCTGTCCTCTCTGCGTGAATGACGGTCGCCATGTCTCCTCCTGAGTGCCGCGCCCGAAGGCTGATCGGTTTCTGTGCACCGAACGCTCTCAAGGACTCAGCGCCGAGAGAACCGAGGCAGCACGTGTCTTTGGGTGCGGCCAGCCGCACCGGCCAAGTTCGCGTCGTCAGGCGGGCGGGAGCGGCACCGTGGGCCGGGCGGGGGTGAGGCTCTTGCCCTCGAACCGCGCGAGGCGCAGGAAGCCGATCTCGTGCGCGGTCGAGCCCTCGATGGTCAGGTCGGCGAGGATCTCGCCGACGACGCTCGCGAACTTGAAGCCGTGGCCGGAGAAGCCGGCCGCCACGACGACGTTCTCGCAGTCGGGATGGAAGTCGATGACGAAGTGCTCGTCCGGACTGTTCTCGAAGAGGCACGTCGCGAGCGCGGTCGTCGGGCCCGCGCCACGTGGGAAGTAGCGCTCGGCGAAGGCGCGGAGGAGAGCTTCGTCGGCTGCGTTCGGCTCGCGGTCGAATGCGTTCGGGTCGACGCGCTCCTCTCGGTGGTGCAGCCGGCCGACCTTGAACCCCGGGATGCCGTAGACCGGGAAGCCGTAGAAGATCCCCTCCTCGACGGCGAGACCGAAGGTCGGAAACGCGCCGGGAGCGAAGAGCGGCGGCTCGAGCGGCTGGAACCACGCGAGCGCCTGCCGCTCGGCGACGCAGAGCTCGGGATCGAGCCGCCCCACGCGAGCGGCCCACGCCCCCGCGGTCACGACGAGGCGGTCGGCCGTGTAGGAGCCGCGGTTCGTCTCGACCCGAACGGCATCGCCGCGCGACTCCCAGTGTCGGACGCACTCACGCGCGTGTATGTCTGCTCCACCTGTAAGCGCCTCTGTCACGTGGGCGACGATGCAACGCTCCGAGAGCAGGAAACCGCCGTCCGGCTGGAGCAGCGCGGGAGTGTCGGGCGCGATCGCGAAGGCGGGATGGCGCCGGGCGAGCTCCCGCCCGTCGACGAGCTCATGTCTCAGATCGTGGGCGCGGCACGACTCGAGCGAGGTCTCGACGAGGTCGGCACCGACGTCCACGTAACCGGTGACGTGGAGCAGCTGCTCGCGCGCCCCGGACTCGAGCTCGCGCCAGAGCTCGTACGCACGAACGAGGAGCGGGACATACGAGGCGCCCTCTGCGTAGGCCAACCGGATGATCCGCGTGACGCCGTGGGAGGACCCCATCGCGTTCGGCACGTCGAAGCGCTCGAGCCCGAGGACGCGCTTACCCCGTCGAGCCAAGTGGAAGCAGGCCGCGCTCCCCATCGCGCCCACTCCGGCGACGATCACGTCGTAGTGCCGCTCCTGCATTTCCTCAATGTACGACGGAGGCCGCGCAGCGGCCGGGCGAATCGCGCCGCCCTTTGCGCGATTCGTAAGGAGCAACCGGCCAAGCCGGTTGCGTTCACCCGCGCCGGCCCGGGGTCACAGCGGCCCACCAACATCCTAAGACCGCCTGAAACGGCACGGTGTTGGAGGCCGCGCAGCGGCCGGGCGAATCGCGCCGCCCTTTGCGCGATTCGTAAGGAGCAACCGGCAGAGCCGGTTGCGTTCACCCGCGCCTACCCCGGCCTAGGCCGCCCGACAGCCCGAGCAGGATCCCCGCAACAGCACGTCGTGCCCCTCGAGCTCGAAGCCGAGGCGACTGCCGAGGCCGTCGAGCGCTGTCTCGAGCGGGCGATCGGAGAACGGCTCGACCTTCCCGCAGTCGTCGCAGATCACATGGTGATGGTGGTCGCCGCTCGGGAGCACCGGCTCGTAGCGAGCGGCGTCACCGAGGTCGACGCGCTGCACGAGCCGGAGAGCCGAGAGCTGCTCGAGCGCGCGATAGATGCTCGCGAGACCGACCGGGCTCCCCTCGGCGCGGAGCGCATCGAAGATCTCGGTCGCGCTGAGACAACACTCCTGCCTCGCGAGATGTTGGATTACAGCCTGCCGCGCCTTACCGCCGCGCCGAACGGCAGCAGACGCATTGGCGGCCCATTCCTGGAGAGCGGGATCGGTGCTCGGCACGGTGCTAGTCTAGCGAGCCATGAGAACGATAATTGTTCTCATTCCTACCACTTTCCTGATCGCGTCCTGCGGAGGAGGGTCAGGCGCATCCTCGGGGCCGACCGTCGTCGCGTCGTTCTATCCGCTCGCCTTCGCCGCTGAGGAGATCGCCGGCCCGACAGCCGAGGTCACGAACCTGACCCCGCCCGGCGCGGAGCCGCACGACGTCGAGCTCTCGGTTCGGGACGTCGAGAGCATCCGGTCCGCCGGCCTCGTCCTCTACCTCGGCCACGGTTTCCAGCCGGCGGTCGAGGACGCGGCCGGAGACTCGAGCGGCGAGGCGCTCGATCTCCTCGAAGGGATCGAACTCAGAGACGGCGCCGACCCGCACGTTTGGCTCGACCCGACGCTCTACGCGGAGCTGGCCGAGGAGATCGGCGGTGCGCTCGACAGACCCGACGCTGCTGAGGAGCTCGCGCGCCGCCTGCGCGCGCTCGACCGGGAGCTCGAGCAGGGCCTCGCGGACTGCGAGCGGCGCGAGATCGTCACGAGCCACGCCGCGTTCGGGTACCTCGCCGACCGCTATGGGCTCGAGCAGATCGCCGTCACCGGCCTCTCTCCGGAGGCCGAGCCAGCGGCCGCCGATCTCGAGCGGCTCGTTGACGAGGTGCGCGAGCACGACGCGACGACGGTCTTCTTCGAGCCGCTCGTCTCGCCGCGCCTCGCCGAGACGGTGGCGCGCGAGGCCGGGGTCGAGACCGCGGCTCTCGACCCGCTGGAGGGCTTGACCGAGGAGAACGCCAAGGCGGGCGCGGACTACTTCAGTGTCATGCGCGAGAACCTCGAGACCCTTCGTGAGGCGCTCGGATGTCGCTAGCGCTCGAGCTCCGAGACGTGCGGTTTGCGTACCCGGACGGGCCGGCGGTCTTCGAGGCCCTCGACCTCACGGTCGGCCGCGGCGAGCTCGTGGCGATCGCGGGCCCGAACGGCGGCGGCAAGACGACACTCCTCAGGCTCGCGCTCGGGCTCGAGCGGCCGGGTCAGGGGGAGGTGCGGCTCTTCGGCGAGCCTGTCGAGGTCGCGCGGCGACGAGGGGCGATCGGCTATCTGGCGCAGCGCTCCCAGCTTCGCCTCGACGCCCCTGCGACGGTTCGCGAGGTCGTGGCAGCCGGGCGCCTTGCCCGTGCTGGACTCCTGGGCCGCCTGAGTGAACGAGACCGAGAGCACGTTGCCCAGGCAATCGGTCGCGTCGGGCTCTCCTCGGTAGCAGACCGACCCCTCGCCAGGCTCTCGGGCGGCCAGCAGCAACGCGCCTTTGTTGCCAAGGCGCTCGCCGGCGAGCCGGAGCTCCTCGTGCTCGACGAGCCAACCACCGGCGTGGACGTCGAGGCCCAGGAGGCCCTGGCCACTCTCCTCGCCCAGCTGCACGGCGAGCTCGGCGTGACGATCCTGTACGTGTCGCATGAGTTCGGCGCCGTGGAGCACGTCGTCGAGCGTCTCGTGCTCGTTCGGAACGGCGTCGTCTTCGACGGCCCTCCCACCGACCTACCCGGGGTCTGGCACGACCCCTCTCACACCCATGTTTGAGTCCGAGTTCATGCGCCTCGCCTTCGCGACCGGCGCGATCGTCGGCGTCCTCGCCCCTGCCGTCGGGTTCTTCCTCGTCCAGCGCCGGCTCAGCCTGGTCGGCGACGGAATCGGGCACATGGCGTTCGCGGGAGTGGCGGCCGGCTACCTGCTCGGGATCTCGCCGGTGCTGACAGCCCTCGTCGCGGCGGTCGCCGCTGCGGTGACGATCGAGTGGCTGCGCGCGCGGCGGCGAACGGCGGGCGACCAGGCCCTCGCGCTCGTCTTCTACACGGGAATCGCGGCTGGAGTCGTCATCGTCTCCGCGGCCGGAGCGCTCGACGTCGACCTCTTTGCGTTCCTCTTCGGCTCGATCCTCACAGTCACAGAAGGCGACCTGGTGCTCGTCGCCGCACTCGGAGGGCTCGGTCTGCTCTCGATCGCAGTCCTCTACCGGGCCCTGACGGCCGTCGTTCTCGACGAAGAGGGGGCGAGGGTCGCGGGCGTCCCCGTCGCGTGGCTCAACATCTTCGTCGCGGTGCTAGCTGCGGTGACCGTGGCGCTTTCGATGCGGGTCGTCGGGATTCTCCTCGTCGCCGCACTCATGGTCTTGCCCGTGATTGCTGCGACCCGGATCGCGTGGAGCATGGCCTCGACCGTGCTCCTCTCGGTCGCGCTGGGCCTGGCGTCGGTGCTCGGCGGCCTGACCGTGGCGTACTACGCAGACCTACCCCCCGGCGGCACGATCGTCCTCCTTGCGGCCGCGGCGTTCGTCGCGACGAGCGCGGCCGGGACGCTCCGCTCGGCGTAGCTACGCCGTCATCCGGCTCGCGGCACGAACCGGCAGCACGCGCGCTTCCGCGAGCCAGCTATCCACGGCCCGGGCGCATGCGCGGCCCTCCGCGATCGCCCAGACGATGAGCGACTGGCCGCGCCGGGCGTCGCCCGCCGCGAAGACGCCCTCGGTTGAGGTGACGTGGGCAGGCGCGCCAGCGTTCCCACGCTCGTCGCGCTCCACACCGAGGGCGTCGAGGAGCCGCGGCTCGGGCCCGACGAAGCCCATCGCGAGCAGGACGAGGTCGGCGGGAACGCTCGACTCGGTTCCCGGTATCGCAGAGAAGGGAGGCGCACCGGAGTTCTGCACCCAGTGGATGCGATCGACGCTGCCATTGCCGCTCAGGTGCGTCGTCGAGATCGCGAAGTCGCGCCGGCCGCCCTCCTTCAGGGCGTATGACGTCCGGAGCTTCATCGGCCAAAGCGGCCACGGCGTCAGATCGTCGGGCCGCAACACGGGCGGCTCGCCGAGCAGCTCGATCTGGGTTACTGACGCGGCGCCCTCGCGGTGCGCGCTCGCGACGCAGTCCGCACCGGTGTCGCCGCCGCCGATCACGATCACGTGCTTGCCCGCCGCCGTGATGGGAGCCTCGACGCCCGACGCCACGGCCCGGTTCCGGCCGTAGAGGTAGTCCATCGCGAACTCGACGCCGGCGAGCTCACGGCCCGGGACCGGTAGGTCACGGGGCACACGCGAGCCCGTGGCGATCACGACCGCGTCGTTGGCATCGCGCAGCTCGCCGCCCTCGACATCCACCCCGACTTCTACGCCGGTTCGAAGCTCGACTCCCTCCGCGCGGAGCTGGTCGAGCCGGCGCTCGACGACGCTCTTCTCGATCTTGAAGTCCGGAACACCGAAGCGGACGAGCCCGCCGCAAGCCTCGTCCTTCTCGTAGACGGTGACCGTGTGCCCTGCGCGGTTCAGCTCCTGCGCGCACGCGAGCCCGGCCGGGCCGGAGCCGAGAACGGCGACTCGCCTGCCCGTCCTGACACGCGGCGGCTGCGGCGCGATCCGTCCGTCGGCCCAGGCTCGGTCGACGATCGCCCGCTCGATCTGCTTGATCGACACCGCGTTGCCCTCGTCGATCTCGAGCACGCACGCGGCCTCGCATGGGGCTGGACAGAGCCGGCCCGTGAACTCGGGGAAGTTGTTCGTCCGGTGGAGCTGCTCGATCGCCTGGCCCCAGCGGTCCCGGTAGACGAGGTCGTTCCACTCCGGGATGTAGTTCCCGAGCGGGCAGCCGCTATGGCAGAACGGCACTCCGCACTCCATGCACCTGGCGCCCTGCTCGCGGAGCTCGGCGAGCGGGAGCAGGCGGACGAACTCCCGGTGGTCGCCGACGCGCTCGCCCGGGTCGCGTTCGTCCGGATCGCGCCGGTCGTGGCGTAGGAAGCCTCTGAGTTCACCCATCAGGCTGCTGCCTCCTCGGTTTCCCGCGTGACGAACCCGTCGCCGCCAGTCGAAAGCCCGTCCTCGAGCGCCCGCTTGTAGTCGCGGGGCATCACCTTCACGAACCGGGCGAGCGCGGCCTCCCAGTCGGCCAGCAGCGCCCTTGCGCGCTTGGATCCGGTCGCGGCCACGTGGCGCTCAATGAGCTCACGCAGGGCCTCGACGTCACCGGCCTTGAGCTCCTCGAGCTCGACGAGGCCCGGGTTCACACGGGACGCAAAACGCCTGTCCTCATCGAGCACGTAGGCGATCCCGCCGCTCATGCCGGCCGCGAAGTTGCGCCCGGTCGGGCCGAGCACGACGATCCGTCCGCCCGTCATGTACTCGCAGCCGTGGTCGCCGACGCCCTCGACGACGGCGCTCGCGCCGGAGTTCCGGACTGCGAACCGCTCGCCGGCGAGACCGGAGAAGAATGCCGTGCCCGCGGTCGCGCCGTACAGGACGGTGTTCCCGACGATCACGTTCTCGTGCGCGGCGAACCCCGCGTCGGCCGGCGGCCGGACGGCGAGCACCCCGCCCGAGAGGCCCTTCCCGACGTAGTCGTTGGCGTCCCCGACGAGCGTCACCTCGATCCCCGGCGCGAGCCACGCGCCGAAGGACTGACCGGCGGAGCCCTCGAGCCGGATGCGGATCGTGCCGTCCGGCAGGCCTGCGGCCCCGTACCGGCGCGTGACCTCCCAGGAGAGGAGCCCGCCGACCGTGCGGTTCACGTTCCGAATGGGGAGCTCGGCGGCAACGGGCTCACCGCGCTCGAGAGCCGGCCCGGCGGCCTCGACCAGCTTCCAGTCGAGGGCGTCGCCGAGCGGGGAAACCTGCGCACGCGTGCGGCGAATCGCGCCGCCTGGCGCAGGCTCGACCGGCGTCAGGAGGTTCGCGAGGTCGATCCCCCGGGCGCGCCAGGCGGCCAACGCCTCGTCGGGCTCGAGCAGGTCGACCCGGCCCACGAGATCTTCGAAGCGAGCGATGCCGAGCCGCGCCATGAGGCGCCGAGCCTCCTCGGCGACGTAGAAGAAGAAGATGACGACGTGCTCGGGCTGACCGCGGAAGCGCTTCCGGAGCTCCGGATCCTGCGTCGCGATCCCGACCGGGCACGTGTTCAGGTGGCACGCGCGCATCATCACGCAGCCCGACGCGACGAGCGGAGCGGTCGCAAAGCCCATCTCGTCTGCCCCGAGGAGCGCCGCGACCACCACGTCGCGGCCCGTCTTCAGCTGGCCGTCCGTCTGCACCCAGATCCGCGACCGCAGGTCGTTCAGGACGAGCGTCTGCTGCGTCTCGGCGAGGCCGATCTCCCACGGGATGCCCGCGAAGAGGATGGACGAGAGCGGCGAGGCCCCCGTGCCGCCGTCGTGCCCGGAGATCAGCACGTGGTCGGCGTTCGCCTTGGCGACTCCCGCGGCGACCGTCCCGACCCCGACCTCGGCGACGAGCTTCACCGAGATCCTCGCCTCCGGGTTCGCGCACCGGAGGTCGTAGATCAGCTGCTTCAGGTCCTCGATGGAGTAGATGTCGTGGTGCGGCGGCGGTGAGATCAGCCCCACCCCCGGCGTCGTCAGGCGCACGCGCGCTATGTAGCCGTCCACCTTGTGACCCGGGAGCTGTCCGCCCTCGCCGGGCTTCGCGCCCTGGGCCATCTTGATCTGGAGCTCGTCCGCGTTCCCCAGGTAGTGCGCGTTGACCCCGAAGCGGCCGGAGGCGACCTGCTTGATCGCCGAGCGCCGCGAGTCGCCGCTCGCGTCCGGGAGGTACCGCGCAGGGTCCTCGCCGCCCTCGCCGGTGTTCGAGCGCCCACCGATTCGGTTCATCGCGATCGCGAGCGTCTCGTGCGCCTCGCGTGAGAGCGAGCCGAGCGACATGGCGCCGGTGGCGAAGCGCTTCACGATCTCCTTCGCCGGCTCGACCTCCTCGAGCGGGATGCCGCCGCCCTCCGGCAAGCGGAACCCGAGCAGGCCGCGCAGCGTACGCCGCCGTGCGCTCTCGGCATTGACCGTCCGCGAGTACTCCTCGTACGTCTCGGCGCTCTCGCTGCGGACAGCGTGCTGGAGGAGCGCGATCGTGTCCGGATTCCACGCGTGATGCTCTCCCTCGCGCCGCCAGGCGTAGAGGCCCATGACCGGCAGGAGATCGTCTCCCGTCCCCGGCCAGGCACGGGCATGGCGTGCGAGCGCCTCCTCGGCCAGCACCTCCAGCCCGATGCCGCCGATCCGCGACGCCGTCCCCGTGAAGTGCCTCTCCACGAGCTCCGAGGCGAGCCCGACGGCCTCGAAGACCTGGGCGCCGCAATAGGACGGGATCGTCGAGATCCCCATCTTCGAGAGCGTCTTCAGGAGCCCCTTGGCGATGCCCTTGACCGCCCGGCGCTGCGCATCCTCGGCGCTCATCCCGGGCGGCAGCTCGCCTCCCTCGGCAAGCGCCGTGAGCGTCGCGAGCATCACGTACGGGTTGACCGCTGCGGCGCCGTAGCCGACGAGCGTCGCGACGCTGTGAACGCTCCGCGCCTCGCCGGACTCGACGACGAGACCGGCCTGGAGCCGCGTCCCGGCCCGTACGAGATGGTGATGGACGGCCGCCACGGCGAGGAGCGACGGAATCGGGGCTCGCATCGGGCCGACGCGGCGATCGGAGAGGATCAGGATGTTGACGCCGGCCGCGAGCGCGGCGTCCGCCCCCCGGCAGAGCCGGTCGAGCGCAGCTTCCAGGCCCCCCGGGCCTTCGGCAACCGGCCAGGTCGTGTCGAGCGTCTCCGAGCGGAAGGTCTCGTGGTCGACCTGGCGCAGGCGCTCGAGCTCCTCGTCGAGCAGGATCGGGTTCGAGATCACGAGCTGCCGCGCGTGCTCAGGGGTTTCGTCGAGGAGGTTCCGCTCCGAACCGACGCTCGCGGCGACGCTCATCACGACCTTCTCGCGGATCGAGTCGATGGGCGGGTTCGTGACCTGCGCGAAGAGCTGCTTGAAGTACGAATAGAGGAGCGGCTTGCGATCCGAGAGCACCGAGAGAGGCATGTCGTTGCCCATCGAGCCGACGGCCTCCTCGGCGTTTCGCGCGAGGGGCGCAAGCAGGATCTTCATGTCCTCCTGCGAGTAGCCGAAGGCGAGCTGGAGCCGCCGGAGCGGCTCCTCGACCCGTGCAGCCGGCTCGCGCTTCGGCAGGTCGGCGAGCCGCACGATCTCCTGCTCGTACCACTGCGCGTACGGCTGCCGCGTCGCGAGCTCGTGCTTCACCTCCGCGTCTTCGACGATCCGACCCTGCGCGAGGTCGACGAGAAACAGCTTCCCCGGCTGGAGCCTGCCCTTCCGGAGCACCTTGGCTGGCGGCTCGTCCAGCACGCCCGTCTCGGAGGCCAGGACAACCCAGCCGTCCCTCGTCTCGAGCCAGCGTCCTGGGCGGAGCCCATTCCGGTCGAGCGTCGCACCGATAACACGGCCGTCCGTGAAGGCGAGCGCGGCCGGCCCGTCCCACGCCTCGGTCAGGCAGCCGTGGTAGGCGTAGAAGCCGGCCAGCTCGGGCGAGACGTCGTCTCGGCCCTCGTACGCCTCGGGCACCATCATCGTGATCGCATGCGGCAAGGATCGGCCTGCGAGCGTGAGGAGCTCGAGGACGTTGTCGAAGGTCGCCGAGTCGGAGCCGCCGGGCCGGACGACCGGCAGAACCTTTGCGAGGTCGTCGCCGAAGAGCTGCGAGGCGAGCTGCGACTCCCGCGCCCGCATCCAGTTCACGTTGCCCCGCAGGGTGTTGATCTCGCCGTTGTGGGCGAGCATCCGGTAGGGGTGGGCGAGCTCCCAGCTCGGGAACGTGTTCGTCGAGTAGCGGGAATGCACGAGCGCGAGGGCCGAGGCGAAGCGCTCGTCCGCCAGGTCGAGGTAGAAGCGGCCGAGCTGGGGCGCGCTCAGCATTCCTTTGTAGACCACCGTGCGCGACGAGAAGCTCGGAACGACGAGCTCGGCGCCCGCCTCGAGCTCGGCGACCCGGCGAACCACGTAGAGCTTGCGCTCGAACGCGTCAGGGTCTTCGGCGAGTTCGGGCGAGGCCGCGACGACGACCTGGCGGATGCAGGGCGCCGCGGCCCAGGCGACAGCGCCCACCTGGGAGGGATCCACGGGCACATCTCGCCACAGGACGACCGCCTGGCCCTCGACCTCGATCGCCCGCGTCACGATCGCCTCGAGCTCGGCGCGTCGCGCCCGGTCCTGCGGCAGGAAGCAGACGCCGACGCCGTAGGCACCGGGCGCCGGCAGATCGGGGCCGGCGATGTCCCGGAAGAGCCGATCCGGAACCTGGACGAGGATCCCGGCGCCGTCGCCCGAGTCCGCATCGGCGCCCGTGGCGCCGCGGTGCTCGAGGTTCTCGAGCGCCGTCAGGGCACGCCGGACGGTCTCGTGCGAGGAGCGGCCGTCGAGCCTGGCGACGAACGCGACCCCACACGAGTCGTGCTCGTGCGCGGGGTCGTACAGCCCGAAGCGTTCTGGCCGCGCCTGCATCAGCGCCTCCGCTCTCCGCCTGGTGTGGTGCGGCTAGTCGGTGGCGGCGAAGAGGCGAGGGGGCCGACTAGCCCATACGCGGGAGCGCGATCGCAAAGAGCTCGATAATCGGGTCTCCGGTGCGGACGCGCATCCCGTTCATGAGGCGGGACGTTAGAGGATCGCGCGGACGACGCCAAGTGGCGTTTGCCGCCGCTATTCGACCTCTTGAAGCGCTCCCGTGTCCACGTCGTAGACGAACCCGCGGATCGCGTCCTTCTTCGGGATGAACGGGCTCGCCTCGATCCGCGCGATCGACTCGCGGACGTTGCCTTCGAGATCGTCGAAGGTCTCGACCGACCAGTCGGGCCGCAGGCCGGTGTCCTGCTCGAGGGCGTCGTGAAACTCCTCGTCGGTGAAGGTCAGCATCCCGCAGCCGGTGTGGTGGATCAGCATGATCTCCTCGGTCCCGAGCAGCCGTTGCGAGATGGCCAGCGAGCGGATCTCGTCCTCGGTGACGACGCCGCCCGCGTTTCGGATCACGTGCGCATCACCCAACTCGAGGCCGAGCAGCTCGTGCGGGTTCAGCCGCGCATCCATGCACGCGACGACCGCCACGCGTTTGGCCGGCGGAGTCGCCAGCCCGCCTGCCCCGAAACCCTCGCGGTACTGCCGGGCGTTCTCCACGAGCTCGTCGATGACACTCACGCCTCGCCTCCTGATCGCAGAACGGAGCCATAACTATATAAAGTGAAGCGTTAGTAGGTCAGGTCGACGGCTCGGAGGCGACCGTGAGGTTGGCCGGAGCAGGAATAGGGTCCGGCGCGGGCGTCGGCTCGGAAGCTGACCGAGCCGCATGCGAGAAGCCTATGTGGGCGTGGGCGTCCGTCCCGTACCCGCCCGGCACCGGGATGTAGAACTCGGGGTAGCCCCACATGCCGTGCTCGGACACGTCGAGGCCGGCGGTCTCGACCTCGGGCTCGGCGCGAATCCCGACCGTCGCCTTCATGGCCCAGAGGACGAGGTACGACGCGCCGAAGGTGAAGGCGCCAACCGTGGCGAGGCCGAGCGCCTGCACGCCGAGCTGGTGCAGCCCGCCTCCGTAGAGGAGACCCGCCTGGCCTGTCGCAAGCTTCTCCGCGAGGCTCGGCACGGTCAAGAACCCGAGCGCCAGCGTGCCCCAGACGCCGGCCATCCCGTGGGCGGCGAGGGCTCCGACAGGATCGTCGATCCCGAGCCGCTCCACGAGGAGCGAGCCGAGCACGACGATGGCACCCGCGACGAGCCCGATCACGATCGCGGCCCAGGGCGCCACGAACGCGCACGCGGCCGTGATGGCGACCAGCCCCGCGATCGCGCCGTTCAGCGTCATCGAGAGGTCCGGCTTCTTGACGATCACCCAGGACGCGACGAGCGCGCCAATCACGCCGGCCGCGGCGGCGATGTTCGTGTTCAGGGCGACGTAGGCGAAGAACCCGACGCCCCCGAGGTCCACGCCGAGCGTGGAGCCGGGGTTGAAGCCGAACCAGCCGAACCAAAGGATCAGGACGCCGAGCGTCGTGAAGGCCATGTTGTGGCCTGGGATTGCGTTCGGCTTGCCGTCCGCGTTGAACTTGCCGATCCGCGGCCCCAGCAGGAGCGCGCCCGCAAGCCCTGCCAGCGCACCCTGGAAGTGGACGACCGTCGAGCCCGCGAAGTCCTGCATGCCGCGTCCGAAGAGCCAGCCGTCCGGGCTCCAGATCCAGTGGGAGACGACGGAGTAGATGAGGACGAACGCGACGCCGAACACGAAGTACACCCAGAGGCGCGTGCGCTCGGCCATCGCACCCCACACGATCGCCAGCGATACCGCGGCGAAGACGACCTCGAAGAGATAGCCGGCCGCGCCCGGGATCGAGGCGAACCACGAGAAGGGCTCGGCTCCGACGGCCAGGAGCTCGTCGACGGATGGCGCGAACCCGGACCCTCCCACGAGCCCGTTGCCGCCGTCGCCGAACGCGATCCCGAAGCCGACGAGGTAGTAGACGAGCGAGGCGAGCCCGAGCACGAGGGCGTTTTTCGCAGCGATGTGCCCGACGTTCTTCATGCGCGTCAGCCCCGCCTCGAGGAACGCGAACCCGGCCTGCATGAACATGACGAGAACGGCCGCCAGGACGACCCAGATCGTGCTGGTCGCGACTGCGAGCTCTTCGGTGCTCATCCGGCTTCGACCTCCTCCAGGCGGGTGCCCGTTCGGTGGTGCACGACTCTCTCGACGGACGTCGTCCAGACGATCCCGTCGCCCGACTCGTTGCCGCTCCGCGCGGCGTCGACGATCGCGTCGACGACGGCGTTCGCCCGGTCGTCCTCGACGATGAAGACGAGCATGGCCTTGGGCAGGAAGCGGGACTCGAAGACGCGCCCGCGGTACTCGTGGATGAGTCCGCGCTGCCTCCCGTGGCCGACGGCCTCGAGCACGGTCACGCCGACGTGACCCGCCTCGTTCTCGACCGCGTCGATGACCGTCTCGACCCGTTCCCGGATGACGATCGCCTCGACCTTCCTCACCGCGAGCTCCTCCTGCGCTTGCTCTCTCGCACGACCGACCTCCTGCTCGCCAACGCAAAAAGCCCCAGGTGAGCTACACCTGGGGCTTCGTCGCCACCCTCGGCGCCGACGTCGACGCCTGACGTGAAGCTAGCGTCCTCCTCGGACGACCCCGCGCGGTCAGCCGGTGTTTCGAAGCGCGGCTGCGATACCGGCAATCGAACGGAGGAGTGGCTTGCGAGCGGCCTCGTCGCCGCCGCGATACCGGCGCAGGAGCTCGACTTGGATCGCGTTCATCGGGTCGACGTACGGATTCCGAAGCCGCACCGAGCGTTGCAGGATTGGGTGGCGCTCGAGCAGCTCCCGGGATCCGACGATCTCGAGCAGCGCTGTCGTCGTGCGCTCGTGCTCGGCGACGAGCGCGGAGAAGAGCCGCTCCCGAGCACGGCCTTCCGGGACGAGCTCGAGGTAGCCCTCCGCGATCTCGAGGCTCGACTTCGCGAGCGTCATCTCGAGGTTGTCGACGAGCGTCCGGAAGAACGCCCAGTCGGCGTAGAGCCGCCGGAGCTCGGCGAGGCCTCCCACGCTCTCCGCGTGCCGGGCGAAGGCGGTTCCGCAGCCGTACCAGGCCGGGAGGAGGGTCCGGTTCTGCGTCCAGGCGAAGACCCAGGGGATCGCACGGAGCGAGCTCAGATAGCCCTCGCCCTCGGGACGCCTGGCCGGTCGGGAACCGAGCGCGAGCAGCGCAAGCTCGTCGATGGGCGTGAACGCGCGCAGGAAGCCGACGAAGTCCGGATCGTCCCAGACGAGTGCGCGATACGTCTTGTGTGCCCAGTCTGAAAGCTCGGCGACGAGCTCTCGGCCGCCGGGCGGCGGCTCTGCGCCCGCGACGTCCGGGAACGCGGCGAGGAGCGTGGCCGCGAGGGCCGCTTCGAGGTTTCGGTACGCGAGGCCTGGCAGCCCGTACTTGAAGGAGATCGTCTCGCCCTGCTCCGTCACCTTGAGCCGGCCGGGCGGGCAACCTGACGGCCCTGCGAGGATGGCCGTATGGGTCGGCCCGCCGCCGCGCCCCGCACTGCCGCCGCGGCCGTGGAAGATGGTCAGGTCCAGGTCGCGTTCGCGGGCGAGCCGGGCGAGCTCTTCCTGGGCTCGGTAGATCTCCCACTGGGCGGTCAGGTAGCCGCCGTCCTTGCCCGAATCGGAGTAGCCGACCATGACCTCGAGCCGTCCGCCGCGGCTCTCGACCGAGCGGCCGAACCGCGGCTCGTCGAGGAGGCTCCCGACCACGCCCGGCGCGGCCCGGAGGTCGGCGATCGTCTCGAAGAGCGGAACGAGCGAGAGCTCGAGCCCGCGCTCCTCCGCAAGATCGAGCACGGCGAGGAGGTCGGCCGGCTCTCGCGTCGCCGAGACGATCACGGTGTCGAGAGCCGACTCGCCATGACGGCCGCGGGCCGCGGCGATCGCAGCGAAGGTCTCGCGCATGCGGTCGTCAGGCTCCTGCACGTCACGCGCGTGAAGGCGCACGTCGAGCTTCGCAAGCTGGAAGTCGAAGAGCTCGAGCCGCCGGCGGAGCGCGGCCAGCCTCCCGTCCGCGACCCGCTCCGCCCGGTTGGCGCGCAGGCTGCGGTCGATGACCTCGAGGTCGGCGGCCAATTCTGCGGGCGAGCCGTATCCGGGCTCGTTACCGCCCTCAAGCGTGTTGCCGAGCCGACGCCACACGAAGCTGAGCTTCCGGCGATACGGCTCGTCGGCGTTTCGCTCACCGAGCTCGGCGGCGTAGGTCGGCAGCTCGGCCTCGTCGCGAGCAATCGATGCGCGCAGCTCGTCCGAAGCCCGGACGAGCGCGCTCGAGATCCCGATCGACCCGGCGAGTGCACGCACCTCCCCCCGGTAGCGGGTGAGCACGAGCTCCCGAGCCCGGTCGAGCGCCTCGGCGATCGTCTCGGGCCCGGCTGCGGGGTTCCCGTCCTGGTCGCCGCCGATCCAGCTCCCGAAGCGAAGCGGAACCGCGTCTCCAGGCACCCGCTCGCGTAGATCGCCGAGCAGATCGGTGGCGGCATCGATCAGGCACTCCTCGAAGAACCAGAGTCCGTTCCGGATCTCGTCCACGACGCGTGGGCGCTGCGAGCGCACTTCGTCGGTCTGCCAGAGAAGCGTCACCTCCTCGGCGAGCTCCGCCCTTACGGCGCCCTCCTCTCCGGGCGAGAGCGAGGGATCGTCGAGTCGCTTCAGGAGCCGCGCGAGGCGAAGGTGAGCGGCGAGCACCGTGCGCCTGGCCGCCTCCGTGGGGTGCGCGGTGAGAACGAGCTCGAGCGAGATCCGCCCCACCGCGGCGGCAAGGTCGTCCTGCGTGACACCGCTCGCCTCGAGCCCGGCGAACGCCTCCGCCAGCGACTCGCGCCCGAACCGGTGCTCGTGCTCGTACTGCCTGCGCCGGCGGAGCCGATGGTGCTGCTCGGCGATGTTCGCGAGCTGGAAGTAGAGCCCGAAGGCGCGGAGCACCTGCGCCTGCCGGTCGAGATCGAGTCCTCGCACGGCCTCGGCGAGCGCCTCGCGCTCGCTTGCACTCCCGCCCGCCCGTGCCTCCCGCGCCAGCCGGCGGATCCGCTCCTCGGCCTCGAGGAGCTCGTCGCCTTCCTGCTCGACGAGCACCGCTCCGAGGACGTCTCCGAGGAGACGGACGTCGCGCCGAAGAGCCGCGTCGGCATCCATCCGAGCATCTTCCTGGGTCGTACGGATTCCCGTACCCGAGGACACCGGCTAGCAGCCTTCCCGCAGGGAACGCGGCGGGCCAAGCTGGAGTCATGACCGATTCGGCCACCTCCTGGTTCTTCGACACGGTCGAGAGCACCGCGCTCGCAGGCGAGCCCGGGAAGGTCGCGCTCGTCGAGCGCCGCGCCCGAGCAGGCGTCATGCCTCCGCTCCATCGCAGGCACGAGGACGAGACCTACCGCGTGCTCGAGGGATCCGTGACCTTCTTCGTCGGCGCCGAGAGGGTGCCGGCCGGCCCCGGAGACGTCGTCGTCGCTCCGGGCGGCACGGCGAGAACCTTTCGCGTCGAGTCCGCCGAGGCGCGCTGGCTCGTTCTCACCCGCGTCTTCTCGCTCTCCCGGTACGAGGACTTCGGTCGGGCGGTCGCGGAGCCCGTGGAGCACTCTCACCCGGCTCGCGACGAGCTTGCTGCGCTCCGCGTGATCGCGGGTGCAAACGGCATCCAGATCCTCGGCCCGCCCGGCTCCGTTCCCGCGCTCGTCTAGCTGCCTCCTGCTGGGCAGGCTCTACTTGCGGCCGCCACTATTGACTGCGCAAGCTTTATTCAGTACACTTGCTTGCGTACTCAAGAAATGAGGAGGGAACACGTTGATCAGTACAGAGCAGACGCAGCAGGCGCTTCCCAAGGGCACGTGGAATGCGGATCCGGTGCACTCAACGGTCGGCTTCGCGATCGACTACATGGCGGGCACGTTCCAGGGGACGTTCTCCGACGTCGCGTCGCGGATCGCCGCTGAGGAGCTCTCCGGCACCGCGCAGGTCTCGAGCATCCAGGTCAAGGACAATGACCTCGAGGCTCATCTCCAGAGCCCCGACTTCTTCGACGCGGAGCGTCATCCCGAGCTGGCGTTCGGATCCCGCGAGATCACACGGGACGGCGGCGAGCTCACCATCGCCGGCGAGCTCACGATGAAGGGGCACACCGAGCCGGTCGAGATCCGCGGGCGCGTCACAGAGCCGATCCAGGACCCGTTCGGGAACGAGCGCTTCGGCCTCAAGCTGGAGACGACCGTCGACCGGACGGTGTTCGGGATCAACTGGAACAACCCGCTTCCGACGGGCGAGCCCGCACTCTCGAACGACGTCACGATCGTCGCCGACCTCCAGTACGTGCGGGAGGCCTAGCTCGCAATGACGATCCTCGGCGTGAGCGGAAGCCTGCGGCGGGGCTCCTACAACACGAAGCTCCTCGCGAATGCGGGCGAGCTGCTCGCTGCCGGGGGCGCCGAGCTCGTCGTCTACGACGGGCTGAAAGACGTGCCGCCGTACGACGAGGACGATGACACCGATGAGGCTCCGGCTGCCGTCTCGCGCCTGCGCGAGGCGATCGCCGGGGCCGACGCGGTGCTGTTCGCGACGCCCGAGTACAACTCCTCGATCCCCGGTCACCTGAAGAACGCGATCGACTGGGTATCGCGGCCGCTCGCCACGAACCCGCTCCGCAACAAGCCGGTGGCCGTCATCGGGGCGAGCTCTGGGATGTTCGGCGCCGTGTGGGCGCAGGCGGAGCTCCGGAAGGTGCTCGCCGCCACGGGCGCCCGCGTCGTGGAGGTCGAGCTCGCACTCGGCCACGCGCAGACAGGCTTCGGCGATGACGGGAACCTCGTCGACGAGACCTTCCGCGAACAGCTTGCGGAGGTCGGCCGCGGCCTCGTCGCCGATGCTGTCCCGGCTCTGGCCGCCTAAGCCGGTTCTGATTCGCCGGCGAGGCAGGCCGAGCCATCGGCCTCGTCCACTCCGGGAAGGCGGCTGAGTAGAGCGGCAAGCTGCTCGAGCTCCTCGCCTGTGAACCGCTCCTCGAAGAGCGTCCGAACGCCGGCGACGTGTGAGCTCGAGGCTTCGACCAGTCGCTTCCGACCCGCCGAGGTGAGAACGGCATACGTCACCCGCCGGTCGCTCGCGCACGTTTGCTTATCGACGAGGCCGGCCGCCTCGAGGCCGTCGAGGAGGCGCGTCACGCCCGAGGCCGTCAGGAGCAGCCGCCCGGCGAGATCTACCCGCCGCATTCGGCCCTCCTCGGCATGGGAGAGGTGCAGGAGCGCCTCGTAGTCGTTGATCGTCAGACCATGCTCCGCGAGCAGCTCCGCGCTCAGCGTGCGCGTCGAGACCGAGTGAGCCCGAAGGAGCCGTGCCCAGGCGTCGAGGGCGCGGGTCGTGCTCTGTGTGTCAGTCGCGATAGGCATCTCTCTCTCCTTGTGCCCTCAAGTATACGTGATCTCTCGGCGGTCGAGGGCTCCCGACGTGGTGAAATCCCCGCGTGGCAGTCGCAGCCGGAAACCGACTCGACGGGCGTCGCGCACTCGTCACGGGTGCGAGCCGCGGGATCGGCGAGGCGATCGCGCGCCGCTTTGCCGCCGAGGGCGCCGCAGTCGCCCTCCTCGGTCGTGACGGCCGGCGGCTCCAGACGCTCGAAGCCGAGCTCGCTGCGGGCGGTGCCAAGACGGTCGCGGTTCGAGCCGACGTCAGCGAGGCTGACGAGACCGCCGCAGCGGTTCAGGCCGCCCACGATGCGCTCGGCGGCCTCGACGCGCTCGTGAACGCCGCCGCCGTCGACTGCGACTGGAAGCCGACTGCCGAGCTCTCGGTCGAGAGCTGGGACGAGACGGTCGCCGTGAACCTGTCGGGGGCGTTCTACGTTTGCCGAGTCGCGCTCCCCCTCATGGTGGCGGGCGGCGGCGGCGCGGTCGTGAACGTCACCTCGGTCGCGGCGCACCGGGTGTGGCCCGAGGACGTCGCCTACAGCGCCTCGAAGGCGGGCGTCGAGATGCTGACCCGGACGATCGCAGTCGAGTACGCCCCGCACGGGATCCGCGCGAACTGCCTGGCGCCGGGGGTCATCGACGCAGGCATGACGGACACGATCGAGGACGCGGCCGAACGCGCGGAGCTCGAGGCGATGCACCCGCTCGGCCGGATGGGCCGCGCAGACGAAGTGGCCGAAGCGGCGCTCTGGCTCGTCTCCGACGCCTCGTCCTTCACGACCGGAACGACGCTCGCCGTGGACGGCGGCTTCCTGGCCCGCTAGTCGACCCGGTACTGCTCGACCGCTTCCTCGACGAGCTCGATGCCGAGGCCGGGCTCGGTCGGGAGCGGGATCGTGCCGTCGCGCACCTCCGGCTCCGGCCGGACGAGCTCGGCTCGAAGCGGCGACGCGTAGAGCTCCGACGAGAGCGTCTCGATGAACGGGGCGTTCTCGGTCGCGGCCTGGAAGTGGCGTTCGGCCGCGGTCGTGATGCCCGTCTTCCAGCCGTGGGGGATGACGAGCGCGCCGTGCAAGAGTGCGAGCTCGGCGATGCGCCGCAGCTCTGTGAGACCGCCGCACCGGTTGACGTCGGGCTGGAGCACGTCGACCCGGCCACGCTCGAGCCACTCGCGGCACTCGTGCACGGTCGCGGCGAACTCGGCCCCGGCCACGCGCGTCTCCACTCGCTCGGCGAGCTTCGCGTGCCCCTCGAGATCGTCGTGACGGAGAGCGGCCTCGGCGAAGTAGATATCGCAGTCCTCGACGCGGTGGAGCACCCAGAGCGCGCTCCGCCAGTCATTCCAGCGGTAACCGAAGTCGAGGGCGAGCACCGCGTCGCCGCCCAGGAGTCGGCGCCCCTCCCGGATGCATTCCACGAGCTCGCCGTCGGAGACGAGGTCGCCGAAGACGACCTCCATCTTCACGGCGCGGAACCCGAGCTCGAGCGCGCGGCGGAACTGGGCGCCGATCTCGCCCATGAGCTCGTCGAGCTTCCGGCCCTTCACGCCTCCCGGCCAGATCGTCGCGTACGGCGTGATCGCGTCCCGCCGCGCGCCCCCGAGGAGCTGGTAGGCGGGGCGGCCGAGCTGCTTGCCGACGAGGTCGTGGAGCGCGACGTCGACCGCCGAGAGGGCATGGATCCCGAGCCCGCGCCGGCCGTGGTAGATCGTCTCCTCGTAGAGCCGCCGCCCGAGCGCGGCGATCTCGAACGGGTCGGCTCCGAGAAGCGCGCTTCGCAGGCCGCGGCTCCAGGCGAAGACGTCGTCCATGAGCACCAGCTCGCGAATCGCCGCCGAGCGGCGCGTCCGTCTCGCCGATGCCGGAGCGGCCGTCCTCGTCGGTGATTCGCACGACGAGCGTCTCGCTCGACCCGTCCAGATCCTCGGGATCGACCGAGCGGGCCCGAAGCGGGATCGCCTCGACCTCGGCGATGCGCGACACGTCGCTCACAGAGCCTCATCCTCCCCGGTCGTGAGGGGCCGTGCGACCAGCGTGTAGCAGCACGTCTCGCCGGGCTCGAGCCAGCGCGCCTGCCCGCGCTCGATTGCAGCGGCGAGGCCGAGCGAGTGAGGTACGGACGTGGGCTCGATCGCAAGCAGCTCGGCGTGGCGACGCCACGGGCCGCCGTAGCCGCGCACCTCGTGCCAGACCCAGAGATGACGGAGGAGCTCGACGTCCCAGGTCAGTTCGACGGCCTGGCCGCGCGTGGGGTTTCGGAGGACGGCACGGCCCTCGGGAAGGTCGGCCACGCAGAAGAGCCGGCTGCGCTCGCGGGCGAGCGGCCACCGCTCGGCGCGTTCGACGGAGCCATCCAGGAGCCTGATCTCCGGCCAGACGGCAGCGTCTTCGGGCGGCTCCGGCGGGCCGGCCGCCTCGTCGAGCTCGAACGCCTGCCCGGCGGGCAGCTCGAGCACCACCTCGGGGTCGAGCAGCTCGAGGCCGAACGTGACGTGCTCGAGGGCGACGAACGGCGTCCGCTCGGTCTTGGCCTGGAGGTCGAGCGAGACCTCGAGCGCGCCGTCAGTCAGCTCCAGCCGCCGAACCGCGCTGAGCCCGTGCCCGCTCCAGGCGAAGACGGCACTCGCCACGTCGTGGGACACCACCGACCAGAGGTCGTTCGAGGCACGCCCGTGGAAGCCGTGCCGGCGCCCGTCGACCGTGCATGGCGTCCCGGCGTTCGGGAAGACCGGCTGCCAGCCACCTCGATAGGCGGCCGTCCAGGTCTCCTCGTCGAGGTCTCCGGCCACGGGCTCGGTCGAGGCGAACGGCGGCCGGCCGAGCAGCTGCCTGCCCGTCCGGAGGTCGACGAGGTCGAGAATCTCGCCGCCGTGGCCGGGATCGATCCGTGCCAGGAGCTCGTCCGAGCGGAGAACGATCACGAGGGTCGGGGCGGCGCCGTCGAGCTGCGGACGATCACCTCGGGCTCCCCGGCGACCACGACGTCGTGCGGGTCTCCGCCGAGGAGCTGGTCGACGAGCGCGTCCACCGCGGAGGCGCCGAGCTCCGAGAGCGGCATCCGGATCGTCGTCAGCGGCGGTCGTAGGTACTCGGCGAGCGGCATGTCGTCGTAGGTGATCACCGAGAGGTCCTCGGGCACGCGGAGCTCGAGCTGGGCCGTGGCATGGAGCACTCCCACTGCCTGCGCAAGGGTGCTGACGTACAGGGCGGTGAGCCCGGGATCGCCGCGGAGGAGCTCCAGCGCCGCCCGTGAGCCGCCCCCTTCGTCGAACTCGCCTTCGACGACCGGTAGCGAGCCGAGGCCGAGCGCGAGCCCGTGCTTGCGGAAGCCGGCAGCGCGCCGACGGGCGGGGTCGAGGGTATGCGGCCCGCCGATGTGCCCAACACGCTCGTGGCCGAGCTCAACGAGGTGGTCGAGCGCGACGGCGCTGGCCCGCTCGTCGTCCATCACCACGCTGCGCCTGCTCCCCCGGACCGCCCGGTTGGCGAATACGTGCGGGATACCGAGCCGCTTGACCGAGCGCGACAGCGGGTGGCCCGGGCGGGCGGAGGCCACGATCAGGCCGTCGATGCGCCCGCCGCGGGCGAGCCGCGCGAACACCTCGTTCGTCTCGCCCGCGTCCGTGTCCTCGGCGAGGAGCACGACGAAGTCGCGTTCGAGCGCGCGCCGGAACGCACCGCGGGCAATCCGCGCGTAGATCGGCGTGGCCAAGCTCGGGATCACGAGCCCGATCGAGCCGGTCTCGGCCCGCCGCAGCCCACGCGCTGCGGCATGAGGCCGGTAGTCGAGGCGCTTGGCTGTCTCGAGCACCCGTTCGCGCGTCAGCGGACGGACCGAGATCTGAGCCGAGTCGCTCAGGATCCGCGAGGCTGTCGACTTCGAGACCCCCGCCTCGCGCGCGACGTCGAGGAGCCGCGCGCGGGCGAGGCGCTTGCCGTCCGTCTTCATTCCGGCCTCCGCTCTCCCAGCGCACCAGGGGAGGGCGGATACGGGTAGCACCGGGCCGCCGCGCCGCCGTCCACGGCCACGCAGGCGCCCGTCACGAAGGACGCGTCCGGGCCGAGGAGGAAGGCGATGACGGCTGCGACCTCGTCGGCTTCGCCGATCCGCCCGAGCGGGTGCAGGTCGGCGTAGGCCTTCAGCTCGGCCTCAGGGTCGGGGGCCTCGGACGCCGTCCGAGCCGCAAGCGGAGTGTCGATGGCGCCGGGCCGGACCGCGTTGCACCGGATCCCGGCAGCCCCGTACTCGACGGCGACCTGGCGCGTGAGGGCGTCGACGCCGCCCTTCGAGGCCTGATAGGCGAACGAGCGCGGGAAGCCCGCGACGGCCTGGAGCGAGCTGACGTTCACGATTGCGCCGCCTCCACCCGCAGCGAGCAAGCGCTGGACGGCGACCGCGCACCCGTAGGCCGTGCCGGCGAGGTTGACGGCGAGCGTCCGCTCGAGGTCGACGTCGCGGAGCTCGTGGGCGGGTGCGTCGAGCTCGATCCCCGCGTTGTTGACCCAGCCGGTCAGCGTGCCGGCGTCCTCAGCCGCGTCCGCAGCGCGCTCGTGCGTGGCTCTCTCGGCCACGTCCCCCGTGACCGGGACAAAGGCGGCGCCGAGCTCGTCCGCGACGCCGGCGAGCGCCGCCTCGTCCACGTCGACACCGACGACGCCCGAACCGTCGGCGAGGCAGCGCTCCGCTGTCGCCCGGCCGATCCCGGACGCAGCGCCGGTGACGACGACGACGTTCATCCGGCCGCGCTCGCTCTCGGCAGGCGCGGCGCAGCCGCGAGCAGCCTCTGCGTGTACTCGTGCGCCGACTGCGTCAGGACGGAGGCGACAGGCCCCTCCTCGACCACGACCCCGCCGTGGAGGACGAGCACGTAGTCGGCGACCGCCGCCACGACTCCGAGGTCGTGGGAGATGAAGACGAGGGCGAGCCCGAGCTCGGTTCTCAGCTCTTCGAGGAGCTCTAGCACGGCGGCCTGGACGGAGACGTCCAAGGCGGAGGTGATCTCGTCGCAGATCAGGACGTCCGGGTGGGCGGCCAGAGCCCTGGCGATGGCCACGCGCTGGCGCTCGCCGCCCGGAGAGCTCCCCAGGGAAGCGGTCGGCAAGGCGGGCCGGCAGCCGGACGCGTTCGAGCAGCCCCGCGACCTCGGCCTCCGCCTGGCGGCGGGAGCGATCGCGCAGGACGACCGCCGGCCGAGAGACCGCGTCGCGCACCCGATGCCGGGGATTCAGCGAGTCGAACGGGTTCTGGAAGACGATCTGAATCCGCCGCCGCGCCTCCTTCGGACGCCTCCGCGCCTTCGCGTCGAGCGGGACGTCGTCGAGGAGCACGCGCCCCGCGGACGCGGGGTGCAGCCCGGCTACCGCACGCGCGATCGTCGTCTTTCCGCTCCCGGACTCTCCGACGAGGGCGACACAGCGACCGCGAGCGACGGCAAAGCCGACGTCGTGCGCCGCCACGACCCGCATCGTTCCGCGACCGTGCTCGGCTCCGAGCCCCTCGACGGCCAGCACGGGCGCCGCCTGCTCGTCCGGACTCCTCGGGTTCCACGCCTCGTCGAGCTCGAGCTCTCGCGCCTCCTGCCACCTGAAGCAGCGCACACGCCGCCCGGCCCCGACCTCCTCCAGCACCGGCGTCTCCTCGGCACAGCGCTCGACGGCCAGCGGGCAACGCGGCCTGAACGCGCAGCCCTCAGGGCGCTCCCCTGGGCCGGGCGCCACGCCGGGAATCCCATGCACCCGCCGAGGCCGCACGTGGTCGGGAATCGATGCGACGAGCCCGTGCGTGTACGGGTGCCGGGGATCGGCGAGCACCTCCGCCGTAGGCCCTTCCTCGACGATCCTGCCCGCGTACATGACCGCGATCCGGTCTGCGACCTGGGACACGACGGCGAGATCGTGCGAGACGTAGACCATCGCCAGGCCCCGCTCTCTCCGCAGGCGCTCGATCTCGGCCAGGATCCGCCCCTGCGTCACGACGTCGAGGCCGGTCGTCGGCTCGTCGAGGACGACCAGCGGCGGCTCGCAAACGAGAGCCACGGCGATCGTCACACGCTGCTGCTGGCCGCCCGAGAGCTCGTGCGGGTAGCGGCGGGCGAACTCGGCAGTCGCAGGCAGCTCCACGCTCCCGAGCGCCTCCTCGACCGTCGCGAGCTCGCGTGCCGCCGAGTGCTCGTCCAGCATGTCCTGGATGGCGCGTCGGATTCGGAGAGCCGGGTTGAGCGCGTTGGCGGGATCCTGCGGCACGTAGGAGACAAGCCGGCCTCGAAGCCTCCGCGTAACCCGCTCGGTGCGCCCGCTCACCGTCTCGCCCCCAACGGCGACCTCCCCGGAGACGATCCTGGCGCCAGGCTGGCAGTAGCCGAGGAGCGCGAGCGCAGTGGTCGTCTTCCCGCTCCCCGACTCGCCGACCAGCCCGACGATCTCGCCCGGAGCGACCTGGAGCGAGACCTCCTCGACGATCGGATCACCGCCCGCCAGCCCGACCGTAAGGTCGTGGACGGCGAGAGCAGCGGGGATCTCGTTCACGCCGGCACCCCCGTCCGCGAGTGACCGAGCGACCGGGCGATCGCGTCGCCGACGAGGCTGAGTGAGATCGTCAGGAGCGCGATCAGGCCGGCAGGAACGAGGATCACCCAGGGGTTCAGGGAGAGCCCGTCGCGGTTCTCGCTGACGATCAGGGCCCAGTCCGCGTCCGGTGGCTGCAAGCCGAGCCCGAAGAAGTTGACGGACGCTACCAGGATGATCGAGTACGTGAACCGAAGGCCGAAGTCGGCGGCGATCGGCGAGACGATGTTCGGCAGGATCTCGCGCCTGAGGATCGCGGCCGTGCTCTCGCCGCGGGCCACGGCAGCCTCCACGAAGCCACGCACCGACTGTTCGAGCGTGGCCGTGCGAACGATGCGCGCGACGAGCGGCGCCTGCACGAGCGCGACACCAGCGACGAGGGCCGTCTTGCTCGTCCCCGCACCCGTGATCAGGACGAGGATGAAGAGGAGCGGCGGGAACGAGATCAGGACGTCCACACCGCGCATGAGGAGCGAGTCCGTGAGCGAGCGCGAGTAGCCGGCGAGGAGCCCGACGAGCCCTCCGGCGAGGTAGGCCAGGAGCGTTGCGACCCCCGCGAGCACGAGCACGCTCCGTCCGCCCCAGAGCACCCGCGAGAGAACGTCGCGCCCGAGCGAGTCGTAGCCGAACACCGCGTCGCCGCTCGGTCCTTCGAACGGGATCCCGATCGGCTCCGTCGGGCTGTGCGGCGCGAAGACGGGCCCGAGCAGTGCCGTTCCGACGACGACAAGAAGGAGCGCGAGCCCGACTGCACCGGTGGCCGACCGGACGAAGCGCAGCCGTTCCGAGGCCGCCCGCCTCACACCAACGTCCTGAGCTTCGGGACGAGCAGCACCACGATCAAGTCGGCGATCAGGTTGATGCCGATGTAGACGGCGGCGATCACGATCGCGAGCGACTGCACCTCGCGGACGTCTCGGATGTTGACGGCGTCCACGAGCTCCTTCCCGAGCCCCGGATACGCAAAGAGGAACTCGGTGACGATGATGCCGCCGATCAAGAACTGGATGTTCTGTGCGAAGACCTGGACGCTCGGCGCGAGCGCGTTCCGAAAGGCATAGCGCCAGACGACGAGCCGCTCGCGGAACCCGTTCAGCCGGGCCATCTGCACGTAGTTCGTCCGCAGCACCTCGACCATCCCGGCGCGCACCATCCGGATCGACGCCGCCGTGGTCACCCCGAGGAGCGTCAGCACGGGCAGCACAAGCTTGGCGGGATCAGAGAGCGGGCTCTCGCCCGGCGCGAAGAGCGAGACCGGCGGCAGGACGTCGAGCCAGGCGAAGAACACGAGTATGAGGAGCGAGCCGATCACGAACTCCGGCAGCGAGATCACGGCCAGGGAGCTGACGGAGATCGAGTGGTCGGTCGGCCGGCCGGCCCTGAGCGCCGCGACGACGCCGAGCACCAGCGCCAGCGGAACCATGATGAGCGCCGTGATCCCGGCGAGCACGAAGGAGTTCCCGATCTTGCCTTTGACGTCGTTCCAGATCGGGAGCTCCCCACCCTGCGCGTACCCGGCCGCGGAGTTCCCGAGGTCGCCCTGGAGCAGGCCGCCGAGCCAGTCGAGGTAGCGCTCATGGGCCGGGCGGTCGAGGCCCATGAGCTCCTCGAGCTCCGCGACGTTCTCCGGGCTGGCCGTCCGGCCGAGGAGCGCGTTGGCCGCGTTCCCGGGGAGGAGCTCCGTCGCCGCGAAGACGAGGACCGAGACCGCGAGCAGGGTCACGACGGCCGCGGCCACACGCCGAAGGACGAACCAGAGCAGGGGGCGGCTCCGCCGGCCTGAGACCTGCGGAGCCGCGTCGAGCGGAGGGGCTACCTCCCCCGGTACCGGTGTCAGTGAACTAGACGTCGAGCCAGACGTCGCGGTAGTTCCAGCCGCCGAGGTTGAACCAGGCGCTGGGCTCGAGGCCCTTCACGGTGTTCGCCGCGGCGTCGAGGATCTCGAGGTTGGCCCAGACGATGTAGCCGCCCTCGTTGTACTGAACCTCCTGCACCTGGTGCCAGAGGTCGAGCGCGGCCTCTTCGTCGGTCGCGCCCTGGGCCTCGCGGATGAGCGCGTCGTAGGCCTTGTCGCGGTAGTGGGTCTCGTTCCAGATCGCGTCGGAGAGAAGCGCCTGCTCGTACCAGAGCGCGAGCGAGCTGTACGTCCAGAACGACTGGCCGAAGTCGAGCTTGGTGTAGATCTTCGACGTGTCGAAGTAGGCGTTCGGGTCCTCCTTCTTGATCTTGACCGTGACGCCGGCCTCCTTCGCCATCTCCGCGAAGAGCGTGGCCGCCTCGACGAAGCCCGGGACGATGTCCGAGGTATGGAGGGTGACCTCGAGGTTCTCCTGGCCCGCCTCCGCGAGCAAGGCCCTCGCCTCTTCGATGTCCTGCTCGCGGGTGGGCAGGTCCTCGGCGAAGTTCCAGAGGCCCTTGCCCGGCAGGTCGTTCGCCGACGTGGCGAAACCGAGGAGCGCCCTGTCGATCAGGCCCTGGCGGTCCGGGATGAGGCGGAAGGCCTGCCGGACGAGCGGGTCGTCGAAGGGCGGGATGTCGACCGCCATGTAGAAGACCTGCACCGCCGTCGGGCTCGGGGCTCGCACGATCTGGATCTCGCCCGACTCCAGGTGCACCTTCGCCTGCGTGGGCTCGATCTGGCTCATCATGTCGATCTCGCCCGAGAGGAGCGCGTTCAGCCTCGCCGCGTTGTCGGAGATGGAGATGTCCTCCCACTCGTCGACGTACGGCTTCCCTTCCTCCCAGTACTCCTCGTTTCGGGTCGCGAGGCTCCGCTCGCCAGGCGTGAACGACTCGACCTTGAACGGCCCTGTTCCGATCGGGTTCGTGAAGTCGGTCGTGCCGTCCTGGATGACGACGTTGTTCTGCTGCGTGAACGAGTCCGCGAGGCGTGCGTTCGGGCCCTTGAGCGGGATCTCGAGCGTCACGTCGTCGACGGCGTTCAGCTCGCCGAGCTGGATGTTCGTCGACGCGGCATGCGCCACGTGCTTCTTGTCGCCCCAGCTCTGGAGCGTGTAGATGACGTCCTGGGCCGTGAACGGCTTCCCGTCGTGCCAGACGACGTCGGGCCGGAGCTTGAACTGCCATACGGTGGAGTCGCCGTTCGGCTCCCACTCGAGCGCGAGGCCAGGCTGGAGGTTCAGCTCCGAGTCGACGCGCACGAGCAAGTCGTAGACGTTCAGGTAGCGCGAGGCGTCGATGAACGACGAGCCGAGCGCCGGGTCGAACGTCTCGGCCTTGCCCGTGCCCACGTGGCCGACGCGCAGCCGTCCGCCGCGCTTGACGTCACTGGAGGTGGTCCCCGCGGGAGCGGTCGTCGTCCCACCTGCTGAGCCCTCGCCGTCGTCGCCTCCGCACGCCGCCAGGAAGCCCGTGGTGCTGAGCCCGACGCCTGCCGCCGCAGCTCCGCGCAGGAGATCGAGGCGGCTCATGGGGCGCTCGAACACTCTGATCGACACGCGCCGCGGCCGCTCCTCGTTGGGTGTCCCGTCAGGTCGGTTGTGCTCGGCCATCGATTCCCTCTCCTCTCGCTACGAGATCGTCTGGCCGGTAACCCGCCCCGTTCCGTCGCCGCGTTGACCCTCGATAGGCCGCGTGGTACGTTCCCCTGCCTGTTTCGGGAAACCGGTTGCGCGACCAAATCACCCGCAGCCGTGAAAGTCAAGGAGGCACGTGCCGGTCGAGACCCGAGCGGCGGTTCTGAGGGAGTTCGGGCGGCCACAGACGATCGAGCACGTGCGGCTACGCGACCCAGGATCCGGCGAGATTCTCGTCCGGCTCGAAGCCGCGGGCGTGTGCCACTCTGACGTCGGGCAAGCGGACGGAGACTGGCCCTTCCCGCTCCCGGCGGTACTCGGGCACGAAGGCGCCGGCGTCGTGGAGGCGGTCGGCCCGGACGTCACGGGGCTGGACGTCGGCGCCCGAGTCGTCCTCAGCTCGGCACCGGGGTGCGGTGCCTGCCGCCACTGCGTCGTCGGCCGGCCGATTCTCTGCCAGCGCTCGCTCGCCGCCATGTCCGCCGGCACCCTGACCACGGGCTCGACTCCGCTCGAGTCCGACGACGGGCAGATCGCCGTGTACGCCCTCCTGTCCTGCTTCGCCGACCGAGCCGTCGTCGCGGCGCGAAGCGCCATCGCGCTCCCGGACGACGTGTCCTTCGACGTCGCCGCGCTGATCGGGTGCGCGGTGATCACAGGGGTCGGCGCCGCCATCGAAACGATCGAGATCGAGGCGGGAAGCCGTGGGATCGTCATCGGCGCCGGCGGGGTCGGCGTCAACGCGATTCAGGGCGCTCGCCTGCGCGGAGCCACGGAGATCCTGGCCGCGGACACGCTCCCCGAGCGGCTCGAGCAGGCTGCGCGCTTCGGGGCCACGGGCAGGCTCGACGTCCGCGACGACGAGCGCTTGGAGGAGCTCCGCAGGGCCGCGCCGGAGAGCGGCTTCGACTGGGCGATCGTCACCGTCGGCGCCTCGGACGCGGTCAGACTGGGCGTCGATCTGACGCGGCCCGGCGGGACGACGTGCGTGGTCGGGCTGCTACCGCAGGACCGGCCCGTCCCGATCGACATGCTCGACCTCGTCACGTACGAGAAGCGGATCGTCGGCTCCGCATACGGCTCGCTCGACCCGCGCGTCCTCATCCCGCGGATCTTCGGCCTCTATCTCGACGGCCGTCTGCTCCTCGACGAGCTCGTCTCGGCCCGCCTGCCGCTCGAGGAGATCAACGACGCGTTCGACCTGTCGCGGCGTGCCGAGGGAGTGCGGCCGGTTCTCGTGCCGAATCGAGGTTAGCCGGCGGCCTCGGCTCTGCTGGCCGTCGCGGTTTCGGCAGGCGGGGCGGGGGGCACGGTGGTGAGGTCCTTAGGCCGCCGAAATGCCGCCTCGGCAGGTGTGTCATCCGGCGGCCGCTCGGGCCAATTCGCTATTGCGGCCATGCCTTAAACGTCGGTATAGTCAGTCGCGGGGAGCGGTCAGTCCCTGAAGAGGGACATTGCGGCGAAAGGCTGAGGGTGGAGGTGCTTGCTGGCAAGCAAGATGAGCTTGCCCCTGGCACGGGCTGGAGCACAGGCCTGCCGGGTGTGGGTTGACGTATGCCGCGAGTCGAGAGCACCGACGTGGCTGCTGACCGGACGCTAGGGCTTCCCTCCCACGAGGAGAGTCACGCGAGTACGGGCCTGGAGGAGCGGCACCGCGACGCGGTAGAAGATGCTCGATCACCTGTTCTTCCGGGTAGGCGGGCCCGGCAGGGGCGCCCTCGACGCACGCACCTGCGCTGGGCCTTGGTCGCGGCGGACGTGTACGGCCTTACTCTGGCGTTCTTCGTCAGCCAACTGCTCCTAGGGGCTGCAGGCGCCGAGCCTGAACGGAGCGCTGCCGAGAGTCTCTGGCTTGGCCTGACGCTTCCGGTGTGGGTAGGACTCGCGACTCTGTACGGGCTCTACGACCGGGACGGGAACGACGTCGACCATTCAACCGTGGACGAGCTCATGGACGTCTTCCACTTCATCTTGGTCGGGATCCTCATCGTTGCTGTCGGCGCATCGATCGCCGGGATCGTCGAGTTCACGTACGTGGAGCTCGGCGTGTTCTGCATCCTCGCATTCCTTCTCGTCGCCGGCTCGCGCATAGCTGCGCGAATAGCGTGGCGGCGCACGGCACACCCCCAACGTGTCGTCATCGTCGGCGCAGGTAGAACGGGTCAATTCGTTGCGAAAAAGCTCCTTCGCCGGCCTGAGCTCGGCCTGAAGGTCGTTGGATTCGTCGATGCGGACCCCATGCAGCTCGACGAAGAACTCTCTCACCTCGAAATCCTCGGGCCGCCTGACGAGCTTCCGGGCATCGCGGGCGCGTTGGAGGTCGACCGGGTGATCATCGCTTTCTCCCGCAACCGAGAGGAGAAGACAGGTGAGCTCCTCAAGCGTTTCCGAGCTGAGGACGTGCGAATCAACATCGTGCCTCGCCTCTATGACTCCCTGGGTCTTGCAACATCAATGCGTCTTGCCGAGGGATTGCCGCTTGTAGCACTGCCTATGACGGCGATCCGGCCCTCGTTCATCGTACTCAAGCGAACGATGGACATTAGTCTCTCTGCAATATTGCTCGTTATTCTTACTCCTCTCTTTCTTCTTATTGCTGCGTGCCTTCGTATCGAGTCACCGGGTGCAGCCTTTTACAAGCATGAGCGTATTGGTCTCAATGGCAAGCCTTTTCGGCTTTTCAAGTTTCGAACGATGCTAACCGAATACTGTGTCGGTGATGATTTCGGCGGCGACAATGCAGAGTTGGAGCTCGAACGAATTCTCACCGACGCCGTTCTAAAGGCTCAGATGGAGCAATCGCAGAAGCTCAGAGATGACCCCCGCGTGACGCGCATCGGTGCGTTCCTCCGACAGACCTCGCTGGATGAGTTCCCGCAACTGATCAACGTTCTCCGCGGTGAGATGAGCCTTGTCGGCCCGCGCCCGGTCACGGCCGCCGAGCTCGATCGGTACGGAGACGACGTTTCGCTTCTGTTGGAGGCGAAGCCCGGCATGACGGGGTACTGGCAGATCAGCGGTCGATCGAACCTCGACTATGCCGAGCGCGTGCGTTTGGACCTCGCATACGTTTCGAGCCGGTCACTCCATCTCGACATCAAGATCCTGCTGAAGACCCTGCGTGCTCGTTCCTGGAACGCAGGAGCCTATTGAGGTCTGGGCGAAGATCACCTCAGTTGCGTGCCCCATCGTGCGCTAGCGGCGAGGGCGGATCGCAGACGCACTCATAGCTCCCCAGATCGTCTTGAGGTCAGAGGAGGTCGGAAGAAGGTTGACCCGTACGGTGGAAACCCGCCGAAAGAGAACGATCATGGCCAATCCCCCAAAGGTGTAGGCGATGGCGGAAGCAACCGCCGCGCCTGCGCCACCGAAGCGGGGAATCAAGACGAGGTCGAGGACGATCGTTGCAACGAATGCCACAGCCGTTGCGGCGGCCTCGCGGAGCGGGCGCCCCCGTGCCGTGAGAGTCGTTCCGAGCACCTTGATAGCGACGATGCCGAATGCTCCAGGAACGAGAAGCCTCAGGTCGTCGATCGAGCCTTCGAACTCCGACGCAATGATCGTCACGCAGAGGAACGGGGCGGCGAGCACCAGCGCCAGGGCGACAGGCACCGTCAGGATCGTTGCGAGCCTGAACGCCAGGGCGGCCCGCCGCGACGCGTCAGGCGCCGAGGCTCGGACGAGATCCGGCCGAACAACGAGCGCGAGCGCTCTCGGAAGAAGGAAGACGGCCTCACTCCACGCGACGGCGACGCTATAGAGGCCTAGCTCTCGCTGGCCTGCCAGGATTCCCAGCAGCCATTGATCGAGTCGATAGTTCCCGACAGCCATGACTCCTGTGACGTGCGTCTTGGTACCGAACACAAGCGAGCGCCTAGCCAACAACCAGCTCGGCGGGCCGAATCCCGCAAGCCGTCGACCGACAAACCACACAAGGGCGGCGAACGCAAGAGCTTGGGCCGCGACCCAAGTCGTGACGGCCGTGGCGGCTGTAACAACGTCGAGCAACGCGAGCGCTCCATTTACCGCAAGATTGAGAGCAGGTACCAATACGAGCGCCGCGTTCGCGAATGCAAAGTGGTAGTCAGCTTGAATGAGCAGTATGAGATACTGCTGCCCGATCAGCAGAGGAATCGAGGCGAGAGCCAGCCAGACGAGCTCCGTTCGAGCATCCGCGCGCAGGACGGGAAAGACCCACATCAGGAGGAGGACAATCGCGCCTCCGAGTACACCGAGGAGAACCGCGAGCACGAGAGAGTTGGACGCCAGCGAGGGTCGGCTCTGTTGCTCGGCTGCAGCGAAGTTCGCGTTCGCCTCCTGCACGCCCAGACTGGCGAGGTAGGCCGTAAGCACCGCCACGGTCGTCAGGAAGACAACTTCACCTCTACCCTCCGGGCCGAGAGCTCTCGAGATCACGAGGACGTTGGCGAGCGACAGCGCCGCCACCATCGCCACGGCACCGTACGTGGTAGCCGACGACACGAACGCCGACGGGCGGCGAGCGGGTTGCTGCGGAGGAATGTCGCCGGTCTGGTTCACCTCGTGCAGCCGGAGTGTGGCTCACGCGCGAGCAGGAGCGCCTCGGTGACCTCCCGATCGGCTGTGCCCTCGGTCGCATGAGGCACGGTGTCGATGAGCCACCCAGGGTGGCGGTCGTCATCCCTTGCCACAATGACGGTCGCTACCTGCCCGAGGCACTGGCGTCCGCCTCCCAGCAGGAGACGTGCGAGCTCGTCGTCGTCGACGACGGGTCCGATGACGCGCAGACCATCGAGGTACTCCGGAAGACGGAGGGTGAGGGCGTTCGTGTGCTCCGCCAGGAGAACGCAGGCCCCGCTCGAGCCCGGATGGCAGGGGTCGAGGCTACCTCCGCCCGGTTCGTCCAGCCGCTCGACGCCGACGATCGGCTCGTGCCCGGGGCCGTGACGGCGCTCGCCGACGCGCTGGACGGAGCGCCGCAGGCACAGATGTGCTGGGGTGACACCCAGAGCTTCGGAGCGCGCAAATGTCTCCATCCGAGGCCGGAGCAGCTCGACCCCTGGCGAATCACCTACCTGGCGGAGATTCCCGGCTCGAGCATGGTTCGCCGCGAAGCGCTCGAGGCAGTCGGCGGCTGGAACTCGGTGCGAGGCTACGAGGACTGGGATCTCTGGATGAAGTTCGCCGGGCGAGGATGGACAGGCGTCCGGCTACCGTCCGTATTCCTCTTCTACCGCGAGCATCCGACGCCTCGTTTGTACGCCCGGCATCTCGCCCGCCACGAAGAGCTACGAGCGGTTCTGCGCTCTCGCCACGAGACGCTCTTTCGAGCTCGGAGCCTCAACCGACGGAACTCGCGATCTTCCCGGGCCATCAAGATGCTGTTTCCCCTGATCGATCACGCCCCACTGCTCTCGGAGCGGCAACGGGAGAAGCTCTGGGTTCGGGTGCGAGACGTTTTCGAGCCCGGACTCAAGCCCCGTTGCCAGGACTAGGAGGGTCTAGCGAAACGGTCTTCGTTGTCTGGTCGCGCTGCTCGTTTCGAGCCAAGGACGCAGGGAGCGCTCGTACCTTGAGGTACGGGCGTGACTGAGGACGCCGGCTCGGGGCGAGCAGCACGGCCAGGCGGCACAACGGCTGTTTCGCTAGACCCTCCTAGATGGTGCTGTCGTTTCGGCGATGAAGCGCGCGACGGTGCCGACCTCGCGCTCGTGGTGGTGCTCCCGGGCGATCTCGAGCCCCCGCCTCACGACCCGGTCCCGAAGCTTGCTCGTCGTCTCGCATTCTCTGCACTGCACCGACGAGCGCCATACGATCACCCGCCGGCGCGAGCACACCTGCGGCACCGGCGTCGAGCAGTGACCCGACGCCGCCGACCTCAGTCGCGACGATCGGCGTTCCCGATGCCATCGCCTCGAAGAGAACCTGGCCCCAGCCTTCCGTCGCGGCCACATGCAGCAGGAGATGAGATCGCCGGTACAAGGCGAGGAGCTCCGCGCCGAACGGAACGAAGCCGGGTAGTTCGAGCGCGCCCCCCAGCCCGCGCCTCTCGACCGACGCACGTAACGGCGCTGCAAGGCGTCCGGTTCCCGCCCACGTCACGGTGTAGCGGCCTGGCGACTCGCGCTCGAGCTCCTCGAGGACGTCGAGAACGAGAAATGGCTGCTTCTCCGGCTCGATCCGTCCCACCGTCAGGATGTGAATCCGGCCCGACCAGTCGCGGTCAGGGACTTCCAAGGGGATGTCATGTCGGCGCACGAGCGAGACTCGCATGGCCAGGGTGTTCGGGCGAGGACCGCCGTGCCGCTCCTCCAAATAGGCCCCCACGGCCGTCATTGGCAGTCGTCTGGCCAGCATTCGAAAGGTCATGTCGAGCAGGCGTACTACCCCAAGCGCCGGCTTCCAACGGCCACTCGGAAGTCGTGCGCGAAAGTACGGGAGAGTGTCCTGGCGTACTCCGAGCACTATGGGTTTCCCGCGCAGCGCCGCCAGGACGACGAGGACGAAAGCGAACGGTTCCGGCCCGAAGACCCACACGACGTCGACGTGTTCGAGACCTCGCCACATCGCTCGAGCGGTGCCCGCGGCAGCACGCCCGACCTGATCGAGCCGAGTCAGTCGAGGGTAGTACGGAAGCGAAACGAGAGCGACACCTCGGGGCAGCGGGTACGCGACTCCTGCGATCGGTCCCCCTGTGCGCCCGAATACCGTGACAGAGCCGAACTCTTGGCCGACGGCGCACGCGAAGAGCAAGAACGCATATGCGTCCGCCGTAGTCGTGACCCGTTCACCCGGAGGCGCCTTCGCCGTTCCGTAGAGGGTGTCGACGTAGATTCCGAGCCGCCGTGGCTGAGTTTCGGTCGTCGTGTCCATGACGGTCTTGCAGCAGCCGAACGGCTCCGCTGCGGAAGGCTATCCCGAGCGTCGCGCGAACGGCCCCGAAGGGGACGCCGAAGCGCCGGGAGCCCGAGAGAAACCCAGATCCCCACGCGAGGTGCATCGTCGCGAAGACGAGCGGTAACGCCGCCACGTCGCGAGGGCCGACCCGCTGTCGCAGGCCGATCCTCAGGCTCTCGGCGCTGATCGCGGCGGCATAGCCCAGCCCGATCACCCTCGCTGCATCTCGCAGCTTCGAGGCGGGACTCATCGCAATCAGGACCGCGAGGGTCAGGGCAGGAGGAAGGAGGTGTTCGGGTCGCATCGTCTCCGGGTGACGACCCGCGGTCTTCGAGCGGTACGTTCCGTACCGCCAGTATTGGCGTGCAAGCGCTGCGAGGCTGTCGCGGGGAACGTGCAGCGCGGCGAGTTCGGGCAAGCACACCAGTTTTCCGCCCTCCGCTCGAAGACGCGCGGTGAGCTCGACGTCTTCGTTCACGATCCAGCTCTCGTCCCACCCGCCGAGCGCAAGGAGGGCGTCCCGGCGCCAGATGCCGGTGAAAGCAACCTCAATCTCCTCCTCCGCCTCGATCCGTCTGGGCATACCCCCGCCCGTAGCAAGGGCAGAGCCGAGGGCCAGAGCGATTCGCCGCGACCAGGCCCCGACACCATGGGGAGTCGCAGGCCCGCTCACATGGGCAACGTCACCGCGCCGCAGGCGCTCCAGCCCGATCCGTAGGTAGTCCAGCGGGTAGTACGTGTGCGCATCCATCCGGGCGACGTAGGTCCCACGTGCCGCCCGGAGGCCAAGATTCAGGGCGCTCGGGATCGTTCCGATCGGGTTCTCTATTGCTCGAACCCTCGCCTCCCGTGTCGCCACGCTCTCGACGATCGAGCGTGTACCGTCTCTGGAGCCTCCCTCCATGACGAGGATTTCGAACTGTCCCGGGAAACGCTGAGCGAGCATCGCCTGGAGCGCCCGCTGGATGTGGGCAGCTTCGTTGAACACTGGAACGAGGATGGAGACGTCCACTTTTTCTCCTGCCCCATCCGAAGCGCTGCCGGCCTGGCTCACGATCCGTACCGAGCTCTTGGGAGGGGGATCGCTCGTCCGAAGCTCACGTTCGTCGAGGCGGTCGAATGACGACGCCCACGCGCACACTCACGTATCTGTTCGCGACTGCGCTCGTCCTACCGCTCACGCTCGGGTCCGGTGGTCAACCTTCGGCAGGCGTCCACGCCGGCACCGAGGCGCGTCGTCTTGCTCCTCAAACCGAGGAAGCAGGCGAGAGTGCACGAGCCGGAGCACCGCCTGCGGCCTGGCGTCCTTACGCTCGGACGAGTCCATGGAACACCCCGATCCAATCAAATCCGCCGCTCGCTCGGCGCTCGGACGCCAAGGTGCGCAGCTTGGTGCGAGCCGGTAAGAGGCGCGGCTGGACGATCGGCGGACGGAACTTTGGTGTCCCGGTGTTCTACGTCGGCCGGCGCGCCCCACGCCGGGACGTCAAGCTCGTCGACCGCTGGCGCGCGGCTGACCGTCTTCTCAACGTGCCGCTCCCGAAGCGGGCGTTTCCGGATCCCAAGATCGATGGCCATATGGCGATCGTGGATCGAGGGCGGCGCTGCGAGTGGGACTTCTACGCTGCCGACAAGCGCGGGAAGCGATCTTGGCGGGCCATCTGGGCCAACCGCATCGAGCTCAACAGCGACGGCGTGTTCGATCGCGGGGCCGGCGCCCGCGCGTCCTCGTTCGCGCTCCTCGCAGGCCTGCTCCGCCCAGCACACTTCGCTCGAGGAACGATCGACCACGCCCTGGTCTTTGCCTACCCCTACACGAAACGAGGCAACATCGGCCCGGCGACAACGAATGACGGCAGGAGACGAGGTTTCGGCTACATGCGAGAGGGCGCACGTCTTCAGCTCGATCCCAGGCTCGACGTCGAGTCCCTGGGCCTTCCGGCCTGGCAGCAAGTCATTGCACGGACGCTCCAGACGTACGGGATGTACCTCGCGGACACGAGCGGGGGCCCGATCAGCCTCTTCGCCCAGCACCCTCGCTCGGATACAGGCGGTCTCGCCTATCCGTGGGGCTCGACGCTCTACCCGGCGCTACCGCTCCGGCTCTTGCCCCACTTTCGTGTGCTCGCGAGCAAACCCCGTCCAGACGGCTTCGACCTCAAGATCGGCGGCGGCAACGTCGTGCCGTCACGCTGCGGAAGGTTCGAGGGCCTCCTGCCCGGGCGGGGCGCGCAGTAGCACGACTCAGCGACGGCTCAGGCGGCGGCGCTCGCATCCCGCTCCTGTCCCCTGGCCAGCCGGCCCCGGAGAGCCCCGGAGAGAACACGTCCCGGCTCGGTTGCGAGCTGATACAGCCTGTGCTTGTCGTGCTCCGAGAGCATCGGCAGGCCCTCGATGGCGGGGAGCGCGAGCTTGACCCAGCCAGGCGCGGGTGACTGTCGCCGATTTTCGCTTCGTGCCGCGAAGAGCGCCCAATGGCGCCGACGCAGCTCTTCGTAGAACTCGGCGTGTCGAGGCACCCACCGAGACCACAAGCGCTGCCCGTGGAGCCGGTGACGGAGAAACAGGCCAGGGACATAAACGCCTCTGCATTCCACGCTCGGCGAGAGACATCCAGAGATCCCAGTCCTCATAACCTTCCTGAAGGTGCCAGCCTCCTACGGCGAGCAGCGCGCTCCGTCGATAGAGCACAGTCCCCGGAATCCCGGTCAGGTAGGTGACCCTCCACGGATCGAGAGTTCGCTGTACGCGAAGCCGACGCGTGTACCGCCCGAACTGCTCCACGTCGCCCCACGCTGCGACCGCTGCCGGATCGTCGTCGAGCGCGTCGGCAAGCCTGCTCAGGGCTCCGGGCTCGAGGATGTCGTCCGCGTCCAGAGGGAACACGTACCGAGCGGAGGTTGCACGGGTTCCGGTCATTCGCGCGGCTGAGAGGCCGCCGTTATCGCGATCGACCACTCGGATGCCGCGGCGCCTCAGATCGGTGAGGACTCGGTGGGTGGCGGGCTCGTCAGAGCCGTCGTTCACGACGACCAGCTCACAATCCTCTTGCCTCTCCACGGAGGCAAGAGCCTCAAAAAGCGTCCCACCGTCGTTGTAGCAGGGGATTACGACGGCGATGCGAGTGTCCATAAGAGATTCGCCGATCTATCCTAGAGCTATGAATCAGGCGGGAGCACGCGAGAGCCCTACCCACTTCCTGGAGTCTCTCCGTGATCACTGGCCGATGCTGTTGTTGATCGTGTCCATGGCGCTGGTGGGCGCGGCGGCCTACCTGCTGCTAGCCACCGAGCGGTACCGAGCCGAAGCGGACGTCCTCGTCCTTCCCGTTCCGCCGGACGATCCCACCTTCGTCGGCATCCCGCTCATCCGAGAGAGCAACGAAAGTCGCGGGGTGCTGACCGCCGCGCGCCTGATCAAGAGCCCCGAGGTCGCCCAGGGCGTAGAGGACCAGCTCGGGCTCGATCGGAGCTGGAACGAACTCCTGAGCCAGATCACTGTAACGCCCCAGGAGCAGAGCAATGTCTTGATCGTGACCGCCGAGGCGGAAAGCGCTAAGCGCGCCGCACAGACGGCGAACGCCTTCGCGGAGGTCACGATCGCCCAGCGCTCCGCCGAGTTCCAACGCGAGTTGAACAACGTCGTCCAGCGACTCTCTGCCAGGCTCGCCGAGATCCCGGCCGCACAGCAGTCGGCCGCCGAAGCGCAGGCTCTGTCGCAGCGTCTCGGTGAGCTCCGCACCTTGGTCGGCGCTCCCGATCCGACCCTTCGAATCTCGAGCCGCGCCGTGGCGCCGGCGGAGCCCTCGTCGCCCCGACCTCTCCTGACCATCGCAGTCGCGATTGCCGCCTCAGTCCTGCTGGGAATCGCCGCGATCGTGCTGCTCGACTCACTGAGTCCGCGCATCCGACGCGTGCACGAGCTCGAGGAGCTCGGCCTGCCCGTGCTCACGTCTATTCCGGCCGTGCGCCGGTCGGTGATCGAGAGGATCCTGCAGGGTCGTCAAGAGCGGACACCCGCGATTCGAAACGCGCATCGGGCGCTGCGAGCCGACATCGCCGACGCGGTGGGAAAGCGGGGAAAGCGCACTCTCTTCGTCACGAGCTCTGGCCCTGACCAGGGAAAGACGATGGCCGCCGCGAATCTCGCGCTGGCGGCCGCCGGAGGGGGCACGCACACCATCCTCGTTGACGCCGACCTGGCCCGCCCAGCGCTGGGGAGACTGTTCACCGGCGCCAGCCGTGGGCTCGGACTGGACAGCTTGCTCAGCGACGAAGCCCACCCGACGAACGCCTTGACAGAGGTAGAGGGCGACGAGCGGCACCTCCGCTTGCTCTTGCAAGAGCCCGACGACGGTCGCTTCCTGGATCTCGGCTTTGCGGAGTTGGTACGTGCGGTCGACAAGGTGCAGGCGCCCGGCGAGCTCGTCGTCCTCGACGGGCCCACCCTCACCGAGGCGCCCGACGCAGTCGAGCTCGCGAAGGCAGCGGACGCCGTCTTCGTCGCGGTCACGTTGAGCGTCACCCGCCGGGCTGAGCTGCACGAGCTTAGTCGGCTGCTCTTGAAGCAGGGCCTCATTCCCGCCGGCTTCATCGTGACTCCACGCCATCTCTGTCACGACCGCCCGCGGGAACGGCCGGACGTGCGCAGGTGGCTAAGCGGCCTTGCCGCGCGACGTCCGTCGCGCGAGAGCAAACCCGACGCGGCGTACTGACCTTGGACGCTCTTGCTCGGGAGCGATCGGAGCTCGGCCCGGCCCACCTGATCCAGGGGAGCGCCGGGGTACTTCTGGGCGTGGTGGCCGGAGCAGCACCAGCTCTGGGACTCCTCTCGGCCGGAGCGATCCTGTTCGTGGTTCTCGCAATTGGGAGCTTGGCGGGAGGTGTGGCCGCCTTCACGCTTCTCACGTTCTTCGAATCGTTGGAAGCGATGGACGCAGCGTCCGTGAACATCGTGAAGGCGGCTGGGGGCGTGCTTGCTCTCTCCTGGTTCGTGCGGCTCCTCGGACGGCGCGCTCCGCCACCGTTCCTACTCCGAGCGCACCCCGCTCTCAGCGCCACCGCATGCCTCTTCCTTTGTTGGGCAGCGCTGTCGACCCTGTGGGCCGAGCAGGCCGGTCAGGCGGCCAGAGACGCGTCGCGATACGGCCTGGTGCTGGCGCTGTTCGTGCTCGTTTTCGCCGCCGTCCAGGCGCCACGACACGCGCGCTGGATCCTCGGCGCCTTCGTGGCCGGAGCCGTGTTGACCATTTTCCTCGGTGTCTTCTACGACGCACGACAGGACGTTCCCACAGCTTTCGACGCTAGCCGTCTGAGCGGCGGCATCCTCGATCCGAATACGTTGGCGGCCAGTCTCCTCCCGGCCCTTGCCATTTGCGCCTTCGGGATGTGGGCGGTGCGAGGCCCGATGCGCTGGCTGTTGGGATCCTGCGCGGCTCTCTTCGTAGGTGCGATTCTGCTGACGGGATCCCGGGGCGCCCTCGTCGGGCTCGCCGTCGTCGTGGTGGGCAGTCTCATCCTCGGAGGTCCCCTGCGCCGAACCATGCTTGCCCTCGCCTTGGGTCTAACCGCGGTCGCCGTCGGTTGGTACGCGTTCGCCGCGCCGGCCCAGATGAAGGAACGCATCGCCGACCCGGGCGGAGGAACCGGTCGCCTCGACCTCTGGATGCTCGGCGGGAGAGTCGTCGAGGATCATCCGATCACGGGGGTCGGAGCAGGCAATTTTCGAGTCGTCGAGCCGCGCTACTTCAGCGAGACGATCAACCTGCCGAACTCCGAGTTCTACGTCGATACGCCCATCGTCGTGCACAGCACGTACCTCGAGGTCTTGACGGAGCTCGGAGTCGTGGGCTTCTTCTTGTTCGCAGCAATCATCGTCGGCTCCCTCGTCCTGACCTGGCGGGCTGCGCAGGAGTTCTCCAGGATCGACCCTGCGCTCGAGCTCTGGACGCGAGGTCTCCTCGTAGGCGTTCTGGGCCTGCTGACCGCGTTCGGGTTCATCTCGGCTCCCTACGACAAGCAGATGTGGCTCTTGCTGGCGCTCGGTGTGGCGCTCTACTCCTTGTCGCGGTCGCTTGCAACGGCACGTGATCCCGGATAGTGGCCGGCGATCGCGAGTACGAGCTGGGCGGCGAAACGCTCAATCGACCGCAGGGTTGCCTCGACTCTTGGGACCCACGTCGGGTTGGTCGTTGCGGTGACTGCCGTGTTCCCACCGGCGAAGGCGACGTGGAACCCCGCTCGCCGAACCGCAGCCGCCACGGATGAGTTCGTCCGGCCGTGTGGGTACGAGAACGATGTCAAAGGCGCGCCGGCGATCGCCTCGAGGGCGTCGCGTCGCTCGCGGAGGGTGCGGTCGAGGGCGTCGGCAGGCAGGCTGGGGAGCGGGTCATGTCGGTAGGTATGGAATCCCACGTCAAGCCCGCGAGCACAGAGGCTCTTCACCTCCTCCTCCCTCAGACCGATGCTCGCTTGTGGGCTGGAGCACGTACTGGCACGGAGCCGCGAAGCGAATCGCTCTCGCTCGGTCGGGGGCAGATTCTGTATGCGACGCGACAACATGTGGATCGCACCTGGAACCCGGAGGAGTGCAGCCTCAACCTCCGACGCCGGAAGCGGTGGCAGCGCCGACGGTCGGACAAGGCGCTGATCCACCGCGGTCTGGAGATCCTCCCACCAGAAGGCGAAGGGCTCTTCGAGCGATGCCCCGCAGAGGAAGAAGGTGGCGGGGAGACCCGCTGCTTGGAGCAGCGGGGCCGCTACCCGAGCATGCGAGGAGAGGTCGTCGTCGAAGGTGATCGCCACGGGGAACTTCTCGCCTCTTCGACGTCGTCTTACGGCCCCGAGCAGCTCGGTCGCGGGGACGACCCGGTACGTACTGCGCAGTAGGTCGAGCTGCTGCTCAAACAACGAACGTCCCAGGGCCGGATTGAGCTCCCGCTCCGGATCGCCGGGAGGATCGCCGACACGGTGGTAGAGGAGAGCGACTCCGACTTGCCTGCTCGAGGTACGAAGTGTCCGCTCGGCGACCCGAGCCAGCGCGAGGATCGTGCGTCTTCGAGCGTTCACGCGGAAGGCGGAAGTTGAGCGGGATCCGGCCCCTCGAGCGAACCGATCTCCAACAGGTCGCGAGCTTATACGAGTTCGTCGTGCGCTCCGGCTCCCGCAAGCCTCCGGCCGGTCTCGCCCGGCACTTCGAGCGCACCTTCCTCGAGCACCCTTGGGTCGACCCTTCGATCCCTTCGCTCGTGTACGAGGACGAGTCGGGAGCGGTCCGAGGCTTCATCGGCTCGCACGTTCGCCGCTTTCGTTTCGACGGGGAGGAGATCCGGATCGCTTACCCGGGCCAGCTCGTCGCAGATCACGAGAGCCGCGGCAGGGCGCCGGGCTTCTTCCTGCTGCGGGCCTACCTCGGGGGCTCGCAGAGCGCGACCGTCACCGATACGGCGGGCCCACCGACTCGGCGGATCTGGAATGCGCTCGGCGGCAGGCAAGCGCAGATCAACTCCGTGGAGTGGTTTCGCTTCTTCCGCCCCTGGCAGGTGCTCGCCGAGCGTCTCGGCGCCAGGAGAAGGTCGCCCGCCGAGCGGCTGAGCTCCCTGCTGGACAGCCTGACCACCCGCTTGCCCACGCGGCTACGCCCGCCTCCCCCGCCCACGGCTCCGCTGGAACGGCTCGGGGCGCCCGAGCTCGTGGGCGCCATGGCGGCACTCGGCCCCGCCTGGCGCGCTTATCCCGACTACGACCTCGCCTACTGCGACTGGCTCCTGGCCGAGCTGAACCGCGTTCGAGCGCATGGGACGCTCGTCTGCCGCCTCGTGCGCGACGGCAAAGGCGACGTCGGCTGGTACATCTACTACGCGCGAGCGGGACGCGTCGGCCACGTCCTCCAGCTGGTCGCGAGGCCGGGACACACGGGTGCGGTCGTCGACGCGCTGTTTCACGACGCGTTTCGCCGAGGTCTCACAGGCCTCCGCGGTCGAATGGAGCAGAGGCTCTTAGAGACGCTCTCGAGTCGGCGCGTGTTCCTCCGGCGAAGCACCATGGGCGACACCTTGATCCATGCGCGAAAGCCTGAGCTGGAACGGGTGCTCCTCTCGGGCGAGGCGCCCCTGTCGCGCCTGGACGGGGAGTGGTGGGCAGGCTTCCACCTGGAAGCTTTCTCGAGGCGCGAGGACGGCTAGGAGGGTTTGGCACGCACGAGCCGCCGGGCGGTTTCGCCGAAGGCAGACCACCGAAGGAGCGGATACCAGCCGAAGGCCTTGAGCGCGAACGAGAGCCTCCCGTCGGCCGGGTACACGGGGACGCGTCCGTACGCGTAGCGGCCGACGTGGGGCCGCCCGAAGCTGAACGCGGCGTCGAACCGGGCGGCCGCGACTGCCTGGGCTGCGGCCGAGCCGGTCGAGTACGGATAGGCGAAGTGCCGCGGGGGCTCTCCGGTGAGCGCGGTCAGAAAACGGATGGATGCGTCGAGATCGGACTCCGCCTCGCCGCCCGACGCTGCCGAGAGGTCGAGGTGCGCGCTGCCATGACTTCCGAGCTCGATTCCGAGCTGCTGGACTTCGACGCAGCTCGTCCTCCGCCATGACGGCGAAGCTGTACTCGGGCCCGAGCTCCCACGTGTTCCGGCCGCCGACAGAGGCCGTCGGGACGAACAGCGTCGCGGTGAGCCCGTGGCGCCTGAGGATCGGCGCGGCGTGGGTGGCGACGCTTCGATGAGCGTCGTCGAAGGTGAGGACGACCGTCCTGCGGACGGGCTTGAACGCTGGGTCGAAGAGTTTCGCCGCCGGCACGACGCGGGCGTGCCGCGCCAGGAAGGACATCTGCCATTCGAACCGATCGAGCGGCACGAAGAGACCAAGTGGATCGCTACCGCTCGGATTCGTGCCCACCGCGTGATAGGCGAGCACCGTCACTTCCCTACGCACGCGCCTCTCCAGTCGCGAAATCCTCGAGGTGGTGGCCCATCCACCAGTCGCCGTCAAGGCGAGTGACGAGCGCGTCGTTACCGAGGAGCGCGGCGATCGTGTCGGGCCGGTGCGAGTGAATGAGAGTCAGATAGCCGGAGTAGTGCAGGAGGCACGAGCGCTGTGAGAGTGGCTCGAGGAGCTCCGGCTCCAGTCGGCCCTGGAGCGCCGCCGCTCCGCGGGCGAACGCGTCGTGAAACAGATGATCGAGCACCCTGCCGGCGTCCTCCCCGAACGCGACGACCTGGAGGACAGGGCTGATGCCTCCTCGCTTGAGGAAGTACACGTACCAGCCGAGGACGGCGCCGGAAGGCTCCGTGACCAGCGCTGCCACCGGCGTCCCCCGGCTGGGTAGCGATGTGAGCTGCCCAAGGAGCCACTCGAGGAACTGGACGTCGTAGTCCGGGCGGACGCGCACAGCCCGTGCAAGCGAGCCCGCGCGCAGAACCACATCCTCGGCCGACAGTGTTGTGGCGACCGTCTCCGGGGCCGCAGCACCCAACCCGACGGCCGGAAGGCGGGCGGCCGCAGCATCGACGAGCGCGCCGACGGGCCGAACGAGCGCGACCAGCGGCTTCAGCCCCGGAAACCTGCGCAGCGCGTAGTCGCCTGCCGAGCCCCAGGGTCGCAGGGGCCGAACCCAGCCGAGGCAGCGAAGCCCGTCGGCGACTCCTCCGCGGGCCTCCCAGATGCGCCGCACGATCTCCGAGCCCGTGTCGGTGAGCGTGACGTCCTGCGGACCGGCGAGGTAACGGCTGAGCAGCAGCGCCCCGACCGCCTTGTTCCGAGCCTCCGGGTCGGCCATGACCTGGCCCGGGTAGGCGGCGCGGAGCGGCTGTCCGTCCGCAGTCAGCCTGCGGACGTGCGACCCGAGGAATCCGACGATGCGCCCTCCTTCGTCCCGGTAGACGAGGGAAGGAAGCTCGGGATCGAACCACGGGTGATCGAGGAGCGTGGTCTCGAAGTAGCGCGCGAGGCCGGGCGGGGGCGTGCGCGAGCCGGACCGAAAGACCAGCTCGCAGAGGCTCGCAACGTCAGGCAGGTCGTCCCGACGAAGAGGCTGAATCGCCGTCACGGACTCTGCTCGGATCCCTCGCCACTCGCGAGCTGGCGTGTGATGATCACCGCGAGGCCGTCGATGGTCGAGAACTCATCCGAGAGCAGGTCGTCGTCCGGAAGCTCGACGCCGAACTCCGTCCGTATGAACTCGAGTAGCTCGACAACGCCGACCGAGTCGACGTAGCCGTTCTCGAACAGATCGACGTTGCGGCCGAAGACACCATCGGTCGGGCTGACCGAGAACTCGGTGCGCACGAACTCCTCGATCCGTCCGGCGACGTCAGTCGTGGCCATGTCCGTCTCCTGTCGAAGGTACGGCCGCGCGATAGCGACCCGCCCGGATGAAACGGTCGAGCGCCGATTCGTCCTCGACTCCTGAGAGCTGGGCGAACCGCCGCCGAAGCTCCCGGCTCCCGAGCCCCCGGTCGACACAGACGGCGAGCACGCCACCCTCGGCTCCCGGGCCGCCGAGCTGTGCCCGCGTCTTCGAGCGCCCGTAGACGTACTCGGGGAGGAGCGAACCGACGATGGCTTTGCAGAGGCGCTCCTTCCGGTCGCCGTCGGCGAGGAACCGGCTCGGAATGGAGAGGTAGTGATCCACGGCCACCGCGAACGGCTGCACCAGCGGGAGTCCCCAGGCGGCGAACACGCCGACCTCCCGATGGGTGGTATCGAGACCTCGAACCAGGCTCGCCCGCAGCGCGCCGAGCTCGAGCCGCGGCAGCCGGTAGTAGGTCGCGCCGGCATGGGTTTCGGGCTCGTAGTCGGCCAGGAACTCGTTCGCCAGGTCGCCTGTCACGACGAGTGGGGATTCGTCCGAGCTCGCGTCGCGGATCCCGTCGGCCAGTGCTGCGTTCACAAGCCCAGCATGGACGTTGAAGTCACGCCAGTCGATTCCCTCGATGAGGACGGTGTCGAGGGCGTCGAGCAGAGCGTCTGCGCCGACCGTGACCTCGAGGAGCTCGAGACCGAGCTCCCGGGCGAGACGTCGTGCGACCCGGCGATCCTCGCTCTCGCCGCCGCCCGGCCGGAGGAGGTCGAAGCTGACCGCGACGAGATCCGAGAAATGCTCTCTGGCGAGGACGGTGATCGTCGAGCTGTCGAGGCCGCCGGACAGGCAGACATAGGCGCGCCGGTCCCCGTGCCGGAAGGCAAGGGCGTCGAGGTATTCGTCGAGCGTCGCGCGGATCTGGCGGCCCCACGCCTCGTAGCCGGGCTCGGAGCCGGGCGATCCGGCGCTATCGAGGTCGAGCGTCTCCTCGGTCGTCTCGCCTTGCCCAAGCCGGAGGAACGCTCCTCGGGGAACTGCCCGGATCTCCTCGAACGCGTACCCGGCTTCGATGAGCCTCCACGGCCGCGAGGCGAACACGAGCGTTTCTTCGTCGGCTACCCAGAAGAGCTTGTTGATCCCGAGCGGGTCGCGGCCGATCGACCAAACGCCCCGCTCGGTCGATCGCATCCAGGCCGTCGCGCCGCGCAGATGCGGTGGAGGCCGCCCGGCGGGCTCCTCCTCACCGAGCAGGCGCTCGCCGTCCCAGGCGAAGTTCGGATCGAGAGGGCCGACGAGCCGGATCTTCATGCGGCCGCAGCGTCAGCGAGAATCGGCAGCGCTCGCTCGACCATGTCCTGTGAGCCCGTGAGCGCGAGGCGGAAGTACCCACTGTGATGGAACACGGGCGCCGGGAGCGTGAGCACGCCCCGCCCAGCGAGCTCGGCGGTGAAGGTGAAGTCGTCGTGGCCGGCGGGCGTTCGCGCGTAGACGAAGAACGTGCCGTCCGGCCGGACGACCTCGTACCCATGCTCCTCGAGCGAAGCGACGAGCCGCTCCCGAGACTCGTCCAACCAGCTCAGGTCGTACCGGAGCGCGAGCAGCCCCGCCGTGGCGCGCTGCATGAGGGCAGTCGGGGTCGCGATGCCGGTCACCCTGGTCCACCGGACGAGCTCCGCCGCCACGGCTTCTCGGGCTGGATGACGTGGCGATACGGCCGCGTATCCGAGCCGCTGGCCCTGGATGAAGTGGTACTTCCCGAACGAGTAGACGATGATCGTGCGGTCGAAGTGCGCTGCGATGCTCGTGAACGTCTCGGTCGCCATGAAGTCGCGGTGCGTCTCGTCTGCGACGACGGTTATCTCGCACCCGAGCTCCTGCTCGGCCTCGCGAAGGCCTGCGGCGAGGCCCGCCAGGGCGTCCGCGCCGTAGCTTCGACCTGTGGGGTTGGCGGGCTGGCTGAAGACGAGCGCGCAGGTTCTTGCCGACACGCCGTTCAGGATGGAGGTCACCGGGAGGTCGAAGGCCGGTAGGTCAGGCTCCACCAGGATCGGCTCGAAGCCGAGGGCGCGGGCGTACAGGGGATAGTCGAGCCAGCACGGGACGGGCACCAAGACTTCAGCACCTGCCGCCCCCGTCGTCCGCAGAGCGATGTGCAGAGCCGACATCGCGCCGGGCGTCAAGACTACGTCGCCGAACCCGAAGCTGAGCCCGTGACTCGCCGTCAGCGAGTCGGCCACGGCTCGCCGCGGGAGGGTAGCGCCGCCGAACGGCGTGTACTGAAGATCAAGCAGGCGCTCCTCGTCGAGGGCGGCTCGGAGGACGGCTCTCGCCCGCTCCTGCGTGCCCTCGTACGGATTTGCGTACGAGAGATCGCACAGGCGATCCCCTAGGCGCATGGCTCGACGCCTCAGAGCCTCGAACCGTTCCAGGGGCTCGAGTAGCTCCTGCAGATCAGGTGAGATCACGGGGTGCGGCCTGCGATGGCGAGAACATCGTGCTTCCCGCTCGCTGTTCGCTCGAGCGCGTCACGCACCTCGATGCGCGCGGGCTGGAGATACCGGGGCAGCTCGGCCGAGCAGAACTCCTGGAGGCGGTCGAGCGTGCCGGTCTCCGCGAGCACGACGTACGCGACGATCCGTGCTCCGAGCGCCTCGTCCGGCTCGGCGTCGACGACTGCCTCGGCAACCTGCCCGGAGGCGAAGAGCCCCTCGACCACCTCGTCGGGGCTGACCCGGTAGCCGAGCGTCTTGATCAGGCGATCGCGGCGACCGACAAAGAAGAGATCCCCGTCCTCGTCGCGGTAGACGAGATCGCCCGAGTACACGACTCGCTCCGCCTCCGGCGTCCCGGGCGGTCGGAGGGGATGAGGTCGGAAGACACGTGCAGTGGCGTCCGGGTCGTTCCAGTAGCCGAGCGCGACGGTTGCCCCGCGATGGACGAGCTCGCCTGTCTCGCCCGGTCCTGTGGCCCGTCCGCCCTCGTCGACGACGAGAATCTCGGCGCCCGGGATCGCCTGCCCGATCGAGTCCGGCTTCCTGTCGACGCGATCGGGCGCGAGGTAGGTACTGCGAAAGGCCTCCGTGAGCCCGTACATGAGGACGAGCTGCGCCTGCGGCTGGCAGGCGCGCAGCCGGCGGACCGCCTCCACCGGCAAGCGCCCGCCGGTGTTCGTGAGCAGCCGAAGAGATGCGATCGGCTCCGCCCGAAAGCCGTCTGCGTTCAAGAGCTGGAGCCAGAGCGGCGGCACGGCCGGTAGGACCGTGACACGTTCCCGTCTGAGCGTCTGCGCGATCCGCTGCGGAACGGGTGAGCGATCGACGACGAGCGTCGCGCCTCGCCCGGCGCAGCAGAGGAGCTGGTTGAGGCCGTAGTCGAAGCTGAAGGGAAGAACGCTGGCGATGCGGTCGGCGCTCGAGATGCCGAGATAGGAGGTCACGGCCCGCATGCCGGCCCAGAGATTCGCGTGCGTCCAGGTCACGCCTTTCGGGAGCCCGGTCGACCCCGAGGTGTAGATGATCTGCGCCGGGTCACCGCCGAGTCGCGGCACGAGCTCGGACGTGCCTCGAGCCGGGATCGACTCCACGTCCAGTCGGCGCGCATCGCTGTCGAGCGCGCGCGGGAGGCGTTCGACGAGCTCGGCCGAGGTCAGGAGAACGGAGGCGCCGGAGTGTCGCAGAACGTGCTCCAGCTGCCGCGGCCGCAGCCCCTCGTTCGCGATCACGGCGATCGCGCCCGCCGCAAGCGCGCCGAAGAATGCAGCGGCCGCGTCCGCGCCTCGGCGAAGCAGGATCGCGACGCGGTCGCCCGGATTCACCTCAGTCGCGTGAAGCGACTCGGCGACCGCCCGGGTTCTGGCGACGAGTCGCGCGTAGCTCGTGCGAAGCTCGGGCTCGACGATCGCCGTCTTCCGAGGCATCGAGGCCGCTGTCTCCACGAGCATGGCGGCGGCGTTGCCCCGAAACGCGTCGTCGAGATGCGAGCCCTGCACCGGGTACCTCCTGGTTCGCCGCAGCCGTCCTCCAGGCCCGCGTTCACCCCCGCACGAACCTGAGCCAATCCTAGAGTGGCCGGACGCCCGTCGTGCGTCTGATCGCGGCCGGGCTCGTCAGCCGCCCGTGGTTGCCGCGGTGGAGCCTGTCACCGCAACGCTTCCGGCGTCCTCTGCAAGCCCACGCACGACGAACGCCGCGAAGAGGAGCAGCCCCGGCTCGACCGCACGGGAATCATCGAGGCTGACCTTCACAGGCCGACGGCCCCAACCCTTGCCGTCGAAGACGGCGAGCTCCCGATCGCCGTCTGCAAGCGCGTAGCGCTCGCGCCATTGGCTCGCCGGGCGGAGCGTGAGCTCCCGCCCGTCCCAGCGGACGGTTCCTCCCCGCCGCAGGCCCGTGGCTCGAACTCTCCCACCTTGTCGCCCGTGACGTCGAAGGCTTCGATCCGACGTCCCTCCCAGAAGCCGGTCCGGGCGATCCGCCAGCGCGAGCCGTCAGACTCGGCGGTAGCCGAGCGAGAGAACAGCCCCTCCAGCCGCAACGTGCCAACACCGTCGAGCGCATAGAGCCGACGATCGCCCTTCGTTCGCGTGAGCTCGAGTTCCGGCATCCCCGGCGAGGATAGTCTCAGGTACGAGCGCGCCGCCACATCCACTCGGCGCGACGCTGCATCGATCTTGGTTCGGTTCGGCTCGGGTCAGGCTAGCCGCGTGGGGGAGCGCGTGCGACGCTCTACGCCTCGGCCTATGCGGGCTTTCGCGCCCGGGAAGAGGTGCGCCGCCAGACGTACGGCGACGATCTCGGCCAATCCGGCTGGCTTACGGTGGACGAGCTTGAGCGCTTTGCCGAGTGGCTCCGTCTCGACGCCGGATCGCGTCTCCTCGACGTGGGCTGCGGATCGGGCGGCCCGGCGCTTCAATTGGCGGCGACCACCGGAGCGAGCGTCCTAGGCGTCGACGTGCTCGACGAAGGAATCGCGACCGCCACGCGCCTGGCACTGGAACGCGGCGTCGACGACCGCGCCAAGTTCCTTCGGATTGACGCCGGCGGTCGCCTGCCTTTCGCAGAAGCGAGCTTCGACGCCGTCTTCTCCGCCGACGCGATGTGTCACCTTCCCAACCGTCTCGACATCCTTCGCGAGTGGCACCGCGTCACTTCGCCCGGCGCGCGCATCCTCTTCACCGACCCGACGATCGTGACCGGTCTCGTCACGGACGCAGAGGTCGCCGCCCGGAGCGCCGTTGGCGTCTACGTCTTCTCGGTCACCTCGGTGAACGAGCAGCTGCTCGCCGAGGCCGGTTTCAGGCTTCTGCGTTGCGAGGACGTGACGGAGAACATGGCGACCATTGCCGGGCGGTGGCACGACGCCCGGCAGGGGTATCGCGACCAGCTGGTCGCCGACGAGGGAGAGTCGACGTTCGAGGGGATCCAGCGCTTTCTCCACGCCTGTCATGTGCTCGCCCGCGAGCGGCGCCTGTCGCGGTACGCGTATCTCGCGGAGCGCTGATCCCGCCGGCTCAAGGCCTGGAAGCGCCTAAGCCGACGCCCGGACTCGAACCGGGGACCCCTTCATTACGAGTGAAGTGCTCTACCAGCTGAGCTACGTCGGCAGCGGGCGCATTCTAGCCGCGGCGGCGAACGGGTCAGCTTCGCCGGCCTCAGGCCGGATCCCGCGACGAGCGGCGCGACTCTTCATACAAAAGCCCCGCGCCGGGTGCCGCCCGGGACTCACGCACCGGCAAGCCGGTCTGCGTCGGTCCGTTCGGCCCTTCGCGGGGCTCGGGCACTCTCTCAGACCACCCGCGGGTGGTCAAGAAGGTCGCTGGCGGGCGAGGCATGCCCCGCTCCTACGAGGTTACAGCGACCTCGCCGACCGCCTCGTCCACGGCCCGAAGGGTCTCCTCTGAGAGCTCGATCCCAGACGCGCTTGCGTTCGCCTCGACCTGCTCGGGCCGGCTCGCGCCGACGATCGCGGACGCGACGTTCGGCTCGCGGAGTACCCACGCGAGCGCGAGCTGGGCCATCGTCAAGCCGGCCCCTTCGGCCACCGGCTCGAGCCGCTGCACCGCCTCCAGCACGTCGGCCTTCTCGAGGAAGCGGCCCATCATCCCGCCCATGCTCTCGCTGGCGCCGCGCGAGTCCGCCGGGGGCGGCGAGTCGGGCGAGTATTTCCCGGTCAGGACGCCCTGAGCGAGCGGCGACCAGACGATCTGCGAGATGCCGTTCCGCGCGCAGAGAGGGATCACCTCGCGCTCGGGCTCGCGCCACAGGATCGAGTACTGCGGCTGGCTCGAGACGAGCTTCTCGACGCCGGGCAGGTCGAGTGACGCCTGAATCTCGTCGGCGCTCCACTCGCTCATACCCAGGTAGCGCGCCTTGCCGGAACGCACGACCTCGGAGAGCGCCTCCATCGTCTCCTCGAGCGGCGTGTCCTCGTCGTAGCGATGGCACTGATAGAGGTCGACATAGTCGGTTCGGAGCCGCGCGAGCGACGCATCGATTTGCTTCGCCACCTGTTCGACGCGAGAGGCCTCGATCCGCATCCGACATCGGAAAATAGAGCTTGGTCGCGAGCACGTACGACGAGCGGTCGCGACGTGAGAGCACCTCGCCCAGGAACTCCTCTGCGGCGCCGCGCCCGTAGACGTTGGCCGTGTCGATGAAGTTGATCCCGACCTCGAAGGCCTTGTCCACGCAGGCCTCCGCCTGATCATGAGGGACGCCGCCGCTGTAGGTGAGCCACGAGCCGAGCGAGATCTCGGACACATCGAGATCGGAAGAGCCGAGCCGCCGGTACTTCACGCCCGAGCCACTTCCCGGCAATCGTCGATCGGAACCTCGATGGCCTGAGCCTCCCCGAGCTCGACCCGGCAGGTGTCCCGAAGCACCTCGTAGCCGGTCACGGTGCCGAGGCCATGTGGCGTCTCGACGCGACGGCCCACGCGCGGCGCGCGATCGCGGAAGCTCCGATAGAGCGGATGCTCGTACGCCAGACAGCAACGGAGGCGACCGCACAGGCCGGTGATTCGACCCGAGCTCATGGCGAGGTCCTGATCCTTGGCCATGCGAAGCGTGATGGGCTGCTCGTGCGACGGAAACCGCCGGCAGCAGTGCTTCGTCCCGCAGAGCCCCTGATCGCCGCAGAGCCGCGCGGCCTCCCGAGTGCCGACGGAGCGCAGCTCGATGCGCTTGTGGAGGCGGTCGCGGAGCGCCCTCATGAGCGCCCGGACGTCCGGTCGCTCTTCGCACTCGTAGGAGAAGACGACGCGCGAGCGGTCGAAGACGAGCTCGGCGGAGATCGGCTTCACGACGATGCCGAGCTCGTTCACGACTCCGCGGAAGACGCGCATCGCCTGCTTCGCCTCGGTCTGGTTCTCGCGAGCCTGCTCGAGGTCGCGCTCGGTCGCCCGCCGCACGACCCGCTTGAGGGGTTGCGGCGGCGGCTCCCGCAGAGGGTGGTGCGCCTTGACGACACGCCCGAGCTCGTGGCCCCGAGACGTCTGGCAGACGACCTTCTCGTTCCAGGCGAGCTCGAGTCCTGCCGGGTCGAAGGAGTAGACGCGGCCGCCCGCCGAGAACACGACTCCGACCGCCTCGGTGATGGTGGTGTTGCGGTTCATGCGGCCGTCGCGCCGTAGGCCCGCAGGTCGCGGCGAAGGCGAACGAAGAGCGCCTCGAGCGCGAGGCCCTGCTGGACGTTGAACTCGAACGAGCGCCAGACGTCACGCACGATCTCGGCAGCTCGCTCCGCGGGAACGGTCAGGGACGGCTCGGCGTCGCGCTCGAGCTCCTCGAGGCGATCGAGGTTGAGGACGGCCTCGGGAGCGCGCGCACCGACCACCAGGAGGTCTCGGTACCAGCCGGCGAGCGTGTCGAGCGTCTCGAGAACCTCCTCGCGCTCGGCGCCACGCTCTGCCCGTTTCGCGCGCTGCTCCACCTCCCGCGGGTTCTCCCCCTCCACAGCTTCTTCCTCCACTGCTGTTCGCGCCCGCTGCCCGCGCCGCCGGGCGAGCTCCTCGATCCGCCGCACGGCGCCGGCCGGGTCGAACGACTCCTCCAGGTACGTCGCCCGCGCCAGCTCGATCACCGCCGCCCGGTGCTCAGCCGACTCGTCGTCGAGCAGCCGCTCGGCGCGATCGAGCCTCCCAGCTGCGACGCGCGCGCTCACCTCGAGCCTCTCTCCCTCGAGGCCGCGGGCCGCGAGGTGCGCCTTGATCGCTCGCTGCGAAAGCCGGCGGAACGGAACGGCCTGGCAGCGCGAGCGGATCGTCTCGGGAAGCGGCCCGAGCTCGTCGGCGACGAGGACGACCACGGCGTAGTCCGGCGGCTCCTCGAGATCCTTGAGGAGCGCGTCCGCGGCGTCCTCGTTCATGACGTGCGCGCCGAGGATGACGTAGACGCGGCGGTCGGCCTCGAACGGCCGCATGTGGAGGTCACGCCGCAGCTCGCGGACGGGGTCGATCCGGATCTGGTCGCCGAGCGGCTCGAGGACGTAGAGATCCGGATGGGCCCGCCGGAGCACCCGGTCGCTCTCACCGAGAAGCGCCGCGGCGAAGAGAAGCGCCGCCCGCCGCTTACCCGAGCCGGCGGGCCCGTGGAAGAGGTAGGCGTGGGCAGGCCCTTCCGCCAGCGCCGCGCGGAGGAGGCGCTTGGCATCCTCCTGCTCAGGCAGCGTCTCGAAGCTGTCCACGGATACTCCTCGCGATCTCAGCAACGGGTTTCGCGGCGTCGACGGCAACCAGACGTTGCCCGAACGCGCCCGCAAGCTCCCGGTAGGCGTCGGCCACAGCCGCGACGAATCCCTCGCCCTCGCGTTCGATTCGATCGGCTTCGTCGCCGCGCCGCTCAGCGGCCTGGTCAGGGGTCATGAGGAGCAGGAACGTCTGGTCGGGCAGGAGGCCCCCGGTCGCCAGGAGGTTCAGCTCGAGCACGCGATCGACGCCGAGCCCTCGCGCCAGGCCCTGATAGGCCAGGGAGGAGTCGATGTAGCGGTCGCTCACGACATCGGCTCCACGCCCGAGCGCGGGCCGGATGACCTCGTCGACGAGCTGCGCGCGGGCGGCGGCGAAGAGCGCGGCCTCGGCCCAGGGAGTGACGCGGCCACCCGAGAGCAGCAGCTCGCGGATCTGCTCGCCGAGCTCGGTGCCCCCCGGCTCTCGGGTCGCGACGACCTCTCGACCCTCGCCGCGAAGCGCCTCCACGAGGAGCGCGGCCTGCGTCGTCTTCCCGGACCCGTCGACCCCTTCGAAGGTAATGAACATGCTCGGCGAAGGATACGAGGACGGCTCGCCATGCCGTACTCGGCAACGGTCTTTGTGCGAGCGGTAAAGGTCTGATGTGCGCCCTTCTCAAGCGGTGAGATCCGTAGTAGCTTCGGCGCGGGAGGAGAGTCCAAATGGTCCTTGGGAGGCGAACGCTCCTGCGGCTTCTCGCCACGGCGGTGGTGGTCGCGTCGGTGGCGGCGGTCGAGGTCGCGGAAGCGGCGGCAGCAAGGCCCGCGCCCGCCCGTGGCGCGACGGTCTCCAAGCCACCCGAGCTGCGCTGGAAGCGCGTTCCCTCCGCTCGCTTCTACAACGTGCAGGTCTTTCGGAACGGGCACAAGATCCTGAGCAGATGGCCGCGACGCGCGCGCTTCGATCTCCATCGGAAGTGGAAGCAGGGCAACCGCACGCGCCACTTTCGCCCAGCCGTCTACCGCTGGTACGTCTGGCCTCACCGCCGATACCAGTACGGACACCGGATCGTGCGCAGCTGGTTCAAGGCCGGGAAGCGCCCGCGAAACACGGTGCGGCCCACACTCAGCGGCAGCGCCCGGGAAGGCGCGCGGCTGCTGGCCTCCGGAGGCCGCTGGACCGGTACGCGACCGATCTCAGTGACGTATCGCTGGCAACGGTGCAACTCGCTCGGCCAGGCGTGCCTCGACGTGCAGGGCGAGCGTGAACCGTCGTATCTCCTCAGCGCCGCCGACATCGACGCGCGAATCCGCGTGGTGGTGACCGGGACGAACTGGCTCGGGGAGAGATCCGTCGCGACCGCGCCCACACGTGCGGTTCTTCCGGCTGCCCCAGTCCTGGTCGACCCGCCCGAGCTCCGGGGCCGGCCACAGGTGGGACGGATACTCACCTCGGATGTCGGAGCGTGGTCGAGCTCGAGATCGCTCAGCTACCGGCTGCGCTGGGACGTCTGCCGCCACGATCGGTGCCGAACCGTCGCCGTTGGTACGGGCCGGTCGCTTCTCCTCCAGCCATCGATGTTTCTCCGAACCGTTCGGGTCGTGGTGACCGCCTCGAATGCGGGCGGCAGGGCGACCGCCGCGACGGCTCGGACGGCGCGGATCGGCCTCATCCTCCGGGGCACCCCTCTCGAGGACCGGCTCATCGGCACGATCGGCTCCGACGCGATCTTCGGCGTGCGAGCAGACGATCTTCTGCGCGGCGGGCCTGGACCGGACTCGCTGAACGGCGGCCGCGGCCGGGATCGATACGAAAGCGGAAGCGGCGACGATTCGATCAAGGCGAGAGACCGGGACCGAGACGTGATCCACTGCGGCGGCGGGAGCGACAAGGTCCTCGCGGACCGCCGAGATCGAGTCGGGCCGAGCTGCGAGGCTGTCGACCGAGGGTAGGAGGGTTTGGCGGAAAGGTCTTCGTTGTCAGGTCGGTCTGCTCGTTCCGAGGCAAGGACGCAGGGAGCGTTCGTACCGTGAGGTACGGGCGCGACTGAGGACGCCGCCTCGGGGCGAGCAGACCGACCCGGCGGCTCAACGGCTTTTCCGCCAAACCCTCCTTGCGCGACCGGCTTTCCCGTTCGACCCGCTACTGTCCCGCGCTGATGCAGACGCTGGTGACAGGCGCGGCCGGCTTCATCGGCTCCCACGTCGTGGACGCATTGCTCGCCCGCGGCGACGAGGTGCTCGCCGTGGACAACCTCGCGACGGGCCGCCGCGACCGTGTCGACGAGGCAGCCGGCTTCGAGGAGGTCGACATCCGCGACGGCTCGGCCCTGGGCGCCCTCTTCCGCGAGACTCGGCCGAGCGTCTGCTTCCATCTGGCCGCGCAGGCGGATGTCCGCGTGTCGGTCGAGCGGCCGGACTACGACGCGGAGGTGAATCTCCTCGGCACCATCAGCGTGCTCGAGGCGGCACGCTCCGTCGGCGCTCAGGTCGTGCTGTCCTCGACGGGCGGGGCCATCTACGGCGAGTGCGAGCGGCCTGCTCGGGAGGACGATCCGCTCTCGCCGTTCTCACCCTACGGCGCCTCGAAGCTTGCCGCGGAGGGGTACCTGGCCACCTGGAACCGGCTCCACGGAAGCGAGCATGTGGCACTCCGGTACGGAAACGTCTTCGGGCCGCGCCAGGATCCCCACGGCGAGGCCGGCGTCGTCGCGATCTTCTTCGGACGGCTGGCAGAAGGTCGGCCGCCCACGATCTTCGGCACCGGCCGCCAGACGCGCGACTACGTCTACGTCGAGGACGTCGTCGCGGCCACGCTCGCGGCCGGCGGCCACCAGGCTGGGATCTTCAATGTCGGAACAGGCAGTGAGACGTCGGTCGTCGACCTCTACGACGCGTGCAGGCGAGTGAGCGGCGTCGACCTCGAGCCCGAGCTCGCCGACGCACGGTTGGGGGAGCTCGACCGGAGCGTCCTCGACCCCGAGCTGGCCGCGTCCGAGCTCGGCTTTCGGGCCAGCGTCGATCTGGACGAGGGACTGTCCCGCACCTGGCGGGCCATCACGGAAGGAGAGCCCGCGGCAGGCGCGAACTAACGCGCTCCGTGGAGTATCCGGTCACCCTCCCCCCGGGTCGGAACTGGCGCGCGACTGCCCTCGCAGCCGGCGTCTTCGCCGCCGTCGAGCTCGTCGTTCTCGTCGCGCTCGCGGTGGCGGCGTTCGGCCTTCCCTTCGCGGCCGAGCAGCGTGAGCGCGCCCTCGCGTCGAGCGGCAAGGCGGGTCAGCCCGAGGCCGCTTCGGCCCGCGTGGCGAACAGTAGGGAGGTCGTTCCGGCCGCCGGGCAGTCACGGAGCGAAACCTCGGTCGTCGTCCTGAACGGCAACGGCCTCACCGGCGCCGCCGACCTGGCCTCGAACGGTGTCCGGCAACGGAGCTACATCCTCACCGGGACGGGGAACGCGCCGCGACCTGATTTCCGTCGTTCGCTCGTCATGTACCGGCCGGGCTTCGAGGGCGAGGCGTATCGACTCGCAGAGGACATCGCGGTGAAGCGCGTCGCCCCGCTCGACGGGATGCGGGCGTCGGATCTCATGGGCGCGCAGCTCGCGCTTATCGTCGGGCGAGACTAGGAGGGTTAGGCGCGCGTCCGGCGCGGGGCGCCTGGCTACGCTTGGATCGTGTCCGACCCACTCCTCGTGCGTGCGGCCCGGCGCGAGGCCGTGGAGCGCACGCCCGTCTGGTTCATGCGGCAAGCCGGTCGCTCCCTGCCTGAGTACCGAGAGATCCGGAAGGAGCACGACCTCTTCTCGATCTGTCGCGAGCCTGAGCTCTGCACCGAGGTGACGCTCCAGCCCGTCCGCCGGCACGGCGTCGACGCCGCGGTCATGTTCGCGGACATCATGCTCCCCGTCCTCGCGATGGGGATGGGCGTCGAGCTCGTCGAGGGTGTAGGGCCGGTGGTCGAGCCCCCCATCGAGAGCCTCGCGGACGTGGAGCGGCTCAGGGTGCCGGCCGGCGAGGAGATCGCGCCGGCGTTCATGACCGCAATCGGGTTGGTGCGTGGGAAGCTCGAGCCCGAACGTGCGGTGGTCGGGTTCTGCGGAGGTCCCTTCACGGTCGCCGGCTACCTCGTCGAGGGGCGGCCCTCGCGCGATTTCCGAAAGACGAAGCGCTTCATGTACGCGCAGCCGGGGGCTTGGCACACGCTCATGGATCGGCTCGCGAGCACGTTCGCCGGTTACATGCAGGCCCAAGCCGACGCCGGGGCCGATGCGGTGCAGCTCTTCGACTCCTGGGTCGGCGCGCTCTCGGTCGACGATTACCGCGAGTTCGTTGCGCCCTATTCGGCGCGCATCCTCTCGAGCGTCGACGTCCCGACGATCCACTTCGGAACCGGGACGGCACACCTGCTGGGGGACATGGCCGTAGCAGGCGGCGACGTGATCGGGCTCGATTGGCGCATCCCGATCGAGCGTGGCTGGGAGGTGGCCGGTCGAGACCGGGCGGTGCAAGGGAATCTCGACCCGACGCTACTGCTGGGGCCGTTCACCCGCGTGGAGGCCGCGGCGCAGCGGATCCTCGACGCGGTTGGAGGCCGGCCCGGCCACATCTTCAACCTGGGGCACGGCGTGCTTCCCGAAACGGACCCTGATGACCTCACGCGACTTACCGCGCTCGTCCGAGAGCGAACGACAGCCGAGGTAGTGGCGTGACGGACATTTCCTCTCACGCGCGGGAACCTGTTCGCGCGTGTGTTCGCGCGCGGGACCCTCGGGTCCCGACCCTCCCCCCTGCTCACGCGCGAGCGTACCGCCGAAAAGCGCATGTGTGTGTCACGACGTGTGCCGAACGCGTGCCGAGATATCCACGGCGGCTGCCGAGCTCTACTCCGTGAAGACCGCTGTCGTCGTCATGGCCTATGGGAGCCCCGAGCGACTCGAGGACGTGCCTGCCTACTTCTCCGACATCCGCGGCGGCAGGCCCGTTCGCCAGGAGGCCGTCGACGAGCTCGTCGAGCGGTACCGCCGCGTCGGAATCTCCCCCCTTGCCGCCGTCACCGAGGCGCAACGCGCCGGCCTCGAGCGCGAGCTCGGGCTCCCCGTCTACGCGGGCATGAAGCACTGGGAGCCACGCATCGCGGCTGCGACGGAACGGGCCCGCGCGGACGGCGCGGAGCACCTCGTCGGGCTCGTGCTCGCCCCCCACTACAGCCGCATGTCCGTGGGCGGCTACCGCGAGCGGCTCGAGGCCGCGCTCAACGGAGGCACCGAGCTCACGATGATCGAGAGCTGGCACGACCACCCGCCGTTTCTCGACCTGGTCGCAGATCGGGTTCGCGACGCCGGCCTCGAGCGGGGCATGCACGTCGTGTTCACGGCCCACAGCCTCCCCGAGCGCATCCTGGCCGAAGGCGATCCTTACCGCGAGCAGCTGCTCGAGACCGCCAACCTCGTCGCCGACCGGCTCGGGCTTCCCGAAGACCGCTGGTCGTTCGCGTTCCAGAGCGAGAGCGCGACCGGGGAGCCCTGGCTCGGTCCCGACATCCTCGATCACCTCGAGGTGCTCGCCGGCCGAGGCGTCGACCGGATTCTTGTCGCCCCGATCGGCTTCGTCGCGGACCATCTCGAGATCCTGTGGGACATCGACGTCGAGGCGAGCGAGAAGGCTCTCGCGCTCGGCGTCGAACTGAAGCGAACCCAATCCATGAACGACGACCCGAGGTTCGTAGCCGCACTCGCGGACCTCGTCAGGAGCAGAATCGCGTGAGCACCCGTAGCTGTCCAGACTGGCCCACCCTCCTCGAGGTGACGCCGGACCTCCACTTCAAGCACTACACGCTCGGCGAGGCCCGGCTTCCGGCGGAGGTGCTGGTCAACCTGCCCGACATCCCGCTCGAGGCGATCGCCATCTGCGCGGACCTCGAACACAACGTCTTCAACCCGGGACACACCGATCCGGCCATCGCCGACGCGCTCCGCGACACGTACTGGTACGACCTCGGGGAGTGGTCGAGCCGCGCCCCGCGCGCAGGCTAGGATCCTCGCATGGGCAAGGGCTACGCAGAAGGCCCGGCCGCCGAGGAGCGCTTCGCCGATCTCGAACGCGCGGAGCGGAGCGCGAACGGCGTCGAGACACGTGAGCGACCGGCGGTGTTCGGCTCGACCGCGGCCGAGCCGGACAAGCACTTCATCGGCTGGCTCGACGACGTCGACCCCGACGCGCTCTTCGCACGCGGGGAGGCATGGGGCCTCACGGTCCACCGCCGTCGTGACGACCTTCCCTCGAACGGGGGATAGGGGTACCCCGATGGGGGGAGCCGGCTCACTCGATCAGGTGAGCCGGGCTAGACCCGCTCGCACCAGAAGACGTCGGTGCGGTAGGGCAATGACACACGTGCGCGCCCGCGCGTTTCGGGATCCCGCGCGAGGAGCGCTCGAACCTCGTCTGCGACCGCGGCCTGCTCGTCGTCCGGTAGCGCCGCCATGAAGCTGACAGAGAGGACGCGATCCACGACGCCGTCAGCGTCCAGCTCCTGCTCGATCCCGAAACGGGCATGCTCGAGGTGGGTGAACAACGTCGTCCGCTCGAAGGCCTGGCGCCACTCGTCCGAGCGGTAGGGCGGCGCGTCGAGGCGATACGGCTCCATGATCTCCGTAAGTCCCCGCTGCCACGGGCGTTGCTCCTCCCGCCCGTTCCAGATGAGCCCGAGGCGGCCGCCGGGAACGAGCACCCGGTGGATCTCGGCGAGTGCTGCGTCGCCGTCGAACCAGTGAAACGCCTGAGCGACGGTGACGGCGGCGACACTCCCCGCTTCGAGCGGAATCGACTCCGCTGTCCCTTCGAGCGCCTCGACTCCGGGCAGGTCGTCTTCGATCCGACGACGCATCCCGGCCGCCGGCTCGACGGCCACCACACGCGCGCCGGTGGGCATGAGGAGCCGAGTCAGCTTGCCGGTTCCCGCCGCCAAGTCGAGCACGCTCCGACCAGGGCCGACCCCGAGTGCGTCCACGAGCTTCGCCACGGCCTCGGCCGGATACGTCGGCCGGCCCCGCTCGTAGGCATCCGCGGCTGAGTCGAAGGCTCGGGCTGCGTGGTGGACGGATGACCCGCGGGACACGGCGCGCATCGTAGGCGCCGCGTGGCTGACCAGGCCTCCTAGAAGAGCTTCGCCAGGTTCAGGAAGGCCGGCCCGAGGATGACGAGGAACATGGCCGGGAAGATGAAGATCACAGTCGGGAAGAGCATCTTGATCGGTGCCTTCATCGCCCGCTCCTCCGCCGCGGCTTGACGGCGGTTGCGGGTGTCCTGCGCCTGGACCTTGAGGATCCGCCCGAGCGAGATGCCGAGCTGGTCGGCCTGGATGATCGCGCGGCTGAACGCCGCGACCTCAGGCGTGTCGACCCGTTGCGACATCTTCTTCAGCGCCTCCTGGCGGCTCTCGCCGATTCGCATCTCGCCGAGCGTGAGCGAGAACTCCTCCGAGAGCGGCCCCTCCATGTGCTCCGTGAGCTTCGAGATCGCCCCGTCGAAGCCGAGGCCTGCCTCGACGCTCACGGCGAGAAGGTCGAGCGCGTCCGGGAGCTCGGCCCGGATCCGCTCCTTGCGGCCGCGCGACTTCATCGTCACCCAGAGGTCTGGAATGAAGAAGCCCATGATCGCGCACGTCACTGTGAGGAGGAGACTCCCGCCGACGCTCTTTCCCATGGCCGACGTCAGAACGGCACCACCGCCGAAGCCGGCCGCGGCCAGGATCGCCTTGGCGGCGAGGTAGGCGGTCGGCGAGACCCTGCGCCCGAGCCCGGCGGCGAGGAGCTTCGTGTTGATGGAGTCGATGGTCGACCGTGGGCTCAGGCGGAGCACTCCGCGCGCCAGGCTCGTCGCGAAGGGCCCGAGCGCCCGCTCCTTGAAGCCTTCCTCGCGAGGGCCGTGTGAGATCGGGCGGTGCCTGGCGCCGTAGTGTGCGGCCCGCCGGATGGAGCCCGCCCGCTGGCGCGCCGGCAGGGTGGCGACCTCTCCGACGAGAAAGACGGCCAGTCCGAGCGACGCGATTCCGAGGATCAGAAAGAGCACGGGTTACCCCCTGAAGGAGACGATCTTGCGAAGGACGAGCGAGCCGACGCCCATCATCACGACCATCACGATCAGGAGCTTGTGCCCCGTGCTCGTGTGCCAGAGCGGGCTCATGTATTCGCTGTTGGCGAGCGTGATGATGCCGAGGACGAAGAACGGAAGGCCGATCAGGACATAGGCGGACATCCGGCCCATCGCCGTCAGCCCCTTGATCTTCCGGGAGAACTGCTGCCGGTCGCGGACGGTGTCGGCCACCATGTCGAAGATGCCGGCGAGGCTGCCGCCGATCTGGCGCTGGATCGTCACGGCGGTGATCACGAACTCGAAGTTCTTCGACCCGATCCGGTTGGCCATCTCGGAGAGCGCAGCGTCCATCGGCCGCCCGAGGCGCGTCTCGGCGAGCACGCGCTTGAACTCCTTTGCCGCGGGCTCCTGATCCTCTTCGATCACAGCCTGCATTCCCTGGCGGAAGCTGTGCCCCGCCTTCAGCGAGGCGGCCATCGTGATGAGGAGGTCGGGAAGCTGGTTCTCGAACGCCTTCAGCCGTCGGCGCGCCTTGAAGGAGACGACCACGTAGGGAATCACGGCGCCCGCCGCGAGACCGCCGAGGACGACGAGCGACTGCTGGCTGATCGCGGCGGCGACGACTCCGAGCAGGAGGCTCGAGCCGCCGGCGATGTAGAAGAACTCGACGGGACGGAGCGGAAGGTCGGCCCGCGCGAGCAGGCTTCCGACGTGACGCCACGGCCGTAGGTGGCCGAAGGTTCGCTCGGTGGCACGGAAGAGCCCGGCGGCGACGGCGAGCCGTTCGCCGGACTCGACTCGGACGCGCTGCTTCTCGGTGACGTGTGGCCCGAGCCGGCGCGAGAGCCAGGCCCCCTTCTTGCCCGAGAACGCGAACGCCGCTGCGAGAAGGAGGGTCAGGCCGACGAGCAGGCCGACGAGCAGCGGGCCGAAGCGACTGTTCAGAAGCGGCTCGGGCAGAAGCGCCGACGGCTCTGACTTCGGTGCCGAGCTCGTCGAGCCGGGGATGCGCGACTCGACCGCGATCGAGCTCTCACCGCCGGCTGAGGCCTCGAGCGAGATTCGGTCACCGGGGAGCGCTCCCGTCACGAATTCGACCTGCCACGTCCTCTGGAGCTCCTCCGCGATCGACGCGTAGACGTCGGTGAGCGCTCCGGAGGACGAGGCGCCGTAGTAGCTGCCGCCTGTCTCGCCGGCGATCTGCTGAAGAACCTCTGGGTCGAAGCCGCTTCCCTCGATGCCGACCGTGTAGACGGCCGCGCCGGCAGTTCGGGCGGCGTTGACCGACTCTCCAAGCGTCGATTCGCTCGAGGCATCGTCGCCGTCGGTCAGAACGATCACGACCCGCGCCGGAAGCTCCTCGGCAGACGCCGACGCACTTGCGAGAGTCACCGCGTCGTAGAGCGCCGTGCCCTTCGACTGGTCGAGCGCGAGTGTCCGAAGCGCCGCGTCGGCGTCGATCGTCGCCGTGGAGAACGAGGTCAGGACCTCAGCCCGCCGTCCGAAGACGACCACCTGGACACGATCCTCGGGCGGCTTGGCGGCGATGAACTCGCGGGCGGCCGCGATCGCGTCCGCCAGAGGCGCGCCCGCCATGGAGCGCGACCGGTCGATCGCGACGACGATGCTCTTGGCCCGGCCGAGGTTCTCGGCCCGTAGGCCGGTCGCGGCCCTCCCGTTCTCGGTCACCGCAGGCGGCGTGAGGGTCGGCTCGCCGGTCACGACCGTGGCCCGAATCGTCGGGTACCCGCTCGCGTCGACGCCCTTGAGCTCGACGGCGGCGGACGCGGTGCCGGCGAGGGCAAGCGCCCCCGCCCCGATTCCGATCAGCGTGCGGAGGGCTCTCATCGGCTGAACGTGGCCGCCGTGAACGACGGCCGGTAGAGATCCGTCTCCTGCTCGAAGAAGTTCGTCGGAAGCGTGACGCGGTTCGCGGCCATCTTCTCCAGGAAGTGCGGCTTCAACCCGGTGCACGCGAGCGGTGCGATCAGCCCCTTGCCGGAGAGCTGCGGGCTGTTCGCCGAGTCCTCGTCGGGAGGCCTGGCCACGAAGATGTCCTGAAGCGTGATCACGTCGGACTCCATGCGGAGCACCTCGGTGATGTGGGTGACGCGGCGGGATCCGTCCACGAGCCTGGTGATCTGGACGAGCAGGTCGAAGGCGCTCGCGATCTGCTCCCGGATGGCCCTGAGCGGCAGGTCGACCCCCGCGGTGAGGACAAGGGTCTCGACACGCGACAGCGCGTCTCGTGGCGAGTTCGCGTGAATCGTCGTCAGCGAGCCTTCGTGGCCCGTGTTCATCGCCTGGAGCATGTCCAGGGTCTCGGGCCCGCGGACCTCGCCGACGATGATCCGGTCGGGCCTCATGCGGAGTGAGTTCCGGACGAGCTCGCGGATCCTGACCTCGCCCTTGCCCTCGATGTTCGATGGACGAGACTCCAGGGTGATCACGTGATCCTGCTGGAGCTGAAGCTCGGCCGCGTCCTCGATGGTCACGATCCGCTCGTCGCCCGGCACGAATGCCGACACCGCGTTCAGCATCGTCGTCTTACCGGTGCCGGTACCGCCCGAGATCAGGACGTTCAGCTTCCCCTTCACGCCTGCGGAGAGGAAGTGCGCCGCCTTCGCGCTCACCGAGCCGAACCCGATCAGGTCGTCCATCGTGTACGGGTCGCGCGCGAACTTCCGGATCGTGAGGGTCGGCCCGCGGAGCGAGAGCGGCGGGATGATCGCGTTGACGCGGCTTCCGTCAGGGAGGCGCGCGTCGACCATCGGCGAGCTCTCGTCGATTCGCCTGCCGACCTGGGAGACGATCTTGTCGATGATGCGCATGAGGTGCGCGTCGTCGACGAACGCCGTCCTCGTCCGTTCGATCTTCCCGGCCCGCTCGATGTAGATCCGGTCGTGGTTGTTGACCATGACCTCGGTCACGGAGTCGTCTCGGAGGTACGGCTCGAGCGGCCCGTAGCCGAGGATGTCGTCCGCGATCTCGCGGGTGATCTGGCGTCGTTCCTCCCGCGTGAGCGGCGTGCGGTCGAGCGCAAGCTGCTCGGTGACCGCGCGGAGCACCTGGTCGGTGAGGTTCTCCGTGGTCTGGTTCGAGAAGAGCTGCGGCCCGAGCTTCGCGATGCACGCGTGATGGACACGCGTCTTCAGCTCGGCGTACGGGTCGACAGCCGCTTCTTCGGCGGGCTCGCGCATCTGCGGTACGGCGGTGAGGGCGGGATGATGCTCGGCGGCAGCGTGGCCGTTGCCGTTGCCGTTTCCCTTGATCCGGTCGTGGAGGCCCATGTCTACCTCCCGAACCAGCGTCGCTTCGAGGCCTTCTCGGACTCGACCGGGACGAGCTGGCTCGCCATCGCACGCACGGCGCGGGCAAAGTCACCCTTCCCGTCTGCGAGCACGGCGGGGTTCCCCCGGTTGACGGCGATCGGCACGGCCCGGTCGCTCGGAACCTCGAAGCGCACCTTCACGTCGAGCGCGGCCTCGACCTCGCCCGGCTTCATCCCGACCTTCGAGTTGGCCCGGTTCAGGACGACGCGGACGCGCTCGTCGGGGAACGAGAGGAGCTCGAGCGTCTGGAGCGCGAGCCTGACGTTCTTGATCGTGGGCACGTCGAGCCCGCACAGGAGGAGGAGCTCGTCCGTCCGGTCGAGCGTCGCCAGCATCGGCCCGTGGAAGAAGGGCGACGTGTCGACGACGATGACGTCGTAGGACTCCCGGGCGACCTCGAGGAGCTGGGCGAGCTTCGCCTCGGTGACGAGCTCGGCGTCTTCCGGACGAAGCGGGGCCGGCAGCACGTCAAGCCCGCACGCATGACGCGTGACGTAGCCCGAGAGCTTCTCGGTGTCGAGCTCGCCCGGAGCGACGACCAGGTCGTAGATCGTCTTCTCGGGCTCGATCCCGAGCATGATCGCCGCGTCGCCGAACTGGAGGTCGAGATCGAGCAGGAGGGCCTTCTTGCCCTCGTACTTCGCGACCGCGGCCGCGCTGTTCGTGGCGATGCACGTCTTGCCGGTGCCGCCCTTGGGCGAGAACACCGTCACGATCCGCCCGCGGCGTCCGCCCCCCGAGTGTGCCTTGCCACCGGAGCGGGCGGCCTTGCGAATCGCGAAGACGACGTTCTCCGTCATCTGCGGGAGCAGGAGGACGTCGGCGACGTCGGCCTCGAGCGCTTCCTCGAGCACTGTCGACGCCTCGCCGGACGCGAGCAGGATCACCGGGGCGCGCGTGTGCTCCCGGAGCTTGGCCAGCTCGTCTCCCGGGAACTCCCCGCGTGTCCCGTGCAGGACGACGCCGAGATGCCCGCCCGTCAGGACGGACGCTCCTTCGGAGACGTGCTCGGCCCAGCCTACGAGCTCGACCTCGAGGTGCCGCTCGAGCGCCTCGCGAAGGTCGTGGAGCCCGTCGCACGACCCGGTCATGTAGACCCGGACGCGCTCGCGGACAAGAGCAGGGGACTGAACGCTCATTCTGCACTCCCTTCGATGCGAATCTGGCGGAGCTGGTTCGGGGTCAGGCCGTCGGCAAGCAGCGTGCCTGCGGTCTCCAGGCCCTGGGGGCTATCGGTCGCATCCTCGGACGGCCGGAGCGCGAGCGAGAAATCACCGTTCTTCGCGACGAAGAAGAGCTTCTGCGACTGCGCATCCGTGAGCGCCAAGAGAACGGCGAGAGATCCTTGGGGCGAGGCGATCTCGGGGCCGGTTGCTACGCCCGTCTCAGCACCCTTCAGTACGAGAATGTCTCTCAGGACGACGCGAGTGATGTGCTCCTGGCCACTCTCGGGGTACTTCCAGTTGCCGATCACATCGACGTGGTCGCCCTCCTTGGCGACTCCGGCCAGGAGTTGGTTCTTATCGCCGGGTAGCTGAACTGCGCGAAGCGCCCCCGTAAGCTCTGCACGAATACCTCGCTGCTCGGCCGGCCGGAACCTGAGCGTGGAGACCTGCTCACCCGCGAAGACCTCCTGCGTGGCAACGGTTCCCTCGAGCTGGTCGAGGCTCGAGATCGCGCCCGGGGCAATGTTCTTCCTCGCTACCTCCTGGACCTCGAGGAGACCGCCCTCCGTGACCTCCGCGCCGGTCGCGCCCTCCGGGATGTCTCGGGCGGCGACCCAGATCTTGACTGTCTCCTCGTCTGCTTGGATGCTCTTCTTGTAGTTGGAGACGTAGAACATGACCATCAGGCCCGCGAGTAGCGCGAGGCCGATGGCTATACCGACATTTCTGATTCTGTACGTCATTGCACCACGCTTTCCCGTTTCGAGGCCATTACTCGATGAGGCTGATTGTTCGAGCTCCGAAGGAGGGCTGGGAAGGGTCGGTAGCCTCAATACCTTCCCATGTCACTGAGGTGAAATGTCCCTGCACCGTCCCGCCGTTTCCTTTTGCGTTAAACGCGGATACGACAAATCCCACCCATCCAATAACGTGGTACTCGAAGTTTGCTCCATTGCCGATTGTGTGGTCGTAGACCGGAAAGAGCATCTCGGTACCTATGCGCGCGTTCATTGCGCTCTTGACTTGCGACGAATTGAACTTTGCTCCCGGATCAGAGAAGTACCAGTCCAGCGGTAGATAGTCGCTGTAGCCGTTCAGGATCCAGTCGGCCAGCGTCGACGGACCGGTGCCGCCTTTGGTGTCGTCGAGATTCAGGAGTCGGAACGCACCCGGACCGACTTTCTCGAGATCGAGCGTCGTCGACTGGTCGAAGCAGGGAACCGGCGAGCACTGGAGGAGCGGGTGCTTGATGTCAACGGCGATGGGTGCGACGTACTTCGCCTGCCCGATCGGCGCCGCCCGAGCCTTCGCCTTGGCCCGGACTGTGACGGTCTCGATCCCGAACAGCTTCGTGAAGACGGTCGGGACGTTGTCGGCCACCTCGACGGCGATCGTGTCGTTAGGAGCTGGACTGGAACTGATCACCACGTTGGCCGGCGACAGCGACCCACCGTTCTTTCCGGCGTATTGGACTGCCGTCGAGGTGGCCCCGCCCGAGTCGATCGGTAGGTCTTGCGCGCCCGCGAGGGCGGCGGCATCCGCGACGTTCTGCATCTGCCGGTCGGCTCGGAACCACGCCCCCACGTCCAGGACTGCACCGACCGCTCCGACGATCACGAAGAGGAAGAGGACGAGCGTAACGACCGTTTGACCGGTCTCCTGCCGGAGGTGTCTCATTCGACGCGCTCCGTCGTCGAGCTCGTAAGGATGCCGTTCCTGATCGGGATCCCGAAGAGGTTGATCGAGTACGGATACGTGGCAGTGACGGTTACGTCTGCCCCGCGCGCCCAGCTCGAACTGACCGAAGGGGTCAACTTGCTCTGGTCGAGGTTCTGAGCTGAGTTGCGAATCGCGGTGGTCACTGCGCCCGCGCGCTGGCTGGCTGGCAGAAAGCGAGACACGGCCGCCTTCCGCGCGCCGGCGCGCGTCGCGTCCGTCAGCGTGATGTAGCTGTGGAACGCGATGCCGAACTGAATGATCCCGAACAGCAGCACGAGCAGGATCGGGAGGGCGAGTGTGAACTCGACCAACGTCTGCCCGCGCTCATTCGGCTTCTTTCGCATTCTCCACATACCCACTTGCGCCAATCTTTCGTTCGGAAACTGGAGGTGGCGGGCTCCCTGTACGGGAGCCCGCCCGTTCGCCATGTTGCCTTTTGTGCGTTAGCCGCCGAGGAACGGAAGCACGCGCTCGATCGCGCCGCTGATCGAGTCGGACAGAAGCGTCAGAGCAACGACGACGCCCAGCGCGATAACGGCGAGGACGACGCCGTACTCGGCCATCGTCTGACCGTCCTCACGAGTCTTGAGGCCGTTCAACTTCTCGACCCAGTACCCAAGGTACGCCTGCATGCAGTTCACCTCCCTTCCTCGCCATTCGCGCGCCCCCCGGCGCGCTCACATGTGTGAAAACCGTGCCAAGAATGAGCGACGATTTCAGGACGAGTAGTCCGATCGAACCGTCTGGCGATTAGCTTGGTCACGTCGATGAAACCTCCGAAGAACTTCGGCGTGACCGCTCCGCCGACTTGCTCAGATGAATCCGATCATGGGCCGAAAGCAACCGCCGGGTATCCCCCGCCTGCGGGATCTCGTGCGAAGTCCCGCTGAAGGGGGATGCCTCAGACGTCGAGTGCCGCTGAGATGCGGATCAGTCCGTGCGCGGCCCGCGGGATGTAGTTCGGGTTTTCGCGTCGTGTGGCGGCCTCGACGCTCGAATCGAGGGAGCTAGGCACATGCCACACACAGGTTCACGTTCAGGTTCACGGTCACGACGCTATGCGGGTCGAGCGCTCGTCCTCTCGGTGCTCGGATGGGCGCTCTTCTCGCGCGACCGAGCCGATGGCGTTCAGAAGGCGGCGTCCTCGGTGCTCGATCACGACGTCGATCGGGAGGTTCCCGTCCCCACGATGCGTGAGCCTGCCGCTTCGACGGCGACCGAAGCCCGTCGCCGCCGGCCCAGGCGTCGCCTGGCGACGAGTCTCGCATTCGCAACACTCTTCTTCGCTGGGGCAGCGCTCTCCGCAGGCGCAGGCGACATGATCGCCGAGGCGGTCGAGTCCACGACCTCGACGGAGGAGACGACGACGGGAGCCGAGGAGCCCGCGCCGCCGGAAGAGACGGTGCCCGCCGAGGAGCCCGTAGCCGAGGAGCCCTCGGCGGAGCCGGACGACGCAACGCCACCTAGCGAAGGTGAGGGCGGCTCCGGAGGCGAGTCCGGCGGCGAAGAAACACCGGTCGACCCGGCCGAGGAGCCGAGCGATCCCGAGCCGGGCGATGGTGAGGGGCCGGATGAGGATCCAGCCGGAGCTCCGTCGGAGGAGCCGAGCGCGGGTGAGGACTCCGGAGGCGACGACGGCGAGCCGCAGGAGGAGCCTGAGGGCGAGCCGCTCATCAATCCCGACGAGTCGCCGGTCTCCGGGCCGACTCCGCCCGATCCCGAGATCGCACAGGCCGGCGGCGGGGCCACGATCTGGCTCCATCGCTCCATGCCCGACCCGACCCCGGCTGCACGCCGCCTCACCCCCGCCTTCGCGCGGGCACTGAAGCAGGCGGCGTCCCGTGAGAAGGCCGACTGGGCCCTCGTGCTCGGCGTGCTTCGTGCAGACGGTCGCGTGGACGGCGACCCGGCCGGTCGCAAGCAGCTCCGCCGACTCGCGGACAAGCTGGTCGAGCTCGGTGCTCGCCGGGACGAGTGGTCAGCCGCGCTCGCGCTCCGTGGGCGGACGGTGTTCGCCGACCGTGCCGTGGCCGCGGCCAGGTTCCACCGGGCCGTCGGTCTCAGGGCGCTCGTGACCGGGCTCGAGCGGGCCAAGCCGACCCTCGAACGGGCCACGCTGGCAGATCGCCGCATCTCGCTCTACGCAGGCGGGCGCTCCGACATCGCGGCGCACCGGATCGACATCCGCGTCCTCGTGACGCTCCGCTACCTCGCCGAGGCGTTCGGCCAGGTCACGGTGTCGTCACTCCAGTCGGGGCATCGTCTCTACTCTCGGCCGGGAGTCGTCTCGGCGCACGTCTACGGCCTCGCGGTCGACATCGCCGGGCTCGGCGGGCTGTCAATCGTCGGGAACCAGGCCCCGGGGAGCATCACGGAGCAGGCCGTGCGCGCGATTCTGCTCCTCCCGTCGGGCCTTCAGGCCCGGCAGGTCATCTCCCTGATCGGGATGGGAGGCGCGTCGTTCGCGATGGCCGACCACCACGACCACATCCACGTCGGCTTCTGATGCAGGCGAGGCTCGAGCGACAGGACGGCGACCCGGTCTGCGACGCATGCCGGGTCGCCGACCGTCCTCTCTCGAGGATGCGGGGGCTACTCGGACGGCGTGACTTGCCGCGGGGCGAGGGCCTCTTGCTCCGTCCAGCGGCTTCCGTTCACACGTTGTTCATGCGGTTTCCGATCGACGTGGTCTTCCTCGATCGGGAGCTTCGCGTGCTGAAGGTGGTGCCAGAGCTCTCGCCATGGCGCGTTGCCTCAGGCCGCGGCGCACGCGCCGTGCTCGAGCTCGCAGCAGGCGAGTGCGAGCGCCGTGGCCTCCGGCCCGGCGACCGCCTCGTCACGGCCTAGGAGGGCTTGGCGAGACGGCCTTCGTTGCCTGGTCGCGCTGCTCGTTCTGAGGCAAGGACGCAAGGAGTGTTCGTACCGAGAGGTACGGGCAGGACTGAGGACGCGGCCTCAGGGCGTGCAGCGCGGCCGCGGCGACACAACGGCTGTTTCGCCAAGCCCTCCTAGAGAGGCCCAGCTACTTGGCGGCGTCGATACGACGCTGGAGCTCGGCCTGGGGAAAGTTGCGGATCTTCCGCTTGATCTGAACCGCAGTCATGTGCCGCCTTTCGGTTCGCAATCGTGAGGGACTCCCAGTTTGGCCCGTCCTTTGGCACTGGGAATCCCTCGAACGGACGGTTCGCGGCTCCCGTTCTCCTGACCCTCGCGGCCTAGAGGCTAGCGTTTGGGCACGAGCACGCGAAGCGCGCCCGGGAGAATCTCGAACCGCAGCGGTGCGGAGAGAACGGCGGGCTCGCCGTCAATCGCGACGTGGATCCGGGGTCGCTGCGAGTCGACCGTCAACCGCTCGGCGACCAGCTCGCCGTAGCCCTGAACCTCCCCGGTTCGGCCCGCAAGAACGCGCGCGAAGAGGAGCGCGAGTCGGAGGCGCCCCACTGCCTGAACCACGTACACATGGAGCGCACCCTCGTCGAGGCGAGTGCGTGCACCGAGATCGGAGATCGCAGCGAGGGCGTAGTCGTTGTTGGCGACAAGCAGGACGAAGGCGCCGAGCCGCTCCTGGCCTTCTTGAGTGTCAAGCGTCAGCTCGAGCGGTCTGCGCGCCTTCCCGAACGCAGCGGGAACCATCCGAAGCGCAGCGGCAAGTCGGTTCTTCGTCGTGTGCTCGGGATCGTGGACGAGACTCGCGTAAAGACCGAGCGAGACGCTGTTCAGGAAAACGGCGTCGCCAACCCTGCCGAGGTCGACCGCGCGTTCCTCACCCCCGAAGGCCGCGAGGGTCGACAGGGGGTCGTCGCAGTCGAGTCCCAGGTCGCGGGCGAAGTGGTTTCTCGTGCCGTACGGAACGCACACGAAGGGCACTCCGTGCTCGAGCGCGACGGCTGCCACGGGCGCAAGCGAGCCGTCGCCTCCGGCCACGCCGAGCGAGGTCGCCCCCCGCGAAGCGGCCTCGGCCGCCCGCCTCGCCGCGCCCTCCCCGCGCGCGAGCACGTGCACCGCAACTGCTCTTGTCTCGGCTGCCTCGACGAGCTCACGCACCGTCGGGGAGTCGCGGCCCGAGCGGGGATTCACAAGGAGGAACGGCCTAGCCGGCAATCCCCTGCAGAGAAGCTAGACGGCGCCCTCGATGGCGTGCAGCGTCCAGGCCGGCCCGATCCGGATCAAGTGGCCGTCCGGGTCGGCCAGGTCGTAGACATCGGTGCCGAACCTGGTGCCGGCCAGCCGTCCACTCTCGATGCCGCGCCGCCGAAGCTCCTTGATCTCGCGCTCGAGATCGTCAGAGGCGAGCTCGAGCCGAGCGCTGCCCCCAACCTCACGACCCCGGTCCGGATCCCAGGTGAGAACGAGATACGTGCGCTCCTCGAGCACGAAGAACGCGCTATGGGCGCTTTCCCCCTCGTCGTACGCCGCCTGCGGCCCGTAGCCGAGAAGGCGCGAGTAGAAGTCGATCGCCCGGTCGAGATCGGTGACGTAGAGATGAACCGCGGTGACGAACGCCATCAGGATCAGCCGCGGCGACCGCGCTTACGCTCACCACGGCGATCCTCGGCCTGGCGCTTCTCGCGCTCCTTCTTCTTGCGCTGGCGATCGTTTCGCCAGCGCTTGATCCGCCTCGAGCCGCGTCCCATCGGGCCGGGACTCTACCGTCTCTCGCTTTCAGTGGGCCCGCGGTTACTGCGGCGCAGAGATGTGATGCCGCACCGCGCCGCTGGTGTCCGGCGTCCCGCCTTTCTGGAGATGGATCGCCGAGTGCTCGCCGTCTCGATCCACGCGTTGGACGATCCAGGGCCTCCCGTCGACGTCGGACCGCCCGAGCTCATCGCCCTCGGCTGGGAGCTCGCCGTCGAAGACCCCGCGCTGGATCTCCCTGCCGTCTGCGTCTTCGCGGATCCAAACGGAAGCCCCGACGACTCCCGCCTGCACCGGCGCGGCGCCCCCGGCCGCCCAGACGTCCTGGGCCTCGAACGTCGGCTGCTCGGCCCGGGTGATCTCCCGGAGTGCCAGCCTCAGCTCGTCGACGGTCGGATTGCCCCAGTACCAGAAGCCCAGCCAGGTTCGGTGAATTCTCAGCCCCGAGTCGAGCGCGAAGGTCGTGGGGAGATACGGCCGGTGCTTCGCGTCCGTCAGCTCGAGTAGATCGAGCTCTTCGGCGAGCACACGCTCGACGTCCGAGAGGAACGGAAATGCAGCGCCGAGGCCGGCGCGGAAGGCGCCGTTTACGTAAGGCTCGTCGGTGGTGACGACCGCAAGGCGCCCGTACTCGCGTCGAAGCTCGTCCTGAAAGTCGACGAGGAGCTTCAGGCGCACCTGCTCCTTCGGACACCACCAGCCGCGCGCGAAGCAAAGGATGAGCGGCTGACCCTCCGCGAGCTCGCCGAGACTCCGCTCACGTTCCGTGTGATCGGGCAGGCGAAGATCCGGAAACGCGCCGCCGGGACGCAGGTCGCCGCGCACGCTACGAGCGTACCGGCCGGGCTCAGGCAGCCGAAGGGAGGAGCGCCGAGCGGGGACGCACCGCGAGCCCTCGCCGCTCGGCGAGCGCCTCGAGCACGAGAACGGTGTCGGCGACGGGCACGTCCTCGAGGAAGTCCGAGCGCGACTCGAAGTCGGCGAGAACGGCTGCGACCGCTTCCCGGTACCGCGCCGGCTCTCGGCGCGCCAGTGCCGCCAGCGAGGCGGCGGTAGCGGCAGGAAAGGACGCATCGCAAGCCAGGCTGTCTGCCAGGGGCGCCGCCTCGTCATCACGTCCGAGGACGAGCGCACCGAGGGCGGCGGCGTACCTACCGATGGGCGAGGCGCTCTCGTTCCCGCCGAGCGTGGAGGCCCAGCTTGCGACCTCCACGCAAGCGGTCACGTCGCCGGCGAGGACGGCCGCCTTCAGGGCTCCGATCGGTCGTCCCCAGCTCTCGGGCGGCGCATCCTCCCAGCTCGCCCGGAACGTCTCCGAGGCTCGCTCGAACCACGCGGTCGCCTCGGCTTCCCGGCCGCCCATGAGACATGCGAGGCCCGCGGAGTTCGCCGCCATCGCGATCCGCACGAGTTGCTTCTGACGCGCATCCGGTTCGGCTGGGAGCCGGTGCCGCCCGTCGTCGTATCGCCGCTCGGCTCGACTCTCGTGCTCGTCCCAGTCCACGGCCGGAGCCTAGATGGACACCCGGCCGAAGACGTTGCGAATCACTCGGCCGGGGGAGGTGTGTTGACACTATGTGACTACTCTTGTGTTCACTATGCCTACCTCGCTCGCTGCCCTGGATGCCAAACAGCATCCCGCACCCGTCCGTCCGCCCTCGGTTCGGCCGAACGGGATCATCGCCACCCTGGCGCGGCTCGCGGGATAGTCCGTCGCCAGCTCCGACGCTGGGGCTCGCTCCCGCAGAAGGAGCCCCAGCTTCCCTTCACTCGAACGGGGGAGTCAACCGAAGGAATCGCCCCATAAGGTGATAAAACAAAGGGCGACGGGACCGAAGTCCCGCCGCCCAGCCTCTACCAAGGAGGACCTACCCGCCCCAAGGGATGCCCCCGCCGACGGCGGCGAGCGCGAGCAGGGAACCGCAGAGCGCAACCAGGCGCATTCGCATGCTCGGGACCATCCTTTCTGGTCTGTAAACGGACAGCCCCGGCCGGGATGACCGCGCGAGTATACAAGGGAAGGCAGATGCCGAGACAGAAGTCACAACACGTTGACAGCCCCAAAGCAGTCGGCGAGCGGCTCAAGGCCGCGCGCGAGGCAGCCGGGCTGAGCCAGCGCCAGCTTGCGTTCAGCGGGTGCTCGCCCGCCTACATCTCGAGAATCGAAGCCGGAGACCGGATCCCGTCGCTTCAGCTCCTACGGGAGCTCGGCCGGCGCCTCGATGTCTCGGAGGATTTCCTTGCCACCGGGATCGACCCGATCGGCCGGCGCGGCAAGCTCACAGAGGCGGATCTCGCACGGCGGTTCGACGATGTGGACACGGCGCGCGCGCTCTACGACGAGATACTCGAGGAGTCGGTGGACTCAGGCGAGCGGTCCGACGTCCTCGAAGGTCTCGGCCACATCGAGCTCCGTACGGGCCACCCTCGGCCGGCCGCACGTCTCTTCGAGGAAGCCCTCGCGGCCTCGGGACAAAGGGATGTCGACCGACCCGCGCTGGCCGAGAACCTGGGCCGCGCCTACGCGGCGCTGGGCGAGCTCGCCCCGGCGATCGCAATCTACGAGCGCTCCCTCGAGCGCGCCGAGAGCAAGCGCGACACGCTGGCCATCATCCGGTTCGCAGCGCTGCTCGCCTACGCACTCACGGACTCGGGCGACCTGACCCGAGCCGAGCAGGTGATCGCCAAGGCGCTCTCCGCCGAACACGAGGCGCTCGACCCACTCGCGCGCGCGCGCCTGCTCTGGTCGCAGGCCAAGCTGCGCGGGGAGAGCGGTGATGCCGAGGCGTTCGCCTCCTACGCACATCGGGCGCTGGCCCTCATCGAGCTGACCGAGGACACCGACCTCCTGAGCCTCGCCCATCGCATCGTCGCTTCGGCCGAGCTCGACCGCGGCAAGCCTGAGGAAGCGCTTCGCCATCTCGAGGCTGGGTGGCCGATCCTCGAACGGGGCGGCTCCCCGCTCGAGCGAGCACACCACCAGATCGACAAGGCGCGGGCGTATGCGCGGCTCGGCCAGGCCGAGGAAGCTGCCGCGCTCGCCCTCGAGGCCACGGGGAAGCTCGGGGACGCGCTCCCCGAGGACGCGGGGCGTGCGTACGCGCTCGTCGCCGACGTCTATGTGGAGCTCGACCAGCCAGAACGCGCGCAGGAGCTCTACGAGCTTGCCGCCGAGTACCTGAAGCAGAAGAACCCGAACCGCTACCTCGCCGAGATCTACTCCAAGCTCGCGTCGCTGCACGAGTCCGAAGGCCGGCGTGACCACGCGTTCGACTACATGAAGCTCGCCCTCGGCATGCAGCAACAGGTCGCCGGCCGCGTACTCCGCGCCTGAACCGGGTTCAGGTCGTCTATACTCGGGGGTGCCGCGCCTTCGCGCCGGCACCCTCGTAGAGCCGCAGCGCCGAAGCGCTGCACCCATGCAAAGAGCTATTTCCGATCCGACCATCCCGTCGGAAGGAACGGACAGCCTGGAGGCTGCCGCCCTTCGCGCCGAAGCCTGGGCCGGCGAGCCGTTCCTCCGACCTGACGAGGACGCCGCCGAGGCGCTCGCACCCGATCGCGCCCGCCGCAAGGCACTCGACGACGCGCTCACCGAGCTCGAGGCCGGCCGTCGAGAGCCCTCCCCGGAGTGGAAGGTGCGCTACGCGCTCGTACTCGGTCTCGAGCGCGCGATTACCGACCATCCGCCGCGCCTCAAGTCCGGCACCGAGCTTCGGCGTCATCAGATCGACGCCCTCGCCGGCCTCCTCACGGAGCTAATCGCGAAGCTCGAGTCGTCGGCGCACGAGGAGAACGGGAACGGAAACGGCGAGGCGCTCGCAGACGACGTGGTGAACGGCGAGGAGGAGCCCGAACCTGAGTCCGCCGACGAGGACGAAGAACTCGAGGAACCGGTCGAGGACCCGGGCGCCGAGCGGCGCTTCCGCTTCCGCCATCCGACGGCGTCGGGCAAGACGATCGCCGCGGGGGGGTTCGTCGAGGGAGCCCGAACGATGGGTGTTCTCATCCTCACGCATCGCCGGCTCCTCGTGAAGCAGTTCGAGCGCGACCTGACGACCGAGGGCTACGGCGAGCGGTTCCGGCCGGCGATCGAAGCCGGTCGTGAGCCCGTGATCGGGAACCCGATCACGATCCAGACCTACGCCTGGTTCGCGCGCCACGTCGGATCACTGTCGCGCTCGGCGTACCAACTCGTCATTTGCGACGAGGCGCATACGGCGCTCGGCGAGAAGACCAGCGCGGCGATCAGAAGCCTCACGGAACCGATCTACGTCGGCATGACCGCGACCGAGAACCTGATCGCCAAGCAGGTCTCGGACGTGTTCCCCGCCTCCGTCGACGACCTGCCGCTCGGTGATGCCGCCCGCAGAGGCCTCATCGCCCCGCTCCGCTGCCTCCGTGTGCCGCCCGCGGCCGCGATCTCGTCGGTGCCGATCGTGGGCGGGGACTACGAGCAGCAAGCGCTCGCCAAGGTCCTGGATCACGAGCTGATCAACCAGGCCGCGGCGAGCCTCTACCGCGACAGGTTCGAGAACACACCCGGAATCGTCTACGCAGCTGGTGTCGAGCACGCGTACAACCTGGCCCGCGAGTTCCGCTCCGCCGGCCTCAAGGCGGAAGCGGTCAGCGGCCGCACGCCGCCGCTTCAGCTCGCCGAGACCCTCGCCGCCTACGAACGCGGTGAGATCAACGTCCTGATCAATGCCCAGTTGCTCGCGGAGGGCTGGAACTCTCCGCGCGCGACCGTCTGCATGCACCTCGCTCCTACGGCGAGCCGCCGTGTCTACCAGCAGCGGATCGGCCGCGTGATGCGCATGCATCCGCGCAAGGAAGCTGGTGTCGTCGTCGACTTCGTAGACGCGGCGGCGACTCACAGCGAACGGACGATCACACTGCACAGCCTCCTCGACTCGGACTTCTACCGGCCTGGAGCGCGCGTGACGCCTGCTCCGAGACGCCGGGTTCAGCGACGCGCACGCCGCAAGCTTTCCCCGGCTCCGTGGCTGGTTCCGGTGACGCCGGACGCCCGCCGCCGCATGGTCGTCATCACGCGCGAGTGGGAGCGCGTGAATCCCGGCAAGCTCGCGGACGACGAGCAGCTCTTCTGGGCGCAGCTCGCCGGGCGCCAGGTTCGCTTCGACGAGCGCCAGCAGTTCGCCGAGAAGCTCGTGAAGGCCTCGCGCGAGTGTCGGGAGGCCTTCCTCATGAGCTGTGCGGCCGAGAACCCGAACCGGCGCCTGCGGCTCGCGGCGCTCGGTGACCGTGTGGCGATCAGCGTCGACCGCGCGAGCTTCGACGACCTCGTCTCGATGGTGACGTCGGCGCCGACCTGGGAGAAGGATCGCGTTGGAGGCGTGCGCGTGCTCCTGCGCGCGCTCGGAGAGTCCAAGGTCGAGGCGCCCGACGACATCGTGGTGCGCTGGATCTGGCGGCTCGCACGGGCGACGCGCAAGCTCCAGGATCGCCGCGCGGGCGCCGATCTGCCGGATGCCAAGCGGCTCCTCGGTGCGCTCACGAACTCACGCGGACACCGGCACGAGGAGAACGCCGCTCGGCTCGTGAACGTCGCGCTCGAGCAGCCGGTCCATGTCGCCGTCGCCCTGCTCGCGTCTGCTGAGGCGTACACGCCCACCGCCCAGCAGCTCGTCGACAAGGCGCGCGAGCGGCTCGGCTCGCCCGCAGAGATCGCGAACGCGCTCGCGGACAACCTCCCGGCGCCGAAGCAGCACAGCGGACGCTCGCGCCGCCGCCGGCGGAAGCGCAAGTCGAAGTCCCGGACGCAGCCGCAGCAGTCGGCGGCGCAGGGCGGACGGAACGGCGCTACACCGGACGCCCAGTCCCCGCCAGCCGGCGACGCTCAGGCCCAGCCGTCCGCTCCGAGCGAAGCCGCCTCCGGCTAGAGGCTCCATGTGAACTGGGGCGGAGCCGGGGATGTCGCCTCAGACACGGCGTCAGGGACGACCCCACGGGGCCCAATTCTCACATCAAGCCTCTAGCGACCGGACCCTTAAGGAAAACCTAAGCGTGGGAGAGGTGCCGGGGCACTAGGCTCCGAGGGCGGCACCCTCTTCAGATGCTCGTTCTCGTCGGAATCGCGTTCGTGGCAGGGATCGTTACGGCGATCTCACCCTGCGTGCTCCCCGTTCTTCCGATCGTGTTCGCCGGGAGCGCCACGGGCGAAGCGCGCAGGCCGTACGCGATCGTGGCCGGGCTCGTCGCGAGCTTCACGGTGTTCACGCTCGCAGCGACCGCCGCTCCTGTCGGCGCTCGGGCTTCCCGACGACCTGCTCCGGAACATCGCGATCGCAGTCGTGATCGTGCTCGGCCTCTCGCTCCTCATACCGCCGCTGGGCGCTCTCCTCGAGCGACCGTTCGCGGCGCTCGGGAGGCGCCGGCCCGGCGACGTCGGCGGCGGCTTCCTCCTCGGGATGAGCCTCGGGCTTCTCTTCACGCCGTGCGCAGGGCCGGTGATCGCGGCCGTCTCGGCCGTCGCCGCCACAGAGCGATTCTCCTTCGGCGCCGTCGCCGTGACACTCGCCTACGCGCTCGGCGCAGGGCTCGTGCTCCTGGGCGTGGCGATCGCGGCCCGTCGAGGCTTCGCGCTGCCCGCCCTCCGGGCCCGGGCGCGCATCGTCCGCCCGGTGCTTGGAGGAGTGCTCGTCGCGGTCGCGCTCCTCATGGTCTTCGAGCTCGACCTCCGGCTTCAGACGAAGGTGCCCGGCTACACGCGGGCCCTCCAGGGCCTCGAAGAGTCTGGGTCGGCCGGTCAGGCCATCGACGATCTCGTCGGGCGCGAGCGCGCAGCTGTCGACGAGAGCCGGCTCGACGACTACGGGCCGGCACCCGAGTTTCAGGCCGTGACCGCGTGGCTCAACTCGGATCCGCTCTCGCTCGAAGGATTGCGCGGCAAGGTCGTGCTCGTCGATTTCTGGACGTACTCGTGCATCAACTGCCTGCGCACGCTCCCGTACCTCACGACGTGGGACGAGACCTACCGGGACGACGGGCTCGTGATCGTGGGCGTCCACACCCCCGAGTTCGCGTTCGAACGCGATCTCGACAACGTGGAAGGCGCCGTCGACCGGCTGAACGTCCGCTACCCGGTCGCGCTCGACAACGACTACGGCACCTGGAACGCCTGGGCCAATCGGTACTGGCCTGCCTCGTACTTCATCGACCGGGCGGGCCACGTTCGCTTCGCCCACTTCGGCGAAGGCGCGTACGAGGAGAAGGAGGACGTGATTCGCCAGCTCCTCGCCGAGCCCGAGCTGGACGCCCCGGTAGCCGGTGAGATCGAGGCGCCCGTCGCCATGGGCGTCGAGACACCCGAGACCTACCTCGGCTACGAGCGACTCGATCGCTTCTACGGCTCACAGGTCGTCCCGGATCGCGAGGCGGGCTACACGCTGCCGGCGAGCCTCCCGGCGAACGGTCTCGCCTACGGCGGACGCTGGACGGTCGAAGGCGAGCGCATCGTCGCGGGCGAGGATGCTCGCCTGCGCCTCCGCTATCGCGCGCGAAGCGTCCATCTCGTCCTCGGAACGTCCGGAGACTCGAAGACGGTGGAAGTGCTCGTCGACGGCAAGCGGCTCGACGACGTTCAGGTCACCGACGACAAGCTGTACACGCTCGCCTCGTCGCTTCAATCCGGCGAGCGCCTGCTCGAACTCCGCTTCGAACCCGGGACGGAGGCCTACGCCTTCACGTTCGGCTAGGAGGGTTCAAGACTCGTCGTCCTCTGACCGCCGCCGGGCCTCGTGCTCCTTGAGGAACCGCGTCAGCTCCGCGGCGAGCGTGTCACCGGAGGGAAGCTCGAGGCTGTCGCCCATGGCATCACGGCGTCGCTCGAGCTCGCGGACGTACGCCTCGGTCTCCTCGTCCTGCGCGACGGCCTCGCTGACCTGACGCTCGTAGGCCTCGGAGGCCTGTTCGAGCTCGTCGAGCTCGAAGCGCGCTTCGAGCAGGGCGCCGAGTCGGGAGCAGAGCGCAAGCGCAGCGCGGGGGCTCGAGGCGAGCGACGCATAGTGCGGCACCGCGGCCCAGAGGCTCGCGGACGGCAGCCCGGCCGTGCCACAGGCGTCGTGCAGCACGCCGACGATTCCGGTCGGGCCCTCGTAGCGCGAGAAGGTCAGACCCAGCTCCTGGACGAGATTGGGATCGCTCGCCGAGCCGGTCACCGGCGCAGGCCGGGTGTGGGGGACATCGGCGAGGAGCGCACCGAGGGTGACCACGAGCTCGACGCCGAGCTCGCCCGCCAGTCCCGCCACCGTCGCGGAGAACGTGCGCCAGCGCAGATTGGGCTCGATGCCGAGCAGGAGCACGACATCGCGTTCGGTGCCCGGCAGCTCCGCGTGATAGAGCGTGTTCTCGGGCCAGTCGATCCGTCTCGTCATGCCCTCTTCGAGCGCGACGAGCGGCCGGGTGACCTGGAAGTCGAAGAACTCCTCGGGGTCGATATCCCCGAACTTGCGGGCGGCGACCTGCTGCGCGAGGTAGCCGGCCGCAAGCGATGCTCCCTGCGCTCCGTCGTTCCACCCGCGAAAGGCAGCGACGAGAACCGGCCGTCGGAGGCTCGGGAGGCGCTCGATCCGAAGGTGCTCGGCCACGGCGTGAGTCTACGCGTGCCTTACGCGTGCCTTAAGGTGCTCCCGGCCTCCTCCCCGACGCGAGCCTAGCGAGCAGGAACGCGCGAGTGGGTGACGTTCGGGGCGGAATCGGCACGAGACCGTGACAGGAGCCGCCCGGCGACGGCGACCACACCGGCCCAGACTGCGGTCGCGAGCGTCACGTGGACGAGGACGAGCCACCAGGGCAGTGCGTTTCGCCACTGAAGCTCGCCGATCGCCATCTGCGCCAGCACGAGCCCGAGGACCCAGATCCCGAGCCGCAGCTCCGGCCCGACGGCTCGGCGCTCGCGCCACAGGAGGCCGAGCAGGACGAGGAAGCCCACGCCGAAGATCGCCGTCGCGCGCACGTGGATGTAGACGGAGTCGACGAGCACGCCGAGCCGGTCGATGTCGGCGCCGCCCGAATGCGGGCCGGCCGCGGTGGCGAACGCCCCCGTGACCACGACCACGAGCGTCACGGGCACGAGCCCGAGGGCCACGAGCCTCATCGGCTGCGAGACAGCCTGTTCCGGCCGACCGCGAGCGTGACGATCGGCACCCAGCGCGACGACGACCGCGAGCCCGACTGCCGCGAGGGCCAGCAAGAAGTGGCTCATGACGAGAAGCGGGTGCAGCTCGAAGATCACGGTGAGGCCCCCGAGCGGAATCTGGGCGAACACCGAGGCAGCCACGAGGGCGGCGCCCACTCGCACGTATCGCGGGAGACCGGTGACGCGTCGGGCGACGAGCGCGGCGGCGAAGGTGCAGAACATCGCCCCCAGCGCGACGACGCGGTTCCCGAACTCGACGAGCGCATGAAAGTCCTTCTCCGGGAACGGCGTGTCGCCACAGCGGGGCCAGTTGTCGCAGCCGAGCCCCGATGCGGTCAGCCGGACGATGGCGCCCGTCACGACCACGACGAAGAGGGATCCGAGCGCGACGAGCGCGACGAGCCGGAATTGCTCCGGCGTGAAGGAGCGCACGCGGCCGCGCGCGCGGGCGAATCGGCCGGAGGACCGCTCGGCGACGCTCAGGCGAGCACCACGCCTGCGCCCTCGATCACATGGCCGATGCGGGTTGCGCGCACGCTTGCCTCCACGACAGCGGCACGATCGCCGGGGACGGTGAAAAGGAGGCCGCCAGCAGTCTGCGGGTCGTACGCGAGCGCCGCCAGAGCATCCGACACGTGCGCGAGCTCCACGGAGCCCGCAACGTACTCGCGGTTCCTCAGATCCCCTCCCGTCCGCACGTCCGCCTCGGCCGCTTTCAGCGCGCCGGGCAACGCCGGCAGGGAGTGCGAGTCGAGCCCGAGTCGGACTCCGCTTCGTTCGGCGATCTCGTGCGCATGGCCCAGAAGCCCGAAGCCGGTTACGTCTGTGACAGCCGACGGCTCGAACGGCCGGATCTCGTCGGCCGCAGCGGAGTTGAGGAGCGTCATCGCCTCGGTGGCGGCCCGGTACTCGCTCTCGCCGAGAATCCCCTCTCGAACTCCGGCCAGGACGAGGCCGGTTCCGAGCGGCTTCGTCAGGAACGCCACATCGCCGGGCCGCGCGCCGTTCTTCCGCCAGAGCGCGTCGGGCCGGACCGTGCCGGCGACCGCGAGCCCGTATTTCGGCTCTTCGTCCCTGATCGTGTGGCCGCCGGCGAGGATCGCGCCCGCCTCCGACACCTTGGCGGCAGCAGCGTCGAACACGGAGCGCACGGTCGCGATGTCGAGCTCCTCCGGAAACGCTGCGATCGAGAGGGCAAGCAACGGCCTCCCTCCCATCGCGAAGACGTCGTTCAGCGCGTTCGTCGCGGCGATGGCGCCGAAGAGCCTCGGATCGTCGACAAGCGAGGGGAAGAAGTCGACCGTGAAGATCAGCGCCTGATCGTCCGCCAGGAGGTACACAGCTGCGTCGTCGGCAGGTGCGAGACCCACGAGGAGGTTCTCGGAGTCACCCGTCGCGAACCCACGCAGGAGCTCTTCGAGCCTGGCTGCCGGATACTTGGCGGCGCAGCCGCCGCCGGCCTCGAGGCCGATGAGACCGCTGGCCGCTTCCACACGAGGAGCGTAGCCGAGGCGTGGCGCCGCCACGACAGGGAGAACCTGCTTGACTAGCCGCGTGGAGACGGCGAGCGAGCTCCGCTTCGGATGCCGGCACATGACGGCTCCGCTCCGGCGCGTCCTCGTCCGGCCGCCGCAGCGGGAGGACGTGGCGGCGTGGCGCGCCTACGGCTGGCGCGCCGAGCCCGACTTCGAGAAGCTCGCCGCGGAGCACGCGGCGTTTCGTGACCAGCTCACAGCCACGGGCGCAAAGGTTGTGGTCGCGGAGACACCGCTGCCCAGCTGCCTGGACGCGATCTACGTCTACGATCCCGCACTCGTCACCGACGCTGGCGCCGTTCTCCTCCGCCCCGGCAAGGAGGGCCGGCGGCTCGAAGTGGACGCGCTGACCGCCGATCTCGTCGAGGCCGGCGTGCCGATCGCCGCCCGGCTCGAGGCGCCGGCGACGGCGGAGGGCGGCGACACGCTGTGGCTCGACGAGACGACGCTGCTCGTCGGACGCGGCTACCGAACGAACGCCGCCGGCATCGACGGGCTCCGGGCGGCCATCCCGGACGCAGACGTGATCGAGTTCGACCTCCCCCACTGGCGCGGCCGAGGCGAGGTGATGCACCTCATGTCGCTGATCTCGCCGCTCGACGTCGATCTCGCGGTCGCCTATCCGCCACTCATGCCGACGAGGCTCGTCGAACTGCTCGAGGAACGCGGGGTCGAGCTGGTCGAGGTGCCCGACGAAGAGTTCGACTCGATGGGCGCGAACGTCCTCGCGCTCGGCCCGCGGATCGCCCTTGCGCTCGAAGGAAACCCGGAGACCCGACGCCGCATGGAGGCCGCCGGCGTAGACGTGCGAACCTACGCCGGAGACGAGCTTTCGCGTAAGGGTGACGGGGGCCCGACCTGCCTCACGCGCCCGCTGCTTCGCCGCTGAGAAGCACCGCCCGACCCTCGCTATGCTCGCGTCCATGCCACGGCTCGGAGACCTGATGACAGACGACCTCCTGAGCGTCGCGCCCGAGGATACGCTCGGCGAGGCCGCGCAGCGAATGGCGGACGCGAACGTGGGGTCGGCGGTCGTACTCGATCACGGACGCTTGATCGGAATCGTCACGGAACGCGACCTGCTCCGAGCCATGGCCGGACGCGTCCATCCGAGCGACGCCCGCGTACGCGAGTGGATGACGGGCGACCCCGTCGTCGCGTCAGAGGAGACGTCGACCGAGGAGGCCGCCCGGATCATGCTCGAGCACGGCTTTCGCCACCTTCCCGTCGTCGATGGAGATCGGACGCACGGCATCGTCAGCCTGCGCGACGTCGTCCGCGGAGAGCTCGCCGCGGAGTCCTGACCCCCGTCGAGGAACGATCCAGCTTCAGCCACGTGCACGCGGACAGGCGCGCGAGGACTCGTCGCGGCGGCGTCTGTACTCGCCGCCGCGGGGCCCGTCGTTCGCCTGCGCCGGGCTCGGCTAGTGGCCGTGCTGGAAGCCTGTGAACGGCCCCAGCTTCGCAAAGAAGAGCGCGAGCTGAGTGAGGGAGAAGAGAGCGAGGGTGGCCTTGACTTTCACGGTGGGTTTCACCTCCTTCCCTAGAACCGGAAATCTTGGAGGGTTTCGGCAGCTCGGCGGTAGAGGTGCGCCGCCTCGCGATCGTCACCGAGCTTGGCCCTCAGATCGCCCTTGGCGACCCAGGCGGCGGCCCGGTGGCTGGCCGACGACAGTTGCTCGAAGCTGTCCTCAGCGCGATCGAACATCTCAGCCGCCTCGTCGAGTCGATCCTGTTCGAGCAGCGAGCGGCCGAGGACGAGCTGGGCGTTCCCGATCTCGTCGATGAACTCCACGCGGCCGTCGAGCAGCTCGAGTGCGTGGCGCGCTTGCTCCTCCGCGAGCACCGGCTCATCAGTGCGGAGGTGCACCTGCGCGAGCGAAGAGACCGCGTACGCGGCATCCACTGAGCTGCCGACGTCGAGGGCGACCCGGAAGGCATCCTTCAGGTACGCAACCGCCTCGTCGGGCTTTCCGAGCAGGAAGTTGAGGCCGCCGAGGTTGTTGAGCAGCTTGCTCGCATTGACTTGGTCGGCGAGCTTCTCGTAGATGCTCTTCGCCTTCTCGGCGTAGGTCCGGGCGAGCACCCACTGGCCCTTGCGCTCCGCAATCAGGGAGGCCTGGAAGTAATGGTGGGCGATCGTCTTCTCGTCATCCAAGGACTCGGCGAGCTCGAGCGCCCGTTCGACGTCCTCGCGCGCCGCCTCCCAATCGCGCTGGCGCTGGTGACAGCGGCTCCGCCAGCCGAGGATGTGGGAGCGGAGACGATCTGAGGGCAAGCCAGAGCGGTCTGCCAGCTCGAGCGCCTCAGTGAAGAGGGCGGCGGCCGTTGCGATCGACGAGAGATTCCAGCGACAGCAGCCGAGTCGGAAGAGGACCTCGGCCCGGTCGACGTCGGTGAAATCGGGCCCCTCGGCAAGCGTCCGGGCGCGGCCCAGAATCTCGACGGCCGTGCGGATCTCGCCCAGGTACATACGTGCCCAGGACTCGGCGAGGAGAGAACGGAGCTCGAGATGAGGTGCGGAGGTGTGAGCGAGAGAGTCGCGAACCGCCGCCAACATCTGTGCCGCCTCGGCGTACTCGTGCGCCTCGATTGCAGCCTCCGCGCGAGAGACGATGCCTTCCGCGCGGTCCCGATCGCTCGAAGAGACTCCGGTCTCGAGGAACGGACGGTCGACGCCGAGCCGCGCGGCAAGCCACTCGATCGTGTCGGCGGTCGGGCGGGTTTTTCCGCGCTCGATCTGGCTCAGGTATTCCTTCGAGAAGCGCTCGCCGGCGAGGTCGGTCTGCGTGAGCCCGCGGTTGATGCGGAGCTGGCGGACGCGATCGCCAAGCCCGACGCGTCCGGCGGAGCGCTGAGTGATTGTGTGCGGCTGCGTGATCGAGTGCGGCAAGGGTAAGGCCTTCTAAGGTGAACTATACGAAGGATTGATCACTTCACAACCCTACTTGACTTCTCTCAACGAGCCTCTATAGTCCGATCTAGCTCGCACACCAGCCGGACGCCAGGCAGAGGAGTGCGGGCGGCGCGCAAAAAGCGCGGCGACAATGACCCGGGGGCTCGGCTGGGCCGCAGAGCCGAAGTCTCCGGGTCGTCGCCTGGACCAAGACATGATCAGGGAGTCGGCTGTGCGGCCCAGCCGCCCGATCCCTCGAACGAGTCCCGGATCCGTGTCCGCAGGCAGACCTCCGGGTAGCGTGGCGGTGTGCCACGAAAACCGCTCGAGGACGCAGGGCGCGCGCTTCGCCAGCTCGGCGACCGCCTGCGTGAGACCTCGCCGGAAGCCGAATGGCTCGCCGAGCAGCTCGAGCGGCTCGGGCCGGAGCGTCGCGAGGGCCCGCCGCGCCCGCTCGGGGAGCTTCAGGCCGAGCTCGACGGGCTGATCGGGCTCGCGACCGTCAAGGAGCAGGTGCGAGGTCTGGTCGCGTTTCTCCAGGTGCAAGCCGAACGCAAGGAACGCGGGCTCGCTGAGGCCGCGACGAGCCAGCACCTCGTCTTCCTCGGGAATCCGGGCACCGGGAAGACGACGGTCGCACGGCTCCTAGCCGAGATGTACGGGGCGATGGGCCTCCTTCGGAGCGGCCATCTCGTCGAGGTCGACCGCGCCGGATTGGTCGGGCAGTTCGTCGGAACGACCGCGATCAAGACCGACCGGGTCGTCCGGCGTGCCCTTGACGGCGTCCTCTTCATCGACGAGGCCTACTCGCTCGCGCGTGAGGAAACGCGCATGGACTTCGGCTCCGAGGCCATCGAGGCGCTCCTGAAGCGGATGGAGGATCGCCGCGAGCGCCTCATCGTGATCGTCGCCGGCTACCCGGACCTCATGCGGAGGTTCCTCGAGTCCAACCCCGGGCTTCGTTCACGCTTCGCGCGTGAGATCGTCTTCCCCGACTACGCGACCGACGAGCTCGTGGCGATCACCGCGCGCTTCGCCCGCGATCTCGAGTACGACCTGGGCCCGGGCTCGGAGGACGTGCTTCGTGGGCTCTTCGACCGGAGCCGGCGGGGACCGAGCTTCGGCAATGCGCGCTTTGCGCGCACGGTCTTCGAGCAGGCTCTCAACACTCACGCGCTCCGCCTGGCCGGAGGAGATCTGGCGGACGTGGATGTCGAGGCGCTCCAGACCCTGACTCAGGGCGACCTCGCGGCCGCTGCGACAACGCTCGGCCCTTCCGGCTCGGAGCGCGACCGGGGCCTCTTCCGCAGGCGCCGCGCCTGATCTCTCTAGATTTCCGATCGTGGCCGACGTCGTCTGGGAGCCGAGCCCCGAGGTTCTCGACCGCGCGCGGGTGGTCAGCTTCATGCGGCGCCATGGCTACGAGGACTTTCGGGTCTTTCAGCAGCGCTCCCAGGACGAGCCCGAGTGGTTCTGGCCTGCGGCGATCGAGGACATGGGCCTCGAGTTTCGGGCTCCATGGAAAGCGGTCATGGACGTCTCGCGCGGGCCGGAGTGGGCAACGTGGTTCGTCGGCTCCACCCTGAACGTCGCGTGGAACTGCGTCCATCGCTGGGCGGAGCGACGGCCCGACGACGAAGCGGCGGTCTTCCGAGGCGAGGACGGCGCGCGCCGCACGATCACCTACCACGAGCTTTCCTACGAGGTCACGCGATTCGCGGAGGCGCTCGTCCGCCTGGGAGTACGGGAGGGAGACGCCGTTGCGCTCTATCTTCCGATGTCGCTCGAGGTCCTGATCGCCTCGAACGCCTGCGCTCACATCGGCGCCGTCCAGGTGCCGATCTTCTCGGGCTTCGCGGCCCCGGCAGTCGCCGCCCGGCTCGACGACTCGGGAGCGAAGGTCGTCGTCACGGCCGACGGCTCGTACCGGCGCGGCCGCGAGGTGCCGATGAAGCAGATCGTGGACGAGGCCGTCGCGGAGGCACCCGAGGTCGCGCACGTCGTCGTCTGGCCGCGGCTCGGGAGCGCGGACGCGCCAATGACACCGGGCCGCGACCTGGCCTGGGACGACGCCGTCGCAGGATGTCCCGGCGAGCTGGAGCCGGCCTGGGTCGACTCGGAGGCGCCCTACCTCCTGGCCTACACGTCCGGGACGACCGGCAAGCCGAAAGGCGTGCTCCACGTGCAGGGCGGCTTCCTCGTCTCGATCGCCCGCGAGGTCGCCTACCAGGCGGACGCGAGCACGGACGACACGATTCTCTTCTCAACCGACATGGGCTGGATCATGGGGCCGTGGGTGGTCGTCGGTGGAGGCGCCGTCGGCGCGCGACTGGTCTTCATGGAAGGTGCGCCCGACCAGCCGACCGACCGACTCTGGCGGCTCGTCGAGGAGGAGCGGGCCACCGTGCTCGGCTGCTCACCGACGCTGATCCGTGCGCTGCTCCAACACGGAGAACCGGAGTCCGATCTCTCGTCGCTCCGCACGATCGTCACCACGGGAGAGCCCTGGAACCCGGAGCCCTACCGCTGGCTCTTCGACCGAGTCGGAGGCGGACGCTGCCCGATCATCAACTGCTCGGGCGGCACGGAGGTCGGGGCGTGCTTCCTCTCCCCCGTCCCGGCGATTCCGATCAAGGAGTGCTCGCTCGGTCTCCCCGCCCTCGGGATGGCGATGGACGTCGTCGACGCCGACGGACGCTCGCTCGTCGAGTCGGGCGAGGTCGGCGAGCTGGTCTGCCGAAAGCCGTTTCCGGGCATGACGCGCGGAATCTGGAAGGACCCGGAGCGATACCTCGACGCCTACTGGCGCCGTCTGCCGGGGATCTGGGTGCACGGCGACTGGGCGTCCGTCGACGCGGACGGCTTCTGGTACCTGCACGGCCGCTCCGACGACACGCTGAACATCGCCGGGAAGCGGATCGGGCCCGCTGAGCTCGAATCCGCCGCGGTCGCCCATCCGGCCGTCGCCGAGGCTGCCGCGGTGGGGATCCCGCACGAGGTCAAGGGCGAGGTCGCCTGGGTCTTCTGCACGCTTCGCGCGGACGCCGATGCGAGCGAGGCGCTGGCCGCCGAGATCGGGGACGCGACGGCCCGGGAGCTGGGAAAGGCGTTCCGGCCCGAGCGCGTCATCTTCGTATCCGCCCTGCCGAAGACGCGGAGCGCCAAGATCGTCCGCCGCGCAGTCCGCGCCACGGCGCTCGGCGAGGATCCCGGCGACCTGTCCTCGCTCGAGAATCCCGAGGCGCTCGACGAGATCGCAGCCGCTGTCCGACCAACAAGTATTCGACCCTGAGGCGAAAACCGCTACGCTGAGGGTCGGATGCGCCTTGCGCTCGCCCAGATCGACACCGTCGTCGGCGACCTCACAGGGAACCGCGACCGGATCCTGACCCGCCTCGACGAGGCGCGGGCGGCGGAGGCCGACCTCGTCCTCTTCCCCGAGCTCGCGGTCACCGGGTATCCGCCGGAGGATCTCCTGCTCCGGCCGAGCTTCCTGCGGGCCGCGGCGGCGACGCTCGACGAGATCGCCGCCGAGACCGGCGACATCGCCGCGCTCGTCGGCACGCCGCACCTCGACCGGGATCTCTTCAACGCGTGCGCCGTCCTCTCTGACGGCGAGGTGAAGGCGATCTACAAGAAGCGGTTCCTCCCGAACTACGGCGTCTTCGACGAGGATCGCTACTTCCAGTCGGGGCGCGAACTTCTGCTGCTGCGGCTAGGAGAGACGCTCGTCGGGGTGACGATCTGCGAGGACATCTGGCAGCCGGGCCCACCGGCCACCGATCTCGCGCTGGCCGGCGCGCACGTCGTCGCAAACGTCTCAGCTTCGCCCTTTCACCTCGGCAAGGGCCGCGAGCGCGAGGAGATGCTCGCGACGCGCGCCCGTGACAACGTCTGCTGGGTCGCGCTCGTGAACGCGGTCGGCGGTCAGGACGAGCTCGTTTTCGACGGCGGCAGCCTCGTCATCGACCAGGACGGTTGCGTCACCGCGCGCGCGCCGGCGTTCGAAGAGGCGCTTCTGCTCGCCGACATCGAGCCGACCACGGCGATCGGCCGCCGGCTTCGGGACGCACGCAGGCGGGCGCTTGCACGTCAGAGCACGCTCGTCGAGCCCGTGGAGATCGACCTCGGAGACACCCGTGAGCCTCGTGAGGTCGTGCACCCGCTCGTCGCTCCCGAGCTCGACCGGCTCGAGGAGATGCGCCGGGCGGTCGAGCTCGGGCTCCGCGACTACGTGGAGAAGAACGGCTTTCGGGAGGTCGTGCTCGGCATGTCTGGCGGCATCGATTCCGCGCTCACCGCAGCACTCGCCGTCGAAGCTCTCGGCGCCGAGCGTGTCGTGTGCGTCTCGATGCCGTCCCGCTACTCGTCGAGCGAGACGCAGAACGACGCGCGCCTCGCCACTGAGAACCTCGGCGCACGCTTCCTCGAGATCGCGATCGAGCCGATCGCCGAGGCGTTCTCGGCCGCGCTGGCCGAGGCCTTCGCCGGCACCGAGCCCGACGTCGCCGAGGAGAACGTCCAGGCGCGAATCCGAGGCACGCTCCTGATGGCGCTCTCCAACAAGTTCGGCTGGCTGCTCGTCGCGACGGGAAACAAGAGCGAGCTGTCGGTCGGCTACGCGACGCTCTACGGAGACATGGCAGGAGGCTTCGCGCCGCTCAAGGACGTCTTCAAGACAGACGTCTTCCTGCTGGCTAAGCATCTGAACGAGCGGGCCGGTCGCGAGCTCGTCCCAGCCTCGGTCATCGAGCGCGACCCGAGCGCCGAGCTTCGTGCCGGCCAGCGCGACGAGGACTCCTTGCCGCCCTATCCCAAGCTGGACGGCGTCCTCGAGGCGTATGTCGAGCTCGACCAGTCACGCGAGGAGCTGGCCCTGAACGGTTTCGACCCCGATGTCGTGGAGCGCGCTCTCGCGCTCGTCGACCGGGCGGAGTACAAGCGGCGTCAGGCCCCGCCGGGCGTGAAGCTCCGACCGAAGGCGTTCGGACGCGACCGGCGCGTGCCGATCACGAATCGCTGGGTCGGCTAGACCCTCCTAGCCGTCAAACGACACGAAGATCGTCCGTTGGCCTTCGACGTAGCGGCCGAGTCTCCGAGTGTCGACCGAGGTTTCGAGCCCGCGGCTCCCGACGAGAGCTCGGGCTGCGAGGACATTGTGCGGCCGCTTGGCCCGAAGCTCCTCGAGCAGATCCGTGAACGTGGCCGGCACTCCGCACACCTCTTCCTCGCAGAACTCTTGGACGGGCCCGGCGGCAATGTCGATCTCCGTGAACCGCGGGCGATCCGGCATGCGGACCTGGAGCGGAATCTCCCTGGTCGCGCCACCAGTGGACGAGACCATGACGACCCGGAGCCTTACGAGCTGACGAGGCCGGGCGGAGATCTCGCTGCCCGCCGGACTGAAGACGCCTTCCCGTTTCACGAGCACGCGTGTGATGCGAAACGTTCTGTACGTCTCTTCGACTGATCCGCCGATGTCTATGGCGTCGATCTCGACACCGTCGGGGCGGAAGGAGTTGATTGCAGCGACCTCGTCGGCGATCGCAAACGCCGGCTCGAAGGCTAGGTCCTCTTGCGACGCGAACATGTCCTGGCGATCGAGAGACCACGGCTGGCCCGTCTCGTCGGTGCCTGTCATCGTCCACGTGAACCCCGCTGATCCAGGGCCGATCGCGTCCTGCACGCTGTCCACGTTGCCCAGGACGTGCAGGAAGGCGAGGTCGGGTAGCACGTCCTCGAGAACGGCGTCAGTGTGCCCGTCTCGGGAGCGGTTCGTGTCCAGGGAGGTCAGGCTGGACTCGATCGAGATCGAGGATGGAGCCGGCCCGAGCAGGGCGCGGATCCCAGCGATGCGATCCTGGTCGAGCACGCCGACGCTGCCGCCGATCGTCGCGAGCTTGAAGGGCCCGCCGATCGAGTCGCCGACGATCCTGAGAGCGTCGGCGACGCTGGCAGACGCGGACGTAGACCCAAACGCGAAGAGCGGATGGCCGAACGCGATTGCCCGGCCGTCGCACACGTAGCTCGTCGTTCCGACGCCGCCGACAGTGACGTCTCCGTAGGAGAGGGCGGCGGCGAAGTTCCCGCCCGGCACGATCTCCGAAGGATCGGCTGGATCGACCGCGTTTGCCGAGGCTCCTCGATACGGCATGACACGGGCGCCCTGACGTCGTGCGAGCTTCCTCACGCGCTTGAGCCCGCGCTCGTCGACGCCTGAGACGCTCAGCGGCATCTTCAGGCGAACGAGGGTCGAGGCAGCCCGAGTGGTCACGCCGGCCCGGCGAGCGACGGTGCGGGCCAGCACCTTCGGCAATCGGATCTGCTTCGCCGCCGACGACTCGGAGGCGACGGGGTACTCGTGCACCTTCAAGAGCTCGGACGCAGGTGTCAGGCCGGCGATCGGCGATGGGCCGGCCGTGAGCCCGAAAGCTACGGCGCCGATCAGCTCACCTCCGACATAGACGGGCGAGCCGGACATGCCGAACCAGATGCCGCCGACCGCGTCGATGGCAGGGCTCGATGCCTCGACGATGATCATGTCGCGGCCGGGGGCGATCGCGTTCGGGAGGACGCCGAGAACGGTCACGTCGAACGGCTCAGGCGTCGTGCCCTGGGACACCGTCCATCCCTCGCCGGTCACGCCGGCGGCGAGCGCGGAAGTGTCGAAGATGGTCGGGCACTCGCCCGGCGCCGCGGCAGCGGGCTGGGAGGCTGCGAGCGCAGCGACGGCACCGAGCATGACGAGCAGACCTCTGATCCTCCACATTTCGCTCGCGCCCACGTCGTCTCCTTTCACGTCCGGTTCGCACCGGCAACTATGCGCCGTCCTGAGTGCTTTGCCTAGGCGTTAGACGACTGCGACGTCCGAAACGTTCACGGCAGGAGGGAGCGAAGGGCGCCGAACCAGCGCAGCCGCTCGACGTACGACACGGCGGCGTTGGCCGGGGATGTCGACGGCAAGACGAACAGCCAGGTGTCGCCGAGCAGCTTCTCCTGTCGACCGAGGGCGGTGCGCTCCCGAAACACCCCGGCGTAGGCCACCTTGCCGACGAAGGCGATGCCGCCCGGCCGAAGGCGCTCCGCGAGATCGGCGAGGCGCTCGTCCGAGCCGGCGAAGTCGCCGCGGCGCAGATCGCTGCTCCCACGAGTCGTCCGAAAGGCGGCATTCGTCAGACCGAGCCCGAGCTCGAGCAGCGTGTGCTGCTCGGTCGGCTCGTAGAGACGCGGAGTGAATCCCGCGTCGTGGAGAAGGCGCCAGAAGTCGTTCCTCGGATTGGCGAAGTGCGCTCCGGCTGCGGCAGAGCGATGGCCTGGATTGATGCCGCAGAAAACGAGCTTCAGGCCGGGCCCGAGGACGTCCGGTACCGCCGAGGTCACGCCACGGTCACCTCGACACGCGCACGTCCCTCGAACCAAGCGACACCGGCCTGGACGAGCCGAAGCTCAAGGATGTCGGGGCCGGGCCGGCGCGGCGCGAGAAGACGCACCGGCAGCTCGATCGAGCATCCGGGCTCGAGGGGTTCCGGCAACGGTGACCAGAGAGCACGGTCTCCCGAGGCCCATTCCGCGACGATCTCCACCGGATATGGCGGCGCGCTTCGGAGCACCGCATCCCCTCGGTTCGTGACCGTGCACGGAACTTCGCCGAGGGAGCCTCGCCGAAGCCGAAGCCTCGCGGGAGCAGCGATCCCTGCTTCGAGATCGCTGGTTCGAAGCCGCGCCATTGCCGGCGGACTCACGGCCGGACGGGCCAGGCACCGGGCTCGGGCCGGCGTCAGCTCCACGACGTCGAAGACCTCGCGAACCGGGAGGGGGATGCGACGCACGACCTGGAGGTCGGCCCGACGCACGAGCGCCAGCTCGGCGCAGCCGGCCTCTCCTCGCCGGGCGCTGACGCCGACCGCGAAGAGCAGGTCGGTGACGGCGAGCCCACGCGTCCAGCCGCCGATGCCCACCTTGCGGCCGCCGACGACTAGCTCGCCTCGCCCGCTGTCACAGACCGCCAACGCTCCGTCGACAAACCGTGGGCTATGAGGCGAGGAGAGACCATCGCGGAGGACGCGGCCGGACGAGGCCTCGAGCACCAGGCCCGCTCCAGCTCGGGGCGTCTCGGCCCAGTCGCGGTGACGGGCAAAGCGTCCGAAGGCGGTGACAGCGGTGCGGCCGCCGCCGACGGCGATGCCGTTCAGGTGCCAGCAGTCCCCGGCGCCGGGCGCCTGCCAGCTCCGCACGACGCGCCCTCGCTGATCGAACCACCGGACGGCGTTCGCGAGCGTGGCGACGCCGGCGAGGAGTTGCCCGTCCCAGGCGAGCTCGTGCGGGTCGAGCAGCCCGGCAACCTCAAGCGTCCGATCGCCCAGCAAGACCTCGCCCGCCGAGGCGGTCTCGGACGGAGAGTGACGCGCCCTGGCATCCCCGTGGGATGAGAGCGCGAGGCCCGCTGTCGGCACGCGGTCGAGCCGCTCGACGCGTGCACCGTCGACGCGGAGGAGCCCTTCGGAGAGGCAGGAGACCGCGAACGTCACGGTCTGTTCATTCTCCATGCGCTAGCGTCAGCCGCGTGAGCACCGTCGCATTCGATGTCGCAGCCGTACGTGCGAGGTACAGCGCGCTGGATGGGCCGACGGCGTTCTTCGACGGGCCAGGCGGCACACAGGTTCCCGACTCGGTCATCGAGGCGATGGCCGGCTACCTCCAGGAGTCCAATGCGAACCTGGGCGGGTCGTTCTCGACCAGCCGGGAGAGCGATCGGACGGTCGAGGAGGCGCATCGCGCGGTCGCGCGCTTCTTAGGCGCGTCGGCGGACGAGGTCGGGTTCGGGGCGAACATGACGACGCTCAACTTCACCCTCTCGAGAACGGCGGCGCGCGGCTGGAAGCCCGGCGACGAGGTAGTCGTCACGCGCCTCGACCACGATGCGAACGTCTCGCCCTGGCTCGAGCTCGCCAAGGACAAGGATCTCGTCGTCAGGTTCGTCGATGTCGACGACGAGTGCCGGCTCGACCTCGACGACCTCGAGCGGCAGCTTTCGTCGCGAACGCGAGTCGTCGCATACCCGTGGGCGTCGAATGCCGTCGGAACGGTCACCGAGGTTCGGCGGATCGCAGATCTCGTGCACGAGGCTGGGGCGCTGGTATGGGTCGACGCCGTTCACTACGCACCGCACGGGCCCATCCATGCCGAGGAGGCCGGGGTTGATGTCCTGCTCTGCTCGCCCTACAAGTTCTTTGGACCGCACGCCGGCGTCTTCTTCGGGCGCCGTGAGGTGCTGGAGCGCTGGCGGCCGTACAAGGTGCGCCCCGCGCCCGACGACCCGGTCTCGCACCGGTTCGAGACCGGTACCTTGGCGCATGAGGCCCTCGCCGGCACGACCGCGGCCGTCGAGTACATCGAGGAGCTCGGCTGGGACTCGATCCAAGCGCACGAACGCGAGCTCGGCGAACGGTTCCTGGACGGTCTCCCCGACGGCGTTCGAATCCACGGGCCTGCCGGGCTCGAGGGTCGGGTACCGACCTTCGCCCTGAGAGTGGGCGACCGGCGTCCAGCGGAGGTCACGGAGATACTCGCCGAACGCGACATCGCAGCCTGGGCGGGTAACTACTACGCGCTCGAGATCATGCAAAGACTCAGGCTGCCCGAAGGGGCGGTGCGGGTCGGCATCGTCCACTACAACACGGCCGAGGAGGTCGACCGGCTCCTCGGCGAGCTCGAGCGGCTGGCGTGAGCGTCAACCTCTGGTGGGCGTTCAACGACGGGATGTCCGGTCACGTCTGGCTCGGCGAGCGTGAGATCGAGGCCCTCCGCCAGGAGATGGTGCTCCAGGGGATGGCCGAGGCCTTCCCGGTCGAGAAGCTGGCCCCGCAGACGAGCGAAGGGCGCGCCCAGGTGACGCCGCAGCAGATCGAGGGCGCGCTCGAGGTCGCATCCGAAGTCCCGACCGCGATGGCCGACGAGAAGCTCTGGCGCGACTGGCTCGAGTTCTTGTCGGGTGCCCGTCACAAGGGCGGGCTACTCATCCGCTGAGCGCCTTCTAGCTAGACGCGTCAGACATTCCCCCTGGGGGACCCCCGGATTACCGGTTCCCCCGCGTCGAGCGTATCCCGAAACTACGCGCACGTGGTGCGCGGATCTGCGCCGAAAGTGCAGTACAGGCATCGATGCGGAGAAGCTACGCGTAGCTCTCGCGGGCTCGCTTCCAGCGCTCTTCGTCCCCCCGGATCCGATCCGGGTTGACGCCTCGCCGCTCTGCGAGGGACAGGACGAGGAGATGAAACGGGATGATCCCCAGGATCGGACGCTCCCACCCTGAAGCCTGCGGGACGACGTCGACTCGGCAGCCGAGCTCGCTGAGTGCTTTCACAGCGTCCTCGGCTCGCCCGCCCGCGCGGCCCTCGCCTTCCAAGACGGCAGCTCTCACGGTCTCGTCGACTGCGGCGAGATGGCCGTGCAAGAGCTGCTCCGTCTGGTACGCCTCTGCTGCGACGAACGTGCCCTCGCGGAGCTTGAGGGCGGCCTCCTGCGCCGTCGGCCAGTCGCGCCCGGCGCCGACGACGAGCCAGCGCTCGTGATCGGACGGCTCGAGCCGTGGCGGCCCGTCCAGCGCGGACTGCACCGCCTCGGCGACACCCGAGACGTCGTGGCCGGCCAGAGCCGCGCAGCCGGCGAGCGCAGCGGTGTAGCTCTTCGTATGGCAGTACGAGAGCTCGATCTCCGGCGCCACCTGGATGACCTCAGATGCGAGCTCGGCGAGCGGGCTCTCGGACGCACCCGTGACGAGCCATGTCTCACCGGAGAACGCACGTACTGCCTCCGTCGTCAGCGGCGTCGTGCCCTCATGGCTGATGGCCACGAGCACCTCCGCCGGCTCCGGACGCAGCACCAGGTCGAGCGCCTGCCGCGCCTCGCCGCCCGCGAGGTCGGCCGCAGCCAGAGCGGCGTGGTACGACGTCCCGCAACCGGTGAAGAGCACGCGGCCGGACGGGAACCTCCGCTCGCCGATGCGCTCCGCAACGCCTGACAGCACCTCGGGTTGGGCCTCGACAGCCGCGCGCGTCTGTTCCCCGAGAATCGGCATAGGAGGCCGAAGCTACCATGCGCCCGATGGAGGGTTTCCGCTTCGTCTTCCGACAGCCGGTGGAGTTCCGCGACCTCGACGCGCTCGGACACCTGAACAACGCGGCGTACCTGAGTTACGTCGAGTCGGCGCGGCTCGCCTACATGCAGGAGGTGCTCGGCCCGCTCGAGCTCGAGGAGCTCGGAATTGTCGCCGAGGCACGGATTGCGTTTCGCGCCTCTTCGTTTCTGGGCGAGACCCTAGACGTCGGAACCAGGGTCGCGGAGATCGGCGGCAAGAGCCTCCGCTTCGAGTTCGAGATCCACGGCGAAGACGGGCGCCTCAGGGCTGACGGATCGACAGTCCACGTGACCTTCGACTACGACACCCGCACGTCGATTCCAGTGCCGGAGGAGTGGCGGCGCAGGATCGACGCCTACGAGACAAGGAGCCTTGCCCCATCGTGAACGCCTTCGAGAAAACAGTTCTCCCGAACGGCCTGCGTGTCCTGACCGCAGACATGCCGCAGGCGAAGTCCGTTGCCTGCTTCGTGATGCTCGCAGCGGGCTCGCGCTACGAGACCCGCGAGACGAACGGGATCGCCCACTTTGCCGAGCACATGTTCTTCAAGGGCACGGACAGGCGGCCCACCGCGCGGGACATCGCCGGCGAGATCGACTCGATCGGCGGGGAGTTCAACGCGTTCACGGGCAAGGAGTACACGGGCTACTACGTCAAGTGTGCGGCCGAGCACCGCGACACGGCGCTCGACGTGCTCGTCGACATGCTTCGGAACTCGAAGTTCAACGCCGAGGAGATCGACCGCGAGAAGGGCGTCATCGTCGAGGAGATGAACATGTACTACGACACTCCTCGGGAGTTCCTCGAGGGTGTCTACGACGAGCTCCTCTACGGCAACACGCCGCTCGGCTGGGACATCATCGGCACGAAGGAGACGGTGCGCTCTGCGACCCGCGAGACCTTCCTCGGCTACCTCGAGCGGTGGTACCGCGCGCCACGAATGGTTGCGGGCCTGGCCGGCGCGATCGGGGACGACGCCGTGGCTCGGGTCGAGGACCTGCTCGGCGATGTGCCTGAGGGCGGCGAGGGCATTCCTCCGGCCGCCGAGCCGAGCTCGAACGGGACAGCCGTCAAGGTGCACACCAAGCAGTCAGACCAAGCGCACGTGCGCCTCGGCGTCCACAGCTACCCGCTCGATCACCCTGATCGCTATGCGCTGAACCTCCTCGCCACCGCGCTCGGCGGCGGCATGTCGTCACGGCTCTTCACGGAAGTCCGGGAGCGGCGCGGGCTTGCCTACTACGTCTACGGCTTCAACCAGGGCTATACCGACGCAGGCACGCTCTACGCGCAGGGCGGCGTCGACATCAACCGGATCGACGAGGCGATCCAGACGATCGCTGCCGAGTTCGCGCGGATCGCCGACGAGCCGCTGGAGCGAGACGAGCTCGACAAGGCGAGGAACTTCGCCAAGGGGCGGCTCGTGCTCTCGCTCGAGGATCCGAAGGGGATGATCATGTTCGGCCTGCGCGGCGAGGTTCTCGAGGGACGGGCGCGCGAGCCGGACGAGGTGCTGGCCGGGTTCGACGCCGTCACCGTGGAGGACGTGCAGCGAGTCGCCGCAGGACGTGATCGCGGGCGACCGTCTGCGCCTCGCGGTGATCGGCCCCTTCGACGACGCCACGCGGTTCGAGGAGTTGCTGGCGGTTCCGTCGTAGACCCGCGACCCGCGGGCGGGACAAGTCCCACCCCTACACTCGCCAGCGGAGCGGATTCTCGTCGATGTAGCGGCGCAGGACTTCCAGTTCAGCTTCGTCGCGAATGACCCGGTCGTGGAAGGTCCGTTGCCAGACGGCGCGGCCGGCTCGTCGGGAAATGCCGCTTTGAAGGCACCGATCACCCGGCGTAGGGGCGGGACTTGTCCCGCCCGCGCCAGCCAGAGGATTCCGTGAGTGGTTCGGCATGACGACGGACGCGTCGGTGTCGACCCCGGGCCACCGCGACGGAATCGCATGCCACTCGGACCCAATCAGACGGCCGAGCCGGGCCGGCTTGGCGAAGCCGCATCGGACCAGAAGCGAGTTCTGCGCCCGGGCGAGGCATGTCACCTACATCGCGGAAGACGCACACGACGTGTGCCGCTAAGGAGTCAGGTCGTACGCGTACTCGGTGATCCGCTCGCAGCCGTCGGCCGTGACCCGCACGATGTCCTCCAGGCGACAGCCGCCGAAACCCTTGCGGTAGATGCCGGGCTCGATCGCGACCACGTCGCCCTCGACGAGCTCGCCGCCGGTTCGGCCCAGGCCCGGTTCCTCGTGCACCTCGAGGCCAACCCCATGGCCGAGGCTGTGGAAGTACCCCTCGTCGAGCACCTCGCCGGGCTGCTTCGAGAGCTGCGTCTTGAAGCCGGCCGTCTCGAACGGCTCACAGGAGATGGTGTGGAGCTCCTTGCCGGTGATCCCGGCTCGGATCGAGTCATAGACTCGATCGAGCGACTCCCGGCACAGCCGATGGAATTCGACGAGCTCCTCCGGCGGCTCACCGATGCAGAAGGTGCGGGTCATGTCCGTGAAGCAGCCGGAAACCGAGTCCTGCGGGAAGAGGTCGCAGACGATCGGCTCGCCGGGCTCGACCCTCCCATGCCCCGCTTCGTGTCCGATCGCGGTCTGGGCGCCGTGGGAGACGATCAGCGAATCAGGGGCGGTCAGGCCGTGCTCGGTGAAGGTCCGTAGAGCGATTCCCTGGAGCTCCTCTGAGGTCACGTCGCCCCCCTCGCGAAGTCTGGCGCGGATCCCGTCCATCGCAGCCTCGGCGCCGCGCTGCGCTCGCTCGATCCCCTCGAGCTCCTCGGAGGTCTTGACGCGCCGCCGCTCGTCGAAGACATCGCCGTCCGCGCGGAGCTCGATGCCGTTCGCGCGCAGGTGGTCGGCGGTGTCGAGTGGGAACGCCCGCGGCACGACCGCCTCGGCCACGCCTGCGTGGCGGCAGGCGCGGAGGACGAGCTCACGCTCGATGGACGGTCGGTCGATGCCGCTTGCGAGAAGCTCGTCGAAGCCGATCTCCTCAATCAGCACGACATCGAGCCCGTCGATCTCTCCGAGCCGCGGGGCCTCGAGCGAACTCGTGTAGACGAGCCGAGAGCCGTTCTGCTCGAGGTAGACGAACGCGTCGCCGATCAGGAGCGGGACCTCGTGCCTGAGCTCCGGAGATCGAATCGTGTCGGCGTGGATCAGGACGTTCGGCACGCGTGCGATGCTACCCGAGGTCTTTCCCCGCGTCGCGTGCCGTGAACGGCCCTGGCTATCCTGGACATGCTCCGCGCCTCGGCGGTTGGTTCGCAAGGCAGTCGGAGGTCTTCCATCCACCCCCCGCTCGAGGTAGCTAATGGCTCGCGCACGCCCGCTCATCGGCTCGGCCGCATTCGCCGCCGTGCTCGCACTCCTGGCCGCGCCGACGGTCGGAGCGTCCGACACGGCGGTGTCTCGGACAGCGTCGGATCAACCGATGAGCGAAGCGGAGAGCGGGACGACCACGCCGGAGCTCGCGCTCCAGCGTGCGCTCGCGATCCTCGCGCCGAGCGAGGTGGATGCGACCTTCCGCGCGGCCGTCGCGTCCGTAGATCCACGTGAGGCGACCCTCGTCCTTCGGGATCTCATCAAAGAGAAGGCGCGGCTGTCTGCGGCCGACCGGCAGCTCGCCGAGCGGCTGCTGGCGCGGCCCAGCGACAAGGGCGGGCTGGCTGGGTACGGGGGCGTCCCGCGCTCAGAGCGCGAGCGCGCCTGTACGGCGCGGTTCTGCGTCCATTGGGTAACGCAAGGCAGCGAGAAGCCTTCGCTCAAGGACCGGAGGCCGAACAACAACAGGCCCGACTACGTCGACAAGACGATCGCGAACATGAAGACGGTCTGGAACACGACGATCGGAGACCTCGGTTGGAAGAAACCGCTGCCCGACCGATCATCCGGCGGTCACAACGGTGGCAACCCGAACAAGAAGATCGACATCTTCATCGCGCAAATCGGTGATGCAGGCATCTACGGCTACTGCACGAGCGACATGCCGGGCACTAAGCGTCAGGTGTCCGCGTACTGCGTCATCGACAACGACTTCCGCAGGTCCGAGTTCAGGAACGGCGCAACTGGCAACGCGGCCAACAAGGTCACGCTCGCGCACGAGTTTCACCACGCGATCCAGTTCGCCTACGACGCGTTCGAGAACAAGGCGATGATGGAGGGAACGGCAACGTGGATGGAGGATCAGGTCTTCACCTCCATCAACGACAACCGGCAGTACTTGACAAGGACGAGCCCGCTCGGCTCCCTGCCCTGGCAATCGCTGGACAGGTTCTTCACGAGCGGCACGTTTGCGCTCTGGCCCTACGGCACGTGGATCTGGTACCGCTTCCTGAGCGAGAATCTCGGGCCCGGCGCAAGCGACCGGCCGGTGGTGATTAGAAGGATCTGGAAACAGGCCGTGGGAAAGGCGAGACAGGGGTTCGGCGCCATCGCCGTCGCGCTGGCGGCTGAAGGCAGGACGTTGCTCGAGGAGATGAGGACGTTCGGGGAGTGGAACGCGGCTCCTCGTGCCGCTGGTCGGTATGGCGAGGCGAACCAGGGCTCCGGCTACCCAACGCCCGACCCCGTGTCCGGACCGCCCGTCGTGACCGAAGCGGACGTGACTTTCCCGATCGCAAGGCGGGCGAACGACTACCTGCGGCTACGGCCGGATTCGAGCCTGGTCGACGACACTGAGCTCGACTTTTCGGGCGTGTCGATTCCCACCGCTCGGGGCGACATCGAGGCGATCGTCATTCGGGACAACGGCGTCGTCGAGAATCCCGTTGATGTTGCAAACGGAGGCTTCGTGCCCTTCGACACGTCGGTCAGCGAAGTGATCGTCGTCTTCACGAATGCAAGCGGATCCAGCTTCACGAGCTCGAACACGTTCGACTTCGTTGCGACGGTCGACCCGCCGTAGCGCCGGGACCTGGCCAAAGTAGACGTGGCCGCATGGCGCAAGCTACGCTCCCGCGGGGTCTTCCCGTCCGCACATCCTCCCTCAGGAGCTTGCATGGCCTACGTACGGCCGCTCGTCCTTTCCTGCGCCCTCTGCCTCGCCGCGATCGTCGCCACCTCGTCCGCCGCAGCCGCGACCAAGCTCACTCCGCTCACGCCGGTTCCCGCCGACGGACTGAGCCGCGCGCTCGCGGTCGGTGAGCTCAGCGAGGCCGAGTACGCGCTCGAGCGCGCCAAGGCTCTCTTCCGCCCGGAGGCCGCCACACGGCGCTACGGCTCCGTAGCACCGGTTCGCCCTCAGGCCGCGACACTCGTGCTCCGCGACCTCGCCCTGCGCCTCGACGAACTCTCTCCTGAAGATCGTGCCGCGGCGGAAGCGCTGCTCGCGCGACCGAGCGACGGGACTGCCGACGTCTTCGGAGACGGCTGGACGACCACCGAGGCGCCCGCGAGCCCCGTGTGCGAGCCGCGCGGCACACCGCGTTGGTGCGTCCACTGGGTCGAGACCACGCAGGACGCACCTCCGTCCGCGGGCGCCTCGGGAGACGGGATTCCCGACTGGATCGACGGCACGGTCGCGGCCATGGAGAAGGTGTTCGCCGAGCAGGTCGGCCGGCTGAACTTCCCGAAGCCGAAAGACGATTCGTCTTCGGTTGCCTTGGGCAACCCGAACGGCGCGCTCGACGTCTACCTCGCGAACATCGGCAACGACGGCTTCTACGGCTACTGCACGTCGGACGACCCGCGCGTCGCGCAGCCCGGCCGCTGGGACGTGTCGGCCTACTGCGTGCTCGACGACGACTTCAAGCAGAGCCAGTTTCCCAGCGGCGTGTTCGGCCAGGCCGCCAACAAGGTGACCATCGCCCACGAGGTGCATCACGCCGAGCAGTTCGCGCTCGACTACGCCGAGGACGCCTGGATGATGGAGAGCGGTGCGACCGCGATGGAGCGGGTCGTCTATCCGAGCATCCATGACAACTACCAGTACCTCGATACGAGCCAGATCACGAACCCCGGAATCCCGCTCGACCTGAGCAGCCCGAGCTCGGGCACCGTCTATGGAAACTGGATCTTCCTCAAGCACCTCTCCGAGCGGTTCGGCGGCCCCGAGATCATGCGCCGGATCTGGCGTCGGCTCGACGCGCGTAACGGTCGGCCCGACAACTACTCGACGCAAGGCATAAGGCACGTCGTCGGCGTTGAGGATCGCTCGCTTCGCCAGGTCTACACGGGCTTCGCATTCGCCAACCGCCGGCCGCGGGTGTCGTACACGCTGCCCGGTCTTCCAAGCGGGCTCAACTCTCCGACGCGCGAGCGTTACCGGCTCGGCCGAAGCGCGCGCAGCCGTTCCGACACCCTGCGATCCAAGCACCTCTCCTCGCGCTGGGTGGTGTTCCACCGACGGTCTGACGCGCCGCGAACCGGCGAACTCGTCCTTCGCCTGGACTTGCACAGGAAGTCGCGGGGCGCCGCGGCCCGGGCGATGGTCGTCAGGAAGTCCGGCAAGCTCGACGTGGAGTACATCTGGCTCGGTCCGGCCGGCAACGGGCGCGAAGTCGTGCACTTCGGGCGCAGAGTCCGCAGGGTCGAGCTCCTGCTCGTGAACGCGAGCTCGCGCTTCGACTGCTGGAGCGGAAGGCAATACTCGTGCTCCGGCCGCGCACTGGACGACGGCCGCAAGCTCTCGTTCATCGCATCGCTTCGCTGACTCGCGGGTAGGCTCCGAGCCATGTCGGAGGACGTCTACGACAGGGCTCGGAGCCTCCTCGCAGACTACGAGCGCGAGGTCCGGAAGCTCGTGCCGGCGGGCGCCGACGTCTTCGACGCGCACGTTCACGTGGGGCGCGACATCGACGGGTTCGTCGCGCCGCTCGACGACCTGCTCCGATTCCTCCGCGAGTGGTCGCCGCGCGGGGCGTTTGCCTTCTGTCTCGACGAGCCCGACAGACATCCCGCTTTCACGGCCGCCAACGACCGGACCCTCGCCGCGGCCGAACGGTCGGACGGGCTGCTCGTGCCCTTCGTGCGACTCGATCTGTCCGAGGATCCCGTGTCAGAGGCCGAACGCTGCCTGGATCGCGGCGCCCGGGGCATCAAGCTCCACCCGCGAGCGCAGAAGTTCCGGCTGAACGACGAGCGGCTCGAGCCTGTGTTCCGAATCGCCGGAGAGCGGCGCGTGCCGATCCTGATCCACGGCGGCCGCGGCCTGCCGCCCATCGCGACCGAGCTCGGACGGCTCACGGAGCTCCACCCGGACGCACAGCTCATCATCGCCCACCTCGGAATCGCAGACCTGGCGGCTCTTTCCGAGATCTTCGCCGGACGGGCGGGCGTCTTCTTCGACACCTCGGTGTGGAGCCCGGTGGATCTTCTCGACGCGTTCAGCCGCATTCCGCCGGAACAACTCGTCTACGCGTCCGACTACCCGTACGGACAGCAGCCGAACTCCCTCGCGAACACCCTGCGCGCCGCGCAGACGAGCGGGTTCGACGAAGACCGGCGCCGGGATCTTCTCGGGCTCACCGCGCTTCGGATCCGGGACGGCGAGCCGCCCGCAGAGCCGACGGAGCCGATCGGCCGTCGCACGATCGAGCAGCCGATGACCTTCGCGCGGATCCACCATTACCTCGCGATGGCGACGCCCCTCATCTGGATGCGGCAGGAGGACTCGGTCGGCGTGCTCGGCCTGGCCGAGAACGCCTGCGCGCAGCGGGACGGTTTCACGGAAGAGCGAGAGCGAATCGCGGCCCTCGTCCGCTGCGCCCGTGACCTCTGGCGGACGCTGCCCGAGGCCGAGACGGAGGAGGACCAGCGTGCCCTGAGCCGCACGGTCGTGAAGCTCGTCCAGCTCGCGGACATCGAGGCGATCGCGGCTGGAGGCCCGCCAGGGCCGGGCGAATCGCGCCGCCTCTAGCGCGATTCGCATGGAGGAACCGCAAAGCGGTTCCGTTTACGCGGGCCGCAGGGATGCGCCCGGTGAGCCGTGCCGCCGGAGACCGGGCGAGGCATGCCTCGCCCCTACAAAGACACTGAGGACAGAAAGGGTGTTGGAGGCCCGCCAGGGCCGGGCGAATCGCGCCGCCTCTAGCGCGATTCGTAAGGAGGAACCGCAGAGCGGTTCCGGTTAAACGCGCGGAACCAGCGTGCTGCCCCGCGGGCGGGACAAGTCCCGCCCCTACAGCGGGCAACCGAGACTGCCGATGCCTTGGGAGGGCGGAGCCACCGCCCGACGAAAGCCTCTTCCATGGCTGTCGCAGTCCAGACCGAGTCCCCGCTGGGAGCCGTCCGGCTCCGGCGCCGCCTGACGCTCGAGGAGGCGGCCGCCCGCGCGCGCCTGCACGTCGAGGACCTGAGAGCTCTCGAGGAAAACCGCCTCTACCGCTTCCCGTCGATCGAGCGCGCGGTCGCCGCCGCGCTCGTCTACGGCACCGCGCTCGAGATCTCCGAGCGCGAGGCGCGCGAGCTGGCCGGTCTCTCCGTGCCGCCGCTGACGCCAGGCTCGCGCTTCGCCCACGCTCGCCGCTACCTCCCGACCGTGCTCATCGTCCTGCTCGCGGCAACGGTCGCGCTCCTCGCGGTCCGGCCCGGCCCGATCGGTGCCGACCCGGCTCCCACTCCGGTTAGCGGCTCGGCCGAAGCCGCGGTCAACCTGCCGCCGCCGTGGAGGATCCGAGTGGACGTCTACAACGGGACGAGAACGCCGAACGCCGCCACGGAGGTCGCCAACGAGATCGGCGGCCCGCTCGCCTACCGGATCGGCGACGTCGGCAACGCTGACCGAAACGATTACGTGGAGACCCGCGTGTACTTCCCGCCGGGCGCGGAAGCCATCGCCGGACGCTTGGCCGAGGCCCTCGGCGTGTCGATCACGGCGCTTCCAGGCGGGAAGGACGATCTGCGGCTCGTCGTGATCGTGGGCAGCGACCGCGCCTGACCACGGCGGCTAGCCTCCCGCTCAGCTCATTCGGAGCTCGGCGGGGCTTCCACGGTGGCGGTCGTCGCGGGAAGGGTTTCCGTCACCACGACGGTCTCCGTGACGGTCTGGGAGTCGACCACCGTCTGCGTCTCGGAGACCGTCTCGACCTGGCGCATCGTCAGCGTCTCGCTCTCGGTCACGGTTAGCGGGGGACTCGCCAGGCCGCTCAGCGGGGGACTTGCCAGCCCGCTCTCCGTGACCGTCACGCGCGCGGGGCCGACGGGCTCAGCACGGAGCGTCCGCGTCAGCGTCTTGCCCCGCCGCGTATTGCCACTTCACGACCGTCACGGTCCGGCCGCGCGCGTTCGTCGTGACGTCGAGAACCTCACCGGTGACGAGGAGCCCGCTCGTGTCGCTCCGCACCACATATGTCCCGGCGCCCACGGCCTGACTTCCCTCGGAAACGAGCGCGGCAATAGCGAATCCGCCGGTTGCGATCAGCACCGCGGCGAAGACGGTCAACTCACGTTGGTAGCGAAGGAGCAAGTGCTTCATGACACGATTCGTCCGCTAAGACGACTGTACAGGCCGCCGCTGCTCAGACGAGCGGGGTGCGAAGCGCCGCGAGCCTCGCCTTCAGCTCCGGCGGCATCGTCTCGGCTGCGGCATCTCGGACGTACCGGCGAAGCGACTCCTCGAACCGGTACCGCTTCCGGCAGTAGCTGCACCCGTCGAGATGAGCCTCGGCCTCGTCGCGCTCGGCGTCGGTGAGCTCCCGGTCGAGGTAGGGCTGAAGCACCTCCTCGCACTTGGCGCACGGATCGATCACGACGCCTCCGATACGGTCGCTTCTGCCAGTTCCTGCTTCAGGATCCGCCTTCCGCGATGGAGACGGGACATCACGGTTCCGATCGGCACGTCGAGGATCTGAGCCGCGTCCTGGTAGCTGAAGTCCCCGATGTCGACGAGCACGAGCACGTCACGGAAGTTGTGAGGGACGGCCGACAGCGCGTCCACGACCGAGTCCTGAGACAGCCGTTCGACGATCCGCTGCTCGTCCTCGGCGCCGGACTCCTGCTCGAGGCGGTTGTAAAGGTAGTAATCGCCTTCCTCCATCGGCTGGAGATCCGGCGTCCGCTGGTCGCGCCGGCCGCGGTCGATGTTGAGGTTCGTGAGGATGCGGAAGAGCCAGGCTCGGAGGTTCGTGCCCGGCGTGTAGGAGCGCCTGCTCCGGAAGGCGCGCGCGTAGGTCTCCTGGACGAGATCCTCCGCCTCTTCGCGGGTCGAGACGAGCCGTCGCGCAACGCGGTAGATCTGGTCGGAGAGCTCGAGCGCCTCCTCCTCGAAGCGAACGCGGTCGCGCGCGTCCTCCGCGAGTCGGCGAGGGTCCGTCTGTGCTTCGCTCACGCGCCGACACTACACGGAGGTGAACGACGGCGGACGAGCCGTCATTCCTGGAATTTGCAGGCTTCGACTAGGCGGCCGGCTTGAAACCTGCCCCGTCGAGCGCGGCGACGATCTCGTCGCGCGCGAGGCGCTCCTCGTCCCAGGAAAGGGTCACCTGGCCCATGAGGTTCGCGTTCGCTGACTCGATGCCCTCGAGCGGCTGGAGGACGGCGCCGAGTCGCATCACGCACCGCTCGCAGCGCACGCCCGTCACTTGAATGGTCTCTGTCCTGACAGGCACGCGCTCAGATTACGTCAGCTCGACGAGCCTGCGACCGAGGGCGTCCAGCCCTTCGGCTCGACCGATGTCGAGCTGCTCGCCGGCGCCGTCGAGCGCGAGGAGCGGTTCGAGGAGCGACGCCGAGCCGAGGCTCTCGGCAGTCGGGCCCACCCGCTCGAGCAGCTCGTCGAGGAGTTCAGGGACCGACGCGAGACGGCTTCCGTCCGGATGGACGAGCCGGGCCGAGCGGCCGAAGCGAAACGCGGCCCAGCGGTTCTCGGCGTAGATCCCGCGGTCGGCCGGAGGGCCGGGCTCGGCCGTCGCGACGAGCGCCTGGAGCAGCGCGGCGAACGCGGCTGAGGCCTCCACACGCGTCGGTTGATCCGGCATGCGGATCTCGAGCGTCCCGAACCCCGGATGCGGCCGCACGTCCCACCAGATCCGCCGGTACGTGTCCGCGAGCCCGAGCTCGAGCAGCCGCTCGGCATACCGCTCCCAGTCGGCGTAGCGGTCGAAGACGGGCGGGGCGCCGCTCCTCGGGAGAAGCGAGAGGAGCTCGGCGCGGTTCGAGGCGAGATCTGTCTCCCGGCCTGCGAGCCAGGGCGAGTTGGCCGAGACGGCGAGGAGAAGCGGCAGCCACGGCAGCACGTGCTCTAGGGCGACCATGCATGCCTCGCGGCTCTCGACGCCGACGTGAACGTGCAGGCCCGAGCAGAACTGACGCCGGGCAGAGGAGCCCGCGAACTCGACGAAGCGCTCGTAGCCCTCGTCCGCGGTCACCTCCTGCTCCTCCGGCACGGCCGTCGGCCACGTACCCGAGGCGGCCGGCGCGAGCCCATGCTCCGAGAGCCGCCCGAGCGCGTCCAGCCTCAGGTCGCGGAGCGTGCCCAGAACCTCCTCGGCGTTCCCGCAGATGCCGGTCGCAAGCTCGACGACCGCGGCCATGAGCTCCGCCTTGATCCGCTCCCCGTCGAGCGCGTCGGCAGGAACGGGAACGGGCCGAAGCGTCCGGCGGTCGACGACGAAGAGCTCCTCCTCGGCCCCGAGCGAGAAGGGCGCGCTCTCGCCGAAGGCCCGCGGAATCACCGCTTGAGAATAGAGCGCCCGAGTTCAAAGCAAGACCGGAGCATCTTTCGGAGTGATGCTTCGTCGCAGGAGTGTGATGGGCGGCTCAGGGCAAGGACGCAGCGTCGCATTCGTAGCCGGAGGCTACGGGTGCGACCGAGGACGCCGCCCTGGGCCGCGCAGCGCGCTCATGCGACTCAAGGCCTCGCTCCGAAAGAGGCGGAGAAAAGGAGGCCGGAGGCCCGGGCAGGCGGGACGGGCCTCCGACCTGGCTTCCGTACGAGCTACGCGTCTGCGCGGATCGCCGGAAGAATCGAGAGCCCGATGGGCGGGCTCCCAGGCCTCCTAGCTCGAGTCGGCGGGCCGGAGGCCAAGGGTGACGGTCACTGTCTGCTCAGCGCCTTCGCGGGTGATCTCGAGCGCGAGGCGGTCCCCCGGGTCGCTCGACGTGACGATGTCCTGAAGCTCGTCTGCGCTGTCGACGTCCTCGTCGCCGGCGCGAGTGATCACGTCGCCGCCGAGCCGGTAGGTGAGACCGTCGACCACTACAGAATCGTCCCCGCCCCTGAGGCCGGCCTCCGCGGCCGGGCTGCCGGGAACGACCTCGGTCACGAGAACGCCGCGCTCGGGAACCCGGGCGAGCTCGGCGAGCGCCTCGTCGATCGTCTGCATCCGGATTCCGAGGTATGCGTGCTCGACCTTGCCGTCCTCGATGATGGCCGAGGCGACCTCGCTCACGGTGTCGATCGGGACTGCGAACCCGATGCCGACGTTGCCGCCCGTCTCGGTCTCGATCTGGGAGTTGACGCCAATGACCTCGCCGCGCGCATTCAGGAGCGGGCCGCCGGAGTTGCCTTTATTGATCGACGCATCGGTCTGGATGACCCTCTCGATCGGATAGCCGTTAGGAGCGAGGATTTCGCGCTGGACAGCACTCACGATTCCCGCGGTGACGGTGCGGTCGAGGCCGAACGGGTTGCCGATCGCCACGACCGGGTCGCCCACGCGTACGGCGTCCGAGTCTCCGAAGGGGAGCGGGGTCAAGGCCCTGGCATTCGCACGGATCTCCAGCACGGCGATGTCGGTCGAGGGGTCGGTGCCGACGACCTCGGCTCGCATTCGGTCGTTGTCGGAGAAGTTGACGAAGACCTCGCTCGCCCCATCGACGACGTGGAAGTTCGTGATGACGTGGCCGAGCTTGTCGATGACGAAGCCCGAGCCGAGCGCCTGGCCCTGCTGTGTGCCAAAGACGGGATCCTCCTCCGCGATGCTCGAGGTGACCTGGACGACGCCCGGCGCCGCATCCCGGTAGATCCGGCCGGCGAGCGGGCCACCTGTGACGCTGACGTTCTCGCGCTCCGAGGACGAAGTCGAGGCCGACGCGTCGCCGAGGACGGTCGTGGACGTCCCGCCGTCCCAGACGGCGGTTCCCACTGCGAAAGCAATGCCGCCGCCGAGCGCGGCGGCTGCGAGCAACCCCGCAAAGCTCTTCATGCCGTCCGTTATAGCCCGCGCACCCGTTGAGCCCTGTTTGCGGGGGGTTAAGGGTCGGTTAAGGGCACCACCCCGGATCGGCGGGGTTTGGCGGCACGGGGAGCCGCGTACCATGTCCGGCGTGCGTCGCCTGGGCGGCCGCTATCTCCTCTCGCTTCCCGAACGGCTCCTACGGGCGGCCGCCGCGCTGCTGGGCGGAATGCTGCACGAGGCCGGCGTCTTGGTCTTGCCGCGCCTCGTCAGACGATCCCGCTTCTACGAGGCAACCGCCGCCAACCTCTTGCGGATCACGATCGAGCTCGTCGGCGGGGTGGAACGAGCGGAGTCGAGTCCCGAGGAGCCGACCGCCCGCAGCCTCGCCGTCCGAAAGGGAGCCGGAAACGCCGTCGAGCTCGGCTCGATCGCCGCGTTCGGGTTCTCGCCGCTCTGGCTCCTAGCCGGCGCCTCCGACGTTCTCCACGGCTCGCGGGTCTACCTGAACACGCTCGTCGAGGAGCTGCGGCGGGCGGGCGTCGTCGGCGAGAAGCTCGACGTCGCGTCTGTCGACGACCTCCTCCGCGCGCTCGAGGAAGGGTCGGGCGGCACGGCGCGCCTCATCGACGTCCCGCCCGTCGAGCTCGCAGGCCTCCGCGCGTCGCTGGCCGAGCTGCGCGCAAGCGCGGAAGCCCTCCCTTCACCCGGTGAGCTCGCCGCTCTGTTCGAGGGGCTCCGGCGAACCGCGGCCGCCGAGCGCCGGCCGCTTCTCGAGGTCTCGACCGGGGTAGGGCTCGCGTTCTTCACCTCTGCGCGCTCGGCTTCCCGGGAGCACCTCCTCGTGCCCTACCGCGAGGATCTTCGCCCCATTCGAGACGAAGGGTTCGGCGCCTATGCCCGCCGTGTCTCGCGGCCGTACTCGATAGCGATCACCGTACACATGGATCCGGGACGTTCGACGCTGACGGAACGAGGCCTGGAGCGCATCAGGCCCAGGCGGTAGATCGCACTGCCCACACGGGCGGCCGGGCCTTGAGCAGGCGCGCGGTAGACTGGCCCGCCGATGACGTACACGTTCACAGGCGGCGCGACGTCCCCCCGTTTCGAGGCGTTCGCCGGACATCTCTCGGACGCGCTCGACCGGCGGGGCTACACGCGTGTGGACTCGACGGACGATGCCGATCTCGTCCTCAACCTCGTGAGCGCCGAGACGGCCCGTCCGTTCCGGCGCAAGTCGCGCGGGACGTTCGCAGCCGCGATCCAGGAGTTGCCCGAGGTTCCGGACGACATCCTGAAGGTCAACTACCCGCTGCTCGTGCGTGCGCTGGCGAACATCTCGCTGTGCTACGTGCCGGGCACGGGTGTCTGGTTCACGACGATGGAACGCGGCCACTACGGCGTCGAGGCCGAGGAAGACGAGGCGCTCGCCGAGGGCACCATCGATCGCCTGGTGCCGCTCGCAGAGTCGAAGCTCGTGATTGACAACGAGTTCCGCACCGATCTCGAGGAGGAGCTCTGGGAGGGTGACGAGATCACCGAGGAGGTCCGTGAGGCCGGTGTCCGGATGGGCGACCTCGATCTCCTACCTGCGCCGTTCCCGATCGAGGACCTCCTCTCGGAGCGCGAGCTCCGGCACGTGAAGCGCCTGTACGGGATCGGAGGGCTCTCCTACGGGAACCTGTCGTCCCGGAAGGACGAGACGCGGTTCTGGATGAGCGCGAGCGGCGTCGACAAGACGAAGCTCGACATCCCGGGGCGGGACATCCTCCTCGTCACCGGCTACGACCCCGTCGACAACAAGATGATCCTGAGCGTGCCGCCGAACGTCGAGCCGCGCCGGGTTTCAGTCGACGCGATCGAGCATTGGATGATCTACCAGGCGCATCCGGACGTCGGCGCGATCCTGCACGTCCACGCGTGGGTCGAGGGCATCTCGGCGACCGACGTGAACTACCCGTGCGGCACCGAGGAGCTGGCGGAGAGCGTCTCGGAGCTCCTGGCCCGCGAAGCCGATCCCTCCCACGCCGTGATCGGCCTGCGAAACCACGGCATCACGGCGACCGGGGAAAGCCTGACGGAGATCCTGGATCGGATCGAGCCGCGCGTCCTGCGGCAGATCCCAATGTCTTAACCGACCCAAATCCGGCTCCGCTTCCGCGGAACCATGACGATTTGGGTCGGAATGGCTCTCCGACAGGTCTCGGACGGCGACGGGCGGAGCCCGCCGCCGCCGCGGGTCGCGTCGGGCCCCACCCAGAGGTTGCTCACAGTCCGGGGTCGGACCCCTCCATGTGCTCGGCGGCCGTGTCTCGGATTGTTTCGTTGAGCGGGCGCGGGGCCCAGTCGAGCTCTCGCTCGGCCTTCGCTGGGTCGTAGAACCACCAGTTCGCGGCCGCGCGCACTTCGCCCGGCTTCACTGGCCACGGGACGAGCCTCGCGCCGATCGCGGCGATCCGAGGATGGAGGCCGACCATGCGCCGCCGAATACCCGTGACTGCGGCGATGCGACGGAAGAGCCCCTCGTGGCTCAGGTTGCCCTCGCGGTTCGTGAGGATCGTCCGCTCGCCGGCTCGCCCTCGGTCGGCCAGCGTCACGAGCCCCGCGGCGATGTCCCGCGCATCCACGTGCGAGAGGCCGCCCGGCTCGTGGATCCTGAGCGTCCCGTCCAGGTAGCGCCGCACCGGCCACGTCGAGATGCCGTACACGTCTCCCGGGCCGAGGAGGAATCCCGGGCAGGCGATCACGACGTCGCGGCCTCCCCGAGCCGCCGCGAACGCGGCTTCCTCGCCTTCCCGCTTGGTCGCCGAGTACGGATAGCCGGCGGCCCGTTCGGGATAGGGCTGACCCTCCGTGGCCGGCCGGTCGGGACCTGGAGCCGGGCCGACTGCGGCGACGCTCGAGACGTGAACCACCCTGGCGTCGTCCGGCGCCGCCTGGAGGACGCAGCCCACCCCATCCACGTTGATAGCTCGCAACCGCGGCAAGTCGCGCGGCTCGTGCGAGACGAGCCCGGCCAGGTGGAAGACGAGCTCCGCGCGAGCCGCAGGCCCGACCGCATCCCCTGCCAGCAGCTCCCCACGCACGACCTCGACACCGAGCTCCTCCAGCCACCCTGTCTCTGATCGCGGTCGAGCCAGCGCGATGACGTCGTCACCCCGCTCGACCAGCAGCGGCACGAGGTGACGCCCGAGGAACCCGGTCGCACCGGTGACGAAGACGCGCCTAGCCGTGAGAGCTCTCGAACCGGAGCACGGCCCCGGAGCCTAACCGAGCAGAAGCCGAGATCCCCGCACCCACGGCAGAATGCGAGCCGTGGCAGACGAGTCCGCCGAAGTCGTCGTCATCGGCGGAGGCGCCGTCGGCGCCAGCACGGTCTGGCACCTGGCTGAGCTCGGCATCTCCGATGTCGTACTGCTCGAACGGGACGCGCTCGCCTCCGGCTCGACGAGCAGGTCGGCGGGCGGGGTGCGGGCGCAGTTCGCGGACGAGCTCAACGTCCGGATCGCGCTCCGCTCGATCGCCGAGTTCCAGGTGTTCGAGGAGCGCGTGGGAGGGGAGATCGGCTACCACCAGGCCGGCTACCTCTTCCTCCTCGACTCCGAGGAGGACGCCGGGCTCTTCCGGCACGCGCTCGCGCTTCAGGCCGATCTCGGCGTTCCCTCCTGCGAGCTCTCGGTCGCCGATGCGCTCGAACTCGTCCCCGCCCTCGAGCCCACGGGGATCGTCGCAGCGACCTACTGCCCCATCGATGGCTACGTCACCCCGGAGGCGGTCGTGGCCGGCTGGGTCGCCGCGGCACGAGAGAGCGGCGTTCGCGTCCGCACCGGCGAGGCGGCGACCCGCGTCGACGTACGTCGCGGGCGGATTCACGGCGTGGAGACGTCACAACGCGTAATCGCCACGGGGACAGTCGTCTGCGCCGCCGGGGTCTGGTCCCGCGAGGTGGCCTCGCTGGCTGGGCTCGAGCTCCCGATCGACGGGGAGCGCCGCTGGATGCACTACACCCCCGAGTCGGGAGGTCTGCGCGGGCCGCTGCCGCTCACGGTCGACTTCGGCACCGGCTTCTACTTCCACAGCGAAGGCGACGGGCTCGTCTTCGGCGGTCGGGAGCCGGAGCTCGAGGATCTCGCCGAGCATGCGGCCCGCCGCGTGCCGGTGCTCGCAGAGCTTCCGGTGCGATCGTCCTGGTGGGGCTACTACGAGATGAGCCCCGACCACAACGCGATCGTCGGCGAGGCACCGGACCCAGGCCGCTTCCTCTACGCCACCGGGTTCTCGGGGCACGGGTTCCAGCAGGCGCCTGCGGTCGGGGAGCACCTGGCCGAGCTCGTCGCCGGCCGAGAACCGACTCTCGACCTCTCCGCCTTCGCACTCGACCGGTTCGAGCGCGGCGCGGCTCGGGAAGAGCGCTTCGTAATCTGATGAGCCCAGGGTCGATCATCGTCATTGCACGGCACGCCCATTCGACGCTGAACGAGGTCGAGAAGGTGAACGGCGACCCGTCGGTCGAGGTTGGCCTGACCGAGCGGGGCGTCGAGGAGGCGCGACTCCTCGGCATGCAGCTCGCGAATATGCCGCTCGACTTCTGCGTCCACACCGAGTTCGGTCGCACCCGCCAGACGGCCGAGCTCGTGCTCGAGGGCCGCGACCTGCCGCTCCTTGAGGAGCCGCTCTTGAATGACATCGACGTCGGTGAGCTCGAGGGCGCGTCGCTCGAGGCCTACCGTGACTACAAGCGGAGCCACACCCGGGAGGACGCCTTCCCAGGGGGCGAAAGCCTGAACGACTCCGCGCGCCGCTACGCCGAGGCCTACGAGCGACTCCTCGCGCGCCTCGACGGCTCCGTGCTCGTCGTCTGCCACGAGATCCCGCTGCGGTACGCGCTGAACGGCGCCCTCTCGTCGGATGAGCTCGACGGGCCCATTCGCCAGCTTCCGAACGCCGTGCCCTTCATCTTCACCGAGGAGGCGCTCGGCCGAGCCGTGGCGACGATCCGGCGCTTGGCGCCACCTCCATAGAGCCTGAGGATCTTCGTCTCGCTTGACACGAGCGCTCACGAGGCGTAAACCGAGGGGCGATTGTCTGCGGCAGGACGACGTCGACCTGGAGCTACAGGTGGCCGCAGCGCAGAAGGGGAGCTGGAAGGAAGCGACGGCCACGCTCCGCCGCGGTGTCATGCACCCGCTCGCCCGCACGCGCTACAAGCTCGGCCGGCTCTACGACTACCTCCCGTTCGTGGGCGTCGTCATGGCCGTCATCGTGCTCGCGGTCTCCCTCGACGGAGACGACAAGATCGTTGCGTTGAAGGCCTTCGCCGTCCTGTACTTCTCTTTGCTCCCGGCAATCCTGTACCTCCAGTTCACCGCCCGAAGGACTCCCACTGTCTGGCGCGAGTACGTGTTGACGCTCTTCCGACTCCACGCGGACGACTACTCGAATCTCCCCGAGCCTGCGCAGACGAGCCGCTACCACGCTCCGTGGAAGCAGGCGCGGTGCGGCCTCGTGGGCTCGATCGACGGAATCGAGCACGTCAAGCGCGAAGAGCAAAACGTCTACCGGCGGCGCTTCGAGGAGCAGTACGGCCCGCTCTCGATGCACGAGGACCGGCGCGACTGGCGAAACCAGTCCGTGCAGCTCCACCGGGCGCACAAGCTGCAGGTGCTCGTCGCAACACTCCTCATCACGATCGGCTGGGTCTTCGTCGTCCAGCCTGAGACGGTCTACGGTCGCTCCTTCACGCCGGGCGACTTCGAGCTCCGCGGTCTGCCCGCGATCCCGGCGGAGTCGTTCGCGTTCGCCTTTCTGGGCGCCTATTTCTTCGTGCTCCAGATGCTCGTCCGGCGCTTCTTCCAGAACGACCTGAAGCCCACGGCCTACGTGAACGCCACGATGCGCATCATCATCGTGATCCTGCTCGTCTGGGTGCTCGACCCGTTGCTCCCGGACTCGCTCGGTCAAGCCGAGCGCTCTGCAATCGCGTTCGCGATCGGTGTTTTCCCTGCAATCGGCTGGCAGGCGCTGCAGTCTGTCGTCGCGGTACTCCTGAAGCGCGCGGTTCCGTCCCTCGAGGCCAAGGACCCACTGAGCGAGCTCGACGGCATGAACGTCTGGTATGAGGCGAGGCTCGTGGAGGAGGGAATCGACGGGGTGCAGAACCTGGCCACCGTCGACATCGGCAACGCGCTGCTCCGCACCCGCATCCCGCCGGAGCGCCTCATCAACTGGATCGACCAGGCGCTCCTGCGGATGCACGCGCGGAAGGGCGACGTCGAGCACCTCAAACGGTTCGGGATCCACAAGGCGACCGACCTCCTCGACGCGCTCGCCTACCGGGCACCGGGCCAGAACGGAAGAACGTTCGCGTCGGAGGTCGAGGAGCTCCTGAACTCGGGCGCCGACCGGAAGAACGGCCGGCCCAGCGTGACGCGAGCGATCGCCGTCGCACTCCAGGGCGAGCGGAACCTGAAGCACATCCTCGCCTGGCGCTCCTTCTCACCGAAGCCTGATCTGAAGGAGCAGAAGCTTCTGAAGCACGCGCTCACTGTGCCCACCAGTGCCGGCGGGAACGGAGGCCAAGCCACCGTCCAGCCGCCCGTCCCCGGCTAGACTCCGACCCAGCCGGGGGGCCGCTCGCTAGCGGCTGAGATAGGGCTGTCGGAGCCCTGACCCGACGAACCTGATCTGGGTAATGCCAGCGAAGGGAGCCGAATGAGCGCCGACGAACGATCTTGGGGCATCACGCCCGTCCCCGAGCGGCTGCGGACGCTCTCGTTCCTCGACACCTTCCTGCTCTGGGGGAACTACGGCGTCTCGCTCCTCGTCCTCGTTGCCGGCGCGATCCTCGTCCCTGCGCTCGGCCTGCCGACCGCGCTCCTCGCGATTCTCGTCGGGGCCGTCCTCGGGAATGCGCTGCTCGGCCTGGCCGGGTGGATCGGCGCAGAGCGACGCCTCCCCGGGATGGTGCTCCTACGCTCGCCCCTGGGCCTGCGCGGCTCCTATCTCCCTACGGGCCTCAACGTCCTTCAGAACCTCGGCTGGGCGACCTTCGAGCTGATCGTGATCGCAACGGCGGCAAGCGCACTCTCCGATCGGGTCTTCGGCTTCGAGGCACGCTGGGCCTGGGTGCTCGTTTTCGGCGTGGTCACGGCGACACTCGCGCTCCTCGGCCCGATCTCGTTCGTCAGGACGTACGTGCGGCGCTTCGCGATCTGGGTCGTCCTCGCTTCACTCGCCTACCTGACATGGTGGACGCTCTCCGAGGCGGACCTCGGCGCCCTCTGGTCGCAGCCGGGCGAAGGGGGACTCGGCTTCTGGCAAGGGGTCGACCTGACGGTGGCCATGTCGGCCTCGTGGCTGCCGCTCGCTGCCGACTACACGCGCTTCGCGCGAACCGGACGCGGAGCCTTCTGGGGGACTGCGCTCGGCTACTTCGTCCCGCATGCCTGGCTTTTCGCGCTCGGCGCGCTCTTGCTCCTCTCCCGCGGCCTGACCGACCCGGCCGGGATCCTGCCGGCGATAGCTGCCGGGGGCGCGGCGAGCGCGCTTGCGCTCCTGGCCCTGACGGTGGACGAGACAGACGAGCCGTTTGCCAACGTGTACTCGGCCGCGATCTCGCTCCAGAACGTGCTGCCGCGTGCGCCGCAGCCGCTGCTCGTCCTGACCTGCACAGCGGTGGCCGTCGCGGGAGCGCTCGTGCTGGATCTCGTCCAGTACGGGACGTTCCTCTTCCTCTTGGGATCGTTCTTCGTGCCCCTCTTCGGTGTGCTTGCGGCCGACGTCCTGCTCGGCGCCGCCCGCGAGGTCTCGGTGCGGTGGAGCGGAATCGCGGCCTGGCTCGTCGGCTTCGCGACCTACCAGTGGATCCACCCGACCGGGCCGTCGTGGTGGACGGGCTGGCTCGAGGCGGTGCCCCAAGCCGGCGAGCTCGCGATCGGCTCCTCCCTCCCCGCCTTCGCGGTCTCGTTCGTGCTCTACGCCGTCCTGCGCCAGGGAGCACCGGCACGGCAGGCAGCGGCGGCGCGCGGGCGGTGATCGCGCTCGCCGGATGCGAGGACGCCCTGTACGTCGTCGAGGTGGCGGAGGACGCAGACGAGGACGAGCTGGTCGAACGCCGGCCGGGCGAGGCGGTCGAGCGAGCACGCCGCCTCGAGCTCGTTCCTCCGTGGGCGCGCGAGACGTTCGTGGACGTCGACGCGGTCGGCTCGACGATCGTGCTGGCCGTCGATCACCGGCCGCCGCTCCTCGTCTCGCACGACGGCGGCGTTACCTGGAACGAGCGCGGCGCCGGCCTGGGGCGGGCACGGGCGGTGGCGGTGGGAGAGAATCCCGACGATGTCCTCCTCGGCGGTCGCAATCGGCTCTGGGTGTCCCATGACGGTGGTGTGTTCTGGCGCTCGGTCGGCGTCGAGCTGCCTGAGATCGTCGACGTCGCCTGGGAGTGAGCGGTGACGGAGCGCGAGCTCCGCGACGAGTCGATCGGGCTCCTCCAGGATCTCCTACGCGTCGACACGTCGAACCCGCCGGGCCGTGAGACGCCTGCCGCCATCGTCCTCAAGAACTACCTGGAGGCAAACGGTGTCGCGTGCGAGCTCATCGCCAAGGATCCCGAACGGGCGAACCTCGTAGCGCGAATCCCGGGCACCGGCGACGGCCCGTCGCTCGCGCTCGTCGGGCATACCGACGTCGTGCCGGCCGACGCACAGGATTGGCAGCACCCGCCGTTCTCCGGTCACCTGGACCAGGAGGGCTATCTCTGGGGTCGCGGCTCGGTCGACATGAAGAACGAGACCGCGACGCGAGCGGTGACGATGGCGGTCCTCTCGCGCGAGGGCTTCCGCCCGCGCGGCGACCTGCTCTTCATCGCCGAGGCGGACGAGGAGGACGGCGCAGAGCAGGTCGGGATGACATGGCTCGTCGAGGCACGGCCGGACCTGCGGGTCGACTATGCGCTGAACGAGGGCGGAGGCGAGCGGCTCGAGCTCTCGGACGGCAGGATCGTCGTCCCGCTCGAGGTCGGCGAGAAGGCGACTCTTCCGACTCTCGTGACGGCGCTCGGCGAGGCCGGGCATGCGTCGACTCCCGCCGCGGGCGCCAATGCCGTGCCACGCCTCGCAGTTCTGATCCAGCGCCTGGCCGAGCATCGAACGGCGCAGCACGTGCTTCCGCAGACGCAGACGATGCTGGAGGAGCTCGTCGGGCCCATGAACGGGGACCTCGAGGCGGCGCTCGAGCGCGCGGCTCCGCTGCACCCGAGCTTCCGTGAGCTCCTGCCGCCGCTCTTCGGGACGACGATCGCGCCGACGCGGCTCCGCGGCTCGACCGCACGCAACGTGATGCCGGGTCGTGCAGCCGTCGAGTGCGACTGTCGCGTGGTGCCCGGAACCGCCGAAGCCGAGCTGGAGGCCGAGTTCAGAAGCGCCCTAGGGAGTGATCTTCCGTTCGAGCTCGAGTTCCTCGAGCCGCCTAGCGGCGGGACCGTGTCTTCCCTGGGGACACCGCTCGAGGACGTGTGTCGACGCTTTCTCGCCGACCGCGATCCCGGTGCGACTCTGCTTCCGTCCATGTCGACCGGCTTCACCGACTCGCACTTCATGAGGCAGTCATGGGGCACGATCGCGTATGGGTTCTGGCCTTTCAGACATACGCCGAGCGACGTGTACGGGAGCGGTTTCCACAACAAGAACGAGCGGATTCAAGTCGACGACCTCGGCTACGCCGTCGCGTTTCACCTCGAGGCGTGCCGGGCGATCGGCTCGCTCGGCTAGAGGCTAGTCCGGCGTCCTGACGCCGGCCCGGAGCATGGCGACCGCACGCTCGACACGGGCCCGCTTCGTCGCCTCGCGCTTCGTCTCGGTGATCCAACGCGCGTACTCCTTCCGATGCGTGTACGAGAGAGCTTCGAAGGTGGCGCGGGCGTCGGGCGCTTCGGCGAGAGCGAGTTCGAGATCGCGAGGCACGACAACCTCACGGGGAGCATCGTCGAGCTCCATCTCGACGGCGACCGAGTCACCGGCGTCCACTCCAGCGCCGACGCGAACCTCTCGGTTGAGCCCGAGGTAGTACGTCGCGCCGTACCTCATGATCGTCGAACGGTAGGGAAACCCGTTGATGGTGCCTCGAACGGGGGCTCGAACCTCTCCGAAGATCGCTGGGACGTCGAACGGCACGACAACGGCCCGGCCGCCACGCCCGCGCTCCTCGACGACTGCCTCGAACCGCTCCAGGAGCTCAGGCTATCCGCAGCACCGCTCCACCGCGGATCGCGCCCGCGCGAAGCCGCGTGAGGGCCTCGTTCGCCTCTTCGAGAGAGAAAGCTTCGACCTCGGTGCGAACCGGAATCCGGGGTGCGAGGGCGAGAAACTCCTCACCGTCACGGCGCGTCAGGTTGGCGACCGAGCGAACCGAGCGCTCGCCCCAGAGGAGCTCGTACGGAAACGACGGGATGTCGCTCATGTGGATCCCGGCGCACACCACCCTGCCGCCCCGAGCGAGAAGACGAAGCGAGAACGGGACAAGCTCTCCGACCGGCGCGAAGACGATAACCGCGTCGAGCTCCTCGGGTGGCCGTTCGTCCGTGCCACCCGTCCACTCTGCGCCGAGCTCGCGGGCGAAGCGTTGAGCTGCCTCGTCACCCGGGCGTGTGAACGCGAAGACGCGCCGCCCCTCGTGGCGGGCGACCTGCACGACGATGTGGGCGGCCGCTCCGAAGCCGACGAGGCCGAGCCGATCGGCGTCGTCCGCGAACCGAAGCGCCCGGAAGCCGATGAGCCCGGCGCAGAGAAGCGGGGCGGCCTCAAGGTCCGGGAAGGCATCAGGAATCGGAAAGCAGAAGCGGCGATCGGCGACCGCCAGCTCCGCGAAGCCACCGTCGAGGTCGTAGCCCGTGAAGCGCGCCGCCTCGCAGAGGTTCTCGCGGCCAGTCGTGCAGAACCGGCAGTCGCCGTCCGTCCAGCCGAGCCAGGGAACTCCGAGACGCTCGCCCGTATCGACGTCTGTTCCGACGATCTGGTGTCCGAGCACCAGCGGCAGCTTCGGGTGTCCGAGCTCGCCGTCGAGCACGTGGAGGTCCGTTCGGCAAACGCCACAGGCTCGCACCCGGAGGAGCACCTGACCGGTCGCCGGCTCGGGATCGGGGAGCTCGCCGAGACGCAGCGACCTCCCGGGCGCATCGAGCACCATCGCCTTCATGGAGCCATTGTCCCCGCCGGCGGCTGTGGACGAACTGCTTCACGCTTGGCACATCCCGGAGTCCCACGCGCTACAGGCGAAACTCGCCGCGCGCGACGACCACTGCCGAGCCGCCGACCTCGACGCGCTCGATCTGATCGTCCGAACCGAAGGCCCGCGCGTAGAGCGTGCTCGGCCGCCCGATCTCGGCGCCCTGCGAGATTTCGATCTCGTCGCCCCAGGCGATTCGCCCATGGCGGGCCAGGTGACAGGCAATCGGCCCAGCGGCCGAGCCCGTTGCCGGATCCTCTGGCACACCATCGGCCGGGGCGAACATCCGCGCCTTCCAGCTTCGCCCCTTGCCTGCGAAGCAGCTTGTCCCGACGAAGCCCTGGAGTCGCGCGACCTGGCCGTAGTTCGGCTCGAGCTCGGCGACGGCCTCGGGGCTGGACACGTTCACCATGACGTGGCGGATCCCGAGGTCGTAGAGCTCGAGGGGCAGCTCCGCGCGTTCCAGCCCGAGGGCAGAGAGCAGCTCGTCCCCCTGGCCGAACGGCGTCACCTCCGGAACGGGCTGGCGCATCCAGCCAAAGGTGATCCGCGGCCCCTCGCGCTCGAGCTCGACGGGGATGAGCCCGGCCTTCGTCTCGAGATTGATCACCTGGAGCTGGAGTGGGCCGGCGAGGACGAATGCGCTCCCGAGCACAGGATGGCCCGCAAACGGCAGCTCGGCAACCGGCGTGAAGATTCGCAAGCGCACATGACCGTCGCCCTCGGGCGGATAGACGAAGACGGTCTCGGCGAGGTTCATCTCACGAGCGAGCGGCTGGAGCCGGTCGTCGGGGATCTGGCGCGCATCCGTGAAGACGGCCAGCTGGTTTCCGGCTAGCGGTGTGTCGGTGAAGACGTCCGCGATGACATAACGAAACGTGGACACTGCGAGATTCTCGCAGCCGCGCGCGGAGTCCGAACAGACCACAGCTCGCTAGGCTCGCTTCCCCGCGCTCCTACCAAGCCCACCACCATGAGCACACCGCGACCCACGTCGATCCGCCGGCATGCGGCTAAGCGGGCGGGAAGGACCTGGCGCTCGTTCTTGCGGGCGGCGCGACCCCATCTGCGCAACCTCTTGATCCGGTACGCACGCAGTCGGCCCCGTGCGGAGAGGCCGGACGCAGACCGGCGCGTGACCTTCATCCTCTCGAGCGCGTGGGGCATGGGCGGCACGATTCGTGCGGTTCACAACGCAGCTCGTTATCTGGCCGCCACGCACGAGGTCGAGATCCTCAGTCTCGTGCGCATGCGTGACGACGCGTTCTTCGGCGACCCGCCGGGCGTAAAGATCACCGCTCTCGACGACATGCGGCCAGACGCGGTGCCCCGCCCGCTCCGGCGCCTGCGTGACCTCCTCAGCTCAAAGGAGACGCTGCTTCTCGACTCGCAGGACCGCCCGGCCGAGAGCGCGAGCCTCTGGATGGATCTCCAGCTCGTCCGGCGGTTGCGGGGGCGCACCGGGTTCCTGATCGGCACTCGGCCCGGGCTCAACCTTCCGCTCGCCGAGCTCGCCCCGCCCGGTGTCACGCTCGTGGGCGAGGAGCAGCTACACCTCGCCGCACATTCCCCTGAGCTCCAAGAGTCGATCCGAACCGGCTACCCGAAGCTCGACGCCCTCGTCGTCCTCACGGAAGCCGACCGCCACGCCTACGACGAGCTGCTCGGCGGCGCCGTCCCGATCACGGTCATCCCCAACACGGCCCATGAGTCAAAGGGCGCTCCAGCCGACCTCTCCGCGCCTCGTGTCCTCTCGGCCGGCCGGCTCGTCGAGCAGAAGGGATTCGACCTCCTGATCGACGCCTGGGTAGCCGTCGCGCCTGAGCACACAGACTGGACGCTTCGCATCTGCGGCAAGGGCCCGCTCAAGAAGGAGCTTCGGCGACAGGTCAGGCGGCTCGAGCTCGGGGACACGGTCGAGCTTCCCGGAGCACGCGTCGTCGCGGACGAGATGACTGAGGCCTCGATCTTCGTCCTGAGCTCGCGCTTCGAAGGCTTTCCGCTTGTCCTCCTCGAAGCGATGAGCCAGGGAATGGCCGTCGTCGCTTTCGACTGCCCCACCGGCCCGGGCGAGATCGTCCGGGCCGGCGAGAACGGGATCCTCGTCGCAGCTGGTGACGTACTCGGCCTTGCGGCCGGGATGAGGACGCTGATCGAGGACGACGCGCTCCGACGGCGCCTGGGAGCCGCGGCTGTCGAGACTGCCAAGCGATTCAGCGTGTCGTCTGTCGGGCCGAGGTGGGTCGCCTTCCTCGACGAGCTCCACGCAGCACACGGGGGTCACCAAGACCCGGAAGCGGCCAAACCCGCCCGGTAGAATCGCAGCCGGTGGGCTGGAAGCGGACGCTGAACGGCGCGCTCGCCCGCGCCACGGGCTACGAGCTTCGCCGAAGCGGTACCCCGACGAGAACCGACTCGGCGCACGCGCCTAGCCTTACTCGCACCCCGATCTTCATCCTCTGCACGCTCCGCTCGGGCTCGACGCTCCTACGTGTGATCCTGAACAGCCACTCCCAGATCCACGCGCCGCACGAGCTCCACCTCCGCTACACCCGCGTGAGGCTGACGAAGCGCTGGAGCAGACAGTCGATGAAGCGCCTGGGACTCGGCCAGCGGAAACTCGAGTACCTGCTCTGGGATCGCATCCTCGACCGCATCCATTCGCGGAGCGGCAAAGCTCAGCTCGTCCTGAAAACGCCGAACGACGTCTTCATCGCCGATCGGCTCCTCGAGTGCTGGCCCGACGCCCGGTTCATCTTCCTCCTTCGCCACCCGGCGGAGATCCTCCGATCCGTCGCGGCATTACCGGACTTGGACGAGCCCCGCCGGCTCGATCTCGTCAGGAGATACTGCGAGGCGCTCGAGGACGCCCGGCAGGCCCATCCCGGGCATGTCGTTCGCTACGAGGAGCTCACCTCGGAGCCCGAGCGCGTCGTGCGGGGCGTCTGCGAGTGGATCGGCGTTCCCTGGGAGCCCGCGATGCTCGAGTACGGACGCTTCGCCCATGGAGGCTTCGAGCTGGGGATCGGCGACTTCACCGACCGAATCCGCAGCGGCCGGGTTCAGGCGGCGACCCAGCTACCGGCAGACCACGAGGTTCCGCCCGAGCTGCGGGACGTCGCGGCGGCATGGGGCTATCTCTCGGTTCACAAGCCGACGGAAACCCCCGCACGCTGAGACCTAGAAGTGCCCCTCGACGACGCGCACGACGCCTACGGACAGCTCCTCCTCGCCGTGCTCGAAGGGCGCGAGAGCCACGAGATCATGGAGCGCGACGACGGGTTCATCTACGCCGGCGATCCCTCCGACTATTTCGCCCCGTACGCCAAGTGGCCCGGCACGGAGAAGCGGGCGATGCGCTTCGTACGCGGCCGAGTGCTCGACGTCGGCTGCGGCTCGGGACGCGTCTCTCTGGCCCTTCAGGACAAGGGTCTGGAGGTCGTCGCGATCGATGAGTCGCCGCTCGCCGTCGAGGTGGCGCGGCGCCGAGGGGTTCACGATGCACGTCCGCTCGGGCTCGCCGAGGTGGATGAGAGCCTCGGCGCCTTCGACACAATCCTGATAGTCCGGAACAACCTCGGGCTGGCCGGAATGGGAGCGGCAGGAAGACGGCTTCTGGGAAGCCTGCACGACCTCACGACCAGTCGAGGGCGCATCGTCACGGACAGCGTCGACCCGGCCCGACTCGAGCCGGATCACCGCGAGACGGCCGACCATCGCATTCGCGTCCGCTTCCGTACTCAGGCGAGCCCGTGGTTCCGCTACGTGATGCTCGCACCGACCGACGTCGATCAGCTCGTAGCCGGAACTGGCTGGCGGGTCGCGAAGCTCATCGACGACGGCTCTCCGCGCTACGGCATCGTCCTCGAGAAGAGCTAGGAGGGTTGGCTCGTCGTCGGGCGGAGCGTCTCGCTCTCGGCTCGCAGCTCCTCGAGGTCGTGGGCATCGACACGCATTCGCCAGGCGATGACTCCTGCGAGGAGGAGCGCGGCCTCGACCACGGTGATCGCGATCCGGTTCAGGAGCGTCGCGCCGAGCGCTGCCCCCGCACCCGCGACCGCCAGCATGAGGCCGTACATGGAGGCCTCGCGAACGCCTAGCCCAGAGGGCGCGATGATGGAGAGCACCGCGACGATCGCTCCGACGGCGCTCACCCCGCCCAGAAATGGAATCGCCGTCCAGGCCGTGTCGGCGTCCACGGAACGGAGCAGGAAGTAGAGCGCCGCGCCGCCGACCACCCACGAGACGGAGTAGTAGGCCAGGAGCGCGATCATCATCCGGTATGAGAGCGGCGGCACGTCCGGGCTCCCAAACGGCTTCAGGACGACGCGCGCGAGCCGGCGGAAGACGACGGGGTGGAGCATCACGGCCACGAGGACCGCGAAGCCGAGGAGCGGCAGGAGTGGAGCGTCGGCGTCTGACACCGTCGCCAGGCTCGCTACGAAGACGAGCACGCCGGCCACAGCCGAGAGCCCCGCTTCGAGGAGAACGGAGGCAAGCACGGTCCCGGTGTCCTTCACCCCGGCGCGCCGCATCGCGACCACGCGCGCCGCAGGCGTCCAAACCCCGCCCGGCACGTACTTCGCGAGCATCGAGAGCATCTCGGCCTGGAGGGCGATGCGGTAGGGCACATGGATCGCGTAGGCCATCAGGATCCGGCGCCAGCCTTCGACGAACATGAGGTAGTAGACGGCGAGGATGCCGAGCGCGATTCCCAGGTCGACCATGCTGGCGTCACGGAGCCGAGGCCCCGCGTCGGCCCAGACGTCTCTTGTCGCGTAGCCGAGGAACCCGAGGATGACGACCAGGCCGACGATCTGGAGCCCGGCGACGACTCGGCGGCGGCGGAGCAGAGCGGCCAGACGCTTCATGGGCGAGAGCTCACAAGCCCGAGCGCGTGCGCGACGAGGGCGTTCGCACGGCCGTTCTGCTCACGGGGGATCCAGCGGTACCGGACCGGCCGAACCGCCACAGCGGCCTGGCGCGCCTGCTCGAGCAACCCACGGAGCTCTGGGTTCCGCGGCTCCCGTTCGCCGGCGAGCTGCTGCGCCACGACCCGTGCGTCGAGCCGCACCTCCACCCCGGAGAGCCCCAGATCGGCCGCATGCCTCAGACCGGCGACGACGGCGCGGTACTCGGCCGCGTTCACGCTCGCTCGGCCGATCTCGCCGGCCGAGGTCACCGACGGCCCGTCCGGGATGTCGAGCACGTACGCGATCGCAGCCGGGCCCGGGTTCCCGCGCGAGCCTCCATCGCACCAGAGCACAGGACTCTCCTCGCTCTCGCGCAGCCGCTTCTCGCGCGCAGCCTGCGCGAGCCGTCGCCGCTCGGCGTCGCTTGCCGCACGCCCAGCCCTACGTGGCTTCCGTCGTCCCCGCTGCACCCCCACGAGCACATTGTGGCCGCTCGAGCGGGTGCCCGAGGGAGTCAGGCTCGCTCTGCGGCCAGGTTGGCGCCGACCTGCCGGCGGGGTGCGAGCGGGTACCCGTACTTGAGAAGGAGGGGCAGCGTGAGAGCGGTCACGACCGCCTGGTGCGACTCTGGCAGCCCGCGCTGCCACTCGTCGCGGAGGCTGATCGTCGTCTCGCCGCGCCGGTGACGGCTCCGGTTTCCCGAGATGATGTGGTTTTCGCCGAGCGTGACTGTCCCGTCCGGCGCGACCGGCGGCTCCGGTTCGCGCTCGCCGGCGTGGGCGAGGATCCGGGTTACGGTCTCACGCGGGCGCGAAGCGAAGTCTTCGTAACGGATTCGCAGATAGGAAGGCTGGCCGCGCCAGTAGGTCTCCGCCGCAAGGTTCCTCGCGCTCCAGAGAATCGCTGTGCGCGCCGGATGTGGAGCCTCGATGCGGTCCCGCCGCGACCGGGAGAACGCCACCGCGCGCGGATCGCGCACGAGGTGAACAAGGCGTACGTCGAGCCCGTCGATTTGCTCGAGGAGCTGGAAGTAGCGCGGGCTCTTCGAGGAGTCGACCACAACGGCGGAGTCGGTGAGCTCGAACAGGCTTCGATAGAGATCGCCGAGCGCACCGAGGTATGGACGGAGCTCGGCCGGTGCGCGCGGCCTGACGGCCGTGACCGCGAGACGCCAGGTCGGCAGCTCTCGGCGCCTGAGCTCCAACATCCGGTTCGAGTCGATGTGGCCGTTGACGACCTGCTCGCGCACCCGGCCCCAGACCGGGCACTCCGCGAACGGCACGCCGCAGCCACACCGTTTTCCGAGGAGATCGTTCCTCCAGAAATGGTGCAGCTCTCCCACGGCGACGAGGCCGGGAACCTCACCCAGGACGCTCGAAAGAATCGTCGAGCCGCTCCGCGGCGCGCCCACGATCCCGAGAACACGGATGGTCGTCACGCGAGCGGCGAAGAGGGCCGGAGCCAGGTCACACCGCGACTATTAGCACGGTTCGCAGACCCGGTGCCGAGGCTATCCTCGGCCAGGCATGCAGCTTCTCCTGATCCGACATGCGGAAGCGGCCGCAGGGACGCCCGACGAGCTTCGTCCCTTGACACAAACGGGCCGGAAGCAGGCGCATACGCTCGGCGAGCGGCTGCGGACGGATGGTGTCGCGCCGTCGGCGATCCTGACGAGCCCGCTGCTCCGGGCACGCGAGACCGGCGCGCTCCTGGCGCGGGAGCTCGACGCCGAAGCGGCTGTGGACGAGCGGCTCGCACCCGGCGCCACGCCTGAGGGAGTCACCCAAGCGGCGTCGGAGCGCGGAGGCACGGTCATCGCAGTCGGCCACCAACCCGACTGCTCGCGGATCGCCGCCGCACTCAGCGGCGGGCCCGAGCCGGCGTTCCCGCCCGCCGGCCTGGTCGCGATCCGGCTCGCGTCTTGAGCGCGATCGAGGTCCGCGGCCTCCGCAAGTCATACGGCGCGGCGGAGGCGCTCCACGGGATCGACTTCACCCACGAGGAGGGGGAGGTGCTCGCCCTGCTCGGGCCGAACGGCGCGGGCAAGACGACCACGGTCGAGATCCTGGAGGGCTATCGGGCGCGGTCGGCCGGAGAGGTTCGCGTGCTCGGCGAGGATCCCGGCCGGGCCGGGCCGTCGTTTCGGGCGCGGATCGGGATCGTGCTCCAGTCCTCCGCCGTCTATCCGTCACTCAGCGTCATCGAGATGCTGGAGCTCTTCGCGGGCTACTACCCCGCGCCGCGCGACCCGACTGAGGTGATCCGCCTCGTCGGCCTCGAGGAGAAGCGCGATGTCCGCGTGCGCACGCTCTCGGGCGGGCAGCTCCGACGCTTCGACCTCGGCCTCGCCCTTGTCGGGGATCCCGAGCTGGTCTTTCTCGACGAGCCCACGACCGGCTTCGACCCGGCCGCGCGACGGCACGCGTGGGAGACCATCCGCGGCCTGCGCGAGCTCGGCAAGACGATCCTGCTGACCACGCACTACATGGAGGAGGCGCAGACCCTCGCCGACCGCGTCGCCATCCTCCGCGCCGGGCGGATCGTCGCCATCGGCCCGCCCGCCGAGCTGCTCGGCGGGGCCAGCGACGTCGAGATCAGCTACCGCAGGAACGGCGAGGTGGTCGTCCTCCGTACAGACGATCCGACGCGAATCCTGAACGAGCTCACCGCGGAGGCGCTCGCCGAAGGTCGCGAGCTCGAGGGCCTCCAGGTGACCCGGCGCTCGCTCGAGGATGTCTACCTGGAGCTGACGGCGGAGGAGGCGTCCGAATGAAGGTCTTCGCCCGAGAACTCCTCGCCCAGCAACGTCTCTTCTGGCGCAGCCGCGAAGCGGCCTTCTTCACCTTCGCCCTCCCGATCATCCTCCTCGTCCTGCTCGGCTCCGCCTACGGGGACGAGGAGGTGGACGGCGTGGAGGCCTCCACCTTTCTCCTGGCCGGATTCCTCGGTTACGGCATCGTCGCGACAGCCTTCGCCGGCCTGGCGATCACCATCGTGGTACGGCGTGAGTCCGGAGTCCTGAAACGCGTGCGAGGAACTCCGCTTCCGCCCTCGACCTACCTCGGCGCGCTCATAACGTCGACGCTCGTCGTGATGGCCCTCGAGACAGTCGCCCAGGTGCTCGTGGGCCACTACCTGCTGGACGCCGACTGGCCCGCAGCACCGTTTTCCTTCGCCGTCGCGATCGTGCTCGGTGTCGCCACCTTCGCCGCGCTCGGCCTCGCGATCACGGGTTTCGTCCGAAGCTCGGAAGGGTCGTCGGCGATCGTGAATGCCGTCTACCTGCCGATGACGTTCATCTCGGGAGTCTTCTTCTCGACCGAGACGCTGCCAGGCTTCATCCAGGCGATCGCCAACGTGCTGCCGCTCACGTATCTGCTGGAGCTTCTCCGGGAGGTCTTCATCGACGGCGACGGCCTGAGCTCGGAGATCGGGGCTGTGGTCGTCGTGGCCGTTTGGGGCGCAGCCGGCTTCGTGCTGGCGCTTCGGATGTTCAAGTGGGAGCCACGCGAGGTATAGGCCCGACATGGGCGACCCCACCCTCGTCTTCTCGAACGAGACGCTCGACGGTTCCGAGATCGTCGTGAACTTCGGCGTCCATGCCGGCCGCGAGGCGACCCAGGCTGAGATCGACCGTCTCGCCCGCCGGCTTCTCTCCGATGTCGAGTCGTTCACCGTCGTGAGCGAGAACCGCTACGGCTTCGACCAAGACGCCGAGGCGGCGGTGCACCAAGTCCGCGTCGAGCTGCCGCCCGGCCGCGCGAACGAGTTCCTGGCGAGCACAATCGAGGCCTGGGCGCGTGACTGCATCGCCGAGCGCAGCCTGCTGGACTAGCAGACCTGGGCCAGTCGAACCCGGCGCTACGCTTCGAGCGGGCCCCCGTAGCTCAGTGGATAGAGCAGCGGTTTCCTAAACCGCGTGCGCTGGTTCGATTCCGGCCGGGGGCACTTCGAGGCGTGCCAGCGAACGTCTGCCTCAGGCTCGGCCGCGAACCTCCAGGGACAGAATGTCCGGCCGGTGGTAGTGACCGGCGGGGTCGAAGCGCTGCCTCTCCTCGTCGAGCCGCGCCGGGTCGAGCTCGGCGGTCAGAACGCCCTCCTCGTCGTAGAGCGGCCCGGCTAGGTAGGAGCCGTCGGGGCCAAGGATCGCGCTGCCGCCGCGGCCGATGACGTCGTGCCCCTCGAGCAGCTCCGCGAGCGGAAAGTCGTCTGGGTAGGCAGCGCGTCGTTGGAAATGGCAAGGACTGACGACAAACGCGCGTGACTCGCGGGCAAGGTGCACGAGCGTTGCCTGCCAGGCGTCGCCGTCGTCGGCCGTTGAGGCGATGTAGATCTCGACTCCGGACTCGTACAGCGCGAAGCGTGCGAGGGGCATGTAGTTCTCCCAGCAGATGAGCCCGCCGATCCGCCCGACGTCCGTCGCGATCGCGCGAAGCCCCTCCGCCGTCGCCCTGGCCCCAGACGAGCCGCTCGTGATTCGTGGGCACGAGCTTTCTGTGCTTGAGCGCGAGCGTCCCGTCGGGAGCGTGATAGAGGAGCGTGTTGTAGAGCGTTCCCGGGCGGGTCGGATCGCGCTCGTTCACCCCGGTCACGAGCCAAACCCCGTGCTCGCGCGCGACCTCACCTAGCCGGTCGGCCGCCGGGCCGGGCACCTCGACCGCCTCGCGGGCCAGCCGCGCAAACGTGGCCTTCGCCCGCGGATCGGCCCAGCCGGCGAACGCCCGCGCCCACACGGAGCTCGGGTACACGGGCACGAAGGTCTCGGGGAAGACGACCAGCGAGGCCCCAGCGGCGGCGGCCTCGCCCGTCCAGGTGGCGAGCTTCTCGATCGTCGCCTCGCGATCCAGCACAACCGGCTCGGCCTGGACGCAGGCGACGGTTACTGGCGCGCGCACTCCACTACCGTACTGAGCCGTTTCGGCCTACGCGGCGTGGGGCACTTGCCGCGCTGACTAGGAGGGTTCGGCGAAAACAATCGTTGTGCCGCCTGGCCGCGCGACGAAGACCATTTCGCCGGACCCTCCTAGCGACGCAGGCGGATCGCGTTCAGATCGTCTGCGACGATCTCGTCCACGCGTCTGGCCAGGTCGTCCACGTCGTCGTGCTCCGCGTGCAGGTAGCGCCCGGCGAGGCCGTCCAGCCGGCCGGACGCCAGGGCCCGCACCAGGCGTGGAGCGAGCTCCGGCGGCGTCCACGGCGCGTCGTCCCCGAAGCTCTCGGTCATCTGCGTCCGCACGAGACCCGGGCTGATCGAGAACACCGGGATTCCGCGAGGCTCGAGCTGGCGGGCGAGCGTCTCGGAAAAGCGGTGCACCGCGGCCTTGCTGGCGCTATACGCGGTTCCCGTGGAGCCGGGCAGGTAGGCCGCTCCGCTCGCGACGTTGACGATCCGGCCGCCGCGGCGCGCGAGCATTCCCGGGATCACCGCACGGCAGCAGAGGTAGACGCCGAGCACGTTGACCTCGAAGACGCGCCACCAGTCGGCCGGTTCGACCTCCCAGGCAGCGTCCTCGTCGACCCCTATTCCGGCGTTCGAGACGAGGAGGTCGATGCGCCCGTGTTCGGACTCGACCCGCTCGATCAATTGCTCCACAGCGCCACGGTCGGAGACGTCGCACTGCAGCGCGAGCCCGTTCACCAGCTCGGCGGTCTCCTCGATCTCCTCGGCGCTTCGTGCGGCCACGACGATCTCGGCGCCCGAGGTCGAGAGCTCGAGCGCAATGTTCCGGCCGATCCCGCGACCGCCGCCGGTGATCAGCGCTACCTGACCCGCGAGCTCCCCGTTGCCTTCAGCTGCCACGGCAGCATCGTACGCCGCGCCCGGCTCACCGGCTCGCGGAAGCCGGACTCAGGAGCTCAGCAGCGCTTGCCGCCCCAGGAGTAGCAGTCGATCAGAATGTTGCTCTGCGTGCGGAGCGCGACCCTGTCGCCACCGTCGTTCAGGATGTAGGTCGGCTTCCCCCAGTGCCTGACGAGCCGCGTGTCGTACCGGGAAGATCCCTTGACGTTCAGCCTCAACCGCTCGCCTGCGGCCAGGACGGTGTTCGCCCCGAGGCTGTAGACGTACGGGTAGTTGTCGACGACGTAGCCCTCCAGGTCGACCGAAGCACCGCTCGTGTTCTTCAGAAACACCTTCTCCGGCGTGCGCGGATGCGCGTTGACGGAGATCCTGCCCTTGAGCGAATCGCCGCAGGAGACGCGGCACGGATACATCATCCAGACGCGCAGGTCACCCTGACGGTCGAAGAGGTAGCCGCCGTCGCCCACGCCACGGCTTCCCGCGTTGTCGAAGACGGCACTGCCCTCCCGCCAGTAGAAGTGCGTCTGGCGATTGTTGTCGCCTGCGGGACGGGGGCCGATGAAGACGGTGAGGGACCTCCCAGCCGGGATGACCGCGCCGCGGGGAAGCTTGAGAAGGCGGGTGTGTGAATCGCGGAACCACCACCCGGCGACCGAGACGTCGGAGCTTCCGAAGTTCTTCACCTTCGCCCACTCGCCGTTGTAGCGCGGCCTGTCGCTGCCGTCTGCGTCCCAGTTCACCCACATCTTGAGCTGTGCGCCCTGGTCCGGACCGGAACCGCAGTAGTCATCGTCCCAAAGCCGAAGATCCGAAGCGGCAGCGCGCTGAGCACCCCGGCTGTAGTTCGCGTTGTGTGCCCATTCCCTGTGGTTCGCCAGGTGAAGCGCATGGCCCTCGTCGATGAGGATCTGACCGGTATCGACCCATTCGCCTCCGATTCGCACCGCAACCGAGCGGCGCTTCCGGTGACCGGAATGGCTGGAGGGATGCTGCGCGGAGAGCCGCACTCGGTCGTTGCTCCGATTGATGAGCTGCTCGAGCCGCGCCGTTGCTTCGAGCGAGTGGCAGAAGCCGCGACGCTGGTCGGGGTTCCGGCTGTACCGGGTCTGCTCCATCGCGTTGATGCCGGTCGTCCGGACGCGAATGGGCTTCGACTTGCCGTCCCCGAAGACGTTGACGTCGAGGGTGTCGCCGTCGGCCACGAACGTCACCTTCCCCTCCCAGTGGTAGCAGAGCGGGCGCGATTGGCCTGCGACGCACGGTCCCCGCGACGCCGCCTCCGCGCTTGCCGCAACTGTGCATGCCAGCACGGCGAGGAGCATGAGGAGCCGTAACGGTCTCATCGCAGATTTCATCGGCGTCAGACGACGCGCCGTTAGGCGAATCCCTCGATTGGTTGTTGGTAACGGGGGGGCGACATTCCAGAGCCCGCGGCATGCGGGTTTTGGTGTTGGAGGCGCCTGGCTCGCGCTCCATCGTACGGGGGTCGCGGGATGGTAACCGACCCCCTGGGGATAAAACGTCAGGAGGGTGTAAGGAACGCCCACACGCGGGCGGACACACGTTCCCCTCCACGCCGGCGAGCTACGGCATCCGGAGGCCGTACTCTGTCCCGTCGGGATGCGCGGCGAGCTCATCGAGGCATCGGACTCCGAGCCCGGACCCTCCGGCGCTCGGGAGCGCGCGCGGCTCGACGCCGCGGTGAAGACCTACGACGGGTTCCTCTCGACCTTCCTTGTGAACCCGTGCACCAAGCACCTGGCGCGGATCGCCGCGCGATTCGGGATCACGCCGAATGCGATCACGCTGCTCTCGCTCGCAGTCGGTCTCGCAGCGGCTGCTTCCTTCGCTCTCGGAAGCCGGCCGTGGCTCGTCACGGGCGCCGTGCTCCTCGTCGCTTCCTTCTACCTGGACGGGGTCGACGGAACTCTGGCGCGATACACGGGACGTTTCTCCGCCTTCGGCGCCTGGCTCGACTCGGTCTGCGACCGCCTGAAGGAGTACGCGGTCTACGCAGGCCTGGCTGTCGGGTCCGTGCGCGGCTTCGACGACGACGTCTGGATCCTGGCCGCCGCCGCACTTACCCTCCAGACGGTTCGACACCTCGGCGATGCGGCCTATGTGACGGGCCGAAACGAGCTCGGGGACGGTCCGACACGCACCGCTCGTCGCCTCGAGCCGCACGCGGCCGGCTTCCTGGGCGTGGCTCGACGTTCGAGCGCTCCGAAGTGGATCCATCGGATCATCCGGTTCCCCGTCGGTGAACGCCTGGCGCTCATCGCGGTGACGGCGGCCCTCACGACCCCACGCACCACCTTCGTGGCGCTCCTCGCCTGGGGAGGCTTCGCCTGCGTCTACACGATCGCCGGTCGAGCCGCCCACGACCACCCTGCCTCGCGCCGGCGGGTTCGCGAGGCGCTCCGGTGAGCCCACTCGCGGTCCTTCGAGACGATGGCCCCGTCGCCCGTCGGGTCGGCGTCCTCCTCTCAGCCGGGGCTCCCGGCCCGTTCGCCTGGCTCCTTCCACCGCTCGTGCGGGCGGTCGAGTACGGAGGCCTGATCGCGATCACCGCGCTCGCCGACGAAGGGGCGCTGCCGGCGTGCTTCGGGCTGCTGGGCGTGCTCGCGTTCCACCACTACGACCTGCTGTACCGCCTCCGGAGTGGCCGCCCGCTTCCTCCCGCATGGGTCGGGGCGATCGGCGGCGGCTGGGAAGTCCGGCTCGCAGTCGCCGCGGCGCTGGCGGCCTCCGGAGTGCTCGGCCCCGGCCTCGTCGTTGCCTCGGCCTCCCTGGGACTTGCCTACGTCTCCGAAAGCGCGGCCGCCTGGGGGCGCGCCAAACGGCTGGGCGCCGCATCGAGCGCCGACGGCGCAGCCGCAGACCCGCTGGAATAGAGGGGATAACGCATCCGCGCACAACCCCGGAGGAGAGTGTCCACGCCCTCGATCGCCGAGCTCAGGAGCGTCACCCAACCCGAGTCCGTCACAGGCCGAACGGCCGAGGAGACCTGGGCGGCTGCTCTCTACATGCGGCGCCTGTCGCCGTACCTGACGCGCGTTCTCCTGGCCGCCCGCCTCTCTCCGAACGCCGTCACCGCCCTCATGATTCCGGTTGGGCTCCTGGCCGGGCTCGTGCTGACGCTACCCGGTTTGCTCGCGGCCGTCGGGGCCGTGCTCCTCGTCCAGATCCAGGTGCTCCTCGATTGCTCGGACGGTGAGGTAGCGCGCTGGCGCGACTCGTACTCGCCGCGCGGGATCTACCTCGACCAGGTCGCGCATTACACGACCGAGGCCGCCATCCCCGCCGGCCTGGGAGTCCGCGCCGCGCAGGGATGGGGCTCGATCGACGGCTGGACATCGCTGGGCCTCCTCGTCGCCGTTCTGATCCTGATCCTGAAGTCCGAGACTCACCTGGCCGGCATCGCGCGCCTGCGAGCCGGACGCCCCGTATCCATCGAGCCGTCCGTGCAGGCCGAAGGCAGACGTCTGCGTCTGCGCGAGGGAGCGCGTCTCCTGCCCTTCTTGCGCCCCTTCCAGGCGGTCGAGGCCTCGCTCCTGGCCCTCCTCGCGGCAATCGGGGACGCGGTGAGCGGGAGCCTCCTCGGCACGCAGGCTCTTCTGTGCGTTCTCGCCGCGGCAGCCCTGGTTGCGGTGATCGGGCACGCGGTCGCGATCCTGGCTTCGGACCGGCTTGAATGACCGGCGGGCGAGGACAGCCGAGCGACTACGCTGGATCCTTCATGGGACCTGAGCGCGACGTGGAGGCGGGATCGCGATGAGCGCGGTCGTCGAAAGGGGTCATCCCCGCGGACGCGAGTTCGTGCCGGAGGTGCAGGTCTACGAGCCGCATCGGGTCGGCCTACCCCCGCTTCGCCCGTATGTGCGCGAGCTCTGGCGGCGACGCCAGTTCGCGTTCGAGCTCGCACGCACCGATTTCAGGGCTCAGAACTACAACACGGTTCTCGGGCAGCTCTGGCTCGTCCTGAACCCGCTCCTGCTCGGATTCGTCTACTTCCTGCTCGTCGAGATCATCGGGAGACGCGGCCAGCCGGGCGGCGACTTTCTCGCCCACCTCCTCGGCGGCCTCTTCGCCTTCCGTTTCGTCAGCATGTCGGTGAAGCAGGGCTCGCGCTCGGTCGTCGGCGGCGGGAGGCTGATCCTGAACACCGCCTTCCCGAGGGCGCTCCTGCCGATCTCGTCGGTGCTGACCGCGTTCATGCGCTTCCTCCCGACCGTGGCCGTCTACGCGGTCATCCATGTGATCGTCGGCCTGCCCCTCGGGCTGCACCTGCTCTGGGCGCTGCCGATCCTCGGAACCATGGCTCTGTTCGCGCTCGGAACAGCGATGTTCGTGGCGACTCTCCAGGTGTACTTCCGGGACCTCCGGCAGTTCCTCAGGTACATCCTCCGGATCTGGCTCTACATCTCGCCGATCCTCTGGTACGTCGAAGAGGTGCCCGAGTCGCTCGCAACATTCGTCGCCCTGAACCCCCTCTACCCGATGCTCGGCTCACTGAGCGACGTCGTGAACCAGGGGGAGGCCCCGAATCTCGTCTGGCTCGGGTGGGGATTCGCGTGGGCGGCGGTCGCATTCGTGGTAGGCGCTCTGTTCTTCGTCTCGAGGGAGCGTGAGTTCGCTGTTCGCCTCTGAGCCGAGCACTGCGGACGCCCCTGAGGTGGCGCACGTCCCGCGCGAGCCGGCGATCAAGGTCGACGAGCTCACGGTGACCTACCGAACCGCTATCGACCGAAGGCCGACCCTCAAGAAGCGGCTGATCAGAATGGGCCGGCGCCAGCGGAGCATCAAGGAGATTCGGGCCGTTGACGGCGTCTCGCTCGAGATTGCCCGAGGGTCTGTCGTCGGGATCATCGGGATGAACGGCGCCGGAAAGTCGACGCTCATGCGCACGGTCGCCGGAATCCTCCCGCCGACACAGGGACGGGTCGAGGTTCACGGCCGGGTGAGCACGCTCCTCGCGCTCGGGGTCGGCTTCAACGCCAACCTGACAGGCCGCGACAACGTCGTCCTCGGCGGGCTCGCGGCCGGGCTGAGCCGGGAGCAGCTCGCCGGGAAGTACGACGAGATCGCCGACTTCGCCGAGCTCGGAGACTTCATGGACATGCAGATGCGGACCTACTCTTCGGGCATGTACAGCCGGCTCGCCTTCTCTGTCGCGGTCAACATGGAGCCGGACGTCCTCCTGATCGACGAGGCCCTCTCGGTCGGCGATGCACGCTTCAGGAAGAAGTCCTTCCGCAAGATGCGCGAGCTCTGCGACCAGGCGCGAACCATTCTGGTCGTGAGTCACGCCCTTCGGAGCATCCGGACGCTCTGCGACGAGGCGATCTGGCTCCACGAGGGCCGCGTGGTGCTGCGTGACGAGCCCGATGCGGTCGTCGAGGAGTACAAGCGCTTCCTGGACGTGGGCGAGGAGAGCGAGGAAACCGAGGAGGAGCTGTGACGGCGTGAGGCCGTCCCTCGGCGACGACTTCGATCGCGCTTCGATCGACGCCGTTCCACCGCCGCAATTGTCGGCGTTCCTGCTCGAGCAGCCCAGCCTCCCTCGCTACCGCGCCTGGGAATGGGATGCCGTCGCGTCCCATCTCGGGCGCTCCGTGCTCGAGATCGGGGCGGGGATGGGGGTCTTCTCGGAACAGCTCGCCGGCGCCGGCCTCGAACGGCTCGTCCTCGGGGACACAGAGGATTTCTTCCTCGCTCGACTCGAGCAGATCTACGCCGGCCGCGATGACATCGAGATCATCCGGGTGTCCCTCCCGGGGCGCATCGACCTCGAGGATCCTGTCGAGTCCGCCGTGGCGATGAACGTCCTCGAGCACATCGAAGACGACGTACAGGCCCTGCGAGACGTCGCGGCTGTCGTCGTCCCCGGGGGCACGATCGTCCTGTGGGTTCCGGCGTACATGCAGCTCTACGGCAACTTCGACCGCAAGCTCGGACACGTGCGGCGCTACACGCCTCGCTCCCTCCGCGGCGCCGTCGAGCGGGCGGAGCTCACGGTACGCCTCCTGCGGCCGATCAATCTCCTCGGCGGCCTCGCCTGGTGGGCGGCAGTTCGCCGAGGCAGAGTCGATCGCGCCAACCCGAGGCTGGCCCGCATCTACGACTCGATCGTCGTGCCGGCATCTCGCACGATCGAGCGGGCCATCACGCCGCCGTTCGGTCAGTCGCTCCTCTGCGTGACCGAGGTGCGTGCCTAGCGGCCGAGCGTCGCACGCGCAAGGAGTTGCCAGCCCCGGCGGCCCCGGGTAGCGCCCAGCCGGATCAGGACCGAGAAGACCGCCATCGCGACGCGAGCGGCAAGAGGCGGACCGCCGGGACGGCTCGTAACGTCGTCCCGCAGCCGCTCGCCCCGCGCTACGACCGCGAGGCGATAGAGATTGAAAAACGGAAAGCCGGCGCCCTGCACGCTGTCGACACGGAAGCCGGCGTCCTCGAGGACCGTGCGCAAGGACTCGGGGGTGAAGTGCCGGCGGTGACCGATCTCGCGGTCGAAGGCCGACATCGGACCGCCTGGGACGGTGACAAGGAAACGACAGCCGTCGGCGAGGTAGGGCAGAGCGCCCGAGAGGAAGTCCGCGGGGTTGTCCACGTGCTCCAACACCTCGGAACAAACCCCATGGGTTGCCCACGCGCGGTGCTCGCCGGGCACCTCGGTCTCGTCGAGGAGATCTCGCTCGACGAACGTCGCCGCCGGCACCCGCTCCCGCGCACGCTCGACCCCCACCCGGCTCAACTCGAGTCCCAGGATCTCGGCATCCGGAAAGGCAGCCCGAACGCGAACCGCCAGGTCGCCGGAACCCGAACCGATGTCGAGCACGCGGCGGGGCGGCCCGTGCTCGCGAAGCGCGTCGACCACGAGGCGGTGCCTGAAGGCTTTCGCGGGACTTTCGGCCGCGAGGTCGGCGAAGTCGGACCAGTGCCGGTTCCAGTCGTCAGCGGCGGGCCGGGGCGAGCGGACGTTCACGGCGAAGCGGCCGCACCCGCGCCGACGCGTCGGGCGGCGAACCACTCCACCGTGCGCTCGAGGCCTTCGCGCAATGAGTAGCGCGGCTCGAACCCGAACGCCTCCTCCGCCAGTCTCGATCGGGCAAAGGTCCGCTCCACCTCCCCGCGGCGCGCGGGCGCGTGCTCGATCGGCACGTCCGCACCCGTGAGGTCGAGAACGAGACGCGCCAGCTCCTCGATAGAGGTCTCGACCCCGGAGGCGAGGTGAAAGACGTGATCCGCAAAACCCCCTTGGAGCGCCCCAACGATTCCATCGCAGACATCGTCCACGTAGAGGAAATCCCGCGTCGCGGAGCCATCGCCGTAGATCACAAGCGGCTCGCCGCACAACGCCCGCTGGATGAAGGAGGTGACCGCGCCGCGCTTGTGCGCCGAGGAGGGCCCGTAGACGTTCGCGAAGCGGAGCGCCGTCGTCGCGAGCCCGAACCCCCCCGCATAGGCGTGGCAGTAGGCCTCGCCGGCAACCTTTCCTGCCCCGTACGGCGAGATCGGCCACGGGAGCGTCGTCTCGTCGACCGGCGGCGTCGCATTCCCGAGCGCCGCCCCGCCCGTCGAGGCAAAGACGACCTGCTCCACCCCGGCGGCGGCGCAGGCGTCGAGGACGACGAGCGTCCCGCGGACGTTCACGTCGAAGTTCTCGAAGGGCTCCGAGATCGAGTCCGTGACGCTTCCAAACGCGGCGAGGTGAACGACCGCATCGACGCCGGCGAGCGCGCGCCGGACGGCCTCGCGGTCGCGAACGTCGGCCTCCGCCAGCTCGATCTCCTGGTCGTCGACATAGGCGCGACTGCCGCGCGCCAGGTTGTCGAAGCCGCGAACCTCGACTCCGGAGGCAAGAAGCCGCGGCACGAGGTTGGCACCGATGAACCCGCAGGCGCCGGTGAGGAGGACGCGGCGGGCCATCGCCCCAGGGCCTATCCGGCCGGCGGGGTGCGAAGCTCGCGGGCCAGGACGCGGGCGGCGTCCTCGGCCGCGTCGCCGTTCCCATTCACCTCGTACGCCGCGGCGACGGCCGGCCCGCGCTGCGGCTTCCAGAGCGAACGGCACGGGATCTTGCTGCGATCGCAGCGGTGCGCGTAGCGCTGCGCGATCTCGGCCACCTCGTTCAAGAGGCCTGCCTCGAGCGTGATCGGAACAAGACCGAGATCGAGCAGCTGGCGGTTCTCCACGTAGAGATCGTTCTCGGCCGCCTCGACGCGCGGGTTCTCGACGAAGTTGATCTCGGCCCCCGTCAGGCGCGATACGAGCTCCGCGAGGTCGATGAGCCGGTGGGTCTCCGTCATCTGGTTGAAGATCCGAACACGCGCACCCCGTTCCGGCGGGTTTTCGATCGCGAGCTCGATGCAACGAACCGAATCCTGGAGGTGAATGAAAGCGCGCGTCTGGCCGCCCGTCCCGTGGACCGTCAGCGGGTGGCCGATCGCCGCCTGCATGAGAAAGCGATTCAAGACGGTGCCGTAGTCGCCGTCGTAGTCGAAGCGGTTGATAAGTCGGTCGTCAAGCCGCGTCTCGTCGGTTTGCGTTCCCCACACGATCCCCTGGTGAAGATCGGTGACGCGCACGTCGTCGTTCTTGTTGTAGAAGGCGAACAGGAGCTGATCCTGGGTCTTCGTCATGTGGTAGACGCTGCCCGGATTCGGCGGGAAGAGGATCTCCTGCTCTACGAAACCACCGTCATCGCTCTCGATCTTCACGCGAAGGTAGCCCTCCGGGATGCGCACACCCGCGGCCCCGTAGCCGTAAACGCCCATCGTCCCGAGGTGGACGACGTGAATGTCGAGCGCCGACTCGACGATCGCGGCCAGCAGGTTGTGTGTGGCGTTCAGGTTGTTCGACACGGTGTAGCGCTTGTGCCACGCGCTCTTCATCGAGTACGGCGCGGCGCGCTGCTCGGCGAAGTGAACGACAGCGTCCGGCCGGTACGTGCCAAGCAAATCGAGAAGCTCCTGGAAATCCTGTGCCACATCGAGGCGGCGAAAGCCGATCTCGCGGCCCGTCAGCTCGTGCCAAGCCTGGATACGAGTCCCGAGGGGCGCGATCGGGGTAAGCGAGGACGCCTCGAGCTCGATGTCGGCGTTCCGGCGCGCGAAATTGTCGACAATCAGGACGTCGTGGCCGCGCTGCGACAGGTGAAGCGCGGTCGGCCACCCACAGAACCCGTCACCTCCGAGAATCAGGAGTCGCAAGGCTTCCCTCCGGTTGTCGGCGCACGCATCGGCACGGCGCTCGATGGTAGCAGGGCAACCTCCTCGACCTACGGTTCGGGTCGGTGACCAGCCCGGGCCTCGCTCCGCCGGCCGCTGCCGGAGATCATCGCGGTATCGCGGTCTCGCTCGTCACGCTCCCGCCACCCGGCTAAGGCCGTGATCGCGAGAGCCGCTGCAGGCGGGAGGAGGAAGAGCTGCGGCAGCTGGTAACGCCAGGAGAAGCTCGACGCGATCGCGCTTGCGAGCGCGAGCGAAAGCGCGAGCCCGGCCAGTAGGAACACCGCCGATCGGAGCCCGGACCGCCGCGCGCGACCGAGACCTAGGACGGCGGCGAGCGCGAGCACGAAGCACGCCATCAGGACGAGGGGCGGCACATACCCGAAGCTCTGGTACGTTCGCAGGAACCCTGTAAGCACCTCGTTCGCCTCGCCGCGATCGTGCCCGTAGGCGGCGAGCACCTCCGAGGTCCGCCGGGTACGACGCTCGCAGCCGGCCGTGTACGCGCGCACCGCGCCTGTCGGCGGCGGGCACGTCTGACCGAGGTAGAAGATCGGGAACCCCTCCTGGAACTGCCACGGGTGGACGCGGTAGCCGCTCGAGCCCGTCTCCTTCGTCAGGGCCGTGAAGCCGCGCACCAGATCCCGGACGACGAGCTCGGCGTAGTCCAACGGCTGGTTTCGGATCACCCGCCGCGCGAAGATCCCGGCCACCTCGTCCCGCGTCTTCCCAGGCGGCGGGACGACGTCGTTCACGGGCGTCCGGTACCCCCACATGTACGCGTAGTCGTCCAGGCGCTCCCCGAGCGGCTCGTCCGGGCACAGGACGCGCTCGCCCGGCGGGACCGTGAAACGCGAGCAGTCGACGATCGGTGCGACGCGACCGTAGAGGAAGCGGCCGGACGTGCGGCTGAGGCCGTACACATCGTGATGCGACTCGAACCACACCGCGTACGCGCCGAGCGGAATGGCGAAGGTGGCGAGGAGTGCGGCGCCGACGAGGATCCGCCGCCCCTGCGCGGCAAGGAGCACCCCCGCCACGAGCGCCGGCAGGATTACGACCACCCCAACGGAGCGGGCGAGTACCCCGGCGGCCAGGAGGAAGCCGGCGGCCAGAGCGACGCGAGGGGTCAGAGGGCGGCGCCAAAGGAGGAGGGCGCAGGCCGCGGCGAGGAGCACGTGGAAGAGGGTCTCGGCCAGAATCTGGTGCTCCACGTTCAGGACGTACGCGTCGAGGAGCGCGGGTGCCGCTCCAAGCGCTGCGAGCCAGGCGCGCACTCCCAGGCGAACGAGGACGGCATACAGAAGGAGGGCGGCAAGAAGGCCGAGGACATGCTGTGCGACTGTCACGATTTCGAGGCCCAAGCTGAGGGGCATAACGTGGAGAAAGAGCGGGTAGCCGAAGGGCCGAAGCTGCGCGGGCCCGAGCACCTCGGACTGCTCGAGGTACCAGTAGGAATCGGCGATCCCGAAGATCGCGGGCCGGTACGCAACAAGGGTGATCCCACGAAGCGCGACGCCCACGAAGACCAGAAGGGCGAAGAGCCAGTGGCGCTGCAAGATCTCGCGGACGCTGGTCATGCGCGCGAGTCGGTCACAGGCACGTGCGCGCGCGGAGGCTCCGTGCCCGGCGTCGCTCCTGCGCCCGCCTCCTGGCGCCGAGCTCTGAGGCCGAGGAGCGCGGTCAGGCCCGCTGCCCCGGCGGGTGGCAGGAGAACGAGCTGGGGCAGGTGATACCGCCAGTTGAAGATCGTAGTCGCGACGGTCGCGATCAGAAGCGAAAGGCCAAGGCCGGCGAAGAGGAGAGCCGGTAACCGCAGGCTCGAGCGTCTCGCGCGGCCCAGCCCGGCGGCAGCGGCGAGTCCGGCGACCAGGCAGATGCCGAGCACGGTTCCGGGCGTATACGCAAACCGCTGGTAACCGCGGAGGAAGGCGGCGAGCGTGGAGCTCGCCTCGACCTGGGCGTATTCCCTCGGCAGCTCTCCAGGCTGGGCATCGGCCCACGTGTGCTCGGCCGGCGGCACCCGATACTCGTGCGGAAACTTCCAGCGCGTGAGCGGAACGTCGTCGAACCGGTCGGTCTTGACCGGATGGAACGCCTGCAGGAAGTCCGAGCCGACGACGCTCAGGTACACGAACGGCCGGTCACGGATCACGCGCTTCGCAAAGTCGCCTGCGACCTCGTTCTTGTCCTTCCCGGCGGGAGCCTCGAGCCCGCGCAGCGGCGAGTGCGCGCGGTACCACATGAGCTGGTTCGCCGTCGCGCGTTCGCGCGAGCTTCCCGAGACGCAGAGCGGCCGCTCATGTGCGGGCACGGACAGGCGGCTGCAATCAACCATCTCGACCACGCGGCCGTAGAGAATCCTGCCGCCGAAGGTGGTCACGCTCCACACGCCGTGGTTGGAGTGAAACCAGGCCATGTAGCCGACGACGGTCACCGCGAAGACGCCGCCGAGCACACCCAGGCGAAGTAGCCGCGCACGAACGGAAAGGGACGAGCTGAGGAGAAAGAGGGAAAGCGCAGCCGGGAGAACGAGCACAAGGGCGACGCTCCGAGTCAGACCGGCGGACGCGAGCACAAGTCCGGCCAGGGCGGAGGCTGCAAGGCCGGGCGGCCTCCGCCAGAGAAGGGCGACGCACGCCGCGACGAGCAGAAGCTCGAACATGGCCTCCGAGAGGATGTGTTGCTCGACGTTCAGCTGGTAGGAGTCGAGTAGCACCGGAGCGGTGGCGAGCGCCCTAAGCCAGCGAGGGACGCCGAGCCTGCCCAGCAGGACGTACAGAACGACCGCAACGGCGATCCCCAGCGCGTGGTGGAAGACCGTCACCGGCGCGAGGCTCACGTCGATCGGAAAGAGTCGGAGGAAGACCTGGTACCCGATCGGATGGAGCTCGGCGGGCTCGAGCGCCTGTGAGCGACGGAGGTATCCGACCGAGTCGCTACGGAGGAGCGCCGGGTGGTAGGCGAGGGAGGTCACGATGCGAAGCGCGACACCCGCGCCGAGGAGAAGGCCGAAGAGCCAATGGCGGCGCGCGCCGTCCAAGACCCGCCCCGTTCGAGTGCGCTCTCGCTCGGGAGAGGGCGAGCTCTCGGGCGCGGGTGAAGTCCGGAGGGCGGCGCTGCTCACTCGAATGAGTCTATGAGCGGTAGAACGCGTCTCCCGGAGGTGCGGAATCCCGAGTCTGCGAATCGGCCCGCTCCTCTAGCCCGAGCAGGGCCGTGATCCCGAGAGCGCCGGCTGGAGGAAGCAGGACGACCTGGAGGAGCTGGTAGCGCCAAGAGAACAGAGTGGCTGCGATCGCTCCGAGCGAGAGCAGTAAGCCGGTCGTCGCGAAGAGGAAGGCCGCCGTCCGCAAGCCTGAATCCTTCGCCCGCCCGACTCCGCCCACCGCGAGAAGGGCAGCCAGAAGAGCGATCGCGAGCAGAGGTCCCCAGGTGTAGGCGAATCGCTGATACCCGGAGAGAAATCCAGAGAGCCCGGGCTCGGCTTGCCGTACGGCATACGTCGAGCGATAGTCGGCAGCCGATTGAAACGTCCAGTCCGGCGAGCCCGGATCGAGGTAGGTGGGTCCGAACTTCCATCGCCCGAGCGGAACGTCGTCGCGGCCAGACTCTTTGACCGGGCCGAAGGTACGCAGGAAATCGGAGCCGACCGCCTCGAGGTAGTCGATCGGCTGAGCCCGGACGACCCGATTCGAGAAGTTACCGACCACCTCGAGCGGGGTCATGCCGAGCGGAGGCTCGAGCCGGTAGAAGGGCGAAGTGTCCCGGCCCCACATGAAGTCGTTGGCCGGCTTGCGCTCTCCGGGAGGGGCCTGTGGGCACAGAACCCGCTCCCACCTCGGCACCTCGAACTTCCCGCAGTCGGCGAACGAGATGACCCGGCCGTACAGAAACCGGCCGCCGTACGTGGTGAGCGTGAAGCTCCCATGCACGCTGTTGAACCAGGCGGCATAGCCGAGCAGCGGAAGCGCGAACAGAGCGAGCACCACAGCCGGCCGGGCCAGGCGGGCACGAAGCGAAAGGCCGCCGGCGAGCGTGCCCGCAGCGATGAGGGCAGGCAGGATCGCGACCGTCCCGATCGAGCGAGTGAGCGCCGCACCCGCGAGAAGGAGCCCGGCCAATGCGGCGGCCCCAATACCGAGCGGCCGCCGCCAGAGAAGCGCCGCGCAGCCGCCGACGATCAGGAGCTCGAAGAGCGCCTCCGCGAGGATGTACTGCTCGATGTTGAGTTGATACGCGTCGAGAAGCGTCGGCGCGGCGGCCGCGGCGGCGAGCCAGCGCCGGACTTCGAGGCGGTCGAGCGTCATGTAGATGATCACCGCGATCCCCAACCCGAGGATGTGCTGGACAACCGGCACGACCGCAATCGTCCAATCGAAGGGCAGGATCCGGAGAAACGAGGGGTACCCGATCGGATGGAAACCCCAGGGGGTCAGCGCTGTGCTCGCAAACCGCAAGTACGTGACCGAATCAGGGCGAAGGAGCGCGGGATCGTACGCGATGGCTGTGACGATCCTGAGGCCCGTTCCTACGACGGCCAGCGCGAGGAAAACACGATGCCTGCGCACGAAGCTCGCGATGCGGCTGCGAGTCAACCCCGCGAGCCTTTGCACACGCCCGCGCTCCGGGAATCGGGTCGGCACTACGCCTGGGTTCGAGCGGGTGTTCGTGCCGGCCGCCCGACGCGACGCTCGCGCCACCACGTCCCCAGAACGACCCTGGCATAGTGCGCCCCGTACAGCAGGTTCGGGCCTTTCTTGCTCTCTCCCGCAGCTCGCTTGCGCATGACGACCGGACGTTCGGTGAGGCGGTAGCCGGCGTAGTACGCGCCGATGACGAGCTCCGAGCTCTGGTACTGAACCTGGGTCTGACGAACTCGCTCGGTCACCTCGGCGCGCATCGCGCGAAACCCGCTCGAGGTGTCTGTTACGGGAGCGCCCGTCAGTAGGCGAACAAGGGCACCGAAGAACCGAACACCTGCATGACGTAAGACGTCATCGGTCTCGGCGTGCCCCAACACACGTGAGCCGATCACGAAATCGGCTTGCCCGGAGACGAGCGGCTCCAGCATGCGCGGGATCTCGACGGGATCCCACTGCCCGTCCGCGTCGAGGGTGACGATGTAATCGGCGCCTCCCTCGCGGGCGAGCTGATAGCCAACCCGCAGTGCTACACCGTGTCCGCAGTTCCGCTCGAGCCGGACGACGTCGACTCGATGAACGGCGGCCACCGCGCTCGTGGCGTCGACGCTGCCGTCGTCGACCACGAGAACGTCGAGCGGGACGCCGCAGGCCTCCGGCGGAATCGAAGCCAGGACGCCGCCGACTGCCTCCTCTTCGTTGTACGCGGCGATGACAACGACGACCGGGTCGAACTGCCGGTCGCCGAAACCGGCCCGAAAGCGGTCGATCGCCTCCTCGCAGACTCCGGCGACGTACGGACGCTTCGTCTTCGCGCTCGGCGCCGGTCTCGGAGATGTCGTCTTCACACGCTTAACCTTGCCAGGCGACATCGTTTCAAGGAGAACGGACCCCTACTCAGGCTTAGGTTTCCGGCGCATCAGGCTCGGGCCGATCTCGTTCGGATCCCCGCCCTCCAAGACCGCACAGACTGCTTCGGTGATCGGAAGGTCGACGTCGAGGCGCCGGCCATGGTTGCGGAGGACAGGGGCGGTCGTGACCCCCTCGACGGCCATTCCGATCTCCTGGATCGCCTCCGCCGCCGAACGGCCGCTCGCCATCAGCTCGCCCGCCCGTCGGTTTCGGCTGTGGCGGCTCCAGCACGTGACCATGAGATCGCCCATTCCCGCCAGGCCCGCGAACGTCTCGGGCCGGCCGTCGAGGGCGCGGCCGATCCGGCGGATCTCTGCGAGCCCGCGCGTCACGACCGCGGCCTTGGCGTTGTCGCCGAGCCCGAGCCCGTCGGTCATGCCGACCGCGAGCGCGATCACGTTCTTGGTCGCCGTCGAGACCTCCACGCCCACGACGTCCCGGTTTGTGTAGACGCGGAAGCGAGGCGAGATCACCGCATCCTGGAGGCGCTTCGCAAGCCCGCCGTCCGCGCATGCGATCACGGCCGCTGCGGGAAGGCCGGCGGCGATCTCCTCCGCGTGGTTGGGCCCGGCGAGCACGGCGACTGGACGCCCGTTCACGACGGTCGAAAGCCGGTCGCCCGAGTGCGGGTCGAAACCCTTGACCAGGCTGAGGAGAGGAGCGTCGCTCTCGGGGAGCCCCTCGACCACGTCGCGAAACGCGTGGCTCGGTACGGCGACGCAGATCAGCTCGGCGGTCCCGAGGGCTTTGAACCCGCTCTCGCCCGAGACGGCCGTGACGCGCGAGAGGTCGGCCGCCGGCACATAGCGCGGATTGCGGCCTGTCTCCGCGATCGCGCGGGCTTGCTCCGGGTCCCGGCAGGCGAGGGAGACGTCGTGCGAGCGCTCGGCGAGCAGGGACGCGAAGGTCGAGCCCCACGAGCCGGCGCCGATGACAACGACCTTCATCTAGCCGCTCAGCGAGGCGTTGGCCGCGCCGAGGTCCTCCTCCGTGTCGACCTCGATCGCCACGTACCGCGACACGGAGACCGGCCTCACAACGAGCTCGCCGGCCGCGATCGCCGTCTCCAGCCCGCGCTCGAAGTAGTCGGTGTCGTCGCAGGCCTCGAGGTGTCGGGCGAGGACCGGCCGGTCGAGAGCCGAGACGAAGTTGATCCCGATCGCCTCCCCGAGCGCGCCTTCGACGCTCTTCGAGAGCTCGTTGACATTGCCGCTCTCGTCCAGCGTGTACTTGATCTCCTCCTCGGCGACACGCTCTTCGTTGACGCAGATCGCCGTCTGTTCGGCCTCGACGCACGGTGCGAGCTCTTCGAGCAACCGAGGGTCGAACACCACGTCGGCGTTCAGCCAGATGACCCCCGTGTCTCCGACGAGCGTGAGAGCGCGAAGCAGCGACTTCGACGTGTTGGTCTCCGAGTAGTCCGGGTTGTAGACGTAGAGCGACCCCGGGAACGCCTCCATGATCAACTCGTGCTTGAAGCCCACGACCGTGTGGATCCGGCTCTCGGGGAAGGAGGCGGCCAGCGCCTCGTGCTGCTGCTGGAGGATCGAGCGCCCGTCCCGAAGGGGAGTTAGCGGCTTCGGCAGCGGCCGCCCTAGGCGAACGCCCAGACCGGCGGCCAGAATCACGATGGCAGGGGGCCCCATCGACGTCAGCTGGTCAGGCGACGCCCGCGCGTAGCTCGACCCCGGGCTCAGCCTGCTTCTCCGCGAGCAGCTCCTCTCGTCGCGCGACGAGGACGTCGACGGCGTCGAGGAACTGTCGCGTGCTGTCACCGGGCGCGAGATCACCGAAGTAGAGCCGCCGCGCGGTCTCACGCGCGTCGCGGAGAGCACCGTCCCCGATGCTTGCGACGAGCGCGTCGGGAATGCCGTCGAGGGAGCTCCCGTCGAGAACACTCGTGTGCGCCGCGAGCGGCGACGCCCTGACGAGCTCTTCGCGATCGTCATAGGGATCACAGACCCAAAGTGGCGCCTCGGTCCGCAGATAGAGCCAGTCGAGCGCGACGCTCGACACGTCGGAGACGAGAACGTCGCAGTCCGCGAACATGGGCAAGATCGAGTCCTCGATCTCGATCACGTGGCGCTCGGTCTCCTCGAGCGCTCCATTTGACGCTTCGAGCGCCCGCACGATCTGGTTGTGGGCGGCTACGACCTCTTGCGAGCCGTCGATGACCCTCGGGTGCGGCTTGTAGACGACCCGAAAGGCGCTTGAGGTGAGGACCTGCTGGACGAGGCTCAACCCGTAGCGCGGGAGCGACGTGTAGTCCATCGACGGCGTGTCTCCCTCCCACGTGGGCGCATACATGAGAGTCGGCCGGCTCGCCCGACTGAGAACGGGCGCCAGGTCGAGGTCGAGCTGGGGCCTTCCGACGCGAACGAGCTTGGCTCCTTCGAAGGCGAGCAAGTTGTCCCGGTAGCGGTGCTCGGCCGCCTCCCCGGCGACGAAGACGGCGTCATACGCCTTCACCTGATTCGAAGCCATCGAGATCTTGTCGCTCTCACCGTGATTGAGGTGCGCGTGCAACGCCCTCCGCCACGACAGCGCCTGAAAGTTCAGGGTCGAGTTGTTCACGTAGAGGCAGACCTTCGCGTCCGTGGAGGTCAGCACGTCCTCGAGGTCGCGCAGCCGCCGGGCAAAGACGATCGGCAGCGGCGTGAGCTCGGAGAGCTCCTCGAAGGAGCCGACGCTTCGGGTGGCGATGAGGACCGGATGCCGCTCGTCCAGCACCTCCAGCACGGGGAGCCACTGCTCGACCTGATACCTGCGGGAGGGCCGATCGGCGAAGTAGACGACGACCGCGGCCTCCAGGCCGAACTCCTCGAAACGATTCGCGGAGCGATGCTCGCCTCCGCTTCCCGCCATGAGATCCGGCGAGAGGTGCGTGACGAGCGCCCGGTACCACGTGCGCTGCGATTGCAGGACTCGGTAGAGCGCTGTGAGGCTCAGGCGCTTCGCGGACGCCAGAGGTGCTTCTGATCGGTCGAACAGGGGCTTCTCCTTCCGGCGCCGGAGCTTAGCGAGGAAGGCGGTTCGGCCGCCTCGGAACGCCGCGCGGTCGAGCCGTCACCTGTATGTCAGCTCGCGCTGTCCGGACGTGAGCTGCGCTGCGACGGGATTCTTCTCCTTGAGCCGCTTTTCACGATCCTTGGCGAGCCAGCGGCGGCGCGCCGCCTTTCGCGTCAGATTGAGGTAGTAGTAGCGCGCGATGTGGTGAGGCAGTGGAAGCGCCCGGCTGCTCGGCTCATAGCCGAATCGCGCCATGCGCCCGCCGAGAACCCGTTCGCAGATCGCAACCTCCCACGGCTCCAGGTCTTCCCGCCACCGGCCGACGGAGGCTGTGCTCGGGCTGATCCGCGTGTTCGAATGCCAGTGCTTCCGCTCGGGAACTGCTACCGGGGCAAGCCGTTGCGGCTCGGCCATCGCCGGGTCGTACTCCTCCCCGAGCCAGGCAGCAAGCCTCCGGAGCTCCTGCTCCGGCTCGGCGACGAGCTGCTCGTACTGAACCCGGATGATGGATCCGGGCCAGCGCCTCATCGCCTCGTCCGTGTGATCCACAGCCTGCGACCACGTCGAGAGGGACGCATAGATCGAGCGCTTCCACCACGGCATCCGCTTGAGTGATGCCGCGCAGTCGCGTGGATCCCGCACGAGATGGATGACTTGTGCGTCCGGAAAGAGCCGCATCACGATCTCGAGATAACGGTGGTAGGCGGGCCATTTATCGCCCCAGCGAGGTCTGTCGAAGCGCTCGGCGTAAGTGTGGAAGACGGTTCCGATCAACGATCCGATCGTGGGTGGCGCGTTCACGATCAGCTGCTTGGTTTCGTCCCGATCCAGACCGAGGTCGCGAAACCGGTTGCCCTTACCGACGATGAATTTGGCAACCTTCATGCGGTTCTGGCGCTTCTCCAGGTCACCAAACGAGAGCCGGCGCTTGTACGTCGCGAGAGCAAAGCGCGTCTCCGGCGGAATGCCGATTCGCGGATGGCTGTGCAGCATGACCTGAAGCAGAGTCGTGCCGGACCGCGGACAGGCCGCCACGAAGATCGGTCGATCGCTTCCCGCAGAGCTCACGCCTGCACGCTACCGCGGGCGGACGGACCCCGCGCGCGGGTAGCGAGTTCCCGCTCGACCTGTGATGCCACGAGCGCGGCCAGACCAATGAGCCCCCACGCAATCGGATCTTCCAGAAAGCCGGAGTAGACGAGCGAGTGGACGATCACTGCGACCAGTCCGACGCCGGCGACGAGCCCGACTGTCCGCACCATGCTGTCAGCGCTCCCTCGCGATCCGAACGCGAGCACGAGCGCCGCGACGAGGAGCCAAGCGAAGAGTGCGAGACCGATGATCCCGGTCTCGGCCGCGACGGTGACGGGGGTCGTGTGCGACGCCGGAGTGCGAAGCTTTCCTGGCGTGTCGAACCGCTCCTCGTAGGCGGTGGTGAAGTTGCCCGCTCCCACCCCGAGGAGCGGGTGCTCAACGGCGATCCTGATGCCGTCCGAGACGAGATCGAACCGTCCCCCCGTGGCCCGATTGACGCTCTCGGACGACGGTTCCGTGAGCTTGTCGCGCACCCGTTCGAGCTGTGGCGATAGGAGCCCGACGACGAGCGCGAGGAGCACGAGCCCGGCGAGCGCCACCGCCGCGCGCCGGCCCCAGGTGAGGAGCGCGAGCAGGGCAAGGCCAACGAGGAGTGCGGCGAAGCTCGACTGTGAGAACGAGAAGACGAGACCCACCCAGAGGACGACGACAACGGCGATCAGCAGGCGCACCGGCACGCGACGGGCCGACAGCATGACCACCAGGCCGACCAGGATCGCGAGGACGAGAAAGCGGCCGTAGATGGACGGATCCCAGAAGAGGGAGTTGACGCGAAAGAACTCGTGGTTCTCGTTGCCACGCATCACCTTTTCGTTCCAGAAGATGTCCTTCGACGCCCACTGCCAGATGCCGACTGCTCCGAACACGAGCGCCATCGCGAGGAACAGTCGGCCGAGCCAGCCGAGCGAGGCCTCCTTCCAGGGCAAGCGCGCGATCGCAAGCGCGAGCAAGCCGAACGGGAGGACGAAGAAGAAGAGCTGCACGGCCGCCTCCTTCGGCTCGCCCGCCCAGACAGCCGAGGTGCCGACCCAGAGCACGAAGAGAGCCAGCGGCCAGGACGCGAGCCCGAGCTCACGCGCACGCGGCTCGTCCCGCCAGAGGCTCCACCCGAGTGCCACGGCCGCGCCCACGACGACGACGTAGAGGGGGATCAGCAGGTTCGCGGACTCGCCGCCCACGCTCACGGGTACGCGGGCGGGCGCCGCCGCGAGCGCGAGGAAGGCTAGCGCCCAGGGAAACCGCCGGAAGAGAACGGCTAGAGCCGCCGCGGCGATCACCAGCGCGGGCACCCCGGCCGCGAGCAGGCTCGTGTGCCCGTCCGGAATCAGTAACGGGACAAGGAGCGCTAAACCCACGGCCCAGAGCGAAAGCCCGACGAGCCGTACGACGCCGCGCCCACCGACGAGAAGAAGGGCCAAGCCTCCCCCGGCCACGATCCCGCCGCTCCGCGCGAGGAGCTCAGCCGTCATGCGCCTGTCCCCGCGAGACGCAGCCGGCACTCACCGTGAGCCTGCGATCTCGAGCTCGAGAGGTTCAGACATAGGCGCCGACCGATTTCCCGCCGGGTCCCTCGCAGTCAGCGAGAGCGAATAGCGGCCCGGCGGCAGCCGCCGACCGCCGAGAGCGGCTGCCCAGTCAAGCTCGGAGCGCCCGGCGTCGATCAGACCGAATCGCACCGGCCGCCTGCCCTCAATCTGCGCGAAGACCCGAGCAGGCTCACTCAGCTCGACGCGCAGGGAGATCTCGTCCGCCGTTGCCGCCACCTGCGGCTCTACCGCGAGTAGCAGGATCTGCGGCGGCTCCGTATCGACATTGACGCGGCGGCTGAACGTCACCGTCCGATCCGCGTCGGAGAGCCGTACGCGGAGGCGGTAGGCACCGTCCTGCGCGATCTCGTCCGCCTCGTTCCGCCCGTCCCATCGAAAGCGAGCGCGGCCTCTGCTGCGGCGCTCTGTCGTGGCCAGCGTCCGCACGACCGTCCCACCCTCGTCGACGATCGCGACATCGATCGTGTCGGCTCGACGGAGTCGAAACGAGAGCTCAGCGACCTGCTTCGGACACGAGCAGGTCGGCGAGAACGCCCGGTCGCCGCGCATCTGGCCGACCGGCGGACGCTCGAGCTTGAGCGCCTCGGTCACGACGAAGGCGCACGTTGTGGCCACGAGGAGCGCCCAGACGAGAACCGTGACGGCGAGGCGATCCAAGCGGCCGCGATTCTACGGCGACGCCGTTCCGGCCTACGTCGAGAACCGCGCGCGAAGCCGGCGCGCGAGCTGTCGTCGACGCACCCCACGGCGGCGGGAAGCAGGATGGCTCTCGAGGAGCTCGCGGAAGAGCTGCTCCCAGCGTTCTGCGACCGCGTCGATGCCGTACTCCTTGGCTTTCTCGTATGCAGCCGCGCCGAAGTCGCGCCGCTTCTCATCGTCGAGCTCGATCATCTTGACCATCGCGGCGGCGAGACCGTCAACGTCGCCGTTCGGCACGAGGAACCCGTTCTCACCTTCACTGATCGCATCGCTCGGACCGTTCGGACAGTCGAAGCTGACCACCGGGAGCCCGGTGGCCATCGCCTCGAGGAGCACCATCGGAAAGCCCTCGAACCGAGAGCTCATGACGTAGAAGGCGGCCTTGGCCATCTCCTCGGGAAGCTGATCCGTGTAGCCCATCAGATGGGCACTGTCACGGATGCCGAGCTCGTCGATCTTCTTCTCCAGCTTGCTCTTGAGCTTGCCGCCGCCGTAGATCTGAAGCTGCCAGTCCGGGTGCTTCTCCTGCACCTTGGCCCACGCCGGAAGCAGCCGGTCGAACCCCTTCTGCGGCGTCAGCCGGCCCGCCGCGACCACGATGCGGCTCGAGTTGTCGGAGCGCGGCCCGCCGACGGGCGGAATGCCGTTCGGGATGCAGACGACGTTCGCACTGCCGTCGAGAAGCTCGCGAAACGCCGTCGCATCTCGCTCCGTCAAGGTCGAGTACGCCTCGAGCCGCGGGTAGAGCTCGCGGTAGGCCTGCTTGAGGCCGGGCTTGTACTTCGTGAAGTTGAGGTGCTCTTGTCCGACGGCGACCACCGATGGAGGCGCGAGACGAGCAATCGCGAGGTTCAAGCCCGCCCTCGTCCCGACGAGAACCCCATCGTCGACCGATCGAATGTAGCGCGCAAGCTTCAGGTCGCCGTAGAGTCGAAACCGCGGATAGCGGAAGTCGTCTTTGTGAATCAGAACGCTCGGGCAGAGCCAGAGGAGCTCCTTGGCGGCGACCCCGAGCCGATGCAAGCCGGTCGCCTGTTCCTCTCGGGCGAGGCCCTCCGGCGAGCGGTCGACCAGGCTACGAAGCTCGACCCCTGGCGGCACTCCGAACGCAGGCTCCTGAGGATTCTGGTGCACGCTGATGATCTCGACGTCGTGACGCTTTGCCAGTTCGCCGGCGAGGTTGTACGTCGTGCGAATCGTTCCGCCCACCCCGTAGGCGTTCGTGATCAGGAAGCGGATCTTCACTCGTCCGCGTGCGCCGGACGACGGGCGCGCCGGCCGTTGACGAGCCCGGCTCGGCGAAGCGCCGAGGCGACCAGCCTCCGGCCGCGGCGGGTCAACGAGACGAGCGACCGCTCGTGCTGCGACTCACGCGCATCCGCGCGAAGCCTTCGGATCTCCTTGCGCTGAGCCTTGTGGATGCCGCGAAGCCTCTGGGCGCGCAGCGCCAGATCGCCGATTCGCTCGCTGCGCTCGACGAGCCTTCCCACCTCACGGAGCGTGGAGTCCGCGTACTCATCGGACGATTCGTAGGCCTCAGGCTCGGGGCTCGTGTATCGAAACCGCTCGAAATCCTCGTGATAGAGGGCCTCGATCCCCGCCAGGACATCCGGGGTGAACATGGAGCGCAGCGGCCGAAGTGGCGTTTCGTTGGACGACGGAAGCTGGAGGTCGCCGACCCAGCCCTCGCGGCGCAGGTGCGTTGCGAGATCCTCGAGCAGCTCGGGAATCTCGAGCGTCTGGTAGACGCGGGTGTACGGCGTCCGCTCCGGTGTCAGAAGCCGTCCCTGGGGTTGCAGATGGCGGTCGCGCATGACGGCCTGCTCGGGGTTCTCGGCCAGCGAGCGGACGAACAGCTGGAAGTCCTCGACGACCTCGGCGCTCGAGAGAGGCACACGCGGGAACCACGGCTCGTCGCCGAAGCGTTCCACCCAGCGCGGCTCCCGGAGCAGGAACTTCGACTGCCAGGCCGACCAGAGTCGCGACGAAGGATGACGGACGACGGCGAAGACGAACCAGCCGTTGTCAGGAGATACGGCTTCGAGATCCTCGTTGGGGAGGAAGTGCAACATGGGCGTGCGCTGCCAGAGCGCCCGACGGTGAATCGTCGTCGAGCGAGCCACCTCGCGGCCGACCGACGTGTGGAACCGAGCCGGGTCCTCCCCCTGAAGGTCAGCGACAAGCCACTTGAGGCTCGTGCAGGCGGCCTTGGGGGCGGAGATGTAGACGACCTTGAAGCGCGAGAGAACGTAGGTGGCCGTTCGGTGGGGCGGTAGCTGATCGCGTCGCATCGCGCCATAACCTAGCTCGCGCGAGACGCGTTCCGTCCCGATTCCGCCGACCGCTTGACGCTTCCCTTCGCCCCATAGACTCAGCCGGAGATTCCCATGAGCGACCTCCCTGAAGGCACAGTCACGCTCCTCTTCACCGACATCGAGGCGTCGACCCCGATGGTGGCGGAGCTCGGCGACGACTATCCGCAGGTCCTGAACGAGCATCGTCAGCTCATTCGCGCTTCGGTGAACAAATGCCGGGGCACACAGATCGACTGTCTCGGTGACGAGGCCTTCGCGGCTTTCACCGACGCCCGCGAGGCGGTCGACGCAGCCGTCGGCATCCAGCGCACCTTGGCCGCGGACGAACGGCTCGCCGCGATCCCGCTGCGCGTCCGAATCGGCGTCCACACCGGGCAGCCGAAGCTCGCGGACGACAACTACGTGGGCCTGGACGTGCACCGCGCAGCCCGGATCTGCTCGGCCGGCCACGGCGGCCAGACGCTCCTCTCGGAGGGAACGAGGGCAGCGCTGGGCGACGTGCCGGACCTGGAGCTCCGCGACCTCGGCCCGCAGTGGCTCCGCGGCCTGCCCCGGCCCGAGCGGCTCTTCCAGCTCGTCGTGCCAGGCCTCCAGAGCGAGTTTCCGCCGCTTCGCTACGTCGAGCCTGGGTTGGTCGCCGGCGCGGAGCGGGTCCGGGTCGTCGTCGCCGACGACTCACTGCTCCTCCGCGAAGGGGTGGTGAGAGTCCTGGGCGAATGCGGATTCGAGGTCGTCGGCCAGGCGGGCTCCGCCGACGAGCTGCTGGCCGAGATCGACCGGGCCGAGCCCGACGTGGCGGTCGTCGACATCCGGATGCCTCCGACCCAGACGGACGAGGGCATCCGGGCCGCACTCGAGATCCGGCGCAACAGCCCCGAGGTCGGTGTGCTCGTCCTCTCGCAGTTCGCCGAGCCCTCCTATGCCCTCGATCTCCTCGAGGACGGCTCACACGGTGTCGGCTACCTGCTGAAGGACCGCGTCTCGGACGTGCTCGATTTCGGCGCAGCCGTCCGCCGGGTCGGAGAGGGAGGCTCGGCGCTCGATCCCGAGGTGGTGTCGCTCCTCGTCGGACGCGCCAGGCTCGACGGCCCCCTCGCCGAGCTGTCGGAGGCGGACGCAGAGCTCGCGCAGCTGATCGCCGAGGGACGCGCGACGCGCGAGATCGCCGACCGGCTCGTGCTCGAGGAGAGCGACGCGGACGCCCGCGCCGCCGATCTCCTCAGCCGGCTCGGGCTCGGGGAGGCGGAGCCCTCCGAGCGCGGGGCGGCGCTCCTCGCCACGCTTCGCGGATCTCCCAGGACCGCGTAAGCTCGCTCTCTCCGAGGAAGGGGATCGCCACGCGGCCATGGCACGACGCTACGTCTACGAGTACGAGCTGCACCGGCGCGACGCCATCGTGGCGACCGGCCGGTTCAACTCCGACCAGACCCTGGAGGAGGGCGACGCCGTAGACGTCGACCGGGCCACGCGCGCGCGGGTCGAACGGGTTCTCCCGGCCGCCGGGCTCGACGGGCGGCTCGTTCTCAGAGCTCCGGGCTAGCGTCTGACGGATCGGCCTGTCGGGGCCGCGGGACGAAGCGGTCGTCGGTCGCCCAGAGCCCCGCGATCGGGGTCGCGGCGCCCACGGCGGCGATGAAGAAGAGCAGTGGGTCCGGCTCGGCGAGCTCGAAGAACTCCCGGCCCGCCTCCAGGCTCATGACGACGAAGTAGAGGGCGAGCAGGGCGATGCAGAGCGCCAGAACGGCACGGAACCGGCGCTCGCTTCCAGCCTCGAGCACGACGACCAGGTAGAGGCCGACGACGATCAGGACCGTGGTCGCGACGGTTCGGGCCTCGATCAGCGGCAGGCTGAACACGTACAGGGCCGCCAGGTAGCTCGCCACGACGCCGAGCGCGGCCGCGGTCCCACCGGGCACCGCGAACCGGGCGATATCGCGGAGGAAACCGGCCGTGCCGAACGGGCCGGAGCTCGGCGCGAGCGCGAGGACGAAGGCCGGTATCCCGACCGTCAGAAAGGCCGCCAGAGTCAGGTGGCGCGGCAGGAGCGGATACGCGGTCGGAGTGACCCCGATCGAGAGGATCAGAACCGCCGCGAAGGCCGACTTCGCGACGAAGAGCTTCGAGACCCGCCTGACGTTCCTGAAGATCGTGCGCCCCTCGGCGACCATCATCGGAACGACGCCGAAATCTCCACGGACGAGCACGAGATCGGCGACCGCACGGGCCATCTGGACGCCGCTCCCCTGGGCGATCGCGAGGCGGGCCGCCTTCAAGGCCGGAACATCGTTGACGCCGTCGCCCACCATGGCGACGTTCCGGCCGGCCGCCGTCAGCTCCTCCACGATCCGCCGCTTGACGTCGGGTTCGACACGGCCGATGACGGACGCTGCCACGGCAACGCGCCGAAGCTCGTCGGACGACTCGGGAAGATCCCGTCCATCGACGGGATCCTCGGCGGGGATTCCCACGTCGCCGGCGATCGCGGCGACCGTGGCCGGCGCATCGCCCGACACGATCTTGAGCTCTACTCCTTGCGCCCGGAAGAACTCGACCGTGCTCCGCGCCTCGGGCCGGAGGCGTTCGGAGAGCACCACTAGTCCGAGCACCGAAGCAGGCGGCGGCTCGACGGCGCCGTCCCCGGGCAACGCGGAGGATCCCCGGGCGAACGCCACCACGCGGCGGCCCGCCGCCGCCTCCTGCTGCGCCTGGCCGCTGAGCACGCCTGCGCCGACGACCTCGGGAGCGCCGAGAACGTACGTGGCGCCGTCGAGGCGGAGGCCGCTCCAGCGCCGCCGAGAAGCGAAGGGCACCTCGGCCTCAGCCTGGGAAGCAGGTTCGGGGAAGCTCTCTCCGAGCGCCTCGAGCGTCGCGTTCCGAGCGCTGGCAGTCGCGGCGTACCGCCCGAGCGCCGCGCTCAGCTCCACCTCGGAGACCCCGTCCGCCGGCACGAGCCGCGCCACGCGCAGGCTCCCTTCGGTCAGCGTGCCGGTCTTGTCGAGGCAAAGCGTGTCGATGGAGGCAAGCGACTCGATTGCATTCAACTGCTGGGCGAGCGCCCCGCGGCGTGACGTCCTGAGAGCCGCCACGGCGTAGGTCAGGCTCATGAGGAGCACGAGCCCTTCCGGAACGAGGCTGACGACGCCCGCCACTGAGGTTTCGATCGCCTCGTCGGCAGGCGTGTCGCGCTTCCAGAGCGCGTAGCCCAGCATGAGTCCGAGCGGCACCATCACGCACACGAGCACGTAGAGGAGACGGTTGACCGACAGCTCGAGCGGCGAGCGCGGATGACGAAACGCCTGAGCTTCGCCCGAGAGCCGGCCGGCATAGCTCTCGTCGGCGACCGCCGTGACCTCGAAGGCGCCGGCTCCCTCGACCGCGTACGACCCTGAGCGCACCTCTTCGCCCACCCCGCGCTCGATCGCCCTCGACTCACCGGTCAGGACAGACTCGTCGACCCTGAGGTCGGACGAGCGCACGAGGATCCCGTCGGCGACGACGCCGTCACCAGCCTGGAGCGCGAGCACGTCCCCGACGACGACATCATCGGCGTGGATGTGCTGCTCCGCGCCGTCTCTGATCGCGGTCGCACTTGGCTCGACCAGCGCAGCGAGACGGTCAAGCGCCCTCTTCGCTCGGATCTCCTGAAGGATCCCGATGCTTGAGTTCGTGAGCAAAAGCACAAGAAAGAGCGCGTCGCGCCAATCCCCGTACACGAGGGTGAGAACGCCGAACACGGCCAGGATCAGGTTGAAGAGCGTGAGGACGTTCGCCCGGACGATGCTCGCATAGCTCCGGCTCGTTTGCTGCTCGGGAAGAGGGCCTCGCTCGGCCAGCCTCCGGGCCGCCTCGGCACTCGTCAATCCCACGCTCCCATCAGGGCTCACGCCGCAAAGTCTCCCTGCCCGAGCGGGCTCTGTCATACAGACGGCGTGTTTGGGCCTGCGAGGGACGGGAATTGGCTCCGATTGGCGTGGAATACGTGCGTTCTGGTAAACGTTGAAAGACATGGAGCCGGCCGGACGGCCTCTGACGCCTGCCGTCAGGGACATGCGTCCGGCAAAAACGACGCTCGCGTCTATGGCCGGGGAGGGCGTAGATGCACGCGACGACAGAAAGCGAGCTGAGAGAACTGAGCACCATCCTGGAACTGAATGAGCTCGGCGCCTTCGTGGAGGCGGCCGAGGAGCGCGGAGCGGTAACTGAGGACGAGCTCGAGACGTTCGCGGTCGAGCACGACCTCGGCGAAGAGGCGATCGCGGAGCTTCGGCGCGCACTCGACGAGCGCGACGTCGACGTGCCCGGCGAGCCGGCGCCTGCCGAAGAGAAGGCAGCCGAGCCGCGCCCGATCGCTGCCGTCCCCGCCGACCTCGGGACGACCGACGCGCTAACGCTCTTCATGAACACCGCAGGGCGCTACAAGCTCCTCACTGCCGCCGACGAGATCGCGCTCGCGAAGCGCATCGAGCGCGGCGACGAGACGGCCAAGGAGCTGATGATCAACTCGAACCTGCGCCTCGTCGTTTCGATCGCGAAGCGCTATCAAGGCCACGGCCTTCCGCTCCTGGATCTGATTCAGGAGGGCGTCATCGGCCTGAACCGTGCGGTCGAGAAGTTCGACTGGCGCAAGGGCTTCAAGTTCTCGACGTACGCGACCTGGTGGATCCGTCAGGCCTGCCAGCGCGCCGTCTCGAACCAGGCGAAGACGATTCGCGTGCCCACGCACGTGAACGAACGGCGGCAGAAGCTGAACCGCGTCCGCCAGCGGCTCGAGGTCGAGCGGGGCGTCACGCCGACGATCGAGGAGCTCTCGGCGGCGAGCGGGCTCTCGCTGACCCACGTCGAGGAGGCGCTCGGCGCCGTCGAGGTAACGGCCTCGCTGAACCAGTCGATCGGGGACGACGACGGCGAGTTCGGGGACCTCTTCTCCGACGAGACGTCCACCGATCCGGCCGAAGAAGCGTCCGAGTCGCTCCGCCGCAGCGAGATCCGAGAAGCGCTCGCCTCGCTGCCCGAGCGGCAGCGGCGGGTGCTCGAGCTTCGCTTCGGATTCGAAGGCGAGCCCGTCTCGCTCGAGGCGATCGGAAAGACGCTCGAGGTGAGCCGGGAGCGCGTCCGTCAGCTCGAGGCCGACGGCCTGAGCCGGCTCGCATCCCAGCTCGACGGTCTCCAGGCCGACGACGGGGATTTGGTTAACGCCGCGTAGGCGCGGGGTGTGAACGGGCGCGCTTCTGCGCGCCCTCCATACGAATCGCGCAAAGATCGGCGCGATTCGCCCGGCCGCTCGCGCGACCTCCAACACCCGGGCGCGGGGCAGGACGCAGGAGAGAACGGCCGCTTCCGAGCGAGAACGGAACGGCTCCGCCGTTCCTCCTTACGAATCGCGCAAAGAGCGGCGCGATTCGCCCGGCCCTAGCAGGCCTCCAACACCCGGGCGCGGGGCAGGACGCAGGAGAGAACGGCCGCTTCCGAGCGAGAACGGAACGGCTCCGCCGTTCCTCCTTACGAATCGCGCGAACAGCGGCGCGATTCGCCCGGCCCTAGCGGGCCTCCAACACCCGGGCGCGGGGCAGGACGCGGGAGTGAGCGGGCGCGCTTCTGCGCGCCCTCCATTCGCCCGGGCCTAGCGGGCCTCCGGCCAGGTGAACGCCTCGCGGATGAGCCGCGGGGTGTCCGCCAGGATCGGCGCCCACGCTGCGAGGGAGGCCGAGCGAACAGGATCGTCCACGATGTCCCGGACGCGCTGCTCGACCTCCTCTCCCTCGAAGACGAAGACGGCCCGGTCATTGCCGAGCAGGATCCAATGGCGAGTGAACCCTGCCTCGGCGAGGTCGAACGGTGGGCCCTTGGCGATCAGCTCCTCCGCCGTCTCTCGACTCCCGGCCACCAGCTCGAGTGCGATGCCGACGAGCTGCATGCCCCCACGATTCCACACTGGGCCGAACGGGAACGAAGGAACCGTGCCGATCGACCGAACTCGTGAGCTCTGGCGCGACCCGGCGAACGGCGAGACGTTCGCGGTCGAGCTCGAGGGCGATCGAGTGATCTCTGCGCTGGGGCCGCTCGACAAAGATTCGGGCACTGGCGTCGAGTCATCGTGGACAGCGCCCTCACGCGGCCGTGAGGCGGGATTCACCGAGCTCGCGGCCGACCTCGCCCGCAGGCGGGAGGACTTCGAGCGCCGCGCGGCGCCCGCCTAGACTTCCTACGTGCGCGCGGTTCGCTGCTGGTGCGACGAGCTCCTGGTCGAGACCGACGACGAGGCTCTGGTCGCCGCGCTCAAGCAGCACGTCGCCGAAGCGCACCCTGAGGACGACCGGAGCGACGACGACGTGAGGGCCCGGGTAAAGGCCGAAGCCTACGAGCCGCCAGACCAGCCCCCGTGGGCCTACTGACTCTGCATCAAAGGTTCAGTGCCTCCGAGACGATCCGGTCCTGCTCCATGAGGTGGGCGGTCGGGTATCCCTCGCTCGGGCTCGCGCGCCAGGCTCGGCCGCAGTAGCGAAGCTGGACGTCTGACGGGATTCCTTCCTCCAGGCGGTGTCGCACGGCGCGCCACGCGCCCATGTTCTGCGGCTCTTCCTGCACCCAGATCAGCTCCTTCAGGTTGGGGTAGCGGGAGAGGAGCTCGTCGTATGGCCCGACCGGGAAGGGGTAGAGCTGCTCGAGCCGGGCAACGGCGATCTCGTCACGGGCCTCCCGCCCTTCGTGGCCGACGACGTCGTAGTAGACCTTCCCGGTGCAGACGACGAGCCGCTCGGTGCGCCGCCGTGCGTCCTCGTCGAGGCTCGGATCGTCCAGGAGCGGCTTGAAGCCGCCCTGCGTCAGCTCGTCGATATGCGAGGCAGCCTCGCGGTAGCGAAGCAGGCTCTTCGGGGTGAACATGACGAGGGGCCGGGCCTTCGGGTGCAGGGCCTGCCGGCGCAGGACGTGGAAGTACTGCGCGGCGGTCGTCGCGTTGACGATCCTGATGTTCTCCTGGGCCGCCATCTGCATGAAGCGCTCGAGGCGTGCGCTCGAGTGCTCGGGGCCGTTGCCCTCGTAGCCGTGCGGAAGGAGGAGCGTCAGGCGGGAAGTCTGGTTCCACTTCGAGAGCCCGGAGACGATGAACTGGTCGACGATCACCTGGGCGGCGTTCACGAAGTCTCCGAACTGCGCCTCCCACAGGATGAGTGCATCCGGGGAGGCGACCGAGTAGCCGTACTCGAACCCCAGCGCACCCATCTCGGAGAGCGGCGAATTGTGAATCTCGACGAGGGCCTGGGAACCCTCGACGTGCTGGATCGGGGCGTGCGTCTCACCTGTCTCGACGTCGTGGAGCACCAGGTGCCGGTGCGCGAACGTCCCGCGCTCGGTGTCCTGTCCCGTGAGGCGTACCGGCTTGCCTTCGAGGGCCAGGCTGGCAAGAGCGAACGCCTCGGCCTGCGCCCAGTCGATGCCGCCCTCAGGGCCGAGGGTCTCGAGCCTACGCTCCAGCTGGCGCTGGAGCTTCGGGTGCACGGTGAAGCCGTCCGGAACCTGGAGCAGCTCCCGGTTCAGACGCTCGAGTGTCTCCCCCGGCACCGTCGTGTCGGGCTGTGCTTCGCCCACTCTCCCAGGCCGACGCTCCCTGCGGCCGGCTGCGCCCGACTCGAGGGATTCGCGGAGCTTCTCGTGCGCCTCCCGCATGCGGGCCTGAGCGGTGGTCACGAGCTCTTCGGCCTCGTCTTCCCGCAGGACGTCGGCGTCGATGAGACGCTTCGCGTACTGCTCGCGCACGGTGGGATGGGTCTCGATCGTCTCGTACATGAGGGGCTGCGTGTACGCGGGCTCGTCGCCCTCGTTGTGGCCGAAGCGGCGGTAGCCGACGAGGTCGATGACCACGTCGTGCCCGTCGAAGCGGTTCCGGAATGCCATGGCGAGCCGAACCGCCGAGAGTGCAGCCTCAGGGTCGTCGGCGTTGACGTGGATGATCGGAACGTCGAACCCCTTGGCGAGGTCGCTCGAGTAGCGCGTCGAGCGACCCTCGCCGGGCGGCGTCGTGAATCCGAGCTGGTTGTTGGCGATCAGGTGGAGCGTGCCCCCGGTCGTGTAGCCGGCGAGCCCCTGGAGGTTGAGCGTCTCCGCGACGATCCCCTCGGCCGGGAAGGCGGCATCCCCGTGGATCAGGACGGCCAGAGCGCTCGAGCTGTCGTGCGCGGCGGTGGCTCGGTCGGTTTGAGCCGCGCGCGTCATTCCTTCGACGACGGGGTTCACGTACTCGAGGTGGCTCGGGTTCGACGCGAGCACGACCTCGAGCTCGCCGGCACGCGTCTTCCGCGCCCCCCGTGCGCCATAGTGGTACTTGACGTCGCCGGTCCCGCCCTCGGGGTCGGCGGTCACGGCCTCGAGCAGCCGCTCGCCCTCGAACTCCCTGAGGATGACGTCGTAGGGCCGCCCGACGGTGTGCGCGATTACATTCAACCGGCCGCGGTGCGCCATCCCCATGACGACCTTGCCGGCCCCGTGCGCGACGGCGAGCTCGAGGGCGACGTCGAGCATCGGCACGAGCGCGTCGAGACCCTCGATGGAGAACTGCTTCTGGCCGAGGAACGCGCGCCGCAGGTAGCGCTCGAAGCCCTCGACCTCGGAAAGCCGGGTCAGGAGAGCGCGTTGCTCGTCGGCCTCGATCGGCGGGCGGAACTCACCGGACTCGATCGCCCGCCGGAGCCAGACCCGCTGCTCGTGATCCGAGATGTGCTCGATCTCGTACGCCATCGTCCCGCAGTAGGTCTCGCGTAGCTGCGGCAGCACGTCGACGAGCGTGTCTCCGGCGACGTACGTGCGCAAGACGGAGGCGGGGATCCTGGCCTGGAGCTCCTTCGTGAGCGGCGGTTGAAGGCGTTCTGGCTCGAGCGCCGGGTCTCCGTGCGGCTCGCTGCCGAGCGGGTCGAGCCGGGCCGCAAGGTGCCCGTGCATGCGGTGAGCCTTGATGAGAGCCATGGCCGCCGCGACTCCGCCGAGGAGCTCGCGATCAGGCGCCTCGGCCGGCGGCGCCTGGGGAGCCGGAGCAGGCCGCGTAGCGACCGGTGCACCGTTCCCCCCGTTGGCAGGCGCCAGCTCGCGGAGCCGCTCGACGAGCGGCTGGTGTCGGAGCAGCTCTTCCGGAGACTCTTCGAAGAGCGCTCGCCATTCGGGCCCGACCGACTCGGGCGCGGAGAGGTACTGGGAGAAGAGCTCTTGGACGAAGCCCGAATTCAGATCCTCGAGCCTGGGCTGAGGCATCGAGCCCATGCTACCGGCGGCCCGAGGCTAGCCAGCCGCTCTGGCTTGGAGCCACGGACGGAAATGAGAGGGGAAGGGTGTTGGAGGCCCGCAGGGCCGGGCGAATCGCGCCGCTCTTCGCGCGATTCGTATGGAGGGCGCGCGCGAGCGCGCCCGGTCACAGCCCCTACACCCGCTCCAGAATGTCGCGGGCGACCCGCGGGCCGGACAAGTCCGGCCCCTACACCAGATTGGACCGCCGGAAGGCCGTTCCGTTCAATGAGCCCGTAACGCCTCCGGATTCAGGGCGTTCGCCGGCACCCGTCCGTCGACAAGCACCGCGCGCAGCGCCTCGACGCAGAGCATCCCCATGGCGATTCTCGTCTCCTCGGTCGCGCTTCCGAGATGTGGAGCGAGGACAACGTTCGGCAGTGATCGCAGCGCCTCGGCCACCTCGGGCTCGCGCTCGTAGACGTCCAGGCCGGCGCCTGCGATCTCGCCGGAGGCGAGCGCCTCGGCGAGGGCGACTTCGTCCACGATCGGCCCGCGCGCGGTGTTCACGAGGATCGCGTCGCGTCGCATGGCGCGGAACTCTCCCCGGCCGATGAGGTGGTGCGTGGCGGGCGTCAGCGGGCAGTGCAGGCTGACGACATGAGAGCGCTCGAGGAGCTCGGGGAGCTCGACCCGTTCGTACGAGCCGCGCCCTCCGGCGTGGACGATCTCCATTCCGAACGCCTCGGCGAGCCGGGCCATCTCACTGCCGATCCGACCGAGGCCGACGATGCCGAGCGTACGGCCGCGGAGGCCGAACCCGAGCATGAACGTCGGCGACCACTCCCAGGGCGCGCCCGACCGGACGAGCCGGTCGCCCTCAGAGACTCGCCGAGCGACGTCGAGGGCAAGGGCCAGGGTCAGCTCGGCCGTCGTCTCGGTGAGGACGTCCGGCGTGTTGGCGACGACGACCCCACGCACAGTGGCGGCGTCGAGATCGACGTTGTCGAAGCCGACTGCATGATTCGCTAGGACGCGAAGCCCCGGGCCGGCGGAATCGAGGAGCTCGGCGTCGACCCTGTCCGTCAGCATCGTCAGAAGCCCGTTCGCTCCGCGAACGCCGGCCAGGAGTTCAGCGCGAGTCGGGGCGTGCTCCGAGTCGTGCGCGGCGAGCGTGAAGAGCCCGGCGAGCTCGCGTCGCACGTCCTCCGGTACCCGGCGTGAGAGGAAAACCGATCCCTTCAAGAAATCCCTTGCCGTGGGAAACGCGGGCGGTCATCATGCCGGGATGCGCGAGCTGACGCCCGAGCTACGCGCGCTGTACGACCTATCGCAGGGCGCGTCTGAAGGCGCCGGCGGGGTCGATGAGCTCCTGGACCGGATCTGCACGACCGTGACGCAGACCTTCGGGTTCACCCGTGCGTCGATCTTCGAGGTCGCCCAGAGAACGGGCCTCCTGACCCCGCTCGCGGCCTACGGGATGGCTGCCGAGGAGCTTCCGCGAGGCCTCCGTCTGGCCGAGCAGCCGCTGTTCGAGCAGGCGGCCTCGAGCGGTGAGGCTGTCTTCCTCGCGGACGTCTCGACGGACGAGGGCCTCGCCGCCGAGCTCGTCGACGAGTTCGACCTCCGTTCGGCCCTGGCTGTGCCGCTCATGTCGGAGGGGCGCTGTGTCGGGATCCTGGGCGCAGACCGGAAGGGCGAGCCGTTCGAGCTCGAGGCCGGGACGCTTGACGTGCTCACGACGATCGGAGCCGTCGCAGGCGTCTTCCTCGAACGCGCGCTCGAGCTCACCGAGCTCAGGCGCATGAACGAGGTGGCACGGAATTTCGTCGCGCACGCCTCGCACGAGCTTCGAACACCCGCCGCGGTCGTACATGGAATCGCCGCCACTCTTCATCTCCGCGGCGACCTGCTGACCCAGGAGCAACGGGTTGAGCTCCGGAGCACCCTCTTCGACCAGTCCGACCGTCTTCGGCTCTTGGTCGACCAGCTGCTCGATCTCTCACGGCTCGAGGCCGGTGCGATCGAGGTGCAACCCCAGTCCTTCCCGGTTCTTCGGCGTGTCGAGGAGCTTCTGCTCATGGCTGCGTCCGACCGCCTCTCGGACGTCGAGCTCGAGCTCGATCCGACCCTCGAGGCGTACGCCGACCCGAATGCCTTCGATCGCGTCGTCTCGAACCTGATCACGAACGCACTCCGGTACGGCAAGCCCCCCGTTCGCGTGCGCGGGCGTCGTGACGACGTCAGCCTCGTCCTGACGGTCGAGGACAGCGGAAACGGCGTTCCCTCGCAGTTCGTGCCGCGGCTCTTCGAGCGCTTCACCCGCGACCAGGGATCCGCCGGCACGATCGTCGGTTCCGGGCTGGGACTCGCGATCGCCCAGTCGTATGCCCGTGCGCACGGAGGCGACATCGTTTACTCCGATGCAGAGCCCAGCGGCGCGCGCTTTGAGCTCGTGCTTCCGGACGAGCCGCTGAATCAGCCTCGACCGGCGCCCGTCGTCGAGGCGGTCTAGGGCCGGTCGGTTTTAGCGCCCGGGGGAAGGACGCGGAGGCCCGTGGCGACGTGGCGACGGCCCGCGACCTCGTAGATCACGTCCACGGAATCGTGCTTGCGGTAGGTTCCCGCGACGCCGAGGAAGATGCTCGTCCAGCGGAGCCACCCCAGCCGGCCCTCCTGAGCCAGCGGCCGGCGAAAACGAAGAACGCCCGGCGCCACGTCGTAGTCGACGCCGACCTCCTGCCGGACGCCGTTCACATAGACCTCGAGCGGCCGGGAGACACCTTCGGGTAAGGAGACAGTCCAGGCTTCGGCCACCGCGCCGCCGAAGCCTAGACCGTCTTGGACCCCCCTCGCGGTCACACCCTCTCCCTCAAGCGGGTGCTCGCGTGTGTCTCAACTCAACCACCGTTCGGGGGAAGCCGAAATCCCTCGATCGAGTGAATCAACATGGTGCGGCTCGGCGCCGGAGGCGCCGCATAGAATGGCCGCGGCCGTGACCCTGAAGCGCGTCGTCATCGCGATCCTGCTCGGGTCGCTCGCATTCCCGGCTGCGGCGCTGGCACAGAACGGCGGCCTGGGCCCGCCGCCGTCCGAGACGTCGAGCGGCGACGCCATTCGCCAGGTCTACTGGGTCGCCCTTGCGGTCGTCGGCGTCGTGTTCGTCCTAGTGGAGACGGCGCTGCTCGTCTTCATCGTCCGTTTCCGACGCCGCCGCACGACCGCCCTCGACGCCGAGGGCCCGCAGGTACACGGAAACACGAGGCTCGAGATCGTCTGGACGATCGTGCCGGCCGTCATCCTCGCCGGGCTGGCGGCGTTCACGCTCGTGAAGGCGGGCGCCGTAGAGGCGAACCCCGCGGCATCCGACAACGCGCTCACGATCAAGGTCGAGGCACATCAGTTCTACTGGCAGTACGAGTACCCGAACGGCGCCGTCTCGCTCGACACCCTCTACGTCCCGGTCGACCGCGCGATCGCGCTCGAGCTGAACGCGCTCGACGTCAACCACAGCTGGTGGGTTCCCCAGCTCACGGGGAAGCGCGACGCGATCCCCGGGCGGACGAACACCCTGAACTTCAAGCCGCGGACGCCCGGCACGTACGAGGGCAAGTGCGCCGAGCACTGCGGCGTCCAGCACGCCGTCATGGACACGACGGTCGAGGTGCTGAGCCAGGCCGACTACGCGACGTGGCTCGACGAGAACGCACCCGACGCGATCGACGAAGAGGCCGTGGGCGAGGAACACTGGAACGCGGTCTGCGCGAAGTGCCACCTCGAGGATGGAAGCGGACTGGTCGGGCCGGTCGTCGCCGGCAACGGCTCGATGCTCGAGCTCGAGAGCCTCCGCAGGCTCCTGCTCGAGGGCCAGAATCAGCCGGACATCGACGGGTACATGCCCGCGGTCGGTACCGGCTGGGCCGACTTTCAGTTCGACGCGCTGCTCGCCTACATCCAGTCGAGCGAGCAGCTCTCCACGCCCCCTGGCGTCGAGGGTGAGGAAGGCTCGGATGGCGGTTAGGCCGGTCGCAACACGGGCCCCGACGTGGAAGCAGGGCTCGGTCACGCAGTGGCTCGTCACCCTCGACCACAAGCGGATCGGGATCCTCTACATCGTCTCGGCGTTCTTCTTCTTCTTCGCCGGCGGGATCATGGCCGTGCTGATGCGGCTCCAGCTCGGGCAGGCCGAGCAGGAGATCATCACCCGCGACAGCTACAACCAGCTCTTCACGATCCACGGGACGACGATGATCTTCCTCTTCGTCGTCCCGATCCTGGCCGGCTTCGCGAACTACCTCGTGCCGCTCATGCTCGGCGCCCCCGACATGGCGTTCCCGCGCCTGAACGCGCTCTCGTTTTGGCTCTTCCTCCTCGGCGGCCTCATCGTCCTGGCGAGCTTCGGGGTCGACGGCGGCGCCGCCAGCTCGGGCTGGACGGCATACCCGCCGCTCTCAGGCCCCAACTACAGCCCCACGGTCGGGCAGGACCTCTGGATCCTGGGCATCCACCTCACCTCGATCGGCTCGCTCGCGGGGGCGATCAACTTCATCGTGACCATCCACAACATGCGGACGCGCGGGATGACGTGGCTTCGGATTCCGCTCTTCGTCTGGTCGGTCGAGGCCTACTCGGTTCTGCTCCTGCTCGCGCTCCCGACCGTGTCCGCGGCGGTGACGCTGCTCCTACTCGACCGCCAGGCGGGCACGGCGTTCTTCGAGCCGTCGGAGGGCGGGAGCCAGGTGCTCTACCAGCACATGTTCTGGTTCTTCGGCCACCCCGAGGTCTACATCATGATCCTGCCGGCGATGGGGATGCTCTCCGAGATCATCCCGGTCTTCTCCCGGAAGCCGATCTTCGGCTACAAGGCCGTCGCCTTCTCGACGATCGGGATCGCGTTCGCGTCGATGCTCGTCTGGGCCCACCACATGTTCACGGTCGGGCTGCCGGTCTGGCTCAACGCCTTCTTCCTCGCCTCGTCCCTGACGGTCGCCGTCCCGACCGCGGTGAAGATATTCAACTGGCTTGCGACCCTCTGGCGCGGAAAGCTCGACCTCCGGACGCCGCTTCTTTTCTGCCTCGGGTTCATCGGGCTCTTCACCATCGGCGGGCTATCGGGGATTCTGGTCGCGCTCTTCCCGTTCGACTTCCAGGCCCACGACTCGTATTTCATCGTGGCGCACCTCCACTACGTTCTCTTCGGCGGCACCGTCTTCGGCGTCCTGGCCGGCACGCACTACTGGTTCCCGAAGATCACCGGGCGGATGTACGACGAGCGGCTCGGGAAGGCCACCTTCTGGCTCGTCTTCGTCGGCTTCAACGCGGCATTCTTGCCGCAGCACATGCTCGGGCTCATGGGGATGAACCGCCGCGTCTACACCTACGGGGAATCCGAAGGCGGCCTGTTCGAGGGCTACAACCTCACGTCGACGATCGGGACGTGGATCATGACGCTCGGGCTGCTCGTCTTCCTCGTGAACATGATCAAGAGCTGGCGCGGCGGCCCGCGGGTCGGCGCCGACCCGTGGGGAGGAGACACGCTCGAGTGGTACGCGACCTCGCCGCCGCCCCCGCACAACTTCGATCGGGTGCCGGTCGTGACGAGCTACCGTCCACTCCGAGACGTGCGGATGAAAATCAGGGAGCAGCAGTGAAGAACGGAACCGGCTCCCGCCGGTTGCTCCATACGAATCGCGCGAAGAACGGCGCGATTCGCCCGGCCGCTCGCGCGGCCTCCAACACCGCGGCGCGATTCGCCCGGTCGCCTGCCCGGCGACCTCCAGCGCCCGGGCCCTGGCTTCGATTCCTGGCACTCGGCTCGGTGGCCGCGACCGCACTGGTCGTCGTCACCGGTGAGCATCCGCTCACGCACGACGCTTCGGTGCTCGTCGCGTTGGCGCTTCTAACCGCCACAGCGCTCGGCGCCAGGCTCAGCGTGCCCGAGCGGCGCGACCTTGTCCTCGCCGCCGGAGCAGCGCTGGCGCTGTTCGTGATCCAGATCGGGCTCGGAGGCTTGGTCGCACTCGCGGACGGCGCCGGCTGGGCGGTCGATCTCCATATCGCGCTCGGAGCCGTGTCCCTGTCATCCTCGGCGGTCGCAGCGGCGCTCGCCTTCCGCGAGCGCGCGCCGGCCGCCCACGCCTCATGGCGCGACTACGTGACGCTCACGAAGCCACGGATCATGATGCTCCTCCTCCTCACTGGGGCAGGCGGGTTCTTCGCGGGCTCGGGAGGGGACGTGTCGTGGACTACGTTCGCGGCCGCGATGGGCGGCCTGGCGCTCGCATGCGGCGGCGCCTCCGCGCTGAACCACGTCCTCGACCGCGATATCGACAAGCTGATGGGCAAGCGGACCGAGCAGCGTCCGGTCGCCGCCGGGCGGATCGCGCCCGAGCGGGCCCTCGAGTTCGGTCTCGCGCTCTCGGCCGCGTCCTTCGTGCTCCTGGCAAGTACGGTGAACGTCCTCGCAGCTGGGCTCGCGCTCTTCGGAAACCTGTTCTACGTACTGGTCTACACGCGCTGGCTGAAGAGGACGACGCCGCAGAACATCGTGATCGGCGGTGCCGCCGGCGCCGTTCCGCCGGTGGTCGGATGGGCCGCAGCTACCGGGAACCTGACGCTTCCGGCCCTGCTCCTCTTCCTCATCGTCTTCTTCTGGACGCCGCCGCACTTCTGGGCCCTCGCGCTCCTCATCAAGCGTGAGTACGCCGCGGCGCGCATCCCGATGCTGCCGGTCGTCCGCGGCGAGGCCGAGACGACGCGCTCGATCGTCCGCTACACCGTCGTGCTGATCGGCGTGACGCTCCTACCGTTCTTCGTAGACGCGGCAGGCTGGCTCTACTTCGGCGCCGCGCTCGCTCTCGGCGCCGCGTTCCTCGGGCTCGCGATCCTCCTCGAACGGCAGACGACGCCGGCCCACGCGCGCCGCCTCTTCACGTACTCCCTGGCCTACCTCGCGCTGCTCTTCGTCGCTCTGGCCGTCGATCCCCTGGTAGTGGCGTGATGGATCCCGAGCTCGCCCGCCGAAACGTCCGCCTCGGCCTCGCGCTCTTCGCCTTTGCGCTCGTCCTCTTCGCCGGCTCGATCGTCGTGGCGATCATTTACCGCGCCCTCGAGTAGAGACAGACCCGGTCACGGTCGTTCATGTGAACGCAAGCGCCTTGGCGCTTGCTGAATGCAAATGAGGCAAAGAGCGGCCTCATTTGCCCGGCGCCGGCCTCCGGCGCCGACCTTCGGCCTCCCTCGAACGAGTGAGAGCAGGGGCACTCCTGGTGCCGACAAGAGTTGGGACGCCATGTTCGCCCGTTCTCTTGCCGTGCTCGCAGTAGCTCTCGTCGTCGCGCCCGCCGCGTCGGCGGCCAAGCCGGCGAACCTGCACGGCTTCGTCCTTCGATCGAGCGAGTCGGTCTCTCCGCACGTCTTCGCGCAGACACCTTCCTTTGCCTGGTCGCAGGTTCGGGGCGCGTCGCGCTACGAGTTTCAGCTCTCGGCGAGTAGGACGTTCTCGGACAACTCAATCGTCTGGGAGAACGACAACTTGAAGGCGCCGCTCACCACCGTCCCGCTCACGCTTCCCTGGACGACCGGACAGAGCGGCTATGCCTGGTTCGCGCGCGTGCGTGGATTCGTACGAGACGAGCCCACGAGCTGGAGCGACCGCTACGGCTTCGATCTTCGCTCCCCCGCCGCGCCGGCCAGCCTCTCGTCCGGTGCCAATCCGCGTCCCGGAATGATCCGGTGGACACCCGTGGAGGGCGCAACCGCCTACAACGTGACCTTCACCTTCAATCACGAGGAAGGCGAGTCCAAGAAGATCAAGACCGCGACCACGGCGGCCGACCTCCGCGAGTACTACACGTTCCACAACGATCCGGCCGTCTTCGACAACAACCAAGGAGCCGTCGGAGGCGTCTACTGGCGCGTCCGCGCGGTACGCGAGGTGGCGGGCGAGCCGAGGAACAACATCCCGGTCGTCTCCTACGGCCGTTGGAGCTCCGAGAACGAGACGATCGAGCCCGGCATCACAACCGGTGCGATCGATCTCCTCGGTGCGGTTTCGCGAAGCCGTGGGTCGTCGATCGTGACGGGCACAACCGGAGGCCCTGAGCCTCACGAGCTCGCCCCGGGCTTCTGGTGGAACGGCGACGACAACCGAACCGCGTGCCCGCCGAGCTCCCAGTCCTCCGGCGTGACGTGCCCGCTCTTCCACGTTTACGTGTATTCGGACGATGACTGCGTGAACCGTGTCCACGTGTCCGACCTCGTCGGTAGCCCGGCCTACGTTCCGCGGCTCACCGGAGTGCTCGAGCTTCCCGGCGACCCGGGCAAGCTCGGCGAGGCTGCGGGCGTCTACCTCGCCGACAAGGGTGTCGACGAGAACGAGGGCAAGGTCTACGACGCTGGCGGCGATGAGATCTACGCGGCCGGCACCGATCCGCTCCTGCCGAACGATCCCAACGAGCTTCCCGAAGGTCAGGCCGCCGACCGCCGGTCCGGGCTCTGGGACACCGACTGGCCTTCGAGCCGCTACTGGTGGACGGTCGTCGCCGCGGTGCCGCACGTCGACCTCTCGACCAACAAGGTCGAGTACCGCGATGTCAACTTCGCCGAGGATCATTGCCAGGCCGGCGAGCGCATGGCGTTCGGCAAGACGAGCGCGGCAGTCGTCGAGCGGGCGAGCGGAGTCCCACATGTCTCCGGCCTCACAGCCGCCGGGAAGGTCCGTGCAGCATCAAGCCGACGGCCGTCGTTCTTCGGCCGCGTCGTGGTCGCATGGCAGCCGGCCCCCGGCGCGAAGAAGTACGAGATTCAGTGGAGCCGGACCGCCAACCCGTGGAAGCGCGTCGGCAAGAAGATCGCGCCGGGAACCGCCGCCGAGCTCAACCTGAGCTCCGGCCGCTGGTACTACCGCGTCCGAGGGATCGACACGTCGATCGCCGGACTCCAGCAGGGCATGACGTGGAGCGACCCGCAGTACCTGCGGATCAAGCCGCGCACCTTCGTCATCTCGTAGTCGAATTGCGCCGCCCTTCGCGCGATTCGACGTCAAAGAGCGGCGCGAAGCGCCGCGTTCACAAGCCACCGTCGGCTTCGCGCGATTTCGGCGTCAGGAGCGGCGGCATGGCCGCCGCGGTCACGCTCGACCCGGACCTGGCGCAGGAGAACGGAATCGCCTACGCGGTTCCTCCATTCGAATCGCGCGAATGGCGGCGCGACTCGCCCGACCGCCTCCGGCGGTCTCCGGCGACGACCTCTGACACGGCCTGCTCGTAGACCCGGTCTCGGGTGAAGACGTCGAGCTCGTCCGATAAGAGATCGCTCGGCGTGCGCGTGTCGACGCGGTCGGGTTCGGCCTCGTGGCCGTCGACCTCGACGAGCTCGATCTCGCCCGCGGGCTCGTGCTGGAGCTCGACGCGACGGTCGAGGCGCGCGCTCAGCCAGCCCGCAAGGAGAAGCGCGTCCGCCTCGGGGCCGGCAACACGCATGGTTGCGGCCTCGGCGATCTCAGGCCAGAGCGCCGCGACCGCCTCGCGCCACGGACGCGCACGCGCCCAGGCGATGTCCGAGACGACCACGTCGTCGAGAATCTCCTCGAGCGCCGAGAATTCGAACTGGAGGTCGGGGCATTCGGACGAGTCGACGACGAGCCGGTCGATCGCCGCGATCAGCTCGCGCTCGCCCTCGCTCGAGCCGAGCGGTCCGCGCCAGCGCAGAAAGGCGGGCAGGTCCGAGAGGAGAAGCGGGACGACGACGCTCGCAGGCCAGGCCGCGCGTTCGCCGAGCAGGCGGATCGAGACCACCTCCCAACACACCTGAGACCCGGGGCCGCCACCGGCGAAGCACCGGAGGTCGGCCTCGGCCTCGATCGCGTCACGGTCCGACTCCGGCTCGGGGAAGAGGAGGATCGTCCGCGACGGATGGCGCTCGGCGAGACCTTCGAGCACCCCACGCGCGCGCTCCACCCAACGCTCCGGCACCCAGGCGACGTGCGTCATGGAGCTCGTCCGAAGCGCCGGCTCGTCGGGCCCGGACTCCTCCTGGCGTAGGCGCGCGATCTCGCGCTCGATCGACCGGACCGAGGTGAGCTCGGTCAGTGCCGTCTCCAGGAGCGTCCGTCGCGGTGCATCAGCTCGTCGGACGCCGGCGGCCCCCACGTGCCGGCTGCGTAGTTCGGGAATCCCGGCGTATCGCGCTTCCACGGGGCGACCATGGCGTCCACGATCGCCCATTGCTCCTCGACCTCGTCTGCGCGGGTGAAGAGCGTCGCGTCGCCGAGCATGCAGTCGAGGATGAGGCGCTCGTAGGCCTCCGGGAGGCCGGTCCGGAACGCGCCACCGTAGAGGAAGTCCATGTTGACCGTGCGGATGGTCATGCCTTGGCCGGGCACCTTCGCGCCGATTCCGACCGACACGCCCTCGTCGGGCTGGATGTGGACGACGAGGACGTTGGGCCGTAGAGAGTCGGCCGAGTCGAGCTCGAACGGCGGGTGTGGCGCGCGCTTGAACTGAATCGCGATCGTCGTCTCGCGGCGTGGCATCCGCTTGGCCGTACGGATGTAGAACGGCGTGTCGGCCCACCGCCAGTTGTCCACGTAGAGCTTGGCGGCGAGGAAGCTCTCCGTCTTCGAATCCGACGCCACGTCCTGCTCTTCGCGGTAGCCGGGCACCTCCTCACCCTCGATGTAGCCGGGCCCGTACTGGCCTCGGACGACGTGCTTCGGGCCAGGCGTGTGGATCGCCTTCAGCACCTTGACCTTCTCGTTCCGCACCGAGTCCGCGGTGAAGTCGATCGGCGGCTCCATGGCCGTGATCGAGACGAGCTGGAGCATGTGGTTCTGGACGATGTCCCGAATGGCGCCGGCGCTCTCGTAGAAGCCGGCGCGACCCTCGATGCCGAGCGACTCGGCCACCGTGATCTGGACGTGGTCGACGAACTGACGATTCCAGATCGGCTCGAAGATGCCGTTCGCGAAGCGGAGGACGAGCATGTTCTGCACCGTCTCCTTGCCGAGGTAGTGGTCGATCCGGAAGATCTCGCGCTCCTCGAAGTGTTCGAGAATGCACTCGTTTAGCGACTTCGCGCTCTCGAGGTCGTGGCCGAACGGCTTCTCGACAATCACGCGCGTCCAGCCTTCGGAACGCCGGCGCTCGCCCAGCTCCTGGAGGATCGTCGCGATAGCAGCCGGTGGGACGGCGAGGTAGTGAACTCGGTTGCCGGCCGTGCCCCGCTCCTCGTCCAGCCGGGTCAGGCAGTTCGCGACGGAGTCCTCGCCGGGGTCGTCGGCGAAATCGGTCGAGACGTAGCGCGTGCCCTCGGCAAGCGAGCGCCAGACGTCCTCGCGGAACTCGTCGCGACCGTGCTCCTTGACCGCCTCCTCCATCCGGCCTCGAAACTCCTCGTCGGTCATCTCGGTTCGCGCGACGCCGACGACGCCGAACCGCTCTGGAAGGAGCCGGCGGAAGGCCAGCGAGTAGAGGGCCGGGAAGATCTTCCGCTGGGTGAGGTCTCCAGAGGCCCCGAAGATCGTGAGCGTGCACGGCTCGGGCGTCCGCCGATGCCGGAGACCCTCGAGGAGCGGATTCTCCTGCTCGGCCATCTGTGTCATCGCGGCCCGGGTGATTCTTCGACGGCGCGGACGGCGTGGCCGCCGAACTGCTGGCGGAGTGCGGCCGTCACCTTGGCCGCGAAGGATTCGTCCATCCGGGACGCGAAACGCGCGTAGAGGGCCGCGCTGATCACCGGCACAGGCACGTCCTCGGCGATCGCCTCGGCGATCGTCCAGCGGCCCTCGCCCGAGTCCTCGACATAGCCGCGGATCTCGTCCAGGTGGGCATCTTCCTCGAGAGCGGCGTGCAGAAGCTCGAGGAGCCAAGAACGCACGACGGAGCCGTAGCGCCAGATCCCGGCAATCCGCTCCAGGTCGAGCTCGAGGTCGGAGCGAGCCATGACCTCGAAGCCCTCCGCGTAGGCCTGCATTAGCCCGTACTCGATTCCGTTGTGCACCATCTTCACGAAGTGGCCGGCGCCGGACGGGCCCACGTGGGCGTAGCCGTCCTCGGGCGCGAGCGAGAGGAACGCCGGCTCGACGGCTCCGACGGCGTTCTCGTCGCCTCCCACCATCAGGCAGTAACCCACCTCACGGCCCCAGATGCCGCCCGAGACACCCGCATCCACGAAAGCGATTCCCCGTTCGGCCGCGGCCTCGTGGCGGCGCTGTGAGTCACGGAAGTTCGAGTTCCCGCCGTCCACGATGACGTCGCCGGCCTCGAGCAGCTCCGTGAGCTCGTCGATAACGCCCTGCGTCGGGTCGCCGGCGGGAACCATCACCCAGACGACGCGCGTCGGCTCGAGCTGGCCGATGAGCTCCTCGAGCGACCCCGCCGTCCCATTCCCCGAGCGGTCGAAGGTCGCGAGCTCGTGACCCTTCTCCTCCAGACGCTTGACCATGTTTCCACCCATACGGCCGAGGCCCACCATCGCGAGCTTCATCCAGTCACCATCTCCTCCCAGCGGGCCCGTGCGACCCGGAGTCCACGTTCCTCGAGCGCCGCATAGTCGCCGGCCGCCTGCGCTCGGATCAAACGCCCGAAGCCGAAGTCGCGGCCGGGGATGGCCGCCTCGTCGCCCGTGTCGTCCACGAGCTGGAGGAAGACGCCCGAGGGCGGCCCGCCCTTGTGAAGCTGTCCGGTCGAGTGCAGGTAGCGCGGGCCGAAGCCATGCGTGACGACGGCGCCGGTTTCGCCACGCGCCCGGTCGGCCAGAGACTCGAGCTGCCGCGCGTTCTTGTCGCTCGGCTCCACGAACGCCTGGATGGCGACGTAGTCGTCCGGCCCCGCGCCTGCGAACGGCTCGCCTTGTGGCTCGAGTTCGGGGTCATCGCCGCTCTCGAGGAGCTCGTTCGTCCGGTCCTTCGCTTCCTGAACGTTCGGCTGGTCGAACGGGTTGATCCCGATGAAGGCCCCGGCGACCGCGGTCGCGAACTCCCAGCGGTAGAACTCCTGCCCGAGCTCGTATGGGCTCTCCAGACGAACCTCTTCGTGCTGGCGGTCGTCGCCCTCCGACCGCTCGCCCGGGACGGGAACGAGGCCTCGGCCGTCCTTGCCGGTGGACTCCGCTATGAGCTGCTCGACCCAGAGGCCGAAACCGTCGGCATCCGGGTTGATCAGAACCTTGTCGCGGCCGTCATGCCAGCCGCGGCCGAGGCGCTCGCCGAGCTCGAGGCCGGGATTGCCCTCGTCGAGCCGGCAGGCCTCGGCCATCTCGAGCGTCCGCTCCAGGAGCCGCTCGAGATCGACGCCGGCGAGCGCGGCCGGGACGAGCCCGAACACCGAGAGCGCCGAGTAGCGCCCTCCGATCGTTGGCTCGCCCGCGAGCACCGCGCGAAAACCGCGCTCCTTTGCCTTGGCCTCGAGAGCGGAGCCGGGATCCGTGACGGCCGCGAAACGCGAGCCGTCGCGCACCTTGTCCCAGAAGTACTCCAGGTGGCTTGCCGTCTCGAGTGTCCCGCCGGACTTGGACGAGACGACGAAGAGCGTGCGGTCGAGGTCGAGCGAGGCTTCGAGGGAGCGGATGGCCGCCGGGTGCGTCGTGTCGAGAACCTGGACGTTGCCGGCGTCGAACGCGCGCCTGATGACCTCGGGCGCGAGGCTCGAGCCGCCCATCCCGCAGACGACCACTTCGGAGATCCCGTCCCGCTGCACGCCTTCGGCGAACTCGAGGAGCTCGGGGACTCGTTCTCGCATCCGGTTCGGCTCGTCCAGCCAGCCGAGCCACTGGGACTCGTCCCCACCCGTCCAGACGGTCGCGTCGCGCGACCAGATCCGCTCGACGAGCTCGGATGTGGAGACGGAGGTCAGCGTCAGCGCCTCGTCCGTCAGGCCGCGACGAGCTGCCGGCTGGAGGTTTGGATGCCTTCCAGCAGCTCCTCGAAGGAGTCCGCGAACTTCTCGACGCCTTCCCGCTCGAGAGTGTCGGTGACGTCGTCGTAGTCGACGCCCGCCTCGGCGAGCTCGTCGAAGAGCGCCTTCGCCTCGTCGAGGTCCCGGCGCACGGTGTCCTTGAGGACCTTTCCATGATCCTGGAAGGCCTCGATCGTCTCGGCCGGCATCGTGTTCACCGTCACCTCGCCGATCAGCTCCTCGACGTACATGACGTCGCGGTAGTCCGGATTCTTCGTGGACGTCGACGCCCAGAGGCAGCGCTGCGGCGATGCACCGTGCCCGGCGAGGAACTCCCAGCGCTCACCGGAGAAAAGTTCTTCGTAGTGCTCATAGGCGAGCTTCGCGTTCGCGATCGCGAGCTTGCCCTTCAGCTTGTCGTGACCGCCGATCTCGTCGAGACGCCGGTCGGCCTCGGTGTCGACGCGCGAGACGAAGAAGCTCGCCACCGACGCCACGGTCGAAGGGTCGCCGCCGCCCGCCACGAGCCGCTCGAGTCCACGCAGGTACGCCTGGGCGACCTCCGTGTAGCGCTTGAGGGAGAAGATGAGCGTGACGTTGATCGACTTGCCCTTGGCGATCATGTCCTCGATTGCTGGCAGACCCGGCTTCGTGGCCGGGATCTTCACGAAGAGGTTCGGCCTGTCGATCTGCTCGTGGAAGCGCACCGCTTGGTCGACGGTCTTCTCGGTTTCGTAGGCGAGTGTCGGGTCGACCTCGATCGAGACGTAGCCGTCCTTGCCGCCGCCCCCGTCCCAGACTTCTCGGAGCAGGTCGCAGGCGTCGGTGACGTCCCTCGACGCGAGCGCGATGAAGATCTCCTTGGGGTCGTCGGTCTCTTTCAGCACCTCGCGGAGCTGTTCGTCGTAGGCGTTCCCGGCCGAGATCGCCTTCTGGAAGATCGTCGGATTGGACGTCACGCCGACGACAGCGTCCTGCTTCATCATCCGCGCGAGCTCGCCCTCCTGGAGCGAATCGCGCGAAAGGTAGTCGATCCAGACGCTGACTCCCGCGTCCGAGAGCTGGTGCAGGTTGGACTTGGCCATTGTTCTTGCCTCCTTAGACGCGCTGGCGGCGCTCGAGGAGCGCCTGTGCGCGGCTGGCGATGTTCTCGGGTGTGTAACCGAACTTCTCCAGGACGGTCGAGCCGGGAGCAGAGGCGCCGAAGCGCTCGATCGAGAGGCTCGCTCCGTCGCCGACCCACCGTTCCCAGCCGAGGGAGACACCGGCCTCGACGGAGAGGCGGGCGTCGACCTCAGGCGGAAGCACCGAGTCGCGGTACTCGGCGGGCTGAGCCGCGAAGAGCTCCCAGCACGGCAATGAGACGACGCGAGCGGCGACCCCCTCGTCCTCGAGCAGCTTGCCGGCCTCTACGGTCGGCGCTACCTCGGAGCCTGTCGCGACGAGAATCAGGTCGGCGCGACCGCCGTCGACGGACTCGGCCTCCCAGATCACGTAGCCGCCACGCTCGGCGGCCGCCACGTCGTCCGGCTCGAGCACCGGCACGTTCTGGCGGGTCAAGAGGAGCGCGACCGGCCCATCGATGCGCTCGAGCGCGACCTTCCATGCGATCGACGTCTCGTTGGCGTCGGCGGGGCGGATCACCCAAAGGTTCGGGATGGCCCGGAGTGCCGCGTAGTGTTCGATCGGCTGGTGCGTCGGCCCGTCCTCGCCGAGCCCGACGGAGTCGTGAGTCCAGACCCAGACCACCGGCAGGCTCATGAGGGCGGAAAGCCTCACAGCCGGACGCATGTAGTCGCTGAAGACGAGGAAGGTCGAGCCGTACGGCTTCACGATCCCGCCATGGGTTGCGAGCCCGTTCACGATCGAGCCCATGCCGTGCTCGCGAACGCCGAACGGGACGTTGCGGCCGGCGAAGGTGGCAGAGAAGGTACCGGCGCCGTCAAAGACAGTCTTGGTCGACTCGACGAGGTCGGCGGCGCCGCCGAGCATCGTCGGCACGTACTTCTTGAACGCGGCCATGATCTTCGCGCCGGCCGCCCGGGTGGCGAGCGAATCCTCGTCCGCAGGATCGAAGGTTGAAAGCGCCTCGGCCCAGCCGGGCGTCGGTTGACCGTTCCAAGCGAGATCCCATTCTTGAGCGAGGTCGGGATACTCGACACGCCAGGCCTCGAAGCGGTTCCGCCAGGCGGTCTCGGCCTCGTCACCGGACTCCCTGAGGTTCATGTGCTCGTAGACCTCATCCGGAACGTGGAAGTGCTGGTCGGGATCCCAGCCGTACGCCTCCTTGGCGGCGCGCACCTCGTCTTCGCCGAGCGGCGAGCCGTGGGCCTTCGCGGTGTCGACGGCGCCGGGCGCACCGTAGGCGATGTGGCTCCGCACGCGAATGAAGGAGGGTCGGTCCTCTTCGTTCTGAGCGCGGGTGATCGCACGGCGGAGGGCCGTGAGGTCGTTGACGTCCTCGACCGTCTGCACGTGCCAGCCGTAGGCGGCGTAGCGGGCGTTCTTGTCCTCCTGGTCGAAGGAGAGCGCCGTCGTGCCGTCGATCGTGATCCGGTTGTCGTCGTAGAAGACGATGAGCTTGCCGAGCCCGAACGCGGCGGCCAGCGAGCTGGTCTCGGCCGAGACTCCTTCCATGAGGTCGCCGTCCGAGGCGATCACGTAGGTGCGATGGTCGACGGGCTCATGGCCTGGGCGCGCGTAGCGCTGGGCCAGGAACTTCTCGGCCATCGCCATCCCAACCGCATTGGAGATCCCTTGCCCGAGCGGCCCGGTCGTCGTCTCGATTCCGGGCGTTAGGAAGTGCTCGGGGTGTCCCGGCGTCAGCGACTCCCATTGGCGGAAGCGCTTGAGCTCCTCCATGGCCAGGTTGAAACCGGCGAGATGGAGAGTCGTGTACTGGAGGATGCAGGCGTGGCCGGCCGAGAGGACGAAGCGGTCTCGATCCTCCCAGTCGGGGTTGGCCGGGTTGACGTGCATGGTCTCCCGGTAGAGGAGATAGGCAAGCGGCGCGAGCGCCATTGCGGTGCCGGGATGCCCGGCGTTCGCCTGCTGGACCGCGTCCATGGACAGCGTCCTGATCGTGTCGATCGACAGGCGCTCGATGTCCTTCACCGCCACCTCCCCTTCAGCCTTCCAGGGCTCTTCGGGTTCAAACCTTAGCCGTGTCGGTTCGACCCGGAACGCCCGGCGCCGCGCCGCGTGCCACCATGGGCAGGTGGCTGTCGTCATCGCCTCCAATCTGCGCAAGGAGCTGTCCGGCGACCCGCTCTTCGACCGGGTGTCGTTCAAGGTCGAGCGGGGAGATCGGGTCGCACTCTCGGGGCCGAATGGGGCCGGCAAGACGACCCTCCTCAGGATGCTCATCGGCGAGACCGGGATCGACGGCGGCGAGCTCGCGTTCGAGAAGGGAACCCGCATCGCGCTGCACGACCAGCGTCCGCCGCTCGATCGGGGCCTGACGCTCCGCGAGTATGTCCTGACCGGCGCGGCCGATCTCGTCGCGCTCGAGGGCGAGCTGGCACGGCTGGAGAGGGCGATGACCGGCGGCCAGCACGACGAGGCCACGCTCTCGGCCTACTCGCGCGCGCAGGCGAGACTCGAGCATGCGGGCGGCTATCGCTGGCGCGACCGGGCCAACCTCGCGCTCCGCGGCCTCGGCTTCGCCGACCCGGATCTCGATCGGCGGCTCGACACGTTCTCCGGCGGGGAGCTCACGCGGTCCTCCCTGGCACGCGCGCTTGCGGGCGATCCCGATCTTCTTCTCCTCGACGAGCCGACCAACCACCTCGACATCGCGAGCCTGGAATGGCTCGAGAAGGAGCTTGCAAGCCTCGACGCGGCCATCGTCCTCGTCGCCCACGATCGCTGGTTCCTCGAAGCGGTCGCGACGGCGACAATGGAGCTCGAGGCTGGTCAGTCCACATACTTCGCGGGGCCGTGGCACGCGTGGCGGCGGGAGAAGGCCGAGCGGATGGCGCACGCGCAGAAGAGCGCGGCGAGGCTCGGCGCGGACATCGCCCGGCTCGAGCGCTTTGTCGAGCGGTTCCGGTACAAGAAGTCGAAGGCCAAGCAGGCCCAGGCAAAGCTGACGCAGATCCAGCGGCTCGAGAAGGAGCGCGGCGACGCGCGCGGCGAGGTGGCGCTGCTCTCTCGCCGTTCGAGGTCCCTCGGCTTCGAGTTCCTCGACCCGCCCCGGAGCGGCCGGACGGTGGTCGAGACGCGCGACCTCGAGCTGAGAGCGGGGGACAAGGATCTCCTGGAGGGAGTCACCTTCGCCGTCGAGCGGGGAGAGCACGTCGCCCTCGTCGGGCCGAACGGTTCCGGAAAGACAACGCTCATCGAGACGCTGCTCGGTTTGCGGGAGGCGGTCGCCGGATCGTCACGGCTGGGCCACGGCGTCGTGCCGGCGTACTTCTCCCAGCACGCGCTCGAGCTCGACGAGCGGGGCTCCGTCCTCGACTGCGTCCAGATCATGACCGGCCTCACGCGGCCCAAGGCTCAGCACCTGCTCGGCCGCTTTCTCTTCTCGGGCTGGGAAGCCCATGAGAAGCAGGTCAAGGCATTGTCGGGCGGAGAGCGGCGCCGGCTCGCTTTGGCCGTCCTGGTCGCGTCGGGCGCGAACTTCCTCGTCCTCGACGAGCCGACGAACCACCTCGACCTGGAAAGTCGCGAGGCACTCGAGGCCGCGCTCGAGGCGTTCCCCGGCACCGTGCTGCTGGTCTCGCACGATCGTGCGCTTCTCGACGCGGTGGCCGAGCGGACCGCCGCGGTCGAGGACGGGACGCTTCGCTTCTATGACGGCGGCTGGGCGGACTACGTCGCGCGGCGCGATGAACGCGTAACGCAGGCTGAACCTGCCGTAGCGCCACCGAAGGCGCGCAAGGAGAAGCGGCAGCCTGACCGGAAGGCGCCGAAGCCGAAGCGAAGCCCGGTCGCGGAGATCGAGAGCCGCATCGAGGCCCAGGAGGCGCGCGTCGCGAAGCTCGAGGCCAAGCTCGCCGAGGACTGGGCAGACGTCGACGCGATCGCCGCCCATCGTCGTGCCCGCGAGGAGCTTCAAGCGCTGCTCGGCGAGTGGGAGCAGCTCGTCGACGAAGTCGCGCGGTAACCCGTCTCGGCACAGTCCGTCACAGAATCGGCGCAAGCCGTCACATCTCTGCGCGCCCAACGGCGTTAGCATCGGCCTCGGGCGGCGGGCGGATCGGTCCCCACCCTGGGTGGGGCTGCGTGCGCTAGGTGGACGCGAACAGCCTGTCGACGCATGCTCGCTCGCCCGGGAACTGCTCAAGCAGCCAGCTGCGCGCTCCGGCGAGCGCGGCAGCCATCGGGGTGAGACCGCGCGTCTCCGACTCGGTCAGAACGCCGTCGGTGGCTTCGGCCACGAGCTCTTCGATGCGCTCGAGGGCCGCGACTGGCTCCAGGCCGTTGACGCTCTCGTACAGATGCACTCCGCCCGAGTTCGCAACGAAGTCAGGCAGAGCGACGATGCCTCGCCGGTGAAGCGCCTCGGGTGCGCCCGCGCCGTAGGGAGCGTTCGCGCCGGGAGAGACGACTGCGCACGACAGCCGTTCGGCCACCTCTCGCGTCACCGCGTCCGGGCGCGCGCCAGGAACGAAAACGTCGCACTCGAGCTCGAAGAGCGCTTCACGCGGCCGAATCTCGCCCACGTGCTCGACGAAGTCGTCACCGTGAGCCGACTTCAGACGAAGGAGCTCCTCGACGTGCAAGCCGCCCGAGTCCGCGACGAGGCCCCGCACCGTGCTCACGCCGACGATCCGCGCACCCGCCCGGGCACATGCTCGCGCGGTGCCGGCACCGACCTTCCCGAATCCCTCGATCGCAACCGTGGCGCCCAAGAGCGTCCGGCCCAGGCGCCCGAGCGCGACCTCGGCGGCAGCCTTGACGCCGTGGCCCGTCGCGAGATCGTCCATGCCGAGCCCCTCGTGCGTTCTCGCCCAGATGGGCAACGGCTCATCATCCTCGAGGTAGTCGAGGGGGTCTGTGCCGAGATCCGGGCCGGTCTGAAACGATTCACCGAGCGGCTCGAGCGACCGCCGGTACGCGGCGATGAGAGCAGCCCGGTCGCCGTTGCCGTCCCAGCGGATACCAGCCTTCGCTCCCGCGTAGGGCACGCGACAGGCCGCGAACTTCCACGTCATCGCACGAGCGAGCCGCGCAACCTCCTCCGTTGTCACGTCGGGCGCCATCCTCGTGCCGCCCGCCGCCACGGGAAAGAGATCGTGGTCGACGACGATCACGGCGTCGAGACCCACCGCGGCATCCCGAAGCTCGATGACACGCCCCATCACGCAGACTCGCCGAGCGTCGCCACCACGGCCTCGGCCACGACCACCATCGGCCGGCCCGACACCTGGCTTGCACGCCGCAGACGAGCGAATGCGTCCTGCTCGGACAGGCCGTCACGCGCCATGAGTAGACCCTTGGCGCGTTCGACGACCTTGCGGGTCGCCAGCGCCTCCGCCAGCGACTCGGCCTCCTCCCGGAGGGCCTCGAGCTCCGCGTGCCGCACCCGGGCCGCCTCGATCGCGGGCAGGATGTCCCCCTCGCGGAACGGCTTCACGAGATAGCCGAAAACACCCACCTCCACGGCCCGCGACACGAGCTCGGCCTGGCCGTATGCCGTTAGCATCACGATCGGGATCGGCCGCTCGGCGAGGATCCGTTTGGCAGCCTCGATCCCGTCGAGCCGCGGCATCTTGACGTCGAGGATCGCCAGATCGGGCTGCTCGCTCCGCGCGAGCTCGACGGCCTCCTCACCGTCCTTGGCCGCCGCGCAGACCTCGAAGCCCGCGCCAGCAAGGGTCTTCTCGAGATCGAGCCGGATTATGGTCTCGTCCTCAGCGACGAGGATACGTAGGCTCATGCGCCCCGCGGGACGAACGCGCCGGGGCTCGACCCTACGACCACGTACGAAAGCCCCTCGAGCCCTGCGACGATCTGTCGAGTCAGCTCCGGCGGGACGAACACGTAGTGACCCGGGCCGAAGTCGAATTCCTCGCCCTCGATGAGGATGGTTCCGTGCCCGGCCAAGGCGACGTACACCTCCTCCTGGCCCGAGTCGAGCTCGTCGTGGCTCAGGCTCTCGAAGCCCGGCGGCGCGTCGTACTGGTTGATCCCGAAAGCGGTGATACCAAGCGCCGGCCGGAGTTCCTTGCGGCGGCCTTCGAGGCGAGACGCGTCGACGATCGCGTACGGCACGGGAGAATCTTAGGCGGGCTCAGGGAGCAAACAGGATCTGCGCGCGCAGGCCGCCGTCCGCCTCGAGCAGGAGCTCACCGCCGAGCTCGTCCCGCACCAGTGCTCGGACGATCGAGAGCCCGGTGCCGTCCTTCGAGTCACCGGACCAGCCGCCGTTGTCGGAGACGATGAGCGACACGCGCCCGTTCAGCCGGCCAAGCTCGACTCGCACCCGGTCGCCGCCATGCTCCAGGGCGTTCTGGAGCAGCTCCGCGAAGACGAGGGCGAGCGCGGTGGCCCGCTCGCCCTGAAGCGAGATCGGCTCCACCTCCGCTGCGACATCCTTCCCAGCGCCGAGACCCTGGACGATCGTGGCCCGAAGCCGCTCGACGAGCTCACCGAGATCGACGTCGTCGTCCCGGCGCTCCATCAGCACCTCGTGCACGGCGGCGATCGCCAAGATCCGGTTCACAGAGTCCTCGAGCGCCTTCGAAGGATCGGTGCCGGGTGCCCGCGCCTGGAGCCGGAGCAGCGAGGCGACAGTCTGAAGGTTGTTCTTGACCCGGTGGTGGATCTCCTGGGCGAGGACCCCACGCATGACAGCCCGACCCTGCTCGAGCGCGACCGCGGCGTGGTTCGCGATCGACGCGAGCAGCCAACGCTCCTCGGTGGTGAACGGAGCGTCCCGGTCGCAGACCAGCTCGCCGATCTGGCGGCCCTTCCAGCGCAGCGGCAGCCGGACTGCGTGCTTGCCGGCCTTTCCCTCGGGCCACGCGACGTTGCCGTCCTCGAGCACGAGCGCCGCGCCCGTGGCTCCGACGGCGTCCATCGTGGTTCGCACGATCGCGCCGAGGGACTCCTCCAGGTACAGCGACTCCGAGACGGCTTCCGAGATGCGTGAAAGTGCCTCGAGCTCCGTCACGCGCCGCTGGGAGTGCTCGTAGAGCTTCGCGTTCTCGATCGCCTGGGCAACCTGGCCGGCGATTGCCATCAGGAGCTCGATCTCGTCCGAGGCGAACTCGCGTGGCTCCTCCGTCCTCACGTTTAGCGCCCCCTCGAGCCGATCCTTGGCCAGGATGGGCACGGCCAAAATCGACTGGTACTGCTCCTCCCGAAGGTTCGGAAACGCTTTGAAGCGTGGGTCGAGATGCGCTTCGCGCGGGATCATGATCGGCGCGCGCTCGGCGGCCGCGACGCCGGTGATGCCTTCGCCGACCTGCATCTTGGGGACGCGGGTCAGCTCGTCGACGCGGGTACCGCACGACGCCCGGAGGACGAGCTCGTCGGCGGCCTCGTCGTAGAGGTAGACGAAGCAGGCGTCGGCGTCGAAAGCCTCGGCCACCTTCGCCGCGACCAGATCGAACAGCTCACCGAGGTCGAGGGTCGAATTGACTGCGGCGCTCGTCTCAATGACGAGCCTGAGATGGCGGGCGGAGCGATCCACGCGCTTGATGATAGGTCGATCCACGCGGCCTACACTCGTCTCGTGGCGACCTGTTCGAGCTGCGGCTCCGACAACCCCGAGGGCTTCCGCTTCTGCGGCTCCTGTGGAGCGCCGCTTCTCGAGGCTGCGGCGTCAACTCAGGAGACCCGCCGCACGGTCACGGTCGTCTTCTGCGACGTCACCGGCTCGACGGCACTCGGCGAGCAGCTCGATCCCGAGAGCCTCCGCGCCGTCATGGCCCGCTACTTCGACGCCATGCGGCAGGTGATCGAGCTCCACGGCGGCACGGTCGAGAAGTTCATCGGGGACGCCGTCATGGCCGTCTTCGGAGTTCCGGTCCTGCACGAGGACGACGCCGTCCGCGCCGTCCGGGCGGCCGTCGGGATGCGAGAGGCGCTCGGCGAGCTGAACGTCGAGCTCGAGCGAGACTACGGGACGACGCTCGCTGTTCGGATCGGGGTGAACACGGGCGAGGTCGTCACAGGGACCGAGGAGCGGCTCGCGACCGGGGACGCGGTCAACGTCGCGGCCAGGCTCGAGCAGGCCGCCGAGCCCGATGAGATCCTGATCGGGCCCGACACGTACGCGCTCGTTCGGGACGCGGTCGAGGTCGATCGGCTCGCGCCGCTCGAGCTCAAGGGGAAGAGTGCGACCCTCACGCCGTACCGGCTCCGGGTCGTGGGGCGGGATCTGCCCGGGCGCGCGCGGCGCTTCGACGCGCCGCTCGTGGGCCGGGAGCGCGAACGGCGTCTCCTTTCCGACGCCTGGGAGCGCGCCGTGACCGAGCGTTCATGTGCGCTCTTCACGCTGCTCGGGCCGGCGGGCGTAGGCAAGTCGCGGCTGGCGGCCGAGTTCCTGAGTGAGATCGATGCGACTGTTGCGCGAGGCCGCTGCCTCTCGTACGGCGAGGGGATCACCTACTGGCCCGTCGTCGAGGTCGTGCTCCAGCTCCGAGGTGACGAACACGAGGCAGTCGCCCCACCGATCGCCGCCCTCCTCGGCGAAACCACCTCGCCGTCATCCCCCGAAGAGACAGCGTGGGCGGTGCGGAAGCTCTTCGAGGCCAGGGCGGCCGAGACACCCTTGGTCGTCGTATTCGACGACATCCACTGGGGCGAGGAGACGTTCCTCGACCTGATCGAGCATGTGGCAGGTCTCTCACGCGGGGCGCCCATCCTCCTCCTCTGTATCGCCCGCCCCGAGCTCCTGGACGCGCGACCCGCGTGGGCAGGCGGGCTGCTGAACGCGACGACCGTTCTCCTGGAGCCACTCGCTCCTGACGAGGCCGACGAGCTGATCGGACGGCTGCTCGGCGACGACGATCTCGACCCTTCGCTTCAGGCTCGCATCCGCGAGACGGCGGGCGGAAACCCGCTCTTCCTGGAGGAGATGCTTGCGATGCTCCAGGAAGACGACACCGACGGCGAGGTGATCGTGCCGCCGACGATCCAGGCTCTCCTGGCGGCCCGGCTCGATCAGCTCGCCGCCGGCGAGCGCGGCATCCTCGAATGCGGTGCGGTCGAGGGCGAGGTCTTCCACCGAGGCGCCGTCAAGGCGCTCGCGCCCGCCGAGGCGGAGCTCGATTCGCGTCTGACGACGCTCGTCCGCAAGGAGCTCGTCCGACCCGACCGAGCGACGATGCCCGGAGAGGAGGCGTACCGCTTCCGCCATCTCCTGATCCGCGACGCGGCCTACGACGCGCTGCCGAAGGCGACCCGAGCCGCGCTCCACGAGAGCTTTGCGCGTTGGCTGGATTCGCATGCCGACTCGCTCATCGAGCTCGACGAGATCGTCGGCTACCACTTCGAGCAGGCGTACCGGTACCGGACGGAGCTCGGACCGACAGACGACGCGGCCAGGAGCCTCGCCGAGCAGGCAGCGGACCGCCTCGCGAGCGGGGGTCGTACGGCGCTCGAGCGAAGTGACGTCAGAGCCGCCGAGACGCTTCTTCGCCGAGCCGTTGAGCTACTCCCTGAGGAGGACCCTCGCCGACCCGCCCTCCTCCTCGACATCGCTGACGCGCTCTATGACGGCGGCCGGATCGCCGAGTGCCGTGACCTGCTCGAGAACCTGGTCGTCCTCGCGCGCCGCAGCGGCGACGAGCGCCTCCACGCGCGTGCCCGCTTGGCGCAGATCCAGGTCCTCACCATGACGGACCCGACAGGCTCCGCCACCGAGAGTCTCGCCGAGACGGAGCAGCTGCTCGCAGAGCTCGAGAGTCTCAACGACCCGGACGCCCTCGCGCGGGCATGGGGAATGGTCGGCCGCCTCCGCTTCTTCCTCGGTCGTGCGGCGGCGGCCGAGGAGGCCTACGCCCGGGCCGTCGAGGAGGCTCGCCGCGAGGGCAACACACAGCTCGAGCACGATGTGTACTCCTGGTGGATCGGAGCCAAGCTCCACGGCCCCTCGCCCGTGACCGAAGGGCTTGCGTTCCTCGCCGCCGTACCCCCGATCGCGTTGAAGAGCGCGCACGTAAGGTCGTACGCCGCGGCGATCGGCGCGACGCTCAACGCCATGGAAAGTCGCTTTGACGACGCGCGCGAGGCCCTGGCACGTGCAGTGGCGATCAGCCGCGAGTTCGGGCTCGAGGTGCGGGCCGGCGCCTACGCCATGGACTCCGGGGACGTTGAGCTTCTGGCAGGCGACCTCGAGGCCGCCGAGCGGGAATTCCGCCGCGGCTACGAGACGCTAGGGCGACTCGGCGAGACCGGTTTCCGATCCACCACCGGAGCGCTTCTCGCGGAGACGCTCGTGGCCCGAGGACGCGCACAGGAGGCTGAGGAGATCCTGGGCGAGGTCGAAACCATGGCACAGAAGGACGACCTCGACCCGCAGGCGAGGACGAGAGCCGTCCGTGGGCTTCTCCTGGCTCGCGCCGGCCGGCACGAAGAGGCGGAGCGGGTAGCCCGCGAAGCGGTGTCCCTCTATGCGGAGAGCGACTACCTGGACGCCCACGCGGACATGCACATGGTGCTTGCAACGGTGCTTCGCGAGGCCGGTCGCGTCGATGAGAGCCGGGAGGAACTCGAGGTCGCGCTCGCGCTCTACGAGCGCAAGGGCAACCTCGTCATGACAGAGCGCGCCCGGACGCTCCTCGGTGAGCTAACCGCTTCCTAGCCGACCGGCGCTGCGAGCCCCGTGATGACGCGCCGTGCCGCTGCGTGGCCGCTCGCAAGCGCGCCCGCGATCCAGCCGTTGTGCTCCTCCGCGACGTCGGAGCCAGCGAAGACGACGCGGCCCTGGGGCCGTCCGAAGCGTGCGAGGGCGCCCATGGACGTCCAACCGGGCCGGCACGTGAGCCACGTGCCGCGGGACCAGGGATCTGCGAGCCAGTCGTGTGCGTCGACGGCGAGCACTCTCGCGCCCGGCGCGTACGCCGCAACGGCGGCCTCCGGGTCGGTCACATCCTCCTTTGCGAACCCGACGAGCAACGACGCGTCCCCGAGCCGTCGCTCCCAGGACAGCCAGTTGAACGGCGTCCCGTAGCCGATACAGACGAGACCCTCGGGCGCTCCTTCGGCCAGAAGCCAGACCTTCCGCGAGCGGCCCGGATGTCCCTGCGCGACGACCCGGGCCAGGCCGTCGTCGAGCGGCGGTTCGAGCTCGAGCGCGCCGAGCGTGTTCACCGGAACCGCGAGCACGGCCGCCTCGCCCTCGGTCTTGCCGCCATCGGCGAGAGTCGCCACCACGCGATCGGGCTCCTGTCCCAACCGCACAACCGGGGTTCCGAGCCTGATGTCGGCGCCCGAATCCTCGGCGATCGCGTCGAGGAGCACCTGTGTCCCGGCCTCGAAGCGCTCTCCGATCTCGTCAGCGAGCGACCCCGGCGAGCCGTCTCCTTCGGCCACGAGCGCCATCACCTCGAGCATCGAGACCTCGGCGGGGTCGGCACCGCTCATGAAGGACGCCCAGCCGAGCACGAAGTCCTTCGTGGCGCGCGGGAGGCCGTGCGCCTTCAGCCAGTCCACGACCGGCACGTCGTCCTCCGGCGTCGGGCCCGCCGCACGGGTCGCGAGGTCTGCGAGCGTCTGCCGGAGCACGGCGGCTTCGCTCTTCGGGACCGGCCGTCCGCGGCGCCGCATCCCGCCCGTGAACCAGCGCCTGCGCCGACGGTCGGGCACCGGCCCGACCCGCACGCCGTAGCGCTGCACCTCCTCGGCGAGCTGCGGCTGCCGCGCAAGCGAGAACCACGCGCCCCCGATCTCGACCTCGACGTCCGTGTCCGCGAACGGCCGGTACCACGTCCGCCCTCCGAGCCGCGGCCGCGCCTCGAGCACCACCACGGAGCGGCCCGCGGCGGTGAGATCACGGGCCGCCGTGAGGCCCGCGAACCCACCGCCGATGACCAGGACGTCGGCCGTCACCGGCCGATCATCGCACCGCTACAACGCTGCGAGGTACTTCTCGAGCTCCCACGGAGTGAGCTGGACGCGGTAGTCGTCCCACTCCTTCCGCTTCAGCTCGACATAGCGCTGGAAGACGTGCCGGCCGAGTGCCTTCTTCGCGAGCTCGGAGCCGGCCAGCTCGTCGATCGCCTCGCCGAGCGTCTCGGGCAGCGCCACGATGCCACGCTCCTTCCGCTGCTCGGCCGTCAGGTGATAGAGGTTCTGCTCCATCGGGTCGGGCAGCTCGTAGCCCTGCTCGATCCCCTCGAGCCCGGCGTGGAGCAACGTCGCGAAGGTCAGGTACGGGTTGCAGGCCGGGTCGGGGCAGCGGATCTCGGCCCGGGTCGCCTGCTCCTTGCCCGGGTGGTAGAGCGGGATCCGGATGAGCGCCGAGCGGTTCCGGCGCGACCAGGCGCAGTAGACGGGAGCCTCGTAGCCCGGCACGAGCCGCTTGTAGGAGTTCACCCACTGGGCGAAGACCGCGCTGATCTCGCGGGCGTGGCGAAGCTGGCCGGCAATGAAGGCCTTGCCGGCGTCGGAGAGATGCCAGGCGTCGTCCTCGTCATAGAAGGCGTTGCGGCCGTCCGAGAAGAGGGACTGGTGCGTGTGCATGCCCGAGCCGTTCTCACCGAAGAGCGGCTTCGGCATGAAGGTCGCGTAGACGCCGTACTTCTGCGCCATCTCCTTGACGACGAGGCGGTAGGTGATCGTGTGGTCGGCCATGTCGAGCGCCGAGTCGAAGCGCATGTCGATCTCGTGCTGGGACGGGCCGACCTCGTGGTGGTGGTACTCGACCGGGATCCCCATCGACTCGAGCGCGGCGATCGTCTCGTTCCGGAGCTCGGTCGCGGCGTCGAGCGTTGTCATGGCGAAGTAGCCGCCCTCGTCGAGACCCTGCGGTTCGCCCTCGTTCGACTTGAAGAGGAAGTACTCCAGCTCGGGCCCGACGTTGAACGTGTCGAAGCCCATGGAGCGCATCCGCTCGAGCGCCAACTTCAGGACGTAGCGCGGGTCGCCCACGTAGGGGTCGCCCTCGGGGGTGACGACGTCGCAGATCATCCGGGCGACCTTGGCGCCGCCGTTCGGCATGAGCTGGAACGTGGCCGGATCGGGGATCGCGACCATGTCGGACTCCTCGATCGCGTTGAAGCCCGAGATCGACGAGCCGTCGAAGCCCATGCCGTCATCGAGCGCGTTCTCGAGCTCGGCCGGCGTGATGGCGAAGCTCTTCAGATGCCCCTCGATGTCCGTAAACCAAAGGAGGACGAACTTGATGTCCTCGTTGACGACCCGCTCGACCACCTCGCGCCTGAGCGCCGGGTCGCTCGTCGCCCGCTCTCGCCGTTCCACCATCGCCATGCAAGCCTCCTTAAATACAAAGAGCCCCGGGCCGGATGAGCCCGAGGCCACGTCGCCTCGATCTGCTCACATCCTACAGCAGCCGACCGGACAGCAGCCGCTGCGTTGAGGACCGCCGAGCCGTCTACTACGTTCCAATCATGCGCGCTCTCCGATTGCTCCTACCCGCCCTCGCAGGTCTCGCGCTCTCAGCACCTGCCGGAGCTGCTCGGATCAACGTCACGACCACCGCTGACGAGTACGGAGGCGGATCGGGAACCGGGTGTGCGGTACGCGAAGCGGTGGAAGCTGCCAACACGGATGCCACATTCGGAGGCTGCTCGACCGGGGCGGGCAACGACACGATCAGGATTCCGGCGGGCGTCTACGAGATCACCATCCCACCGACCGCTTCGACAGATCCGAATCCCAACGACGAGGGCGACTTCGTCGTCTCGTCACGCGTCTCGGTCGTCGGCGCCGGACGGACGGCGACGATCCTTGACGGCGGCGACCTCGACCGCCTGTTCTACGTCGATGCAACGGCCGGTCTCGCCAAGTTCTCGGACCTCACGCTCAGAGACGGGAACCCGACCAACCCGAACCGCAACGGCGGAGCGATCTACGCGAGCTCGGAGATAGAGATACGCAACGTCCTCTTCCTCGAGAACAACGCGATCGCAGCGGGCGGTCTGAATGCGAACGCGCGCGCGACCGTTCGCGACAGCCTGTTCAGGCTCAACACGTCGGAGAGCTCGGCCGGCGGTGCGGCGTTCTTCGCCGCCACGACCCTCTCGAAGACAACCTTCACCCGCAACACGGCGATCGACAACGCAGGGGGCTTCACGACGTCACAACAGACGACCCGAACCAGCCGGGTGACCGTGAAGCGCAACGAAGCAGGTGGGGACTCCGAGGGTGGGGGCATCTTCGCCCACGACGGAAAGCTGGTTCTGGAAGACTCCGTCGTCTCGAGGAACGACGGTGGCTACGGCGGCGGCATCTCAGCGCTCGAAGCAATCCTCGTCGTCCGGGACTCGATCGTGCGAGGAAACGCGGTGGTCTGGCAGGGAGGCGGGCTGAGCTCGACCGGCGGGAGGGTGACTGTCACAGGTTCGACCTTCGAGGGGAACAACGGTGCCGGCTACGGAGGAGGGCTCTACGTCGGCGAGGGCGGGTCCCCAGCCGCCGCCCGAGTGACAATCGAAGACACGACGATCACGGCCAACAAGGCGACCGTGGCCGGAGGTGGGATCAACGTCAACGACGACACCGATCCCACGCTCACCGTGACCGTCTCGGGCACCCTCATCGCACGCAACGCGTCCGGTGGGTACGTGCCGCCAGGCCCGTTCACCGGAATCAGCGACGGCATCCACAACCAAGCCATCCTTGTCGTTCGGAACTCGACCATCACGAAGAACAAGGACCCGCTGCGCGAGGGGCTCGGCGGCGGCCTCCTCAACACGCAGTTCGGCACGGCGACGCTCCTGAACACCACGGTCACGGGCAATCGGGCGAGCAACGCCGACGGTGACGGCGACAACCTCTGGAATCAGGGCGTCCTGAACGTCGGAAACTCGATCGTCGGCGGCGCGTCCGAGACGGGAAGCTGCGGCGGCTTCGCACCGTTGACCTCGCTCGGGCACAACCTCGAGTTCGAGACGGGAGGCAACCGCTGCTTCGACAGGCGGAGCGATCGGCTCGGGAACCCGCGTCTCGGGTCGCTCGCTTCGAACGGCGGCACAACGCGGACCCTGGCGCTTCGGCCGGGAAGCGCCGCGCTCGGCCACGGCCGCGGCTGCACGACCTTCGACCAGCGCGGCGTCCCGAGGAGCCTCGGCGGCCGCTGCGACGCAGGCGCATACGAGCTCGTCCGCTGCGGCGGGGCGATCGTCAACCGCGTCGGCACACGAGGACGCGACGTGCTCCGAGGAACGCGTCGAGCCGACGGCATGCTCGGGCTCGGTGGCAGCGATCGTCTGAGGGGCTTGGGCGGAGACGACGGACTCTGTGGCGGCGACGGTCGAGACGAGCTGATCGGGAGCACCGGCGCCGACTCTCTGAACGGCGGCGCCGGTCGCGACGTATGCACCGGTGGCGCGGGCGCCGACGAGGCCACTGCGTGCGAGCGGCGTCGGTCCATCCCGTAAGGGCGAGACAGACCTCGCCATCGTGACCGGGTGGGCTCCCGCGCACCCTTCATGCGAGTTCCACGAAGAGCGGCGCAACTCGCCCGGCCGCCTCCGGCGGCCTCCAGCTAACCCGACCGCTTCAGCTTGCCGTGCCGCTTGGCGTAGATCTCCCCGCGGCGGAAGACGTAGAGGCCGAGCGGGATCGACACGACGCCGATCAGGAGTAGCGGCCAGATGTCGCTCCAGAGCGCAGCCACCCCGGCGCCCTCGAGCACCGCCTCCCGGATTCCGTGGAGCGCGTACGTCGCCGGCGAGATCACTGAGAGGGCCTGCATCCAACCAGGCAGGACGTCCACGTCGTAGTAGACGCCCGAGACGACGAGGATCGCGCCCTGCGCGATGAACCCGAGCTGCGTCCCCTTCTCCGGCGAGATGAGGGGGAGGACCGCCGTCATCATCCCGATCCCGATGAACGAGATCGACGCGACCGCGAGGATGACGAGCGCAGCTTCGAAGTTGGCGCTCGGGAACGACAGGCGGAAGAAGAGCGCGACGAGGACGAAGAGGAGCGACGTCCGTACGAGGCCGTAGAGGACGGCGAAGATCCCCATCCCGAGCAGGTGCGTCGGCCGCGCGAGCGGGGCCATGAACGTGTACTCGATCGTCCCCTCCCAGCGCTCCCAGGCGACCGTCTCGGTGAGGATCTCGAACACGGCCGAGAGGTACGCCCAGATGACGGCGCCGATCAGGAGGATCGTCGTGACCTCGTTGACGTCGATCGTGCCGCCGGCCGCCTCGATGCCTTCGGCGATGAAGACGATCGTGAGCGTGTTCGCGACCGACCACGCGAACCAGGCGACCTCCCACCAGACGTAGCGCTTGACGAGGTAGGCGTTCCGCTCGATGACGCCCGCGAGACCGACGAGCTCGCGGCGGAGCGGCGAAGTCGGGCCGTCCATCAGTCCTCCTCCTCGGGCTCGTCCTCGAGCGTCCTGCCCGTGGCCGTGAAGAACGCCTCCTCGAGCGTCGCGGCGTCGTACTGCTCCAGCAGCTCCGCGAGCGGGGCGAGCGCCACGAGCCGGCCGCCGTGCAGGATGCCGATTCGGTCCGCGAGCGCCTCGGCCTCGACGAGGTCGTGCGTGCAGAGGAGGATGGTGGAGTCGTGCGCCTCCCAGAGCTCGCGGATGAACGTCTGCACCTCGAGCTTCGAGCGCGGGTCGAGCCCGGTGGTCGGCTCGTCGAGGAGCAGGAGCACGGGCGAGGTCAGAAGCGCCCGTGCGAGGGCGACCTTCTGCTGCATGCCGCGCGAGAGGTTCTCCATCGGCTCACCTCGGCGCTCGGCCGGGAAGCCGACCCGTTCGAGGATCTGAGGAATGCGCGCGCGCGTCTCGCGCCCGCTCAGCCCGTAGAAACGGGCCGAGTACGTGAGGTTCTCCGTCGACGAGAGCCGCTTGAAGAACGACGCCTCCACCGAGACCCGGTTGACGAGCTGCCGGACGGCCCGCGGGTTCGCGAAGACGTCGTGCCCGAAGACCCAGGCGCGCCCACCGTCGTTCAGGAGGAGCGTCGAGAGGAGGCGGACCAGGGTCGACTTGCCCGAGCCGTTCTGGCCGAGGATCGCGACGCACTCGCCGCGCTCGATCGTGAACGTCACGTCCTCGAGCGCAGCGACCCGGCGCATGCGCCGGCGCAGGCGACCGCCGTCGCGCCGACGGAACTCCTTACGTAGATCTGTGACTGCTACCGCGGACATACATGCTCCTAAGCGATCGGACGAGGACAGAAGGCACGGCGAAGCGGGACCCTGGGGCGGGTCCCGGCAACCGGTGTGTCAGCGTCCGGCGCGGAGCATGCTGCGGGTCAGCCTAGCGGTGCCGGCGCACTGCGTCCAGCGCGGAGAACGGGCGCGTTCCGCGCCCTCCATACGAATCGCGCAAGAAGCGGCGCGATTCGCCCGGCCCTGCGGGCCTCCAACACCCGGCGCGATTCGCCCGGCCGGCGCAGCCGGCCTCCGGCCCTAGGCGTAAGCCGACAGGTAAGGCTGCCACCCGTCCGGGATCCTCGACGCGGCGAGCGTGACGAAGAGCGCCGGGGTGGGGGCTCTGGGCGGCCGGCGGAGGTTCATCTGCACCTCGTCCGGCGTGCGATTCCCCTTCCGCATGTTGCACGGGGCACACGAGGCGACGACGTTCTCCCAGACGGACAGGCCGCCTCGACTCCTCGGCACCACGTGGTCGAGCGTCAGCTTTCCGTCCGAGCCGCAGTACTGGCACCGCCAATCGTCGCGGGCGAAGAGGGCTCGGCGCGAGATCTTGCGCTGGATCGCCTTCGGCACCCGGACGTAGCTCAAGAGCCGAATCACATGCGGCCACACGTACTGGCGGGCGGCGGAGCGGAGCGGCTTGCCGAGATCCTCGATCACCTCGGCCTTCCCCTTGAAGACGAGCACGTGCGCCCGCCGAACGCTGGTCACGTTGAGCGGCTCATAGCTCGCGTTCAGAACGAGTACGTGCCCCATTTCCAGCCCGAATCGTACTCACGAAAGAGGCAGGCGTGAGGCCCCTCGAGCTCGCTACGTGCGCGGCAGGACGAGCTCGAGCCGGTCGTCCCCCGCAGGGACGAAGCCGCGACCTCGGTAGAACTCCGCCGCCCGCGAGTTGTCCGGCTCGACGACCACCTGGAGCGTGTCGGCGCGCTCCGAGATCGCGAACCCCTCCGCGTACTCGATGAGGCGGGTGCCGACCCCCTCGGCCTCGTGCTCGGGGCTGACGAACAACTGCTCGACGCACACGGCCGTGCCCTCTGCCCGCATGGCGACGTAGCCCGCAGGAACTCCGGCGACCTCGGCCACGAACACGGTCTCGTCCGCCAGGACGGTGAGCGTACGAGCGTCGGCTCCGCGGTCGAGACGCGCGAGCCCGAAGAGCAAGGGCTCGTCCGCCGGCCCGTACGGGCGCACGTCCACGTGCCCGGCCATCAGGAGATCGCCATCGCGCGGTCGACGGCTTCCTGCTCCTCGGGGGAGAGCGCGATCGGCGCACGGCCGCGGTCGATCTCCTTCACGTAGATCCGCGCGTAATCGCGACCTTGGATCGCGCTCACCACCAGGCCCGACCGGGCGGCGTCGAGAAAAGCAAGCGATGCGGACTGATGCCCGCCCGCATCCTCGTAGGCGTCGTAGCGGACGATCGACGTGTGCGAAAGACAGCCGTCGACCCGCTGGTCGACGCGTGAGAGCCCGAGGCCCACCTCCTCCACCGCGCGGTGCAGGTCGTCGATTCGACCCTGAAGCGAGACGGCGAAGTCGACAAGGTCGTTGCGGCCCCCTCCGAGAAGGACGAGCTGGGCCTGCCGCACCCTGCGGAGCTTCAGGTAGAAGGCGAGCGCGAGGAGCAGCGCCACGCCTGCCGCCGCGGCGGCGCCGACGGCGATCCAGCCGGCGATGTCGCTGTTCACGCGGGCCTCCTAGGACTAGCCGAACGAGAAGATCACTCGGTACTCGGCCGAGTTGTTGCCGGTGTTCGTCTCTCCCTGCACCGGCGCAACATTAACCCGAAGCGTCGCCGGCTCGGCGATCGTCACGTCGGCGAAGTCGCCGAAGAGGACGTTCTTCGTCTGGCCCGGCTGGATCAGGTCGATGGTCGAGTTCTTCGTGATGGAGTTGGGGCTCTGGACGATCCGGAGCGTCACTTGGACTCCGGTCTCAAGACTGTCTCCACTGTTTCGGACGAGCACCTGGAACGCTGTCTCCTGCGAGGCCTCGACGGTGTTCTCCTCGGTCGGTGACAGGCGCCGCCCGCCCGGAACAACGAGGACTCCCTCGATTTGGTTTCCGTGCAAGCCGCCTGAGTCGGGATCGGCCGTGAGACTTCGGACGAGAGCCACCCAGGTCGCCGACTGCGAGAGCTCCGGCGTCTCCAGGAAGGTCGACGTGGGAACCTCGACGCCGCTGACCCCTTCCTGCCGCATCGTCTCCTGCGCGCGAGCTCGGAAGAGGTCGTCATAGACCACGTCGCTCGCCACGAACCGCTTCGCCTGCTCCGCGAGCGCCTGACCCGTTTGGCGAGCGCCCCCCTCCTGCCCGGCCTGGGCAAGCCCCTGTGTCAACCCGGCGAGACCGCTCGTGCGGAGCTGCATGGACTCCACGAGGCTGCCGTGCTCTTCGCGAAGCGGGCCGGGCGGGTCGAGCTCCTGCGCCTGGGCGACGAGCTGCGCCTGCTGGCCGCGCAACCCGTCGAGCGCCTGCTCGAGGTCGCCGAGGTTGATCCCCGGGCGCGCGATCGCAGCCTGGAGCTCACGACCGATCCGATCCGACGAGCTCGTCACCTCCGCGGCAGAGGTCATGTAGTCCTCATAGGCGCCCTGCTTGTCGCTCTGGCAGCTCGAAACCCACACGATCAGGAGCACGACGATGACGACGAGGCCGACAACCAGACCTGCGAGCCGGAGCTGTTGGGGCGGCAGGCCGCCCGAGGACGGCCGCCGAGGAAGCCTGCGGCGCCGCGTCGGCTCGCGTTCTACATCGGTCGCCTCGCGAGTCGGCGCATCGTCGAAGAAATCGAACTCGATCTCTTCGGGGTCGCGACGTTGGCGGGGCTCGAACACAGGAGGTTCGCTGAGGGCCGTGAGACCGGACGAAAGGTCGGGCGAGTGTAACAGCAGCCTCGGCGATTGCTCGGGGTGTTTTGCGGGGGAAATGGAGGACTCGCCTCCTGCGTGGAAAAGAGCGCAGGCCCTGTGTCCGCCGCTGTCGGCCTCCCCCGCGACGACCTCGTGCTTGGTCGCTACCGCCCCCTTCGACCGCTGGGCAGCGGAGGCTCGGGCTCGGTCTGGCTCGTCCGCGACGTCGAGGTCGGACCGAGACGTGGCTCTCAAGATCGTGGCCAGGGCCGGAAAGGCCGGTTCGCGGGCCGAGCGAGAGGTCGAGGCGGCGACGCGACTGCGACATCCGCGCTGCCTCCGCGCACTCGCGTTCCACCGAGATGACGGCCATGTGTACGTCGCGTACGAGTACGTGCGGGGCAAGACGCTCCGGGATGCGCTCCGCTCGGGCGAGGTCGACGACGGCACGGCGATCGAGGCCGGCGCCCAGATCCTCGACGCCCTCGCGCACGCGCACGGAAAGAAGATCGCCCACCGAGACGTCAAGCCAGCGAACGTCATGCTCGAGGAGGGCTCCGAGACGTCGACGCGCCTCCTCGACTTCGGGCTCGCTCGCCTCGACGAGCTCGACGGGCTGACAGCGACCGGAGACGTGCCCGGAACGCTCGCGTACATCGCCCCCGAGCGCCTCGACGGCAAGGAGTCCGCCGACGGGGCGGACATCTGGGCGGTCGGAGTCATCCTCTGGGAGTCGCTGGCCGGGTTCCATCCCTTCAGTGCCACGTCGCCCGTCGAGACGGCCCGACGCATCGGAGCCGGAGCCCCGTCCCTCGCTCGTGAACGCCCTGATCTTCCGAAGGCGCTCTGCGCGGTGGTCGACGGCATGCTCGCGCTCGATCCGCGCCGACGCCCGGGCGCACGTCGGGCCGCATCAGAACTGCGAACCGCGGGAGACGAGCGCGCCAGCCGCCCGCGGCCGGTGATCGCTCGCCGGACACTCCGCACCCGGGCCGCGCACGCGGGGCTTGCCGCGTTGACCGCCGGCGGCTCCGCAGCCCTCCTGCCGTTCTTTCCCCGCGGGTGGCCGTTCCTGCTCGCGGCAGTCGCCGGCGCCATCGCTCTCCGCAGCCCGCTCGCGGGCCTCGCCGCCGCACTCGCCGTGCCGGTGCTTCCGCTCGGAAACCTGTCGCTCGGACTCGCGCTCGCCTACGCAGCCGTTGCAACCGCCTGGATCCTCGCCTTCAAGCGAGAGCCGTCGAACGGCCTCGTGTTCGCCGTGGGGGGGCTGCTCGCGCCGATCGGCGCCGTGACGCTCCTGCCCCTGGCGGTGCTGCGAGTCCATGGTGTCGCGAGGCGCGGGCTCGCGGCCGCCGGCGGCGTCCTCACGGGCGCTGCTGTTTGTGCTCTCACGGGTCGCGCTCTCCCGTTGACCGAGGACCCACCGGGGACAAGCCGTGCGCTTGCGGGCCTCGAGAGCCCGCTGGAGGCTACGGACGCTGTTCTTGCAGCCCTTGCCGCCCACCCGCAGGTTGGGGTCGCAGCGCTCGTCATCGGCCTCGCTTCCGCCACGGCTGCGCATGCACTGTCAGCCGGCCCGTGGGGGCTCGCGCTCTGGGGATCAGCCTATCTCGCCGCGATCGTGCTCCTTCCGGCGGCAACCGGCACACCCGATGTCCGCGCCCTCATCCTCAGCCTCGGCGTCTGGACTGCGGCTGCGGCACTCGCCGTTGTCCGTCTCCGCCAGGGAGCACAGGAATCATCGGGCTCGGGCACAATGCCCGAGTGATCGGCCCGTAACCGGGTGGTCACCGAGCCCGGCGTATGAGCGTTTTCCGAAGCATCGAACACGGCATCCAGTCCGTCCTCGAGGGCGCATTCGGCCGCGCGTTCCGCTCGCACGTCCAGCCTGTCGAGCTCGCCCGGAAGCTCGCGAAGGAGATGGACGACCACCGGACGGTGTCCGTCTCGCGCGTCTACGTGCCGAACGAGTACCAGCTCTGGCTCTCGCCGTCCGATCGCGAGCAGTTCTCGACCTACGAAGACTCGCTCCTCACCGAGCTCTCCGACTACCTCTCTGAGCACGCGAGGCGGGAAGGCTACGCGCTCCTGTCGACGCCCCAGGTGACGCTCCACGAGGACGAGGACCTTTCGGTCGGCGAGTTCGGAATCGCGACGCGCACCGTGCAGCCCCGCAAGGGGGGACCCCCCGCTCCCGACGGCGCGCCTGCCGCTCCGGTTGGAGCCCCGAGCGTCCCGGCTCCCGCGGCCCCTGCCCCGCTGCCTGTCGAGCAGGCCGAGGACGTCGGGGCCACGAGGATCTTCAAGCCGGAAGCACCGGAGACGGCTTCGGTCAGCGCGGAGGAGGCCGAGCGGCTCGGGCTCGCGCACAGACCTCCTGCGGCGGTGCTCGTCGACGGGCGCCGCTTCGAGCTCACCAAGCGAGCGCTCGTCATCGGACGGTCTCGCGACTGTGACGTCACCCTCGACGACCCGAACATCTCGCGCCGCCACGCCGAGATCCGACAGGAGAACGGGGGCCACGTCGTCGTCGACCTTGGCTCGACCAACGGGATCGAGGTGAACGGCTCGCGCGTCGAGCGGGCCGAACTCGAGAACGGCGACCTGATCGTCCTCGGACGCACGAGCGTGACGTTCGAGCTCGAACCGTAGAGGAGGGATCCCCGGTGGAGCCGGTCCTCCTCGGTCTCAAGGCGCTCTTCCTGCTCCTGCTCTACTTCTTCATCTGGCGGGTCGTACGTTCGGCCGCCCGCGAGCTCCGGGTACCGCAGGAAAGCTTCATCATGGCGCCCGCACACGCCCGCGCGGAGCCCGGCCGCGACGTCGCGCGCGAGGCTCCGCTGGGCCTGGTCGTCGCCGCGAGCCCTGTGCTCCAGGTCGGCGCGCGCTACGACACCGGCGCCGTCCCGATTTCCGTCGGGCGGGCCGACGACAACACGCTGGCCTTGAACGGGGACGAGTACGCCTCAGGCCACCACGCGCGCATCGAGACGCAGCGCGACGGCGTGTGGGTGCACGACCTCGGTTCGACGAATGGCACGTATGTGAACGGGGAGCGCGTGCAGGGACGAGCCCGGCTCCGCGAGGGCGACAGCGTCCAGGTCGGCGAGACGGAGCTACGCCTCGAGCGATGAGGATCGTCGAGCAGGCCGCCTACACCGACCCCGGTCGCAAGCGCCGCCGGAACGAGGACTCCTACATGGTCGAGCCGCCGCTCTTCGTGGTTGCGGACGGCATGGGCGGCGCGCAGGCAGGGGAGGTCGCCTCACGCCTCGCCGCAGCCGCCTTCCGCGAGTTCCACGAGGCCGACGAGCTCGGCCCGACCGAGCGTCTCGAGGCGATCATCCAGGAGGCCAACCGCCGGATCTTCGAGCGGGCGCATGAGGACACGGGTCTCTCGGGGATGGGGACGACCGTCACGGCCGCGCTCCTCGGCGACGACGCCGTCGCGATCGGCCACGTCGGCGACTCTCGGGCATACAGGGTGCGGGAAGACGCACTCGAGCAGCTCACCGAGGATCACTCGCTCGTCGGCGACCTGATCCGAAGCGGACGGCTCACACCCGAGGAGGCAGAGGCACATCCACAACGCTCCGTGATCACCCGCGCCCTCGGCACCGATCTCGACGTCGACGTCGACACGGTCCTCGTCGAAGCGGCGGAGGGCGATCTCTTCCTGATCTGCTCCGACGGGCTGACCTCGATGGTGTCCGAGGACGAGATCCTCGAAGCGGCTTCGCGAGGCGGGTGGCCTGGAGAGAGCGGCGAAGGCCCTCATCAAGGCGGCGAACAAGCGTGGCGGCGAGGACAACATCACGGTCATCCTCTTCCGCGTCGAGGGCGGCGACGCCCTCGACGACACGCTAGTCGCCGGCAACGGGCGCGGCGAGACCGAGGACCTCGAAGACACCCTCACCGGCCTCGAGCCGATCCCGGACACGCGCGAGGCCGCCTGGGAGACGAGGCCAGAGCCGGCTCCCGCGGACGCGTCCGGGGAGCGTCACCGCGCAATCCCTCGCGGGCTGCTCTGGGGCTTCGTCGTGCTGGCCGTCGTTGCGATCCTCGTCGCAGCCGCCTTCTGGGGTCTGTCTCGAGCGTACTTCGTCGGTGCTGACGAGGACGGCAACGTGGCCGTCTACCAGGGCGTCCCCTGGGAGCTCGGCGGCGGCGCGATGCTCTACCGGGCCAAGTACGTGAGCGGCGTCCAGGCCGTTCAGCTCTCGCCGGAGGAGCGTGAGTCCCTCTTCGACCATGCGCTCCTTTCCTACGAGGACGCACGTACCCGAATCGCGCCCTACGAGGAGGAGGCGACTCCCTGAGAGTTCGTAATCGCGAGCTCCTGAACCTGCTGGTCGTCGGAGCTCTTACCGCAGCAGGCTTCACAAGCGTCTTCATCGTCCGTCAGAACGCCGAGAGCTTCTCGACCGCCTCGCTCTCCTACGCCGCGTTCTTCCTGGCCCTCTTCGTCGCCGCGCACGTCGTCCTGCGCATCCGGCTGCCGCAGGCCGACCAGACGCTCCTCCCGCTCGTCGGGCTCCTGACCGCGACTGGGCTGACCCTCATCTACCGGATCGATCCGGAACTCGCGTGGCGCCAGGGCGTCTGGGTCGTGGTCGGCGTCTCGGTCTTCGCACTCGCCGTGCTCGTCGTCGGAGAAGACTACCGGCGCCTCGACGACTACAAGTACACGCTCGGCCTGATCGCAGTCGGGCTCCTGATCCTGCCGGCGCTGCCCGGTCTCGGCGCAGACGATCAACGGCGCGAACCTCTGGGTTTCGATCGGCCCGATCGCCTTCCAGCCGGGCGAGTTCGCCAAGGTGCTCCTCGTCGTCTTCGTGGCGGGCTACCTGCGGGACAACCGGGAGATGCTGGCGATGGGCGTGGGGCGCTTCGGGCTTCCGTCGCCGAAGCACTTCGGGCCGCTCCTCCTTATCTGGGGCGCCGCAATGCTCGTCCTCTTCCAGACGAACGACCTCGGCGGGGGGCTCCTCTACTTCACGATCTTCCTCGCCATGCTGTACGTGGCCACGGCGCGCTGGACGTACGTCGCCGTCGGGCTCGGGCTCTTCGTCGCGGGTGCGGTCGCCCTCTATCGCGTGACGCCGCACATGGCCGAGCGATTCTCGATCTGGCTCGACCCGTGGGCGGAGCCATTCGGCGACGGCTACCAGCTCGTGCAGTCGATCTACGCGATCGCGGGCGGCGGCGTCTTCGGGTCCGGGCTCGGCGAGGGCGTCTTCGTTCAGCCAGACGGCGGCACGTACATCCCCTTCCTCGAGACCGACTTCATCTACGCCGCGATCGTGCAGGAGCTCGGGCTCGCCGGGGGCGCGGCCGTGATCCTCCTCTTCCTGGTCTTCTGCTATCGCGGCTTTCGGATCGCGATGCTCGCCGACGACGGCTTCTCGAAGCTGCTCGCGACCGGGCTCACGGCAACGCTGGCCATCCAGGCGTTCATCATCGTCGGCGGCGTCAGCGGCCTCATCCCCTTGACCGGGATCACGCTCCCGTTCGTCTCGTACGGTGGCTCGAGCATCGTCGCGAACTTCCTCCTCCTCGCCCTGCTCCTGGCCGTCTCGAACCGGGTGAATCGCGAACAGTGAACGTCCAGATCCGACGCCTCTTCCTCGTGCTCACGGCGCTCTTCGTCGCCCTCGTCGGCATGTCGACGTACTGGCTCTGGAAGGCGCCCGACCTGGAGGCGCGTCGTGGAAACCCGCAGCTCCTCGTTCGTCAGGTGACGATCGAGCGAGGGCTGATCTACGCCGCCGACGGGAAGACGCGAGTTCGCGATCAACCGAACGCGGCGCGTGCAGGACAAGACCTGGTACCTGCGCCGCTATCCGACCGAGGAGCTCGTCGCGCAGCTCGTCGGCTACTCGACGATCCAGCGCTCTCGCACGGGCCTCGAGGAGTCGCTGAACGACTACCTGACCGCCTCGAACGCCGATCTGACGACACTCCTCGACCGGGCGCGCGACACGCTGACCGGCAGCACGCGCCAGGGGAACGACGTCGTCACGACCATTCGTAGGCGCCCGCAGGAAGTCGCGATGGACGCGCTCTCCGGCCTCTGCGGGTCGGTCGTCGCGCTCGACCCGAGGACCGGCCGACTACTCGTCTCCGCCTCCTCCCCTTCATACGACCCCAATCTCGCCGAGTCGGACTTCCGCCAGATCACGCAGATCCAAGGCGCCTGCACCCCGGCCGCGCCGCTCGTCAACCGAGCCACCGGCGATCTCTTCATCCCCGGCTCGACGTTCAAGGTCGTGACGGCGACCGCGGCGCTCGACAGCGGCGAGTACACGCCCGAGAGCCGCTTCGACGACCCGGGCTACTGCATCGAGTACGGCGACCGGGTCTCGAACTACTCGGATCAGGGCGGCCCGCAGGTGTACGGGAACATCGACTTCGGCACGGCGATGGAAAACTCCGTCAACTCGGTCTTCTGCAACATCGGCAAGGAGCTCGGCCCGGATCTCATCCTCGACTACGCGGAGCGCTACGGGTTCTACGAGGATCCTCCGCTCGAGACGCCTTCCGAGGAGCGCTTGCCGAGCGGCCTTTACAACCGCGGCAAGCTCTACCGCCCTGAGAACCCGCAAGACGTCGACCCAGGCCGGCTGGCCTTCGGTCAGGAGCGGCTGCTCGCGACGCCGCTCCAGATGGCGATGGTCGTGTCCGCGGTCGGGAACGGCGGCGTCCTGATGGAGCCGCAGGTCGTCGAGCGCATCGTCAGCCCCAAAGGGAAGACGATCTCACGGCTTCGCGCCCGACGAGTACCGCGAGGTCATGAAGCCGCAGACGGCAGCCGACCTCACCGACATGATGACGCGGGTCGTGTCGAGCGGTACGGCGACGTCCGCGCAGATTCCCGGCATCGAGGTCGCGGGCAAGACCGGCACCGCCGAGACGGGTCGGCCCGGAGCCAACCACACGTGGTTCATCGCCTTTGCTCCCGCAGACGATCCAGAGGTCGCGATCGCGGTCGCGCTCTCGAATCAGAGCGGGACGGGCGGTTCGACCGCGGCTCCGATCGCAAAGGCCGTCATGGAGGCGATTCTGGGCGGCAACGCGTAGCCTGAAGCGAGGTCATGGCCGTTTCCGACACCCTCATCAACACACTCTTCGACGGGCGCTATCGCATCCTCCGGAAGCTCGGCTCGGGCGGCATGGCGAACGTCTACCTCGCCGAGGACGAGGATCTCGGGCGCCGCGTCGCGATCAAGATCCTGAACGAGCGCTACGCGAACGACGAGCTCTTCAACGAGCGCTTTCGGCGCGAGGCCAAGTCCGCCGCTGCGCTCTCGCATCCGAACATCGTCTCGATCTATGACCGCGGCGAGGCGGACGGCACCCCGTACATCGCCATGGAGGTCATCGAGGGCCGAAGCCTGAAGGAGCTGATCCTGACGCGCGGCCCGCTTCCCGTCGCGCAGGCGATCGACTACGCGAAGCAGATCCTCGGCGCGCTCCGGTTCGCGCACCGGCACGGGATCATCCACCGGGACATCAAGCCGCACAACATCTTGCTGGGGGCCGAGAACCGCCTCAAGGTGACAGATTTCGGCATCGCTCGCGCCGGCGCCTCGCAGATGACCGAGGTCGGCTCGATCATGGGCACGGCCCAGTACCTCTCGCCCGAGCAGGCACGGGGCGCGCCCGTGGCGGCCGCCTCGGATCTCTACTCGCTCGGGATCGTCCTCTACGAGATGCTGACCGGCCAGGTGCCGTTCAACGGCGACACCGCGATCGAGATCGCGATGAAGCACCTGAACGAGGCGCCGAAGCCGCCTTCGGCCCATCGCCCTGAGATCACAGCCGAGCTCGACCAGGTTGTCCTGCGCTCCCTGGCGAAGAACCCTGAGGATCGCTATGGCACAGCGGACGAGCTCCAGGAGGATCTCGACCGCGTCGAAGCTGGGCTGCCGCTCTCGCCCGAGACGGCGACCGCCGCCACGGCGCTCCTCACCGGGCTGCCTGCGACGCAGGCAACGCAGGTGCTTTCCCCGCCCGCCACGCGCCCGCTGCCCCGGCAACCTGCCTCCCCGCGCCGGCCGCCACCTCCATATCCGCCGCGCTACGGGCGCGAGGAGCCTCCGCGCAAGCGACGGCGCTGGCTTCCCTGGCTCTTCGTCCTCCTGCTCCTGGCCGCGACCGCGCTCGCCGGCTGGTACGTGGTGACCCAGATCCAGGATGAGCTCAGCGGCTCGGAGCTCGTGGCCGTGCCCGACGTAACCGGGCTTCGGGAGGACCTAGCCGTCCGGCGGCTCGAGGGCGAGGGATTCCAGGTGAACGTCCGTCGGGCGGCCGACCTGGTGGTCGAGCGCGGCTTCGTCATCGAGCAGGATCCCGCGGCGGGAAGGCGGGTGCCCGAGGGCGACCCGGTGACGATCCTCGTCTCGATCGGAAAGCCGCGTGCGGAGGTTCCCGACGTCGTCGGCGAGACCTACCCAGACGCCGTCGCGATCCTTCGGGACGCCGGCTTCGAGGTCGACCGCGAGGAGGAGTTCTCGCCCGACGTCGAGGAGGGCGACGTGATCCGTCAGAACCCGGAGGGCGGCGTGCGCGCGGTCGAGGGCTCGACCATCACACTAGTCGTCTCGAGAGGCCAGGAGGTCGCAGTCGTCCCCGACGTTGTCGGCCTCGATCAGGAGACTGCGCGAACGCAGTTGCGTGACGCCGGCTTCCAGGTGAACGTTCTCGAGGTTCCATCCGACTCCGAGCCCGGCACGGTCGTCGAGCAGAACCCGCCCGGCGGCACCGAGGCGACGAAGGGAAGCACTGTCCGGATCAACGTCTCCACCGGTCCAGAAACGAGCGACGTGCCCGACGTCCTCGACCAGGATCGCGAGAGCGCGGTCGACGAGCTCGAGGCCGCCGGCTTCGAGGTCGAGGTCAACGAGGTCGAGACGGACGATCCGACGAAGGACGACGTCGTCATCGAGCAGGCGCCGGATCCCGGACAGCAGGCCGAGGTCGGCTCGACGGTAGAGATCGACGTGGGCCAGTTCGTGGAGCCGGTCGACAGCGAACGCGACGACGGTGCGTAGGCTCGCGTCGCGGCTCCGCTCAGGGGGCTGAGCAGGCTGGGGCGTTTGCGCGTCGCGGTTCTCTTGGGCGGCCGCTCGAGCGAGCACGAAGTCTCGCTCGAGTCCGGCCGTTCTGTGCTCGGCTCCCTCGATCCCGAGCGCTACGACGTGCGCGAGATCCGAATCCGTCGCGACGGCCGCTGGGAGCTGGACTCGGGTAACGCCAGTGGCGAGCTCTCCGACGGAGGACGTCCCACTGACCTCGCTGGTATGCCGATTCCCGTCGAGCGAGCAGCGGCGCCCGAGCCGCTCGGGGACGTCGACGTCGTTTTCCCCGTTCTCCATGGTCCGTTTGGCGAGGACGGCACCGTGCAGGGGCTCCTGGAGCTCGCGGGGGTCGCGTACGTCGGCGCAGGCGTGACGGCCTCGGCTCTCTGCATGGACAAGGATCTCTTCAAGGCTGTGCTCCGGGACAAGGGGGTTCCGGTCGTCCGGAGCGTGACCGCCCTGAAGCGCCATGCCGACCGCGTAGAGAATCCGTTCGGCTACCCGGTCGTCGTGAAGCCGGCGCGGCTCGGCTCGAGCGTCGGCATCTCGATCGTGGGCTCTGCGGACGAGCTAGCGGCGGCCGTCGCGCTGGCCTTCGAGCACGATGAGAAGATCCTGCTCGAGGAGTTCGTGCGCGGCGTGGAGGTCGAGTGCGGCGTGCTCGGAAACGACGCGCCGGTCGCCTCGCTGGTCGGCGAGATCGTGACGCTCTCGAGCGACTGGTACGACTACTCGGCCAAGTACGACGAGGGCGGTATGGACCTCGTCGTCCCTGCGCGGATCTCGGAGGAAGCGACGCGGCGCGTGCAGGAGCTGTCGGTGGCGTCGTTCGTCGCGACGGACTGCGAGGGCATGGCACGCGTCGACTTCTTCGTCCGCGAGGACGGCGAGGTGCTCGTGAACGAGCTGAACACAATCCCGGGCTTCACGGCCACGAGCGTCTACGCAAAGCTCTTCGAGGCGTCAGGGATTCCGTACGCGGAGCTTCTCGATCGGCTGGTGGAGCTGGCCGTCGAGCGCCGAGACCGCCGGGCCGGCCTCAGGTTCTAGCCGGAGGCCGCGGCAGCGGCCGGGCGAATCGCGCCGCCTTTCGCGCGATTCGTATGGAGGAACCGCGAGAGCGGTTCCGGTCACCGCGCGGGCGAGGCATGCCTCGCCCCTACGAAGACAGGGTCTGGGCGAATCCGTGCGGGCGGCGCAGGGCCCCTGGACGTAGGGCGACGCATGCGTCGCCCGGATTCACGAGCGCAAAGCCACCTCGTTGACGTGAGCCCGCCCACCGGGGCCGAGCTCGGTGATCCAGACCAGGAGGAACCGGTACTCCTCGCCGGCCGTGTCGAGCTCGAAGGCCGTTCGGGAGCCGACGGTCTGGGACTCGGAAACAGCCTCGAAGCCTCCGCCAGGCCGGTTCGACGCCCTGATCTCAGCCGTGAAGCCCGCGTCGTCGTCGGAGCGCACGACGACCGTTCCTCCGTCGAGCGGCGTGGAGGCCCGCACGACGATTCCGACGCCAGGCTTCTCGAAGGTGGAGTAGGTCTCGGTCGTCCAGTAGGTCGTCGCGTTGCCGTCGGTCGCGGCCGCGATGGACTCGGGGTGCTCCGAGCCGTCTCCGCCCGGATCGTGGTCGGCCGCCGCGCGCAGCCGCACCGCCTCGGCGCCGCCGTTCCCTCCCGCGGCCTCAGATCCCCCGTCTCCATCCCGTCCGAAAATGACGAATCCGAATCCGGCAAGCCCGGCGACGAGAAGCAGGACCACCAGAGCCGCGAACGCACCCCTCCTCCGGTTCGCCTTCAACACGCGAGTTGGGCGCGTCGAAGAGCGCGGTGCTTCGGCGTACCCAGGACGGAAGTCCGACAGCGTGTCCTCGTCGTAGCGGGCGAGGCATGCGTCGACGGCGGTGAGGAACGCGGAGGTAGAGGCGAAGCGATCCTCCGGTTGCTTCCGCATCGCGTGGCGGACGAGCTCGTCCACCTCGACCGGCACGTCGGGTCTCGAGTCGCGGACGCTCGGGATGGGATCGTTCGCGTGCCGCATCGCGGCCTCCACGAGGCTCCCGGACGGATACGGCACCTCGCCGGTCAAGAGCTCGAAGAGAAGGACGCCGAGCGAGTACTGATCCGAGCGTTCGCTGACCGGGCGACCCGTCGCCTGCTCCGGAGCGATGTAGTCGCTCGTCCCGAGGAGCGTGCCGGTGGTCGTGAGACCTTCGCCCCGGTCGAGCGAGCGGGCGATCCCGAAGTCGGTGACCTTCGCCGTTCCGTCGAGGTCGATGATGACGTTGTGAGGCTTCACGTCCCGGTGCACTACGCCGTGCTCGTGCGCGAACGCAAGCCCGTGCGCGATCTCGCGCACGAGGGTGAGCGCGTCGCGGACGGGCAGCGGCCCCTGCCCCTCGACGAGCTCCTTGACGGTCTGGCCCTCGACGTACTCGAAGACGATGAACTGGTGGTGCTCCCACTCCCCGCGGTCGATGACCGTCACGATGTTCGGGTGCGACAGCCGCGCGATCGCCTTCGCTTCGCGCCGGAAGCGCTCGACGTACTCCTCGTCGTGGGAATAGCGCTCGTGCAGCACCTTGATCGCCACCCGCCGCTCGAGGAGCGAGTCGAATGCTCGGTAGACGTTCGACATCCCGCCCGTGCCCGCGAGCTCCTCCAGGCGGTAGCGCTCCGCGATGACCTGGCCGACCTCCACAGTCAGGTTGTACCCGAGCGCGCGCGCTGCGCCAGCTTTCGATCGACCGAGGCTACGCGCCGGTTGCTTCCTCCAAGGCCTCTTCCCAGACGGCGAGAGCCTCGGAGAGCTGCTCGTCCGTGATGACGAGCGGGACGAGCACCCGGATGCAGTTCGAGTGGATGCCGGCCTTCAGGAGCAGCAGCCCGCGTGGGAGCGCGCCTTCGGCGATCGCCGTCGCGAGCTCGGGATCGGGCTCCTTCGTGTCGCGATCCTCCACGATCTCGATCGCCAGCATGGCTCCGAGGCCGCGGACGTCTCCGACACACGCGAAGCGCTCGTGCCAGAGCTCCATTCGGGCCTTGATCGTCTCGCCGATCGACTCGGCACGCTCGGACAGCGACTCCTCCTCGATCGTGTCGAGGACGGCATGGGCAGCCGCGATCGCTACCGGGTTGCCGACGTACGTGCCGCCGATCGCCGAGTCGCCGGGTGCGTCCATGATCTCGGCGCGGCCGATCACGCCCGAGAGCGGGATACCGGCTGCGATCGACTTCGCGACCGTGGTCAGATCGGCCTCGACGTCGTAGTGCTCCATGGCGAAGACGCGGCCGGTACGACAGAAGCCCGTCTGCACCTCGTCGGCGACGAGGACGATGCCGCGCTCGTCGCAGATCCGGCGCAGCCCGCGCACGAACTCGGGCGGGGCGACGATGAACCCGCTCTCGCCCTGCACCGGCTCGAAGACGATCGCCGCGACGTCCTCCGCCGCGACCGTCGTCCGGAACGCGTCCTCGAGCGAGGCCAGCGCGGCCTCGGTGTCCGGGCCCCGGTACGAGCTCGGGAACGGCACGCGGTAGACCTCGGGCGCGAACGGCCCGAGCCCCGCCTTGTACGGGTGCGTCTTCGAGGTCAGGGACAGCGCGAGGAGCGTCCGGCCGTGGAAGCCTCCATCGAACGCGATCACGGCCGGCCGCTTGGTGTACGAACGCGCGAACTTGACGGCGTTCTCGATCGCCTCGGCACCCGCATTGAAGAACGCGACGCGCTTCTCGCCGGAGATGGGCACGAGGTCGACCAGGCGCTCCGCGAGCCCGATGTAGTTCTCGTACGGGACGATCGTGAAGTCCGTGTGCGTGAAGCGGGAGGCCTGCTCCTGCACCGCCTCGACCACACGCGGATTGGAGTGGCCGACGTTCAGGCAGCCGACGCCGCCGGCGAAGTCGACGAACGTGTTGCCGTCGACATCGGTGACGAGCGCCCCCTCTCCTTCGGCGATCACGACGGGCAGGTAGATCGAGAGCGGCTCGGCGATCACGCGCTCTTTGCGGTCGAGGATCTCCTTGCTCCGGGGGCCCGGAACCTCAGTCTGGAGGCGGATCGAACGAGTGGTAGCCATCGCGCCTGAGCTTAGAGGCTCCAACGGGATGACGCTTCGCCGTCGGAGTGCACGCTTGCGCGTCCACTTTCCACGCAAGGACGCAGGGAGTGCTCATATCTGGAGGATATGAGCGCGACTGAGGACGCGGCCTCCGGCCGCGCAGCGTGCTCCGACGGCATAAGGCTTCGTTCGGTTGGAGGCTCTTTATAGTCTGGCCCCGCCGATGGTCCTCTCCGACCGCAGCATCACGCGGCTCCTCGACGAGGGCCGGATCGGGATCGATCCCTATGACGAGGCGCTGCTCCAACCGTCGAGCCTCGACGTGCGCGTCGACCGGTTCTTCCGAGTCTTTCGGAACAGTCGCTACCCGTTCATCGACGTCAAGCAGCCGATGGAGGATCTGACGGAGCTCCTCGAGATCTCGGACGAGGAGCAGCCGTTCATCCTCCATCCGGGCGAGTTCGTGCTCGGCTCGACGCTCGAGCGGGTCACGCTTCCCGACGATCTCGTGGCTCGCCTCGAAGGCAAGAGCTCGCTCGGCCGGCTCGGGCTCCTCATCCACTCCACGGCCGGGTTCATCGACCCCGGCTGGGACGGTCACGTGACACTCGAGCTCTCGAACGTGGCGAACCTGCCGATCACGCTGTACGTCGGAATGCCGATCGGGCAGCTCTCGTTCGTGCAGCTGACTGAGCCGGCGGCGACGCCGTACGGCGCCGGTACCCTCGGCTCGAAGTACCAGGGACAGGAGGGGCCGACGCCGAGCCGTTACTGGAAGAACTTCGCGTGATCCTCGTGACCGGTGGAACCGGCTTTGTGGGAAGCCGTGCCGTTCACGCGCTCCGGGCAGAGGGGCGGCCTGTTCGTGCTCTCGCCCGGGACCCCGGCGCCAAGAAGTCGAAGACGCTCGTCAACTGGGGTTGCGACCTCGTACAGGGTGACGTCACCGACGCCGAGAGCCTGCGGCGCGCCGTCGATGGCTGCGACGCCGTCGTTCACTTCGTCGCCCTGATCGCCGAGCGGCGGCCGGAGCCGTTCGAGCGGGTCATGAAGCAGGGCACCCGCGACCTCGTCGCTGCTGCGAAGGAGGCAGGTGTCCGCCGCTTCGTCCTCATGAGCGCGCTCGGAACCGATGAGCGCTCGAAGGATCTCGTTCCGTACTACGGCGCGAAGTGGGACATGGAGCAGACCGTAAGAGCCTCAGGCCTCGACCACGTGATCTTCCGGCCGAGCTTCATCTTCGGGCGCGAGGGCGGCATCCTGCCGCTCTTCATGCGCCAGGTGCGGCTCGCGCCCGTGACGCCCGTGGCCGGGGACGGCGAGCGGCGGCTTCAGCCAATCTGGGTCGACGACGTCGCGCAGTTCTTCACGCGGTCGATCGACGAGGAGCGGGCGAGCGGGACGACGTTCGACCTCTGCGGGCCGGACAAGCCGACCTGGAACGACTTCCTGGCCAAGCTTCGGCGAAGGCTCGGTGTTCGGCGCCGGCCCACGGTTCACGTCCCGATGGCTGTCATGCGCGCCGGGGCGGCGGTCGTCGAGAGGCTCCCGAGCCCGCCCGTCACGCGCGACCAGCTCACGATGCTCGAGGACGCGGACAACGTGGGCGACCCGGCGCCCGCGAACGAGCTCTTCGGGATCGAGCCGATCGGGCTCGACGAGCAGCTCCGCCGGGCAGCAGGCTGAGCCGAGCGCAAGCGGCCGGTCGCGCCAGCGCGGCCACGTTGGCGGCCGTCTTCGGGACGCTGACCCTGGCGGGATTCGCGGGCGGGCTTGCCTGGGTCTTCGATCTCGCCGCACACTTCCGGGTGCAGTACGCGCTGATCCTGAGCGTCGTTGCGCTGGCCGCGGCTCTCCTGCGCGGAGTCCTCGTCGCCGCAATCGCCCTCGCTCTCGCTCTCGTCAACCTCGCTGTCGTCGGCGCCCGTCTGGAATGACGCGGAGCGGCCCGAGGGCGGCACGCGAGAGCTCTCGATCCTCGTCCTGAACCTCGACGCGCGAAACGACGACTACGAAGCCGTCGCCGATCTCATCCGAGAGCGCGAGCCCGACGTCCTCGGAGCGCTCGAGCTGACGCCGGCCTGGCTGACCGCCCTCGAGGAGCCGCTCCGCGCCTACACCTCACGCCGGCTCGAGGTGCGCGAGGGCGCGTACGGCGCCGGGATCTTCAGCCGGCTCGAGCTCCGAGACGACGAAGTCGTCTTCCCGGCCGGTCCGGAGTACCCGTTGCTGCTCGGAACCGTCAAGGCGGGCTCGGGGCCGGCCCGGCTCGCGCTCATCCATCCGCGCGTACCCGGGACGCCGGGCGACGCGGAGGCGCACGAGACCCTGATCGAGGCAGCCGGCAGGGCCGTGGCCGCGGCGAAGTCGGGCGCAGTGATCGGCGACCTGAACACGACCCCGTGGTCGGCCCGCTATCGAAAGCTCGTCGACGAGGTCGGGCTAGACGACACTCGTGCGGGCTATGGGCTCGAAGCGACCTGGCCGGCGTTCCTGCCCGGTTTTCTCCGCATCCCGATCGATCACGTGCTCACGACGCCCGATCTTGCCGCGACCGGGCGCGAGGTCGGCCCGAACGTGGGCTCCGACCACCTGCCCGTGTGGGTCGAGCTCTCGTCGGGCTCCTGGTAAGGAAACGGGGGGCCCGCAGGCCCCCCGTCGGAAACTCGCCTGGATTTCGTAGAGGCGCTACACGTCCCCCACGCTGGCTAGGCGGTTCCCCGTAGGTCTCGGGGACACGCCCCTACGAGCGAGTACCTCCACTGCCCGTACTGTCATAACTCAGTCGGACCACCCCCTTTCCGCGGTTACCTCAACTATAGAGATCCGCGTAGGACAGCCGTAACCTCGAGCCCACGGTCGAGGGGAACCGTCACCGAGAGGAGTGTGGGGTCGTTCTGGCGAGCCTCCGAGTAGGCCGCGAGGGTCTCTTGATGCGAGATGACGTTGTCTGCGATCACAACACCGCCCGACTCGAGCTTCTCGCGCGCCAGCGTGAAGAGGGCGTCGTAGTCGTCCTTCTCCGCGTCCAAGAACACGACGTCGAAGACATCGTCGAGAGCCCGGAGCGAGTCGAATGCGTCACCTTCGACCAGCTCGGCCCATTGCTCGAGGCCGGCCTCCGCGACGTTCCGGCGCCAGGCCTCGACGGACTCGTGGTTCTTCTCCAGCGAGAGGACGCGGCCGCCCAGGTTCCGGACACCGGCAGCGAGCCAGATCGACGAGTAGCCGCGCGAACCGCCGATCTCGAGGACCTCGCATCCATTCTGGGGTGCGACGAAGGAGAAGAGGAAGCGCCCCGTGGTCGGTTCGACCGCGCGCGAGCGCTGGGCCGGCGGCAAGCCCTTGGCGCGCTCATCCTGATCCTCGGCCTCGAGCCGGCTGAGCACCTCGCGGACTCTTTCGTCCAGCACTACGAACGCGGGTCGCGGGCCTCGGCGATCTCCGCCGCGCCGCCCTCGTGCTTCCGAACGACCAGGTAGTCGTCGTAGCGCTCGACGATCTCCTCGACGTCGAGCTGCTCGTGGCCGGGCAGCACGGCGAAGTCACGCGGCTCGGAGCGCAACTCCTCGTACACGACAAGCGTCAACGTGAGGGACTGCGTGCACTCCGGGTCTCCGCACTCGCAGAGGAAGTCGGCCTGGCCGCCTTCGGTGACGTCCTCGATGCGCTCGTTCACGTCACGGAAGAGGGCTTCGTTCCTACCGATCCGCTCGCCCCGTTCGCCCATCAGCGGCGCAGTGTACTGAGCGGTCAGAGCGTGACCTTGACGACGCCGTCCTCGACCTTCACGGGAAAGGTCTCAACCGGCAGGTACGCGGGCAAGGTCAGAGCCCTCCCCGTCGTGATGTCGAAGCGCGACCCGTGGCGCGGACAGATCACGGCGCACTCGTCAGGCTCCCAGTCGCCTTCGACGAGCGGCCCGTCGTCGTGGGAGCAGCGATCCTCGAGCGCGTAGAGCTCGCCGTCGCAGTTGTAGACCCCGACCGAGATCTCGCCCGCGTGCACGAGCTTCATCTCCCCCGGGGGGAGCTCCTCGACCGGGCAGACATCGACGTCTCGCATGGAGCTACGTGAGCTCGAGCTCGTCGAGCCCTTCCCAGCCGTCGGGAAGGGGTGTGCCCTTGGAGCGGTGGAGCGCCACCTTCAGCACGCCGAGACCGAGAAGCGCGCACTTGAGCCGGATCGGCGTCAGCGGGATGCCGACCTCGTCAAGGAGCTCGTCTCGCTCCATCACCGCGACGTCGCTCGCCGTGCGGCCTTTCACCATCTCCATCAGCATCGACGTCGACGCCTGGCTGATCGCGCAGCCGCGGCCCCGAAACGGACGTCCTCGATCGTCTCGCCGTCGTTGCCGAACGCGACGAAGATCGAGACCTCGTCGCCGCAGAGCGGGTTCTGGCCCTCGGCCGTGGCGTCGGGATCATCGAGCTCCCCGTGCCCACGCGGGTTCTTGTAGTGGTCGAGGATGACCTCGCGGTACATCTGCTCGAGCTCGGACACGGTCTCATCGTAACGGCCTGTCCGCGTCGACCGCCGGCGCAGCAACGAGCCCGCTGAGCCGGAATGCGGCGGCGGGCGCCGGTCAGCGCGTCCCGGAGCGCCTGCGCCGCCTCCGGCCCATGAACACCTTCGCCGTGGCCCACGAGGATGTGCTCAGGGTTCAGGCCACCGAAGGTCTTTCGCGGAGGCATGAGGCGCAGCAGCGGGTGGACGCCGTAGCTGGCTCGGGTCGAGCTTTCATGTACCCGAGCGTTCCGATCGCGTCGGCGGCGACGAGCACGCGACGCTCGGGCCACCAGAGGGCGACCTCGCGCCAGAAACCGTTCCTTCACGACGGTTCGGGCCTCGAGGCGCGTGTCGGGCAGGCCATGGAAGGGGTATTAGAGCACGCGCAGGGCAAACGAACAGTTCAAATATTTAGCATATTAATTTTTTAATTTTGGGGCCTACGCAGAAGCCTCTCTCCCCTCGCGGTAATCGAGTCCATGTTGACCGTAAAGACCCTAAAAGCGGGACAGCACAAGTATTACCTTGAGCAAGTCAGCATTAATTACTACACCGAGAGCGGCGAGCCGCCGGGGGTATGGGCGGGGGATGCCGCGAGGGAATTCGGGTTGGAGCCGGGAGCAAGGGTCGAGGAGATGCACCTCTCGCGGCTCTGCGAGGGATTCGACCCGCACTCGGGAAGGCCCCTCGTGCAGAACGCCGGGAAGGGGCCGGAGGATTGCAAGAACTACCGGAAGCCGGGCGACGACGTGCACCTTGAGCATGCCCAAATCCGCGTCGGTGATTTGGGCCTGTGCGAGCGACGAGCTCAGGGCGGCCATCGACAGGATGGCCCTGGACGCCGCGAGGAAGGTGATTTCGTTCATCCAGGACCATTGCGGCTTCTGTCGCGTGGGCAAGGGCGGCCAGAGCCTTGAGTGCGTGCCGCTCCTCTTCGCGATTTTCCCCCAGTCGGTTTCCCGCGAGTCCGACCCGCATCACCACCTGCACATGCTATTTCTCAACATCACCCGCAAGGCCGACGGGAACACGCGAGCCGTGGATTCCACCCATCTCTACCACTACCAGAAGGCGGCAGGGGCCTTGTACCGCGTTTGCCTGGCGGAGGGCTTCCAGAGGCTCGGGTTCGAGGTCGAGGTCGTCGAGAAGGGCAGGCATCGCTTCTTCGAGATTCGAGGGGTGCCCGAGGAGCTCGCCCGCGAGTTCGCCAAGCGGACCGCCACCATCGAGGCCGAGGCGGAACGCCGCCACGGGTCGCTGCAGGCCGCGGACGCCGAGGACAGGGAACGCTTGAGGACCCGGACGAAGAAGGCCAAGAGGGAGCTCGTGAGGCCCCGAGACGAGCTCTTCGCCGAGTGGCGGGAGGTCGCCGCACGGTTCGGCATCACGCAGGAGAGCATCGAGCGGCTTCGGGCAGGGCATCGGCCGGTCGCCGCCCAGGAGACCGAGCGGCGGAAGGAGGAGGTGTTTCACGAGGCCGTCTCCCGCCTGGAGGATGCCCAGAGCCACTTCGACAGGGCCGACATCGTCGAGCACGTGGCCGAAGAGTCCCAAGGGAAGCTCTCCTTCCACGCGGCGTTGGAACTCATCGAGGAGAAGCTCTCCGGTTCGACCCTGATGCATCTCGGGGGCATGGTCACGAAGCCCAGGAGCCACGCCGAGCGAGTCTACATGGAACGCATCGAGGAGCGGTTCACGACGCATGCAAATTGGATGATGGAAGAGGCGATGAGGGACGCGGCCCTGGCCCTCGCGAGAGAGCGAAACCCCATCGACCAACGCCACGTCGAGGAGGCGATTGCGAGGAGGCCCTCCATCAAGGACGACCAGGAGCGGGCGGTCCGATATCTTTGCGACGGGCCGAACATCCGGGCGATGACCGGGAACGCGGGCACGGGGAAGACCTTCACCTTGCAGGCCGTCCGGGAGGCATACGAGGCCGCGGGGAGGACCGTGGTGGGCTGTGCCCTCCAGGGGAGTGCCGCCGAGGAGCTCGAAGCCAAGAGCGGCATCCCGTCGGATACGCTCAGGCGGACGCTCTACCGCCTCGACAAAGGGTATCTACACTTCGATGAGAAGACGGTGGTGGTGCTTGACGAGGCCGGGATGGTCGGCACGGTCAAGATGACCCGGCTCTTGCAGCACGCGGCGAGGGCCGGGGCGAAGGTGCTCCTCGTGGGGGATGCCAAGCAGCTCCAGCCCATCGAGGCGGGAGGCCCTTTCAAGCACCTCTGCGGGCTCATCGGCGATGTCTTGTTGAAGAAGATTCTCCGCCAGGCAGACCCCACGAGGCATGCCGCCATCGAGGATTTCGCCTACGGGAGGAGCCGCGAGGCCCTCGCTGATTTCATCAGGCGGGGCGAGCTCCACGAGCTTTCGACGAAGGCGGACGCGATAGACCGGATGGTCGAGCGGTGGGTCGTCGACGGGGGACCGTTAAAGCCCGAGCGGGTCTCGATGCTCGCCAACCTGAACCACGACGTTCGCACGATTAACCGCAAGTGCCAGGCCATCAGGATTGAGCTCGGCCGCGTGAACCCCGAGCGGACGATTGCCGCAAACGGCGAGCTCTTCCACGAGGGAGACATCCTGCAATTTGCGAAGATTGACAGGACGCGGGGCATCCAGAACGCGAACACGGGAACGATTCTCGCCGTCGACGAGGCGAGCGAGACCCTCACCGTGAGGCTCGACAAGGACGCCAGGGTGCTCGACATCCCCGTGAAGGAATACGGCCCGGAGAACATCCGGCTCGGGTACTCAAGGACGACTCACAAGTCTCAGGGGAAAAGTTTCGAGCGTGCCCACGTGCTCATCGGAGGCAGCTTGAGCAATCGGCACTCGGCCTACGTGCAGGCGTCGAGGGCGATTTACAAGACCGAGCTCTACGTGAGCTCCGACCAGGCCGGCCCCGAGTATCGGGACCTCTGCCGCGTGCTCGCACGCGACAGGGCGAAGGACCTGGCCCACGACGTGGCCGAGGCCCAGGTCCGCTCCGGGCACCAGGCCAGGCCGCATCCTCGCTCTCTCGCGGTGCCCGTCGGACGCTAGCCCTTTCAAGCCCTCAGCTCCTGCTCTCTCTCCCTTAAGGCCTCTCTTCGTTGCCACCCCCTGCCCTGCCCTTCGGACTGCCTCTTCACGCGACGAACCGCCCCGTCTTGCTCATCACCCACGCTTCGTCGCTGGCCCTTGGCCAGCGCCCCACGCCCTGCTCTGCTTTCGCTCGGCCAGCCTTCGGCGTCTCTCTTCGCTTCCCCCTCACGCCCCTGCCCTTCTCTTCCTCTCGATTCCCAGACCCAATCTTCTCACCTCCAGACTCTGATATGGTTGGACCTGTCAAGCCGTTGCTGTCAGATTCCGACTGATGTCTGGTGTCAGTTGGTCAGCAGGCTCCTTCCCGTCATATTCTCGAGGCATCGCGGCCGAAGAGCTCACTCGCATCCGGCGGTCTCTCAGTCCATCCGGGCGAACTCACACCAGATCTCTCATATCACCCGATCTTGATCGTTACGACTAGGCCCCCTCCCCTGAGGGGGCAGAAAGGGCGGGTCACGGCAAGAATCTTACGACGGTGGATCATTCTGATATTCGCGTGTTGGTTAACGCAGGACTGAATCCGTCAGGGGCGGCCTCTGTCTACTTGACGGGCGTCCGGCCGCGCGGACGCGACCGGGCCCAAGAGTCGAACGAGGATTCCCCCTCCCGTGATCCCACCGTGGCCCGCCCTTCCACCCCCTCTCCAAGAGCTGAAGAACCGAACTCCCAACGCCGCCATCTCCCTTATCCGGCCAGCAAGGCCGGTTCCCGCGCGATCGCCCAGATGAACCCCGCGAGCTCGCGCCGACGGCCGTGACCGCTTGCTGCTTGGCCTTCCCGCGCGCGGTCAGCCGGAGCAACCGGCCGTGGAGCCGCTGCTGAGCCTTCCAGGCGATCTTCCGCACCCCGGGCGGCGACCCGCTCGTTGCGCTTGCCGATCGTCTTGCTCAGCCGGGGCCGGAAGCGGTAGCACCAGGCCGCCTCCACCAGGATCCGACGCACCCGGCCGTTGCCCGTCCGGGTGATCCGGCCCTGGCGGCGGCTCGACCCGCTGGAGTGCTCCGAGGGGACCAGCCCGACGTACGCCATGAGGTCCTTGGCCCGGGCAAACCGGGCGAAGTCCTCGACCTCGGCGACGATCGTCACGGCGCTGACCAACTCGATCCCCCTCAAGGCCTGTAACGCCTGGACCAGGGGGAACAGCCGCCAGTCCGCGGCCTGCTCGGTCAGGGCGGCCGTCAACCGCCGGACCCGTTCGGTGGCCTGCTCGACCGCCACCAGGTAATCGGTGAGGACTTGCTGCTGGGACGGCTGTGCGAACTGCTGCTTGCCGATCCAAGCCAGGTGGGCCGTGTTCCAGTTGAGTTTGCCCTCGTACCGACGCCCGTGCCGCAGCAGGAACTTGGCCAGTTGGTGGCGGGCGACTTGCTCGGCCCTCTTGGCATCCTCGCGCGCCCGCTCCAGGTCGCGGACGGCCTCGGTCGCCTCGTCGGGGACATGGACCGTGGTCAGGTCACCGGAACGGAGGAAGTGGGCGAGCTTGGCCGCGTCCCGGCGGTCGGTCTTGACCCGGTTGCCGCTCTGGACCGGGACGAGCGACGGGGCGATGACGATGCACACGAACCCGGCGGCCTTGAGCTGGCGATAAAGCCCGTAGCCAGTGGGTCCGGCCTCGTAGCAGCACGAGAGCCTCTCGGTCGGCCCGAGGCGGTGCAGGGCCTTGGCCAGGGAGGCGAAGTCGTTGGGGATGGTCGCCAGGAGGGTGGCCGGCCCTCCCTCGCCGTCGGCGACGGCGATGACGATGGAGCTCTTGTGGACGTCGAGACCGACATAGCGGGTCGTGGTAGGATGAGTCACGGACCAGTCCTCCCGGTAGTGGCACTGCACTGTCCGCCCCAAGCGTCCAGTGTAACCCACGGTGACGTGAGTGACTGGTCCAACCATTCTGTCTACACTGGACCAAAAACAACGCTAAGGAGGCTGTTGCACGAACGTCCGTGTCGGCGCTGCTCGATCGCTCCCGATCCTCGATCGCCTTCCTCGCATCCCACGACCGTGCGACCTTCCGGCATCGAATCGTCTTCGACCGGGCCTCACGCCCTTCCGTTCCGGCGGGCCTTCCCGCTCCGCCACAGCTTCAGCAGGTTGTGCGTCCCGCAGATCACCTTCCACTCCGACTGGCAGTTCGCCAGCCCACGCCGCTGGAACCGGTCGATCCCCCGACACGACTTGGTCTGGCCGAACACCGGCTCGATGATCTGGCTCCGCTGCTTGTACAGCCGCCGACCACGCTTCGTCAGCAGCTTGCGGTCCATCCGCTCACGGCGACTCAGATGCCCGGGGATGCGACCCCGCGGCGGCGGCGCCTGCCGCATCTGCTCCCGCTGCTTCCAGTCCTTGCGCGTCGCCACGAACAACTCCGGCCCCTCGGGATCGGCCCGCTCCAGGTTCTCCTCGCTGCAATACCCGGCATCGACCAGCGCCGCCCCCACCGTCTCCTCGACCCCGGCGGCCTTCAGCTCGTTCGCGGTCGCCGCGAGCATCGGGTGCAGTTGGTCCACGTCGTTCTCCTCCGGCGTCACCTCCGCGGCCACGATGATCTGATCGGCGGTCGCCACCGCCTGGGCGTTGTAGCCCTGGACGTAGCCCCGACGCGTCTTCATGATCCGGCTGTCGGGGTCGGTGACGTTGGCCTTCGCCTCCGCCTCGGGCGTCTCCGACACCGGCTTGGGCTTGCGACCCCGCAGCTTCTGACCGGTCTCGGCTTCCTTGGCCGCTCGCTCCGCGAGCTTGCGGGCGTGGTCGGCCGCCGCGGCGGCCGCTTCGCCCTCCAGACGCTCACGGCACCGCTTCAGCCGCTCGAGCCGACCGCCGCGGTCCCGCATCGCCTCGGGCAACTCGTCCCCGCGGTGCTCCGGGCCGTAGAGCCGATCCTCCTCGGCATCCTTCGACTCGGCCTCCTGCAGCATCGTCTCGACTTCCGCCCGGATCGACTCGTAGGTCCGGTTGGCCTCCAACGCCGCGTCGGCCGCCATCTTGGTGCCGTCCAGCGCCACCACGCCGACCTTGACCAGCCCCGCCTCCTTGCAGAGCCGGAGGATGTCGGTGAACAGCCCCTTGAGCGCCTCGGCGTGCCGCTGGCGGAACCGCGCGATCGTGGCGTGATCGGGGCGGAGGTTGCCCGCCACGACGCGGAAGGCGACGTCGCGCTCGCACAGGCGTTCGATCTGCCGGCTGGAGCGGACGCCCAGGCAGTAGGCATACAGCAGCAGGGCCACCATCATGTGGGGCTGGAAGGCCGCCTGGCCGACGCCGTCGGCCCGATAGGCGGCGTGGAAGGGGGTCAGGTCGAACTGATCGACGGCGTCGAGGAGGAAGTAGGCCAGGTCATCCGACGGCAGCCAATCCTGCAGCGCCGGCGGCATGAGGAAGAGCTGGTCGCGATTGGGGCGGATGAAGTTGTAGCCGGCCACGCCCATCCTCCTGCCGCAGGATCGATGACAGAAATATTATACTGATATTATACTACATCCTGTGCCGATGCGGGGTTTGTGCGACAGGCTCTAAGCCCCCCATTTCCCGCGCTCCCGAAAGCGTGTCAAGCATGTAACGTCAAATGTTGCCTTTTATAAACACGGCGTATTAATTTTTTTATAAACACGGCGTGTTACTTTTTTATAAACATGGCGTGTTGCCTTTTTTATAAACACGGCGTGTTGTCTTTTTATAAACACGGCGGTCGAGCTCGCAGCCGGCCGGCTTGTGGGCAACCGCGAGCACGTTTCGACCCGCGGGAATTTTAGCTATATCATTTTTGACATGACCGGTCCGGACCATCGGCCCGGCGAATGTCAAAATTGACATCGACTGCTCATATCATAAATGACATACTCTCGGGCGAGACCTCGGAGAACCCACACGATGACCGTTTCGAGATTGAAACCGCACCCCATTCCCGACGCCGCCTTGGATGCCGATATCGCGATCCTCGGGAAGAAGGGCAAGGGCAAGACCTACACCGCCAAGGGAATCGTTGAGCGGCTCTTGCAGATGCGACGCCGCGTCCTGGTCCTCGATCCGCTGTCGGTATGGTGGGGCCTGAAATCGGGCGCGGACGGGAAAGCCGCCGGCTTTTCGGTGCCGGTCTTCGGCGGACCTCATGCGGATATTCCGATGCATGACCGCGCGGGCTCGATAATCGGCGAACTCATTACTACATCCGGCATTTCGGCCGTTCTCGACATGGGGCAGATGAGGAAGGCAGAACAGGCTCGGCTTGTGGCCGATCTTCGCGATTATCTTTTTACGCATAACCGGGAGCCGCTTTGGCTCGTCCTCGAAGAGGCGGACGCCTTTGCGCCGCAGCAGCCGACTGGCAGTTGACGCGAGTCCTTGGCGAGGTTGATCGCATCGCGACGACGCGGCCGGAATTTCGGTTTTCGGTTCATCTCGATGACGCAGCGACCGGCGAAGTTGAATAAGGATGTGTTGACTCAGCTTTCAACGCTCATCGCTCTCGGCGTCACGTCGCCGCAGGACCGCGACGCGGTCAAGGCCTGGGTGGCGGAATGCCGACATCGACCAGGCCCGGTCTATGACAGTCTTGCCAAGCTGCCGGTTGGCGAAGGCTGGATATGGGCGCCCGACCATGACTTGTTGGAGCGTGTGAGTTTCCCGCCGATTCGGACGCTCGACACGTCGAAGACGCCGAAGGCAGGCGATAGTCGAATAATGGCCCCGGTAATGGCATAGGCCGACCTTGCGGAGATTACCAGCCAGATTCAGGCGATACAGGCCGCGCAGAGCGGAGGCACCAAGCGGACCGCGAAGGCTGGCAAGCCCGCCCTTGTCCCGGTCCGGCCGAAGGAAGCCGCACCGCCGAAGGAGATCACCGCCGCTACGGCTTCCCAGCTCGGAGCCGCCATCTTCGCGGCCCGGACGGCCGCGGGGTTCTACGCAACAGGAACTGGCCGCGAAGCTCAAGACCTCGCAGGCGAATATCGTTCGGCTTCAAGAAAGGCCGGAGCATGCCGTCCACTAACACGCTCCAGCGAATCGCGAAGGCGACCGGGCACAGGCTCGTTATCACGTTTTCTAAATAAGAATAGTTGCCGTCTCCCACATCAGTTGCACTTCCTCCAGCGTCAACCCGTTTGCCTGGTTCACCAGGTCGCTAACCCGCCTCTCCAAGCCTCGGGCCTCTTGAGCGAGGGCCTGAGCCGGAACGATCGTCCTGGCGTGCTCCTCGCGGAGGTTGCGGAGAGCGGCCAGGCTCAAGGGCTTCTTCTTCCCCGGAGTGCGCAGGTGGGCCATCCCCAGCCCGTGTCCCAGCCCTTCACGCCCTGACGTGGCCTCCCCGACGCCGTCGGCCGCGCGGCGACTCGCCGGCCGACGGCACCGGCCGGGAGCGATACCTGGGCGCGCGGGCCCGCGCGTCGGCCGGGCCCGCCGCGCCCGAACGGGGGTCAGATGAAGCCCTCGAAGTTGAGGGCGAGGAAGAAGTTGACGCCATTCTGCTCGAGCACGTCGTCCCCGGTGCCGCCGTCGACGATGCCCAACCCCATGGCCACGACGTCGGTGGCGAGGACGAAGTCGCTGTCGGCGCCGGCGTCCACGATCAGGAGCCCCGTGCTGGTTACACCCTCCAGGTCAATGAAGTCATCGCCGGCGCCGGTGCTGGCGATCAGGTTGTTGGTGTTCACGCCATCCAGATTCATGAAGTCATTGCCGGCGCCGGTGTCCGCCTGCAGGGTGCCGGCGAACACGTCTTCAAGGACGAACTCGTCGTCGCCCTCGCCCGTGTCGGCCAGCAGGACGTTGAATCTCGAGTTCTCGATCTGCACCTCGTCCATGCCGCTCCCGGTAAGGATCGTCGCGAAGTTGATCCCCGGCGAGTTGTTAGCGATCGAGGACAACCTCGTCGAAATCGTCGCCCGTGTCGACCATGAGACCGCCGAGGTTTGAGGTGCCCACGACGACGTTGTCCGCACCCACGCCCGTGCTGATATTCAAGGCGGAGGTAGGCATGTTCAGCGCAGTCGCCGTGTAGTTGTCGTTGCCGAGGTCGTCCACCACCGTGATCCCGCCGCGAATGGCCAGGTCCACAAGGTTGGCGGTGTCGTTACCCGCCCCGAGATTGATGGCGATCCTGGCGACCTCCGCCGCTTCGAACGTTTTCTGGGCCACGCCGTTGACCGCCGTCTGAAACCCGGTGACCAGGAGGTCATCCCCGACGGTTTGGACCGTGATATTGTTGGCGGCGCCGTCCCCCGTGATCTGGAGGGTGCCATCGAGGAGCAACTGGGCGGTCACCAGTCCGGCCGGTGCCGTCCGGTCTTCCAGGGCCTCGACCCACAGGCGGCGCCGCCGGCCGCCGGACTTCGGTCTTCGAGCCATGATGCACTCCTTAGAAAGGTTGAGCAGGAATCGGCCTTCCCGTGGCAACTGGACAAGAAAAAACGCCAAGAACCCATTTCCCACGCTTCCGAAAGCATATCAAGCCTATAACTTCACATGTTGCGTTTTATAAACGCGGCGGTCGAACTCGCAGCCGGCCGGCTTGTGGGCAACCGCGAGCACATTTCGACCCGCGGGAATTTTAGCTATATCATTTTTGACATGATCGCTCCGGACCATCGGCCCGGCGAATGTCAAAATTGACATCGACTGCTCATATCATAAATGACATACTCTCGGGCGAGACCTCGGAGAACCCACACGATGACCCCTTCTCGCCGCGGTGTCCCCCGAATTACCCGAGACGCCCGGTTCTTCGAAACGATCGTCGAGCGGAGTCTGGAGGCGGAACCGGAACTGCCCAAGGACGGAGTGACGGCCGTCGTGATCGAAGTGGCCGCCGCCCTCGCCTTCCACGACGGCGCGACCACCGGAAAGCTGCATCCGATGACTCGCCGTGAGCTCGAACGGATGTGGAGCCTGCAGCGGCCGGACGGCGGCTGGGAATGGCCGTTTCGCGATAGCCCACCGGTGAAGAGCGATGACGATTTCGGCGTCGCCATGGCCGCGCTGGCCGTCGGCCACGCGCCCGAGAATTACGCCGAGAGTCCCGCCGCTCGGAAGGGGCTGGAAGGGATTCGCAGATATCTGGAAGCGCACCCGCCGACGAGCCTCCATCAGAAAGCGATGTTGACCTGGGCCGGCACGAAACTCCCCCAACTGGCGAACATCGCGAACCGAGTGCAAACCGTCGAGGAACTCATCGGGGCGCAGCGTCCCGATGGCGGGTGGTCGACGGCGAGCCTCGTCGAGAATCCCCTCGACCCCGGCCGCCAGTCCGAGGAAGGGCGAAAGGCACGCGCGGAGGTGGGCCACGGCCGGGATTTCCTGATCTTCGTCGGCCGCGATAAGGTCTACACGTCGTTCCTGGACAGCGATGGCTATGCCACCGGCCTGGTCCTGTACGTGTTGAGGCAAGCGGGCGTGTCCGCCGATGATCCTCGGATCCGGCGAGGCGTCGCCTGGCTGAAGACCAATCAGCGTGCGAGTGGGCGTTGGTTCACACCGTCGCAGGCTTGGCACACGCAAAACCTGCTCGCCAACGCCGGCACCGCGTACGCGATCCTGGCCCTGCACGCCTGCGGAGAGATTCCCATGTCTACGACAAAGGCCAAGGTAGGGAACTGACGGTTCCCCTCGCGAGTGGCCCATGCGGGACGAAAGGCACCAAGATCGTTGTGAGATCGACAGCCGCGGGTGAAACGATGAGGTAGTCCGAGCCCTGCCTGGCCGCGGCTCCGAGCTCGGGACGTCCTTGAGTGTCGCGTCCCGGTCGACCCCCTCGGAGGACTCCTTATGAAGTACGTCGGCATCGACCTCCACAAGACCACCCTCACCTTCTGCGTCGTCGACGACGCCCGCACCGTAATCCAGTCCGGGGCTCCGATAGCAGCGGAGCAAAATCCAACAATCTTCCGCGTGAGCCGCTCTTGCAAACGACGGTTTTGGACCTCAAGCCCTGTAAAACAAGCATTTAAGCGTCGTCCACGGACGTTCAACCGGGGCTTAGAGCATAATTCTGCACCAATCTGAGCGGTACCCTGATCAGGACGGAGCCGATGCCAGACACGGGCCTGCGATCACGATCAGGTCGCGCCGCCATGTTCGAAGAGGTCGCGGCCGGCGACGAGGGCCCGCATCTTGGCGTCGGCCACGCTCCGCGGCAGCATCCAGAAGCCGCAGTCGGGGTGGACGAACTCGATCCGCTCACGACCCAGGCAGCGGGCCGCACGCTCGATCCGCCGGGCCACCTCGTCGGGCGTCTCGACCTCGTTGTCCTTGATGTCGATCACGCCGATCCCCAGGCCGAGCTGCGGCTTGACCTCGCGGAGCACCTCCAGCTCGGCCTCGGGCCGGCGGGCCATCTCCAGGACGACGTGGTCGGCCTCCAGCGCGTTGAGGAACGCCACGAGCTTCGTGTAGGTCCCCCTCTGGATCGTCTGCCCGCCGTAGTTGCCGAAGCAGAGGTGGACCGCCCTCCGACCGCCGGCGGCCCCCTCGAGCACCCGGTTGATCCCCGCCGCGGCGAGCGGGCCGTCGTCGGGGTGGCCGGTCACGTTGGCCTCGTCGACCTGGACCACCGCGGCGTCGATCTCCGCGAGCTGGGCCTTGAGCAGGTCGGCCAGGGCCATGACCAGGGCGTCGAGGCTCCCGTAATGGGCGTCGTCCAGGACCTTGGCCAGCATGTAGGGGCTGGTGACGGTGAACTTCTTGGGCTTCGGCGTCAGGTCGCGGTAGAGCGCATAGTCGCGGGCGAGGTCGAGCCGCCCGTGGCCGAGCGGGCCGGTGACGACCCCGGCCGGCTGGGACCGGTACGCCATGCCGGTCTTCTGCCTCCAGGCTCGGAGCTGATCGAGGGTCAGCTCGGCCTGGACTCCCTGGAGCGGGCGGACGAAGTAGTCGATCATCCCGTTGGTCTCGGGATGGTTGATGTCCCAGCGATACAGCTCGCCGTCGGCGACCACGTCGATGCCGGCCAGCTCCTGGGTCTTGAGCACGACCAGCATCGCGTCGCGGAGGCTCTCGCGGGTGTTGTAGACGCGCAACCAGGCGGGGACCGGATAGCTGCCGACGACCGTGGTCTTGATCATGGCGGGGCTCGCTGTCGTGAATGCGGTACGACCGGGGCCGGTCGGGCCGGGCGACTCCTTGCTCCCGTGGCCCGCCGGTCACGGTCACTGTACCATGACGATGGCCCTCGGTCGGTCCCTCCCCGGGGGGCGCATCGCACCGATCGCCGTCCAGGACCGGAGGGCGGAACGCATCGGGGGATTCTCCATCACCCACGGGAGGGCCCATGTCGCAGGACGAGTTCTTTGCCGTCGACACCGCGGCGCAGCCCTGGGACGAGCGCCACAACCCGAAGCTCGGCCGGGCGATCCTCCGCAAGGACCTGTACACCGACCCGGAGACCGGGGCGGAGATCCGGCTGGTGCGCTACCCGGCGGGGCTCGTCAACCCCGCCCACACCCACCCCTGCGGCCACGGCCTGTATGTCCTGGAAGGCGACCTGGTGACGCACCAGGGGACGTTCGGCCCGGGGACCTTCGTCTGGTTCCCGGAGGGCGAGGTCATGGAGCACGGCGCCGGCCCCGAGGCCGACGTCACGGTGCTCTTCGTCACGAACAAGCGCTTCCGGATCGATTACGTGGAGTGAGGGCCCCGTCGCGTGGCCGGGGCGCCGGCCGACAAGCCGCATGCGTGGCATCAGAAACACCACTGAATTCTAATTATAAAACTTATGAACAAGTTGAGCTGCCCATCGATGGTGTCACGACGGGACTTCCTGGCGAAGGGGGCCGTCGCCGCGGGGGCGTTCGGCCTCGGCCGGCCCGGTCCCGATGCGGCCGAGGCCGGCGAGGCGAGCCGCTTCCCGCTCATCGGCTTCTCGAAGCCGTTCCAGGAGCTCGATGCGGAGCAGACCGCCGAGCTGGTGGCCACCGTCGGCTGGGACGGCATCGAATGCCCCGTGCGGGCCAAGGGGCAGGTCGAGCCGGAGCGCGCGCCGGAGGAATTGCCCGAGGTTCGCCGAGGCCCTGCGCCGCCGGCGGCGCGACGTCCACCTCGTCGCCACCGACATCACGTCGCTCAAGACGCCGCACGCCGAGACGGTCATGCGCACCATGGCCGGGCTCGGGATCAAGCGACTGCGGCTGGGCTCCTTCACCTATCCGCCGGACGGGCCGCCGGCCGAGCGGCTCAAGGAGATCGCGCCCGCGCTGAAGGACATCGCCGATGCGTGTCGCGACCTCGGCCTGCAGGCGGGCTTCCAGAACCATTCCGGGGCCCGGTACGTCGGGGCGCCGGTCTGGGACGTCTATTCGATGATCCGATCGCTGGACCCGCGGCACATCGGGTTCTGCTTCGACATCGGCCACGCCACGGTCGAGGGCGGCCTCTCGTGGCCGGTCGAGGCGCGGCTGGCCGAGCCGTTCTACACCGCGGTGATCGTGAAGGACTTCTACTGGAAGAAGGAGGCGGCCGGCTGGAAGGACACCTGGTGCCCGCTCGGCGAGGGCATGGTGAACCGCGCGTTCTTCGATCGGCTCAAGAAGTCCGCCTACCGCGGCCCGATCTGCCAGCACCACGAGTACGACCTGGGCGATGCCCGGCAGATGACCGCCCACCTGCAACACGACCTGAAGGTGCTGAAGGAGTGGCTCGCTTGAGGCGCTTCCTTGATGACACGCCCATCACACGCTCCGCTTGGCGGCCTTGAGGATGTACTCGGCCGCGTCCGGCGTCTTGCAGTCCGTGTCGCCGTGATCGACCTCGACCTTGCCGATCGCCTTCGCGACCTCCAGCGCCTCCGCCTGGAACTCGGGACTCCGCAGGCCGATGGCGATGAGCGCGCCGTTCATCGAGTACCGCACCCGGTTCTTGCGGCCGTGGATCGTCGTCCGGATCGTCTCCAGGTAGGCCGAGCACTCCCGGTCCGAGAGCCCCGACGTCGAATCCTCGGCCAGGCGGGCCAGCACCGACCAGCCGGCGCTGCCGAGCCATTCCTTGTCCGACTCCACCCATTTCTCCATCAGCGCCCGGCGCGTGGGGAGACCCGGCCACGAGCGCCGGCGAGGGCGTCGGTCAGCACGTAGTTGTCCACGTCGCGAGACCACGACTCCAGCACCTTGCGGGTGATCGCCTTCGGGTCGGCGATCATCGTCGCCAGGATGCGCGCGTCGTGGTTGCCGGTGGCCCAGAGCGACTCGGCCAGGGCCTGGTCGGTCTTGATCGCCTTCTTCATCGACTTCAGGTCGGCGTAGCTGACGCCGTACTGGTCGCCGAGGACCCCGTGGCGACGGTAGGTCTTGCGCGTCTGCTCGGACCCATGGCGTTCCAGCTCGGCGATGGCGGTGGCGTGGTCCATGACGGATCTCCGCAGGAACGATGCATCCGAAACCGCCCGAAAGTCTTGATAGTGATCATCCGTAATGATCCCTACCGGGCGTCGTGGTCTTTCGATCCTTCCTGCATCGCTTCCAGGAGGGCGTCGACCGCCCGGTCGAGGTCCTTGCCCCGGACGTCGAAGTATCGGATGACTCCCTCGGGATCGAGGACGTAGACCGTCGGCCAGTGGTCGACGTCATAGGCGGTCTGGATCGCGCCGCGGAACCCGCCGTCCCACCACGAGGGCCAGGTCATCAGTTTCTCCCGGGTCGCCTTCTTCGCTTTCTCGCGGTCGCCGGCCTCGTCGGAGTTGACCCCCAGCAGGACGAACGGCTTGCCCTCCATCCGCTCGACCAACTCGCGCTCGTGGGGGACCATCGCCATGCACGGGCCGCACCAGGTCGCCCAGAAGCAGACGACGACCACCTTGCCGCGATGGTCGCCGAGCCTCAGCGGCCTGCCGTCGAGGTCCTCGCCGACGATCTCCGGGGCGACCTTGCCGACCTTCAGGTTCGGGAGGTTGGCGATACGCGCAGCTCGGCCCGCGCCTTGTCGGCGAGCTTGAACGTGCCATCGGTCGCTGAGCACGTCGGCGAAGTCTTCAGAGACCTGCGTGAAGTAGCGCTTCGCCTCGGCCAGGCACCGCTCCTTCTCCGGCGTCGGTGCGGTCCCGACCCAGGGTCATGGCTTCGGTCGAGTGGCGCCACCACATCCCGAGCGCGAAGGTCGCCTGCCCGCGGACCTTGCGGTCGGGGTGCCCGGAGGCGACGTCCCTGAGGATTCCTCCCGACCAGTCTTCCGTCCGATAGGCGAGCGAGGCGCAGAGCTGCCCCATGCGGGGATCGTCCATGAAGTGGTCGCGGACGATTTTCACCAGATCGTCGTCGAGGAAGCTCCGCATCAGGCCGGGCAGGAGGATGATCCCCTCGAACGCCGCCGGGTCGGCCGGGTGGGCGCGGATGAGCGTTCGGACCTCATCGGCCATCGCGTGCCAGTCGCGCTGGAAAGTCGCGTTCTCGTCGGTGATCTTCTTCGAGCGGGCTTCCGGGGCGAGTCTGTTTGCGGCCACGAGCTCGTCGTGAAAGTTTTTTTCTCTGCTCTCGAACCGTCGTTTCAACGCCTCGAAGCGAGCTGCGAGGGGCTGCTCTTTCCCGTTCTTCGGGCTGTCGTCCGCGGGAGCCGCGAACCCGGAAAGGACGAGGACACACAGCAGTATCGTGTGCATTGCCGATGCTCCCCCGTTCGTCGGCCGGCCGATCCGGGAAGGGACCCGCGCTGGGTCCATGATCGCCCGACCTGGACCGGATGGGCAAGGAGGAACTCGGTTCGTAGTGATAGCCCAACGACTCGATCTGTCTCGAAAGTTTCCCGGAAGCTTGATCCCATCTATCCCATTGGCCCTGACAAGGGCCGCTGTCCCGCACAAGGATGGGCCACGGGTGGATTGACTTCGAGACCAAGACCATCCGCCCGGGTATACAACGAGGCGGTTTCTCAATGTTACGTCATCTAATAAATTGATATTTATAACATTCAAATAATATTGCTTGGTTGAATCTGACAAAGAGAATGAGGGACCGGGGCGATACACAGTGAATTCACATGCGCGGAATGATTCTTGCAGACGCTAATCGAGAGGACTTCGCAATACATTTGTCAGAGTGGTGCATGAATGTTCGTTCCAGCAGTACGTCTGCGCTTGCTTCGGTCGCATTACTTCTGAGCTGGAGTAGTACCGGATATGCAGAATCTGCCACGCTTCGCCTGACCTGGGACGCTCCACCGCGTGATACGGTAGGTGCCCTAGAAAACGTAGGCTCCTTTACTCTACACGTTAGAAAAAATGGCATGACGAGGACAACCGTCACTGAAATTCCACTCAATGAGTACACCCTTACGCAGCTCGAACCTGCTGCCTACACTACCACGGTAACTGCAAGTGATTTAAGCAATAATGAAAGCACTTACTCGAATACGCTGAGCTTTATCGTTCACGAAGATGGCAGCATCGCCAATGGGTCCGATGACTTGGACGGCGACGGGGTGAGTGACGCTGACGAGTTCATCCATGGCACGGATCCTGAAAAAACTCGATACCGACGGAGACCAACTCAGTGACGGTGTCGAGCTAGCTGACGGTTCGAATCCGCTGGATCGCGGAAGCTATTACCCACTTCTTTCCCGGCTGCCGTTTTCTACTATTCGTCTCGGATGGAACAGCTTCTTTGATATGTGGAATGTGCAAGAGAATTATAGTACCTCGACCTCAGTTACCAAAAGCACATTGCAGGTGCTTGGCCAATCGGGCAAGGTATTCGACCACTTCCCCCTTAGTTTAAGCCCGTCGAGTCCGCAGTTTGACGTGTTGGTCCACGCAACCAACCATCCCACCAATTCGTATGGCGACCTATATACTACCATAACCGAGGGCGAGCCCAGTGCGATACGCACCTCAATGATCTTCTACAAGCCCAGGCACCATGCTGAAGGTTTTGAGTTTGCCATTGCATCCGTGGGGGCTCTCGACACTCCCGGGGCTAAAACGTTAATGAACAATACCTACCAACCCAGCTTGGCACCGGGAGATGCAGACGACCTCGTTGCGGTTTGGGCCCGTCTGAGCACAAACTCCCAGCAGAAAGAGCACGGTGCGCTGAAATTTTACGGTCAAAATGGGGACGTTAGTTAATGAAACTACCGGTGAGCCTTGAGGCCGGTGGGCAGTTAAACTTCCCCTTGCATGAGATTGGGAGGAACCTCGTTGGCACAGTTGAGTTTGTTCCTGAAGGATCGTTTGCATCGAAGATAGACAGTATACGCTACCTGTATAAGGGCCGCGGCGCAGAAGAGTCATTCGAAAGTGCCCTTCTCATCCCGAGCCTCGTTGGATCGGGTGAGTCGCTGACGGCGCCATTTACGACGCTCAAACAGTCGGCAATTCTCGAGGTAGCCAACACGCTTAACGAAGAAGTAGTGGTGCAATTTGAAGCGCATGGAAAGCTTCAAGGAAGCATTCCATCGCAGCGAATACTCTTAGGCGCAAAGGCGTCTCAGCATATCATCCTTGATTCTCTGCTGCCCTCTGACGAAGGGATTGTAGTCATTAAAGGCGAAAAAGCTGAAAGTATCGTAGCAGTTCTGATGCAGTACGCTAGACGTGATGATGGCAGCGTCAGCTTCGTCTACGGGATCCTTGCGCGGCAGGCTCTTGGAAGTATACTTCAGCGCTTCCTATAACACCTACCTGGGCCAGAATTCTTATCTGACCATCGCGAATCCAACGAAGAACCCGCAGTCGGTGCAAATCCAAATGACTCGCTCCGATGGTGCCGAAGTATTATCCAAGGCAATGACCTTGCCTCCGGAGGTAGTTCTAACCCAGGACTTACGCGAACAAGAGCAGCCGGACCAGTACGGGATCGTCAAGGTTACTGCCCCTAGGAACACTGTGGCCGCATGGGTATTAAGACGGAAGGGGGAGGACTATGTCATTCCTCAAGAGCTTACAGAGTAATAAATCAAGAACACTGTTTCACGGTTCCGAGTTGCTGGAGTTTGCCTCATGTACCTTGGCATAAACGCTACTTCACATCAATGATTCTTGCTAGTGTGGTCTGTAGTAATGTCGTAGCAGCGGATGACCGTGTTCCTCCTAATCCTCCGACCCGATTGCGTCTTGCGTCTAACGCTGAACCTAACGGTCGCGTGACTGTCAATCATCAATATTCGGTTCCTCTGGCGTCAAATCCCTTGGTAAGCACAGACACAGCCAATGTCAGGCTCGGTACAAGTGGAACGGGCTACGAATCTTCGCTGCTCTATAATGGTCCAAGCTTTGGTCGTGGGTTACTGGCATACTATACCTTCAATAGCAGTGCACAAGGCCCAACGTCTTGAATCGTGGTCACAACTTTAGCTTCTCCGGTCCATCGCCGTTCAAGGAAGGCGGGAAAAAACGTCGGGTACGCACATTTTGAAGGTCCCACCAGGATGAAGATGGATAAAGTCATCTTCGACTCCTTTGCACCGCTTAAGGGCATGTCTGCAGCGGTTTGGACTAAGCGCCTCGCGAGCGGCTCACTCTCGGCTTTTACTGGACAGTGGGGTAGTTTTGCAATCGGCTGGAATGCGGAGGGCAAACCCAAGTGCTCACTACGTACTGCTGACAACGGCTTTTTCTATGTTACTGGCCAGGCCGTCATGCCCCTCGGTGCCTGGACTCATCTTGCGTGCACCTATAATCCTTCCACGAAGGCTCATACCCTATACGTCAACGGCAACAAGGCCGCCGAGGAATTTCAAACGATCACCAGTCTCTATGCCGACTCTTTGTCCACAATTGGTCGTGCCGACACTATTAATTTCTCGGTTGCCGTGGACGAGATGGCGTTCTGGGATCGTGCGCTATTGCCTTCTGAGGTACATAATCTTGCGAATGCGACTGCAGAAATCGCCATAACTCCGCCAAGCTATTTTGTATCGGAGAGAATCCCTGCAGGGAAATTCTCTGATGTGAAGGTGAGCTTTTTGGCAAGCACAGCAAATGTACAATTTGAGGTGAGCGTCGATTCAGGTATCACCTGGACCACTCTTAATTCTGGTGAAAGACTTAGTGAGAGGAATGGACCCTATTCGCTGCCAGCTTACGGTCTGTACTACCGAGTGACCTTTGCTGGGCCTGGAACTATTTACGATGTAGAGCTCAAATTCATTCCGGCTCCTGATGCCACGAATGTTTCTGCCAAACTGGGGATGAATCTCACTGCGGTGACTTACTATAGCACCGGCAAGACTTTCGTTGATCTGATGAAGGGCTTTCCCCCACTTGACCCCGTAACGAAAACCGCAATTCTTAATAACGTAGCCAAGGATTTTCCTAGCGGCGAGTACACTCTGATTGTTGGCGGCGGAGCGGGAAACGTGAGAATTGCTCAACGCACGTTTCGCACGCCAGGGACCTTTAAGGTTCCTTTCGATGGCACTACGGGATTAGATATTCGCATCCTCTAGCCGATAATGCAGCAAATCCACCTAACAATATTCGCTTTATTATGCCTGGATTTGAAAATACTTATCAGAATCAAGTGTATCATCCTGATTTCCTCGCGACGATTTCGCAAATGAGAACGCTTCGCTTTATGGACTGGGAAAGAACGAACGGACAGTCAATCGAAAACTGGTCAAGCCGCACTACGGCAAACTCATTCTCTCAAGCAGGCCCGGCCGGTGTTTCAGTGGAGCACATGGTTGACCTGGCAAATGCTACCAACATAGATCCCTGGTTTACTATTCCGCACCTGGCAAATGACTCGTATATTCAAGAGTTTGCAATACTTGTCAAGCAGCGGCTAAAGCCACATCTGCGTGTGTATGTGGAGTTCTCTAATGAGCTTTGGAATGGGGGCTTTACACAAGCTGGGTGGATTAAACAGTGGGCTGCTCAAAACGGTCTGACTAACACAGAGGCTATTGCCTACCACGGCATGCCCGCGTCACAAGGATTTTTAGAACGGTATTTGCCGGTCAAGAGAGCAGGGTTATCGGCGTCGTGCCTGGGTGGGCCGCGGTTTCATCCTTCAATAAGGCTATCATTGATGCACTTGCGAAGCCCCAGGTAAACCCAACGGGAGTGCGATTGGACACCTTGGCAATAGCTCCCTATATCGGCGCTGGGGTTTGCAGCTCAGTGTATGAAAAGGACATGGAAGTCACCGTGGATGACATTCTCGATTTGGTGCAAAAGGAGCTTGTAACCAGTTACAAAAGGTCAGTCACGGAGAATTGACGCGATGCTACTGACGCTGGTTTGCAACTTATTGCCTACGAAGGGGGACAGCATGTGGTTTGCGGCATGGGCCGTGAAAACAATATTACGCTTGCGAGGAAGTTCGGGGAGGCGAACCGAAATTCACGTATGGGTAAAATTTATGCCGATATGTTCAGAACGTGGCGCGACATAGCGGGCGAAGGCCTATTCACCGTGTTCTCTCACTGGGGTAAAAACAGCAAATGGGGTAGCTGGGGCATTGCTGAGTATCTGTACCGACCGTCCGTTTTTGCACCAGAGAGGGACTCCGTTGATCTCGTAGCCGGGAAGTACTCTACAGAAATGGGCCTTGCAACTAGTAGCTGTGGAAATGGTGTTAGAGAATTGGGTGAAGAATGCGACATCCGCGATTTTGGTTTGGGAACTGCAATCACTCAGTGCAGCGGTCTTTCAGATCGTTACCATGAAGGAAATTTATTTTGCAGCAAGGACTGCCGCAGACTATTAAAGGCTTGTCAGCCTGCGCAGTGTGCTTTAACAGAGGTTTTTTTCGACAACAACGACTGGCATAATCAGTTTCC
>CAVTBX010000005.1:0-201654 GCA_963733135.1 uncultured Actinomycetes bacterium
GCCCGAGAATCGTGAGGTGGTCGAGATCGCCTCGGCGTCGTCTGGGGTCGGAGTCGACGAGGCCCACGAGCTCGATCCCGTACTCGGGGTGCTTCAAGAGCTTGCGAGCGACGAGCTGGCCGACGTCGCCGGCTCCCACGATCACGGCCTTCTGGAGGGGGCCCCGCCGCCGCGTCAGCGTCCGAGCGCAACTTCGCCCGAGCAGGATCAACACGATCGCGGCCACCCAGAGCGTTCCGAGCTCCGGGACACCCACCCGAGAGCCGATCCCCCAGGCCCCGAGCGCCAGCAACCAGCACATCGCAGTCGCGAGCAAGACGACCGGGACGACATCGTCTACGGTCGAATGCTCCGGCCTCTCCAGGTCGCGCCGGTAAAGCCCAGCGCCGATCGCCCCGAGAGCCCAGATGCCCAGGGCACTCGCGACGAGCAAGGCCTCCTGCGGCTCGAGCAGGGCTCCCGGAGCAGCGTCCGGCTGGTGAACCAGACGGACAAGGAGGAGCGCGAGGGTGAGGCCCACCAGATCCGCCCCGGCCAACGCTCCTCGGAGGAGCGTCGGCGTGCGCTTGCCCGAGCGACTGGCAGCGCTCCGCCGAAATGAGGGCGCGGCAGTCTCGGCCGCAGGGTTTCTTCCCTGCCCTGCGTGCTCGGCTGGCATCGGCTCGACTTTCATGACGGCGCGAGCCTGGTGCTTCGACCCGAGCGCCGACGTTCCTCGTCTCCAGAGGAGTCGTACCGGAACCGACGAGCGCCGGCTCTCCGCTACGGATCGCGGTGCGAGTCGCTCGGCTGCTTCGCAGCCTCCCAGTTCCGCTCCCAGACCAGCCGGAGGCCCTCGAGGGTCAGGAGCGGATCGGTCTCCTCGATCGTCTCCGAGTGCGGAGCGATCAGACCCGCGAGGCCGCCGGTCGCAACCACCTTCGTGTTCTCCCCGAGCTCGGCTCGCATCCGACGGACGATCCCGTCCACCTGGCCCGCGAAGCCGTAGACGACTCCCGCCTGGAGCGCCTCGCGGGTCGTCTTGCCGATCGCGCCGTTCGGCTCCGTGAAGTCGACCTTCGTGAGCCGGGCCGCCCGGGCAAAAAGCGCGTCCATCGAGACCTCGACCCCGGGCGCGAGGACGCCCCCGACGTACTCGCCGGCCGCGGAGACCGCGTCGAAGTTTGTCGACGTGCCGAAGTCGACGACGATGCACGGGCCGCCGAAGTGCTCGCGAGCGGCGACGGCGTTGGCAATCCGGTCCGGGCCGACCTCGCGCGGGTCGTCGTAGAGGATCGGGACGCCGGTCTTGGTGCCCGGCCCTACGACGACAAGCGGAGCGTCGACGTAGCGCTCGACGAGCTCCGAGTAGGCCCGGACGAGCGGCGGCACGGTCGAGGCGAGGCAGACGCCGGAGACGTCGTCGAACCCGAGCTCGCGGAGTTCGAGCAGCCGCTCCAGGAGGACGGCCAGCTCGTCGGCCGTCCGCTCGGATTCCGTCGCCACGCGCCAGTGCTCGACGAGCCGCTCGCCGTCGAAGACCGCAAACACGGTCTGGGTATTGCCTACGTCGGCGGCTAGGAGCACGTCAGCGCTTCACCGCGGGCGGGACATGTCCCGCCGCTACGGGGACTCGTCGTCGCCCGCCGCCGACTCGCCCAGCTTCTCGGCCAGCGTCTCGGGCGTCAGCGCCGGCCCCTCGCCCTCGGCCCGGAGCTCCTCCACCGTGACGTCACTCGAGGTATAGACCTCGGCCCGCGGAATGATCCGCGAGGGCCGGTTCTTGTCCCAGACCCAGACGTCCTCCATCGTCAGGTGGAAGAACGGATAGCTCGTCTGCGGCAACGCCTTCAGGTCGAGCTGGTTGCAGAGGTACGTCGAGTCCTGCGTGACGACGCAGTAGCGGAAGAGGCCGAAGACGGCCGTGTACTCCTTCTTGAGGCGAAGCTCGAGGTCGGCCTCGTACTCGTCGAGCTCGTCGAGGTGCGACATGCCCGCCATTCTACTCTCGCGCAAGCAGCTCCCGAACCCCGCGGCCGTCGGGCAGCATGAGCTCCGGATCGAGCTCTACCAGCGGCTCGAGCGCGAACCGACGCTCGGCAAGGCGAGGGTGCGGAACGGTGAGGCCCGGCTCGTCCACCGTGCGGTCGCCGTAGACGAGGAGGTCGAGATCGACCGTACGCGGCCCAAAGCGCGGGCCGGTCCGCTCGCGCCCGAGCGCCCGCTCGACGGCGAGGAGCCGCTCGAGGAGCTCGCGGGGCTCGAGATCGGTCTCGAGGGCCGCAGCGCCGTTCAAGAAACGCCCCTGGTCGAGGTATCCGACAGGGTCTGTCTCGCGCAGCCGGGAGACCGCCAGGACCTCGATCTCCGGCTCGGCATCGAGAAGCTCCAGCGCACGGCGGAGCGTCGCCTCGCGCTCTCCGAGATTCGCGCCGAGCCCGATGTAGGCACGCACTGGGCGTCTCTAGAGGGGCCGAGGATGGCCACTTTGGCGCTCGACCGTGGCGGCGGTCCACTCGACCGACGCGCCCAGCTGAACCTCGGGCTTCCGCACTCGCACGCGGGCGCGCGCGACCGGAAAGCGCTCCAGAAGCTCGTCGGCGATCGCAGCCGCGAGAGCCTCGATGAGGTTGAAACGGCGACTCTCGGAGATCTCGCGGATGCATTCGACGACCTGCGTGTAGTCGACCGTGTCACCGAGCTTGTCCGTCCGGACGCCCGCATCGTGCGCGAGGAGCTCGACGTCGAAGAGGAAGGTCTGACCGCTCTTCCGCTCCTCGGCGAGCGCGCCGTGGAAGCCGCGGAGCTCGAGACCCTCGACCTCGATCGTGACGCCGCTCATGCTGACATCGCCTCGACCGCACTCGCCGCCGCGAGCGCCTCCACATTCTCGCTGACGTCGTGCACGCGGAAGAGCGACGCGCCACGCTCGAACGCGAGCACGTTCACCGCGACGCCCGCTGCGATCGGGCCCGTGAGCGCGTCGGAGTCGCCGAGCATCCGTCCGAGGAAGCGCTTGCGGGAAACCCCGACGAGCACAGGCCGCCCGAGGGCAGCGATCTCGCCGAGCCGGGCGAGCAGCTCGAGGTTGTGCTCGGTCGTCTTGCCGAAGCCGATGCCGGGATCGACGCAGATCCGCTCCTCCGGGATACCGGCGCTTACGGCGAAGACCAACCGCTCCTCCAGGAAGGCGGCCACCTCCGAGACGACGTCGTCGTAGCGGGGATCGTCCTGCATCGTTCGCGGCTCGCCGAGCATGTGCATCAGGCAGAGGTACGCGCCGGACTCCGCCACGACCTCCGCGAGGTCGGGGTCGGCGCGGAGGGCCGTCACGTCGTTCACCGTCGTCGCCCCGAGCTCGAGCGCGCGGCTGGCCACCCTTGCCTTCGACGTGTCCACGGAAAGCGGGACGCCTTCGAGCGCGCCCAGCACCGGCTCGAGTCGACGGAGCTCCTCGTCGGCCGAGACGCCTGCCGACCCAGGCCGGGTCGACTCGCCGCCCACGTCGACGAGCGCAGCCCCCTCGGCGTAAAGCATGCGCGCCGCAGCAACGGCGCTCGCGGGGTCGAGCGTGGTGCCTCCGTCCGAGAAGCTGTCGGGCGTCACGTTCACGACGCCCACCACGGCGGGCCGGGGAAAGGCCTCCTCGAGCGGCTCGCGCACGGGCTCGACACTACCCTAGGGGCACGTGATCGACCTCCACTCGCACGTCCTGCCCGGCCTGGACGACGGCGCGCAGACCCTCGACGACAGCCGTGCGATCGGCCGAGCCGCCTACGAGGACGGGATCCGGACGATCGCGGCCACGCCGCACGTCCGCTCCGACTATCCCACGACCCCGGATCAGATGGAAGCGGGCGTGGTCGCCGTCCGCGGTGCACTGGAGGAGGACGGGACACGGCTCGAGGTCGTCCCGGGCGGCGAGATCGCCCTCGACGCCTTGCCGTCCCTCTCCCACGACGATCTCGACCGCTTCACGCTCGGCGCGAGCGGCCGCTACCTCCTCGTCGAGTTTCCGTACGGCGGCTGGCCGCTCAACCTGGATCAGCACATCTTCGAGCTCTTGGCGAGCAGCCTGACGCCGATCCTGGCTCACCCTGAGCGGAGCCGGGAGGTGCAGGCCGATCCGGAGCGTCTCGCCCGCCCGGTCTCGGCCGGTGCACTCGTCCAGGTAACGGCGGCGTCGCTCGACGGCCGCCTCGGCCGGAGCACGAAGGCGGCGGCCGAACGCCTGCTCGAGCTCGGGCTCGTGCACCTCCTCGCAAGCGACGCACACACACCCGATGTCCGTACGGTCGGCCTCGCGCACGCGTGTCGCGAGGTCCGGAACGACGGGCTTGCGCGCTGGCTCGTCGAGGACGTGCCCGCGGCCGTCCTGGCCGGGAATGACCTTCCAGACCGGCCTGACGGAGGACGACGCAGAAGGCGCTTCCGGCTGTTCTAGGAGGGTTGGACTATGCGATCCACGAGGCCGTACTCGACGGCCTCGGCCGGCGTCATGAAGCGGTCGCGGTCGATGTCCTCCATCACCTGCTCCACCGACTGGTCGGAGTGGTGCGCGATGAGCTCGGCCATCCGGCGCGTCAGGGCCAGAACCTCCTTGGCCTGGATCTGGATGTCGGCCGGCGTTCCGCGGAATCCCGCCGAGCCCTGGTGGATCATGATCTTGGAGTTCGGGAGCGCATACCGCTTCCCGGCCGCTCCGCCGCAGAGGATCATGGCCGCTGCCGACATCCCCATCCCCACGCACGTCGTGGCGACGTCGGGCTTCACGTACTGCATCGCGTCGTAGATCGCCATCCCCGCATAGGCTGAGCCACCGGGTGAGTTGACGTAGAGGTTGATGTCGGCGTCCGGGTCCTCGGACTCGAGGAAGAGAAGCTGCGCGACGATCAGGTTGGCCACTCCGTCGTCGACCTCTGTACCGAGGAACACGATGCGCTCGCGAAGCAGCCGCGAGTAGATGTCGAACGCCCGCTCGGCGCGGCCGTCCGCTTCGACGACGGTGGGAACTAGATGAGCTCGCATGAATCTCCTCCAAATAAGAGCAACTCTTAGGTTGCACATGCTAGAGATGCGAACCTGTATGGTGCAACCGTGAGGTTGCGAAAAGGCGCGGCGCGTGTCCGGCGCGAGACTCTGCTCGGAGCTACTCGGCAAGAGGTCTGGGCCGCCCTCACCGAGGCCGAGCGGCTCGCCGACTGGTTCGCGAACGACGTGGAGCTCGACGTCGAGCCGGGCGGTCGCGGCGTCTTTCGCTGGTGGAACGGCGAGGAGCGTCATGCGGTCGTCCGCGAGGTCGTGGACGGCGAGCGGCTGGCGTTCGACTGGGTCGACGAGCGCGGGATCGCGTCCACTGTCGAGCTCGAGCTGGCAGAGACGACCGAAGGTACGAGACTAACGGTCACGGAGACGACGACCGCCGCGACCGAGCCGGCCGTCGACTGGAGCGTCGCAATTGGGCTCGGTGCGCTCGCACGCCACCTAGAGCCAGTCCTGGTCTAACGATGCCGCCCGATCGAGCGGGCCCCGTCTTCACGGCGCTCGCAGATCCAACGCGGCGCCAAATCATGGGCTACCTAGCCGAGCACGGCGAGACGACCGCCACAGAGCTGGCCGCCGTCTTCCCAGTCACCCGCCAGGCCATTGCGAAGCACCTGAATGCACTAGGCGCCGCAGGCCTAGTAGAACGCCGCAAAGCAGGCCGAGAAGCCCGCTTTAGCCTGAAACCAGAGTCGCTCTCCGACGCCGCAAAGTGGATGGCAGAAGTAGGCGCCCAGTGGGACGCCCGCCTAGCCAACCTGCGAGAACACCTAGAACCAGGCTAGGCACCACCACGAACGGCTCGGCCGGGCCGTGCCCGGTCGAGCTCCCAGCACCTAGCGAGGGTCGCCAAGCTCAGCGCCTAAGTCGTCATGCTCGCGCGCAGCGCGAGCGGACTTAGGCGCTCTCAGGGGGTGGCGGCTGCATAGTCGCGCCCGGAAGCGGGAAGGGGCGCGGCTTCGGCTCAGGCCGGCGCTCCGGCTTCTTCTCCGCCTCCGGCTCGGGCCGGACGGGCTCCGGCTCCGCGAACACGCTGTCGGCGTCCTCACCGGCGAGCAGTCGCTCGAACTGATCCTTGTCGATCGTCTCGCGCTCGATCAAGAGCTCGGAGATCTTGTGGAGCTCCTCCATGTGCTCGTTCAGGACCTGGCGCGCCCGGTCGTGGGCTTCCTCGATGACGCGGCGGATCTCGTCGTCGATCTCGCGCGCGATCTCCTCGGAGTAGTCGGGCTCGGAACCCATGTCGCGGCCGAGGAACGGCATGTCGTGGTTCCGACCCAGCATGCGCGGACCAAGCTTCTCGCTCATGCCGTAGCGCATGACCATGTGCTTGGCCGTCGCAGTGACCTTCTCAATGTCGTTCGCAGCGCCGGTCGTGACCTCGTGGAAGACAAGCTCCTCGGCCGCACGGCCACCGAGCGTCATCCCCATCTGGTCCATGAGCGCCGAGCGCGTCGTCAGGAACTTGTCCTCGGACGGGAGCGAGATCGTGTACCCAAGCGCCTGGCCGCGACTGATGATCGAGATCTTGTGGACCGGGTCGCAGTTCGGCAGGTAGTGGCCGACGAGCGCGTGTCCCATCTCGTGGTAGGCGGTCACCTTGCGCTCGTGCTCGGAAAGGAGCCGCGTCTTCTTCTCCGGGCCGGCGATGACTCGCATGATCCCTTCCTCGAGCTCGAGGTCGCCGATCGTCTTCTTGCCGCGTCGGGCGGCGAGGAGCGCCGCCTCGTTGACGAGGTTCGCCAAGTCGGCACCGGTGAACCCGGGCGTCCCGGCCGCGAGCGTGTCGAGGTCTACGTCGCCCGAGATCGGCTTGCCCTTCGTGTGCACCTCGAGGATCTGCCGCCGGCCGCTCCGGTCGGGACGATCTACGACGATCTGCCTGTCGAAGCGGCCCGGGCGGAGAAGCGCAGGATCGAGGATGTCAGGCCGGTTCGTGGCGGCGATCAGGATGATGTTGTCCTTCATCTCGAAGCCGTCCATCTCGACGAGGAGCTGGTTCAGCGTCTGCTCGCGCTCGTCGTGACCGCCTCCGAGGCCCGCGCCTCGGTGCCGGCCGACAGCGTCGATCTCGTCCATGAAGATGATGCAGGGGCTCGCCTGCTTGGCCTGCTCGAAGAGGTCGCGCACACGCGAGGCGCCGACGCCGACGAACATCTCGACGAAGTCGGAGCCCGAGATGGAGAAGAACGGCACGCCCGCCTCGCCCGCGACCGAGCGCGCGAGGAGCGTCTTACCAGTGCCGGGCGGCCCGTAGAGGAGGACGCCCTTCGGGATCCGTGCGCCGAGCGCCTGGAACTTCTTGGGGTTCTCGAGGAACTCCTTGATCTCCTGGAGTTCCTCGACCGCCTCGTCAACGCCGGCGACGTCCTTGAAGGTGATCTTGGGCGAGTCGGGCGCCATCCGCTTCGCGCGCGATTTTCCGAAGCTCATCACCTTCGAGCCGCCGCCCTGCATCTGGTTCATGAGGAAGATCCAGAAGCCGAAGATGAGCAGGAACGGCAGGACGTAGGTCAGCACCGACAGCCATGCGGACCCTCCGGTGCCCTTCGAGTCGAAGTCGGTGATCCCCTGCTCCTGAAGGAGCGCCTGGAAGCTGGCCTGGGACTGGTCGCTCGGGTAGTTCGTCTTGAACTTCGTCCCGTCGAGCGTCGCCTCGATCGTCTTGGACTTGGGGACGAAGAGCACCTCGCTCACGTTGTCGCCGCTCTCGATGCGTGAGATCAGCTCGCCGTACTCGATCTTCTGCGCCTCTTCGCCGTTCGGCAGCAGCGTCTGGCTCGCCAGGTACACGACCAGGACGATGACGATCAGGGGGAAAAGTGCGCTGCGGAAGAAACGGCTCACGTAGAGATCGGCCCTCGATCGAAGGGTAGCACCCACCTATTCGACCGCAGGGCGGCGATGGATGAGCGTCGCACAGCGGCTAGAGCGCCTCGGCCTGCGCCGCGAGCTCGTCCCGGAGCACGCCGATGTAGGGCAGGTTGCGGTAGCGCTCCGCGAAATCGAGGCCGTAGCCGACGACGAACCTGTTCGGGATCTCGAAGCCGACGTAGCGGCAGTGCACGTCGTTCTCGCGCCGCTCGGGCTTGGTGAGGAGTGCGCAGATCTCGAGCGAAAGGGGCCGACGCGCCTCGAGGTTCCTGATGAGATAGGAGAGCGTCAGCCCCGAGTCGACAATGTCCTCGACGATCAGGACGTTCCGGTTCTCGATCGACGTATCCAGATCCTTGAGGATCCGGACGACCCCCGAGGAGTCGATCCCGGCGCCATAGCTCGAGATCGCCATGAAGTCGACCTCGCACGGGAGCTCCAGGCGCCGCATGAGATCGGCCATGAAGAAGATCGCGCCCTTCAGGACTCCCACGAGGAGGGGCTCGCGGCCCTCGTAGTCTCGCGTGATCTCAGCGCCGAGCTCGGCGACCCGACCTTCGAGCGTGGCTTCGTCGATCAGGATCTGCTGCACTCCCGCCTCGAGCTCGGTTCCGAGCGTTCGGCCCGTCACGCTTCCCGCCTCGCCACGACAGCATCTTCCCATCCCGGCGCGGTCACGAGGCCGGGAACCGACACGACCTCATCGCCCCGCACGACGAGGGGCCAGGCCTCGCGCTCGGAACGAGGCACCTTCGCGTCCACGAAGACGTCCTGGATCTTCTTCCGCCGCCCGGCGAGCCGGTCGCCGGCCCGCCACGGACGTACGGTCAGGCCCTCCGCGTCCGAGGAGATCAGCCACTCTCCCCAGCGCACGACCCCCTCGAGCGCCATGGGAGAGCTCTCGAGCCACAGGCGGTCGTACTCGCGAACGGCCGTCCTTCCTCCCCCCAGGTCGAGCCGCGCGGAGCCGGCGGCCGAGTCGAGGAGCGCCGCGAGCCCAGGAGGGACTGTGCGCCGCTCGGCGAGCTTCAGGAGGCTCGCCTCCGCGCGTGGGTCGACCTCTCGGAGGAGCGGAAGCAGGCGGTCGCGGATCAGCCCGCGCTTCGTGTCGGGGTTCGAGGAGTCCTCGCGGTACTCCAGGCCCTCGGCCTCGCAGTAGGCCCGCGTCTCGTCTCGTGTCAGGCCGAGCAGCGGGCGCACGACACCGTCGTCGCGGCGGCGCTCGATACCGCCCGGGGCTCCGCTTGCCAGGATCTTGAGAAGAACCGTCTCGACCTGGTCGGACGCTGTGTGGCCCGTGGCGCGGAGCCGGTCGGTCGCGAAGGAGTAGCGGATCCGGCGAAGCTCGTCCTCGGTGCGGACGCCGCGCCCGTCGACGACCTCGGCGCCGAGGACAACGCGACAGAAGCGGGCGTCCGCTTCGGATTCGGCGCCGCGGAGGCCGTGGTTCACGTGGAGTCCTTTGGCCGCATAGTCGAGCTTCCTGAGGACGTCGAGTAGGCACGTCGAGTCGGCGCCGCCGGAGACGAGGCACAGGACGTCGCAGCCGGATGGGATCAGGTTGTGGCGGCGGATGTCGCGCTCGACGCGGGCTCGGAGAGCTTCGGGTTCCATGCGGGCATTCTGGACGCTCTCGGGTCACCCGCGGGAGAACGGGCGCGCTTCAGCGCGCCCTCCATACGAATCGCGCAAGAAGCGGCGCGATTCGCCCGGCCCTGGCGGGCCTCCAACACCGCGGCGCGATTCGCCCGCCCGCTCACGCGGGCTCCGGCTACAACAGCGAGGCTACGTCGCAGCCGCGATCAGCGAGGGCCGGCTGTGCTTGCTGGAGGACGTCGCGGGCGAAGTTGGCGAGGCCATACGCGCGGTACATGCGCTCGCCTGCGTCGGGCTTGCCCCTGGACTGGCGGCTCACGGCGTCGCTGTACTCGAGGAACATCGCCCCGATCAGCGTCTGGGCCTTGCGTAGCGATGGGTCGCGCGGCTCGACGTAGGTGACCCTCCGAGCTGCCGCCTCGGCCTCCTCCACGACCTCCGTCGACGACATCGCGCCGCTCTGATAGCCCTCGGCCATCAACCCGAGCGCAGTCATGTTGATGCCCGCCGTCTCGATGAAGCGCTTGTCCAGCGCGCCGCACGAGTGGCCGACCGCCGCCTGAGAGCTCGTGCAGCCGCCTGCCACGATCGTCAGCACGAGGAGCGCCACAGTAAGCCCCGTCGCACGCAAGTCGCTCCCATCATGGGAAGCCTGCGCGACTCCGGCCATCACCCTGACGAGCGTCCCTCGTTCGAGGTACGCCTGGCCGGCGCCGGGCTAGGAGGGGTTGGCGAAATAGCCGTTGTGCCGCCTGGTCGTGCTGCACGCCCCGAGGCGGTGTCCTCAGTCGCGCCCGTACCTCAAGGTACGAACGCTCCCTGCGTCCTTGCCTCGAAACGAGCAGCACGACCAGACAACGAAGACCATTTCGCCAACCCCTCCTAAGGGAAGATCAGCGAGCGGTACGAGATCGTGCGCCGCATGCCGATCGACTCGTAGAGGGCGATGGCCGCGGCGTTCTCGGGGCGGACGAAGAGGCAGACGGCCGGTGTCGAGTCCAGGAGAAGCCGACAGAGATCGGAGATACCGCGCTTCGCGTATCCCCGATGTCGGACGTCCCGGTCGACCCAGACCTGCTGGAGCTGGACGGCGTGCCCGGTCCACGCGGACGCTTCGGCCTTGAAGAGGACGCGATCGCCTTCGCGCCACACCCAGCTTCTGCCCTGCTCGATCTGCGTTCGCGTCCGCCACTCGAACAAGGCCGGATCGCGGCCGAAGGCGTCGACGCCGACCTCCTCCAGGTAGGCCGCCGCCGAGGCCTGGACGAGGAGGTCGAGATCCTGAAGGGTCGCGAGCTCGAGGCCGCTCTCGCCCGGCGGCGGAGGCTTCTCGAGAACGAAGACGGGCTGGCCCGGCCGGTCGTCGACCGGCTCCGGCATCGCAGACCGGAGTGCTTCCCAGAGCTCCGTCACCGCACCTTCTTCCCCGACCATCATGCGCGCGTCCGCGCCAGAGGCCGCCTCTGCGAAGGCGTTCGCTCCACGTCCGGAAGGGACGAGGTTCGCCCCCATGTGGCAAAGCGCGACGAGCCGCTCCTCTTCCTCCAGTGCCACGAAGCGCCCCAGCCCGCGCCGGGCGACGTCCTCGAGAAAGACGCGCTCGATCGGCTCCTCGGCGCAGAAGGCCAGAACATCGTCCAGCGGAGGGCGCTTCGCGAGCCGAGCCACGCGCGGACGATAACGGCCGCCCGAGCGCTTCACCCGCACCCGCGGTAGGCTCCCGAGCCGTGCCGATCCACGTCCGCGCCGAGCCCGGCGACTACGCCGAGGCCTGCCTCCTTCCCGGCGATCCGCTTCGCGCGCAGTACATCGCCGAGACCTTCTTGGACGAGCCGCGCCAGACGAACAAGGAGCGCGGGATGCTCGGCTACACGGGCACTTTTCGCGGCCGCCCTGTGTCGGTTCAGGCCACCGGGATGGGCTGTCCCTCAGCAGCGATCGTCATCGAAGAGCTCGTGCAGCTCGGCGTCAAGCGGCTGCTTCGGGTCGGCACCTGCGGCGGCCTCCAGGCCGACCTGGCGCTGGGAGACCTAATCGTCGCCCTCTCCGCCGTCCCCGCGGACGGGACGGCAAGCCACTACACGGGCGGCGAACCGCACGTCCCGACGGCGGACTGGGAGCTCGTTCACTCAGCCGTCCACGCCGCGAAGACGCTCGGCAAGCCCGTCCGCGTCGGGCCGATCGTCTCGAGCGACGTGTTCTACGACCCGGACGGAGAGCGAGCCGAGCGCTGGTCGTCGCGCGGGATCCTCGCGGTCGAGATGGAGGCGGCTGTGCTTTTCACGCTGGGGGCGCTTCGCAAAGTGCAGGCCGGCTGCCTCCTGACGGTGAGCGACGTGATCGTCGAGGGCGAGTTCACGCGGATCACGGACGAAGAGCTCAAGGCCGCGGTGGATCAGATGACCGAGCTCGCGCTCGCGACCGTGACCGACTCAGGGCATTGAGCGCCGAGCCCTCCGGGCCGGTCGTCTTCCTGGTCAACCCCGCCTCCGCGAACGGCTCGACCGGCCGTCGGTGGCCCGAGCTCAGGGAGCAGGCGCGCGGCGCAGGGCTCGAGGGAGAGGCGAGGCTGAGCGAGCGTCCAGGCCACCTGGCCGAGCTTGCCGAGCAGGCCGCGCGCGATGGCGCAGGAACGCTCGTCGTCGTCGGCGGCGACGGAACGGTGCACGAAGCAGTGAACGGGCTCATGCACTCCGGTCGAGCCGCTGAGACAGTGCTGGCGGTGATCCCGCGCGGAACCGGCAGGGACTTCGCCCGGAGCGTCCGGATCCCACGCCGAACCGAGGCGGCGCTGCGAACCGCCCTGGCCGGCGAGATCCGGGACGTCGACGTCGGCCGCGCACGCTTCACGGCGCCGGACGGGTCACGTGCCGAGGCGTACTTCGCAAACTTCGCCGGAGCCGGGATCAGCGGCGCGATCGCTCGGCGCGCGAACGCCTCCTCGAAGGCGATGGGCGGAAGGATGTCCTTCATGGTCGCCACGCTGGCCGTCTTCGCCCGCTGGCGCGCGGTCGAGATGAGTGCGAGCGTCGGAGACGAGCAGCGTTCGGGCCCCATGTTCGAGGTCGTGGCCATGAACGGCGACTACACGGCGGGTGGAATGTGGATGGCCCCGGACGCGCGAACCGACGACGGCCTCCTCGACGTGGTCGTGATCGGGGACGTCACGAAGGGCGACTTCGTGCGGACCTTCCCGAAGATCTACCGCGGGAAGCACCTCTCGCACCCGAAGATCGAGCTCCTGCGCGGCTCGACCGTTCGCGTCGAGTCGAAGCACCCGCTTCCCGTCGTCCTCGACGGCGAGCAGCCGGGCACGACGCCCGCCGAGTTCGAGCTCCAAACGCGGGCGCTGCGGGTGAGGGTGCCGCGGGTCTAGGCGGTGCCGCCGCGGGCCGGGCCGCCGCCGATCGAGCGTCCTGCGGCCGGCGACGAGGCGCTCTCGGACTTCTCCTTCGTGCCGGCCGAGGGCGATTTCGTCGTCCGCTTCGCGGTCGGCGTCTTCTTGGTTTCTGAGCGCTTCGCGGTCGCCTTGCCGCCTCCCTGCGACTCGAGCTTCGCGAGCCGCCGCTCCAGCCGCTCGAGCTGCGAGCGCAGGTCGCGAATCTCCTCCGCCGCCGCAAGGCCGACCTGGCCGAGGGCGGAGCGGGAAGCGCCGTCGAGGCGCCCCTTCGCGCCCATCGCGCGGTCGAGCGCGTCCGTCACGCGCGGGTTCTTGCCGAGCCCTTCGACCACGCGGCTCAGCGCCTCCTCGCCCTTGCCGGCGAGCTTGCCGACCACGCCTCCGTTCTCCTTCGTGCTCTTGGTCGCCATGACGCCCTTTCGTCGAGTTGGCGAGACCATACCCAGTCGGGGGCGTGATCGAATCAGGCCCCTTCGGAGGCCCGGCGGCGAGTCCAGCCGCCGCGGCGAACAACGACTCGCACGCCCAGTGCGACCAGGGCAAGGAGCAAGAGCACCGGGGCGATCGTCGCGACCGCGACGAACGTGGCGGCGGCTGCGTTCGCAAAGGCACGAGCCCCATCGGCCCAGGCGTCCAGGATCCCTCCCTCGTCGCCGGCCGAGCCGGCGATCGGAGCCTGCTCGCGAAGCGCGAGGCTGATCGTCGCGAACGCGGTCTGGTCATCGAGGAAGCGAAGCCTTCCGCGCACCTGCTCGAGCTGGAGTTGGACGTCGTTCAGCTTCGCCTGGACAGCGAGCGCGCCGGCGACGTTGTCTGCCCGCTCGAGCAACGTGAGGAGCTGCGTCTCGACCGCTTCGAGGTGCCGCTTTCGAGACTCGAGGTCGACGAACTCGGCCGAGACGTCTTGGCCGCTCTCCTCACGGCCCGACACCTTGCCGATGCGGCCAAGACGGCTCATCGCGTCCGAATAGCTCGCCTGCGGAACGCGGAGCACCATCGTGCCCGTGGTCACCTTCGCGCCCGGGTCGCGGCTCTCCGAGGACGAAACCACGAAGCCGCCCAGGCTCCCTGCGATCCCTCGCGCCTCCTCGGCGGCGGAGTCGAACCTGCCCCGGTCGAAAACGAGCCGAAGCGCAGCAGTCTGGATGATCCTCGGGCCTGAGCCCGGAAGCGGCGCAGCGTTCGAGACGGGCTCTCCGCTGTCACCGCCGCCGGCTCCAGACCGGTCGAGAGCCGGCTCCTGCTCGGCAGCGCCCTCGTCGACGGCGATGTCCCCGCCCCCCGCGGCACCGCTTTCATCTCCGTCATCCGAGCCGGAGCAGGCAGCGAGCGCGAGCGAGAGAACGAGAGCGATCAGGATGGCGAGCGTCTTTCCGTTCATGGGTTCCTCCTCGGTGGTCGGTTGCTCCGACTCGTGAGGGGCTGCGAAAGTTCCCGGCCGTGGACGACTTCCGCTTCTCGACCGACGTCCGGGTTCGCTTCAGCGAGACGGACGCGCAGGGCGTCGTCCACAACGCCGTCTACCTGGACTGGTTCGAGATCGCCCGGATCGCCTACCTCGCGCGCTTTCGGGGTGGCTATCGCGGGCTCCGCGAACAGGACGGCGTCGACGCCACGACCGTCGAGAGCCACGTCCGCTATCGAGCCCCCGCCGTCTTCGACGACGTGGTGCGCGTCCACGCACGGGTCAGCGACCTGCGCGGCGCCCGTTTCCGGTTCGACTACGTCCTCGAGCGAACGAACGAGCCGACCGCGACGGTCGCCGAGGGCTGGACGGCCCACGCGTGCGTCGACTCCCGCAGCATGCGTCCGACCCGGATGCCCGCCTGGCTCGCGGAGGCGATCCGCGCGGCCGAGGCCGGGGCCTAGTCCCCGTTCCCGTTCCCGCCCCCACCGCCTCCGCCGCCGGTCGTCGTCTGGCCGGTGCCGGTGCCGCCCGTCTCCGTCGTGCCCGTCGGGCTGGTTCCCGTCGGCGTCGTCCCCGTGGGAGTCGGCTCGGTCGGCGTCGGCTCGGCCGGCGTCGGCTCAGGCTCGGGAACCGGGATGGTGCCGACGTGGACGATCCTCGGCTCGGAGTCGTAGTACGTGTACCAGCTCTCCTCGTGGAGCACCTCGCCGTTTCGGTACACGATCCGGCGCACCGTGATCGCGCGGGCCGGCTCGCCAAAGTCCTCGATAACGCGCTCGCCGACGAAGAGCCCACGGTCGGGGATGCGCTTGGGCTTCGGCTGGCCGACAATGCGAAGCGGGCCGGCCTGGGTCACGACTCGCCGGCCGTCCGGCACTCCGAGGAGGCCCACGCTGATGCCCGCGTCGGTGATGAACGTGCGAACGATCAGCCATCGGTCCGTGTCGTTCTCGAACACGAGGTCGATGTCCGGATAGTTGACCGTCGCATCGCGGCCCGCCTCGTAGCGGCTGATGTAGAGCGCGTGCGCGGTCCTGTCCGAGATCGGCAGGCCCGCCTCCCAGGCCGCGTTGAAGACCGTGGTCGCGATCTGCGAGACGCCGCCGCCAACACCCGTCTCGTACTCGCCGCCGACGATCACCGGCGCGGGCCGGAAACCGCGCTCGATCGTCCGCTCCCCCACGACGTCGTTGAACGAGAAGCTTGCGCCCGGCGCCAGGCGTGCGCCGTCGATGAGCTCCGCGGCTCGTCGCAGGTTCTGAATCCGGTTTGCGTCGCCCGACCAGCCGGTCGTGTAGCGGGCGAGCTCCCGCTCGATCCCGAGCGCCTTCGCCTCTTGCGTGGTGAGCGTCGCCGCCTTGTCGACGACCACGAGCTCGGCGCTTCGCCGAGTCGTGGAGAGCGCGGCGGCGAGCAGCGCCGCCGACGTGGCTTCGACGTCGAGCACGCGCCCGTCGCGGGCCGGGAGCACTCGGACCGTGCGGTTCGGGCGAACGGCGAAGCGCGCGTCGCGCGGCGGCCGGTCGACGGCCTCCGCCAGGCGCTCGAAATAGAGCGTGGCGTACGACCCTCCGATCTCCAGCTTCGTGCGGCCGTCCGCAGGGAGACGTAGGAGCTTCGCGAGCTCCTGGGGCGCGATCGACCAGCGCGTGTCGCCCCATCCGAACCGCACCGGCCCAGTGAGCACAGTTCTAACCTGCCGCAGCGCTGGCTCGAGCTCGGCCGTCAGCACCTCCGGCTGCGACGTCCTGACCGGCAGCTCGACCGGCTCGCGCGAGAACCCGGCCAGGGTCTCGACGACCGTCGCTCGCGCGCCCTCGAGATCGAGCTCGACGCCGGTAGCGGACGGAACGATCGCCGGGGTCCGACTCACGAGCTCGACCGCGGCGTTCCGCGGGCTCTGCTCGACAGCGGCCGCGACCCGACCGAGCTCGTAGGTGAGGCCGGCTCTGTAGGCGGTGGCCACGGGCTGAATGTCAGTCCCGAGGAACCGGAGCACGATGCGCTTCACGCCCCGGAAGGGCGGCGGGAACGCACCAGCTTCCTGGGCCTGCCCAACGGTCTGCGCCCAGTCCACACGTACATCGAGGTCCTCTGCCGTCGCACGCCAGCTGTGCTCAGCGACGGTGAACGTCGCGGGAACCGAGGCGACGGTCTCGGCTCGGGCGGCGAGGCGATCCTCAGCCTGCGGGAGCGAGAGGCCGGCGACGTCGACGCCTCCGACCGTGACGCCCGCGGCGATCCGGTCGGACGAGCCCGCGAAGACAAGGCCGATGACGAGGAGCGCGAGCGCGAGAACCCCTGCGAGTACGGCCGCGAGGCGTCCCCACCGGACCGCGCGCATGCGTGCCCTCCGCCGGGCACGGTCAGCCCGCACCGGGCGAACGTCCACCTCCGCGCGCATAGAGGGAGGCGAGTCTACCACCGCTCTACGCCTAGCTTTACGGTGTCTCGAGGCCCTGCGAGCGGCGGAACCTGAGCACCCGCGCAACGTGCTCGTCGAGGTCTCCGGTCCGGGCGAGCGGAAGCAGCCTCCGAATGGCACGGCCGGCGTCCCGCCCGTTCGTGTAGAGGACGAGATCGGCGCCGGCCCGCAGGGCCAGCACGGCCGACGAGGTCGCATACCGGCTCCCGAACACGGAGACGGAGTCGGTGATCGCCACTCCGTCGAACCCGATCCGCCGCAGAAGCCCGTACGCGCGCGGCGAGAACGAGGCCCGGAGGCGACCCAACCGCTCGTAGAGCGCGTGGCCGACCATCACGCAGGGGACGCCGGCGTCGACCGCCGCGCGGAAGGCGCGGAGCTCGCCCGCCACGAGCCGGGCACGCACCTGCGGGCTCTCATCCGTCGAGACCGCGGCCGTGCCGAGACCCGGGAAGTGCTTGACGCACGGCGCGGTCCCGCCGCGCTCGAGCCCGCGGGCGAACGCGAGGGCGAGCTCGGGCCGGGCGAAGTGCCGGGAGCCGAGCGGGCCGGAGGCGCCGTCGAGAACGGGTGCGAAGTCGGCGTCGACGCCGGCCGCTTCGAGCGCCTGACCTGTCGCTCGGCCGGCGGCCTGGGCTTGGCCTGCACTCCCGTACGCGGAGGCGGGCAGCGCCGGCGGCAGGCCCGGAAGCGCCCGCACCTCCCCGCCCTCCTGATCCACGAACACGAGCGCGTCCCTCGGCCGTGGCTCACCGAGGCTCCACGGCTGGACGATGACGCCGGCCACTCCCTTCGGCGCGGGAAGCCCCGAGATGACGACAAGGGCGGCTTTCTGGCGCGGAGTCAGGCGTGCGACGGGGTTAGCTGAAGGCGCCGACTCGGGCTCCGCCGCCGTCTCCTGGTGGCCTCCGGATGAGGTGCCGACAGCGCCGAACCCGAGCGCGGCGAGGAGCAGGATGAGGAGCGCGATCACGCCTGGAGGGTAGTGGGCGTGTCAGTCGCGGACCGCGACCTGAAAGGTGCGCTCCTCGGCGGGCGGCTTCGACTCCCAGGGACGCTTGAGCTCGAGCCGGAGGTCCGTCTCGCCGGGAGCGAGCGCCTCGAAGCGGAGCCGCTGGAGGGCCGAGCCGCCGATCCGCTCCGAGGTGACCTCGACCTCGTCCGCGACGAGCCGGAGCCGTGTCTCGTCGAGCCCGGCGACCTGCCAGGCGAAGCCCGAGGTCGGCACGGCCTCGAGCGCAACCTCGAAGGTCTCGCCGAGTATCGCCTCGATCCTGGTCATCGGGTGTAGAAGCCTCCCTAGGAACTCGTTTCAGAAAGACGCTTCGCCGTCGGGGTGCGATGGACGTCGCGCTGCAAGGACGCAGGGCGTCCTCGTAGCCGGAGGCTACGGGGGCAACCGAGGACGCCGCAGCGAGGCGTCCAGCGCGACCCGACGGCTCAAGGCTTCATTCTGAAACGAGTTCTACACCCAAGCGGCGCCATGACCCTACCGAGCGCTGCGTGACCGTCAAGCCGGGCCGTCCCGAGAGGTGCGCCGTACACTAGGCCCGTGGATTTCGAGCTCAGTCCCGAGCAGCGCGAGGTTCAGACGACCGTCCGCCGGTTCGTCGACGAGCGCATCCTTCCGAACGCGATCGAGAACGACATCGAGCACAAGCTCGACCTCGAGGCGATCGAGGGCATGGCCGAGCTCGGCCTTCTCGGAATCGTCATCCCGGAAGAGTACGGGGGCGCCGGCATGGACTTCGTCTCCGAGGCGCTCTCGTGTGAGGAGATCGAGCGCGGGGAGGCCGCCTTCCGCACGCTCATCTCCGTCCACGTCGGCCTGAACTCGCTCTCGCTCCTCCGCTACGCGAACGAGGAGCAGAAGGAGCGGTATCTGACGCCCCAGGCCCGCGGGGACAAGCTCGCCTGCTTCGGCCTGACGGAGCCCGAGGCCGGCTCGGACGTGGCTGCGATGCGGACGAACGCGCGGCGCGACGGCGACGTCTATGTCCTGAACGGCCAGAAGAACTGGATCTCGTACGCGACGGTCGCCGACCACCAGCTCGTCTTCGCGAAGACCGATCCCGAGGCCAAGCACAAGGGCATCTCGGCCTTCGTCGTCGAGCGCGAGTGGCCGGGCGTCTCGACGCAGGAGACCGAGAACAAGCTCGGGATCTGGGCCGGCTCGACCGGCGAGCTCTTCTTCGAGAACGTCGAGGTACCGGCCGAGAACCTGGTCGGCGAGGAGGGCCAGGGCTTCGAGATCGCGATGTACGGGCTCGACCAGGGCCGCTTCACGGTCGCGGCCGGCGCGTGCGGCGTCATCCGCGCCTGCCTCGAGCGTTCCGTCGAGTACGCGCGCGAGCGGGAGACCTTCGGAAAGCCGATCGGCAAGAACCAGTTCGTCCAGGACATGATCGCCGAGATGGTGCTCGGCTACGAGACGTCGAAGCTCCTCGTCATGCAGGCCGCATGGCTCAAGGATCAGGGCGTCAGGAACACGCGCGAGACCTCACTCGCCAAGTGGCACGCGACCGAGTCCGCCTTCCGGGCCGCGCACCTCGCGATCCAGATCCACGGTGCGTACGGCTACTCGGGCGAGTACGGCATCGAGCGCTACTTCCGGAACGCTCGCGCCCCGATCATCTACGAGGGCACCACGCAGATCCACAAGATGATGCAAGCCGAGCACGCGCTCGGCTACCGGAACCTCAACGGCCGAAATGGGGACGTCTCCCCGATCGCATCGTGGGCTCCTGCGCTTCTCGCGCGCTAGCCCCGCACCGACGAATCAACGGGGAAGAAGTGCTCGACGGGTGCGTCGCGGCCGAGCGTCGGCGCGTCGCCCGCGAAGACGCCGATCAGCCCTTCGTCGGGGCGCTCGGTCACATCCGGCACGACCTTCGACGAGAGGAGGAGGACACGCGCCGGCTCCTCCGAGTGGTTCTCGAGCGCGTGGAGGCCGCTTCGGCCGCGCGGGAAGAAGACGAGCTCACCGCGTCCGGCGGCCTCCTCTTCGGCCTCGCCACGCACCGTCACCGTCCCGTCGAGCACTAGCGCGAGCTCCTCGTTCCCATGATGGAGGTGGTACGGGCCGCGATGCCCCGGCAGGAGCTCGAGGACGATGCCGCCGATCAGATCGGTATCGAGCGCGTGGCCGACGTGGCGGATCCGGACCGTCTCGCGCTTCACATCCCACTCGTCCGCGTAGACGTTCACTGACGGCTCCTTCCGGTCGCTTTCCCTATCCTCGTGAACGTGCGCGCGCTCGCGGCGCTTCCGGTACTGGCAGCCGCCCTCGTCCTCGCCCCGGCCGCGTGGGCCCCGGCGCCGACCAAGGGCGTCTTCGTTCCCGGCCAGAACCTCGGCGGGGTCGAGCTCGGCATGACGCAGGATGAGGTGCGGGCGGAATGGGGTTCGAAGTTCGGCGCCTGCCGGAACTGCGAGCGCCAGACTTGGTACTTCAACCTGAAGGCCTTCGAGCCGCAGGGCGCGGGCGTCGAGCTCCACGGCGGCCGGGTCGCGCGCGTCTTCACTCTGTGGCGGCCGGTCGGCTGGAAGACCGCGGACGGGCTCGAGCTCGGCGTTCAGCTCGACGAGCTCCGCGAGGCCGTCCGAGGTCTCGAATCCCGTCCTTGCGACGCCTATACGGCTTACCTCGCGGGCGCGAGGAGCGTCTACTACGTCTTCCGCGGACGACTCTGGGGCTTCGGCCTCATACGGCCAGGGCTGTCTCCCTGTCTCTAGTGCGCTCCTCCTCGGCCAGGCGCATGACAAAGGGGAGCACGGCGAGGATCGGGATCGCCACGGCCGGCCACACGATCGCGTAGCCGTCCGTGGACTCGAGCCAGGGTCGCGAGAGGTCGACCGCGAGCCCGACGAGCGGCGGCCCGACGAGGAGCCCCACGCCCTTCGTCATGAGCGCGAGCCCGGAGATCGCGCCCCGGTCTCCAGGCGGCATGACCTTGAAGAGGAGCCCCCACGCGAGCGTCATGACCATGCCGGCCGCGATCGCGACGACGAAGATCACTCCGCAGTACCACCAGCGCCACTCGGTCGCGAACCCGCCTCCGACGAGCCCGCAGCCGTAGACGACCGAAGCCCCGAGGATCACGGCGCCCAGCCCAAACAGGTCGCCGAAGCGGGTCGCGACCGCCGCAGCAACGAGGTAGCCGCCCGCGACGCACGCGAGCACGACGGAGGAGACGTAGAGCGGCTCGTCGAGGCCCACGATCACGTAGAGGACGACGAACGTGCGCATGCCGGCGAACGTCGCCTCCCAGGCGGAGTTCGCGATCAGGAAGCGGCGCACGTTCCGGTCGCGGCGCGCAATGCGAAGCGGCGTCGCGACGAGAGTGCGAAGCGGCGGCACCTGGCTCGGCGGCCGCGGCGGCTCCTTCACGAAGACGATCACGGCGCCGCAGGCGGCGAGAGTCACGCCGGCGGCGAGCACGAACGGGAACGGTTCCCACACGTGGAGGAGGAAGCCGCCGCCGACGAGCGCGCCTCCGAGCGCCACGCCGCGGTACAGGTGCTGCACGCCCTGCGAGCGGCCGAAGACGTCGCGCGGCAGGCAGTCCGGGTAGAGGCCGCGGTAGGGCGGCTCGTATACGTAGTAGGCGAAGAAGAACGCGAGGAGGACGGCCACGACCCCGAGCAGGCTGTCCATGAAAGGCAGAAGCGCCAGCGTGACGGCCATCGGGCCGATCGCCAGGAGCAGGAACGGCCGCCGCCGACCGAGCGGCGTAGCGGTCGCGTCGCTCAGGGGGCCGATGAGGAGCGACACGAGGATCGCGAAGGCGCCCTCCGCGGCCAGGATCGCGCCGATCAGGGCTGTCGAGCTCGTGAACTCCTGGAGGAGCGGCGGCAGGTACGCGGCAACCGTCGTGATCGACCAGGCGAGCCCGAAGGCGCCCAGGCCGAGGATCCAGAGAAGCGCCGAGCCGAGCCGCTCGAAGGGCGCTGCGCCAGGCTCAACGAGCGGAGCCGCCGGCTCGCTACGCGCCACGGAGCCCCAGGGGTTCGATGGGGGATAGGCGTGCTTGCGCGGAGGGGCTGGGCCAAGCAGCGGGGTCGGCTCGATTTGCGGCAAGGCTGGAGAGCCTTGGCGTAAAGCGAGCGGGCCGCGATGCGCCGCGCCCAGGCCCCCAGCCGTGGGTGCGCCTATCCCCCATCGAGCCCCAGAGCAGCGGGAAGGGCCAGGAGGGTCGGGAGCGCGTCGTCGCGCCCGGCGAAGCGGCCTTCTCGGTCGACGAGGAACGCGCGCAGGCCAAGCGCTCGGGCCCCGTCGACGTCGTCGACAGGCGAGTCCCCGACCATCGCGGCCTCTTCAGGCTCGACCTCGAGCATCTCGAGCATGGCCTGGAAGATCGTCGGGCTCGGCTTCACCTTGCCGTGCACGCCGGAGGAGATCCATGCGTCGACGTCGAGCCCGAAGTGCCGAACGAAGGCATCGAGATCGCGACCGGTGTTGGAGACAAGGCCGATCCGGAGGTCGTGATGGCGGAGCGCGGCGAGCACGGGCAGCGCGTCGTCGTAGAGCTCGAAGTTCTCGGAGTGCTCCCAGCCTCGCGTGATCTCGACTGCGATCGCGCGCACGTCGTCGCCCTCCCCGCCCATGCCGCGCACGATGTCCTCCGTAAACCGAACCCAGACTTCCTCGTCATGGTCGAGCTCCGGATGATGCTTCAGGTCGAGGACGGCGGCGGCCCGTGCCTCGGCGTAGCGACTCGGGTCGAGGGAGAGCCCGAAGCGCTCGCCCGCGGCCCGATAGCCCTCGGGGCCGAGCAGCGGGCCCGGCTGCGCGAGAGTGAAGTCGACGTCGAAGAGGACGGCCCGCAGGGGCCTCACAGGCGGAAGGATAGCCTTGGGGGGTGGCTAGAACGCCTGCCGAGATCCTCGCGGCGGCCAGGACGATCGCAGTCGTCGGGGCCTCTCCGAAGCCGCATCGGCCGAGCCACGGCGTGATGCGCTACCTGCTGGAGCAGGGCTACGACGTAATTCCGGTGCGGCCCGCCGGCTGTGACGCGGTGCTCGGAATCCCATGCGCCCGCGCGCTCGACGAGATCGACCGCCCGATCGACCTCGTGGACGTCTTCCGTCGCCCGGATGCGTGTCCCGACGTGGCTCGGGAGGCTGTTGCGGCCGGCGCCGGTGCGCTTTGGCTCCAGCTCGGGATCGTCTCGAGCAAAGCACGGCGGATCGCCGAGGAGGCGCAACTCGACTATGTCGAGGACGCGTGCATCAAGATCGTGCACGCGGCACAGATCGCGGCGTAGACCGCGGCTAGAGCCCGCCGGCAGCGAGCCAGACGATCACGAGGACGATCGCTACGGCGACCGTCACGCCGATCGCGATGACCGTCAGGACGACGGCAAGCGTCGTCCCGCTCTCGCCGCTCTCGACCTCTTCGCGAAGCCGGTGCACCTCCTGGCGCGGGTGGTGGGTGAGCTCGGCGAGCTCGTGCTCGACCGCCCTCCCGAGGTGCCAGTCGGACTGCTCGCTCGGATCTTTCGTGCTCATAGTCACAATATAGCGCTCTGCCAGGTTTACCTCTCTGATTCAGGCGGGTAGGTATTTCTCGAACTGCGGCTGGCGAGAAACCCATGAGGAAGTTCGTCTGCGGAACAGGTATGGCCCTGTTGCTGGGTTTTGCCGTGGTGCCGACGCTCGCGCTGGCCGATCCTCCGATCGGCGGCACGCCCTCTGTTCCGGCTCCAGACGCACCGAATGTGCCGGACGTTCCGGATACGCCGGACGTTCCGGACACGCCCGACGTGCCTGACGTGCCTGACGTGCCTGACGTACCGGATCTTCCTAATCCCGGCAGCGGCAACGGAGGCGGCGGAGGCGGCGGGAACGGTGGATCCGGTGGGGGCGGTAATCCCGGCGTCGACACAGGTGAGGTCGTCGACGCCGTGGACGATGTCGTGGGCGACAACTCGGGCTCGGGCGGAGGGTCGGGCTCGGGCGGAGGGTCGGGCTCCGGTTCAGGCTCTGGCCCGGTGAGCAGCGACACGGTCTCGGACGTCACCGGCTCCGTTTCCTCGTCCGGCTCGACCAGCTCCGCGAGCGGGTCGACCGCCGGCAAGAGTCGAGGCGGCGAGCGCTCCGAGAGCACCCGCCCGGACTCGCGGAGTCGTGCGACCTCCCTCGGTGTTCGGCCGACCAAGTTCAAGGCGCGCGGGAAGGACAAGAAGAATCGCGGGACGCGCCTTGTCTTCGAGCTGACCCGAGCGTCGCTCGTCCGCTTCACGGTCTACGAGATCGCGCCAGGCTGCGAGCGCATCGGAAGCTTCTTCCGGGCCGGAGAGAAGGGCGAGAACAAGATCGGCTTCTCGGGCAGCGTCGAGGGAAGGCCGCTTTCGGCCGGCACCTACCACGTCGTGATCCGCCCGGTTGGCAGGAAGCGAGACGGAGGCATCCAGCGCTCGACCTTCGTGATCGTGCCGCCGAAAGCATCGCCGAGCGACACGCCGCGCCAGGCCTCGACGTGCAAGCTGGGCGAAGCGGCCGACGGTGATGGAGATGCCACCGCAGCCGCCGCGGCTTCCTCGTCGGCAGGCGGCGACAACGGTGGGCCGGGGAACAAGGTGAAGAGCGTTGTCTCGTCGCAAACGAGCTCGGGAAGCGGAGACGGGTCTCCGCTCGACGGGCTTCAGCTCGACAACGAGACCCGCTCCGGGCAAGGGACCGAGGGGCCCTCTTCCTACTTGGCCGTGTTGCTCGCGGTGCTCGGCGCACTGGCGCTCGTCGGTTTTGTGATGGGCGCGCGCGAGCTCCGTCTGCGCCTCCGCTAGCTTCGGGCCGGCGCCTCTTCCTCCCGCAAGAGCTGGAAGAGAAACCAGCCGATCGCCGCGAGGAAGATGACCGCCTGCTCCGCGCTCATGAGGACGCCGGCGTAGTTCTGGTCTTCTACGGCAGAGAGACCCCAGATGCGGGGCACGCTCTCGTAGTAGTCGTAGAGCACCGAGGTCGAGAACGTGAGCGCAAGTCCGAGGAATGCCGACCCGATGAAGCCTGCGCCGAGGAACGCGATGGCGACCGGCGGGGAGAAGCGGCCCGAGATCACCGGCCACCAGAAGACGAGGCCGATCGCGATCAGGAGCGCGTGCTCGACGTTGAGCAGCCAGGGATTCTCCAGCGCGGCATCGTAGAACCCGGCGAAATGGAGGCTGTACCAGCCGACGAGCCAGACCGGCAACGCAACGCGGGCCCGAGTCAAGATCTCGAACGGCCTACCGCCGCGCCGCTCGACCGCGCGTCGCATCAGCGGGGTCAGGCCGAGCACGAGCAGCGGCGGAGCCCAGTCCGCGATCACTACGTTCTGAAGCAGATGCATGAGGAGGAGGTAGTCGGCCGAGAGCGTCTCGAGCGGCGAGTTGAGGGACGCGGCGATCAGGAACAGGCCGCCACCGAAGGCCGCGATGCGCCACGCCGGCACTCGCTCGCGCCGGGTGGCCCGCCCATACAGCACAGCCGCGACCAGGGCCAGCGCGAGGAAGAGCGGCTCCCAGGTGAAGGCTGTCGGTGGAGGCGGGGTCACCGATCTGCGGCCAGACCGAGCGCAGACGAGCGCCGGAGCGCCCTCTCCCGGTCGTACTGCCGCAAGAGCAGGGCCGCCGCGAGCCCCAGCACGAGCGTCATCTCCACCATCATCACGAGGCCGGCAAGTCGCTGATCCGTGAGCGGTGAAAGGCCGAAGAGCCGCTCGTCCTGCGCGGCGTAGACCCCGTACAGAGGCGAAAACGAGAAGACGAGGATGTTCGCGAGCACCTGCCCGGCCGCGAACAGCACGGCCGTCATGACGAGCCGCCCGGCCACCGTCAGCTCCCGGCGCCTGGCGGGATCCACGATCTGGATCCAGACGAGCGTCCCGGCGAGCACGAAGGTCGCATGTTCGAGGTCGTGCACCACCCGGTTCGTGAGGGCGAACTCGTAGGCGGCAGGGATGTGCCAGCCGGCCATGACGACGGCCCAAATCACGAGGGCGACCCGCGGACGCAGGAGCACGCCGAGCACGGAGCGGAGCACCCGAACCGGCGCCAGCACGCGGAGGATCGCGGCAGGCAGGAGGAAGAACGTCAACGGCCCGCGGAGGGCCGTGACGGCGAGTGCGGGCGCCACGTCGCCGATCAGGACGTGCTGGAGCATGTGAGCCGAGAGCAGGTACTCCTCTCCGGCCGCGTCCAGCGGGGAAACGACGGCGAGCGTGCCGACGGTCACCGCGGCCGCAAACATCCAGGCGCACGACCAGGGCGCGTGATCGCTGCGTCCGCGCCGGCGGAGACGGACGAACGCCTGCGCGAAGAGCAGGAGCGCGAGGAGGGCCGCGACGATGACCACCGGCTCGGGATTCCAGGCTCCGGCGAGGTCCGAGACTGGAACACGATCGCCGTGCGCGAACGGCAGAACGCCCACCTACGCCTCGAGGATCTGGCGGAGGTCGGTCAGGATCTGCTCCGCCGTGAAGTCCGACGGGTAGAGCACGAGGCCCTGCCCGGTGCGATCGACGAGCAGTGTGTATGCGGTGTGGTCGATGAGCTCGGGATCGCTCGCGACGGCTTGCACCTCGAACTTGCGCCACACCTCTGTCAACTCTCTCTTCGATCCGATCAGGTAGCGGAACTGCGGGAGCAGCCGATGCACCTTGACGTAGCCGCGCACGGTGGCCGGCGTGTCGCGTTCGGGGTCGACGCTGACCGCCAGCACGCGCACCTCTTCCCGCTCCGCGGGTGGGAGCTCGCGAAGGGCCGCGTTCAGGTTGTCCGCCATGAGCGGGCAGATGTCCGGGCACTGCGTGTAGAGGAACGTGATGAGAACGACCTTCCCGCGGAGGTCGGAGAACCGAACCAGCTCACCCTCGTGATCGGTGAGCGCGAAGTCGGGCACGTCCTGCGGTTCGCCGAGCGCGGCTCCCGCCCAGCCGTCGTCGTCGGTCTGCGTGCTGACGTCGGCCACGGGCGACCCGCCATCCTCCCGTCCACCTCCGCAACCGACGAGCAGCACGGCCATGACCAGGAGCAAGGCCAACCCTGCGGAGGGCAGCCTCACGACGCCGCGGTTTCCGGCCGCAATCGGTGCCGAAAGATGAGCCAGGCGACCAAAGCAGCGACGAGAGGCAGGGAGGCCGCGACGTAAACCCAGGTCGCGGGTCCGCTCTCGACCGGCTCGTAGTCGAGCGAGCCCGTGATCTCGACCGGGTCGCCGCCGACCAGGATCGGCACCTCCCAGTCGAAGACGTGCTGAACCGAATCCGGGTCGGCCCGTACCGCGTCCGGCGCGATCGTGCTCATCCACTGGATGCGATGGTCGTGCCACTCGTAGGAACTCCCCGAGGCGACCTGCCGCCAGACCGGAGCCGCCTCCGGGTCAACGGTCTCGGGCACCTCACCCTGAGCGTATCGGTCAGCGTTCAGGAACGAGGCCGGCGACCGCTCGTTTCTGTAGACGCCCTCCTCCGTGAAGAGGAGATACGGCTCCTGGTCGTAGCCGAGCACAACGACATCGCTGCCTGTCTCGTTTCGGAGCAGCAGACGATCGTCCTCGTCGAGCACCGCGAGCTCGAGTCCCTCCGTCGGCGGGGTCACGCTCTCGATCGTGGACGTGAAGCCGGTGGCTCGTCCGCCCTCCCCATGCGCCCAGGTCGCTGCCGGGAGGGCAAGCGAGAGCACGGCGACGGAAAAGGCGATCAGAACGCGCATGTGAACGAATGGTGCCGGAGGGCGAGCGCACACGCCCGTAGGTAGGAGGGCTTGACGGAGAACCCGTCGTGCCGCCGCGCCGCGCTGTTCGGTTCAACCCGACGACGAAGGCCCCTCCATCAAGCCTTCCACGATTCGCGACTATCGGGGTGCCCGGATTCGAACCGGGGACCTCGCCGACCCGAACGGCGCGCGCTACCAGGCTGCGCTACACCCCGTCACGTGCTCCGCCGGAGCACGGCGGCATAGGGTACCGGACGGTGGCAGGCAGAGACGAGATCCTGGCGTACGCGGCCGAGACCCTCGACCTCGACGCCCATCCGGACTACGGGCCCATGGGACTCCAGGTAGAAGGCTCTCCTGAGGTCTCGAAGGTCGTCTGTGGCGTCTCGGCCTCTCACGATCTCTTCGAGCGGGCTGCTGAGGCCGACGCGCAGCTCGTTGTCGTCCACCACGGCCTGTTCTGGGACAACGAGCCGCGGGTGATCACGCACGGGATGCGCGAGCGGCTGCGCGTTCTCTTCGACAACGACCTCACGCTGGCGGCCTACCACCTTGCTCTCGACTCGCACTCCGAGCTCGGCAACAACGTGCTGCTCTGCCGAGAGCTCGGCATCGAGGCCAAGGCGCGCTTCGCCGGGCTTGGGTTCGGGGGCGAGCTCGAGAGCCCGCTCGCATCAGACGCGTTTGCGGCCCGGGTCCGTGAGCGCCTCGACCGCCCGCCGCTCGTCTTCTCGTACGGGCCGGAGGAGATCCGCCGCGTGGCCGTCCTCACCGGCGGGGGCGCGCGCTACCTGGAGCAGGCCGTTGCCGAGGACTACCACTGCTTCGTGACCGGCGAGGCGGCCGAGCCGACCAAGCACGCGGCGAAGGAGGCCGGCATCCACTTCGTCGCGGCCGGCCACTACGCAACCGAGACGTTCGGCGTGAAGGCCCTAGCGGCGGCTATTGCCGGCGAGTTCGGTGTCGAGTGGGAGTTCGTCGACCTCCCGAACCCGGTCTAGGAAGCCCTCGAGGATCCCTGCGCAGTCGGCGGGCCGCTCGCCGATCACAAGGTGTCCGGCCCCCGGGATGACGCGAATCGGAGCCCGGAGGCGCCGAGCAAACTCGAAGCCGTCCTCCACGGTGATGAGACGGTCGCGCGAGCCCCAAACGACTACGGCCGGGCAGCGGACAGCCTCGAGGTTGAAGCGCGGATCGTCGTGGAGCAGGGCTCGTCCCGCAGTGGCCGTGTCGCTGTGCTCACGCGTGCACGCGAGCCAGCCATGGACCCCCTCGCGGGAGAGCGACGCGGGATCGTCGGCGCCCCAGTAGCCGAAGGCGAGCCGCTTTAGTCGATCGCTCGCGGCGATCCGACCCCGGAAGCGCGACGCCTTCCGGGCCGGCTTGAGCGCCGCCGAGACCGTCAGGAAGATCGCCGCCCTCCGGGTCAGGGATGCGATTCCCGCCGACTCGATGAGAGCGAGGGCCCCGACGACCTCCGGGCGGCGCGCTGCGAGGCGGAGCGCGACGACACCTCCCATCGAGTGCCCGACGACGGCCGCAGGTGCTGCATCGACCTGCTCGAGGAGCGCAGCGAGAACGTCGGCGTACCAACCGAGTCGAGCGCCCCTCGGCGGCTTCCCCGAACCGCCGTGGCCGGGGAGATCCGGGACGATGACACGGCGCTTGGCAGACAGGAGCGGCGCGAGCTCAGTCCAGTTCGCAGCCGCACCGCCCAGCCCGTGCACGAGCAGGATCGGCTCTCCGTCACCGCGTTCGAACCAGCGCACGCGGCAGCCCTCGAACTCCGCAAACTGCGCCCGAAACCCTTTGAGGAGCGTTGCCTCCGGCAGACCGAAAACGTATCCTTCGATTCGTGCAGGCAGGAGGTCAAGAGCGCCGTTGAGCTCGCCCTCCGCCCAGCCTGTCCGCCTTTTGGAGCCCGCCCGGATGCCGTCGGCGGGTTTTTTCGTCTCAGAGGAGAGGAGAGTCCGTGGCGAATCACTTGACGCCTGAAGAGCTGTCGAAAGAGCTAGGGATCGAGCGCGACGAGATCATCCGCGTGTGCGTCCAGGAGTCGATACCGATCTATCACGGGAAGATCGACAAGAGCCTGTTCCAGGCTCACCTTCAAGCAGCCGGAGGGTCGAGCGCCCGCTAAGCAGGCCGCGCAGCGGCCTGGGAATAGCGCAGCCGGAGGCCGCACAGCAGCCGGGCGAATCGCGCCGCCCTTTGCGCGATTCGTAAAGAGCAACCGGCGAAGCCGGTTGCGGTCACTAGCGCCCCGAGGGCAACCGAAGGCCGCGGGGGACGAGACGGTGTTGGAGCCCGCACAGCGGGCGGGCGAATCGCGCCGCCCTTCGCGCGATTCGTAAAGAGCAACCGGCAAAGCCGGTTGCGTTCACCACCCGCGAGGCATGCCTCGCCCCTACTTCGCTGCGACCTTCTTGCGCGAGCTCGCGGCCGACTTCTTCTTGGCCCTCGCCGGCTTCTCGTCCTCGCCCTGGGCGTGGGCGACGCTTTGACGCAGGGCCTCCATGAGGTCGATCACAGGCGCCTGCGTCACCGGCTCCGGCGCCTTGATCTCCTCGCCGGCGAGCTTCGCCTCGAGCATCGCTCGGAGGTCGTTCCGGTGCTCGTTCGCGTACTCGGTCGGCTCGAACTCCCCGACGAGGCTCGCCAGAAGCTGAAGCGCCATGCCTAGCTCCGCCTCGTTCGGCTCGACCTCGCCCACCGCCTCGTCGATCTCCGCGCGAGAGCGGATGTCCTCCGCGAAGTAGAGCGTCTCGAGCGCAAGCGAATCGCCGAGCGGCCTGATCAGGCAGAGGTTCTCCTTGCCCCAGAGCACGAATTTGCCGACCGCGCCGACCTGCTCCTGCTGCATCGCGCGAAGCAGTAGGACGTAGGGACGTCGCTGCGCCTCGGCGCTCGCGGGAGCGAGGTAGTACGTCCGGTCGAAGAAGATCGGGTCGACCTGCTCGACCGGGACGAATCGGATGATGTCGATCGACTGCGACTTCTGAACGGCGACAGCCTCGAGATCCTCTTCCTCGACGACCACGAACTGGCCCTTCGTGAACTCCCAGCCCTTGACGAGCTCGTCCGCCTCGACGTCGCGCTCGTGATGAGGGCACCAGCGCTTCTGGCGGATGGGCGTGCCGCACTCCCGGTGCAGCGTGCGGAACGACGTGTCCTTTCGCTGCTGCGCGACGGCCAGCCCGATCGGGATGTTGACCAGGCCAAAGTTGATGGATCCGTTCCAGATCGTGCGCATAGGGGCTCTCCCAGCCTATCGGAGGGACAGAGGGATTTCCCCGCTTGAGCCGGCTTTCCTGCCGTGCGCTAGAGGCGACGTGCGCCGACGTATGTGCTTGCGTACCAGCCCGTCAACGTCGAGATCTTCACGACGTCGCCCGTGTGCGGCGAGTGGATCATCTGGTTACCGCCGATGTAGATGCCCACATGGCCGAGCCCGTTGAAGAAGACGAGGTCGCCCGGCGCGAGCGCATCTCGTGAGACAGGCGAGCCGTAGCCGTACTGCATGGCCGCGTTATGCGGGAGCGAAACGCCGACCTTCGAGAAGACGTACATCGTGAAGCCCGAGCAGTCGAACCCGGACGGCGAGGCACCGCCCCACACATACGGGATGCCGAGGTACTGCATGGCGACGCCGACTACGCCGCCGTGGGTCGGGGGCGGAGCGGAGCCGGATGTTCCGCCGCTCGGCCCGGGGTCGGAAGGCGCAGTCGCCTCTGGGGTGTCGTCCGAGGACTCTTGCTGTTCCGCGAGCCGCTGCTCGGCCTCGGCTTGGAGCCGCCGCTGCCGCGCCGCCTCCTCGGCCTTGATCCGCTGGATCTGATCCTTGATGGAGGCCAGAAGCTGCTGGCGCTCGGCGAGCTGCGCCTCGATGTCCTGCTTGTGTGCCGCGCGCTCCGCGACGACCTGCTCCTGCTCGATGCGGGCCTGTGCGAGCTTCTTCTCGCGCGCCTTGACTTCAGCCTTGTAGGACGTGATCTCCTGGATGATTCGCACGTCCTGATCCGAGACCCGGCTGATCGTGTCCAGGCGATCGAGGAGATCGTCGAGGCTCTCGGCGCCGAGCATCACCTCGAGAACGGTTGCGTCGTCATCCTGGTAGAGCGCGACGAGCCGTTCCGCGAGCGCCTGTTGCGCGTCGGAGTAGTTCTCCTTCGCGATCGTCAGATGCCGCTCGTTCTCGCGCTGCTCCGCTTCGATGTCGTCGAGTCGGATCTGGGCGGCGTTGTATGCCTCGATGACCTTCTCGAGGTTCGCGTCCATCTCCTGGATCTGGCCCAGGACGGTCTGCGCCTCGGCCTCCTTCTGCGCGACCTCGGGAGGCGCCGAGACGGCGGAGGTTGTCCCGAGCACACCGGCCACGAAGACCAGTGCGACAAAGATCGTGTGTCGACGAGACAGGGGGCTCAAGGGAGAGTTACACGGGCCGCAAGAGGCGCTCTGGGCAGAGGGCGCGCCACAAGCCGACGACGATAGCAACCCTCACGGATGCGGGAAAGGACAAGTTTGTGTCTTTTCGTACGATTGGCGAGACTGCGACGAAGCGACGTTGGTAGGGTGCCGCCGCTGTGGCAGGGGGTACGCGTGCAGGACCTTTCCGGTTGGCTTCAGTTGCCCTGGCGATCGCCGCGACGCTTCTGTCAGCTGCGGGGGCCAGCGCAGACGAGCCCGGCTCGCCGCGCGAGCGCGCCCAGGAGCTCCAGGCCGAGAACGCTGACCTGGCCGGCCGCGAGCGCTCTGCCGTGCTCGAGCTCTACGCCCTCGAGAGCCACCTGGCCCAGGCTGACCGGCGCGTCGACGCTCTCAAGAGCGCCGCCGCAGAGGCAGAACGAGAGCGCGCAGCGACCGAACGGCGCCTCGAGCTCGTCCGTCAGAGCCTGGCCGCGGCCGAGGCTGGCCTCGCCGAGCACCTGCGCGCCCTCTACGTCGAGGGCAATCCAGACCCACTCGAGCTCCTCCTCGGCGCCCAGTCGCTCGACGAGGCGCTGACCGCGCTCGATAGCCTGGGCCGATTCGCCCGCCACGACCAGGAGATCGTCCTAGACGTCCAGGCCGCCCGACGGGCCGTCACGGAGGTGCTCTCGGAGCTCACCGAGGAAGAGGCCGAGCTCGCCCGACTGACCGGCGAGGCCGAGGACGCACGCGATGGGCTCGTCGCCGCGCAGACCCAGCAGGCGTCGTACGTCGCAGGTCTTCGCGGCGAGCAGCGCCTGAACGGCGCCGAGGTCGCTGACCTGCTCTCCGCCGCCGAGGCGGCTGAGGAGCGATCACAGGAGCTCGACCCGGCTCCGCCGGCCGATTCATCGCCCCCGCCGCCTTCTTCCTCGCCCTCCCCGCCCTCTTCGCCCACAGCTGCCCCCGACGGGAGCAAGCTCACGGTCGTCGCGACCGGCTATGCGATCCACGGGACGACCGCCACGGGGATCCCGACCGGCTGGGGCGTAGTCGCCGTCGACCCTGCCGTGATCCCGCTCGGCACTCGAATGACGATTCCAGGCTACGGCGAAGGCGTGGCCGCGGACACAGGCAGCGCCGTCCAGGGAAACATCATCGACCTCTGGTTCCCGACGCGGGCGCAAGCGCTCGCTTGGGGCCGGCGGACGGTCACGATCACCCTCCACTAGGAGGGTCTAGCGAAACAGCCGTTGTGCCGCCTGGCCGCGCCGCTCGCCCCGAGCCGGCGTCCTCAGTCGCACGCATCCGCGTTCAGACTCCACGGTACGAGCGCTCCCTGCGTCCTTGCGCGGTGATTGGACGCGTAAGCGTACGACCAGACAACGAAGACCGTTTAGCTAGACCCTCCTAGATGGTTGATCGGTAATTAGGGTGCGCCGGAATTACCGATCAACCATCTAAACTCCAGGCAAGCGGGGTGAACGTCCACGCGAAGGGAACCGTGAGCGGAATCTCGGCGGGAAGCGGCACCGCAGGCAGGGCGCTCGACGACCTACGCGTCCTGCTCGTCGACGACCACGACCTCTTCCGTGCCGGGCTGCGGAACCTGCTGGCCGACCAAGGACTGCGGATCGCCGGCGAGGCGGATAACGGAGACGCCGCCCTTCGCCTCGTTGCCGAGCTCGCGCCCGACGTCGTGATCATGGACTTGAACATGCCGGGCCCCTCGGGGATCGAGACGATCCGGAACATCACGGCAGATGCACCGCTGACGCGCGTGGTCGTCCTCACGATCTCCGACGACGACGCCGACATCGTGAACGCCGTCATGGCGGGCGCGTGTGGATACCTCCTGAAGGACGCGTCGGTCGATCAGCTCGTCGCGGGGATTCGCGCAGCCGCAGCCGGCGAGTCGCTGATCTCGCCGCAGATCGCGGCCAAGATGCTCCAGCTCCTGCGCGCCCAGCACGCGAGCGCCGACGCTGCTGAGACGCTCCGCGCCCAACTCTCCGATCGGGAGCTCCAGGTGCTGAAGCTGATCGCGAACGGCAAAGACAATGCCGAGATCGCCCGGCAGCTCTTCATCAGCCCGAAGACGGTCAAGAACCACATCTCGAACATCCTCATGAAGCTTCAGATCGAGAATCGCATCCAGGCCGCCGTGTACGCGGTGCGGAGCGGAATCGCTTAGTCGAATCGCGCCGCTTTTTGCGCGATTCGACGCCAGGAGCGGCGCGGAGCGCCGCGTTCACGTCGGCGGCCCGTTGGGAGGAAGCAGCGTCCCGGTCACTTGCGCGCGATTCGATCCGGGGGACGTGCAGCATCCTGGCCGCTCCGGCTAAACGGCGTCCCGCCGCTCGGCCACCCGGCGGCGCAGCTCCTCCAGGAGCGCTCGCAGCCGTGCCAGGTCGGTCGCGGCCTGAGTCCGGCGGCTCGAGAGCTCCCGGAGCTCGCCGATCCGCACCGGGTCCTCGATGCCGTGGGCGAGCTCGGCGATCTCGCGCTCGACGCGCGTCCGCTCGGCCTCGAGCACGAGCGCCCGTGCGTATCCGTCCGTCAACGTATGCTCCAGCTCCTCGAGGGCGGACTGGGATTCGGGCGCATCCAGACAGCTCTGGATGCGCTCGAAGAGAGGGGAGAGATCGTCACCCACGATCGATCGATTATCGAGCGACGACGGCCGCGACTCCATGGGCCGGAGGGCCTATCTTCCCAGGCGCTCGGACCCAGTCGACGTCTGCTCGCGGTTGGTGCAGGCGCCCTGGCCCTCGCGTTCGTCGGAGGCGCTTCGGCAGGGCCGCTCGACGCCCGCTTATCCCGCGCTCTCGGAAACTCGGGCATCTCGTGGGCGACGACGGGCGCGATCGTCACGAACCTCTCTACTGGCCGGGTCGTCTACGCGCGCGGCCACGCCCGCTCCCTCCGACCGGCGTCGAACCAGAAGCTCGTCGTCGCACTCGCGGCCCTGGACGAGCTCGGCCCGAGCTCCAAGATCCCCACGCACGTGCTCGGCATGGGCGCCCGTGACGGGAACGTGTGGCGGGGATCGCTCTTCCTGAAGGGCTTCGGCGACCCGACGCTCTCGAGCGCGGATCTCGTCCGGCTCGCCGCACGGGTCAGGGGACACGGGATCAGGCGGATCACCGGCTCGGTGCTCGGCGACGAGTCCGCTTTTGACCGCCGCCGGCTCGGGCCAGGCTGGAAGCCCTCGTTCTTCAAGCTCGAATGCCCGCCGCTTTCCGCGCTTATCGTCGACCGGGCGCTCGTCAACGGCCGCACGGCAAGCCGTCCGGCGTTCGAGGCGGCCAAGGAGTTCAAGGCGGCTCTCCGCGCGGCGGGGATCCGCGTTCCCGGCAAAGCCAGGGTGGGCGTGGCCCCCGACGACGCCGAGCTCGTGACCCGCACGCATTCCCCTCGGCTGAGCTGGATCGTGCAACGAATGAACAAGATCAGTGACAACTTCTACGCCGAGATGCTCCTGAAGCGACTCGGATCGGTGACGACCGGGAGGCGCGGCACCTCGGCTCGCGGTGCCAGGGCTGCCAGGGAGGAGCTCGCAGATCGGGGCGTACCGCTGACGGGCGTCAGAATCGCGGACGGCTCCGGGCTCTCGCGAGACGACCGCATCACAGCCAAGGCGCTGGGCAAGCTCCTGCGTTCGGCCTGGCAGGACACGCGGGTCCGCGAGGCGTTCTACGCGTCGCTGGCTCGCGCTGGGATAGACGGAACGCTCGACGATCGCATGGAGTCGGGCCCGGCCCGCGACCGGGTGCGTGCGAAGACGGGCACGACCAACCAGTCCTCGGCCTTGTCGGGCTATGTAGCGTCTCGTTTCGCGTTCGCCGTCCTCCAGAACGGCAGCCCGGTGCCCTGGACGCCGGCGCGGAGGAGCCAGGACCGCTTCGCCCAGATCCTCGCGCGACGCGCGGCCTAGGAGGGCTCAGGATCCGGCAAGAAGCGCGGCGAACGCCCGCTCGTCGAGGATCGGCACGCCGGCCTCCTGCGCTTTCCTGAGCTTCGAGCCCGGCTCTTCGCCGACCACGACCCCGGCCGTCCTCTTCGAGACCGACCCGGAAACCTTCGCGCCGAGCTCCTCGAGTGCGGCCGTCGCCTCCTCCCGCGTCCAACCCTCGAGGGTTCCCGTGATGACGTAGGTCTCGCCCGAGAGCCTGCCCTCGACCGGCTTTTCAGCCTCGCCGGCCTGGAACGTGAGGCCGAGCTCGCGGAGCTCGGCGACCAAGCCGCGGTTCTCTTCGTCCGAGAACCACTCCGCGATTGCCTCCGCCCGCTCAGGCCCGATGCCCTCGACCTCCTGGATCTCCTCCTGGCTCGCGTCCATCAGGCGGTCGACCGCCCCGAAATGACGCGCGATGCTCTGGGCCGTGACCCAGCCCACGTCGGGGATGTTGAGCCCGAAGAGCACCCGGAAGAACGGCTGGCTCTTCGAGGCCTGGATCGCCTCGACGGCGTTACGCGCGGAGATCTCGCCGTACCCCTCGATCTCGGTCAGTTGCTCCGGCGTCAGGCGATAGAGGTCGGGCATCGAGCGGAGCAAGCCCTCTTTCCAGAGCCGGCGCACGAACTGCTCGCCGACGCCCTCGATGTCCATCGCGGCGACGACCCAATTGATGAGCGTCTCGAGACCGCGGGAGGGACACGCGCGGTTCGGGCAGCGGTGCATGACCTCGCCCTCGGGCTTCACGACCTCCACGTCGCAGAGCGGGCAGCGCTTCGGCATCCGGAAGCGCCTCGTGCCCTTTGCGTGCGGGAGGACGGGCCCGACGACCTGCGGGATCACGTCGCCCGCGCGTTGGACGATCACGGTGTCGCCCTGGCGGATGTCCTTCCGGTTGATGTCCTCCTCGTTGTGGAGCGTCGCCGTCGACACGGTGACGCCGCCGACGTGCACGGGCTCGAGCTGAGCCCACGGGTTGAGGTTCCCTGTTCGGCCGACGCGGATGTGCACCTTGAGGAGCTTGGTCTGGGCGGTCAGCGGCGCCCACTTGAAGGCGCGTGCCCAGCGAGGCCGCTCGTGCAGCGCCCCGAGCCGCCGCTGCTGGTCGATCGAGTCGACCTTGATGACGATCCCGTCGATCTCGTAGTCGAGCTCCATGCGCTTGGTCTCCCAGGCGCGGCAGGCCTCGGCGACGGCTTCGATGGACTCGAGCTGCTGGGCGAACGGGTTCGCACGAAAGCCACGCTCCTTGAGCCACTCGAGGAGCTCCCATTGGCTCCCGACGGGAATGCCCTCGCGGTAGCCCGAGCCGTACACCCAGATCGCGAGCGGCCGGTCGGCGGTGACCGAGGAGTCGAGCTGTCGCAACGAGCCCGCAGCGGCGTTCCTCGGGTTCGGCGCCAGCTTCTTGCCTTCGCCGGTTAGACGCTCGTTGAGCGCCCGGAAGCCTGACAGCGGGAGATAGATCTCGCCACGCACCTCCATCACCGGCGGCGGCTCTTCGCCGTCCGCGAGGCGCATCCGAAGCGGGATCGAGCGCACGGTTCGCAGGTTCACGGTGATCTCCTCGCCGCGGTAGCCGTCGCCACGGGTCGCGCCGCGGGTCAGGACGCCGTTCTCGTAGACGAGCGAGACCGCGCTTCCGTCGATCTTCGGCTCGATGACGTAGGCCACCGGCTCCTCGGTGCCGAGCCGCTTCCGCACGTCGTCGGCCCACTTGAAGAGCGCCTCGTCGGTCGTGACCTTGTCGAGTGAGCCCATCGGTGCCAGGTGTTCGACCTTCTTGAACTTCTCGGAGGGCGGCGCGCCGACCCGCTGCGTCGGGGAGTCCGGCGTGACGAGGTCGGGGTGTTCCTCCTCGAGCGCGACGAGCTCGTCGTAGAGCCGGTCGAACTCGGCATCCGAAACCTCGGGCTCGTCGAGGACGAAGTAGCAGTGCCGGTGATGGTCAACGAGCTCACGAAGCTCGGCCAGGCGCTCGTCGGCCGAGGTCGTCCTAGAGGACATCGAGGAGCTCCTCAGGGCTGTGAACCACCGTGTCGGCTCCGAGCTCCAGCAGGCGCTCGGGCGTGTGGATCTTCCCCCAGGAGACCCCGACCGTGAAGACGCCGGCCGCCTTGCCGGCTTGGACGTCGAAGGGCGAGTCACCGACGAACGCGCCGTCGGCGGGCTTCGAGTCGAGAAGCTGGAGAGCGTGGAGCACCGGCTCTGGATGCGGTTTGTGCAGGTCGGTGTCGTCGGTCGTCACCACGGCGTCGAAGAAACTCTCGATCCCGAGCCGGTCGAAGGCGAGCTGCACGGTCTTCCGGCGTTTCGCGGTGACGATTCCGAGCCGACGACCCTCGCCGAGCAGCTGCTCCAGCAGGTTGTGGACGCCTGGAAAGGCTTCGAGCTCGTCGTGAAGCGGCGTGTTGTGCTCCCGGTAGACGCGCACGAGCTCGTCCACGCGCTCGGGGTCGAAGGTACGCATCTGGTCGTGAATCGAGGAGCCCCCGACCGCAGCCACGAGCTCCTCGTCAGGGATCTCCCGCGCGAGGACAGTCCGGGTCGCATGCCGGAACGACTCGAGGATCATCGCCCCGGAGTCGATCAGCGTGCCGTCGAGGTCGAAGAGGACTGTTCGGTAGCGCATGGGTAGTCGACTCGCTCGAGGTACAGGCCGTGCGGCGGGGCGGTCGTGCCGGCCTCGGCGCGCGGGCGGCCCTCGAGGAGTCGCGCGAGCTCGCCCGGCTCGACCTCGAGCATCGTACCGACGAGCGTTCGCACCATGTGTCTCAGGAAGCTGTCGGCACTGATGCGAAACTCGAGCACGTCACCGTGCCGCTCCCAGACAGCCTCGAGGACTGTCCGGACGAACACGTCGTGCAGCGTCCCGGTCGGCGTGAAAGCTCTGAAGTCGTGTGTCCCGGCGAGCTGAGCGGTGTTCGCGACGAGCCGCTCCTCCTCGATCGGTCGCGGGAGGAACCAGCTGCGCCCGTGCTCGAAGGGCGACGGCGTTCGTCGTCGCCAGATCCGATACCGGTACGAGCGGGAGCAAGCCGAGAAGCGCGCGTGAAATCCTTCGGGCGCCGCTTCGACGGAGAGGGCGGCGACGTCGTCCGGCAGCACCGCGTTCAGGGCTTCCGCGGCACGGTCGTACGGAACGCCCCCCTCCGCCGCCACGCTCGCGACCTGACCCAGCGCGTGGACGCCCGCATCGGTGCGTCCCGCGACGGCCAGGTGGCTCCAGTCGGCGAAGACCTCGTCGAGAGCCGACCGCAGCTCGCCTTCCACGGTTCGGAGCCCGGGCTGGGCGGCCCAGCCGGAGAAGCCCCGGCCGTCGTACTCCAGCACGAGCTTCAGCGTGGCCATCCGCGAGAGGCTAGTGAACGCCGGCCTCTGCTTGACATACCAATAGCGTTAGTGTTAGCTTACCGTTAGTTGTGGCTTACGGAGCCGGAATCGAAGCTCTCGCGGATCCAACACGTCGTACGATCTTCGAGCGGCTTGGCGGCGGGGAGCGATCGGTCGGCGACCTCGCCCGCAATCTGCCGGTCAGCCGGCCCGCCGTCTCGCAGCACCTCAAGGTGTTGAAGACGGCCGGGCTCGTCCGAGAACGGCGCGAGGGCACGCGCCGGATCTACCGCGTCGAGCCGGACGGCGTGGCCGAGCTTCGCGAGTACTTCGACGAGTTCTGGAGCCAGGCCCTGGTCGCATTCAGGGCGGCCGCCGAGAGCGAAGGAGGTCGAGAATGAGCAGTACGGAGATGCTGGTTACCAAGTCCATCGTGGTCGCAGCTGCCCCCGACACGGCGTTCCGAGTCTTCACGGAAGGAATCGACGACTGGTGGCCTGCGAAGACCCACTCAGTCGGCGAAGAGCGCGTCGAAGAGGTCGTTCTCGAGCCACGGCTCGGCGGACGCTTTCTCGAGCGGCTCGACGACGGAACCGAGCACGAGTGGGGCCGGGTCACCGAGTGGGAGCCACCCCATCGGTTCGCCTGCTCGTGGTACGCGGGCCGGGGCCCGGACACCGCACAGCTAATCGAGGTCACGTTCGTTGCGGAAGCCGATGGTACTCGGGTCACGCTCGAACAGAGCGGCTGGGAGATCCTGGGTGACCGGGCCGAGGAGGTCCGGGCGAACTACGACAGCGAGGGCGGCTGGGACCTCACCCTGCGCCTCTTCGCAGATGCCGTCGAGCGGGCTGCCTAGAGGAACGCTGCCCGGCCAAGACAGCCATGTCAGGGGTCAGACCCCTGACATGGCCGAAGGAGACGGGTTCGCGGGCCTGACTAGGTGGCCGGTCGGTTGCCTGTCGATCGGCTACGCCGGAGCTGCTGTGCCGGCGGGCACGTAATCCACGAGCTCGAGGTACGCCATTGGCGCGGCGTCGCCCTGGCGCGGGCCGAGCTTCACAACTCGCGTATAGCCGCCCGGGCGTTCCGCGAAGCGCGGCGCGACCTCGGAGAAGAGGACATGCGCCGCCGACTTCGACCGGAGCACGCGCACGGCCTGCCGATGCGCGGCGAGGTCGCCCCGCTTGCCGAGCGTGATCATCTGCTCGACGAACGGCCGAACCTCCTTCGCCTTCGCCTCGGTGGTCTTGATCCGGCCGTGCTCGATCAGCGCGACCGCGAGGTTCGCGTAGAGCGACTTCCGGTGGGCGGAGTCCCGCCCGAGCTTCCGACCGGCCCGCTGGTGTCGCATCGCTCGTCCCGCTCCCTGCTTACTCGTCCCTGAGGTTGAGCCCGTGCGCTGCGAGCGTCTCCGACACTTCCTCGATCGACTTCTTGCCGAAGTTCGGGATCGCGGCGAGCTCGCTCTCGGTCTTTGACACGAGATCGCCAATCGTCTCGATGCCGACGCGCTTCAGGCAGTTGTAGCTTCGGACGCCGAGCTCGAGCTCCTCGATCGGGAAGTTCTCCATCCCGTGAGCCTGCGGCGCCTCGGCGGCCGCCTCCGGCACCCCGCCCTCGCCGAGGCCCTCGATCTTGTCGATGTCCGTGAAGATCGCGAGCTGGCGGATCAGAATCTCGGCCGCCTGCGCGATCGAGTCGCGCGGGTCGAGCGAGCCGTCGGTCGTAACGTCGAGCGTCAGCTTGTCGTAGTCGGTGCGCTGCCCGACGCGGGCCGCCTCGACCTCGTAGGAGACACGCCGAACCGGCGAGAAGATCGAGTCGACCGGGATCGTGCCGATCGAGTGCTCGGGCCCGCGGTTCAGCTCGGCCGGGACGTAGCCGCGGCCGCGTCCGATCGTGAGCGTGATCTCGAGCCGGGCCTTGTCGGCGAGGTTCGCGATCTCGAGTTGCGGGTTCAGGATCTCGAGATCTGCGGGCGCCTCGATGTCGGCTGCCGTCACGGCGCCGGATCCCTTCTTGTCGAGCCTGACCTCCACCTCGGGCGAGTCGCCGTGCAGCCGGCAGATCAGGTTCTTCAGGTTCAGGATGATGTCGGTGACGTCCTCACGGACGCCCGGCAGTGTCGTGAACTCGTGCGCGACGCCCTCGATCTTCACCGAGGTGACTGCGGCGCCCTCCAGGGAGGAGAGCAACACGCGGCGCAGCGAGTTGCCGAACGTGTAGCCGAAGCCGCGATCGAGCGGCTCCATCGTGAAGACGCCGTTTCGCTCGTCGACCTCTTCGTGGGTAATCCTCGGGACTTGGAAGTCCATCGTGGCGGTTCTCGTGGCCATGCGTTTCCCTTTCCGTCTTTTTCCGCGCTAAGTCTTCAGTGGGCGCGGGCGAGGCATGCCTCGCCCCTACTTCGAATAGAGCTCTACGATCAGCTGTTCTTGGACCGGGGTGTCGATCTCGTCCCGCTCCGGGAGCTTCAGGACCTTGCCGGTCAGGTTGTCGTGGTCAGCCTGGAGCCACGGCGTGACCGTGGCGGTCAGGTCGGTCGCGTCGCGGACGACGTTCTCGGCCGGGCTGCCGGCCTTGATCGAGACCACGTCGTTCGGTCGCACGCCGTAGCTCGGGATGTTCACCCGGCGGCCGTTCACCTGGAAGTGGCCGTGACGGATGAGCTGGCGCGCCTGAGACCGCGAGGCCGCGAAGCCGAGCCGGTACACGACGTTGTCGAGCCTCGTCTCGAGCATCCGGAGCAGCTCCTCGCCCGTGATGCCCGAGCGACGCGACGCCTTCGCGTAGTAGTTCCGGAACTGCTTCTCGAGGATCCCGTAGTAGCGGCGCGCCTTCTGCTTCTCGCGCAGCTGGAGCAGGTACTCGCTCTGCTTGATCCTGCCTCGGCCGTGCTCCCCCGGCGGGTAGCTGCGGCGCTCGACGGCGCACTTCTCGGTCAGGCAACGCTCGCCCTTCAGGAAGAGCTTCATGCCCTCCCGGCGGCACTGGCGGCACTTGGGGGAACGATCGCGGGCCATTAGACCCTGCGCCTTTTCTTGGGCCGCACACCGTTGTGCGCCTGCGGCGAGACGTCGCGGACGCCGAGCACCTCGAGCCCGGCGGCCTGGAGCGAGCGGATCGCGGTCTCGCGGCCGGAGCCTGGGCCCTTCACGAAGACCTCGACCTTCTGGAGCCCGTGCTCCATACCCTTCCGCGCGCAGGAATCGGCCGTGATCTGAGCCGCGTAGGGCGTCGACTTGCGCGAGCCCTTAAAGCCCGCCGAGCCGGCGCTCTCCCAGGCGATCACGTTCCCCTCCGTGTCGGTGAGGGTAACGATCGTGTTGTTGAACGACGTCTTGATGTGCGCCTGGCCGATCGCGATGTTCTTCTTGACGCGACGCCGTGTGCGGCCGCGCGTCGCCTGTCGACGAGGGGGCGCCATTACTTAGTACTCACTTGGGTGCGGCTCTCTTGCCGCGGCCGACGGTCTTCTTCGGGCCTTTCCGCGTCCTGGCGTTCGTCTTCGTCCGCTGGCCGTCCACGGGCAGGCCGCGCCGATGGCGGACGCCTCGATAGGAGCCGATCTCCTGGAGCCGCTTCACGTTCTGCGAGCGCTCGCGCCTGAGATCGCCCTCGACGGCGAGGTTGCCGTCGATGTAGTTCCGGAGCTTCGTGACCTCCTCGTCCGTAAGATCACGCACCTTCATGTCGGGCGACAGCCCGAGCTCGGCCGCGACCTTGCGGGAGGTCGAGGAACCGATCCCGTAGATGTACGTGAGGCCGACCTCCAGCCGCTTCTCGCGGGGGAGGTTCACTCCGGCGATCCGTGCCAATCCTCTCTCCTATCCCTGTCGCTGCTTGTGTCGCGGGTTCGTGCAGATGACCAGAACCTTGCCGTGCCGCTTGATCACGCGGCAGCGATCGCACATGGGTTTGACTGAAGCTCTGACCTTCATTAGGAATCCGCCCGTCGCAGCGACGCGCGTCGCCAGCCGCCGAGCGGAGGGGTCATCCTAGCAAAGAGCCGGTGCGGGCCTGCGTCAGGATTCGCGGCTCTACGTCGGTGATTGCGACGGTGTGCTCGAAGTGCGCGGACTGCGATCCGTCGGTCGTCGAGATCGACCAACGGTCGTCTGCGATCCAGACATCCGGCTCCCCGGCCGTGATCATGGGCTCGATCGCGAGCGTCATCCCGGGAGCGAGCTTTGGGCCCCGGCCGGGCTCCCCGAAGTTCGGCACCTGAGGTTCCTCGTGCATGGAACGCCCGACGCCGTGTCCGACAAGCGAGCGTACGACGGAGAAGCCCGCTGACTCCGTCGTCCGCTGCACCGCGGCAGCAATGTCGCCTATGTGATTGCCGGCCCGCGCCTCCTCGATCCCGGCCGAGAGGGCCGCCTGGCCGACGTCCAGGAGTCTCTGCGTCTCTGAGTCGACGTCGCCGACCGCAAACGTGTAGGCGGAGTCGCCGACGAAGCCCTCGAGAGTCACGCCGACGTCGATCGAGATGACGCCCCCCTCCTCAAGCTCGTAGGCGCCCGGGATGCCGTGCACGACCATCGAGTTCGGCGAGGCGCAGATCGAGCCTGGGAACCCCCGGTAGCCCTTGAACGTCGGCACCCCACCCTGAGAGCGGATGTGCTCCTCGGCGATCGAGTCGAGCTCGCCGGTAGTCACGCCCGGGGCGATGTGCTCGCCGAGCAGCTCGAGCGTCTCGACGACGACCTGGCCGGCGCGAGCCATCGCTTCGATCTCGTCGTGCGACTTTCGGATGATCACTGGCCCGCTCCGGCGGTCTGGAGAACGTCCTGAACCTCGGAGAAGACCTCCCCGACCGAGCGGTCGGCGTCGACGCCGACGAGCAGGCCACGCGTCCGGTAGTACTCCACGACGGGCTCGGTCTGCCCATGGAACACCTCGAGACGGTGACGGATCACGTCGGGCGTGTCGTCGCTACGGCCCTCGGCCACAGCGCGACCGTGCAACCGCTCGACCGCGACCTCATCCTGGACGAGGAAGTGCAGGACGACCGAAAGGGTGCGCTCGAGCTGCTCCAGCAGCCCATCGAGCGCCTCCGCCTGCGGCAGCGTCCGTGGGAACCCGTCGAGAACGAAGCCGGTCTCGATGTCCGGACGCGAGAGTCGCTCGCGGATCAGCTCGATCATGAGCTCGTCCGACACGAGGTCGCCACGGTCGTTAACGGCTCTGACCTCATGGCCGAGCTCAGTGTCCTCCTCCTTGATCGCGCGGATGATGTCGCCGGTCGCGATGTGCGGGATCTCGGCGTCCTCGGCGATGCGCGCCGCCTGGGTGCCCTTTCCCGCCCCGGGAGGCCCGAGGATGATCACGTCGAGGGACATCAGTGTCTCGTCTGGTCGTGTTGCCGTCTTCCTGGCGAGCGAAAACCGAGCCAGGCTAGGACGCAGGGAGCCCCTTTGCTGGTAGCAAAGGGGCGACTGAGGACGACGCATGGCGAAGCGTTTGCAGCCGCCAGGGATGCGGTGGACACGGCCAGGCGAGACACAGCTAGCGTAGGAAGCCTTCGTAGTGGCGCATCATCATCTGCGACTCCATCTGCCGCATGGTGTCGAGCGCGACGCCCACCACGATGAGAATCGACGTGCCGCCGAGCGCCGTCGTCGTCGCCTGCGCGAAGCCTCCGTACTTGATGAAGAGCGTCGGGAGCGTCGCGACGAGGGCGAGGAAGAGCGCGCCCGGAAGGGTCAGGCGCGTCAGCACGCGGTCGAGATACTGCGCGGTCGGAGGGCCGGGCCTGATGCCGGGGACGTAGCCCCCGTGCTTGCGAAGGTTGTCCGCCTGGTCGACCGGGTTGAACTGAACCGCGGTGTAGAAGTACGTGAAGATCACGATCAGGGCGGCCTGGAGGATCAGGTAGCCCCATGAGGTCGGCGTGAAGTGGTCGTTGATGAATCCCGACGTTCCCGGGAAGAACTGTGCGAGCGTGGGCGGGAAGGCCATGATCGCGGCCGCGAAGATGATCGGGATGACGCCCGCCATGTTGACGCGAAGCGGCATGTAGGTCGTCTGGCCACCCGTGAGGCGGCGGCCGACCATGCGCTTCGCGTACTGGATGGGAATGCGCCGCTGGCCCTCCTGGACGAACACGACCGCGACGATGATCGCGAGCGCGAGGAGCGGGAAGACGAGCTGCTCGAACGGCGTCCCCTCGTACCAGGCCCGGACGCCGCCGGGAAGCCCCGCGAGGATCGACGCGAAGATCAGGAGCGAGATGCCGTTGCCGACGCCGCGCTTCGTGATCAGCTCGCCCATCCACATGAGGAGAGCGGTTCCGGCCGTCAGCGAGATCAGGATGAGGACGAACTTGCCCGGGTTCAGGGTGAGCGCGCCCTGGCGCTCGAAGAGGTACGAGTACCCCGCCGCCTGGACGGCCGCGAGCGCGATCGTCAGGTAGCGCGTGTACTGGTTGATGCGCGCGTAGCCGGCTTCCCCCTCTTTCTGGAGCTGCTCCAGCTTCGGGAGCACCACCGTCATCAGCTGCATGATGATCGAGGCCGTGACGTAGGGCATGATCCCGAGCGCGAACACCGCGAACTGCGAAAGCGCGCCGCCCGAGAAGATGTTGAGGAGGTCGAGGACGGTGCCGCCCTGGCCGCGGAAGTAGTTCTCGATCTGAGTCGGGTCGACGCCCGGCACCGGAATCCAGCTCCCCAGCCGGTAGAGCACGAGGATCCCAGCCGTGAACAGGAGTCTGTTGCGGAGCTCCGGGACGCGCCAGGCGTTCGCGAGCCAGCTCAGCATGAGCGGCTAACCCTCGCCTTCTGGGCCTTCGGCCGCGGTCTCAGGCTCGCCGGCCGTGCTTGCCTCGGCGGCCTCGTTCTCGGCCTTGGCTGGAGCCTCGGTCTTAGCAGGCTTGCTCTTCCGACGCTTGGACTTGCGCTCTTCGCGCGGAGGCCTAAGCGCGTTCGCCGTGCCGCCGGCTGCCTCGATCTTCTCGGCGGCGCTCTTCGAGAAGAGGTGGGCTGTGACCGTGAGCTTCTTCGTCAGGTCGCCGTTGCCGAGGATCTTGACGTCGGTGCGCGTGTTTCGGATCAGCCGCTTCTCGGCGAGATCCTCGATCGTGACCTCGGCGCCGTCGTCGAAGACGCGCTCGAGCTCGGACACGTTCACGCCCACGGTGTGCGTGCGGTGCGGGCCGATCGGCATCGCGTCCTTCGACGTCGAGCCGGGCTGCTTTCCGAGCCGCATGTAGAGCGGCATCTGACCGCCCTCGAACCCGGGTCGCATCTGATGCGAGCCCGACCGCGACTTCTGGCCCTTGATCCCGCGGCCGGAGTAGCGGCCCTTGCCGGAGCCCAGACCGCGGCCGATCCGCTTGCGGGAGCGCCGCTTCTGGGCAGGCTTGAGCGTCGAGAGGCTGAGCTCGTTCTCGTCAGGCATCTCTAGGACTCCTCCACGTCGACCAGGTGGCGGACCTTTCGGAGCATGCCGAGAGTCTCCGGGGTCTCCGGGCGCTCGACTGTGCGTCCGATCCTGCCGAGCCCGAGGGCGCGTAGCGTACCGCGGTGCTTGGCGGTCTGGCCGATCTGGCTTCGAGTCTGTGTGATTTTAAGCGTCGCCACCTTCGTCCTTCTTGCGCCGGCCTCGACGCTTCGGCTTGGCCTCGCCGGCGGGCTCGTCCTTCGCCGCAGGCTCCTTGGCTGTCTCGTTGTCGCCGGCGGGCTCGGCCTCCTCGAATGGCGCCGGAGCGTCCTCGGCGAGCTCCTCCGCGGTGACCGGGGCATCCTCGGGCTCGGTCGTCGCGGCGCGCGCGGACTCGGCCTCGGGCTCCTCCGTGCGCTTGCGCGGGAAGAGCACTTCGTGAACCGCCTTTCCGCGGATGCGGGCGACGTCCTCGGGTCGGCGGAGCTTCTTGAGGCCGTCGACGGTTGCCTTCAGCGTGTTGGTCGGGTTGGGCGTTCCGAGGCTTTTGGCCAGGATGTCTCGGATGCCGGCGAGCTCCAGCACGGCGCGAACGCCACCGCCTGCGATGACGCCGGTCCCCTCGCTGGCCGGGCGCAAGACGACGCGCGCGGCGGAGAATTCGCCGACGATGTCATGCGTGATCGTCTGTCCCTTCTTCGGCACGGTGAAGAGGTTCTTCTTCGCGTCGTCGACAGCCTTCGAGATCGCAAGCGGCACCTCGCGGGCCTTGCCGTAGCCGACGCCGACGCGATCCACCTCGTCGCCGATCACGACGAGCGCGGTGAACGAGAAGCGCCGGCCGCCCTTGACGACCTTGGCGACGCGGTTGATCTCGACTACGCGCTCCTTGAGCTCCCGCTCGGCGAGCTCGCGCTCGCGCACCTGCTGGACGTTTACCGCCATTCCACCTCCCGGGCGGGACAAGTCCCGCCCCTACGAAAACCGGGTATAGCGGCCGGACTTGTCCGGCCCATGTGTATAGACAACCTCAAAACTTGAGACCTCCCTCGCGAGCGCCGTCTGCCAGAGCCTTCACGCGCCCGTGGTAGAGGTAGCCGCCACGGTCGAAGACGACCGTCTTGACGTCCGCCTTCTTCGCGGCCGCCGCCAGTCGCTTGCCGACCTCCGCGGCCTGTTCCGTCTTCGAGCCCTTGAAGCTTTTGGGGAGCGTCGTGTGGCTCGCTGACGCGAGCGTCTTGCCTTCGAGGTCGTCGACGAGCTGGGCCTCGATCCCGCGATTCGAGCGGAAGACGACGAGCCGCGGCCGGTCGGCGGAACCCTGAATCAGGCGCCGAACCCGGCGGTGGCGGCGCAGGCGCGCCTCGCGTGTCGTCAGTGTGGCCATTAGTGCCCCTCCAGGTGATGCTGTCTAGCTTCTGGGTCGCGAGCACCAAGCCAGGGGCCGCACTCGTCCGCGGCCAAGGCCGGTGGCCTTAGCAAGGGCGAGGGTGGTTCCTGGCGCCGCGTGATCGCGGGCGGGAAGCGGGCAAGTATGGCCTGGAGGGGCACTACGCCCTCTTCCCGAGCTTGCGGCGCACGTACTCGCCCTCGTAGCGGATGCCCTTGCCCTTGTAGGGCTCCGGCGGTCGAACCCGACGGATCTCGGAGGCGATCTGGCCGACCCGCTGCTTGTCGATCCCGCGCACGATCACCTGCGTCGGCTGCGGCACCTCGAATGTAATTCCCTGCGGGGGCTCGACGACGACTGGGTGCGAGTAGCCGACGTTCAGCTCGAGCGACGTCCCGCGAAGCGCGGCGCGGTAGCCGACGCCCTGGATCTCGAGCGCCTTCTGAAAGCCCTGCGTGACGCCTTGCACCATGTTCGCGACGAGCGAGCGCGTGAGACCGTGCAGCGCTCGATCTCCGCCGCGGTCGGTGGGACGCTTCACGACGAGCTCGCTGTCGGACTGCTCGACCGTGATCCGGCGCGGCACGTTCTGCGTGAGCTCGCCGAGCGGCCCGTTCACCATCACGCGCCCAGGCGAGATCGAGACGCTGACGCCGGCGGGCAGTTCCACTGGGCTTTTTCCTATCCTGCTCAAGACCTTCGTCTCTCCTTATCGGCGAGAAATCGCCAGACTTCTTGCCGCTCCTACCAGATGAAGCAGACCACTTCTCCGCCGACGCCCTGCTCCTGCGCCGTGCGGCTCGTGACGAGCCCTCTCGACGTCGAGATGATCGCCGTGCCCATGCCCCCGAGGACGCGCGGCAGGCGCTCCTTCTTCGCATAGACGCGGCGGCCCGGCTTCGAGACGCGCTTCAGGTCGGTGATGACCCGCTCGCGGTTCCTCCCGAACTTGAGCTCGACGACCAGGCTATCGAAGGACTCTCCCTCGTCGACCCGGTAGTCGCGGATGTAGCCCTCCTCCTTCAGGAGCTTGGCGATCTCGACCTTCATGCTCGAGGTCGGCATCGTCACGGACTCCTGGAGCGCCTTGTTGGCGTTCCTGATCCTGGTCAGCATGTCTGCTACGGGGTCAGTCAGCATCGGATTACCAACTTGCTTTCGTCATGCCCGGGATCGCGCCCTCGTGGGCCAGCTCTCGCAGACAGATCCGGCAGAGGCCGAACCGGCGGTACACGGCCCGGGGCCGGCCGCAGCGGTTGCACCGGCTGTAGCGGCGTGTTGGGTACTTCTGCGGGCGCGCGGCCTTCACGACCAAGCTCTTCTTCGCCATAGGTTCCTCTCTACGCTCCTTGCGTGTCCTGCCGGAAGGGGAGTCCGAGCTCGCGCAGGAGCTCGAGCCCTTCCTCGTCCGACTTCGCGGTCGTCGTGATCGCCACGTCGAGCCCGCGCACGGCGTCGATGTCGTCGTACTCGATCTCCGGGAAGATGAGCTGCTCTCGGACGCCCAGCGAGTAGTTCCCCCGCCCGTCGAAGCTCGCCGGCGAGAGCCCCCGAAAGTCGCGGATTCGCGGGAGCGCGATCGAGACGAGCCGGTCGAGGAACTCGTACATCCGGGCACCGCGCAGCGTCACCTTCGTGCCGATCGGCATGCCCTCGCGGATCTTGAAGCCGGCGATCGACCTCCGGGCACGGGTGATCTGCGCGCGCTGACCGGTGATCGTGGTCAACTCCTCGACGGCGCTGTCGAGCGCCTTGGCGTTCGTCTTCGCCTCGCCGACGCCCATGTTCACGGTGATCTTCTCGAGGCGAGGAACCTGCATCACTGAGGAGAACTCGAAGCGCTCCTTGAGGCGCTCGCGGATCTCCTCGTCGTAGCGCTGCCTCAGCCTCGGAATCTGCTGCTCTGCGACGGCCATCAGCGGTCGAGCACCTCCCCGCAGTCCGCGCGTTTGCAGACGCGAACCTTGATCCGCCCGCCCTTCGCGTCACGGAACTCGTAGCCGACGCGGGAAGCGCGATTGCAGGTCGGGCAGACGATCATCACGTTCGAGACGTCGACGGCCGCCGCGAGGTCGAAGACACCGCCTGCCTGCATCTGCACCTGACCCATCCGGCTCGAGTCGCGCATCGGCCGTGGCTTTCTGTGCTTCTTGACCACGTTCAGGTTCTCGACGATGACCCGCCCCTTGGCGGGCTGCGCCTCGAGGACGCGGCCCTGCTTGCCGCGGTCCTTGCCCGAGAGCATCTGGACGACGTCGCCTTTCCTGATCTTCATCGTGTTAGCCATATCTCTCCTGCGGGCCGGACAAGTCCGGCCCCTACAAGACCTCCGGTGCGAGCGAGACGATCTTCATGAAGTTCTTCTCGCGGAGCTCGCGCGCGACGGGTCCGAAGATGCGGGTGCCGCGCGGGTTGTTCGCGTTGTCGATGATCACGGCCGCGTTCTCGTCGAACGCGATGGACGTACCGTCGTTCCGTCCAAAGGGCTTCTTCGTCCGGACGACCACGGCCTTCACGACCTCGCCCTTCTTCACGGTGCCCTGGGGGGTCGCGACCTTCACGGTACCGACGATCACGTCGCCGACACGAGCGTAGCGGCGCTTCGAGCCGCCGAGCACGCGGATGCAGCGGAGCGACCTGGCTCCGGTGTTGTCGGCGACACGAAGGTTGGATTCCTGCTGGATCATCGTTCGGTTACCGGGCCTGCTCCACAACCTCGGCAAGGCGCCAGTGCTTCGTCTTCGAGAGCGGGCGCGTCTCGACGATCCGGACGACGTCGCCCACGTTCGCCTCGTTCCGCTCGTCGTGCGCGTGGAACTTCTGCGATACCCGCACGACCTTCTTGTAGCGACGATGCGGCCTCGCGGTATCGACGCGAACGACGACGGTCTTGTCCATGGCGTTCGAGACGACCACGCCGCGGCGCTCCTTGCGGCGGCCCGGCGCATGGTCGGGCTTCGGGAGCCGAGTGATCGGCTTTCGCTCCCCACCGGACGCGGCGGCGCGCTTGGTCTTCCGGGCCTGCGTGCGGGCGCGGCGGAACTCCTTCGGCTTGCGGACGCGCTTCGACTTCGCCGGGACGGCAGCGGCTGCGGCCTCCTCGGCCGGAGCTTCCGCGTCCGCAGCCGGAGCCTCTTCGGCTTCCGGCTCGACCTGAGGCTCCTCGGCCGGCGTCTCCTCGGCCGTGGAGGCCTCGGCCGCAGGCTCGGCCTCTGCCGCAGGCTGCTCCTCCTCGGGCGCGGGCTCCTCCGCAGCCTCGGCCGGAGCCTCCTCGGGGGAAGCCTCTTCCGGGGTCTGCTCGGAGACGAGCTCCTCGGTGGCCGCAGCCTCAGGAGCGTCGGCCTCTGGAGCGTCGGCCTCCGGAGTCTCGGCCTGCTCGGCCTCGGTCTCCTCGACCTCAGGCGTCTCTTCCTCTGTCTTTCTCGGTCTAGCCATCTACCTTCTCTCCAGCCTGTGCTCCCGCTCCGCCTGGACGGTCAGGATGCGAGCGATGTCGCGCTTGGCGAAGGTCAGGCGCGCGGTGTTCTCGAGCGCGCCGGTCGCCGCCTGAAAGCGCAGGTTGAACAACTCCTCACGGCTCTCGGCGAGGCGCTCCACGAGCTCCTCGTCCGAAAGCTCTCGGACCTCCCTAGCCCTCAAAGAGATCAGCCTCCCGTCTTCGCGTGGGGGAACCCAGGGTTCCCCCACGAGCCCCCTCCTTAAAGGCGCTCGTCCTAGCCCTCAAAGAGATCAGCCTCCCGTTTCACGAACTTGGTCTTCAGCGGCAGCTTCATCGCGGCCAGGCGCATGGCCTCGCGCGCGAGGTCCTCGGGGACGCCGGCGAGCTCGAACATCACGCGACCCGGCTTGACGACGGCCACCCAGTGCTCCGGCGACCCCTTGCCGGAGCCCATGCGGGTTTCGGCGGGCTTCTGGGTCACCGGCTTGTCCGGGAAGATGTTGATCCACACCTTGCCGCCCCGCTTGATCCGGCGGGTCATGGCGATACGGGCAGCCTCGATCTGACGGTTGGTCACCCAACCGGTCTCGAGCGCCTTCAGCCCGTAGTCGCCGAAGTTGACCTGCTGCTGGCCCTTGGCGAGCCCACGCCGGCGGCCACGGTGCTGCTTTCGGAACTTCGTCTTGCGCGGTAGCAGCATTGACTATTTCGCTTCCTCGTCGCCGGCTTTTTCGAGCTTCGTCGGATCCTCGGTCTGTTGCTTGCCCGAGGTCGTGTCGGGTGCCTCGGCAGCCGGCTTCGGCACTGTGGGAGCCTCGGGCTCGACCACCGGCTGCTCACGACCTTCAGCCGAGCGACCGGCCTCGTCCGTGCGGGGCTGCTCCACCTGACCCTGGCCCTGGCTCTGGCGCCCACCGCCGCGTCGCGCGCCGCCGGGGCCGCCGCCCGAGCCGCGCTTGCGCCGGCGAACCGGTCCGAGGCCCTCGCGGTCCGGAGCGCGACGGCCGCCCTCGCGGGGGCCGAGACCTTCACGGCCGCCGCGGCGCCGCGCCTGATCCTGGTCTCCGAGCCGGCCGCTGTCGGTTCGGTCGGTGTCGAAGCCCTCGGGCATGATCTCGCCCTTGTTGATCCAGACCTTGACCCCGATGCGGCCGTATGTCGTCTTCGCCTCGTGGAACCCGTAGTCGATGTCAGCCCGGAGTGTGTGGAGCGGCACCCGTCCCTCCGAATAGGTCTCGGAGCGCGACATCTCACCGCCGCCGAGGCGGCCGCCGCACGTGATCTTCACTCCCTGGGCGCCCGAGCGCATCGCAGATGCGAGCGACCGCTTCATGGCACGCCGGAAGCTCACGCGGTTCTGGAGCTGCTCGGCGATCGACTGGGCGACGAGCTTCGCGTCGAGCTCAGGCCGCTTGATCTCGTTGATGTTGATGTGGACGTTCTTCTGCGTCATGCCGTGCACCTCGCGGCGCAGCGCGTCCACCTCGGCGCCGGACTTACCGATCACGATGCCCGGACGAGCGGTGTAGATGTCGATCGTGATCCGCTGCTTGTCCTTGCGGATCAGGATGTCGGACAGGCCGGCGTGGCCGAGCTTCCCGTAGATGTGCTCGCGGATCTTGACGTCCTCGATCAGCGCCGCCGGGAAGTCCTTCGACCCCACGTACCAGTTCGACTTCCAGTCGTGGATGACGCCGACCCTGAGGCCGCCTGGATGAACCTTCTGGCCCACTACTTCTCCTCGCTCTTGTCGGTCTTCTTGCGCCGTGGAGCGCGCTTTGGCTCTGTCGAATCGCCCTGCTTTTCGCGCGATTCGGCTTCAGGAGCGGCCTCCGGCCGCTCCGTCTCCTCGGCCTTCCTGGCTCGCGTCCGCTTCGGCTTCTCGGCGGTCTCGCTCTTCTCCTCGGTCTTCTTCCGCGCGGCGCGCTTCGGCTTCGCCTCGGTCTCGGTCTCCTCCTCGGGAGCCCCAGCATCCGGCTCGGGAGCCGCGATCGGCTCCGGCGGGGGCGCGACGGGAGTGAGCGGAATCTCGGAGTGGTCGGGCATCGCGAGGCGTACCGTGATGTGGCACGTGCGCTTGCGGATCCTGGCCACCCGTCCGCGCGCCCGGGCCCGCCAGCGCTTCAGCGTGGGCCCGGCGCCGACGTACGCCGCCGACACGTAGAGCTCGTCACCCGAGAGGCCGTGGTTGGCCTCGGCGTTCGCGACTGCGGACTCGAGCACGCGCGCGACGTCGCCCGCAGCATCGCGGGTCATGAAGGTGAGGATCGTCCGCGCCTCGGGCACGGTTCGCCCGCGGATCTGCTCCGCGACGAGCTGCGCCTTGCGCGGCGCCGTACGGACGTACTTCGCCTCGGCGCGAACCTCTGTCGGGGTCTTGGTCTCAACGGTGGCCATGGCTTCGTCAGCGGACCTTCGTCTGTCGGTCGCCGGAATGGCCGCGGAAGATCCGCGTCGGCGCGAACTCGCCGAGCTTGTGGCCGACCATGCCCTCCGTGACGAAGATCGGAACGTGCTTTCGGCCGTCGTGGACGGCGATGGTGTGCCCGACCATCTCGGGGAACACGGTCGACATACGCGACCACGTCCGGATCGGATGCTTCTGGCCCGACTCGTTCATCTGCGTGATGCGGCTCATGAGCCGCTCCTCCACGAACGGGCCCTTTTTGGACGATCTGCTCACCTAGCGACGCTCCTTTCCACGTCGGCGGGCGCGGACGATCAACTTGTCGGATTCCTTGTTCTTCTGCCGGGTGCGCTTGCCGAGAGTAGGGACGCCCCACGGTGTGACCGGGTGGCGCCCGCCCTTCGACTTGCCCTCGCCGCCGCCGTGCGGGTGGTCGACGGGGTTCATGGCCGAGCCGCGTACGGTTGGGCGCTTGCCGAGCCAGCGGCTCCGCCCGGCCTTCCCGGACGAGATGTTCTCGTGATCCACGTTACCCACCTGGCCGACAGTCGCGCGGCACGTGAGCAGCACTCGGCGCATCTCCCCGGACGGGAGCCGCAGCACGGCGTAGGGGCCGTCCTTGGCGACGAGCTGGATGCCCGAGCCGGCGCTCCGCGCCATCTGGCCGCCCCTGCCCGGCTTCAGTTCGACGTTGTGGACGAGCGTGCCCGTGGGGATGTTCGCGAGCGGGAGCGCGTTGCCGGGCCGGATGTCGGCTTCGGGGCCCGACTCGACGGTGGCTCCCACGGCAAGGCGGGCCGGAGCGATGATGTAGGACTTGGCACCGTCCGCGTAGTGCAGGAGCGCGATCCGGGCCGACCGGTTCGGGTCGTACTCGATCGCGGCCACCTTCGCGGGCACGCCGTCCTTCGTCCGCTTGAAGTCGATGACGCGGTAGCGGCGCTTGTGGCCGCCGCCCTGATGGCGCGTCGTGATCCGGCCGCGGTTGTTGCGGCCGCCCGACTTCCCGATTCCCTCGACGAGGCTCTTCTCGGGAGACTTCTTGGTGACGTCGTCGAACGCCGAGACGCTGCGGAAGCGGCGGCCCGGGCTCGTGGGCTTGTACTTACGGAGGGCCATCAGACTTGGGCTCCTTCGAAGATCTCGATCTTGTCGCCCGGGGCGAGCTGGACGATCGCCTTCTTCCACCCGGGCCTACGACCGCGCGAAAGGCCGCGGCGCTTCGGCTTCGACTGCACCTTGACGACGTTCACGCCGAGCACGGTGACGTCGAAGAGCTCCTCGACGGCCTGGCGCACCTGCGTCTTGTGCGCCTTCTCGTGGATTCGGAACGAGTACTTGTTCTGCTCGATCAGCGCGTAGCTCTTCTCGGAGACGACCGGCGCGATCAGGACCTCGCGTGCGTGCATCAGGAAGCACCTCCCCGGCCGCCGCCGTCGGCCATGGCCTGGATCCGCTCGAGAGCGGCCTCGGTCACGAGCACCGATCGCGCCCACACGAGGGCGCCGACCTCGAGCTCGGACGGCTCGACGACGAGCGAGCGGTCGATGTTCCGAAAGCTCTTGATGAGCGTCTGCTCCTCGGGCTCGGCCACGACGAGCAGCGGAAAGTCTTTGCCCCACTGGGAGGCGAGGCCCACCGCCTTCTTCGTGGAGGGCTCGTCGAAGGCGCCCGCATCGACGACGGCAAGCGTCCCGTTGCCGGCGTGGCGGGAGAGCGCTCCGCGGAGCGCGGCCTTCCGGGCCTTGCGGTTGACCTTCACCGAGAAGTTCCGCGGGGAGAGAGCGAAGGCCATGCCGCCGCCGGTCCACTGCGAGGCGCGGATCGTGCCCTGACGCGCCCGGCCGGTTCCCTTCTGGCGCCACGGCTTCGCGCGCCCGCCCGAGACGAGGCCGCGGGACTTCGTCGCCCGTGTGCCGGCGCGGGCCGCGGACTGCTCCGCGCGCACGGTCTCGTGGATGAGGCTCGGCTTGACCTCGGCCGTGAAGATCGCCTCGGCGAGGCTCACGTCCTTGGCCTTCTTGCCGCTCGCGTCGAGCATCGGTGCTTTCGGCGCGGCCATCAGCGTTTGTCCTCTTTGACGACCACGATCGAGTTCTTGTGGCCGGGGACGGCTCCCTTCACGAGCAGGAGGTTCTGCTCAGGGTCTGTCTCGACCACCGTCAGCCCGACCTGCGTCACGCGCTTGCCGCCCATCCGGCCGGCCATGCGGATCCCCTTGAAGACGCGGGAGGGCGTCGCCGATGCGCCGATCGAGCCCGGCGCCCGGACGTTGTGCGAGCCGTGGGTGACCGGGCCGCGGCTGAAGTTATGGCGCTTGACCGTGCCCTGAAAGCCCTTGCCGATCGAGACGCCCGAGACCTTCACGCGCTCGCCCGGCTCGAAGGCCTCGACCGTGACAGTCTCACCGGGGGTCAGCTCGTGCGGTCCGCGAATCTCGACCAGCCTGCGATGCGGTTCGACGCCGTTTTTCTTCAGGTGGCCGAGACGGGCACGTTGGAGCTTCTTCTCCGGCACTGCGTCGAAGGCGAGCTGCACCGCGTCGTAGCCGTCCTGATCCGCAATGCGGATCGAGACAACCGGGCACGGCCCCGCCTCGATCACCGTCACGGGCGTCAGCGAGCCGGTCTCCGGGTCGAAGACCTGCGTCATCCCGAGCTTTCTTCCGACGATGCCCTTCACAGGCTCGCCTCCGTGCGGGCGGGACAAGTCCCGCCCCTACAACGGGATGTAGGGGCGGCGTTCATGCCGCCCGCGTGAACCAAAGACATCCGCGACATCACAGCTTGATCTCGATGTCGACGCCCGCAGGAAGATCGAGCCGCATGAGCGAGTCGACCGTCTTCGGGGTCGGCGAGTGGATGTCGATCAGCCGCTTGTGCGTCCGCACCTCGAAGTGCTCGCGGCTGTCCTTGTCCTTGAACGGGCCGCGGAGGACCGTGTAGCGGTTGTTCTCCGTGGGCAGGGGCACGGGCCCGGTCACGGTGGCGCCGGTGCGCTGCGCAGTCTCGACGATCGACAGCGCCGACTTGTCGAGCTGCGAGTGGTCGTACCCCTTCAGCCTGATGCGGATCTTTTGCTGTGGCATGGTCTCCTGAGAGCCACGGGCGAGGCATGCCTCGCCCATACGGGCCTACTTGGAGATCTCCGTCACGACGCCGGCACCGACTGTGCGGCCGCCCTCGCGGATCGCGAAGCGCAGCCCCTGATCCATGGCGATCGGCTGGATGAGCTCGATGTCCATGTTCGTGTTGTCGCCTGGCATGACCATCTCCTGGCCTTCCGGCAGCTTGATGTTCCCGGTCACGTCCGTCGTCCGGAAGTAGAACTGCGGCCGGTAGCCGTTGAAGAACGGCGTGTGGCGACCGCCTTCCTCCTTCGAAAGCACGTAGACCTCGGCCTTGAAGTGCGTGTGCGGCGTGATCGAGCCCGGCTTCGCGAGCACCTGGCCGCGCTCGACGTCCTCGCGCTTGATACCGCGGAGGAGAGCGCCGATGTTGTCGCCGGCCTGGCCCGAGTCGAGGAGCTTCTGGAACATCTCGACACCCGTGACGACCGTCTTCGACGTCTGCGGGTGGATGCCGACCATCTCGATCTCCTCGCCGACCTTGACCTGGCCCTGCTCGACGCGGCCGGTAACGACCGTGCCGCGGCCCGTGATCGTGAACACGTCCTCGATCGGCATCAGGAACGGCTTGTCGATGTCGCGCTCGGGCTCCGGGATGTAGGTGTCCACGGCCTCCATGAGCTCGAGGATCTTGGGCGTCCACTCCTCGTCGCCTTCGAGCGCCTTGAGCGCCGAGCCGGCGATGATCGGAATGTCGTCGCCCGGGAACTCGTAGTTGGAAAGGAGCTCGCGGACCTCCATCTCGACGAGCTCGAGAAGCTCGGGGTCGTCGACCATGTCAGCCTTGTTCAGGAACACGACGATGTAGGGCACCTCGACCTGGCGGGCGAGCAGGATGTGCTCGCGCGTCTGCGGCATGGGGCCGTCGGCGGCCGAGACGACGAGGATCGCGCCGTCCATCTGGGCGGCGCCGGTGATCATGTTCTTGATGTAGTCGGCGTGCCCCGGGCAGTCGACGTGGGCGTAGTGGCGGTTGGCCGTCTCGTACTCGACGTGCGAGGCGGCGATCGTGATGCCGCGGGCCTTCTCCTCAGGCGCCTTGTCGATCTGATCGAACTGGGTGAACGCCGTGCCCGTGTTCTGCTCGGCCAGGACCTTCGTGATGGCCGCGGTCAGGGTCGTCTTCCCGTGGTCGATGTGACCGATGGTGCCGACGTTGACGTGCGGCTTCGTGCGTTCGAACTTCTGCTTGGACATCTTCCCTCCGGTTCTCCTTTACGACTGCGCCGCAGAGACGATCTCGCTCGCGATCGCCTGCGGCACCTCTTCGTACCGATCGAACTGCATGGTGAACGTGGCCCGCCCCTGGCTCATCGAGCGTAGATCCGTGGCGTAGCCGAACATCGTGGCGAGCGGGACGTGCGCCCGGACGGACTGCGCGTTGCCGCGCGGCTCCATCCCCTCGACACGGCCGCGCCGCGACGAGAGGTCGCCCATGACGTCGCCGAGGTAGCTCTCGGGCGTGACGACCTCGACCGCCATGACAGGCTCGAGGAGCTTCGGCTTGGCCCGCTGCATGGCGCTCTTGAACGCCATGGAGCCGGCGACCTTGAACGCCATCTCGCTCGAGTCCACGTCGTGGTAGGAGCCGTCGACCAGCTCGATCCGGACGTCGACCACCGGGTAGCCCGCGAGGATCCCGGACTCCATCGCCTCCTGGATGCCGAGATCGACGGACGGGATGTACTCGCGCGGGATCTTGCCGCCGACGATCTTGTCCAGGAACTCGTAGCCCTCGCCCGGCCCGGACGGCTCGAGATTGATGACCGCGTGGCCGTACTGGCCCCGGCCGCCCGTCTGGCGGACGAACCGGCCCACGATCTTCTCGACGCGGTTGCCGACGGTCTCCCGGTAGGCGACCTGCGGCCGGCCGACGCTCGCGTCGACCGAGAACTCCCGCAGGAGGCGGTCGACGATGATCTCGAGGTGTAGCTCGCCCATGCCGCCGATCAGGGTCTGGCCCGTCTCCTCGTCCGAGCGGACGCGGAAGGTCGGATCCTCGTCGGCGAGGCGCTGGAGGCCCTGCGCGAGCTTGTCCTGGTCGGCCTTCGTCTTCGGCTCGATGGCCACGAAGATGACCGGATCCGGGAAGTCCATGGACTCGAGCCGGATCGGCGCGGTCTCGGCCGAGAGCGTGTCGCCCGTGGTGGTCTGCTTCAGCCCGACTGCGGCAACGATCTCGCCGGCGCCGATGTCCTCGCGCTCCTCGCGGTGGTTGGCGTGCATCTGGAGCAGGCGGCCGATGCGCTCGGACTTGCCGGTCGTGACGTTCAGGACGCGCTCGCCCTGGGCGACCTTCCCCGAGTACACGCGGAAGTAGGTCAGCTTGCCGACGTACGGGTCGCTCATGACCTTGAAGGCGAGCGCGGAGAACGGCTCGTCCTCGGCCGGTCGGCGTGAGAGCTCGTGGTCGGTGCGCGGGTCGCGCCCGTGGACGGGCGGGACGTCTAGCGGGCTCGGCAGGTAGTCGATGACCCCGTCCAGCAGCGGCTGCACGCCCTTGTTCTTGAAGGCCGAGCCGAGGAAGATCGGTGTGACCGCGATCTCGAGCGTGGCCTTGCGAAGCGCACGCCGGATCATGTCGGGCGTCACGGCCGACTCGTCCGTGAGGTAGGTCTCGAGCAGTTCCTCGTCCTGCTCGGCGACGGCGTCGATGAGCTGGTGGTGGTACTCCTCCGCCTGCTCTCGGAGCTCCTCCGGGATCTCCTCGATCTCCATGTTCATGCCGAGGTCGTCGTTCCAGACGATCGCGCGCATCTCGATGATGTCCACGACGCCGCGGAAGTGCTCCTCCTGGCCGATCGGCAGCTGCACGGGTACCGGATGAGCCCCGAGGCGGTCGATCATCGACTGGACGGCCCCGAAGAAGTCGGCGCCGACGCGGTCCATCTTGTTGATGAACGCGATCCGCGGGACGCGGTAGCGATCGGCCTGGCGCCAGACGGTCTCCGACTGGGGCTCGACGCCCGCCACCGAGTCGAAGACGGCGATGGCGCCGTCGAGGACGCGCAGGCTTCGCTCCACCTCCACGGTAAAGTCAACGTGCCCGGGCGTATCGATAATATTGATACGAAAATCTCGCCAAAGCGCCGTTGTCGCAGCGGACGTGATCGTGATGCCGCGCTCCTGCTCCTGCGCCATCCAGTCCATGACGGCGGCGCCCTCGTGCACCTCGCCCATCTTGTGGGTCCGCCCGGTGTAGTAGAGGATCCGCTCGGTCGTCGTCGTCTTGCCCGCGTCGATGTGCGCCATGATCCCGATGTTCCGGACCTTTTCGAGCGCGACCTTGCCGCCGGCGATGGTTGCAGTCTTTTCAGCCACTGTGCTTCGTCTCGTCTCCGTTACCACCTGTAGTGCGCGAAGGCCTTGTTGGCCTGCGCCATCCTGTAGAGATCGTCCTTGCGCTTGAACGCACCGCCCTGCTGGTTCAGCGCGTCGAGGATCTCGCCTGCGAGCTTGTCCTCCATCTGCTTCTCCCGCCGGTCGCGCGCGAAGCCTACGATCCAGCGGACGGCGAGGGTGCGGGCGCGCCGCTGCGGTACCTCGACCGGAACCTGGTAGTTCGCGCCGCCGACGCGCCGCGAGCGAACCTCGAGCACCGGCGTGACGCTCTTCACGGCCTGTTCGAGGACCTCGACGGGCGGGCGGCCCGTCTTGTCCCCCACCTGATCGAGGGCGGAGTAGACGATCCGCTCGGCGGTCGACTTCTTCCCGCGCGTCATGACCTTGTTGATGACCTGCGTGACGAGCGTTGACTCGTAGACCGGGTCGGTGTCGAGCGGGCGCGGCGTGATCTCTGCGCGGCGAGGCATCGAACTCCTAGCCGCCGGCCTTCTTCGCGCCATAGTGCGAGCGGCCCTGCCGCCGGTCGGTGACGCCGGCCGTGTCGAGCGCGGCCCTGATGACCTTGTAGCGGACTCCCGGTAGGTCCTTCACGCGGCCGCCGCGAACGAGGACGACCGAATGCTCCTGGAGGTTGTGCCCCTCGCCCGGAATGTAGGTCGTCACCTCCTCGCCGTTCGTCAGCCGGACGCGCGCCACCTTGCGGAGAGCGGAGTTCGGCTTCTTTGGCGTCACGGTGAACACGCGTGTGCAGACACCCCGCTTCTGCGGAGCGCCGCGAAGGTGCGGCGTCTTCGTCTTCGCGACGGCCGCCTTTCGGCCCTTGCGAATGAGCTGATTCACTGTCGGCACGCGGTTTGGATCTCCTGGTCGTTCCTTACGCAAAGAAAGGCCGGAGCGGACTCCCGTCCACCCCGAACCTCGCGCCAGTCTAGCAACAAAGTCCGGCACGCTTCGCGCGCCATGACGACTTTCTTGCTAGAGGGAACGCTGCGAAGTCAAGGGGCGGGCGCCGGCTAAGCCGGCACCCGAAGACGGGGTGTAAATCCCCGCAAATCCGCCTATTCTGAGAGAAGCGGCCTACAACCCGGACGGGGTCCCGGAATGGTGTTTCTCGATACGACCACTTGGGTCGCGGTCGGAGCTGCGATCGGCTCCGCCGCACTCGCTCTTGCGCTCGGCGCGACTCTCATCGTCGTGCTGGTTCGCGCGCGCCGGAGGGAGGAGCCGCAGATCGACGTCGCCAGGATGCTCAGGGACTCGGACGAGCGTTTCGAGCGCACGCTCGAAGACGTGTCTGGGAAGCTAAGGCAGGCCCGCGACGACCTCCGCCGGAGCCACCGGGTCTCGGCCCTCGCCTCCACGATCGACCTCGACGTACTCAGCGAGCGGATCCTCGAGGCCGCGCTGGGGCTCGAAGGAGTGGATGCGGGCGCTCTCTCTGTGCCAAGGCTGGACGAGGAGCCGCTCATCGCCACGGCCGGCCTCACAGCCGAGGAAGCCAAACGGCAGGCGCTTCCGACCGACCCTGAAGCGGGCGCAGGCGCGGTCACCATCGTCTACCGCTATCCCGAGGACGACGCGGATCCCGCTCGTATCGGCGGCGGGCTCGCGGTTCCCCTGGACGGAGCCGACGCCCCGGTCGGGATGCTCGCGGTCTTCTGGCGTGGCCGCTCTCGGGAGCTGTCCGAGGCCGACGTGGCAGCGCTCGAGGAACTCGCAGCCGACGCCGGGCGCGCGGTCGAGAACGCCATCCGCTTCCGCGACGCCAGCCGGCTGGCCGACCTGGATGCCCTCACCGGGCTCCAGAATCGGCGCTACTTCCACGACACCCTCGCCCGCGAGTGCGCGCGGGCCGGACGCTACGAACGCGAGCTCGCCCTCCTGGTACTCGACGTGGACAACTTCAAGGCCATCAACGATCGGATCGGCCATCTGGCGGCCGACGCCGTGCTGGCGCAGCTCGCCGAGCGCGTTCGCTCCGTCGTCCGGACATCCGACATCGCCTGCCGCATCGGCGGCGACGAGTTCGCCGTCATCCTGCCGGAGTCGAACCTCGAGGACGCCGAGCAGCTCTACCGGCGTCTCCAGTTCGCGATCGAGAACGCCGCGGCGGGGCCTGTCGAGCGGTTGCAGATCTCGGCTGGCGTCGCGAAGCTCGAGGGAGAGGCCGATCCTGTGGCGTTCTTCGAACAGGCCGACGAAGCGCTCTACCGAGCGAAGCAGAACGGGAAGAGCCGCGCAGAACCAGCCCAGAACGGCGTTTGAGCACACGCCGATCTCTCCCCAGCAGGGTGTGGATTCTGTGGAGAACGGACGCCGGCGGGCGAGGGGGCCGCCCGCGGCTTCGCAGCCGCCCGCGAAATGTAGAGAACCGGCGAACCGAGGTCTAGACGCAGTCAGGCGTTTTTCTCGCAAAGAGCGCGGACATCGAGCTCACGACGGCCGCGGTGCCGGGCCTCGCCCGGCACCGCTTAGGACCGATCCGGTCGCGAGTCGTCATGGCGCTCGCGGAGCGAGCGCCGGACTCGTGACCGTTACTCGTCGTCGAGCGGCGAGTCGACCTCTGGAATCTCGACCGCTTCCCCGGCCTCGAGCGCCGGCTCGCCGTTCGCCTCCGGCGCGCCGCCGAAGTCGAAGTCGATCATCCCGAGCTCGCCTGAGTCCCCGTCCGAGCCGATCTCCTCGAGCGCCGCAAGCAGCTGCTCCTCGGTTGCCGGCCGCTTGAGCGCGGACGCGGGAACCTTGTCGCTCGGCTTGATGCTGACGGCGCGGTACCGCTTGAGTCCAGTGGCGGCCGGGATCAGCTTGCCGATGATGACGTTCTCCTTGAGACCGAGCAGGCGGTCGATCTTGCCCTCGATGGAGGCGTCCGTCAGCACCTTCGTGGTCTCCTGGAAGGAGGCAGCCGAGAGGAAGGACTCGGTGGCGAGCGATGCCTTCGTGATCCCGAGGATCAGCGGCTCGAACGTGGCCTGCTCGCTCTTGGCCTTCTTCACCCGTGCGTTCTCCCGCTCCAGCACCACCTTGTCCACGAGCTGGCCCGGGAGGAGGTCGGTATCCCCCGCGCTCTCCACCCTGACCTTCTTCATCATCTGGCGGATGATCAGCTCGATGTGCTTGTCGTGGATGTCGACGCCCTGCGACCGGTACACGCGCTGCACCTCGTCGACGAGGTAAACCTCGGTCGCCGTGGCGCCCTTCAAGCGCAGGAGGTCGGCCGGAGTTCGTGAGCCCTCGTGGAGAGCGTCCCCCGGCTCCACGACCTCGCCTTCGGATACGAGGAGGCGCGTGCGTCGCGGGAGTTGATGGGAGACGTCGGCGAGGGGCTCGCCGTTCTCGTCCAGCTCGTTCGGGACGATCGTGAGCTTCACGCCACGTTCGTTCTCCTCGAGCGTCACAGGACCACCGACCTCGGCCAGCTTGGCCGCGCCCTTCGGGTTTCGCGCCTCGAAGATCTCGACAACGCGCGGAAGGCCGTGGGTGATATCGGCGCCGGCGACGCCGCCCGTATGGAACGTCCGCATGGTGAGCTGCGTGCCCGGCTCGCCGATCGACTGCGCCGCGACGATGCCGACGGCGTCACCGATCTCGCACAGGTTGCCCGTCGCGAGGAACGTGCCGTAGCACCGCTGGCAGACGCCGAACTCGCTCTTGCACTTGAGGACGGTGCGCACGCGCACAGTGAGGATCTCCGCCTGCTCCGGCTCGAGATCGCCCTCGATCCGGATGAGCACGGCGTTCGTCAGGAGCTCGTCCTTCTCGGCGAGCACCGTCTTGCCGGGCTTTCCGTCCTTGAGCGGCTTGCGGAGCTCCTCGGCCACGACGCGGCCCGGGAGCGAGCGGTTGACGCCGTCCGCCGTCAGGAACGGCAGCTCGATGTACTCGTCGGTGCCGCAGTCGATGTCACGGACGATCACGTCCTGCGAGACATCGACCAGGCGGCGAGTCAGGTACCCCGAGTCCGCCGTGCGAAGCGCGGTGTCCGCGAGGCCCTTCCGGGCGCCGTGGGTGGAGATGAAGTACTCGAGCACCGACAGGCCTTCCATGAAGTTCGCCTTGATCGGCCGCTCGATGATGTCGCCCTTCGGATTCGCCATCAGGCCACGCATGCCGGCGAGCTGGCGGATCTGCTTGAACGATCCACGCGCACCCGAGTTGGCCATCATGAAGATCGGGTTCAGCTCGTAGAGCGTGTCTTCCATGGCCTCGGCGACCGTGTCTGTCGCCTCCGTCCAGGTCTCGACGATCCGCTCTTTCCGCTCCTCCTCCGTGATGAGGCCGCGGTCGTACTGCTCCTCGATCGTCTGCACTCGACCCTCGTAGTCCTCGAGGATCTTCTCCTTCGACTCGGGGATGACGATGTCGTTCTTCGAGACCGTGATCCCGGCCTGGGTCGCGTAGTGGAATCCGAGCTCCTTGATCGTGTCGAGCACGGGCGCGAGCGCGAGCGCCCCGTAGCGGTCGACGAGGTCGGAGATGAAGTCGTTCATCTCCTTCTTGCCGAGCGTCCGGTTGATGTACGGCTGGTCGACTGCTTCGAACCCGTCTCCGTGCGCGCGGGCGAGTGACCGCCCGACCTCCTCGTTGAAGATCACGCGGCCCGGAGTCGTCAGCACGACCTCGCCGTTCCGCCGGTACTCGACCGGGTCTTGGAGGCCGACCTGCTTCGCGTCGAGCGCGAGCACGATTTCGTCCTCAGAGCCGAACCGGCGCGGGCGCGGATCGAGATCCTCGGCGTTCGTGGCATCGAGGTCGGCCGACGAGTAGGTCAGGTAGTAGCCGCCGAGCACCATGTCCTGGGTCGGTGTGGCGAGCGGCTTTCCGTGCGCCGGCGAGAGGATGTTGTTCGACGAGAGCATGAGGACGCGCGCCTCTGCCTGCGCTTCTGCGGAGAGCGGCAGGTGAACGGCCATCTGGTCGCCGTCGAAGTCGGCGTTGAACGCGTGGCAGACGAGCGGGTGGATCTGGATCGCCTTGCCCTCGACGAGCACCGGCTCGAACGCCTGGATCCCGAGGCGGTGCAGCGTCGGCGCGCGGTTCAGGAGAACCGGGTGCTCGGCGATGACCTCCTCCAGGACGTCCCAGACCTCGGGGGCCATCGAGTCGACGTACTTCTTGGCGGCCTTGATGTTCTGGACGGCCTTGCGCTCGACGAGCCTGCTCATGATGAACGGCTTGAAGAGCTCGAGGGCCATCAGCTTCGGCAGCCCGCACTGGTGGAGCTTCATCGTCGGCCCCGACACGATCACCGACCGGCCGGAGTAGTCGACGCGCTTTCCGAGCAGGTTCTGCCGGAAGCGCCCCTGCTTCCCCTTCAGCATGTCGGAGAGCGACTTGAGCGCACGGTTGCCCGGGCCGGTAACCGCACGGCCGCGGCGCCCGTTGTCGAAGAGGGCGTCGACCGCCTCCTGAAGCATCCGCTTCTCGTTGTTCACGATGATCTCGGGCGCGCCGAGATCGAGCAGCCGCTTCAGGCGGTTGTTCCGGTTGATGACACGGCGGTAGAGGTCGTTCAGGTCGCTCGTGGCGAAGCGGCCGCCGTCGAGCTGCACCATCGGGCGGAGCTCCGGCGGGATGACCGGGATCGCCTCCAGGATCATCCACTCGGGCTTGTTCTCCGAGGTGATGAACGCGCTCACGACCTTGAGCCGCTTGATGGCGCGGCTCTGCTTCTGGCCCTTCGACGTCTTGATCGTCTCGCGAAGCGACTTCGCTTCGGCGGCGAGGTCGAGGTCGCGCAGAAGATCGCGGATCGCCTCCGCCCCCATGCCACCGCGGAAGTAGACGCCGAAGCCGTACGGCGACCCGAAGCGATCCTTGAGCTCGCGGAAGAGCATCTCGTCGTTCACGACCTGCTTGGGCTCCATCTCGGAGAAGAGCTGCCAGGTCTGCTCGAGCCGAGCGACCGAGTCCTCACCGGCCTCGCGCGCATCGGCGCGACGCGACTCGATGTCGAGGTACATCTCGCGGACCTTGAGCGCCCACTGGATGATCGCGTCGAGATCCTCCTTCTGCATGCGGCCTTCGGCCTTTAGGCAGAGATCGTTCGCAAGGTCCTTGACCTCGTCCGCGGACGCAGTCGGCTCGGCCGTCTCGAGAAGCTCGCGCAGAAGCCCATTCCCGAGCTCCCGGGCCTTCTCCAGATTCTTGCGGTCGACGGATGCCACGATCTCGGCGTCGTCTCCTTCGAGCTCCTCGCCGGCGAGCAGCGCGTCGAGGATCCGGTTGAGGTGCTTCGTGACCGCGCCCTTCTTCGAGCCGGTCGCCTTCTCGTACTCCTTCTGGAGCGGCCGGAGCGCCTCCCGGATCTGGACGGCAGCGTTCGCCACCTGGTCGAGCTCACGCGGGGCAAGCTGCCGGTCATCGCGGATCGCGGCCTGGCGGACGAGCTCGCGGATCTTCTTCGAGTCCTCCGTCGTGATCTTGTTCGCGACCTCGATGAAGAGGCCGCCCACGAGCTTGCGCGCCTCCTCGAGAACGGGCAGACCCTGCTCCTCGGCCCAGGAGAGAAGGCCGCGGGCCCAGAACTCGTCGTCCTCGTCGAAGTTGCGCTCCTTGCCCTTCGTGAAGAACTCACGGCGGCGGGTCAGGCGATCCTCGAGCGCAGCGAGCGCCTCGTCACGATCGACGTAGATACGCTCCGACTCGGCCTTGACCTTGTCCTGGAGATCGGCGAGGTCGGCCTTTCGCTTGTCGCCGTCGACCGCCGTGACGATCGAGGCCGCGAAGTAGAGAACCTTCTCGAGCTCCTTCGGCGCGATGTCGAGCAGGTAGCCGATGCGGCTGGGGACGCCCTTGAAGAACCAGATGTGCGAGACGGGGGCCGCCAGGTCAATGTGGCCCATGCGCTCGCGGCGAACCTTCTGACGCGTCACCTCGACGCCGCAGCGCTCGCAGATGATGCCCTTGTAGCGGACGCGCTTGTACTTGCCGCAGTAGCACTCCCAGTCCTTCGTGGGACCGAAGATCCGCTCGCAGAAGAGCCCGTCCTTCTCGGGCTTCAGCGTGCGGTAGTTGATCGTCTCCGGCTTCGTGACCTCGCCGGAAGACCAGTCGCGAATCTGCTTGCTCGACGCGAGGCCGATGCGGATCGCGTCGAAGTTATTGATGTCGATCAAAGCCTCTCCGTCCTCATGTCGTCGCGTCCCAAATGAAATCCTGTAGGGGCCGGACTTGTCCGGCCCGCGTCCTCGTCTCGTAGGTCACGGGCGGGATGAATCCCGCCCCTACGAGTCGCCGTGTTCCTCACTTCTCCTCGATCTCGAGGTCGGCGAGGTCAGGCGCCGCCGCGAACGGGCCGGCCAGGTCAGCCGCCTCTTCGGCGGGCGTCTCGCCGCCGACGACTGCACCCGAGTCCTCGCCCACGTCGGCGAGCGTCTCGTCTGACGGAAGCTGGGTCTCCCCCGCCTCCTCCATCGCCTCGGCGCCCTCCTCGACCTCCTCGGCCGTCGGCTGGCGGGCGGCCGCCCGGAGTGAGCCCGGTGAGAGGTCGATTCCGAGCTCCTCTGCAGCGCGGAGCAGCTCGTCGTCCTCCTCGCGAATCTCGACCTCGCCGCCCTCTTCCGAGATGACGTCGACGTCGAGCGCCAACGACTGCATCTCCTTCAGGAGCACCTTGAAGGATTCCGGGATAGATGGCTCGGCGATGTTCTCGCCCTTCACGATCGCCTCGTAGGCCTTCACCCGGCCGACCGTGTCGTCGGACTTGATCGTGAGCATCTCCTGGAGCGTGTACGCGGCGCCGTAGGCCTCGAGCGCCCACACCTCCATCTCGCCGAAGCGCTGGCCGCCGAACTGCGCCTTGCCGCCCAGCGGCTGCTGGGTGACGAGCGAATACGGGCCGGTCGAGCGCGCGTGGATCTTGTCGTCGACGAGGTGGAGCAGCTTCAGGATGTACATGAAGCCGACGGTCACCTTCTGGTCGAACGGCTCGCCGCTGCGGCCGTTGAAGAGCCGCACCTTCCCGGACGTCCGCCGGCCCGGCCGCCGCTTCGTGTCCACCTTGAATGCGATCGGGGAATCCGGGTTCTGCTTCGTCCACTCGATGAGAGCGTCGTCGACCTCGGCCTCCGTCGCGCCGTCGAACACCGGCGTCGCAATCGGAGTCGGGCCATTCGCGACACCGTTCTCCGAGAAGACGCCGTGCGCGGCCGCCCAGCCGAGGTGCGTCTCGAGGATCTGGCCGATGTTCATCCGGCTCGGAACACCGAGCGGGTTCAGGACGACGTCGACGGGCGTGCCATCCTCGAGGAACGGCATGTCCTCCTCGGCCACGATCCGGGCGATGACGCCCTTGTTGCCGTGGCGTCCGGCCAGCTTGTCGCCCTCGGCGATCTTCCGCTTCTTGGCGACGTAGACACGGACGAGCTCGTTCACGCCGGGCGGCAGGTCGTCGCCCGCCTCGCGCGAGAAAGTCTTCACGTCGATGACCTTGCCGCCCTCACCGTGCGGAACCTTGAGCGAGGTGTCGCGGACCTCGCGCGCCTTCTCCTTGAAGATCGCGCGGATCAGCTTCTCCTCGGCCGTCAGCTCGGTCTCGCCCTTCGGCGTTACCTTGCCGACAAGCAGGTCACCCGATCCGACTTCGGCGCCAATTCTGACGACGCCGCGGTCGTCCAGGTCGCGGAGCGATTCCTCGGAGCGGTTTGGGATGTCGCGCGTGATCTCCTCGTCGCCGAGCTTCGTGGAGCGCGCGTCGATCTCGTACTCGTGGATGTGGATCGACGACAGGACGTCGTCCTTCACGAGCCGCTCGGAGAGGACGATCGCGTCCTCGAAGTTGTAGCCCTCGAACGGCATGAAGGCCACGAGCAGGTTCTTGCCGAGCGCCAGCTCGCCCTGCGCCGTCGAGCTGCCGTCGGCGAGGACGTCGTCCTGCTTGACCTTGTCCCCCAGGGCCACGATCGGCTTCTGGTGGATGAGCGTGCCCTGGTTCGAGCGCATGAACTTCACGAGGTCGTACTCGTCCTTGCCGTCCTTGGCCTCGATGACGATCTTCTCGGCGTCGACGTCGATCACGGTGCCGGGCCGCGAGGCGAGAACGACGTCGCCCGTGTCGACCGCGGCGCGGTACTCGAGCCCCGTGCCGACGAGCGGCGCGTCGGTGATGAGAAGCGGCACTGCCTGTCGCTGCATGTTGGCGCCCATGAGCGCTCGGTTCGCGTCGTTGTGCTCGAGGAACGGGATGAGCGCCGTCCCGACCGAGACGATCTGGGCCGGAGCGACGTCCATGTACTGGACGTCCTTCGGGTCGGCCGTGACCGGCTCGCCGCCGGGGCCGCGCGAGAGCACGGCGTCGTTTACGAACTTGCTGGTCTTCTCGTCTACAGGCTCGTTCGCCTGCGCGATCGTGAACTTCTCCTCCTCGGCGGCGTCGAGGTACACGATCTTGTCCGTGACCTTCCCCTTCTCCACGACGCGGTACGGGGTTTGCACGAAGCCGAACTCGGACACCGTCGCCATGGAGGCGAGCGACCCGATGAGGCCGATGTTCGGGCCTTCCGGCGTCTCGATCGGGCACATGCGCCCGTAGTGGGTCACGTGGACGTCGCGGACCTCGATGGGCGCGCGCTCGCGCGTGAGGCCGCCCGCGCCGAGCGCGGAGAGCCGCCTGCGATGCGTCAGGCCGGCCAGCGAGTTCGTCTGATCCATGAACTGCGAGAGCTGCGAGGAGCCGAAGAACTCCTTGAGCGCAGCCACGACCGGCCGGATGTTGATGATCGTCTGCGGGGTGATCGTGTCCACGTCCTCTGTGGTCATCCGCTCGCGGACGACGCGCTCCATGCGGTAGAGACCCACGCGGAACGCTTCCTGAATCAGCTCACCGACCGTCCGGAGGCGGCGGTTGCCGAAGTCCTCGTACTCGTCGAGCTCGTTCCGGACGGGCTCGCGAGAGAGTGTGAGGGCGTCAGCCGCGTAGTCCTTCGACTCCTCCGGAACGCCAAGGCGGATCGGAAGATCGACGAGCCGCTTGACGAGGGCGACGATGTCCTTCGTGGTCAGGACGCGGGTGTCCTCAGGGACGTCGACTTCGAGCCGCTGGTTCAGCTTGTAGCGACCGACCTTGGTCAGGTCGTAGCGCTTCGGGTCGAAGAAGAGCCCGCGTAGCAAGTTGCGTGCGTTCTCGAGCGTCGGCGGCTCGCCTGGCCGCTGCTTCTTGAAGACCTCGACGACCGCCTCTTCCTCGCGCGTCGTCGTGTCCTTCTCGAGGGTCATCGCGATGAAGCGGTTGCCCTCGAAGACCTCGAGGATGCTCTCGTTCGTCGAGAGGTCTAGCTCCTCGCCGGTCGAGCCGTCGACGGCCGGCAGCGCGCGCAGGAGCGTCGTGATCGGGAGCTTCCGCTTGCGGTCGATTCGCGCGTAGACGATGCCCTTCTTGTCGACCTCGAGCTCGAGCCACGAGCCACGGCTCGGCATCAGGTTCGCGATGAAGATCTGCTTGTCCGCGTCCTTCGGCTCCATGAGGTACGCGCCGGGCGACCGGACGAGCTGCGTGACGATGACGCGCTCGGTCCCGTTGATGATGAAGGTGCCCTGGTCGGTCATGAGCGGAAAGTCGCCCATGAAGACGCTCTGCTCGCGGATCTCGCCGGTCTCCTTGTTCACGAACCGGACCTGCATGTGCAGCGCAGCCTGGTACGTGAGGTCCTTCTCGCGGCACTCGCGGATGGTGGCCTGCGGGTTGTCCGGGAACTCGAACCAGTAGTCCGCGAACTCCACGGCAAGCGTGCCCGTGTAGTCCTCGATCGGAGAAATGTCGTTGATCGTCTCGCGCAGGCCCTCGTCCAGGAACCACTTGAACGACGCGACCTGGATGTCGATCAGGTTCGGAAGGTCGAGGACGTGCTTGAGACGAGAGAAGTTCTTACGGGGACGGCGCGAAGCAGCCTTGGTGGCCAACAGAAGGGACCTCCCTCTAGGCAGTGTGAAACGACAAAGACGCGTGCGGAAACGGCAAGAGGCGGCGCGACCCGTAAAGGTAGCAAACGCAGACGCTCACCCGCAAGGGAGGTCGCGCGGGGATCCGCGTCTGAGCAATCACTGTAGCGCGCCCGGCCGGATTTGGCCAGTTCGCCGGCAGCTCACCGGCGGAAATCCGACTCCGCTTCGCGGAGCCATGACGATTTCCGCCGGATCCTGATCTCCGCGAGCGATTGGATCTCGTTTCGGACACGGTGTCCTCGGGATAGGGGCGGGACAAGTCCCGCACCTACAGACGCCCTCATCGGCGGCGCCGCAAGACCCGGATCACGAAGGCCCTCGTAGGCGCGGGCGGGACAAGTCCCGCCCCTACAGGTGCGCTGGGGCCCGCCGGTTGGCGGGCCCCAGCGTGAGGTCAAGTAGCGCGTCGCGCTATTTGACCTCGACCGAGCCGCCGGCTTCCTCGAGCTGGCCCTTGATGGAGTCCGCCTCTTCGCGGGCGACGCCTTCCTTGACCGCGTTCGGCGCGCCGTCGACGAGATCCTTGGCCTCCTTCAGGCCGAGGCCCGTGACGGCGCGGACGACCTTGATCACCTGGATCTTCTTGTCGCCGGCCGCCGTCAGGACGACATCGAACTCGGTCTTCTCCTCGGCGCCCGCGCCGTCACCGGCAGCGCCGCCGGTTGCGGCGCCCGGCGCCGCAACCGCGACGGGAGCGGCGGCCGTTACGCCCCACTCCTCCTCGATCTTGTTCTTCAGCTCCACGAGGTCGAGCACGGTCATCTTCCCGAGCTCGTCGAACACCTTGTCGACCGCGCTTGCAGCCATTACTCCTCCTCTTTCTGTATCTCTTCGGGTTCGTCGGAGGCCGGCTGGGCCTCCGCTCGCTCTGGTTCTGGTTCCTCCGCCTCCGCTGGCGGGGCAAGTCCCGCCCCTACATCGGGTTCGGACGATTCCACCGGCTCGGATGCGGCGTCAGACGTGTCGCCCTGCTCGCGAAGCTGGTCGACGCGGGCGTCGATCAGCCCGACCAGGTTCTGGAGCGGGGCGTTCACGAGGCTCGCGATCGCGTTCAGCGGCGCGATGATCGCCCCGAGCACCTCGCCGCGAAGCGCCTCGACCGGCGGGAGGGATGCGAGGTCCCGAACCTGCTCGGCCGACATCGGCTTACCCTGGAGAATGCCGCCACGCAGCTCGAGCACCTTTGTGCGGCGGGCAGTCTCGCTCAGGGTCTTGGCCACGGCCACCATGTCGCCCTCGTTCACGAACGCGATCGCAGTCGGGCCGTCCAGGAGCTCGTTCAGCTCCGGCATCCCGGCCTCGTCGGCGGCTCGCTTCGTCAGTGTGTTCTTCACGACCGAGAAGCGAGCGCCGTGCGAGATGAGCTCGGTTCGCACCCCGTCGATCTCGGTCACGCTCAGTCCGCGATAGTCCGCGACGATGAGCGTGTCGGTCGACTTCAGCCGCTCGACAAGCTCTGCGACTACCTGCTGTTTTTGATCCTTCCTCACTGCACCTCCTGAAACGAATCGGCCCGCCGAGAGGCGGGCACGAAGAGGAGGCGTTGCGCGTTCCTTTTCGGCCGCCTCGGCCGGGCTTCCGCGCATGACGCGCTGCCGGCTGTCTCTGGCGGATCGCGGGCGAGGCATGCCTCGCCGCTGCGAGATTATGCCGCTTCCGTCGCGGCCTCCTCGTTCAGCTCTTCCACGATGTTGCGGGTCCGGCTCGGGTCGATCTTGATGCCCGGGCCCATCGAGCTTGTCAGCGTGACCGAGCGGATGTAGCGGCCCTTTGCGGCTGAGGGCCTGGCACGGACGATCTCCTCGACGATCGTCGCGTAGTTCTCGAGCAAGTCGCGCTCGGAGAAGCTCTTTTTCCCGATCGCGAGATGGACGTTCGCGCCGCGGTCGGTTCGGTACTCGAGCTTTCCGGCCTTCGAGTCCTTGACGGCCTTGGCCACGTCGAACGTCACGGTGCCGGCTTTCGGGTTGGGCATCTTCCCGCGCGGCCCGAGGATCCGGCCGAGCTTGCCGACCGTCCCCATCATGTCCGGCGTCGCGATCGCGACGTCGAAGTCGTCGAAGCCGCCCTCGATCTGCGCCCCGAGGTCGCCCGAGCCGACGACGTCCGCGCCGGCGTCCTGCGCCTCCTTGGCCTTTTCTCCCTCGGCAAAGACCGCGATCCGAACCTCCTTGCCCGTTCCGTGCGGGAGCATGAGCGTGCCGCGGAGCTGCTGGTCGGCATGGCGGACGTTCAGGCCCGTGTTGAAGTGCACCTCGACCGTCTCGTCGAACTTCGTGTCCTGCGCGCCCTTCAGAAGCTTGATCGCATCGAGGGGCGAGTAGAGCGTCTCGCGGTCGAAGGCCGCGCGGGCATTCCGGTAACGCTTGCCGTGGCTCGGCATTAGAGGTCACCTCCGCAGCAGCTCATGCTCTTCGGCGCCGAAAAGCGAGCAATGCAAGGACGCAGGGAGTGTGCGTAGCCGGAGGCTACGGGCGCGACTGAGGACGCCGCAGGGCGACGCTTTGCAGGCGATCGAAGAGCATGAGATGTGAGGAAGGGGGCCGTCATTAACGATCCACCTCGACGCCCATCGAGCGCGCCGTGCCGGCGACGACGAGCATCGCCTGGTCGACGTCGCGCGCGTTCAGGTCCGGCAGCTTCGTCTCGGCGATCTGGCGGAGTTGAGCCTGGGAGAGCCGCCCGACCTTCTCGCGGTTCGGCTCGGCCGAACCCTTCTCGAGATTCAACGCCTCCTTGATGAGGACGGCAGCGGGCGGCGTCTTCGTGATGAACGTGAACGACCGGTCCTCGAAGACCGTGATCTCGACGGGCGTGATCCGTCCGCCGGCCTGCGCGGTCTCGGCGTTGAACGCCTTGCAGAACTCCATGATGTTGACCCCGTGCTGGCCCAGCGCAGGGCCGACCGGCGGCGCCGGGTTGGCCTGCCCGCCGGGGATCTGGAGCTTGATGAGTGTGAGGACTTTCTTCGCCATTCGAGTCTTCCGTTCTCCGCGGGCGAGACATGCCTCGCCCCTACGACATGGTAGGGGCGACGCATGCGTCGCCCGCGTGGGTCTAATCGAGTTTCTTCACCTGGTCGAACGCCAGCTCCACGGGCACCTGGCGCTCGAAGATGTTCACCTGCACCTTGAGCTTTTGCTGGTCCGCGTTCACGTCGACGATCTCGCCGTCGAAGTCGGACAGCGGGCCTGAGGTTACCTTCACGGACTCGCCGAGCTCGAACTGCGCGATCGCGCGCGGGCGGTCGGCGGTCGCGCCCGTCTGAAGAATCCGGTCGACCTCGAGCTGCGAGAGCGGCACCGGCTTGGTGCCCGAGCCGACGAACCCGGTGACGCCGGGCGTGTTCTTCACGACCGTCCACGCCTCGTCCGTCATGTCCATGTTCACGAGCACGTACCCGGGGAGCACGCGCTGCTCGATCTGGACGCGCTGGCCGTCCTTCGTCTCGATCCGCTGCTCGGTCGGCACCACGACGCGACGAAAGCGCAGCTGCTGCTTCATCGAATCGATGCGGTGCTCGAGATTGGTCTTGACCTTGTTCTCGTGCCCCGAATAGGTGTTGATGACGTACCAGCGAAACATTGCGTGTTCGAGCTTTCGGCTAGATGTTCAGGAGGACGTCACGGACGAGCCGAGAGAGTGCCGCGTCCGCCCCCCAGAGGAACACGCCCACCACCGCCACCGCGACGATCACGGCGACGGTAGCGGAGATCAGCTGGCGCTGGCCGGGCCAGTCCACCTTCTTGAGCTCCGCCCAGGACTCCTGGGTGAACCCGATGAAGCCCCCGCGGCCGTGCTCGACCCGAATCGTATCCGGGGCCGGGCCGGCGGTCGCCTCGACAGGGTGCGCGTCGACGGCGCGGCGCTCCTCGCGCGTGCGGGACTTGACGGCGGGCGCCTGGTAGTCGGCGCTGCGCCGACCGCGCCTGGTTCGCGGGCTGCGGGCCATTAGGGCACTACCTCGTCTCCCGGTGCAGCGTGTGACTCCCGCACCAGCGGCAGTACTTACGAGTCTCGAACCGGTCCGGCGTGTTCCGCTTGGACTTGTTCGTCTGATAGTTCCGTCGCTTGCAGTCGGTGCAGGCGAGCGTGATTGCGACTCGGACTCCGGTTGCCAACTCTCTCTCTTCTCTCTGGCTTCTGTGGGCGAGGAGGTAGCGGCGGGAGGACTCGAACCTCCGACACGCGGATTATGATTCCGCTGCTCTAACCAGCTGAGCTACGCCGCCGCGCGCGCCTGAGTGTAGCGGTTTTGGAGGCCGCGGAAGCGGCCGGGCGAATTGCGCCGCCTTCCGCGCGATTCGCATGGAGGAAGCGCGAAAGCGCTTCCGTTCACACCGGCTGAGAGCGTCACGAAACGAGCTCCACGCCCTCCGCGGGCAGATCTTGAACGCCCCCGTCTGCGACATGGATCACGTTGTCGAGCCCGCTCCGCCGGAGTAGTGAGGCGGCGATCGAGCTCCTGTTCCCGACCGAGCAGGCGACTGCGACCTCCCGGCCGTTCCTGAGCTCGCGCGGAACTCGCTCGACGAGGTCGTGATAGGGGACGTGCAGCGAGCCGGCGACATGACCCTCCTCCCACTCGTCGTCGTCGCGCACGTCGAGTAGCAGCACGTCGTCGCGCCGAAGCCGCTCTGCAAGGCCTCGGACATCGAGGGCCGAGGTGGACTCGACCGGCAGCCCGCCGTCGCGCCACGCCGGCGTGCCGCCGGCCAGGTGCCCGGCCAGATTTCTGAAGCCCACCGCCTCGAGCCGCCGGCCAAGACGCCGGGCGTCCTCGTCCGAGCCGGCGGTCACGACCACCTCGGCTTCTGGATCGACGACCCAGGCGGCGCGCGTCCCGACGGCCGCACGCGTCATCGTGACGTTGATGGAGCCGGGCACGTGGTCGGCGTCGTAGTCTCGCGGCGCACGTCCGTCTATCAACGTCGCACCGGCCTCGAGACGCTCCTGGACGCGAGCCGGCGCAAGCGCTCCGAGCTCCTGCTGCTCGGTCAGGAGCGGGCCGCGATTCAACTCCACGATCCGCTTGAAGTTAGGGGGTTGTGGTGCGAGCGCGCTCGTAAGCTCCCGAACGAAGCGCTCCTCGTCGCCGAGCGCGACCAGGCGGTTGAAGCGGCGCTCGAACCCGATCGTCGAGCCCGGCTTCTCACTCATGCCGGCGCCACCGCAGAGCGAGCCGCCGATGTGACCCGGCCAGACCTCGGCGAAGTCCTCGAGCTCTAGTAGCCGTCGCACAGAGCGATACAGGTCGTGCGCCCCCTCCTCGGGCTCGACCGCGAGGTCGGGTCGGGCGACGTCGCCCACGAAAAGCGAGTCCCCGGTGATCACGAGCCAGGGTGCGCCGCCCCGTGAGCCGTCCTCGATTGCAAACGCCAGGTGCTCGGGCCGATGGCCCGGCGTGGCGATCGCCGTGATCCGGGTCTTTCCGACCGCCACCGACGCCCCGTCCGTGAGCGGCTCGTGCTCGTACTCGACCTCGGCGTGCTCGGACACGTGAATAACCGCGCCGGTCGCCTTCGCCAGACGGCCGTGCCCGGAGACGTGATCCGCGTGGTTGTGGGTCTCGAGCACATGCTCGATGCGGAAGCCGTGCTCATCGGCGAGACCGAGGTACTCGTCGATGTCCCACTTGGGATCCACGACTGCCGCCACTCCTCCGTCGGCAACGACGTAGGACGCGCAACCAAGGTCATCGTGCAGCACTTGCCGGAAGAACATCGGCGGCCATGATAGTGTCGCCGCCGCATAGGACATGCCTAGGCAACTCCTAACAGCCAGTGAGGCCTCCCGCCGTCTCGGGATCAGCCTCGACACCCTGAGGCGCTGGGACAGGCAAGGCCGGATTCGCACTGAGCGGGATACGGCGAATCGCCGCCTCGTCTCGGTCGGGGAGATCGAGCGTCTGCGCGGCGCGGAAGAAGCGCACGGTCTGTCGGCCCGTAACCGCTTCCGCGGCGTCGTTCGGGAAGTGCGCACGGAAGGATTACTCGCCCAGGTCGTGATCGACACCACGGAGCCCACACGCGTGGTCTCGGTCATCACGCAAGAAGCTGCCGAGCAACTCGGGCTCGAGCCGGGCATGCCCGCCACCGCGCTCGTCAAGGCGACCTCGGTGATGGTCGAGCGATGAGAGCCGTGGCAGCATTCGTCGCCGCGCTGGCAGTCGTGTTGGCTGTGGGCTGCGGTGGCGACGACGACGGCGGAGGATCGGATGCCTCCGGCGCGACCGTATTCGCCGCCGCCTCGCTGACGGAGGTCTTCGAAGATCTGGCTCCCGACGCGAAGTTCAACTTCGCCGGCTCGGACGAGCTCGCGCTCCAGATCGAGGAAGGAGCGCCGGCCGACGTCTATGCGGCGGCGAGCCCGAAGTATCCCGACGAGCTTTTCGTGGCCGAGCTCGTCGAGGAGCCGCAGATCTTCGCGACGAACGCGCTCGTTCTGATCGTCCCCTCCGACAATCCGGCCGGCATCGAGTCAGTGGCCGACCTCGCCGAGCCGGGCGTCAAGCTCGTCATCGGCGCCGAGGGTGTCCCGGTCGGCGATTACACGCGCACCGTGCTCGAGAACATGGGCGAGTCGGACGTGCTCGACAACGTCGTCTCGAACGAGGACGACGTGAAGGCCGTCGTGGCGAAGGTGGCACAAGGCGAGGCCGACGCAGGCTTCGTGTACGTCACGGACGTCGGCCCGGTCGGGGAGGACGTCGAGACGATCGATCTTCCGGAGGAGGCGCAGGCCCAGGTCGAGTATCCGATCGCCGTCGTCTCAGACGCCGAGAACTCGGAGGCAGCTCAGGCGTTCGTCGACCTCGTGCTGTCCGACCGCGGGCGCGAGGCGCTCGAAGCCGCAGGCTTCGGCGTTCCGTGAGGCGGCTCTTCGAGCTCACGCTCGTCGTCTGCGCAGCGCTCGTCGTCCTGTTCCTGTTCGTTCCCCTGGTCGCTCTCTTCCTGCGGGTCTCACCCGGGACGCTCGTCGCGCAGCTCGGCAGCGACGTCGCCCTCGAGGCGCTCTGGATAACCGTCAAGACGGGGCTCATCGCACACGCGTTCGTTCTTGCGATCGGGACGCCGGCCGCGTATCTCCTCGGCACGCGCCGCTTTCGTGGCCGGGAGTTCGTGCTGACCGCGCTCGAGCTTCCGCTCGTTCTGCCGCCCGCAGTGGCGGGCATCGCTCTGCTCGCCGCGTTCGGCCGGCGCGGCCTCCTCGGGGAGCAGCTCTCGGTGCTCGGTCTCGAGATCCCTTTCACGCAGGTCGCGGTCGTCATGGCCGTGACCTTCGTCGCGCTCCCCTTCTACGTGCGACAGGCGGTCGCGTCGTTCGCCGCGCTCGACCGGACGCTCCTCGACGCCTCGCGGACGCTCGGGGCTAGCCCCTTCAGGACATTCGCCCGGATCGCGCTGCCGCTCTCAGGAGCCGGCCTCGGGGCGGCCTCGACCCTCGCCTGGGCCCGTGGCACCGGAGAGTTCGGGGCCACGATCATGTTCGCCGGGAGCTTTCAAGGCGTCACCCAGACGCTCCCGCTCGCCATCTACGCCCAGCTCGACCAGGACCGAACCGTCGCGATCGCGATCGGGGCGCTTCTCGTCCTCCTGTCCGCCGTCGTCCTCCTCGCTGTCAAGCTCCTACCCTCGTGGCAGCGCTCCACGTTCGACTCGCCCATCCCCTACGCGACTTCCGGCTCGCCCTAGAGCTGGAGGTCGGCCGGACCGCCTCCGTGCTGGTCGGCCCGTCAGGCGCAGGGAAGACGACCGTCCTAAGGGCAATCGCGGGCCTCGTTCGCCCCGAGTCCGGCCGGGTCGCAATCGGAGACCGCGTCTGGCTCGACACCGAGACCGGCGTGAACCTGCCGCCCGAGGACCGGTCCGTCGGGCTTGTCTTCCAGGAGTACGCACTCTTCCCGCACCTGAGCGTCCGGCGGAACGTCGCCTACGGCGCGACGGGCGAGGTCGACGAGCTGCTCGAGCGCTTTCGGATCGCTCGGCTCGCAGACGCGCGGCCCGGCGAGCTCTCGGGCGGCGAGCGCCAGCGGGTCGGGCTGGCGAGAGCACTGGCGCGGGAACCGGACGTCCTGCTGCTCGACGAGCCGCTGTCGGCGCTCGATGCCCGCACGCGCGCGCACGTCCGAGAGGAGCTGCGGGAGCTGCTCGACGGGCTCGACATCCCGACGCTGATAGTCACACACGACTTTGCCGACGCAGCCGCGCTCGCGCCCAGCGTCTCGGTGCTGGTGGAGGGCGAGGTCGTCCAGAGCGGCGCCCCGACCGACCTGATCGCTTCGCCGGCGAGCCCGTTCGTGGCCGACTTCGCGGGCGGCAACCTATTGGTCGGAACGGCACGCTCGGCCGCCGACGGACTCACCGACGTGGAGATCGGCGATGGACTCCTGGTGCGCTCGACCGACGATGCCGAGGGGCGAGTGGGCGTGGTCATCTACCCGTGGGAGATCGCGGTCGCGCTCGAGGCGCCGACCGACTCCGCGCAGAACCACGTGCGGGCCGAGATCGCGTCGCTCGTGCCCGTGGCGAACCGGATGCGCGTCCGAATCGGGCCGCTCACGGCCGAGATCACGGCGGCCTCGGCCGAGCGGCTCGGACTGAGACGCGGCCTGCCGGTCGTCGCGAGCTTCAAGGCGACCGGCACCCGCCTCGTGCCTCTGGACTAGCCGGGCGGAGCGTCGGGGTGCCGCGGCAAGCCGTCGTCCGGGATCTCCTGCCAGGATGCGGCGTAGGCGACGAACTGATGCCACTGCGGACGAATGCCGGGGTCCTCGTCGAGCGTGCCGAGACGAACGCCCACGAGCTCCTCGGTCCCACCGGGACGGCTGAAGAGCGCCGAGCCGCAGCGGCCGCAGAAGAGCTTCTCGAAGCCGCCCTCCGGCGCCCATACGCGGAGCTCCTCCTCGCCGGAGAGGACTCGCACCGAGCCGGGCTCAGCCCGCGCGTTCGCCGAGGCGGCCGTTCCACTCCGCCGCTGGCAGCGGGTGCAATGGCAGTAGGCGGCGGAAACGAACGGGGTCGTGACCTCGTAGCGGATCGCTCCGCACCCGCAGGCGCCGGTCACAGGGCGCCGCCGGCGGCCGGCGGTGCGCCGGCCGGATCACCTTCCCCGCGTGTGGTTCGGGCCAGATGCTCTTCGACGAGCAGCACGCTCGCCCCCTCGGCCCGCTCCACAAGAGCGAGGAGACTCGACATGCTCGCGACCTCCTCGCGCTGCTCGTCGAGGAACCAGCCCAGGAACTGCTCGCCGACGAGATCGCCCTCCTCGCGGGCCAGCCGCGCGAGCCCGACGATCTGCTCGGTCACCTGCCGCTCCTGCTCGAGCGCGAGGCGGACAGGAGAGACGACGTCTCCGAACTCGGCCTGCGGCGCCTCGACGCCGGGGATTCGAACGGTCTCGCCGGCATCGAGGAGGTACTGGACGATCATCATCGCGTGGTTTCGCTCCTCGAGCGCCTGGCGGTAGAAGTGAGCGGCGAGCTGCGGCAACGTCTCGGCGTCGTAGTGCACCGCGATCGCGACGTACTGCTGCGAGGCCGCGAACTCCCGCCCGACCTGATCGTTCAGCGCGTCCGGGAAACGAGCCATACGGCGATCCTACTCACCCTTCCGTCCCGACTGGGGCCCTAGCTCTGTGTGGCTGTCGCCAGAATCTGGCCGACGACTCGCCCCAGATCACGTGCTCCGAAGGGCTTCTGGAGGAACGCAGCGCCCTCCTCGAGCTCGCCGTCCCGAAGCGCTGCGTCATCCGAGTAGCCGGAGATATAGAGGATGGGTAGGGCCGGCCGGCGCTCGCGGAGCCTGGCCGCCAGGACGCGCCCGCTCATGTGCGGCATCACCACGTCGGTCACGAGGGCGTCGATGCGTTCCCCGTCGGCGACGCCGAGTGCCTCCAACGGATCGGCGGCCACAAGCACGTCGTAGTGCTGCGCGCGAAGCATCTCTGCCGCGAGCTCACGGACGATAAGCTCGTCCTCGACGAGCAGGATCCGCTCGTTGCCGCCCTCCAGCAATGGGGCGGGCGCTGCGCTCGGAGACGGCGCTGCTGCATCTCGCGGGGGCGAGACGTCGAGAGTGGCGCCGACTCCCGGGTTGATCGTCACAGGATCGGCTCGCCGCCCTGATCCCTCGTCGCCGAGTTCCCAGGATCGAAGGGTCCCAGCCGGGTCGGCTGTTCCATCGCCACGACTCTGGCATCGGCGCTCGCGCCCACGCTCACGAGGACAAGCCGGGGTGGTCGCGCATCCCCGATTCAGCGTAGTCCGGGCGGCCTGTAGGAGGCTCCGTTCGCCAGGAGGGTTTGGCGAAACAGCCGTTGTGCCGCCCTGGCCGTGCTGCTCGCCTCGAGGCGCACAACCAGACACCGAAGACCGTCTCCCCAAACCCTCCTAGTCGTCGTCTCCCCCGCCGTGACCGGAGTTGTCGCTCCCGGAGCCGCTGTTTCCTCCGTTGTCGTCGGTCGTCGTACCGTCCGTGGTGGTGTCCTCGGTCGTGGTTTCTTCGGTTGTCCCATCGTCGTCCGTGCCGGTGCGTCCGTCCTCGGTCTCGGTGCTCTCGGAGCCGATCGAGCCGACCGGGCTCAGGTTTCCGACCGGGTCGTTCCCGGTGCCGCTGGCATCCTCGAGGAGCGACGTGGCCGCGTAGGCCGCGCCGGCGGCGAGCAGACAGGCGGCGATCGTGATCGCTATGACTCGCATCGCGCTCACCTTACGCAGCCTCTGCGAGCGCCGAGCTGAGCTCGCGTCGAAGTGCGCCGATCTCGCGTGGGCGGTTGGCGACGAGCGCAGCCAGCGGACGACCTGCGGCGTCGAGGTAGCGCACCGTGAACTCGCCGGGCCCGCCGTCGATCTCAACACGATGCCACTCCTCCGCATGGCCGACGTACTGGAGCCGAAGGCCGAACTGATCCGACCAGAAGTACGGGAGGTCGTCGTACGGCTCCTCCCGACCCAGGATCGCACGAGCCACCGCCGCGGCCTGGCCGGCCGCGCTCGTCCAGTGCTCGACCCGCAGGCGGCGGCCAAGAGCAGGCCGGTACGCGCTTGCCACGTCGCCGCACGCATAGACGCCCGGGAGCTCGGTCCGCCCGCAGGCGTCCGTCGGGATCCCGGCCTGCTCTCCGAGGAGCTCTCCCGCGGGCAGCACGCCGATGCCGACCAGGACAGCGGCGCAGTCGATCCGCGCCCCGTCGGCAAGTACGACCGCGCAGACGCGACCGTCGGGGCCGGCCTCGATCCGCTCGACGCCCGACCCGAGCCGAACATCTGCGCCCCGCCCCCGCCAGTGCTCCGCGAGAAGCCCACCGACCTCCGGCCCGAGCGCCCGGGTGAAGGGCCTCGGCGCGGCCTCGACGAGCGTCACGTCGACGCCGAGCGAAAGCGCGGTCGACGCGGCCTCGGCGCCGACGAACCCGGCGCCGATCACGCAGAGGCGCACGCCCGGCTCGAGGTCGGCCCGGAGGGCGTCGGCGTCCGAGCGAGTGCGGAGAACGTGAACGCCGTCCGGCTGCTCGCCCGGGAGGCGGCGCGCCCGCGCGCCCGTAGCGATCACCAGGGCGGCCCACGAGACTCCTCCGGCGACGCGGCCGAGGAGGTCGACGGACTCGATGCGTTCTCCGAGCCTGAGCTCGATTCCCTGCGCGGCCCAGAAGTCGTCCGGCCGAAGGTCGACGCTCTCGCGCGCGCCGGCCAGAAGCTCCTTCGAGAGCGCCGGACGCTCATAGGGAGCGTGTGGCTCGTCGCCGAAGACCACGATCCGCCCGCCGAAGCCTTCGGCTCGGAGTGTTTCCGCGCAACGCGAGCCGGCGAGCCCGGCTCCCACGATGACGACCGTCCCGGGGGTCACGCTGCCTGCCTTCCGGTCTCGATCTCGAAGACCGAGATCGCCCCCATCGGGCAGGAGCCGGCCGCGTCGAGGACGGACTCGTCGTCCGTCTCGCCGACGCGCGTGCCTGCGACGCCCGAACCGTCGAGCTCGAAGATCTCGGGCGCCATGTCGGCACACGAGCCGAACCCGCTGCAAAGCGAGCGGTCGATCTGGATGCGGTACGTGCTCATCGTTCCCCTTTCGGGACGGCGACCCTCGAGGTCGCGATTGGGAGCGCGCGCCAGGCGGTCGCGAGCGCGACCGCACCGACGGCGCCGAGGTACATGGACATGGCCCAGGGAGCCGCGGAGTCGGTGCCGGCGAAGAGCCCGTGCGCCGTCGCGGCGGCAAAGATGCCGTAGGTCGCCCAGTGAAGGCGCCGCCAGTTCTTCGGGCCGATGCGCTTCCGGAGCGCGAACGAGACGTAGACGAGCAGCATGAGGTTCCCGGCGAGGACGCCGAGCGCCGTCGGGAGGGGCCGGTAGGACGCGAGACCTGGCACGACGAGCGCCGCGAGCGAGATCTCGACGGTCTCGTCCAGGACGAGGACAACGCCGTGAACGCCGACGAAGGCGAGGCCGAGCAGCGCCAGGAAGCGATGGGCGTCGACGACGGTCGGCTGGCGGAGCGCCGGCCCGAACGGCTTCGACTTCACGACGAGGCCGGCCACGACCGAGAGCGTCAGGAGCCCGTACGCGGCGATTCCGCTCGCGCGCGCGAGAAACCAGAAGGTTGGGTCGTGCTTCATGCGAGCGCTCCCGTTCTCGTCACCGAGCCGTCAAGCCCGACGAGGATCGCGTCGCGGCCGCCAGACTCGGCGCCCAGGAAGACGTCCTTCGCGGCCACCTCGGCGGCGACGGCGCTCGGCGCAGCGACCGTCACGCGAAGCCAGGGCGAGGTCGCCGGCCGACCCGTCGTGGGGTCGATGAGATGGTGTCGCTCCTCCCCGTTTCGCACCCAGCGGCGCTTGTCCCGGCCCGAGGTGGCGAGGCCGCCGCCTGTGAGGCCGACCGTCAGAGGCCGCCCGGGCGTTTCCACCGAGACGGCCCACACGCCCGCCCTCGGTACGCCTGCGACAGCGACATCGCCGCCTGCGTTCACCAGGCAGGGGCCAAGGCCGGCCAAGCCCACGACGGCGGTGTCGACGGCGTACCCCTTGCCGATCCCACCGAGATCGATCCGAACGCCGGGCCCGAGCACGACCGAGTCGCCGTCGACGCGAACCTCGGAGGCGGCCAAGTAGCAGTCTGTTACTTGGCCGGGGGCCTCCTCGGGGGACAGGTTCTCGAATGTCCGGTCGTAGCCCGCGGCGATGAGGGCGTCGTGGATCGTCGGGTCGAAGCGGCCGCAGGTCGCGTTCCTCGCCTCGAGCGCGAGCGCGACGACGTGGGCGAGCTCGGGCCGGCCCTCGATCCGACCCTCGCGGTTGAGCCGCGAGAGCGCGGAATCCGGCCGGAAGCGGGAAAGGCTGCCCTCGAGGCGCTCGAACTCGGCCTCGACCGCAAGCAGCGCCGCAGGAGCCTCGTGGTCGTCGGACTCGAGGAGCGCCTCGACGGTCGTCCCCATGGCCGGAAAGACGTGGCGCAGCATCACGAGCTCCCCGAGGACGTGACGGGCGGCAGGGACGTCACCTGCGCCGCGGGCGCCGAAGCAGGCGCCGCGGCGGGCGGAGCTGCGGCAGCGGGGGGAGCTGCGCCGAGTGCCGCGTGAACCCGCTGCTGGTCGGAGAACTCTCGCCTGTAGGCGGCGAAGCGTCGCTCCACCAGGCGATTCACTCTCTCCTGCTCGCGCCCGAGCCTTGTCTCGCGCTTCTGGAGCGCAAGCAGCCTCGGATCCGTTGACGGCGCTGCCTTCGGGAAGGGATTCGCCGCCACGACCGCCCACGACATGAGGAAGACGAGGCAGCCCAGCGCGAGTGCGTAGAGCCTGGCGACGTGGTCAGTCATCGTCCTCGGAGTCGTCGAGAGCGTCCTCACGGGCGTCCGCAAGATCGTCGGCGCGGTCCTCGGCGGCATCCGCGGCATCGTCTTCGCGGTCGTCGTCGTGGTCGTCGAAGTCGTCGTGACCGTGGTCGTCGTCGAAGTCGTGGCCGCTGCTCACCGAGCCGGGACCAGAGCTCGAGACGAGCTGCGGGCCCGGTCCGGGGCCGGAGGAGATCGAGCCTCCCGGGCTGCCAGAAGCGCCCGACGACGCCGGAACTGCGAGCGCGGACAGCTTCGGAGGCCGCTTGCGGGCCTGAGTGCGAATCCGCTTTGAGATCCGGTCTAGCTGTCTGTCACGAGTCTGGATCTGTGCGTCCGAGACCTCCGTGGCGCTTGACGCGGACGCGCCGAGCTCGGTCGTCCGCACCGCGGCGAACACACCCGCGACGAGCGCGAGGGCGACCACGAGCGAGATGAGTAGCGCGTGCTTTCGAGCCATGCGTGCCTCCTTGTCGGTCTGCTACGACCGTAGGAGCCGCCACCTGAACGGCGGGCTCACGGAAGGCAAAGACCTCCCCAAGCCCAGGCAAAGGTTCGGAAGCCAGGCCGCTCGCGGTCTCGCGGCGTGCCACCATGCGGCCGTGAGGCTCCTGATCGTCGAGGATGAGGATGCGATCGCAGAGCCGCTCGCCGAAGGTCTGCGGCGCGAGGGGTTCGACGTCACGCGGGTTGCGACCGGCGAGGAGGCGCTCGCGGCCGCGGAGCCCGATCTCGTGCTTCTCGACCTGCGGCTGCCCGACATCGACGGGTTCACGGTCTGCCGCGAGCTCCGCGCCCGGTCGGACGTGCCTATCATCGTCGTGACCGCGAAAGGTGAGGAGATCGACCGCGTCGTCGGGCTCGAGCTCGGGGCGGACGACTACGTCGTGAAGCCGTTCGGTCTCCGTGAGCTGATCGCCCGCATCCGCGCCGTCACGCGTCGGACCGGCAGGCGCGAGGACGCTCCTGTCTCGGTGACCGTCGGCGAGCTCGAGGTCGACTCGCGGGCGCGCCGGGTTTCGGTCGCCGGCGAGGAGATCGCGCTCACCGCCAAGGAGTTCGACCTCCTTGCTCTCCTCGCGCAGGAGCCGGGCGCGGTTCTGAGTCGTCAGCGGATCCTTGAGGAGGTCTGGCAGACGACCTGGTACGGATCTGGCAAGACGATCGACGTCCATGTGGCCTCCCTCCGCAAGAAGCTAGGCGACCCGGGCTGGATCGAGACCGTCCGCGGCGTCGGCCTGCGGCTTCGCGACGCGTGACCCGGCGACTACTGTTCGGCTATCTCGGGCTGACCGTGCTCGTCCTGGCCGTGCTCGAGGTTCCGCTGGCAATCACGCAGGCCAGAACGGCCAGGGCCGATCTCACGGCCAAGGTGGAGCGCGACGCGGTCGCCCTCGGGTCACTGGCACAGGAGGCGGTGCGCGTGCGCGACGCCGAGGCGCTCGACCGGGTCCGGGAGATCGCCGAGGAGTACGCAGCGGACACCGGCGGGAGGGTGGTCGTCACCGGAGCCCGAGGTACCTCACTCGTCGACAGCTCGGATGCCTTCGAGCTCGGACGTGACTTCTCGACGCGGCCGGAGGTTCAGGCTGCCCTCGCCGGAACGGTCGTCAGCGGCATCCGCGAGTCGGAGACCCTAGGCACGCGCCTTCTCTACGTCGCGGTTCCCGTCGCCTCGGGCGGCGTGGTCGACGGCGCGGTGCGGATTACTTACCCGACCTCCGAGCTCGACGAGCGTGTGCGCCGCTACCGGCTCACCTTGCTCGCGATCGCGGGAATCGTCCTCCTCGCCGCAGCGGGGATCGGCGTCCTTCTCGCCCGTTCCGTCACCGGCCCGCTACGCCGTGTGGAGTCAACGGCTGCCGAGTTCGGCCGAGGCAACCTGAGCGCGCGCGCTCCGGTCGGCGGCCCACCCGAGGTGCGTGAGCTCGCGCACTCGTTCAACGACACCGCGGCCAAGCTCGAGAGCCTGCTGCACTCCCAGGAGCAGTTCGTGGCCGACGCCTCTCACGAGCTTCGGACGCCTCTGACGGCGCTCCGGCTCAGGCTCGAGAATCTCGAGCGAGATGTCCAGCCTGCCGGCCGCGGCGACCTCGAGGCCGCGATCGACGAGGCGGAGCGCCTGAACCGCATGGTGCAGGACCTGCTCGCCCTGGCCCGCGCGGACGCGACGGAGGCGCCTGCGGAGCCCGTCGATCTCGGCGAGCTCGCCCGCAGCCGTGCGGAGGCGTGGGAGGCCTACGCAGCCGAGCGAGGAGTCACAGTGGTCGCCGAGTCTGCGGGCAGACCGGTTGCCCGGGCCGGCCGCGGACGGGTCGAGCAGATCGTGGACAACCTGCTCTCCAACGCCCTCGAGGTCTCTCCCCGCGGGCGCCGGGTTCGGCTCGTCGCCGAAGCCCGCAGAGATACGGCGGTCATTCGGGTGATCGACGAAGGGCCGGGCATGACGGCCGACGAGCGCAGTCGGGCATTCGACCGGTTCTGGCGCGGGCGCCAGGACGGGGCGGGCTCGGGGCTCGGTCTTGCCATCGTGAAACGCCTCGTCGAGGCCGACGACGGGGCCGTGGAGCTCTCCGAAGCCGAGAGCGGCGGCATCGACGCCGTCGTTACTCTCCGCACTGCCCGCTAATGCTTCTCGAGCAAGAGGACGCGGAAGCCAGCTAGCGCGCCTGGCGTCGGGTCGAACACGCCAGCCGAGCCCGGCGCGAGCCGCTCCCGCCAGCTCTCCTGCTGCTCGTAGCGAAGCTCGGTCAGCCCCGCTGCTCGGGCTGCACGGCGCAGCGGCCCGAAGTCGACGTCCGCGGTGATGTCCTGCGAGCCGGGCGACTCGAGCGAGTCGGCGCCGCGCATGCCGCCGACGTAGGTGCGTACCGGCTCCCGGCCCGTATGCACGTCGTCGCCTTGGCCGCCGTAGTCCGCGACGAGGATGCGCCCACTCGCGATCGTGCCGGCCAGTGCGAGCAGGAGCGCCGGCGCTTGGGGCCGGACGGCATAGCGGCCGCCGAGCCGCGGCTCGATCTCCGCCTGGAGCGCGGCGGCGAGATCGGGCGAAGGCGCACGCCGCCCTTCGTGCAGGGCTCCGCCCCCGTCCGCGGTCACGACAACCTCCTCGGGCCACTCCAGGAGCCAGAAGGGGAGGGCGTCGAAGAGCTCGTTTGCGACGACGAACCCGGCCGCTGCCCGTGCTTGGCCGGGCTCCTCGACCCATGAGGGCGGTACCGGCGAGCCAGCCAGTGCCTCCTCTTGGGCCACGCGCATCCCCTGAGCGCGCTCCACGAGGACGAGGTGCGAGAGGACGCCCTCGAGCCGCTCGGCAAGCCCGGCGGCGAGTGATCCGTCGCCGGGCCCTGCCTCGATCAGCGCGAACTCGCTCGGCGAGCCGAGCGCGGTGTGGGTCGCGCGCACCTCCGCGGCGACAGCGTCGACGAACCGTCCCTGACGTGTTGGAGTGGTGGAGAACGCGCCGCGCAGGCCGAGCCTCGTGCCACGCGCGTAGAACCCGGCCTCCGGGTAATAGAGGGCTGCTTCAACGTAGTCCGCGAAGGAGATCGGCCCCGAAGAGCGGATCCGCTCGACGAGCCGCCGGCGCAGGTTCACCCTCGGCCTTCTGAGTATGCTCGGGGCATGTGTCGAAACATTCGCACGCTCTACAACTTCGAGCCGTCAGCCTCCGAGGAGGAAGTCCGCGCGGCCGCACTGCAGTACGTCCGCAAGATCAGCGGCTTCACAAAGCCGTCGCGGGCGAACGAGGAGGCGTTCGAGCGGGCCGTCGACGAGGTCGCCCACACGTCGAGGCACCTCCTCGAGTCGCTCGTCACGCACGCCGAGCCGAAAGACCGCGAGGTCGAAGCCGAGCGCAAGCGCGCCCGAGCGGCCAAGCGCTACGCGGCTGCGTAGGCCTCCCGGCCGAACGGACAGGCCGCTGGTACAGCGGCCGCATCCTGTCTGGCCTTACGAGCCGCCGATCAGCGTGAGCAGCTTGAACATCGGCAGGTACATGCTGATGATGATCACCCCGACCATCAGGCCGACTCCGATCATCATCAGGGGCTCGATCACCGACGTCAGGGTCGCGATCGCGCTGTCGACCTCGTCCTCGTAGAAGTCGGCGATCTTCCCGAGCATCTTCTCGAGCTCACCGGTCTCCTCGCCGACTCGCACCATCTGCGAGACCATCGGCGGGAAGATCGGATCCTCGGTGAGCGGCACGGCGATAGGCACGCCCTGGTGCACCTTCTCCCGCACCTCCGCGACGGCGTCCTCGATGAGGCTGTTGCCTGACGTGGAGCCCGTGATCTCGAGGGCTCGGATGATGTCGACGCCCGAGCCGACGAGGGTCGAGAGCGTCCGCGAGAAGCGCGCCATGCCGATCTTCAGGATCGTCGCGCCGATCGAGACCGGCAGCTTCATCCGGAAGCGATCCCAATGGCGCCGGCCTTGCTCGGTCTTCTTGTAGCGGAAGAAGCCCCAGATCACGAGCGCGATGCCCGGGAAGAGGATGTAGTACTGGTGGCGCACGATGTTCGACGCCTTCAGGACGTACTGCGTGAGCGTCGGCAGGTCGCCGCCGAGCTGCGAGAAGATCCCGACGAAGACCGGGACCAGGAACATCAGCATCCCGATCAGGACGAGGGTCGCGAAGAGCAGGACCATCGCCGGGTACATCATCGCGCCCTTGACGCGGCGCTTGATCTTCGTCTCCTTCTCGATCTGGAGCGCGACGCGGTCGAGCACGACGTCGAGGATTCCCGCTGCCTCGCCGGCCTCCACCATGGCGATGTAGAGCCGGGAGAAGATGCGGGGGTGGCGTGCAAGCGCCTCGGAGAGAAGCAGGCCGCCCTCGACGTCGGCGCGCACCTCGGAGATGACGGACGCGAACTTCTTGTCCTCGGTCTGCTCCTCCAGGATCACGAGCGCGGTCACGACGTTCAGGCCCGCCTCGATCATCGTCGCGAACTGGCGCGAGAAGATCTGGAGCGACTTCGGCTTGACCTTCTTGACCGCGGCTCCGATTCCCTGCGAGCTCGACGCGCGCTGCGTCAGGTCGAGCGCGAGCAGCCCGCGCACACGCAGGGCTTCGCGCGCCGAGTTCTCGTCGGGCGCGTTGACCTCGCCAGAGAGCTCGAGGCCCTCCGCGTTGATGGCGCTGTAGGCGAACGAAGCCATCCAGCCAGGCAGATCGGCATCCCCCGCCTGCGGCTTGAGGGCGAACGGACGCCTGCCGATGAAAGAACCGGTGTTCACGCGGCGTCTACGTGCGGTCCGGGCCGCCTCGCCAGAGGCCGGCTTCGGCATGATGGAGCTTCTGATCGCGGTCTCGATCCTGTCGATCGGGATTCTCGCGGTCTTCACGCTCATGAACTCCGGGATGGTGCAGATCCAGCGCGCCGCCTCGATCTCGACGGCCGCGGCGCTCGCCGAGGTCGCGGATGGAGAACTTCCGCGCGGTGAAGTTCACCGCCATCGGGCTCGCGGACACGGAAGTCGCGACCGCGGACGCGACCTACGCCGCCGACAGCGCCTACCGCACGGACACGCCGACGACGACTGCGTCGACGGCTCTCACGAGCAGCGGCACGAGCCTGACGGTGGCGAGCACGGCCGGCTTTCCGGCCGCGGCGCCCTTCCGGGTCTCGATCGACAGCGAGGTCCTCCAGGTCGTGGCCGTCAGCGGCACGACGTGGACAGTCTCCCGCGGTCAGGACTACACGGTTGCGGCTGCCCATTCGGCAAGCGCGACGGTCGCCCTCAAGCAACGCGTTCACCTGCCGGTGTGTGGCACCTCCCCGTGCACGAACTGGCACCCGACGGAAACCGTGACAGGAGCCGACGACCGCAGCTACCGGGTCGACACGTACGTCACGTGGCAGCTCACTCAGAACTCGGCTGGCACGACCGGGCGAAACGCCAAGCGCGTCACGATCGTCGTTCGAAACGCGACGACCATGCAGGTCTTCGCTCGGGCGACCTCGACGTTCGACGAGGCCACAGGGCTCTAGGAAACGCGGCCGGCCTGTTCCTGGAGGCTGACGGCCCGCTCCAGAAGCTCGAACGCCTCGTCCCGGCGACCAAGGGCCTTCAGGACGTCGGCGAGGCGACGGTACGCCGTAACCAGTGATCCGCTGGCGCCGGTGCGCTCCAGGCGCTCGACGGCCCGCTCGTAGAGCTCGCGGGCGTGCTCTGTGTCGCCGAGGCTCTCGGAGATCTCTCCGAGGAGAAGCAAGGCTCGGCCCGACTCCGCAGGTTGCGAGCCGGTAATTCCGTGGGCGACCTCACCGGCCACGGCCCTTGCCTCCTCCTTGCGCCCGACAGCGAGGAGGGCGCGCGCTTCCTCGAGCCGGTAACGCGCCTGCTCCTCGGGCGTGCCCATCGCAGCGATCGCCGCTCGACCCTCGTCGAGCAGCCTGAGCGCCACTTGCGGGCGGTCGAGCTCCGTGCAGACGGAGGCGAGCAGCTCGCCGACGTGGGCGACCGCGAAGCCGTCCTCGGTCACTCGGAGAAGCTCCAAGGTGCTGCGGGCCGAGCGCTGTGCCGCCACCATCTGACCTTCATCGGCCAGCCGGCGCGACCGAGACCGGAGGAGTCGCGCGCGGGCGTAAGGGTCGGTGATCGTCGAAGCGCGCTCGAGTGCGTCCGCGAGCACGCGCTCCGCATCCGCTGCGCTCCCGTTCTCGACCAGCACCGTGGCCAGGAGAGCGGAGAACCGAAGCTGTGTGGCGTCGTCGGCCCCTGCCTCGAGCGCCCGGCGAAGGAGCGCGATCGCCTGGGCCAGCTCCCCGAGCGTGGAGTAGGCGCGCACGAGGGTTTCGACGAGCACCGGCCGCTCGGAGACGTCGTCTCCAGCGAGCTCGAGCGCGAGCTCCAACTCCTTCACCGCGTCGCCTAGCTCGCCCTCCCGATACGCGAGGCGGCCGAGCCCTTCGTGAGCCCGCGAACGAGAGCCGTCGTCGCGGAGCTCCGGGAAGAGAGCGGTATAGAGCGTCCGCGCCTCGTCTCGCTCGTCAAGGCGAAGCGCCACTTCTGCGTCGACGAGCCTGCTTGCGAGCTCTTGGTCTCGGTCGCCGGTGGCCAGGTAGTCCTCCGTGACCCCGAGCCGCCGTCCGAGCTCCCGGAGGAGTTGGAGGGAAGGGATGCGGTCGCCGGCTTCGATCCGCGAGATGTACGCCGGGGAGCACCCCGAGAACGAGAGATCGCGCTGGCTCACCCCCGCCCGCTCACGGGCCTCACGGAGACGTCGACCCACCTCACGCGGAGAATCTACGTGCTGTGACTTTTGTCTTGGCACTCATTAGCCTATTGTATCGCCTCACCGGGCAGCCAGCATCGCTTCGCCCCCGCGGCGGCGTTGGAGCGCGCGGCGAGGGACGATAACTCCCCGCCCGATCGATCGCTCGGCTACTGGAACTGGATGCCGAGGAGCTTGATCGAGTAGCGGATCCCGTCCGGCTGGCTCACGAGGTTGAGCGTCTTGCCGAGCCTGACGCGGATCGCCTTCTTGCCGTTCGAGAACTCGCCGGTCACAAGGCCCACCCAGGCGCTGGAGCTCGAGAGCCTTGTGACTGTGAAGAGCTTGTCACCCTTCGGGAAGGGCTCGTCGAGAGCAACCGTCTGCCTGTCGCCGTTCACCTTGATGACAGCGGCGGTCGGCTCAGCATCGTCTGGATCGTCGGAGCCGGAGGGACCTGGATCGAAGGTTCCGCCGGAGCCCGAGCCGGCGCCTCCGCCTCCACCCGGATCGGTCGGCGCGGGCGTCACCGTGGCGCCGGCAGGCTCGGGCGGGGTCGTGTCGACGATCTGGCGGAACGGATCCTTGCCGAAAAAGCGGTCGAAGGTGACGAGCTGGCCGGTTTCGGCGGGCACCGGCTCATCCGACTCGGGAAGCGGCAGCGATCCGTCGGCCGGGGCCTCCATGGGCGCGGCGCCGGGGGCCGAGGTGGAGGGTGGGGGCGCGGTGGACGGATCGGGTGTCGCGCCGGGGGGAGTCGCCTCGGTCGGCGTCGGCGTCTCGACGGGCGTCGCAGCCGGCTCGTCCCCGCCGGTCAGCATCTTGAGGTAGCCCGGGCCCTGCCAGACCATCAAGAGGAGGAACACGGGCACGAGGACGAACAGCAGCTTCTTCTGCTTCGCCTCCTTTTGCTTGCGGAGCATCTCTTGGCCTCTGAGCTTCGCCATGGCCAGTCCCTAGCTCCCGGCCGCCTGTGCGTCGGGCGGGTCCGTCGACGTCTCCTCGGTCGTCGTCTCGGTGCTGGTAGTCGTAGTCGTCTCAGTGGTGGTGGTCGCTGTGGCCGCTGGCGGGGCACCCGGAACGGTCGGCGCCGGGGCGGCTCCGTACGAGTAGGCCGAGAGCGTCAGCACGGCCTCGATCATCGGGAACTTCTCCTCCGCTGCTTCGTGGAGGTCGAGCGCATCGAGCGTGTACAGGCGACCGCTCGCGTCGAGCACGCCCTCCTTGACCGTGACGAGATTCCGCATCCGATATAGGAAGTCCGTCAGGTCGTAGTAGTTGCCGTGAAACGTGAGGTTGATCGGGAGCGCGCTCGAGTCGGTGAACGAGACCGGCTCGGCGGGCTGAATCGAGACGAACTCGATGCCGGCCGAAGCCGCCATCGCGTTCAGCTCGAGCATGATCCCGGCGATGTCCGAGCCGTCCGGCATCGCCTTCGCAAGCCGGAAGAGATCGGCGACGTCGATCCGGACGCGCGGCGGTGCGGCCGGCGTCTGCGGCCCGGCCAGTGCCGCCTGCTCTTCGAGCGCGGCGATCTCGTCGTCGAGCTTCGTCGCCTCGGCAGCCTTGGGGCGGATGAGCGCGAAGTAGGCGACTGCGAGAGCGATCGCAAGCGCGGCCGCGAGGACGGGGGTAAGCGGGACTTGCTTCTTCACAGCGTCGACCCCGTAGGCGGCTTGACGATCGTGCGGATCACGAACTGGTAGACCTTCGTCCTGGAGGGGCCGAGCAGCGTTTCGGTGCTCGACTCCAGATCGACGACCGAGAGCTCGGGCAGCACGGCGAGACGCCCGAGCAGCCTGGCGACGGACTCCTGGCTCTTCGTATAGCCCTCGATCGTGAACGCGCTCTCCGGGAGCGGGGTTCCCGCCGGCGCTGCGGGATCAGCCGAAGCACCCGCACCGCCCCCTGAAGCCGTGAGCTTCGTCAGGGAGATGTCGTCCGGCACGACGAGCGAGAACTCGCGCAGCAGACGATCCCAGGCGACACGCCGTCCAAGAGCGCCCGCGAGCGCAACCGTGCGGGCTTCTTCCTCCTGCTGAAGCTGCGTGTTCGCCTCGTCCTCGGGCGACGGGGCCGGGACGGCCGGATTCGGGCGGGCCGCGGCCGAGGCGCGCAGGCTGTCGGCCTCGGCGCGCTTGTCCGCGACGCTCGCGTGGAGCATCAGGAAGTACGCGCCGAGCGCTGCGAGGGCGATCAGCGCGACGACCGCGAGTACGAGCTGGGCTGTGTTCGGACGTCGGCCACGCCCCTCCCGCACGTCGTCCCGGGGGAGAAGATTGAACGCGCGCATGAGCGGCACGGCCGGTGTCGCCGGTGCTTCCCGGCGCGCACGGCGCGGCTCGCGAGGCATTTTCCCTCGCGCGCGCTTCTCGGCTCTCGCGGCCTCGCGCGTCTCCTGTCTGGCGGCGCGGCGCTCAGCGCGAGAGGGCTTCGGCGCACCGCGTTCCTTCGGCTCTTTGGGCGCCTTGGGCGCCTTCGAGCCGCCGTCCTTGCGGCGGAGCGAGAAGTTGATCTCCTTCCTCAGGACGCTCTGCTTCTCGGCAGATGCTTGCGCAGAATCGGTGGACGGGGGCGCCTTTGGGGCCTTGGGGGCTTTGGGCGCCTTGGAGGCGCCGGCCTTGCGACGGAGCGAGAAGTTGATCTCCTTCTTCAGGACGCTCTGCTTCTCGGCGGGTGCCTCCGCCGGCCCGGCCGCGGCGTTGGCCGCGGACGCGTCAGGCTCGGGCGATGCCGCCTCGGGCTTCTTCGGCTTCCCCTTTCCTCGCGCGAAGAGGTCCGAGACCTTGATCTCCTTGTTCCAGTCGGGCATCAGACGCCCATCCCGAGACCGATCGGAACGGCGGAATCGGGGCCGGGCTCGGCCTTGACCCGCTTGCCGAACGTCACGGCAACGGCCGGATCGCCGACCCGCACCGAGACGCCAATCATCTGCTGCACAGCGGCTGCGAGGCCCGGGAGCTGGGAGCCCCCACCGGCGAGAACGACCTCGCGGATCCCGAGCGAGCCTTCCTGCGACTGGTAGAACTGAAGCGACGAGACGAGCTCGCGGCCGAAGCTCTGGAGCCCGAGCGTGATCGCCTCACGGGCCTTCGCCGCCTGATCCGGCTCGAGCCCCTCGGGGAGTGCGCCGCCCTCCAGGGGAAGTTCCCGCTTGATCCGCTCGGCCTCGTCGACATCGACTTCGAGGGCGCGCGCGACAGCGCCGGTGAGCGAGGCTCCGCCCCACGCGAGGACACGCGTGAAGTCGCACGTCACGCCGTCCGAGACCGCCAGCGTCGAGCGTTCTGAGCCGACCGCGACCGCGACGAGGGCGGCCCGCTCGGTTCCCGGCGCGACCGCCACGTCGGCCGGCGGAAGGAGCGACCGAAGGAGGGCGAAGGCTTCCAGGTCGATCCCGACGAGCTTCACCCCGGCCGCCTTGCAGGCCTGCGTGTAGCCCGAGATCAGATCGCGATAGGCGACGACCAGGAGCACCTTCTTTCGCGGGAGCCCCTCTGGGTCGCAGTCCTCGGAGAGAACCTGGTAGTCCAGCACCGCCTGGTCGAGCGGTATCGGCAGCGCCTCCTGGGCGCGGAACCGCACGGCGTTCGCGACTTGCTTCGGGTCGGCGATGCCCTCGAGCTCGATCGTCCGGACGCCGATCCGGTTGTTGGCGACACCGACCCGGACGGCCCGCTTCGGGAGCTTGTGCTTCCGGAAGAACGACTTCAGGGCCTGGCCGAGAGCCTCGACCTCTCTCACTTCGCCGCCCATCACGATGCCGCGCGGGAGCGGCTCAGAGGCGATCTGGTGCACCTCGACAGAGCCGTTGACGGACACGCGGGCAGCGACCAGCCGCGACGCCCCGATCTTCAGTCCGACGATCTCGCGGGCCACCTAGTTCACCGCCCGCAGGCTGGAGGCGTCGACGCCGCCTCGCTTCAGGATTCCCTCGAGCTGGTCGGGACGGCTCGAGCGCGCGAGCGCGACCTCGACCGAGACGATGCCCTTCATCACGAAGTCGGCGAGGTTCTGCTCGAGGGTCTGCATGCCGCGCTGCGTGCCGGTCTGCATGACCGAGTAGATCTGCTCGACCTTCGCCTGGCGAATCAAGTTCCGGACGGCGTCGTCTGGGAAGAGGATCTCGACCGCGGCGACCCGGCCGCTGCCGTCGAGACGCGGGAGGAGCGTCTGGGTCACGACGCCCTGGAGCGTGGCCGCGATCTGGACGCGCACCTGCTCCTGCTGAGCCGCCGGGAAGACATCGATCAGACGGTCGACTGTCGACGGCGCGTCCTGCGTGTGGAGCGTCGCGAAGACGAGGTGGCCGGTCTCGGCCGCGGTCAGGGCGGTCGCGATGGTCTCGAGGTCGCGCATCTCGCCGAGAAGAATCACGTCGGGGTCCTGGCGGAGCGCGCCACGGAGAGCATCGGCGAAGCTGGTTGCGTCCGGGCCGATCTCCCGCTGGTTGACGATGCAGCGCTTATGCCGGTGGAGGAACTCGATCGGGTCCTCGATGGTCATGATGTGGTCGGCCCGCGACTCGTTGATCTCGTCGATGAGCGCCGCGAGCGTGGTCGACTTGCCGGAGCCGGTCGGGCCCGTGACGAGCACCAGGCCGCGGGGGCGCTTGCCGAGCTCCGAGATCGATTGCGGCATGCCGAGGTCGGTGAGCGTCTTCAGCTCGGCCGGGATCATCCGGAAAGCCGCGCCGAGGCTTTCCCGCTGGAAGTAGACATTCACGCGGAAGCGCGCGAGGCCGGGGATCGAGTACGAGACGTCGATCTGGCGCTTGATCTCGAGGTGCTTCTGCTGCTCGGTGGAGAGGATCCGGTAGAGCAGCCGCTGGGTCTCGTCCGGCATCAGCCGGTCGAACTCCTTCAGGCGCTCGAGCTGGCCCATCACGCGCACGGTCGGCTCAGCGCCGACGGTGACGTGCAGGTCCGAGGATCCGCGCGCGACCATCTGCTCGAGCAGATCGTCGATCGAGCGGACCGCTCGAGGCTCTGTAACTCCATGCGCTGCGTACGTGGCTTCCATGGCTCCCTCCGCGCCACCTATCGGCAGGCACACGACGCCTCTTGAGCGGGATCTCAAATCCCTCTTTCGGGTGCCGGGCCGGCGGCTCCGAAACGCCGATAGAGGCAGTCGAGCCAATTGCCTACGCCAACAAGGAGGAGCGACTACATGCTCATCGACCGGCTCAGGAAGCGGATTACGCGCGGTAACTCGGAGAGTGGTTTCACGCTCATCGAGCTCCTCGTCGTGATCATCATCATCGGGATCCTCCTCGCCATCGCGATCCCGTCGTACCTCAAGTTCCGCGATCGCGCGAACGACCAGGCCGCGAGGGCCAACGTCCGCGCAGCTGTCCCCGGCGTCGAGGCGTACTTCGCAGACAACGGCACGTACGTCGGCGTCAACCTGGCCGGCCTGCAGGCGTCTTACGATGCAGGTATCAAGAACGTCAGCTTCGGAACGCTGACCGCGACCACGTACTGCGTGCAGAACGTCGCGGCGGCCACAGGCCAGAAGCAGTGGCACCTGAACGGCCCCGGTGGCGACATCGTCACGGGTCCCTGCTAGTTCAGGCTCTGGTTCGGTACGAGAGGGCGCGGGAGACCGCGCCCTCTCTCTTTAATACGCGCGAGATCTCAAGACGGCCTCACGCCGAGCCGATTCCTTCCGTATGACGAGCGCCCTCGCGAGATTCTGGTGGCTCCCCGCGTTCGTGGGCGCCGGGCTCGTCGCGACCATGGATCGCCACGGGGACGCGGGCGACGTGATCTTCTTCGCGCATACCGGCGAGGCGCTCTGGGAGCCCGCCTGGGTCGACCTCTTCGCAGACCCGGTGCTCCAGAGCGGGCCGCTCCAGCTCGCGGCGCTCGGGACGCTGTCGAAGCTCGCCGACGGAATCGGCGTCTCGCTCGGCTTCGTTCTCGCCTATGCGGTCGAGCTGGGCTCCATGGCCGCGATCCTTCTCGTCCTGCGCAGGATCACCGCCAAGCGGCTGCTCCTTCTCGCCGCCTCCGTTGCCGCACTCGTCCTCGGGCTGGCGCAGTCCGCCTACCTGGACGGACATCCCGCGCAGCTCCTCGTGCCGCTCCTCTGGGTGGTCGCGGGGCTGGCGCTACGCCGCGGTGAGGGCGGCTGGGCAGGAGTCCTCGTCGGTCTCTCCGCCGGCCTCGAGCTGTGGGGCCTGCTCGGGATCTGCATCTTCGCGGCTGCGCCATCCCGGCGCGCCGCTGTTCAGGGCCTGGTTGGGGCAGGAGTCGTGGCCGGCGTCCTCTTTGCGCCGTTCGTCCTCTTCGGCGACTTCGCGATGTTCGAGTTCGAGTGGACGGTCGCCGCGGGAACGCTGGTGTCGCTCTTCGTCGAGCCGGGCTCCTCGTATGAGTGGGCCGTGCGGCTGGTTCAAGCCGCCGCCGCGGTTGGGGCCGGAGCCGGGGTCGCCTGGGTGCTCCGAGGCCGAAGCTCGGTGATCTGGGCCGCACCACTCGCTGCCGTGCTCGTGCGGCTTCTCTTCGATCCGGTCTTCTACGCGGCCTACCTGCTCGCCCCCCTCACACTCGCGCTCGTCGCCGCTCTCGAGTTCCCGACCGGAGACCTGATCCGCGAGGCTCGAACGGCCCGGACGGCCAGGCGCGCGCCTGGTCAAGCTCCGGCTGCAATCCGCCGATAGAGACGGGGTATGCGGCAAGAGCTACGTCTCCGTGTGCTGATCCCGATCGCCGTCGTGGCCCTGCTCGGCCTCGGTGTCGGGGCCATGGCGTTCACGGGCACCCCCGAGGAGGAGCCTCTGCCGGCGCCGGTACCCCCGGCCTCGACCGGCCAGGACAGGGTGAAGAAGGACAAAGAGCCGAGCGCAAAGACGCAGAAGAGGCAGCTGACGAAGCAGGAGCGCGCGGCCGAGCGAGTCGCCCGCATGGAGTGGCGGAAGGCCGCGAACCAGATCTGCGCCGGCCTCAATGCCCAGGTCGCCGAGCTCAGCGAGCCGCAGAGCCCCGAAGACATCCTTGTGGTGCTCCCCGAGACCGTCGCCCTCGCCGAGTCCGCGCTCACACGGCTCCAGCCGCTTCAGCCTGCCAAGGCAGACGCGCGCAAGGTCGCCGCGATGCTCGACGAGTTCGCCGCGTTCGTCCGGCTCGAGAAGGCCGCCTCCGAGGCGCTCACGAACCAGGACGTCGCGCGCTTCACGAAGCTGAACGCACGCGCTTTCCGGCACAACGACCGTGGCAGCGCGATCGCGCGCCGGCTCGGCGCCAGGGCCTGCGCTGCCGGCTCGTCGGCCGACTCGGCGCTCGAACGCGAGCTCGAGCGTCACAAGGTCGTCGTCGCAGTCCTCTACACGCCCGACGCAGCGCTCGACAGCCTGCTCGTCCGCGAAGCGCGGGCGGGCGCCGCCGACGTACGGGTGGGCTTCGTCGGGATCACACCGGCAGACACGCGCTCGGCCGCGCTCCTCGCGAAGCGCTACAACGTACGAGCCGCTCCGGCGGTCCTGATCTTCGTCCGCTGGCGCGGCGCCGTGACGACGTTCACGGACTACGTCGACCGCGAGACGATCGCCCAGGCCGCGGAGAACGCCGGGCTGTGAAGAAGTCTGCGGCGCGGGTCCCCGCGGTCGAAGGCGCTCAGGTCGAGCAGAAGCTGCCGATGCAATCCGCGCGCAAGGACGGCCGCCAGGTCGTGACGCTCCGCTGCGTCGAGTCGGACGGCGAGTACGTCGTGGACGCCGAGGTCTATCCCGTCTCGGGCCTTCGGGTCGATCCCCTCCGCCCTGGGCCGTACCGCTTTCCCTCGCTCGTACAGGCGAAGGCCTTCGTGGACGAGGCGATGCAGGCCCTGGCCTTTCTCGGCTGCGAAACCGCGTAGAGAACTGAAACGGCCACGGCCGGGGGACTGTCCCCTTGGCATGGCTCAGTAGGACGATCAGATGAGGACGCGGCCTAGCTCTTCGAGACTCGTAAGGCCTGAGGCGGCCTTGGCGAGGCCGTCGTCCCAGAGCATCTTCATGCCGCTCTCCATGGCCGCTCGCTCGAGGTCCTCGCGGCTCGCGTGCCGGGCAGCGAGCGCGCCGAGCTCCTCCGTCATGACCATGAGCTGGTAGACGCCGATCCGGCCCTTGTAGCCCGTCTGCCCGCACCGGGGGCAGCCGCGCTTGCGATAGAGGCTGATGCCGTCTGCGGCCGCCACCTGCTCGGGCGAGAAGCGGGCCGCGAGCATCTCCTCGCGCGTCGGGATGTACATCTCGCAACAGTGCGTGCAGAGCTTCCGCGCGAGTCGCTGGGCCAGCACCGCTGAGACAGCTGCGCCGGTCAAGAACGGCTCGACACCCATCTCGTTGAGCCGCGTCAGAGCGGCCGGAGCATCGTTCGTGTGGAGCGTCGAGAGCACGAAGTGACCGGTGAGTGCCGCCTCGATCGCCATCTTGGCCGTCTCGACGTCGCGGATTTCGCCGACCATCACGACGTCGGGATCGGAACGCAGGATCGAGCGGAGCGCCGCCGAGAACGTCATTCCGGCTCGGGGATTGACCTGCACCTGGTTCAAGCCCGCGAGCCGGTACTCGACCGGGTCCTCGACGGTGATGATGTTGACCTCGGCGCGGTTGATCTCCGCGAGCGACGCGTAGAGCGTCGTCGACTTACCGGAGCCGGTCGGCCCGGTGACGAGCAGCGCGCCCGTCGGCTTGCGGATGATCTCCTCGAGCTGAGCGCGCATGTCGTCTGCCAGACCAAGCTCTTCGAGGGTCGGCGCCTTCTTCGACTTGTCGAGGAGGCGCATGACGATCATCTCGCCCTCGACGCTCGGGAGCACAGCGACACGGATGTCGAGCAAGCGCCCGGCCGCCTTCGCGGACAGCGAGATGCGCCCGTCCTGCGGCTTTCGCCGCTCGGCGATGTCGAGCTTCGCGAGCACCTTGAGGCGTGTCGTCACGGCCATCGAGAGCCGCTTCGGGATCCGCTGCACCTCGTGGAGAACACCGTCGACCCTGAGCCGAACGACGAGCGCGTCCTCCTGCGGGTCGAAATGGACGTCCGAGGCGCCGTCCTCGGCCGCCTGGAGGATGATCGAGTTCACGAGCCGGACGAGCGGCGCATCGGAGACCCCGTCGTCCGCTTCGAGATCGTCCTCGTCGTCGGATTCCGTCTCGACCTCGAGCTCGTCTTCGACGAGCGCCGCACGCTCCCACGCCTCGCTCTGGCGGATCTTGCGCCGGAGCTCGATCTCGATGTCCTCGCGCGGCGCAACCCCGATCTCGAGCGTGTGGCGGGTCGCGAGGCGAAGCTCGTCGACCGTCTGGATGTTCGACGGGTCGGCGATTGCGATCTTCAGGACGTTGCCCTCCAGCGCGTACGGCAGGGCGACCGCGCGCTCGAGCACGTGCGTCGGAATCTCGTCGAGCGCGGCCTTGTCGATCCCGACCGCGGAAAGGTCGACGAACGGCATGTGATGCGTGGAGGCGAGCACGCGCGCCAGGCCGGACCCGGGCGCGGCGCCTTCGTCGACGAGTGCCTTCGCGAGCGAGCCGGTGCCGGCGCGCGAGCGAGCCTGCGCCAGCCGGTCGGGGGCGATCAGCCCAGTCGTCTCGAGGAGATCGGCGACGAGCTCGGTGATCGGGTTCGGCGCGATGCCTGCGCCACGCAGAGGCTCGCCCGAGATCTCGGGCAGCCGTGACCCCTCACCGCTCGTGCCGGCGCCGGGCCCCCTGATCTGATGCAGATCGTCGAACTCCACCTGATCTCGTTATCGGCCTACGGGGCGAGATCCCTGAGAGGGGGGATCGACAGCGCGGACCTCGCCGCGCGGCTAGAAGCCTGCGAGGTACGCGTCGAGCATCTGCTCGCCCGCGAAGAGGGCGACGACGGCGCCGAGCGCCAGGAACGGCCCGAACGGAATCCCCATCTTGCGGGCCGCGAGCCCGTGCCTGGCGAGCAAGAAGACCGCCGGGACGAGGGCAGCGACCATGCCGATCATCAGCCCGACAGTCACGGTCTTACCAAGCATCGCGCCGAGGAGGAGGGCGAGCTTGACGTCGCCCATTCCCATCCCGGCCGGATAGGCGAGGAGCGCGAGGAAGAGAAAGAGCGAGGCGCCGAGCGACCCGGCCACCCACTCGACCGTACGATCGGGCTGAAGAGCGACGTGGGTTACGAGCACGACGCCAAAGGACGGAAGGACGATCAGGTCGGGCAGGATCCGGCGCTCGACGTCGATTGCCGAGAGCGCGACCAAGACGGCGCAGAAGAACGCTGCGACGAACGCCTCACCGGTCAGCCCGAACCGGAAGAAGCAGGCTGCGGCGAGAACGGCTGTCCCGAGCTCGACGACGACATAGCGGACGCCGATGGGCGCCCCGCACGCCCGGCAACGGCCGCGAAGCGCGACGTAGGAGACGAGCGGGACGTTGTCGTACCAGGCGATCTCGCGCGCGCATGACAGGCACGCCGAGCGCGGCCTGACGAGCGAGCGGCGCTCGGGGAGCCGTGCGACGAGGACGTTCAGGAAGCTCCCGACGGCAAGTGCGGGCGCGAAGACGAGTCCGGCGAGGGCGAGCTCCACCCTCTCTCTATCGGCGTGAGGAGCTAGCCGCTTAACCGCTGTAGAGCTGAGGTGGGTTCGGCTGCGCGTAGACCGCCGGGTTGCCCGGCATGCCGACCGGAACCGTGACGATGTTCGGGAACGAGCTCGTCGCCACGTTGTTCGACAGGATGATGTGCGACGCGACGATCGGCCCGTCGGACTTCGAGTTGTTCCCGAAGGAGACCGCGCCGTTGTGCGCGTAGAGCGCACCCTGGAAGCTCGAGTTGTTGGCGAACTGGATGCCGTTTCCGGCGGACACGCCGCCCTGGCCGGAGCGCTCGGTGACGAACGTGAGCATCTCCGTGTTCGGGTTCCAGGCGTCGAAGTCGCAGTCGGCGCCGACGACGCCGCCACACAGCTTGCCGCTGAAGTTGAGGCTTCCTGAGAGGTAGATGGCCGCTTGTCCGTTGTACTGGTTGACCGCACCGTTCGAGATTTGTGCGCTCCCGTCGATGTAGATCGTGCCGCTGACTGTGAGCACCTTGGTGGTCGCGTTCCATGAGAGCTCGCCCGTGGCAGGATCGATGTGCGTGACCGCCGCGCCGTTGCTGTGGGTAGCTGCCGCCGTGCCCTGCTGAGCGCGCATGACGGTCCACGTCGTTGTGCCAGCGCCTCCTGTGACGACCATGTACTCGTTATCGATCTTGATCGTGAAGGTTCCGTAGGTGGGGAAGCCGGCTGCCGATGCCACTGTGAGCGTGGTGTTCGTCGTCGTCGTCGAGCCCGAGAGAGTGGTCGCGTCGGTGGCCGCGGCGGGGCCCACGCGGCAGGTGTATGAGGACGCAGGCGTGAGGTTCTGGACCGAGAGGCTGTTGTCCCGGACGCCGTTGTTGTCGAATTGAGGCGGCGAGCCGCTGACGGTCGTGCAGGCCTGGCTCGGGCCCGGCATGGCGTTTGTGTACCACCCCGTGAAGTCCGCCGACGGGATCGCAAGGACCGGCACAGACGCGCTGACGCCGTTCGTGTACTGGCCCGAGCCGTTCAAGTACTTGGCCCAGATATTCTTGGCGGAGGTCAAGGTCGCGTCTGAATATCCCCCGCAGGCACCGATCACGTTGCTCGGTGTCGAGCTGGTTCCGTAGACGCAGTCCTTGCCGACGTAGGTCTCGACGCGCGAGCTCGAGCTGCCTACGCTGGTGTTATTGCTGAGCGAGAGATTCCCCCCGACGACGAGGTTCGAGGGAGAAAGGTTCGAGTTGTTGCTGAGACAGAGATTTCCCACGACGTAGAATCGCGAGGCTCCCCCGACGTTGTTGTTGAGCGTCTGGTCGCATGTGTTGCCCGTTCGGGTCGAGAACATGTAGTCCCAGGCTGGGTTGTTGAGCGGCTGCGTCACTGTCGGGACGACGGGAATTTTCGCCGACAACGTGCGAGTGACATCATTGGTCGCAGCGGTGGGGTTGGCGATCCGGCCCGTGGACGAGACCGACCAAACTTGAGTGCTATGGTCGAGCGTTCCCGACCAGGTCACGGTCCCGTTGTCGTAGCTTGTCGTTGTGCTCGGTAGAAGATTGGCCTTGAGTGCATTGTTCTCGGGCTTCGAGAGGATCGCGACCATCTCGTTGATCCCGGCCTCGGCGAGGTCGTAGGCGCTCGCGTTCTCCTTTGAGAACTCGGCGCTTCGCACGTTGGCGCTCGAGTAGTAGATGAGCGTCGTCCCGCTCACCGAGAGCACACCGAGGACCCCGATGGCCATGACGAGAGAAATCCCGTCTTGCCGTCGGAGCCGCCGCAGAAACCTGGAAAGCCGCATGGGTGGTGATAGACCTTTCGGAGCTCTCATCAGAGCCTCGGCTCAGATCGGCGAACCCGCTATCCCCCGTTCGAGCGGATCAGGCTCGGATCGTGTTCCGGAGCACGATGTCCGTCTGGAGCCGCCAGGTCTGCCAGCCCTCGGTCGGCTTGACGTTGACCCGGAAGTCGACACCGAGCTTCCCGAGCGACGACGACGAGGGGGCCGCGTACGTGAAGGCGCTGTCGGTCGTGATGTAGTCGGCCACCGTCGCCGCCGTGCCGCCGTTCACCGCGCGGCGAAGCTTGTAGCGGCTCGTACCTACGTTCTGGAAGCTGTAGACGACTGTCGTCGTGGCGGCCGCCGACGGCGCTCGGGCAGTGACCCGGCAAGGTCGCCGTCACCGAGGTCGCTGTCGACGTGATGGCGCTCGCGCAGTGGATCTCCCGGCGCATCCGGTCGACGGCCAGGCGCGCCTGATCCTGGGCGCGGAAGCGCTGATCGGCTGCGAGCTCGGCTTTCATGCCACGGACGAACAGCGTCGTCAGCGCTCCGAGGATCACACCCATGATGATCAGCACGATCAGGAGCTCGACAACCGTGACGCCGCGCTGGGAGGTCAGCGAGCGAGAGTGTGAACGGAACGGCTTCGCCGTTCCTCCATACGAATCGCGCGGAAAGCGGCGCGATTCGCCCGGCCGCTTAACCGCGGCCTCCATCCTCGACCTTCGCGAGCACTCGCTCGGCGAGCCTGGCGCTCTTCGCGCCGAAGTCCCAGCGCTCCATGATCGACCGGTCGACCCGGATCAGGATCCGGAGCGCTTCGTCGCCGTCATGCCAGCCGAAGCTCGCGCCCGTCACGATCCACGCGTGCTGGTAGAGCCACCAGTTGACGAGTGCTTTCGTCGGCTTGTTCGCCGCTGCGATGCGCTCTTCGACCAGCTTGGCCCGGTCGGGTAGCGGCATCTCGTCGGCCGGCTCGACCGGTGCGCCCTCGACGACGAAGTCGGGCTTTCGACTGTCAGTTCCGGCGGGCTCCTCCTCAGGCTTTTCCTCGAGGGCCGGCTCGTCTTCCTTCGGCCGAGGCTCGTCCTTCTTGGCCTCGTCCGACGGCTTGGGCTCGGCGCCCTGGCCCTCAGGGTTGCCAGGGTCGGCGGGCTCCTGCTCGCCCTCGTCGGCCGGATCGGGGTCGGCGACGAGGCGGAGAGCGGTGCCGTCGTAGGGGGACGAGTTCTCGGGCAAGCCGCGCTCGGAATAGGCGGGGTTCCGCTCGAGGCGCAGCTCGATCGTCGGTGTACCTGTGTCGAACACGAGAGTCTCCGGCGCGGGGTTCTGAAGCGCCACGAGGTTCGCGGCGTACCCGTCGACCGAGCCGACGACGCGCCAGGCGAACCCGGCGTCCTCGAGGATCCCCTTCGCGAACACGTACGCCTGCCCTCGCACGTCCGGCGTGCGCAGGGTCTTGGGACCGACCTGAACTTGGGCGGCTGCGTCCTCCTTCGCCTTCAACTTGTTCGACGCCGCCGCGAAGGTGAGCGAGGTCGCCGCGAGGAGACCGATCACGATCAGGGCAGCAAGGCGCGGCAAGAGAGCAGCGAGGCGCGCAGTCATAGAGGGAAAATCGGCACGGCGAGGCAAACGCTCGTGCCTCTATCGGGTGAAGGTCACGACGCCCGAGTCAACGGGCTCGGAGTCGACGACGTCTGAGCGAGCGACTTCGAAGAGCGGACCGCCGCCCGTGGGCGCCTCGTCGCCACCCGCGTCCTGCCAGCTGAACGCGCGATCGGCGAACGACTGGAACCAGGCCGCGTCCTGCGGGTACGAGTGCGTCGGCGAATACTGGAGATGGAGGTGCGGGCCGGTGGTGTTGCCGGTCAGCCCGACGATGCCGAGCGGAGCGCCGGCCGCGAGCGCCGCGCCGGGCTCGACCGTCGGCTCGAGGTAGGCGAGATGGCAGTAGACGTAGTCCTGCCCGTCCTCGGCACGGATTGAGAGGCCGATTCCGCAGCGACCAGTGGACGATGGCCAGGCGTCCGTCACGACCGCGTCCGCGAGCGCGAAGACGGGCGAGCCTTCCGGGGCCGCGATGTCCGCAGCCGGATAGTCGTGGTGGCGATGCGAGACGGAGACCACCCCGGCGCCACCTCCCACGGGGAAGACGTATTCGCCCGAGACCATCACGCCCCCGAAAGCGGCGGCAGTCGCCGGCCTCGTGAACGTGACGGCGCCTGCGGTTGTTGCCGCCTCCTTGCGAAGCTCGTCGAGGCGCGTGACCTCGTAGTCGAGCTTGGCCCCAAGCCGGTCGAGGCGCTGCGCCACCTCTTCTCGCGCCTGACTCAGGCTCACGACCTCGGCCTCGAGCTTCCGGAACTGCCGGTCGCCGAGGCTCGGGTCGCCCGCCTTCTGCTCTGCGGCGAGAATGTCCCACTCGAGCTCGTCGGCTTCCCGCTCGACGGAGACCATCGCCTGGCGGGCTCGGGTGACGCGCTTCCGGGCGTTCGTGATCCGCTTCTCGATGTCGTCGATCGCGAAGACGAGTCGAGGCCCGGCCGGCTGCGTCGGGAAGCCCGGGGCGAAGAGGCTCGAGCCCAGGTCGTCGCCGAACAGCCGGGCAAGCTCGAGGACGTCGTCGACGTACCACTGCGCGTGGTTGTAGGCGAAGATCGCACGCGACAGGTCGGTCGCCGCGCCGGCGGCCGCGAGGTAACGGGCGGCCGAGTAGACACCGTCCTCGGGATTCCAGGGGCTCGCGACGCCGTCCCCGTTCCCGTCGGTGCCCCAGCGAAGCCAGGTGTCCGGGATGAACTGCATCCAGCCGAGCGCACCCGCCGAGCTGGGCCCCATGTTCTGGCCGAAGTTCGACTCGATCTTGTTGATCGCCCCGAGCACCTGCCACGGGACGCCGTAGGCCGCGCCCGCGGCACGCCAGAGAGTCAGGAGCTCGTCGTAGGTGCGTACCTCGTAGACAGCAGGCGGCGTCTTCCAGTTCGGGGGGAGCCTGAGACCTGGGCCGTTCGGGGTCGAGGCGCTCGGGAGCGGGGCCGCGCTCGACGTGCTCCCGGCGATCGCTGCGAACACGAGCGCCAGAGCCGAGATAACGATGACCCGCCGCATGTCCTCGGCCTAACCCGCGACCCGAAGGCCGACTGACTCGTCGTCTGGCTCCGAGTCTTGCTCAGCGGACGCCTCCTCCTCGACGGCCTCCGCACTCTCCTCGAACTTCTTCTTGCGGAGCGCCTGGTCGACTTCGATCTCGAAGTCGTGCCGGTTGCTCGCTGCGGCCGCGGCGGTCTCGAAGTCGACGACATCGTCGAGAACCAGCCTCACGAGGTGCTGCGAGAAGCTCTGCATGAGGTGGAAGGAGCCGTCCTCGATCGCCTCGGTGATCTCCTCGGCCCTCGCGTCGCGGATGAGGTCGGCGACACGCGCGGTGTTAACCATCACCTCGACGGCTGCGATCCGGCCGTTGTCCTTGCGCGGCAAGAGGCGCTGGCTGATGACGCCGCGCAGGACGCCGGCGAGGATCTGCCGCGTCATCTCCTGCTTCTCGGGAGGGAAGAACTCGACGAGCCGGCCGATGGTCTCGGCGGCGTCGACCGTGTGGAGCGTCGAGAGCACGAGGTGCCCGGACTCGGAGGCCTGAAGCGCCGCCCGCGCCGACTCCTCGTCGCGGAGCTCGCCGATCAGGATCACGTCGGGGTCCTGGCGGAGCGCCCGGCGCAGTCCCTCGAGGTACGAGGAGGTGTCGAGCCCGACCTCGCGCTGGTTGACGATGCAGCCCTTGTCGTCGTGGACGATCTCGATCGGGTCTTCGATCGTGACGATGTGCTGCTGTCGCGAACGGTTGATCTTGTCGAGCATGGCGGCGAGCGTCGTCGACTTGCCGGACCCGGTCGCTCCGGTCACGAGGATGAGCCCGCGGTGCTCGTCCGCCAGCTTCTCCACGCCATGCGGCAGGCCGAGCTTCTCGAAGCTCGGCACGGTCTTCGGGATGTAGCGGAACGCGAAGGAGATCGCGCCGCGCTGCCGGTACCCGTTGACGCGAAAGCGCCCGTTGCCGAGGCTCACGTAGGCGGTGTCGAGATCCCCGGACTCGGCGAACTCCTCGCGCTTTCGCGGCGTCCGTTCGGTGACGACGTCGATGAAGTGCGCGAGCGTCTTGTCGTCGAGCATGCCCTCGCCGATCACCGGTGTGAGCGTCCCGTCGACGCGAACCATCGGTGGCGAGTCGATCTTCAAGTGAAGATCGCTGCCGCCGATCTCGATCATGTGTTGGAGGAGGTCGTCCAGGTCCATGGCGCAGCCTTTGCGAGCATCGGCTGCGAAGGCTCTTTTCTTTAGGAGGGGCGGGGCGGCCCCGTCCCTCCCGTTCACCCGTAGGGGCGGGACTTGTCCCGCCCGCGTCCGGCGTACCGTTCACCCGTAGGGGCGAGGCATGCCTCGCCCGCGCCTCACCGCAGGCCGGCGGGTGTACGGATCCGGCTCGTCGAACCGACCGCACGATCCACTCAGCCGCGGCTTTGGCCGCCTCCGGCCTCGGGCTAGAATGCGCGCCGGCCGGGGGAGTTCCCGAGTGGCCAAAGGGGACCGGCTGTAAACCGGTTGGCTCCGCCTTCGGAGGTTCGAATCCTCCCTCCCCCATACCCCAACCGACGCGAGTCCGGCCGCGCCTTCGGCGCGACCATGACGACTCGCTTCGGGATCGGGCAACCTGGTCGTGCTGATGGGAGCAGCACCGGGCAAAGCCCGGCGCTGCTCGGACGTGAAAGGCTTGGGCATGGCTTTGCACCCGACTGCTCAGCGCGTTGCTGACCGGTTGCGGCTCGCTGGGCTGGCCGTTGACGTTCACGAGCTGCCTTCGTCCACTCGGACTGCCGTCGAGGCTGCGGAGGCTGTGGGATGTGAGGTCGGGCAGATCGTCAAGTCGCTCGTCTTTGTGGCGGACAATGGGCCGCTGCTTTGCCTTTGTGCTGGCGATCGACGAGTCGACGTCTCGATGCTCGGCGCGGCGGTTCGGCAGGCCTCGGCTGACGAGGTTCGGGCTGCCACCGGGTTTGCGATCGGCGGAGTGCCGCCGCTCGGGCACGACTCTCGGCTCGACACGGTGATCGACGAGTCGCTCGGGCGCTACGAGACCGTCTGGTGCGCGGCGGGAACGCCCTTCGCGGTGTTCGAGGCGCGCTTCGCCGACCTCGTCGCGGCGATCCCTGGCGCTTCGGTTCGGGCGGTGTCCTAGCGCTGGAGGATGCGGAAGCGCCCGATGCGGGCCTTCTCGTCGCCCTCACGGCCGCGGCGCGCGAAGTAGCGCATCGTCGCGCCGATCCCGCCCGCGACCACGAAGCCGACCCCGACTGCCCCGGCGGCGACGGCCGGCAGGTTGGCGCGCACCTTGCCCGCGACATCCGTGGCAGACGCCAGGCCGCCACGCAGCTCTTCGACCGCGCCGGCGAGCTCCTCGCGCTCGCGCGCGATGTCTCTCCGGACGTCCTCCGGCGTTCGTCCGTTCCTAGGCATGGCTCTTGATCCGATCCTGGGTCAGCTTCGCTTCTTCGATCGCCTGCTCGGGCACCGGCGGCGTTCCCTTCTTCACGCGGCTGAGCCCGACTAGGGCAAGCACGACGGCCACGAGTAGCAGGCCTCCGAAGACGATGAGCAGGGCAAGCCAGGTCGAGAGTGCCGTCGCAATCCCGGCAGCGGCCGCGGCGAGCCCGAAGCCGAACGCATAGAGGCCGAAGAGCGCAGCGCCGATGAGCAGCCCGGCACCCAGGCCGAGGTTCGTGGCCTTGCGCTTGAGCTCGAGGGAGGCGAGCTCCATCTCGAGGCGGGCGAGCGCGCTGGCGTGTTCGGCGACGCTCTTCGCTGAGCTGCCGACGCCGCCGTTAGTCGTTCGGGTGGGCATGGCCCCTCCAGTCGATCAGCTTGGCGATCAGGATGCCTGCGGCGAACATCGCGCCGACGATGACGAGCGGATTCGGGCCGCCGCTCTTCTTCGCGCGCGGCGGCTGCGTCCCGACGGGAGCTGCCGGCAGGCTGGCCGGGTGTCCCGTCGGTCGGGGCCTCTCCTCGCGCGCGCGCGGCTATGAGACTCGGCTTCAGCTTCCGGAGGAAGGCGGCGTCGTCCGCGAGCGGCTGCGCCAGCTTGGCGGCCACACCGCCGCGCGCCGCAGCCTTCTGCGACAGATCGCGAAGCTTCGCGGAGCCCTTCTCGACTGATCCGTCGCCGCGCGTCATTTTTTCGTCGGCGGCGTTTCGCCGGTCGCTACCCGCCAGATCCGCGAGGCTAGCCGCCGAGCAGCCATCGTCGCGCCGGCCGCGAGCCCGGCGTAGAGCCCGGTCCAGAGCAGTTTCCGAAGCATGGCCTGGACGTTACCGCCCCGAGGCCGCCCTAAACAACCCTGGGCTACGATGACCCGAAAGCGCCCTCTTAGCTCAGTTGGTAGAGCACCTCCATGGTAAGGAGGGGGTCGACGGTTCGAGTCCGTCAGAGGGCTTGCAAAAGTCGCCGGAAATCGGCACTTGTTCACGTCGCTCGTTGTCGACTTCGGCGACACAGGTCGCACAGCCGTGACGCGGTGCCCATGGGGTCGATTATGCTGACGCCCTTTACGAGGAGGGCGGCGCAGGGAATCAAGGGCACCGGGTCGCACAGGCAGCAAGCACTCGATGTCGCCGCTGTGCGGCCGAGGATCGGAAAGCGGCACCGCTACGCGGAAACCAGTCCGAATCGACTCGCGTCGGCACGTTCCAATGGTACAGGACGGGGCCGACAGTTCACGTCCGTCAGAGGGCTTGACTTGCAGGGGTTTTCGCAGCGAAGTGACCACCTTTGTAAGCGTGCAAACGGCATGCGAACACCGCCACGAAGGCGCGCGAGAGCACGGCATTCTGGGCTGCTCGTAGGCGAAACCCCAGTGGAGGCCGGTGAAGATGGCGGTCGGCGTTCCCCACGGCTGCGTCGGTCGGCCGACCCACACGATCTGAGGGGCGGCTTTCGGGAGCGCCTCGGGCTGGACGGCGACGGCTCGACGCGGAGGATGCGCGCGGCCCAGTCCGGCAGCCACCAGTTCCAGCGGCCCAGGAGGGCGACGGCCGCGGGCGCGAGGACGCCGCGGATGATGGTCGCGTCGATGAGGATGCCGCCGCCGAGCGCGGTGGCGAAGATCTTCGCTTCGGTGCTTGGCTGGAGTGCGAAGGCGACGAAGGCAAGAAAGAGGATCAGCGCCGCGCTGGTGACAAGTCGGCCGGTGCGGCCGATTCCCTCGACGATGGCGGTCTCGGTCGAGCCGGTGCGGTCGTAGGCTTCGCGCATCCGGCTGATGATGAAGACCTGGTAGTCCATCGAGATGCCGAAGAGGAAGGCGAACACGACGACCGGCAGCTCGACGTTGATCGCCTGGGTCGCCTCGATGCCCCAGATCGCCTCGGAGCCGATGCCCTTCTGGTAGACGAGCACGATCAGTCCCCAGGCTGCCGCGACTGAGAGCAGGTTCAGGAGGACGGCCTTCAGCGGCAGGATCAGCGAGCGGAAGGCGCGCGCGAGCAGGATGAAGGTGAGGATCGAGATCAGCGCGACCATCAGCGGGAAGTTGCCGTAGACGGCCCCGAGGAAGTCGGCGCCCTGCGCCGCCTCACCACCGATCGTCACTTCTGCCGGTAGTGCCTCCGCGTCGGCACGTAGGCGGTCGAGCGTCTCGCGTCCAGCCGGAGAGTTCCCGTCCGCGGTCGGGATCACGACGACGATCGCCGTCCCGTCTCGGCGCCACTCGGCCGGTGCTGCGGCGCTGCGGACACCATCGACCTGCGCGAGCGCCTGCGCGACATCGCCGGGGTCGCCTGAGCGAACGAGCGCGTCGAATGGCGAGAGCGGGCCGGTGCCGATGCCGGAGTCCTCCAGGTTCTCGAGACCGGCCCGAGCCGGCCCTTCCTTCGAGAGCGAGGCGGCGAGCGGGTTTCCGAGCTGGATGTTCGCGGCCGCCACCACCAGAGCAACGAGCACTGCGGTCGACGCGGCTGCCGCGGGCCAGCGGTGGCGCACGATCAGGCGCGCCCAGGCCGACCAGCCGCGACTGGCCTGCGCGTCGCGTCGATTGCGTGGCCAGTCGAGCCTCGGCCCGATCGTCGCCAGCACGACCGGTAACAACGTGACGGCCACGGCGACGCTGACGAGCGCGATCAGGAGGCCGGCGACGCCGATGCTGCGCATGAACGGCACCGGCAGAGCGAGCAGCGCGAGCAGCGAGATCGCCACAGTGGTGCCGCTGAAGACGACGGCGGTACCGGCGTGCTGCATCGCGTTTCGCACCGCCAGCTCGTTCGTGACGTCCGGCCGCTGCCGTTCCTCCCGCCAGCGGACGACGACGAGGAGCGCGTAGTCGATCGCGATCCCGAGCCCGATCAGCGCGACCAGGAACTGGACGATCACCGAGACGTCGGTGACGCTGGCGAGCGGCCAGACCAGCAGGAACGTCGTCGGGATCGCGACCAGCGCCATCAAGAGCGGCACAAAAGCCATAAACGAACGGAAGACGAAGACAAGGACGAGCAGCGCGCCAAGCGCCGCCACCAGCGTCCCCAGCAGGACGCCGGCACTACCCCCCTCGTTGTCCCCGACGGAGGCCCGGAGCGCGTCGAGCCCAGTCACCTCGACCGAGGATCCCCCGACGGTGACACCGTCGAGCGCGGCTTGCGCGGCACGGGCCTCCTCCTGCCCTGGGTCGACACCGCCCTTGGCAGGAATGTAGACGAGCGCGAACGTGGTGCGGCCATCGTCGGAGACAAACGCCCGGTCGCCGGTCGAGGCGTACGAGGAGGTCATCGCCTGAGGGAGCGCCTCTTCCACTCGCGCCAGCGCCGCGTCGAGCTCCGCGCGCACACCCGCCGAATCGACCGTCTTCCCCTCTGGGAGGGTCACGACGGGCACGATCGGCGCGACGTCGCCGCCGGCGCCGTAGATCGCGGCGAGCTCCTTGTTCGTCTCGAAACCCTCACGGCCCGGAATGTTGAACTGCTGCGACAGCGCGTCGCCCGCCGGCCCGATCGCGGCGAATGCGCCGATCGTGACGGCGACCCAGAACCCGACAACCAGTCGCTTGTGGTCGAGAACCCATCCGGTCAGCGCGGTCATAACCCCTCCTCGGCTCACGAGCCTATGGCTGCTCGGCGGTGAGAGCGCATCATTTCACGAAAGATGATGGCGACCCGACCTGCGGCGACCTCGGCGAGCTCGGCGCCGAACGTCGCCATCGCCCCCTGGCGCGCAAAGCTCGCGCGGACGCGCTCGGCGGCGGCAGCGTCAAGCGGTGCGGAGCTCAACGGTGCCGCCATGCCCGTGTCGCGATCGCTATCGCGTGCATCCTGGAGCTCGAGGTCACGCGTGCCGTACCGCGACCGGGGCGTGAAGCCGGTTCGCATACCTGAGCCGCGCGAGCATGAGGATGTGTCGAGACGCCGGTGAGGCCGAGGGTGATCAGCTGCGGGTCCAGCTCGTGCAGCCCGAAGATCGTCCAGCAGGAAAGCTCGCCGAGGATGAGCAGCCACGTTCCAGCGGAGATTCCGCTCGGCCGCGCCGTTGCGTCAGCACGTCTGAAAGAAGTCATCATGACTCACATATCAACCACTACCGCGGCAGTCGGAAGCAATGAACCACCCCGCCTCAATCACCATCACGGCGATCCTCGTTGCCGACCTGCTCGTTGAGGGCGAGCCGATGCCGCTCTACGTGCACGTCATCGACCATCCTGATGCGCGCGTGCTGGTCGACACCGGCATGACCGAGCTGCACCCGGCGGTGGTAGACGCGCTCAATCCCCGCCTCTATCCACTGAGCAAGCAGGACTTCGACCTCGCCGGCATCGACATCGTCGTCAACACACACCTGCACGCCGACCATTGCGGCGGCAACCACCTCTTCCCCGACAAGCCGATCTACGTCCAGCGTCGGGAGGTCGACGACGCCCACAGCGACGAGGACGAGTACCCCATTCGCGAATGGGTCGATGCGCCCGGCGTGCGGTACGTGCCGGTCGACGGCGAGCACGAGCTGCTGCCCGGGCTCCGACTCGTCCCGGCGCCGGGCCACACACCCGGCATGCAGATGGTCGTCGTCGAGACTGGCGGGCGCCCGGTCATCGTCGGCGGCGACGTGGCGGTGTGGTTCGGCGAGTTCGACGAGCCGCCCACCGAAGGCCGGCAGCGGGTCCTTGCACTCGACCCCGAGCTGGTCTGGCTCGCGCACGAGCACGAGCCGTGGCGACCCCGCACCGTCTAAGGCGTCACGCCGGGCCCCCGGCAACGCGTCGGGCCACGAGTCGATCGTCACGTTGACCATGTCCGACTCAGGTGACTGGGCGCTCGGCTGGGCCAGTTCGGGAAGGTCCCCCTGGGCTCCCAATCGTAGGATCGTGACGTGCCATTCACGCTCAGGAACATCAAGGAGGATCTGGAGGACATCGGCTCTAGATTCGACGGCGCGCCGGACCTGGAGTTCCGTGCGGCGACCAAGGCGCTCGAGCTTGAGAAATCCGGCCTGAGCTACCAGCGCGTCCCGCCCGGCTATCGCTTTCCGTACGGCCACACGCACGTGAAGCAAGAGGAGGTGTACGTGGTCGTGCGCGGGAGCGGGAGGATGAAGGTCGACGACGAGATCGTCGAGCTCAAGGAATGGGACGCAGTCCGGGTCCCGCCCGGCGCGTGGCGAGGCTACGAGGCCGGGCCAGAAGGCCTCGAGATCCTCGTCATCGGCGCGCCCAACCTCGGTGAAGATCCGCGCGAAGACGTCGATGGCCAGCGCGACTGGTGGGCTGACTAGCCGAGTTTTCCGGACGTTTGATCGTCTCGGTCGCAGCACAAGCCGGCGCCCGACATCGAAGCCGTGACCTCGACTGGGCCGACGTTCGGGAATGACGCCTGAGGCTCTCCCGTCGCGAAAAGTTCAGTCCGCTAGCCGATCTGCTCGGCCAGCCCGATGAGGATCCCCTCAGGGCCTCGGACGTAACAGAGCCGATACTTATCCTCGTACTGCGCCAGTTCTCCAACCAACTCGGCTCCGTGCGGGCGGAGCCGGGCGAGCGTATCGTCGATGTCCTCCACGGCGAACATGACGCGTAGGTAGCCGAGAGCGTTCACCGGGGCGTTCCGGTGATCGGCGACCGCAGGCGGCGTGAGAAATCGCGAGATCTCGAGCCGGCTGTGGCCGTCCGGCGTGCGCATCATGGCGATCTCGGCGCGCATGTGGCGCAGGCCAGTGACGCGCTCTGCCCAGTCTCCTTCGACCGTGGCTCGCCCTTCGAGCTCGAGGCCGAGCTCGGCGAAAAAAGAGATAGCGGCATCGAGCGATTCCACCACGATGCCGACGTTGTCCATCCGTTGAAGCGTCACGCGGCCGACTCTAGTCCCGTTGTCGCTTCGACACGCCCACCGGACGAGCGCACCGGCTCATGGTTGCGCCGTCGGCACGCTGGCTTCGCTGTTCGTTCCTCTCCCGCTGACGTGCCCCAGTGTTCAGGAATGTTCCCCGGAGGTCGCGCTCTAAGGTAGAGGGCGTGTCGCCGCCCGTGACGCTTCCCCTGATCGACCACTTGGCCCTGCGAGTACGTGACGAGAGACGCAGCCGCACCTTCTACGAGCAGGCTCTCGAGCCGTTCGGAGTGAAGGTACTGGAGAGCTCGCGGGGGCCTGGGTTCGCCATCGAGGGCGGTGGAGACTTCTGGATCGAGGAAGGGGAACCCCCGGCCGCTCCCGTTCATGTGGCCTTCGCCGCAGCCGACCGAGCCACTGTCGACAAGTTCCACCGCGCCGCTGTCGAAGCCGGCGGCCGCGACAACGGCGCGCCGGGTCTTCGCCCGCACTACCACGCCGGGTATTACGCAGCGTTCGTCATTGACCCCGACGGGAACAACGTCGAAGCGGTCTTCCACGGGGACCGCCAGCTGCCAGCCACGTGACACTCGCTTGGGCCAGTGTTCGGGAATGTAACCCGAGCTTTTGCGGCAGCTAGCGTTAACGGCCGTGCGGGAGGGCTCGGGACCGCTTGTCCTTCGCGAGATCGAAGATCGTGATCTCGGGGTTCTGTTCGAGCACGCGACGGATCCCGACGCGATCCGGATGGCCGCGTTCACTTCGCCGGATTTTGACGATCGAACCGCCTTTGGGCGACGGTGGGCGCGGCTGAGGAGCGACGGCTCAACGACGAACAGGGTCGTCGAGGTCGACGGTCGGGTCGTGGGTCACATCGCGAGCTTCGACTTGGAGGGCCAGCGCGAGGTCACCTACTGGATAGGCCGTGAAGATTGGGGCCGCGGCCTAGCCACGCGTGCTCTACAAGAGTTCTTGCAGGTGGAGGCAACCCGTCCTCTCTACGCTGGCGCTGCGAGCGACAACGTCGCGTCGATTCGTGTGTTGACCAAGTGCCGCTTTCGTATCGTGGGCGAGAGGCGCGCGTTCGCCCATGGGCGCAACGAGGAAACGGACGAGCTCGTGCTCCGACTCGATCCATGACCCCAACCGCCCTCGGCTGCGCCAGTCTGCCGCGATGACGCCCGAAGAAGTGAGGCTGGATCTGGCCGGACCGACGAGTTCTCGGTGGCTTGTCGGTCTCCATTGCGCGGGTGTCCGCAGCTGGGTGAGATGCGGCCGGAGCAGGCCGCCGGGAAAGGAGTCGTGAGATGACGCGGTATCTGATCTCGTTCGATGACGGCGCAATGACGTTTCCCGAGGAGGATCTCCCCGACGTGGCCGAGGCAGCGCACGCGGTGGTGCAAGCAAGGCGTACATCGGCGGATTCTCGGTTGCCGACGTTCCCTCACGTGAGGAGGCGCTGGAGTGGGCTGGCAGGATCGCCGTCGCCTGCCGTTGTGCGCAGGAGGTTCGCGAGTTCGTGCCCGGCTCTGCGCCCTGATCAAGGCCATCCGCGAGAGGCGGCGGAAGGCGTTTCGCGTTTCGCCGTTCGCCCACCAACGCCTGCGCCAGTGTTCCGGAAGGACGCCACGGCGCCGCTTGCCCCAGCGTTACGAAGGGCCGCACGATCGAGCGAAGCGCCGGGTGCACCAAATCGCCTCTCACCAGTGATTCGCCAGGTGAGGGTGGAGCGTCTATCGAGAACTGGTCGCCCGCGCTCGAGCCTGACCGTCGCGCGGGCCCACGAGCCGCCAGGTCTCGACCGCGCCTTTGCCCTTCACGTCGACACGCCCCAACGGCTCGGCCACGAAGTCGTCGCGCAGGAGCTCCCACGTCGAGCGAGTGATCTGGATGGCGTCGGGGGTCCCGTGGGACTCCATCCTGCTCGCCATGTTCACGGTGTCGCCCCAGAGGTCGTAGAGGAAACGGCGGCGCCCGATCACGCCCGCCACGACCGGTCCCGAGCTGATGCCGATGCGGAGGCGCAGGTTGTGCTCGGTGTCTTCGGGAAGGCAGTCCTTCGCGCACTCGCGCATTTCGAGCGCGAGCCCCGCCAGCGCGTGTGCGTGATCCGGCCGCTGCCTAGGTACGCCCGCCGCGACCATGTAGCAATCGCCGATCGTCTTGATCTTCTCGACGTCGTGGCGGTCGACGAGCTCGTCGAAGCTCGTGAAGAGCCGATTGAGGAGCTCGACCACCTCGCGCGCGTCGAGTCGGCTCGAGAGCGGCGTGAAGTCGACGACGTCCGCGAACAGGATGCTCGTGTCGTCGAAGTGGTCGGCGATCGAGTTGGGATCTGACTGGAGGCGCTGCGCGACCTCGGCCGGGAGCACGTTGAGCAGGAGCGCCTCGACGCGCGCCTGCGCGGTCTCCCGTCCTCGCGCGAAGGTGACGAGCAAGAGCATCGCCACGAACGAGACGAGAACGATGTTGAGCACGTCGAACGTGCGGACGAAGCCGTTGGGGAGATCGGCGCCGTCCGGCCGAACGACCTCTGAGAGAGCGACCGAGAGCAGGATCGCGGCGACGAAGGCTCCGAACCACGGCCAGGCACGGCCCGGCCTGTCGAACGCGACCGCCCCGAGCGGCGCTAGCAGCGACCACATGAGCACCGAGCTCGACTCATCGATGCCGCCGACCATGATGGTCCCCAGCGCCGGCGCGACGAGGATCAGTAGGAACTGCGCCGTGCGCAGGAAGGCGAAGCTCCGGGTTCGCGCGAAGACCGCGAGGCTGATTACCGACCCGGCGACGTAGGCCCACGGCGTGAGCGCGACTCCATGCTCGCCGAAGGCCCAGTACATACAACCCCAGGCGAAGGCCACCGGAAGGATGAGGAGCGCCACTCCGACGAGGAGGCGCTTCCGGGAGCGCTCGTCCGCCGAGTCGCCTGGGTCTGCGCCGATGGAGAGGGCCCGATCGAGGAGCGCCGCGGTCATGACGGGCGAGCCTAGACGACGCGTGCTCGTAGGTTTCGGGGTGAACAGTTCGAGCGGCCCGCCGGAGCTGGCGCACTAGAGAACCTGCTGTGCGGGTGTCGTTCGCTTACGAAGCGCTGGTGCCGGCCGCCAGTAGGGCGTCCATCTGGCCGACCGACTGCTGCAGGCCCTCGAGCATGCCCATCTCGACCAGCTTGTCCAGTTCCTCGCGCGACTCGTAGGTCGACCGGATCTCCATCCGGATGCCGCCGCCACGTTCGCTGAGCCGCACGTCGACGGTGATCACCGGCATCTCCTCGTTGGGCGTTCCGTCGTCGTTGGCGAAGCCGTCGGTGAACTGCAGCGACATCGGCGGATCGACGGAAGTGACGCGCCACCAGCCGCGTGCCTGATCGCCCTCCGGGCCGGTCATGAAGTAGGTGACCTCGCCGCCTGGCGACAGGTCGTGCTTCTCGAAGGTCGAGGGGTAGGTCGGCGGGCCCCACCAGCGCTCCAGCTTGCGTGGATCGGCCCAGAGTTGCCACACCTCGTCCATCGGAGCGTCGAAGTCAGCCAACAGGGTCGTCGTCAGGTTGTCGTAGTCCGTATCGACGCTTGTCACGCTCATCCTGTCGTGTCCTCCTCTGAGTTTGTCTTTCGCGGCTTCGGACGTCCCGCGAGCAGATCCGACATCCGCCCGGCGCGGCCCAGCCAAGTCTGTTCGAGCTCGTCGAGAACCTGTCGCACCCGCTCCATGGCGGCGCGGTCGGTCTGCACCAGCTGTTCTCGCCCGCGCCGCTCCTTCGTGACCAAGCCCGCCCGTTCCAGCACCGCGACGTGCTTCTGCACCGCCGCAAAGCTCATCGGGTAGCCCTCAGCCAGACGCGACACAGACCGGTCTCCCTCCGCGCAGCGGCGAAGGATGTCCCGACGGGTGGCGTCCGAGAGCGCGCGGAACAGGTCGTCCGCGGCTTCGCCGGTCAGTTCATCTACAACCATTTAGTTGTACGTTAGAGCAAGCCGCCGTCTGCTGCAAAGGGGGCGCTGCTCGCGGCATCCGCGACCAGAGAGGCGGAAGAGTTGGCTGCCGCCGCCGACGTACGGGCGTCAGCGCACGTCGACGTAGGAGACTTCGATTGCGTTGTTTCCGTAGCCGAGCCGGTTCCAGGGCGGGACCTCGGGTTGCACGTCGCCGGCCGCGTCGGTTGCTCGGGCGCGAAGGGAGTGTCGGCCGATGTTGGACGCCTCCCAGTCGAGCGACCAATCCTGCCATTGGTACGGACCCTTCGGGCGCTCGAGCTTCGCCGGGTGCCAGTCTCCCTCGCCGGTGAAGCTGACGTGGACGTCGGTTACCGGTCCGCTGCCTGACCAGGCCTTCCCGCGCACGGTGTACTCGCCGGTGGCGATCGTCGCGCCGGGGGCGGGGTCGGTAATGCGGGCGCGGACCCGCATCAGGGTGACGCGTTCGTGCTCTTGATCCGGCCATTCGTACACGTAGTGGCCGGTCTGAAACTCGCCCACGTACGGTTCGGTCAGGACGTCGATCCGCTTCAGCCATTTCACGGAGGCGACGGCGTACCAGTGGGGCACGATCAGCCGGAAGGGGGCCCCGTGGTCGGCGATCAGCGGCTGGCCGTTCATCTCGTAGGCGATCAGGATCTCTGCCGCCGGATCGGTTGCGTGAGCGAGGGCGAGCGAGCGCACGAAGCGCAAGTCGGACTGATTGGTCTCCGCAAGCACCGGCTTGAGGTGATACGGGCCGTGATCGGCGCCCTCGAAGCGCACCTCGAGGCCGTCCGCTGCCGGGTGCGCTTGCTCTAGCACCTCGTGCAGGAGAACGCCCTTCCACCGGGCGGTCGAGACCGCGAAGTCGCCCCATGGCTCGCCGACCGGCAGCGGCCGCGTCTCGAGGCGCCCGTTCCCGGCACATTCGAGCGTCACGGCGCGTTCGACCGCCGGCATGGCGCGCAGTTCGTCGAGCGTGAGCTTGGTCGGGTGATCGACCGCGCCGCCGACTTCGAGCGTGCCGTCGTGGGTCGGTACCGCGAAGTTGCTGCGGACGTAGTGGAGCTCGACCGGGGTGATCTCGCCGGCGAGTGCTTCAGGCGGCGCTTCAGCATTGAAGGGCGCCGGGTTGATCATTCGAAGCGCGGCGCGCGATTTTTCAAGCTCGTCTGCTACGGCCATGTCTCAGTCTCCTCGCGTTTGGTTTGGTTCGCGGTGCCGGCGTCAGTAGTCGGTGTCCTGGAACGTCGGGTCGCGGTCGTCGTTGAAGGCGCCTATGCCCTCGATGCGGTCGGGATGCACGGCCGAGCGCCAGTGCGCCTCCATCATGATCGCGATCGCCTGCTCGATGGGTTGCCCCTCACCCATCCGCACGGCCCGCTTCACGGACTGGACTGCCGTCGGCGAGTTGCTCGCGATCTTCGCTGCGATCCGGTGCGCAGCGTCCATCAGCTCGGCCTGCGGGTAGAGCTCGTTGACCATCCCCAGGCGGTAGGCCTCTTCCGCGGTTATCGGGTCGCCGGTCATCAGCATCTGCAGTGCTTTCCCCGGCGGCAGAGCGCGTGGAAGAAAGACTGGTGAGCCGCCGCCGGCAGCGAGGCCGATCATCGCTTCGGGCTGGCCGAACGTGGCGTTTTCGGAAGCGATGATGAAATCGGTGCTCTGGGCGATCTCGGAGCCGCCGCCGTAAGCGATCCCGTTCACGGCGGCGAAGATCGGCTTTCGCAGCTGCCGCAGCGTATAGAGCGTGCGATCGAAGTCCTGACGCTGGCGCAGCCAGTCCTCTTTGGTCATGTCCTTGCGTTGACGCAGATCGCTGCCCACCGAGAACGCGCGCGTACCGGCGCCGGTGATGATGGCGACGCGGATAGAGGGACGAACCGCGATCGTCTCGAGGATCTCGGTCAGCCGCGCGCCCATCTCGGTGGTGATCGCGTTGTCGGCGTGTGGCCGGTTCAGGGTGATCACAGCGACGTGCCCGTCGGCGACGTAGTCTGCGAGCACGGGCTGGTCGGGCTCGTCCTCGCCGGACGGCGGCGGGCCGAAGTCGAGCGCCTTCCAGCGATCGGTGCCTGTGTGGGTCGTTGCCACGTCTTCTCCTTCCGTCACGTCGTGAGCTCCCCTAGCCAGCGCAGCGCTCGCATGCCCGGGGCGAAGCAGTACTCGCCGCCGCGGGTGACGACGAAGGGCGGCAGTTCCTGCAGGCGGCGGCGGATGGGCCGCTCGGGGATTGTGAAGCTGCTGGATCCTTTCTTCGATCCGACGAGGGGGTCGCTCTCGGCTGGGGCGCCGATGAAGATGCCGTCGTTCAGCCATTGGGTCTTGACGAACTCGAACTGGCGCTTCACGTGTGCGCCGGCGAACACGAAGATGATCCCGCGGTCCTCACCGTCGTCCTCGAGCGTCCCTTCGGGCAGCATCGGCCCGTAGCTCGTGCCGCGGCGAATCATCCGGTGGAGGCGAACGTTGACGCTTCCTTCCTGGTCGAGCGCGTCCCGCGGGTTGGCGCGGCGTGCGTGCGCGCCGGCCGGGCACTTGAACCCACGCAGATCGTCTCCGTAGAGGAAATCGTTGTTGCGCTTCGGGTCGGCGCCGAGCTGGGGATCGTCGCGCTCGTGGGAGAGCGCCAACGGCGCCCCGCTCTGCCAGCGTCCGACCATCTTCGCCCCCAGCAACGCCTCCTCTTCGCGGCTCGCTGCCTTCGCGTGCAAGTACTGCCGGTAGGCCGCGACCCGCGTGTGCAGCTTGCGGAAGACGACGTAGGTGCCGTTGCGGCCGAGCACCTCGGGAGTCGGCATCGGCGGCAGCTCTCCGGTCTCGTCCGGGTAGCCGAGGATGATCTCGCCGGCCCTGATCAGCTGCTCCTTCGGGTTGGATGGCGAAATCCCGCTTCCTTCGACCGCGGGCTGGCCAATGCCGTCCTTGAATCCAAAGGAGGTCCGTCCGGTCGGGAGCTGGTAGCAGTCCTGGCGCCAGATCACCTCGACACCGGGCAGCCGCTCGTGCGCGTCACGTGCCCGCTCGGCGAGCGCCTCTAAGCCTGCCGCATCGGGCGAGAGCACCGCCAGCGCGACGTGCACGTCGGCCGTCCCGAGCGGCTTCTCCCAGTGTTCGGGGCTGCTCTCGCCGACGTCGCCGAGGTCGGCCGCGCGCGCCGCCATCCCCTGCCGGAACTCTGGCGAGAAGCTGTCGAGCGACTCCCGCGGTACGCCCAGCGCCTCAAGACCGTGATAGGTGAAGGCGACGGTGATCCAGGCGTCGTGCGCCGGATCCGCCGACGGCCGGCCGGAGTCGACGAAGGGATGCAGACGCCGCACCAGTTCCCGTCCCGCCGCTCGGTCGTCGATTCGGAGCAGCAGGTACCTGCCCACATAGGGCGAGGGTCGCTCGTGCAGCGCGCCGCTCTGGATGTCGTCGAGCTCCAAGCTCGCACCCTCGCCCACGGTCATCGTGCCCTCGGTCATCCCCATCAGTGGTGCTCAGGGGGCTCGGGCGGATCCGGATTCGCGGGCGCAAGGTAGGGGAAGCTGCGCGAGGCGGGCCTGGTCGACTGGTCAACGCCGTCGCGGATCACGGGGCCGTTGCCCGCGTTGATCAGCAGCGTGAAGATCGTGTCCATGACGTCGTCGTTGAGCGCCCGTCCACCGCACGTTTCGTGTCCACGGCCCTCGCGGGCGGCACGCTCGATCTCCAGGAACGAGCCCTGCTCGGCGTGCGGCTTGGTGGCGTCGACGACCAAGTAATCGGCGAGAACGAGCTCGGTCAGCGGGTGGGTGCCATTCCCGTCCGTAGGCCAGTCCGTCTTGCCGTCGAGGCCGTCCCAGAAAGTGAGATTGGCGTTGAGCCGCGCCCGGTATGCGTCTTGGTAACCATCGGCGAGGTGAAACGCGTCCTCCATGTTGTAGAGATCGCGGATCTCGAGGTCGCGGTTCACCGGATCGAACTGCTTCGGCGCGAGCATCATGTTCTTCACCTCCGGCCTGCCGACGCGCTCGATCCGCACCGCGAGCCTACCCCGAGTCAGCGTCTCCGCGACCACCCCAACCAGCTCCAGATCGTTCAAGACCTGCGCGCAGTCGACCTCGACCACGAGGCTGAGGACGTTCTTCCCATCCATGTAGATCGCGCCCGGATCGGTGAACGCGAGCTTTCCGGTCGCGATCGTCTTCAGCGCCGCCGGGGCGTCCATTATGAACGAATCCCAGCGCGGGCCGGCAAACACACGCACGCCATGACCGGAACCGCCCTGCTCGTCGTTTACAAAAAAGGTGACCGTGTCGCCTGCCGGCGTCGTGCATACGCCTTCCTGTCCTCGCACACCGTCGCCCGTGGCGGGTTCGGAAAACACGCAATCGAATACGAACTCTTCCTCGGCGACAGCGAACGGCGCAGGGTCGCTCGGGGCTCCCGCCGCGAGCGGTCGCAACCGGAAGCGGTAGACAAGCCCGTCCGAGAACAGTGCCGTCGGCTGCGCGAACGGGAGCGTGTTCTGCACAAGCACCAGATGCCCCTGACGCTCGGGGCTTGGAAACGCGTACACGTCGGTGATGTCCGCGATCGGCTCCGCCAGCGCCCGAGGACCCGAGATGTGATCCGACATCGGCTCGTCCCGTCGCGTGCGCCCGGCTAGCTAGTCCGCTGCCTCGTCGAGCAGCGGCTTCAGCGCAGGATGCTGGAGCGCTTCGCCGGCTTCCGGATCATCGAGCACCCGCTGGAACGCTTCGTTCACACGCAAGGCTTTCCTGATCTCCTTCACGGTGCCTCCGTAGTTCCGCTGGTACGCCGCCGCCGTCTCCTCAGCCCCGAGGATGAACGCCTTCAGCGCCTCGAGGTCAGGCAGTCCCTCGTAGCCCTCGACATGCCGGAAGACGACGTCGAAGAGCGCCAGCGTCGGCCCTGAAATGAAGAAGTCGTCCATGTAGGCGTCCCAGGACCCGTCAAAGCTCGTGATGAACGCGAGCCGCTTGTCGCCGTCGAACAGAACGAATCTCGCCTCGTGAATCGTCGCGACCGCCATGCCGTAGTCGCCAGGCCGGTACCCCGGCGTCTCCTGCAGCTCACGAAGCGCCGCTCGAAGGCCTTCAGCCTCGCCAGGCTTGACACGGAAAAACAAGCTGAACTCGCTCGTTGGCCCAACCGAAAGGCCCGGGCGAACCGTCCCCGTTTCAGATGCTGACATCCCTACCTCCCGTCGATCCGACGTTCCAGACGACACACGCCTAGCTCCCGACCAGCCAACGAGAAGCTTAATGCGGGGAGCGGGCTCGGGAGCCGGGCTCAGCTCACCGCTTTCTTCACGAGCGCTTCGATCCTTGCCTCTTCGGCTGCGGTCAACTCCTTCAGCGCGTAGGAGGTCGGCCACATGGCTCCTTCGTCGAGGTTCGCCTCGTCGCTGAATCCGAGCGTCGCGTACCTCGACTTGAACTTCTGCGCGCTTTGGAAGAAGCAGACGACCTTGCCGTCCTTGGTGTACGCGGGCATCCCGTACCAGGTCTTCGGCGAGAGGGCCGGCGCGCTGGCTTTCACGATCGCGTGGAGCCGCTTGCCCAGGGCGCGATCCGGTGGCGGCATCTCGGCGATCTTCGCAAGCACGGCGCGTTCTCCCTCCGCCTTGTCCTTGCTCGCGCGCGCTTCGGCCTTCAGCTCTTTGGCGCGCTCCTTCATCGCGGCTCGTTCCTCGTCCGTGAATCCCTTGGACTTCTTGTTGACCGCGGCGGTGCTCTTGGCGGACTTCTGCGTGGCCTTCTTTGCGCTCATCGTTCCCTCCTGTGCAGGTCGGCGTGGCTCGATCAAGCCAGCTTCGAGCCGTAGCCGTGGATGTGGATCACGTTTCCTGCAGGATCGCGGAAAGTGCCGCCGACGCGACGTCTCTGCAGCGCTCACCCAGTCAGCGCGCGCTCGCGGTCGCTGCATTCTTCGGCGGCAGCCTCACGCCTGCGGTCGGTAGGCACGTCACCCACATTCTCCAGAGGCTGAATCTCCGCGATCGCGTCCAAGCGGTCGTGCTCGCATACCAGGCCGGGATCTTCGAAGCGGATACGCAGACGGCCAGGCAGCTCCGGTAGCAGGCCCACCGACCGCGCCTGATCGATCCCAAGCCCCGCCGCTTGACAGGGCAGCTCACGTCTGGTCGAATTGATCTTAGTCAAGTGACTAAGACTCTGGATCCCCTTCATGATTCAGCGACCGACGTGACCGAGCTCGCTCAGAAGACCCCGGCCCGCTTGGCCGCCGAGGAGGCGCTGCTCAACGCGGCGGAGCGGCTGCTGGCCGACGTCGGCTACGCGGGCATCACGACGCGGCGGCTCGCCGAGGCCGCGGGCGTCAACCACGGGCTCGTTCACTACTACTTCGGCTCGAACGAGGCCCTGCTAGTCCGTGCGCTCGAGCGGTTCACCGAGCGGCTGGTCACCCGCCAGCGCGAGCTGTACGCGGCCGACGAGCCGATCGTCGACAAGTGGCGGACAGCGATGCGCTACCTCGTGAGCGAGGACGCCACCTACGAAAAGATCTGGCTCGAGCTGCAGGCGCTCGGCTGGAACGACCCGGGCCTGCGCGCGCGCCTTGCGCAGGTGAACGCCGAGTGGCGCGCGGTGCTCACGGAGGCGTTCGAGGAACCGCACCGCCAGCTGGAGATCGAGATGCCGCTCGAGGCGCTCGTCTCGCTCGTGATGACGTTCAACCTCGGGATGATCGTCGAGCGCCTTGGCGGCATCGACACCGGTCACGCAGAGCTCCTCGACTGGATCGACCAGTGGCTGTCGAGCTGACCGCACCCGCACCTGAGCAGACACGGGCGCACTATCCGGATGAATCGGGCTACGTCGAGCGCGACGGCGTGCGGCTCTACTGGGAGGTCTACGGCTCCGGCGAGCCGACGGTCTTCCTCCTGCCGACCTGGTCGATCATCCACTCGCGCCACTGGAAGATGCAGATCCCCTACCTCGCGCGGCACTGCCGCGTGCTCACGTTCGACGGGCGCGGCAACGGCCGCTCGGACCGGCCCGCGAGCGGCTACGAGGAGCAGGAGTTCGCTGCCGATTCGCTTGCGGTGCTGGATGCGACCGGCACCGAACACGCAGTCTTGGTCTCGCTCTCACTCGGCGCGCAGCGAGCGCTCCTTTTGGCGGCCAAGCAGCCTGAACGGGTTGATGGCGCGGTCTTCGTCTGTCCTTTCGTGCCGTTCGGCGAGCCGCCCGAGGGCCGCATCGACTACCCGTGGGACGAAGTGCTCGACACCGACGAAGGGTGGGCGAAGTACAACCCCTACTACTGGCTCCGCGACTACCGCGGCTTCCTCGAGTTCTTCTTCTCGCAGATGTTCAACGAGCCGCACTCGACGAAGCCGATCGAGGACTGCATCGGCTGGGGTCTGGAGACGACGCCGGAGACGCTCGTCGCCACGGAGCTCGGCGAAGGGCTCGACGAGGAAACCGCGCGCGACCTGTGCCGGCGCGTCAGCTGCCCCGTGCTCGTCATCCAGGGGACGAACGACGCGATCACGGGCCCAGGCGGCGGGATCGCGCTCGCCGAGGCGACTGGTGGCGACCTCGTCCTGCTGGACGGATCAGGTCATGGCCCGCACGTGCGCGACCCGGTCAAGGTGAACCTGCTCTTGCGCGACTTCGCCGTACCGACGCGGCAGCCCACGCGCTGGGTGCGCGGCAGGTCACGCCGAAAGCGCGCGCTCTACGTCTCCTCCCCCATCGGCCTCGGTCACGCGCAGCGAGACGCCGCCATCGCCGACGAGTTGCGCAAGCTCCACCCCGACCTCGAGATCGACTGGCTCGCGCAGCACCCGGTCACCGCGGTTCTGGAGGCGCGCGGCGAGCGCGTGCATCCGGCGAGCGGGCACCTGGCCAACGAATCGACGCACATCGAAAGCGAGTCGGCCGAGCACGATCTGCACTGCTTCCAGGCCATCCGGCGGATGGATGAGATCCTGCTCGCGAACTTCATGGTCTTCCACGACCTCGTCCGCGACGAGGACTACGACCTCTGGATCGGCGACGAGGCCTGGGAGCTGGACTACTACCTCCACGAGAACCCGGAGCAGAAGCGCGCCGCCTATGTGTGGCTGACGGACTTCGTCGGCTGGCTGCCCATGGAAGACGGCGGCTCGCGCGAGGCATTCCTGACCGCCGACTACAACGCTGAGATGATCGAGCACATCGCGCGCTTCCCGCGGGTGCGCGACCGGGCCGTCTTCGTCGGCAACTCCGACGACATCGTCCCCGACGTCTTCGGCCCTGAGCTACCGCTGATCCGTGACTGGACCGAGCGCCACTACGACTTCGCCGGCTACGTCACGGGCTTCGACCCCCGCGAGCTCGGCGACCGGGGCGCTCTCGGCTACGCGGACGACGAGCGCGTCTGCATCGTGACCGTCGGCGGCTCGGGCGTGGGAGCTCACCTGCTGCGGCGCGTCATCGATGCGTTCCCGGAGGCGAAGGAGCGCGTGCCAGACCTGCGGATGATCGTCGTCGCGGGTCCCCGGATCGACCCCGAGAGCCTGCCGCAGCACGACGGCCTCGAAGTGCGGGCCTACGTCCACGATCTCTACCGCCACCTGGCCGTGTGCGACCTGGCGGTCGTGCAGGGTGGGCTGACGACAGCGATGGAGCTGACCGCGAACAGGCGGCCGTTCCTCTACTTCCCGCTCCGTCACCACTTCGAGCAGAACTTCCACGTACGCCACAGACTGGAGCGCTACGGCGCGGGACGCTGTATGGACTTCGAGCACGACGGACCAGCCGAGATCGCCGCAGCGATCTCCGAGGAGATCAGGCGCGAGGTCGACTACCGGCCCGTCGAGACCGACGGGGCTGCGCGCGCAGCGAAGCTGATCGCCGACCTGATCTAGGAGGGCTTCTTGGCTAAAGAGCTTCTTGACCGCTCTTGTAGGCGATCTGGAGGAAGTCGGCGACCGCGACGGTGGCAAACACGCCGGCCGTGAGGCGAGCCGCGCGCGGCGCGAAGACGGACCCTGCCACGAACCCGGCCGCGAGCCACTGGTCGAGGCAGTACGGGCAGGTGAGGAGCTCGCCGACGGCCCGGCGCGGGCCCCTTCCACGCGGGCGCTCCTCCACCTCGGCCGGGCCGCCCTTCTCCTCGTACTCGGTGAAGGGAGCACGAAGGGCCGCTGTGACCTTGTCCTTCGCGAGCAGGCGGCTCAGCTTGTGGGTGGCCACGCCGAACAGGGCGAGATCGCCGAGCGTGGGGGTAGGAAGCGTGCGCCCGGCCGCGCGCGCCAAGAGGAGCGCGCCGGCGAAGGTCGCACCGTACGCAACCATGAAAGCCGCATAGGAGCCGAGCGGCGCCTGCTCGTCGCCGTAGCGCTCCCTCTCCGTCGCGGCTGGCGTTTCTACGCCCACAGCTCGCCAAAGTACCGATCCCGGCGCCCTGGCGGCGACACCGTGACCCTTCCCGGTCACCGGCGCCGTGAGCCCTCGGGGGTCGCGAGGTCACGGCAGAGCCTCTCGTCCGAGTGGGCGCTCAAGTGAGGGGAGCCGATCGCAATGGCGCCGGCGACCACGTTCGTCTCCGGCGGGGAATCCGGCCTCGCTACGGAGCGCCGAGCCAGGTGGTCGTGCTGGTTCCGACGTTGGCGTGGTAGACGGTGACCGGTTGCGGGGAGGTGCCCGCATACTCTTCGATCCCGACCCGCAGGTAGCGCGGATTGCCCGTCGTCGCGCCCGAGAGGCCCGTCAGCGTGATCTTGTCGACGCCGTTCACACGCACGACCACTGAGTCGTTTCGAAGCGCCGACACCTCGACCCGAACCGCCGTGCCGTTGTTCGGCACCGTCGTGGCCGTCGACTGGTCGATCGCAGCCGCCCCCAAGCCTCCCGCCGGGCTCTTCAGCCGCAGCAGCCGCGCCTGGTTCAGGAACAGCTCGTACACGACCTTGTTGTTCACATCCACGACCTCGAACACGAACAGCTGACCCGCCAACGTCTGCCCCGGCTCGAACCGGAACACCGTCCGCGTGAACAAGCGCCCAGACACACCGGCCGGGCCGCCCACATCATCGATCGCCAACGCCGTGTCCACCTCGCTCGGCGCGCCCTGAATCGTCGCCTTCAGCTCAGGATCGTTCCAGACCAGCTGACAGCCACCACAACCCGCATCCGTCGTGAATGACTCATACGGGCCCATCCCGCCCCCGCCACCCGTGGGCGGAGTCGTCACGCTCACCCCAGCCGACTGCGCCGACTCATTCCCCGACGTATCAACCGACGACACCTTGTACCACGACGTCGAATTGGCAGGCGCGCCGACGAGTCCGTGTACTGAGACGCAGACAACGCGGCCCGTTCAGCTTCGTATACGTCCCGCTCTGCGTCGCCGAGCGGAACACGTTGTACCCAGCCAGATCCGTCGCCGACACGTCACTCCAGTTCAGATCCACCGACGTCGAGCTCGTCGCAGTCCCAGCCAGACCGGCCGGAACACCAGGCGGAGTCGTATCCGTTGGAGCCGGCGTCGTCACACTCGCCGCAGTCGACTGCGTCGACTCATTCCCCGTCGTATCAACCGACGAGACCTTGTACCACGACGTCGCGTTCGCCGGGGCGCTCGAATCCGTGAACTGAGACGCAGACACCAGCGGGCCGTTCAGCTTCGTATACGTCCCGCTCTCAGTCGCCGACCGGAACACGTTGTACCCGGCCAGATCCGACGCCGACACATCGTTCCAGTTCAGGTTGACCGTCGTCGGGCCGCCCGCGCTCCCGCTCAGGCCGGCCGGAACACCAGGCGGAGTCGTGTCGGACCCACCGCCACCGGGAGCTCCGAGCCAGTCGGTTGTGCTGAACCCGACGTGGGCGTGGTAGACGGTGACCGGCTGGGCCGCGCTGCCGGCGAGCTCGTTGATCCCGACCCGCAGGTAGCGCGGGTTGCCGGTCGTCCCACCTGTGAGACCCGTCAGGTTCACCTTGTCGACGCCGTCCACGCGCACCACGACCGACGAGTTGCGGAGCGCCGACACTTCGATTCTGACCGCGTTGCCGTTGTTCGGCACCGTGACGCCCGTCGACTCGTTGATTGCGGTCGTCCGCAGACCGCCGGCCGGGCTGCTCAACCGAAGTACACGGTTCTGATTCAGGAATAGCTCATAGACGACCTTGCCGGTGACGTCGACGACCTCGAACACGAAGAGCTGACCGGTCAACGTCTGCCCGGGCTCGAACCGGAACATCGTGCGGGTGAAGATGCGGCCGGGAAGGCCTGTCGCGCCGCCGACATCGTCCGTAGCAAAGGCATCGTCGACGTTGCTGGAACCTCCCGCCACCGTCGCCTTCAGTTCGGGGTCGTTCCAAACGAGCTGGCAGCCACCGCAACCCGCATCGGTCGTGAACGACTCATACGGGCCCATCCCGCCCCCGCCACCCGTGGGCGGCGTCGTCACGCTCACCGCAGCCGACTGGGCCGACTCGTTCCCGGTCGTATCGACGGAAGAGACCTTGTACCAAGAGGTAGTTCCTGCCGGGGCGGTCGCGTCCGTGTACTGCGACGGCGAGACCAGCGGCCCATTCAGCTTCGAATACGTGCCACCCTCAGTCGCCGAGCGGAACACGTTGTACCCAGCCAGATCAGCCGCCGACACGTCATTCCAGTTCAAATTCACCGTCGTCGGACCCGCCGCCGTCCCCGTCAAACCAGACGGCACGCCAGGCGGCGTCGTATCCGACGGAGCCGGCGTGGTGACGCTCGTCGCAGCCGACTGCGCCGACTCATTCCCGGTCGTGTCGACCGACGAGACCTTGTACCACGACGTCGCGTTCGCAGGAGCGCTCGAGTCCGCGTACTGCGACGCAGACACCAGCGGCCCATTCACCTTCGTGTACGTGCCGTTCTGAGTCGCCGAGCGGTACACGTTGTACCCGGCCAGATCCGCCGCCGAGACATCGTTCCAGTTCAAATTCACCGTCGTCGGGCCACCAGCACTTCCGGTCAGACCAGACGGAACGCCAGGCGGGGTCGTGTCGGAGCCACCCGAGCTCTCGGGGCGGAGGTTCTTGACGATGTAGACGTTGTCGTTGTAGTCGTAGTTGATGCTGTCGCTGTCCATCGTCAGCAGGTACTGGTTCGGGATGATCACGCCGCTTCGGTTCTTCAAGGGCCAGAAGCGGACGTGATGGCCGCAGGGCTCGACGCAGCCCTTGGAGATGTCCACCGAGTGATCGTTGAGCGCAGGGTCGCTCCATTCGTCCTGGATCTCGAAGCCGAACGCTCCCGACGGGTTGAACGAAGCCGACGTCGTAGGTGCGCCTACGCCGAGCGGCAACACGCTCTGGCGATAGATACCGCGATGAGTCGCAAGGTTTGTGTTCCCCGAGACATTGCCCTTCGGCCACCAGGCGACCGTGGCCTGGCCGCCGCCGTGGTAGGCCGCGATCTGCCGCACGGTGACCGGTTGCGTGTTGTCCACCCGCACCCAGTACGGGGAGAGAACCTCGTCGCCGATCGCCTCGAGCCGGCCCTCGTTCGCGAGCTGCTGGCCCGGCCCGACGATGACGGTCTGGTAGCCGAACACATCCATGATCTCGACGAGGTCGGGCTCCTGCCCGCCCTCCGAGACGCTCTGCCAGAACCCTGAGAGCTCGACGACCTTCGACCCTTCGTCGGTGTCATTCGTCTCGATCGTGAGCGAGCCGTCGATGACGTTGCCGCTCTCGGCGATAAAGCGCACGTTCAGGGTCACCCCGGCGCCTGGCGCGAGGTTGAGCGGGAGCGTCGGAGGCGTGTCGAGCTGCCACGGACCGACGATGTTGAGCGCAGCGATCTGGAGCGTTTGCGTACCGACGTTGTTGACCCTGAGCTTGACGAGATCATGTACCGCGACCTCAGTCGGCGGAGCTGCCAGCGATCCGATCCGGTTGAACACGAGGCGATCGGCGAACGGCTCGCCGTCCTGGTTCACCAGGTCGATCTCGGCGCCGCTCGGCGGCGGGGTGACGACGCTGAAGCTCTGTTGCGCGGTCGTCGTCACGTTGCCGGCGCCGTCGATCGCGCGCGCGCGAATCGTGTGCGAGCCCACGGAGGTGACGTCGAACGGCCCTGTGTAGTTCTGGTACGGGGAGCCGTCCAGGCTGTAGGCGGTGGTCGCGAGGCCGGAGCCGCCTTCGTCTGCGGCCGTGATCGTCACGGTCGCCTTGTTCTTGTAGACGCCAGGCGTGTCGCTCAGCCCGCTCAGCTGTACCGAGGCCGTCGGATTGGTCGTGTCCGGCCCGGTCGAGGTACCGGAGATGTCGACGTAGTTCAGCTTCGTGTTCGTGCCGCCGTTTGCGTCGACGGTCAGCCTGCCGTCCGCGACGGCGACGGTCACGGTCGCGCTCGCAAAGAGGTTCGAGGTCGTCGGCACGAAGTTGTTGATGGCGTTCACGCCCTCGACGTTGACCCGGTGGGTCGAATCCGTGAAGCCCGCGTCACCGACGCTCAAGGTGACCTGGTAGCTGCCGTTCGGCAGTGCGTATTCCCACGCGCCCTGGTTCCCGTTGGTTGCGCCCTGCATGAGGATCAGCGTGTCGAGCCGCTGATCGGTCACGAGGTTCCGCTCGCGGGTCGCGCTGGACATGTCCTTCGGCGTCGAGGTGCCCGGGGTGACCCAGCCGAAGCCGCGGGTCGCGTCGAAGCCGAGGCCGGCGTCCTTGGTGTAGCCGGCCGGAACGGTCGCTCCGTCGGTCTGGAAGTTGATCTTCGCCACGTTCCCGCTGAGGCCGCTGGCCGGCATGACGTTCGAGACCACGAAGACCGTGTCTTGGTAGTCGCTTCCGGCCGCTTCCTCGAAAGCGACGACGTACGTGTCCTCGATCGGCTGCCCGGCGCGGTTCTCGGCCGGGTACACGCGCACGGCGTGCGCGACCGGGCCGGTGTTGAGGCCGTCCTGCGTGAGGGTCTTCCGACCCGTCGCCGCGCTGTCGACGTAGAGACCGAACGTCTGGGTTCCAGGGTCGAAGCTCGTCGAGCCGCCCGAAAGCGTCGGGTTCAGCGTGAAGTGCTGGCCAGCCGCGATCGTGGCGCGCTGCGTGAAGGTCGGGTCGGCGCCGCCGAGGGTGTACGACCCGAACGGCAGTGCCTCGTTGACCGAGTAGCGCGCAACCGGCTTGATCGTGACCGTTCCCGCTCCCGCCTTCTGGAAGAGCTGCGCGCGAACCTCGTCGCCGATCGGTGTCGCCCCGTTCCCGAGGACGAGACCGGTTCCGCCGACGTCGACCGGATGGCCGACCGTATCCACGATCTGCTTCAGAGGGGGCTCGTCGCCGGCGCCCTGCGCGTTCGTCGACAGGCCGAAGAGGCCCACGTCGAGGGTTCCCTCGTCGGCGTCGTTCGAGACGAGTCGGAGGGCGGCGGCAAGGGAGCCTGTGACCGCCGCCCCCGGTGCGAATGCAATGTTGAACGTCGCAGTCTCGGCAGGATCGAGATCGACGGGAGGTGTCGGCCCCGTGTTCGTGAATGCGCCCGCGTTCGCTCCGGTGAGCGTCGAGCTCGAGATCGAGAGCGGCTCGTTGCCGACGTTCGTGACGACGACACTCTGGGTCGGGCTCGTCGTGCCCTTGGCCGTGCTGAAGACGAGCTCACCAGGGGCGGCTGAGATCTCCGGCCCGTCCGCCTGCGCAGTCGCAGGCTTCACGTTCCGCGCAATGAAGACCACGTCCTGATAGTCGAAGCCGGCCGTGTGCTCCTCGGTCGCGACCACGTAGGCGTTCGGCACCGTGCCGCCGCCCGCGCTCTTCAACGGGTAGACGCGAACCTTGTGGCGATTCGCCGCCGTCGGCTCCCAGGTGTTGAACGTGTCCTGACCGAAGACGTCGCGGTCGGAGAAGAACGGCCAGGTGGAATAGAAGCTGAACGTGGTGGAGCCCGGATCGAAGGCGAGCGTGCCGGTCGTCGCCGGAGCAAGCGCCTGCGAGCCGGTGTTCGGCACGGTGAAGAGCTGCTGCTTCGCGGTCGGCGTACCCGACGGGTAGTGGCCGACGGCAACGGTCGTCCCGGAGGGGCCTCCCGGCCCGAACACCGCAAGCGGCTCGAGCGTGACGTTGCCGGCGGTCGCCTTCTCGAAGCGCTGGCTTGCGATCTCCTCGCCGAGGAGCGGGCTGGTTCCGAGGGTCGCGTTCGTCGGATCGGTGTCGCCGACGTTCACCGGGATCTCCCAGGTGTCGAGGACCCACTGGAGCGAAGGCTCGAGGTCGCCGCCCGTCCCGGCCGTGCCGAGGCCGCGGAGTGTCACCGTCGCGTTCGGCGTATCCGGGTCGTTCGAGGCGATCTGGAGGGTCGCGCCCTTCGGCCCGGTCGAGGTCGGGTTGAAGACCAGCTGCACCTGCGCCGAGGCGCCGGCGGGAACCGTCGCAGGCAGCGAAGGCTGGTTCGTGATCTGGAACTGCGAGGCGTTGGCGCCGCCGAGGGTCAGCCCGGTGATCGTCAGCGCTGCGTTGCCGGTGTTCTGGATCGTGACCGTCTTCTCTGCGCTCGCGGCGCCGCCGGAGACGTCGTTGAAGATGTGCCTGGCGGGCGTCGGCGCCACGTTCGGCGCCGTCACGCCGCCGCCGGTCGGGCGCAGGAGCGTGATCTTGTTCGCGGCGAACTCGGTCACGTAGAGGTAGCCGTTGGCCACGTTCTCGGTGACGTCCAGCGGGTCGCTGAAACCTGTGAAGCCCGTGATGCCGGTCTGGGCGGCGACGATGTCGTTCGAGGGCCCGCCGGGTGTCAGGACGATGAGGTCGTCGCCCTGGCTGTAGCGGGTGACGATCAGCTTGCCCTGGAGGGCGCCACCGAAGGCGTTGCTCTTGTACTCGATGACCCCGTTCGGCGACTTGTTGTTCGCGAAGTCGTAGGCGAAGCCGCGCCAGTTGCGGTCGGGCAGCGTGCCGTCCGGGTACTGCGACACCTGGGCGGGATCGGTCCCGGCCGTCGGGTCACCGCCGTTCAGCACCCACTCGCAGCGCTGCGGGTTCGGGTGGCCGTAGTACCCGCCGTCGACGACCCGGAACAGGAAGTCGTTCTGGGTCGCACTGACGTTCCCGATGCCGGCGACGGAGGGACCCGTGTAGTTGCCGTTCGCGGCCTTGTCGATGCGGTTCGAGCACGAGGCCGGGAGCGGGCTCGGGGTCGCCGGCGTCGCACCACCGGCCGCGGATCCGTTCGTCGGCACGTAGACCTGGCCGTTCGAGTGCCAGACGTGGTCGTACGAGTTGCGGATGCCGCTGCCGAAGACGCGAACCGGCGCTCCGCTCGCGGTCGGGTCATAGGTGCCGCCGTCCTCCGTCTTGACGTCGAGCGGCGGCGAGGAGATGTCGTCGACATCGATCCGCAGCAGAGCCGCGCTCAGCGCGCGCTCGGGGCGGAGGCCCCAGGCGCTGTCGGGAGCGCCCATAGCCGTGTTCGAGCCCTGGTTCGCGTACAGCGCCCCGTCGGGACCGAAGGAGATGCTGTTCGTCAGGTGATCCCGGATCGAGCGCGGGAGGTTGACGACGTAGTCCTGATACGTGCCGAGATTCGGGCCGGAGAGCCGCGAGATCTTGCCGGCCCAGTCGGGCCCGTTGTTGAACGCGAAGAAGGTGTGGCTGACCCAGAGGATCAGGTTGTCCGCCGTCGAGCTCGGATCGAAGGCGACGCCGATCAGCATGCGGTCGTTACCGCCATTCGAGGTCTTGACCGTGTTGATGATCTCCGCGGCACCCGTCGTGCCGTCCGGGTTCAGCGGGTACCGGCGAATCTCACCGTCGATCGTGGCCGCGTAGAGCTTCCCGTCCGGGCCCATCGTGAGGCTCGTGAAGGACTTGCCGGTCGAGTTCGGGAGCGCGACCTTCTCGAACGAGATGTCGCCCCCGCCGCCGCCGCCGCCCGAGCCGGTCGTGAACGTGCTCGAGAACGGGAGGAAGGCGGCCCCGCTCAGGTCTTTCACGCCGTCGGTCACGTCGAAGCGGTAGCTCGTGTTGATGCTGAGCGGTGACGCCGGCTGGAGCACGATGATGTCACCGCCGCCGCTCGTGTTCGTGTTGGCCGGGATCTGGACGCCGTCCGAGAGCCGCGTCAGCTTGACCGTCGACGAGGTGAGGGTCGCAGGATCGACGCCCTGACCCACGTTCGGCAGGTTGACCGTCGCCGCCACACCGGAGTCGACCGTGACGCCGGTGGCGCCGTTGGCCGGAGTCACGCCCGTGACCGAGGGACGGTTCGCGATGTCCGTCGACGCGATGTCGACGTAGTGGACCTTCGAGTTCGTCCCGCCGCTCGCGTCGAGGGTCAGCCGCCCGTCCGAGACGGTGACCGTCTTCGTCGCGCTCGTGCTACGGGTCGCCGACCCGGCCGCGCCGCTCGGGACGAAGTTTGTGATCGCCGAATTGCCCTCGATGTTGATCGTGTGGCTCTCGGGATCCGCGCCGACGGAGGGATCGCCGGCCGCCACGGTGACCTGGTACGCGCCGTTCGGGACGGCGATCTCCCACGAGCCCGGCAGCGGCGTGCCGTTGAACGTGCCCGAGATGTTGTTGGCCTGCATGTGCATCAGCGTGTCGAGGCGCTGATCGGCAACGAGGTTCCGGTCGCGGCCGTTTCCGGGCGTCGAGCCGCCGACCGAGAGATCGCGCGGCGTGCTCGTGCCCGGGACAACCCAGCCGTACGTGAGCCCGGTTCCCTGGTTCGCGAGCGTTCGCGGGCCGTACGGCTCACCGAAGTCGCGTACGTATCCGGTCGGAACGGCCGCCGCCGCGCTCTGGAAGTTGACCTTCAAGTCGACGGACGTGTCGTCGGGCTCGGGCGTCGCGCTCACGGATGCGGAGTCGGCCTCGTTCCCACTCGTGTCGACCGCCTGGACCACGTAGTGGTAGGTCGTGCCGTTCACGGCCGTCGAGTCGACGTAGGAGGTTCCGGTCAGGAGCGACCCTCCGTTCAGCGGCGTGCCACTCGTGTCGACGGGGCTGCTCGTCCCCCGATAGACGTTGTAGCCGGCGAAGTCGACCTCGTTGTTCGACGTCCAGCTGAGCGAGACCTCGCTGTCGCCGGCAGTCGCGGTCGCCGTGGGCGCTGCGGGCGGCGTCGTGTCGGGCGGAGGCGTTCCGCTCGCGACGTCGACGTAGTTGATCTTCGTGTTAGTACCGCCGGTCGCGTCGAGGGTCAGCCGGCCGTCGGCCAGCGTCACCGTGCGCGTCGTGGAGGAGAACCGCGTGACCGAGCCGGCGACGCCGCTCGGGACGAACGCGCTGATCGCGTTGACGCCCTCGATGTTGATCGTGTGGCTCTCGGGATCCGTCGTGCTGACGTTCGCGTCGCCCGCGCTGACAGTGACGGTGTAGGTGCCGTTCGGAAGGTCGATCTCCCACGAGCCGGGTAGCGGCGTCCCGTTGAACGTGCCCGAGATGTTGTTGGCCTGCATGTGCATCAGCGTGTCGAGCCGCTGAGCGAGTCCCTGCGAGTCCGAGAAGCCGCGGTCGCGCCCGTTCCCCGGCGTCGAGCCGCCGACCGAGAGGTCGCGCGGTGTCGTCGTCCCGGGCTCGACCCAGCCGTACGTGAGCCCCGTGCCCTGACCCGTCAGGGTTCGGCTTCCGTAGGCCTCGCCGAAGTCCCGCACGTAACCGGTCGGGATCGCAGCGGCCGGGCTCTGGAAGTTGACCTTCACCTCGACGTCCGGAAGGTCCACGCTGGCCGAGGAGGACAGCGGCGACTCGTTTCCGGACGCGTCGACCGCCGAGACCTTGTAGTGCGAGGTCTGGCCGGGAGGCGCGTCGTCATCGTCGAAGTCGGAGGCGTCGACGGCGGTCGCCGTCAGCTTCGTGTACGTGCCGTCAGCGGCGTCGCTGCGATACACGTGGTACCCGTCGAGATCCGTCTCCGTGTTCGCGTCCCAGTCGAGCTCGACCGTCCCGCCGCTGACGACCGCGGCAAGACCCGCGGGTGCTGCGGGCGGCGTCGTGTCGGTCGGAAGCGGTCGCGTCGCGCTGACCGCGGCGAACCCGGACTCGTTCCCGACCGCGTCGACCGCCGTGACGCGGTAGAACGACTCCTGGCCGGCCGGGGCTTCGCCGTCGGTGTACTGCGACGCCGTGAGCAGCGTCGGATTGAGCTTGGTGAAGGTCCCGGCGGCCGCGTCGCTCCGGTAGACGTTGAAGCCGGCGAAGTCGCCGTCCCCGGTGTTGTCGTCCCAGTCGAGGTCGATTCCGGCTTCAGAAGGAGTCGCGCCGAGGTTCGCCGGGTCAGCGGGCGGCGTGACGTCGGCCGCGGAGATGATCAGGTAGTTGATCTTGGTGTTCGTGCCGCCGATCGCGTCAACCGTGAGCTTCCCGTCCGAGACCGGCGCCGTGACGGTCGCCGCCTTCCAGCGCGCGTCGCCGGTCGTCGACGCCGTCACGACGTAGTTGTCGATCGCGTTCACGCCCTCGACGTTGATCTCGTGCGAGGTGGCGTCCGCTCCCGGGTTCGGGTCGCCGACGGAGACCTCGACGTGGTAAGTGCCGTTCGGAAGAGCTATCTCCCAAGCGCCCGGTAGCGGCGTCCCGTTGAAGCTCGGAAGGTTGTTCCCCTGCATGTGCATGAACGTGTCGAGCCGCTGGTCGGTCACCCCAGCCGCGTTTCGGTCACGGCCGTTCCCCGGAGTCGAGCCGCCGACCGAGAGATCGCGCGGCGAGCTCGTCCCCGGCTCGACCCAGCCGAAGCCCTGCGTGTTCGAGTAGTTCTTGCCGTGATCCCGCGTGTAACCGGCCGGAATCGGCGCCGCAAAGCTCTGGAAGTTGATCTGGACGGGCAGCGAGAAGCTCGGAGGAGCCGCGACGTCCGGCATCGCCCGCGTCGTCGCCGGGGCCGGAGAAACCTTCGAGGCGGCATCGACGGCGACGACCGCGTAGTAGTAGAGCGTCCCGTTCGTGAGGCCGGTCGAATCCGTGAAGGTCGACGACGTCGGCGTCGCGAGCGGCGTGCCCGTCGTGCTGACCGGCTGAGACGTGCTGCGGTAGACGCGGTAGCCGGCGAGGTCGGTCTCGGTGTTGTCGTTCCAGTCCAGAACGACCTGCCCGTCGCTCGACGTCGTCGAGAGGCTGGCCGGCGTCGCCGGCGGGAGGTCGCTCGAGATCTCGAGGTAGTCGATCTTCGTGTTGGTGCCCGTCAGGCCGTCGATCGTGAGCTTGCCGTCGTTCACCGTGGTGATGGCGGTCGCGATCCTGTGGCGCGTCGCCGAGCCGTTCGCCCCGCTCGGGACGAAGTTCTGGATGACGTTCACACCCTCCGCGTTGATGACGTGGCTCTCGGGATCGGAGCCCGCCTGCGCATCGCCAACGGCAACCGTGACGGCGTACGTGCCGTTCTCGATCACGTACTCCCAAGCCGCCCGGGTCTTCACCGCCGTCGGGTTCGTGCTCGCGGGCGGGAACTGCATGTGCAGGAGCGTGTTCAGCCTCGCGTCCGCGTTCTGCGTCCGTGCCCTCGAGTTCGGAACGATGTCGAGCGGGACAGGCGTCGGCCCGATGCTGTCCTCCCGGATCCAGCCGAAGCCGCGGGTCGCATCGAACGGGAGTCCGATGTCCTTGACGTAGCCGGCGGGAACCGGAGACGTGTCGGGCTGGAAGTTGATCTTGACCTCGACCGGATCGCCCGGCGCGCCGGCCGCTCCCTGGCCTAGGAGAAGGAGCCCGGCCAGGACGGCGCCGAAGATGCCCAGACGGCTCCCCCGCTGGGTTCGACGGCCATTTCCAGCCGCGCCAAGGCTGGTAGCCGAGGGCGTAGCCGCCCTACGTAGTTGCCGCAATTCCACAGACTCCCCACAAGCCTTGTAGCACGTCTTTCGAGAAAGTGCCAGTCCTTGACATCTCCGCTTGGCTTCGAACTGGTGACCGAATAGAGGCCACAGCACGCAGCGGATCAGTGGAGCTGAGAGGACTTCCTCCCGCCCCTTTTTGAGCCATGCCTAAAGCTTCCGGTAATGTTTAGGCATGGCGAAATCTCGGCTGACACGGCGAATGCTGCTCGCCGGGGCGGCGCCGATCGTCGCCGCCGGCCCCCTCGCCAGACTTGCTTCCGGCGACGACCACGCGGGACATCCGGAGGCCGCGAGCGGCGAGGGCTCCGGCCACGCCCGGATAGCAGGCGCACACGGCGGCGGCCACGCAGGACCGACGTTCAAGCTCGGCGAGGTCGTCGACCACGAGGCCAACGGCTTCAACCCGACGGACATCCTCCGCGACTTCGATTACGGCGTCACGACACGCCTTCCGGGCGGGCGGATTCTCCGGGAGTACACGCTCGTCGCCGAGGACAAGGAGCTCGAGCTCGCGCCCGGAGTGAAGTACCCGGCCTGGACGTACAACGGCCGCGTTCCGGGCCCGACGCTGAGAGCGACCGATGGCGACCTCATGCGCGTCCGGTTCGTGAACACGTCAGACCATCCGCACACGATTCACTTCCACGGCTTTCACCCGCCCGTGATGGACGGCATCCCCGGGATCGGGGCCGGGATCATCGAGCCGGGCCAGAGCACGACCTACGAGTTCGAGGCCGAGCCGTTCGGGCTCCATCTCTACCACTGCCATGTCGCGCCGCTCGCCGAGCACATCGCGCGAGGCCTCTACGGGGCATTCGTCTGCGACCCGAAGGAACCCCGGGCGGAGGCCGACGAGCTGGTCATGGTGATGAACGGGTTCAACACGAATTTCGACTTCGAGGGCAACCAGCTCTACGCCGTGAACACGATCGCGTTCCACCACATGAACGAGCCGATTCAGGTGAAGCAGGGCGAACTCGTCCGGATCTATCTCGTGAACACGCTCGAGTTCGACCCCATCAACTCGTTCCACACGCACGCGACGTTCTTCGACTACTACCCGACCGGCACGCGGCTCGAGCCGACCGAGTTCACCGACACCGTGATGCTGGGGCAGGCGCAGCGCGGAATCTGCGAGCTCCGCTTCAAGCACAAAGGCATGTTCATGTTCCACGCCCACAAGACCGAGTTCGCCGAGCTCGGGTGGATGGGCTTCTTCGAGGTGACCTGATGGCGACGGAGAGCTCCGAGCGCCGCTCGGCTGCCCGCGACGAGGGCCCGCGGCGGATGCCGGCCTGGGCGCTCGGCGCGATTCCGCTCCTCCTCATCGTTGGCGCTCTCGTACTGCTTCTGACGCTCGGAGACGACACCCTGGGCGAGCGGCCGGGGCCGCCGGTCGAGGAGCTCGCCGTCGAGCGAACTGTGCTCCGCCCGGGAGAGATCGAGGTCTCCGTCCGAAACGTCGGGCCGGACGCCGTCGACGTCGAGCAGGTGTTCGTGAACGACACGTACGTCGACTTCGAGGAAGACGCCGAGGACGTCGGCCGGCTCGGCGGCCAGACGCTGACGCTCGACTACCCGTGGCAGGAGGGCTCACCCCTCCTCATCACGATGCTGACCTCGAGCGGCGCCACGATCGAGCACGAGGTCGACGTCGCGGTGGAGACCCCCGAGGCCGACGCCGGGTTCTACGGTCTCATGGCCCTGCTCGGCACCTATGTCGGGGTGATCCCGGTGGCGCTCGGGATGCTCTTCCTACCCTTCCTCGCCGGCGTCCGCGAGCTCTGGATCCGCGTCTTCATCGCGATCACGATCGGGCTGCTCGGCTTCCTGGCGGTGGACGCCTACCTCGAGGGCACGGAGATCGCGGACGAGACCGGGGGCGCGTTCGGCGGCGTCGAGCTCCTGTTCATCGGCGCGGTCGTGGCCTACCTCGCCCTGGTCGCACTCGACCGCTACCTCGCGGGCCGCAGGAAGCGCGCGAAGGAAGCCGGCGCCAGTGGGTACCAGCTCTCGCTCCTCGTGGCGATCGGGATCGGGCTCCACAACCTCGGGGAGGGCCTGGCGATCGGATCGGCCTACGCGATCGGCGAGCTGGCGCTCGGCGCCTTCCTCGTCTTCGGCTTCGCGCTCCACAACACGACCGAGGGGCTCGCGATCGTCGCGCCGCTCGCGAAGGGGAGCCGCCCGTCCTTCCTGCGCCTCGCCGCCCTCGGGCTGATCGCGGGCGGCCCGGCGATCCTCGGAGCGTTCGTCGGCGCCTCGGCGTACAACCCTGAGGTCGCCGCCTTCCTGCTCGGGATCGGCATCGGCGCGATCGTCCAGGTCATCGTCCAGCTCGTTCCGTTCGTACGCGACGGCTCCGGGCGTGCGCTCTACCCGGCCAGCATTGCAGGCATCCTCGCCGGGGTCGTGGTTCTGTACGCAACCGGGCTCCTGATCAGCGTCTGAGGGCCGCGCGTGAGCACGCGCGCCGGGACGCGCAGAAGCGTTTAGAATCGCAACACTTCACCTTCTGAAGGAGGCACCATGGCACTGCAAATCGGCGACACTGCGCCCGACTTCGAGGCCGAGACGACCGAGGGGCGCATCCACTTCCACGACTGGGTCGGAGACTCCTGGGCCGTCCTCTTCTCGCACCCGAAGGACTTCACGCCGGTCTGTACGACCGAGCTCGGCTACATGGCGAAGATCAAGCCTGAGTTCGACAAGCGGAACGTGAAGGTGATCGGCCTCTCGGTCGACCCGACGGACAAGCACGAGCAGTGGGCCGCCGACATCGAGGAGACGCAGGGCGCCGCTCCGAACTACCCGGTGATCGGTGACTCTGACTTCGAGGTCTCGAAGCTCTACGGAATGCTGTCGGCCGACGTCTCCGGCGATGCGGCCGACCGGACGCCGATGGACAACCAGACCGTGCGGAACGTCTTCGTCGTCGGGCCGGACAAGAAGGTCAAGCTGATCCTCGTCTACCCCATGACGACGGGCCGCAACTTCGACGAGGTGCTGCGCGTCATCGACTCGCTTCAGCTCACCGCGGAGCACAAGGTCGCAACACCCGTGAACTGGCAGCAGGGCGACGACGTCATCATCGCCGGCTCGGTGTCCGACGACGCCGCGAAGGAGATCTGGCCGGAGGGCTGGGAGTCGCCTCGCCCGTACATCCGGATCGTCCCCCAGCCCGCCGGGAACGGCGCCGGCAGGTCGTAACGACGAACGACCCGGAGCGGCGAGGGGTAGCCGCTCCGGGTCGTTTCGCTCGGTCGACCCCTACCTAGGTGGGCCGGGAGGCGAGCTCGACCTCGACCTCGCGGCTGTCGCCGCCTCGCTCCACGGTCAGCGTGACCGTGTCGCCGGGCTGCCTGGCGTCGATCGCGGTTTGGAGCTCGGCCCCGGTCGCGACGCTCTGGCCGTCGATCGCGGTGATGACGTCGCCTCCGGTCGGGTACTCCTGACCGTCGGCGAGCTCGGAACCCGTGGCTGCCTGGAGGCCGGCCTCGGCCGCAGGGCTTCCCTCGCGCACCTCGGTGACGACGACGCCGGCCGCTTCCCCGAGCTGCTCGGCGGCAGACTCCGGGATCTCGGTCAGGCCGATCCCGAGGTAGGCGTGCTCGACGCTGCCGTCCTCCAGGATCGCGGAGACGACCGTCGTGACGGTGTTCGACGGGATGGCGAACCCGACGCCGTCGTTGCCGCCCGAGTCGCTCCGGATCTGCGCGTTGACGCCGACGACACGGCCCTCGAGGTCGAGCAGCGGCCCGCCCGAGTTTCCGTGGTTGATCGCGGCGTCGGTCTGGATGGAATCGTTGATCGAGAAGCCGTTCAGAGCGTCCATCTGGCGATGGAGCGCGCTGACGACTCCGGCGCTGACGCTGCCCTCGAGCCCGAACGGGCTGCCGATCGCCACGACGCCCTCGCCGACGACGAGGTCCGAGGAGTCCGCGAGCTCGAGTGGCTCGAGCACGTCGGCCGGTGCGTCGACCCGGATCACGGCGAGGTCCGTGGACGCGTCACTCCCGACGAGCTCGGCGTCGTAGCTCTCGCCGCTCGCGAAGAGCACCGAGATGCTCTCGGCGCCGTCTACGACGTGCTGGTTGGTGACGATGTGGCCTTCCTCGTCGTAGACGAACCCCGAGCCCTGGGCCCTCTGGGCTCCGGCTCCGGGCACGCCGGCGGAGCCGGACGAGGTGACCGTGATCTCGACGACCGAGTCGCCGGCGCTCTCGTAGACAGCGGCGACGCTCGACGTCTTTTCGGTCTGGGCTGGAGTCGCGTCGGCGACCGTGACCTGGCGGACGGTCGCAGCGTCCGACTCGAGAGCCGCGTACGTTCCTGCTCCTGCGCCGGCCGCGACGGCGAGCGCCGCGCCGGCCGATGCGATCTTGACGACGGTGCGATGCATGACTTGTCCCTCTCCTTCGTTCGTGTGTCTCCATGGCACCAGCGCCGGCTAAGGGCTCCCTTGGAGAAACCTGTGAGTCCGCTGTGAGCGCTAGACGCGCCGGACGCCGAGCGTGACCGCGCCGCTGCGAGGCACCGTCGGCCACCTCGACGGCCACGATCGTCGCGCCTTCGCTCTGCCCGAAGATGCCGTCGGCGTCGTTCGGGACGTCGGCGGCGCCCCGTGCGGTGTAGGGGGCCGTGGCGTAGACCGCGTCCAGTGTCTCGCCGTCGAAGAAGAGCTGCCCCGTGAAGGTCTCGGCGCCGCCCAGGTTCACCTTCACGTGGATGTGCACGGCGCGGCCCGAGTACCAGCCCGGGAAGACCGTCCGGAACGTGGCGGCGCCGTCCGCATCCGTCATCTGAACGCCGCGGAGGAAGGTGCCCGAGTCGCCCTCGACACCCGAGTACTGACCGCCTGCGTCGCAGTGCCAGAGGTCGACCGCCGCGTTCTCGATCGGCTCGCAGGAGTCGGCGTCGAGGACGACGACGCTCAGGTCGAACGGCATGCCCTCGCGACCCTCGGTGATGTCCCGCCGGACGAGATCGAGGTCGAGGTAGTACGGGCCCTCTGTGAGCTCGGGCGTGAGGACACAGTCAGGGCCGTGCCGCCTGGTTCCCGTCGTCGTCGCCGTCCGGGCCCGGCGGCCGTCGTGCCCGCCTCTCCACCACCGTCTCCGGTGCAGCCGGCGAGCACCGCCGTCAACCCGGCGCCGCCCGCGAGCGCCAGGAACCGCCGCCGCGAAACAGTCTCCTCAAATCCGCCGAGGCCTACATCGACCCCGTGCTGACCCTCGTCCTCATGCCCCACGAATGCCTCCCCGTCGAAAGCCAAGTAACAGTCTGTTACAAGACGAGATCTGCGCTCCAGGGAACGGAATCAGCCCGGGCTGTGAGTCTCCTGTGGCACTTCTGTGTGACTTCCGTGAGGTGCTCGGCATGGCGTCGGTGCTTGGCGTCGGTGCTTGGTATGACGTCAGAGCTCAGCGCTCGGGCTCGTCGTTCCTCGGGGATTCGGCCAGCGGGAGCGTGATCCGGAAGGTCGCGCCGCGGCCCGGCTCGGACTCGGCTGCGACGGCGCCGCCGTGGGCTTTCGCGACGGCCGCGACGATCGACAGGCCGAGCCCGACGCCGCCGCTCTCGCGCGAGCGTGATGCGTCCGTCCGGTAGAAGCGCTCGAAGACGCGGCCCGCCTCCTCGGGGCTGAGACCCGGCCCCGAGTCCGCGACCTCGACGACGGCGCTCCCGTTCCTGCGCCCCACGCGAACCGAGACGGGCGTTCCCGCCGGCGTATGCGTCCGCACGTTGGCGAGCAGGTTGTCGACGATCTGGCGGAGCCGGTCGCGATCACCGACGACCTCTGCCTCCTCCGTCTCGAGCTCGATCGGCCGCTCGGGTTCGACCGTCTGCGCGGTTTCGACCGCCTCGCCCACAACACCGTCGAGGTCGACCGGCTCGCGCTCGAGCGGCCGGCCCTCGTCGAGCCGCGCCAGGAGGAGCAGATCCTCCACGAGCGAGCTCAGCCGCTCGGACTCGCGCTCGATCCCACGCATGGACCGGGCGAGATCGTCCGGACGCGTGTCCGCCCCGCGCGTGAAGAGCTCGGCGTAGGCGCGAACCGCAGCGAGCGGCGTGCGAAGCTCGTGCGACGCGTCGGCCACGAACCGGCGGAGCTGCCGCTCGGAGGCGCGCTGGGCCTCGAACGCCGACTCGATCTGCCCGAGCATCGCGTTCAGGGCGAGCCCGAGCCGACCGACCTCCGTGCTCGGCTCAGCGCGCTCGACGCGGCGAGAGAGGTCGCCCTCCGCGATCGCCGCCGCTGTCGAGCCGATCGCATCGAGCGGGCGCAGGCCGAGCCGGACGACCCAGAGCCCGAGCGCGGCGAGCGCGGCGAGTACGACCCCCGTGACGAGCAGCATGATGACGAGCAGTCGGCGAAGCGTCGCGTCGACGTCGTCGAGCGAGGTCGCGACGACGGTCTGGCCGAGCGGGGTCAGGTCGGACCGGACGCGATACCGGCCGTCGCCGTCCTCGGCGTCCACCGTGAAGGTGCCGAACCCGACGCTCCCTGAGAGATCCGGTGCGGAGGGAGCCTCCGAGGCACCGATCTCGGCGACCTGGCGCGTGCAGAGAACCTCGCCCTCCGAGCTGCGGATCTGGAAGAAGTCGCCGGCCGAGGCGCCTTCGGGCGGCCGCTCGCCCGGGCCCCCCGAAGCAGCTCTGGCGAATCTCCGGCCCAGCCGCCCGGGCGAGTGCGGTGAGCGACTCGTCGGTGCGCTCGAGGAGAAACGAGCGGAGCGATGCGTACGTCGCCACGTCCGCCGCCGCGAGGCCGATCGCGCTCAGAACGATCACGCCCAGCAGGAGCCGCGCCTTCAGCGACAGGCGTTCCAGCACTGCTCAGCGCTCGCCGGCTTCGAGCATGTAGCCCGCCTGCCGCACCGTCTTCAGGAGCGGCGGCCCGGCGGCGTCGAGCTTACGCCGCAGGTAGCTGACGTACGTCTCGACGACGTTCGAGTTGCCGCCGAAGTCGTAGCGCCAGACGTTCTGGAGGATCTGCGCCTTCGAGAGCACCCGCCGCGGGTTGAGCATGAAGTAGCGGAGGAGGCTGAACTCCGTCGCGGTCAGCTCGATCCGCATCTCGCCGCGGAAGACTTCGTGGCGCGCCTCGTCCAGGACCAGGTCGCCGAACGTCAGCGTGTCGCCCGGGAGGTCGCCGGCGGTTCGCCGGAGGATCGCCTGGATGCGCGCCACGAGCTCCGCGAGGCTGAACGGCTTCGTGACGTAGTCGTCGCCGCCGGCCCGGAGCGCCTCGACCTTGTTCTCGGTCGTGTCCTTCGCGGTCAGGAAGAGCACCGCGGTCTTGAACCCGCGCGCCCGGAGCCGGCGCCCAACCTCGATTCCCTGGACGTCGGGGAGCATCCAGTCGAGCACGACCAGGTCCGGCTCCTCCCGCGCTACTGCCTCGAGCGCCTCGTGGCCCGTGGTCGCCTCGGAGACGTCGTAGCCCTCGTACCGAAGCGCGGTCGCGACCGCGTCGACGATCGACTGCTCGTCGTCGACGACGAGGATGCGCTGGCCGTCGGCGCTCATAGCCCCATGGTGGCAGCGATTCCTGTGAATCGCCTGAGAGGCCAGGCGTTAGAGGCTTGATGTGAGATTGGCGCCCCGCGGGGGCGTCTCAGACCAAGTCAGGGCGTTCCGGCGTCCGCCGCGCGGGCCGGTGGCCCGTGCAAGGACGACGGGACGTCCTGACGCCGTGTCTGAGGCGGCATCCGCGGCTCCGCCCCATTTCACATAAAGCCTCTAGCGGGGGACCTCCCGAAGCGCCGTCAGGAGCTCCTGGTGACGGCGTTCCTCGTCGGGCATCCCCTCTTCCGCTGCGGTTCGTTCACGCCGGGCCACCAAAGCCTGCACCGGCTTCACGACGAAGATGAAGATGGCCGCCGCGATCGCCACGAACTGGATCACGTCGGTCAAGAAGCGACCGTAGGTGAACACGGACTCGTTGATCGTGAAGGTCAGCTCGCTGAAGTCCGGCTCGCCGATGACCGCGGCGACGATCGGCATCAGGAGGTTCTCGACGAGAGAGTTGACGACGGTCGCAAAGGCGACGCCGAGCACGAACGCGATCGCGAGCTCGAGGATGTTCCCTCTGAGCAGGAAGTCCCTGAACTCCTTGAGCATGTCTCCTCCTTGAGATCGAACCCGGTGAGCGCTCGAGACATTAGAACCCGGCTGCAAATGCGGGACGGGCCTGAACGTGATCGCGGGCTATCCCGTCGTCGTACACTCGCCCGCGATGGACGAGGACGCTCTCCGCCGCCGGGCGCGCGCCGGGCTCGTCGACGGCGCGGAACGGGCCGGCGCGAGGGCGCACTTCCGGGCGCTCGGGATCGACCCCCGGCGACTCGCCGGGACGATCGTCGGCGTCGCCTCGACCTGGAGCGGCACGATGCCCTGCAACCTGAACCAGCGCGACCTCGCGGACGCGGTCTGCCGCGCTGTCGACGCGGCGGGCGGAGTCGCCCTCCCGTTCAACACGATCGCCGTGTCCGACAACCAGTCGCAGGGGACGCCCGGCATGCGCGCGTCGCTCGTCTCGCGCGAGGTGATCGCAGACTCGATCGAGCTCATGACGCACGCCCACGACTTCGACGCTCTCGTCTGCCTCGTCGGCTGCGACAAGACCGTCCCCGCCGCGCTCATGGCGCTAGCGCGGCTCGACAAGCCGGCGGTCGTCCTCGACAGCGGGCCGATGCGAGCCGGGCGGCTCAACGGCCGGGAGGTGACGATTCAGGACGTCTGGGAAGCGGTCGGCGCAGAGGAGCGGGGCCTGCTCGGCCGCGCCGAGCTCGACGAGCTCGAGGCGGCTGCCTGCCCAGGCGCCGGCACGTGCGCGGGCCACTTCACGGCCAACACGATGGCCGTCGCGCTCGAGTGTCTCGGGATCGCGCGCCTCGGCGACGGGCTCGTGCCGGCGGACGACCTCGAGGCCAAGCGAGCCGCGGCTGGGCGGGCCGCGGAAACCGCTCTCCGACTTGCTGCGGAAGGCATGACGGCCCGACGTTTCCTCGACCGCCGGGCGCTCCTGAACGCGATGACCGGGATCGCAGCGACGGGCGGGTCGACGAACGGCGTGCTGCATCTCCTGGCAATCGCGCGCGAGGCGGGAGTGCCGCTCGAGCTCGACGAGCTCGCCGCCGTGGGCGAGAGAACGCCGGTGATCGCGAGCCTGGCCCCGTCGGGCGTCCACACCGCGATCGACTTCCACCAGGCCGGCGGAACGGCCGCGCTGATCCGGGAGCTTGTCCGCGGTGGGCTCCTCGATGAATCCGCGCCCACCGTCGACGGGGCGCCGCTCGGCGAGGTCGCGGCCGCCGCGCCGGAGCCCGACGGGGACGTCCTCTACTCCCTGGACCGGCCCTTCCGCCCCCACGGCGCGATCTACGCGCTCGCGGGGAACCTCGCGCCCGACGGAAGCCTCGTGAAGGTCGCGGGCACGACGCTGCGCTCGCACCGCGGCCCGGCCAGGGTCTTCGAGAGCGAGGAAGCCTGCCGTGACGCCGTCCAGGCCGGACGCGTGGAGGCCGGCGACGTGCTGGTCGTCCGCTACGAAGGCCCGGCGGGAGGTCCCGGCATGCGCGAGATGCTGAGCGTGACGGCTTCCGTCGTCGGCGCCGGTCTCGGCGACTCGGTCGCGCTCGTCACCGACGGGCGGTTCTCGGGCGCGACCCGCGGTCTCATGGTGGGACACGTCTCCCCCGAGGCGGCTCGAGGCGGCCCGATCGCAGTCGTGCGGGAAGGTGACTCGGTCTCGATCGGTGTCGAGGCCCGAACACTCACGCTCGAGATCTCCGAGGCCGAGCTGGCCGAACGGCTCGAAGCCTGGATCCCGCCCGATCTCCCGTACGGGAAGGGCGTCTTCGGCCGCTACCGGGCGCTCGTTAGCTCGGCCTCCGAAGGCGCCGTCCTGAGACCAGCGGGGTCCTGACGTGCAGGCGCTCGTCACGAGGCCTGGCAGGGCGGGCTCGACGCGCGTCGCCGACGTGTCCGACATCACGGCCCGAGAGGGAGAGGTACCGGTTCGCGTGCTCGAGGTTGGCGTCTGCGGCACCGACCGGGAGATCGCAGCCGGCCACTTCGGCGTCCCTCCCGAGGACGATTCCGAGCTCGTCATCGGACACGAGCTGTTCGGCGTCGTCGAGCGCGACGGAGCGGGCTTCTCCCGCGGCGACCTCGTGACCGCGACCGTTCGCCGCCCCTGCGGACATTGCCTCGCCTGCGACGAAGAGTCGCCCGACTCGTGCCTCACCGGCGACTACAGCGAGCGCGGCATCACGCGTCTGGACGGCTTCGCGCGCGAGCTCGTCGCCGAGGACCCCGCCCAGCTCGTCCCGATCCCCCGCTCGCTCGGGCGGCTCGGAGTCCTCGCCGAACCGACCTCGGTCTGCGCTCGGGCGCTCCGGCACGCGCGGGCGATCGGGGGACGCCAGCCTTGGGAGCTCCGGCGCGCGCTCGTGATCGGCGCCGGCGCGATCGGCCTCCTCGTCACCTATCTGCTCCGGCTCGAGGACGTGGAAGTCTGGGCCGCGTCGCTCGAACCGGCGAACGAGCTCGTCGAGGCGGTGGGAGCGCACTACGTCTCGACCGGCGACGCGCCGCTCTCCGAGCTCGGGCGTTTTGACCTCGTCGTCGAGGCCGCCGGAAGCGCCGAGCTCATGGCCGCGAGTCTCGGTCTCCTGCGCCGGAGCGGGATCGCCTGCCTGCTCGGAATCGACGGGCGTGGCGGGACGGTCGGGCTCGATCGGCCCACGCTCGGGCTCGACACGATCCTCGAGAACCGCGCGCTCTTCGGGAGCGTGAACGCGCGGCTCGAAGACTGGCTTGAGGGCGTCGAGGCGCTCGATCGGGCCCGTAGCCGCTGGCCCGAGGCGCTCGAGGAGAGCGTGCAGCTCCGGGTCCCGCTCGAGCGCTTCTCGGAAGCGCTCGCCGTCCGCGGCGGTAAAGCGACCCTCGTCCTCGACGATTCCCGCGTGTAGACAGGTCGGCGAGAATCACGCACCGCATTACGCAGGGGATCCGTCTCACGCAAGGAGGAACCGCCAGATGAAGACGAGTCTCGGGATCTGGGCGCTCGGCCCGATGGTGACCCGGTTCATGCCGGTCGGCTACCAGCCGCAACACGCTGACGAGACGACTGTCGACCGCGTGCGCCGCGCCGTCGAGGGCCTCGGCGACCTGATCGACGACTACGAGTTCCACTACCCGGCTGAGCTCTCGTCCGACAACCTCGACGAGGTGCGCGACGCGCTCGACGGGCACGGCATCTACTGCCTCTGCGCGGGGCTCCACCTCGACCCCCGCTTCGGCCGCGGCGGCCTCACCTCCCCGGACTCGGCCACGCGCGAGGAGGCGCGGCAGCTCACGCGGGAAGGGGCCGAGCTCGCCGGGCAGATCGGCGCCAACTTCATCGTCTGGCCTGGGATCGAGGGCTACAACTATCCGTTCCAGACGCCTTACGCGGAGAGCTGGGAGTGGTTCGTGGACGGAATGGCCGAGGCGGCCGAGCGCTGTAAGGAGCACGGCGTACTCCTCTTCCTCGAGCACAAGAACTCCGAGCCCGCCATGAAGATCTTCATGCGGAACATCGGCATGACCCTGTTCGTCGTCGCGAAGCTCCGCGAGCGCGGCCTCGACAACGTCAAGGTCAACATGGACTGGCAGCACCTGATCATGAACGGCGAGAACCTGGCCGAGTACGCGGCGCTGCTCGCCGCCGAGGGGCTGCTCGGCCACCAGCATGCGAACTCCGGCTGGGGCGACTTCGACGACGACAACATGGTCGGCGCGACGGCGTTCATGGAGACGCTCGAGCTCGCCCTCGAGCTCCGGCGCGCGGGGTACGGCGAGAACGGAGAGCGGCTCGGCTTCGACCTCTACCCCTATACGGAGGACGCGGTCGCGGCGGTGCGCCGAAGTGTCCTCCAGTGGCGCTTCATCGACTCGGTCGCCACGAAGATCGACGACGCTGCGCTTCACGAGGCCCAGGCCGAGAAGGACGCGGTGCGGGCCTACGAGCTCGTCTACGCGGCACTCGGAGCGGAGGAATGAATCTCGAGCAGGCTCAGGCACTGGTCGCCTCGGTCGTCGAGTCCGCGTCGGGCCCGGTCTCCGTCTACGTCGCCGACGATCACGGCGAGCTCGTCGCCGCAGGGACCATGGACGGCGCCGCTCCCGACACTCGCCTGAACGCGCAGCGGAAGGCCTACACGGCTGCGCGGAGCGACGCCACGTCAACCGGCGAGCTCGCCGCGAAGGTCAAGGACGACCCGGCCGAGCTCGCGAGCTTCGACCCGCAGTTCAGCTTCTTCAAGGGCGGTGTCGCAGTCTTTGAAGACGGCCGCCGCATCGGCGCCGTCGGGGTAAGCGGCCTGCCCGGGGACGAGGACGAGCGGCTCGCCCGCGAGGCGATCGAAAGCACGGGCCTCGCGCTCGGATGACGACGCTCGTCGGGGTCGACGTCGGCACGACGGGTGTCAAGGCGCTCGCGCTCTCCCCGGAGGGCGAGGTGCTCGCGCGGGCGGAGGAGGGCTACACGTTCGAGACACCGCGGCCGGGCTGGGCCGAGCAGGATCCCGAGCTCTGGTGGCGCGGCGCGCAGGCCGCCCTTGCCGCCCTCAACGTCGACGAAGTGGCGGGGATCGGCCTCTCCGGCCAGATGCACGGACTCGTGCTCCTCGACGAGGACGAGCGCCCCCTCCGCCCGGCGATTCTCTGGAACGACCAGCGCTCGGCCCCGGAGTGCGAGGAGATCGAGGCCGAGCTCGGGCTCGAGCGGCTCGTCGAGCTCACCGGCAACCGCGCGCTCCCCGGCTACACGGCGCCGAAGCTCGTCTGGATGCGTCGCCACGAGTCGGGTCTCTACGCGCGCGCGAGGCACGTGCTCCTCCCGAAGGACTACGTGCGCCTGCGGCTCACCGGCGAGCGGGCGATCGACGCAGGCGACGCCTCGGGCACCCTCCTCCTAGACGTGGCCGGGCGGCGCTGGAGCGACCAGATGTTGGACGCGCTCGAGGTTCCGCGCGAGTGGCTGCCGCCGGTGCTGGAGTCGCCCGAGGTGTCGGGCCAGACCGGCGAGGGCGTGCCGGTCGCCGCGGGCGCCGGCGACCAGGAGGCGGGTGCCCTGGGGGTCGGCGTCGACGGGCCGGGCCCGCTCTCGATCGTGCTCGGAACCTCCGGAGTCGTCTTCGCCGCGCTGCCCGAGTACGCGGCCGACCCGGAGGGACGCTTGCAGGCGTTCTGCCACGCGGTTCCGAACGGCTGGCACGCGATGGGCGTGATGCTCTCCGCGGCCGGCTCGCTTCACTGGCTCCGCGATACCGTCGCGCCCGGCGAGCCGTTCGACGCGCTCGTGGCCGAGGCCGAGCGCTGGCCGCCCGGCGCCGAAGGCCTCACCTTCCTGCCCTACCTGAGCGGCGAGCGGACACCTCACTTCGACCCGTACGCGCGCGGCGCCTTCACCGGCCTGACGCTCCGCCACGACCGCGGCGCGCTCGTCCGCGCCGTGCTCGAGGGCGTGGCGTTTGCCCTCCGTGACTCGCTCGAGCTCCTCCGTGAGCTCGGCGTCGAGCCCGAGGTCGCGCGGGTATCCGGAGGGGGCGCCCGAAGCGCGCTCTGGCTTCGGATCGTTGCCTCCGTACTCGGCCTGCCGCTCGAGCGAACCGCGGCGGAGGAAGGGGCCGCGTACGGTGCTGCGCTCCTCGGGGGAGTCGCCGCGGGCGTCTTCGCGGACGTTCATGAGGCCGTCGAGGCGACGGTGCGCGTCACGGAGACCGTCGATCCGGAGCCGCCCTGGCACGACACCTACACGGAGGGCTACGCGAGGTTCCAGGCTCTCTACCCCGCCCTACGACCATTGGAGGACGCATGACAACGCTGAGAGGCAAGGTCGCGCTCGTGACGGGCGCGAGCCGCGGCATCGGAGCCGCGGTCGCACGGGCGCTCGACGCGCAGGGCGTCCGCCTCGGGCTCGCGTCGCGAAGCGGCGACGACCTCGGCATCGAGGACGTGGTCGCGCAGCCGTGCGACGTCCGCAGGCCCGAGGAGCTCGAGGCGCTCGCAACCGCTACGGCCGAGGCCCACGGCGGAATCGACATCCTCGTCGCGAACGCCGGCGTCGGCGCCTACGGCCCGTTCCTCGACCTGCCGCCCGAGCACCTGGAGGAAATGGTCGACGTGAACGTGAAGGGGACGCTCTACGCGGTCCGCGCCGCACTCCCCCACCTCCTGCGAAGCGACGCGGCAGACATCGTCACGCTCGCCTCGGAAGCCGGCCGGCGCGGCCTGCCGCTCGAGGCCGTCTACTGCGCCTCGAAGTTCGCTCAGGTCGGCTTCACTCGCGCGCTCGATCACGAGCTCCGCGAGCACGACGTCCGCTGCACGAACGTGTGCCCGGGCGGCGTCGCGACCGACTTCGCCATGGGCCGTGGGCGCACGGAGGACATGCCGAAGCTCGAGGGGATGGTGACATCGGAGGACGTGGCCGAGGTCGTCCTCTTCGTCCTCACCCGGCCCCGGAACCACCGCATCCTGGAAACCGCCTTCCGGCCGGTCACGGAGACGTCATGGGGCTAGACGGCGCGGTCAAGTGGGGAGTCCTCTCGACGGCGAAGATCAACGATCTCGTCCTGGCGGGCGCGGCGGAATCAGACGATGTCGAGGTGGTCGCGGTCGCGAGCCGAGACCAGGGCCGTGCCGAGGAGTACGCGCGCGAGCGCGGGATCGAGCGCGCGCACGGGAGCTACGAGGCGCTCCTCGAGGATCCCGACGTCGAGGCTGTCTACATCTCGCTCCCGAACTCGATGCACGTCGAGTGGTCGGCCCGCGCGCTCGAGGCCGGCAAGCACGTCCTCTGCGAGAAGCCGCTCTCGCGACGTGCGAATGACGTCGAGCGCGCCTTCGACGCCGCCGAGCGCGCGGGCCGCCACCTGATGGAGGCCTTCATGTACCGCCACAACCCGCAGACGGCGCGCCTCGTGGAGCTCGTCGAAGGCGACGCGATCGGCCGGCTCCGGCTCGTCCGCGCAGCCTTCAGCTTCCCGCTCGACAACCCGGAGAACGTGCGCCTGAGCGGCGAGCTCGACGGCGGCGGCCTCATGGACGTCGGATGTTACTGCGTGAGCGGCGCCCGGCTCCTCGCCGGCGAGCCGTCCGAGGTGTACGGCGCGCAGGTCGAGGGCCCAAGCGGCGTCGACGAGCTCTTCACCGGCACGATGCGGTTTGAGGACGACGTCCTCGCCGAGCTCGACTGCGGGCTCGTCCTCCCCGTGCGCGACGAGCTCGAGGCGATCGGCGACGAGGGCTCAATCTTCCTCGACGATCCGTGGCACTGCCGCGAGCCCGTGCTCGAGCTCCGCACCGCCGAGGGCACGGAGAGGATCGAGCTCGAGCCGGTCGACTCCTACCAGCTCGAGCTCGAGAACCTGGGCGACGCGATCCGGGGCCGCGCCGAGCCACTCCTCGGCCGCGAAGACGCGCTCGGCCAGGCGCGGGCGATCGAGGCCCTCTACCGCTCGGCGGAGGAGGGCCGGCCGATCACCCTGGCCTAGTCGTCGTCGTGCCCCGACTTCTCATTGCGGATCGCGACGAGCGACGGCTTCGGCTTGCCGGGCGTCCCGGTTCCGGCCGTCTTGTTGCCGTCCGGCCACCACGACGTGTACGTGGCCGGATTCCCAACCACACCGCCCTTGTTCGGCGTCTCCTCGCCCGGATGCTGGACGTTCAGGAAGAGCGTCCCCGCGTCGAGGTTGAACGTCGGGCCGGTGAGCTCGGCCTCGACCGGAGCGTTCGCGAACCGGAAGGCCGTGTTCGCGTTCCTGCCGCGGAGCGGAACGTAGAAGAGCGCGTTGTTCTGGTGCCACGTGAATCCACGCGCGGGGTTGTTGAGGCTCGAGGTCGAGATGTCCGTCACGACCCAGAGCTCGTCCGACGCCGTGAAGCCGAGGTTGTCTGGGTTCGAGAAGCCGGCCTCCTGGCCGCCCTCGAGTAGGTCGACCCATCTGAACGTCTCGGAATGCGCCCGCCTTGAGTCCTCTCTCAGCAGGCGCACGATCCCGTAGGACTCGGGGTCGGCAGGTCGGCCCTTGGCCGACGTCAGGGAGATGAGGACGTGACGCTCGTTCCTCTTCAAGACCTCGCAGTCCTCGGCGCGCGGAACGCGGAACTGCGCGAGGTTGCCGCCGTTTGCCGGGACGATGTTCGTCTCGATCCACTTCGTCGTGAACGCGAGGGCTTCCGGGTCGTCCATGTCGAGCGGGATCCACTCACCCGTGCCGCTGTCGACAGCGGGGTCGTTCGCCGTGGGGAGCCAGCGGGCCACGTAGAGCTGTCCGTCGGAGAGGAGCTCCATGGCCTCGCTTCGGCGCATGCCACGCCGGTAACGGCGGGCCGACACGAACTTGAAGAACATGCCGTCTGCCGCCGGGGCGTCGTCGCCCGTGTAGCAGACGACGTGTCCACTGGGGGCGATCCGAAGCCCGACGTTCTCGTGGTGGATCCGGCCGAGCGCCGTGTGCTTGACGGCCTCACCGGTGTACGGGTCGATCTCGGCGACGTAGCCGTAGAACGGCCAGTTGTCGCCGACGGGCATCCCGTCGACGTTCGTACCGGGCTCGCCGATGTAGAAGTTGACCTCTTCCTCATTCGAGCCGTCGTCCTTGATCCAGCCGAGCGCGAACGGCATGTTGCGCTTGAGCCCGTAGCTCTGGTGGTTCTCCTCACAGGAGAGAACGGTGCCCCAGGGCGTCGTGGCGCCGGAGCAATTCGCGAGCGTACCGAGCGCCACTCCATCGGAAGGCGCGAGGTCGGTGCCAGAAACGGGGCCGTCGTACGGAATCGGCGGGCCGTCGCCGTAGAAGCGGCGCGAATAGGGCGAGTCGTAGACCACCTCCCAGCTGCCGTCCCGACATTTCCGGACGTGCACGACCGAGCCGCCGACCTCCTTCTTCTCCATCGCCATGAGAGCGGCGTGGGTCGTTCGAGGGTTCCAGGCCGGATCCATCGCTCTCGTCCAGTCGCTCGTGAAGAACGGGATCACGTACTCGTGGTTGATCCACAGCAGGCCCTCGTCACCCTTGCGACGGAGCGGGAACCAGGCCGAGTAGTCGCAGTTGTAGCCGAACGTCAGCCCGTCGGCGAACTCCTCGCCCCACTTGATGAGGACGTCCGCCACGAAGCCGTCGGGCACCTGAAGCTCGTCCGCGGAGCTCGGCGCGATCGCGCGGAAGCGCGTGAAGTCGGCGTGGCGGTAATCGTCGTCCGCGCGCGCGAGCCCGGTCAGAGCGCCGGCGGCGTAGGTCGCCGTTCCGGCCGCAGCGATGTTCTTGATCAGCTGGCGTCGCGTGACCGGGGTCTCGAAAGCCGTCTCGAAGATCTTCTCCATCTCCCCCTCCTGGCTAGCTCGCTCGGCAGTCTTTCACAGGTCGCGAGCTCGCCCGGAAGGGCGCCGAGGCAGCGGTCAGCTCTTGCCGGCCCCGACCCGTACGCGTCTCGCGCGCTCCTCGAGCTCCTCCTCGAGGTGCGCGCGACCGTTCCCGTTCGCGAGTGCGGCGGTCGCGCCGTTCGAGGTCGCCGGAATCGCGCGCGGCGCAGGCTCTGCGGTGGGCGCGAGCTTTGCGCGCCTCCGCCTCGCATACGTCCACTCGGCCGCGAAGTAGCTTCCGATCACGACGACCGCGGCGCCAAGCTGGGCCGCGAAGCCCTCCCACGTCGGGAAGACGCCGAACCAGAGCCCGGCCCAGTACGGAAGCCGGAGATCACCCACGGGATGCACCGGAAGCCAGCCGACGACCTGGGAGACCTGGACGGTCTTTCCGACCATGATCACGAGCACGGCGAGGATGAGGAGACCGGTGAGCTCGAGCATCCGGCGGTGCGGGAGCTTCCGCTGGAGCTGGATAGTGAGGACGCCGACCGCCGCGACGCCGACTGCGCCCAGTGCAGCGCCTTGGGCCACCCGGGCCACGCCGGCATCGAGCACGAGCGCCTGGAGGAAGAGCACGGTCTCGAAGCCCTCGCGGTAGACGCTCGTGAACCCGAGCGTCGCCAGGCCCACGAGCTGGGCGGCCGCCACGGAGAGCCCGGCGCCGCGCAGGATGTGCTTCTTCTTCCCGTGCAGGCCGGCGAGATGGTCGCTCCAGTACACGCGGTGGAAGAACCAGTTCAGGATCAGAAGCAGCACCGCGACAGCGATCACGGAGACGATCGCCTCGAGCTTCTCGCCGTAGCGAACGAGCGACGAGAGCACGGTCTCGGCGATCACGAACGTGACGACGGAGGCGAGGAGCGCGGCCGCCGCGCCCAGGAAGAGCGGCCGGCGAAGCCGCCGCTTCGCGCCCGACGAGCCCGGCGGTCAGCGCGGCGAGGATCAGCACCGCCTCGAGCCCCTCACGGAAGACGATGATCGCCGTGTTCGAGATGACGGCGAAGCTCGAGCCCGGCCCGGCGCCGACGGCTGCCTCCGAGTCGGCGAGCGCGGTGTCGAGCGCCTCGCGCGACGCGGTGACCTCCTCGACGGGCGCCTTGCGGCGGATGAGCTGCGCGAGCCCTGCGTAGCCGTCCGCTCCGTACCAGAAGAGCCCCTCCGTTGTGGCGAAGAGATCGGGGGCGAGGCCGCGCAGCCGCTGCTCCGGCCCGAACTCGAAGAACGCGTACGCCTCGAGCCGTGCCTGCTCGGCCGTCGCGTACTCGCCGGCACGGACGGCGTTGACGACCCGGTCGAGCGACGTGCGGATGACGTCGAAGTCGGCGGCGGCGCCCGCGTCCTTCCACTCCTCTGGGAAGATCCCCTCGGCGAGCTCGAGCGCCTCGTTCGTCTTCGCCTCGATGGTCTCGGGCGCGGCCACGGCGGCACCCTGGTTCGCCGCGGCGAGCGCCTGGCCGAGCTCGGCCACGAGCACGTCGATCCGGCGCATCGCGGTCGCGTCACGCTCGACGAGCACGCTCTCGAGATCGGTGATGGCCTGCGCAGCGCCGTCGCGGAACGTGACCGCCTCCTGAATCTCGAACGGCACCGTGACACGGCCGTCCGAGACTCCACGCTCGTACTCGACCGGGACGAGAGCGAGGAAGCGGAGGAACTGGCCGGCGCGCCTGATCTCCTCCTCGGACGAGAGCGGAGCGGCCCGGAAGCCCTCGAGGGCGGCGTCGACGGCCGTACGAGCCTCCGCGTACGCGCCCCGGTCCGAGGCCAAGGCCGCGGCCACCAGGCGATCGAAGTCCGCGGCGGCGCTCGCGCCCTCGGCGGTGTCGCGCTGTCGCTCGAAGGAGGGCCTGAGGATGGCGAAGTACCCGCGCGCGACCGCGGCCTCGGCGGCGACCCGCGAGCGGAAGCCGTTCTCCGCAGCTTCGTCCGCGGTCTCGAGCGCGGTTCTCAGAAGTGCCTGGTAGGTGTCGAGGTAGTCGGCGCGGACGGCTGCGGCAGCCTTCTCCGGCGTGCTCTTGCCGTCGGCGAGCAGGTCGAGCGCGAGCGTGGCGTCGGCACCCGGTCGGGAGAAACGCGTCGGAGGCCGAAACTCCCGGATGAGAAGCCAGCGCTTCGCCTCGGCCACCGAGCCCGCCTCGATCGCGCCGAGCACCTGGGTATACGCAGAGCCGAGAATCGCGACGCCGAGCTCCGCCCGCTCGGCCGCGAAGCGCCCCGCGTCCTCGCGGGCTACCGCAGCTTCGAGGGCTCCCAGGCTCTGCCGAAGCGCCGGCTCGCCGACGAGCTCCGAGAGGCGAACGAGGCTCGGCCTCGCCTCCCCCACGACGAAGCGAGCCTCGTCGGCGTCACCGAGGATGAGCGCGCGCTCGGCGTCCGCGAGCGTCGTCCGTACGTCTGCCTCGAGCTGCCACGGCTCCTTCTGGGCCGCGCTCACTCCTGAAGCGACGACGAGAGCCACCGCCACCGCGACCAGCGCGGCAAGGATCGCCGGCCCGCGGCCGTGGCTACTGCTCGATCTCGACACCCAGCTGCGCCGCCGCCTGCGAGACCTGGCCCGCGATCGCCGTTGCGCGCTCCTGCGCCTCCGTCCCGAGCGTGTCAGCCTGCTCGGGCGTGAACCGGTCGCCGGCCTGCTCGCGCTCGTAGAGGTCGCCGATGAACTCGCGCAGGTCGGAGAGCTCCCGGCCCGTCTGGGCCGCCTGAGCCTCGTCGGCCTCGGCCACCGTCGGCTCGACGCCCTCGTAGATGACCTCGAGCCCCGTGAGGATGTCCCGTATGTCCGAGAGGCGGGAAACCACGTTGAACGCCTCCGAGCTTGCGGCATCGCCCGCGACGAACCGCGAGACCTTCCACTGCCCGAAGTACTCGCTCATCGTCGGCACCATCACGACGATCGCGGTGAACGCGTCCGACGGCGTCGGCTCCCAGGACTCGCCGGCCGCGTCGAGCTCGCCGGCGTACTGTTCGAAGGCCTCGCTCGCAGCCAGCAGGAAGCCGGGCTCGGGAAGGACTTCGCCGAACTCGAGCTCGCCGTCTCCGTCCAGGTCGGCCGGCTCGCTCGCCCGGTCGAGGTCGTCCGGAAGCGTTCCCCAGAGCGCCCCCTCGGTCAGGTTGAAGAGATTGCCCGGCTGCGCGAGCGTCGTCCCGTCGGGGAGCTCGAGGTCGAAGGGCACGGCGCTCTCGGGGTCTTCGGCCGCACTCGAGCCGGCGTCGAGGATGACGTCGTACTCAGCCAGCGACGGCGTACCCGCGACGACGCCCTCGACGCGCTCGTAGTACGGGTTGCCCTCGATCCAGAGCGCCTTCATGTCCTCGAGAAGCGGGCCGACCGTCTCGCCCTCCTCCTCCTCCCAGAGAGCACGGAGATCGAAGTCGTGCGCCTCGGCGAGCTCGTGGTACTCCGCCGCCCGCGCCTGGAAGTCGACCGTGAAGCCCGAAAGGCGGTCGGTGTGCTCGCCCAGGAACTCCTTCACGCCGGCGAGCTCCGTCTCGGCCGCGGCCGCAGAGCCTTCGGTCGTCGCTGTAGTCACGTCGGTCGGCTGGCGTCGACGCGCTCTCGTCGCCGCCGCATCCGGCCACGACCAGGGTCGCGCACACCGCGAGCGACAACACCGCCGCGGCACGCAATCGGCGCGTCCGACGTGCTCTCTGGTACTTGCGTCCCGGCCTCACCGCGGGCGAGACTACACAAGATCCGCGAGCGATGTAAGGGCAACCTTACTGCTCTGGTCAGAGCCGCCCGACAACGCCTCTCGCTAGCCGCGAGCCGGACGACTTCGGGCCACCGCCACGCCCACCAGGCAGAGCGCTCCGCCGAGGAACGCAGGGGCGGCCGGCGCCTCGTCGAGAAGGACCCAGCCGAGGAGAATCGAGAGCGGCGGGACGAGGTATGTGGTCGTGCCGAGCAGGCCGGCGCTCGTGCGTGCGAGCGCGAATGCCCACGTCGTGAACGCGAGCGCCGTCGGAAAGACGCCGAGGTAGACGGCCCACGTGAGCGCCTCAGCTCCGGCGTCGTCCGCCTCCGCGGCGAGCTGTGGAGCGAACGGGAGGCAGACCAGCGTCCCGACGAGACAGCACACGAATGTCGCCTGGAGCGGTGAGACGCGGGCCAGCACCGGCTTCTGGCTGACGACGCCGCCGGCGTACGCGACCGCTGCCGCCACACAGAGCGCCGCACCGAGAGCGGAGCCGCCGCGCTCGGAGTCCGCGAAGGCGATCACCAGCACGCCCGCGAAGGCGAGCGCGCACCCAGCGACCAGGCTCCGCGGAAACCCTTCACGGAGGACGCCGCCCGCGAGAAGGATGATGAGCACCGGCCCGACGTTCACGAGCATCGCGGCCGTTCCGGCGTCGACCCGCTGCTCGCCCGCGTTCAGCGCGAGGTTGTAGAGGCCGAACCAGAGGACGCCGCAGAGGACGAGTGCGGGAAGGTCTCGCCGCTCGGGCCGGCGCTCTCGTCGAGCGAACACGAAGACGGCGAGCACGGCGGTCCCGGATGCGAGCCTGGCCAACGCGAGCGCGCCGGGTGAGAGCTCCTCCCCCGCGTCGCGGATGCCGACGAAGGCCGAGGCCCAGAAGCCGACCGTGACGAGCGCCGCCCCGAGGGCAAGCAACTCGTCACGCCGGGCTTGTGCGCGACGCCGCTCCTCGAGGGGCAGCCCCTGGTCGTCCGCCCCATCCATCCGCTTCTTCTAACGAACGAGGCTCGGGCCGCGTGAGATTCCGGTTCGTTAGCGGGCCGGGAGCTCGCGGACGAGGAGCGTCGTGTACGCGCCGTCGACCGTGGGGAACCACGGCGGCGGCAGGTAGTAGAGCGTCTGGTCGTACTGATACACGCGCGTTCTGAAGAGGCTCATCGAGCCGCCGTCCGCGGTCGCCGTCGAGCCCGTGAAGGTCATCGTCCCGTGGCTCCCGTCGTTCGACCAAGAGCGCCACGCGCCTGTTTGGGCGATCGTGCCGGCACGCCAGTTGAGGTCGTACGGGACGTACTGGGCGACGAGCATGTCGTTCGCCGCCACGAGCCCGAGCACGTCGTCGCCCGCCTGGACGTACGTGATGTCGTCGGCGATCACGACGTTCGAGTTCGAGCCGACGGTCACCCGCCCGTTGACCTGGCCGCTGACGACGACGCTCTGAGGCGTATAGATCGCCCCGTTGAGAGGCACGGGGTAGCTCGTCGCGACGCCGCAGGTGGGCGCCACTTCGGCAACGTCACGGTTGTTGGTTCGCGTGCAGGTCTGAGCGCTCACGGTGCCGTTCGCCTGGAAGGTGAGCCGCCAGGCCGCGCTCGTCGGGCTGTTCAGGTAGAGGCCGCCCGCCTGGGCAGCCGCCTGGACGTCGACCAGGGAGCTGATGAAGTCGTTGAAGTTGACCGGGTTTTTGATCACCGTGCGGATCGAGTTGCGGTCGTAGGTGCGGGCACCGTTCCGCAGACGCGGCGAGCCCGTGACGCTGCCCTCGGCGTAGATGTCCGCATAGGCCGTGCCCGAGTGGTTGATGTTGTGGCGAACGCCGTTCGAGTCGATGCCCGCATAGATCTTTCCGTAGGTCGATGCGGCCGAGCCGTAGGAGATGTCCGCGTTCGCGAGCATCTGGAAGTCGGCCACCGAAGCCGGCCGGACGCGCATCTCGACGACGCGCCAGTCCGACTTGTCGGTGCTGCCGCCGGGACGGCCCGTCGAGACCATCTGGATCGACCCGGCGCCCGTTGTCGGCGGTGTGATCTCGAGGTTGTACTCGTAGCCGTTCGAGAGCTGCCGCCAGCTGTTTCGGCCCGACGGGTACATCCAGACTAGGCCTGCCGACCACGGGCTGCCCGCTCCGGCCGTCGTCCCATCCGTCGCACGGCGGCTCGACTCACCCGGGTGGACGTAGTGAGAGTAGTAGAGCGGGTCGCTGAAGAGCTTTGCGATGTAGTCGTGGACGCCCGCCTCGGCCGCTTGATAGGAGGCGTCGCGGACGACTGCCGAGCGGCTTCGCTTTGCTTCCGTGTTCGCGAGGTCGATGAGCGTGATCGAGACGACGCCGAGCACGGTCACGAGCCCGATCACGAGCACCATCGCGAACCCGCGCTCGTCGCGCGCACGAACCCGGCTCATCCCTGCGCCGCCTGGATTCGCACGGAGACGCTCGTCCTGTATGTCAGTCTCTCGATGCCGCCGCTCGGTGACTTCACGCGAAGGGTCAGGTCGACGGTCCGAAGCGCCTGGGGATCGGTTGTGGGCGCCCCGTTCTCGTCTCGGTAGACGAACACCACCGTGTTGACGACGCCACCGATCTGCTTCTGCCAGGGACCCAGAGCCGGGATCACCCAGGGTGCGCCGTCCGTGTCCGTGCTCGTCGCGGCGGCGCGTTCAAGCCGGCCGGTCTGGAGGCGATAGGAGATCCGCCGGAGGTGGAAGGGGGTCGCGCGGTCCGGTGAGAGGAACGTAACCTGGTTCGGCTGCATGAGCTCCACCGGGGAGCTGCCGTCGCCGACGTAGGCCTGGCGGAGATCCTGGACGAGCCGCTCGAAGGAGGAGCGGATCTCGTTCTGGCTCACTGCCTCGTCCTGGAGCTCCGTGCTCCAGTGGCTCGTCATCTGCACTGCTGCTGTGATCCCTGCTCCGAGGATGGCCATGAGAGCGATCGTCACGATCAGCTCCATGAGCGTCACGCCCGCCTCCGAGCGAACGGCGCGTAGTCGGGCGCTCACGGCCGCACCGTCACAGTGGTCGTGAGATCGGAGTTGACGTCGCCGTTCCAGCTGCCTGTCCCGGCGGAGCTCGAGACGGCGACCGTGTAGCCCGCCCCGGCCGGCACCGTGAAGACTGCCCGCCCCGTCGACGTCGTCGTGCCCACGAGGTAGACGGGTACCGGCCCGGCTCGGACGACGACGTTCGCACCCGAGACCGCGCTGCCGTTCGTCCGCTGTACGCGCACGATGAGGGTTCTGGTCGCGTAGGTCTGGAGCGTCAGGCCGAACGTGGACGTCAAGTCCACGGGGTAGTTGTTCGGCACGGTCTGGTTCGCGACGCCGGCGAACTGGCCGTTGGCCGCCGTCGTGACCGTGTACTGGATGCCTGGGACGACCAGCTCACCGGCGACCTGCGTGACAGTTGCCGACCCGCCGGTGACATTGAACGTCTGAGTTCCGCGAGAGGACGAGACGGTGACCGGTGCGGTTCCCGCGTACGGCGTCCCGTTCGAGTTCCTGACCTGGAGGAAGATCGTCGCGGGCCTGTAGACCTGGAGCACCGTGGTGAAGGTCTGTCCCGCCACGATCCGCGTGTGAGCCTGTGAGGCGGGCGGAAGGTCGTCCCTGAGCGTCTGGTAGCCGCTCGCACCGACCGTGATGTCGTAGTAGGCCTGCGCGCCGCTCGTCGGGTTCGGGATGAGATCCGGAAAGAGCACCGAGCCGGTGGCGTCGGTTCGATCCGTGCGGGGAGCGCTCGGGCCCGTGCCCAGGGCGACCATCGCGCCCTCGACCGCGGTCCGAAGGGCGTAGTCGACGACCTGGACCTTAATGATCCTGGCGTTGCCGGTGCCGACGGGCGGGGCGACGTACGTCACCTCGCGTGCGAGCTGTCGCGAGTCGCGGTTTCGGGTGATGGTGAGAATCACCCGCTTGTAATCGGCATAGGTCGCATAATCGGGAGAGACCGGGTCGTTGACGTACGTGATCTCGGTGGCCATCGTCGCCTTGAGCCCTTGGAGGGAGATGGCCCGGGTGCCGGTCAGGCGTCCGGCGGGGTTCCAGCTCGTGAGCCCGACGTCGTCGTAGGGCATGCCGCGGATCTCCTCGATCGCCGACTGGGCGGCCTGCTGCGCGAGAGTGCGCTCCTTAGCGCCGGCCTGCGCCGAGAGCGTGGCCGTCATAACCCCGCCGAGCGGCGTGACCACGATGGCGAAGAGCGCCATCGCGCACACCATCTCGATCATGCTGAAGCCCTCCTCACGTCTAGGCCGGCGCCGCGGGCGATCCCCGCGTGAGGAGGCGACGACGGTCGGTCGTGGCCTGGGTATGGGCATCTGGCGCTTCTAAGCCGAATTGACGGCTCTCCGCGCCAAGTTCGCAATCCCCCGTGGGAGTATCGAACCCGCTAGGTTCTCGGCGTGACGGCGGCCGCTCGCGACGATCCAGCCGGCGTCATCGAGGCGCTAGACGGGGCGAACCGGCTGCTCGTCCAGCAGGTCTTCCGCCCGATCGGAAACGAGTACCGAATCAGCGCCCCGTCGCCCGGCTCGAGCGAGGAAGGCCGGCCGCTCGTCTTCGTCAAGCAGAAGAAGCTCTCGATCCGCGAGGACATCCGCTTCCGCCTCGATCCGGCCGCAGACGCCCACCTCTTCATGATCAAGGCGCGCACCACCTTCGAGTTCCGCGGCCGCCACGACGTCCTCGACTCGGCCGGAGAGCCACTCGGGCTCCTGGAGAAGGACTTCAAGCGCTCCCTGATCCGAAGCCACTGGCACGTCCGAGACACGACCGGCCGAGAGCTCTTCGAGAGCTACGAGACCAACTGGTTGATCGCCGTCGTGCGCAGGATCGCGCTCTTGCTGCCGGAGATCATGATGGCGCTCACCTGGCTGCCGTTCAACTTCGTTCTGATGCGGGACGGCGAGCAGGTCGGCTCGTACAAGCGCGTCCTCGGGAAGTTCCGGGATCGCTACGTCCTCGAGCTCGAGCCCGCGCTCGACGAAGTGGACCGGCGGCTCGTCGTCGCCTTCGCCGTTGGGCTCGATGCGCTTCAGGATCGATAACCAAAGCTCGTCCGGCTTCGCTTGACAGGAAGGTTAGTGATCGCTAACTTCGCGCCGTGACCGAACGACTGGCCCGAGCGAGCGCACGTCACCCGTGGCGAACCATCGTCGCGTGGTTGACGCTCTGCGTGGTCGCGTTCGTAGCGGTCGGCGCGTTGCTCGGCGACGCGCTCACGACAGAGGCGCGAGTCACGAACAATCCCGAGTCCCAGGCGGCCTACGACCTCCAGGACGAACTCTTCCCTGAGCGCTTCGAAGATCTGCCGACCGAGCTGATCGTCGTCCGCTCGCCCGAGCTCACCGTCGACGATCCCGAGTTCGCGGCGAAGCTCCAGAGAGCTCGCGGAGGTGGCGAGAGCGACCGGCTCGGTCGCTGCGGCGCAGGATCCACTCGAGGACGAGAGCCTCGTCTCGCCGGATCGCCATGCGGTTCTCGTCCCGATCCGCCTCGAAGGCGACCCGGACGACTCGGTCGGCGCACTCGTGGAGGCGGTCGAGGAAGAGAACGGCCGGGACGGGTTCGAGGTCGCCATGACGGGCTCGGCGACCACCGACCACGACATCAACGAGGTCTCGGAGCGCGATCTCCAAAACGGCGAGCTCAGAATCGGCCTGCCGGCTGCGCTCCTCGTCCTCGTCCTCGTCTTCGGGGCCCTCGTGAGCGCGGCGATGCCGCTCGTCCTCGCGATCGTCTCGATCGTCGTCGCCCTCGGGTTGACAGCGCTCCTGGCGCAGGCGTTCGAGCTCTCGATCTTCGTCGTGAACATGCTCACCGGGATGGGCCTCGCGCTCGGCATCGACTACGCGCTCTTCGTCGTGTCACGCTTCCGGGAAGAGCGGGCGGCGGGCGCCGAGAAGCTCGACGCGATCGGGCGGGCCGGCGCCACCGCGAGCCGGGCCGTGCTCTTCAGCGGCAGCGCCTTCGTCCTCGCCATGGTCGGGCTCTTGCTCGTCCAGAGCACGATCATGCGGAGCCTCGCCGTCGGCGCGATCCTCGTCGGAATCGTCTCGGTCGTCGCCGCCCTGACCCTGCTCCCTGCGATCCTGAGCCTGCTCGGCGACCGGATCGACCGTCTCCAGGTGCCGTTCGTCGGCCGCAGACTCGCTCGGAGCGCCGGGCAAGAGAGCCGTTTCTGGAGCGCTGTCGTCGATCGGGTCGTGCGGAGGCCGGCGCTGTCGCTCATCGCGGCCGCGGCGCTGCTCGTCGTACTCGCGCTCCCCGTGCTCGGGATGAACATCGGTGCAGCCGGGATCAGCACCCTTCCCGACTCGCTGACGTCCAAGCAGGGCTATCGCGCGCTCCAGGAATCGTTCCCCGGGGCCGGCGCCGACCCGGCCGAGATCGTCATCTCCGGCGACGCCGAGTCCGCCGCCGTTCAGGACGGAACCAGGGCGCTCGAGCGCCTGCTCGCCCGCGATCCGGCCTTTGGCCAAGCCTCCGTCCAGGCCAATCCCGCGGGCACCCTGGCCGTCGTGACCGTGCCCGTCTCCGCCGATGCCCTTTCGGACGAGGCCGTCGCCGCCGTGCGCGACCTGCGTGACGAGTACGTCCCGGCCGCATTCGAAGACACCGACGCGCAGGTGCTCGTCACCGGTCGAACGGCGGAGAACATCGACTACTTCGACGTCATGGAGTTCTGGCTTCCGTGGGTCCTCCTCTTCGTCCTCGGACTCACGTTCATCCTGCTCACGATCGCCTTTCGCTCGGTCGTGATCGCCGGCACGGCGATCGGGTTGAACCTGCTCTCGGTCGGCGCCGCCTACGGGCTCCTCGTCGCGGTCTTCCAGTTCGGCTGGGGCGCCGGGCTTCTCGGCTTCCAGCAGGTCGACACGGTCGAGGCCTGGGTGCCGCTCTTCCTCTTCGCAGTCCTCTTCGGGCTCTCGATGGACTACCAGGTCTTCCTCTTGAGCCGGATCCGGGAGCGCTACACGCTCCGGGGCGACACGATCGACGCCGTTCGCTTCGGAATCGGCTCGACGGCCCGGATCATCACGGGTGCCGCGCTCATCATCATGGCGGTCTTCATCGGCTTCGCGGCCGGCGACCTCGTGATGTTCCAGCAGATGGGCTTCGGGATCGCGATCGCGCTCCTCCTTGACGCGACGATCGTCAGGTCGGTGCTCGTCCCGTCCGCGATGACGCTGCTCGGCGAGCGGAACTGGTACCTGCCGGCCTGGCTCGAGTGGCTGCCGCGGGTTCAGATCGAGGCCGAGGAGCCGCCGAAGTCACGCGCGCCGGCACCCGCGCGCTAGAGGCTTTGGCCCGTCCTAGTCGTCGTTTTCTTCGTCGTCGTCCTCTTCGTCGGGCTCGTCCTCGTCCGCAGGAGGCTCCTCCGAAGGCGCGGGCTCCTCCTCGGGCTCCTCCGCGGGGGGCTCCTCAGCCGGCGGCTCCTCGGCCGGCGGCTCCTCGCCGGGCTCCTCGGCCGGAGGCTCTTCGACCGGCGGCTCCTCGCCCGGCTCCGAGTCGGGCGGCGTGGGCGGCGGCACGGGCTCGACGACGACAGCAACGTTCTTCGAGATGCCGATGTTTCCGCGCCGGTCGACCGCCACGGAGCGAAGCTCGTACCGTCCCGGGGCCAGGTTCGTGGTGTCCCAGACGACCGAAGCGCTGGTTGCACCCTCGAACGTTGCGAGGACGATCCAGTCTCCGCAGCCGCTCCTGACCTTGATCGTGAGGGAGGCGACGCCCGAGCCTGTGTCCTTCGCCTGCGCGCTCACCGTCACCGCGCCGGAAACGGTCTCGCCGGGCGCGGGTCCGAGAACCGATGTCGTCGGCCTGACCTCGTCGGCAGCGACCACGACCGGCACGACCTCTGAGAAGGTCGCGTTGCCGGCCCGATCGACCGCGAGCGACCGGATCACGTAGGCGCCCGGCGCGACCAGCAGGGTGTTCCAGTCGACGGAGAGCCTGTTCGTACCCGAGGCGGCAAGCTCCATCCAGGCGTCGGAGCCGCCGACGGCGACCTGGATGGCGAGCGATCTCACGCCAGTGCCCGAGTCCGCTGCCTCAGCGGAGATCGTCGTCGGGCCGTTCAGCTCGACTCCCGCCGCGGGAGCCGTGATCGCGGTCGTGGGAGCCGTGACGTCGGCGACCTCGAGAGTGGCCTCCGATCGGGTGATCGACTCGTTTCCGACGTTGTCCTTGGCCCGCATGCGGTACTGCACGCAGGTTCCTTCGCGGGCCACGTCGGTCGCGTCGGCCGCATTCCAGTCTCCGAAGTCGCCGCAACCAGCGTTGGAGAGGAGGGCCTGCCGCCGTTCGATCGTGACGCTCGAGGAATTGAGCCCCGATCCGCTGTCAGAGCCCGGATCGGCCGCGATCGCGATCGTCTCACCGGCCGCTGCGGTGGACGGGTACGAGATCGTGCCTCCTTCGGGCCCCACGCCGTCAGCGACCACCGAGACGGACGAAGTGGACGAGTCACCCGCGTTGTTCGTGACCGTGACGTCGATCGTTCCGGGCGTCGGGACGATCTCGGCGGTCCATGGCGCCTCCGAGACGCCGACCTCGGTGCCGCCGCTTCGAACCGTGGCCGCCGCGAGGCCCGATTCTGGGTCGGCCGCATCCATCGTGATCGTGACCGGCCGCAGATTCTCGGCATCGGCCGCGACGAACAGCGTCGAGCCGGGCGCGTGCTCGCGTGGCGCCTCCTCGGTCACCTCGAGGCTCTCGAGCACCGGATCGCTCCCGTCGTGCCGCACCGGCTCGGCCGGTGCGTAGATCACGGCGCCGCCCAGCAGCACGCGGTAGAGAGCGCAGGTTCCGGGCGGCAGGAGGGCAGAGGCGGTCGTCACGGTCCACGGGCCGAAGGAGCCGCACGCCCCACCCGAGAGAACCGCAAGCTGCCGCTCCACCACAGCGTTCAGGCCTTCGAGACCAAGTGCGAGCGTGACACGCCCGTCGCGGTCGTATCCGTCGCGGCCCCCGAGAGCCGGAAGATCCAGGGCGGAGCCACGCTCCACCGAGTCGGAAACCAGGACGCTGCCTGGGAACGGAGCCTCGCCGACTGAACCGCTCTCGGAGCTTGGCGCCGTCGGCTCTTCCCGTTCCTCGACCTCGGGCGCGGCCTGGACGACGACGACGTCCGAGGAGGGATCAGACGGCCGCGGAATCGGCAGCAGGCTGGGCGCCGAGGGGAAGATTATCTGGCCCGCGGCGACGAGCACCCCGACGGCCAACGCTGCCGCGAAGATCCATGCTGCGGCTGACTTTTTCAATGCGGCTCCTGGTGTTGCGGCTCGTGTAGCCCCGCCAGTCTTCCGTTTCGGAGGCCGCTTCGCATCCCCTCTCCGGGGGATCCGCGTTTTCCGCGATTTACGGGGTTAAAGCGGCCAGGCGGCGCAGGGCGAACGGCAGGATCCCGCCGTGGCGCAGGTACGTCCGTTCGCGCGGGGTGTCGAGTCGGATTCGCGCCGTGAACGTGACCTCTGCGCCGTCGTCGTCGGGCGCGGCCGTCACGGTGGCCTCCCGGGCCTCTCCGTTGTCGACGCCGGTCACCGAAAAGACCTCTCGACCCGTCAAACCAAGGCTTTCGGCAGTTTCGTCCGCCGGGAACTGGAGGGGCAGAATCCCCATTCCCACGAGGTTCGAGCGGTGAATCCGCTCGTAGCTCTCTGCGATCACGGCCCTGACGCCCAGCAGATTGGGCCCCTTCGCGGCCCAGTCGCGCGACGAGCCGGATCCGTACTCCTTGCCGGCAAGCACGACGAGCGGCACGTTTTCCGCCTCGTAGCGCCCTGACGCCTCGAAAATCGTCATTTCCTCGCCCGACGGAAGGTGCGCGGTCCAGGTGCCCTCGCTCTCCGGGACGAGCAGGTTCCGAAAGCGGACGTTTGCGAAGGTGCCGCGCACCATGATCTCGTGGTTTCCTCGTCGAGAGCCGTACGAGTTGAAGTCCCGGCGCTCCACCCCGTGCTCCACCAGATACCGGCCGGCCGGCCCGTCGGGCTTGATAGAGCCGGCCGGCGAGATGTGGTCTGTGGTCACGGAATCGCCCGCCCACACGAGGCAGCGCGCTCCTCTGACGTCCTCGACGGTGCCCGGTTCTCGGCTTAGGCCCTCGAAATACGGCGGTTGGCGGACGTACGTGGACTCGGGATCCCACGTAAAGAGCTCACCCTCCGGCGTGTCGAGCTCTCGCCAGCGCTCGTCGCCGGTGAAGACGTCTGCGTAGGTGCGCCGGAACATGTCGCCCTGAACCGCCTCGGAGACCGTGTCGGCAACCTCGCGCGCGCTCGGCCACAAATCCCGCAGGTAGACGTCGTTTCCGTCGCGATCGGCGCCAAGCGGCTCGTTGACGAGATCCACGTCCATCCGGCCGGCCAGCGCATAGGCGACGACGAGCGGCGGCGAGGCGAGGTAGTTCGCCTTCACCTCGGGGTGAATGCGCGCCTCGAAGTTGCGATTTCCGGAGAGAACCGCGCACACGACGAGATCGCCGGCCTCGATCCCTTCTGAGATCGGTTCCGAGAGCGGGCCCGAGTTCCCGATGCAGGTCGTGCAGCCGTAGCCGACGGTCTGGAAGCCCAGTTCGTCCAGATACCGCGCCAGATCAGCCTTTGCGTAGTACTCCGTCACCACCTTGGAGCCCGGTGCAAGGCTCGATTTCACCCAGGGCTTGCGCCCGAGCCCGCGCTCGACCGCGTTCTTCGCGATCAGGCCCGCAGCGATCATCACGGAGGGGTTCGAGGTGTTGGTGCAGCTCGTGATCGCAGCGATCACGACCGATCCGTGGCCGAGCTCGAACGCGTCGCCGTTCAGGCGGACGGGCACGGAGGCATCTTTGAGGGCCTCCGTCGCGACCGGAGCCGGCTTCGGGACGTCATTCGGCCGCTCGTGAGGGCCTGGCGACATGCCGGCCGGAGGGTCGCTCGCCGGAAACGACTCTTCCACCTCCTGGTCTCCCGCCCGATAGGCGACCCCGAACGTGCCGAGCGCCTCGAGGAACGAGTCCTTCGCAGCCGAGAGCGCCACGCGGTCCTGAGGGCGTCTCGGCCCTGCGAGGCTCGGCTCCACAGTCGAGAGATCGAGCTCGACCGATTCCGAGTATTCGGCCTCGGAACCGGGCTCGTGCCAGAGACGCTGCTCCTTGCAGTAGGTCTCGACGAGCTCGATCTGCTCCGCGGGCCGCCCGGTGAGCTCGAGATAACGGAGCGTCTCGGCGTCGACGGGGAAGAACCCGCAGGTCGCGCCGTATTCGGGCGACATGTTCCCGATGGTCGCACGGTCCGCAAGCGGTAAACGGCCGAGCCCCTCGCCGTGGTATTCGACGAACTTTCCGACCACGCCGAGCTTCCGCAGGATCTGCGTGACCGTCAGGACGAGGTCGGTCGCGGTGGCGCCCTCCCGGAGCTCCCCGGTCAGCTTAAAGCCGACAACCTGAGGAACCAGCATGGATACAGGCTCTCCGAGCATCGCAGCCTCGGCCTCGATCCCGCCCACACCCCAGCCGAGGACACCGAGGCCGTTCACCATCGTCGTGTGCGAATCCGTGCCGACGAGGGTGTCCGGGAAGACCCAGAGGCGCCCGTCGTCGAGCTCACGCGCCTCCACGACCCGCGCGAGGTACTCGAGGTTGACCTGGTGCACGATTCCTGTGTTGGGCGGCACCACAGAAAGGTTCCGGAAAGCCTGCTGGCCCCAGCGAAGGAACGCGTAGCGTTCGCGGTTGCGCTCGAACTCGAGCTCGGTGTTGCGGTGGATCGCGATACGCGTGCCGAATTCGTCCACCTGCACCGAGTGGTCGATGACGAGCTCGGCCGGCACGAGCGGGTTGATCAGCTCCGGATCGCCGCCGAGATCCCGCATGGCATCACGCATTGCGGCCAGGTCGACGATCGCGGGGACACCCGTGAAGTCCTGGAGGAGGATGCGCGCCGGCCGGAACGAGACCTCGTCGCTCGGCTCCGCAGAGGGGTCCCAGCGGAGGATCGAGCGCGCCTCGTCGTCGGCACCGGCTCGAAGCACGTTCTCGAGCAGGACGCGGAGGGTGTACGGGAGACGGGTGACGTCCGCGTCGAGCGTGTCGAGGCGGGCGATCGCGAGCTCTCGGCCGCCGACAGTGAGCGTTTCCGGGCCGGCCATATCTGGCTCCGATGCTATCCGGAGCGGCAGGTTTCGCCGCTGCTATCGTCGCGCTCGGTGACGGCCCGGCTCGAACAGCTTCTCCACAGCGCGTTTCCGGATGCGAGCGAGCTCTCAGTCGAGGATCGCACGGGCGGGGGCGACCACTTCCAGGTGACGGTCTCGAGCCCCCGTTTCGGAGGGCTTTCGCTCGTCGAGCAGCACCGCCTGGTCTACGAGGCTCTCGCGGCCCCGCTCGCCGATGGCACCATTCACGAGCTACGCATCAAAACCCGAGGAGAGGCATGAGCCAGGATCTGCACGAGCGCATCAAGACCGTTATCGACACCGAGCCCGTCGCCGTCTTCATCAAGGGCACGCCACAGCAGGCTCTATGCGGGAATTCGCAGCGCGCGCTCGACGCGCTCCGCGCGGTGGGAGCGCCCATCACAGCTGTGGATGTCCTCCCCGACCCCGAGATCCGCCAGGAGCTCTCGGCGATCTCGAGCTGGCCCACGATCCCGCAGGTATTCGTCCGCGGTGAGCTCGTCGGCGGCGCCGACATCGTCCAGGAGCTCGCGGAGACCGGAGAGCTGCGCTCGAAGCTCGAGGAGCGCCTCGGCGAGGGCTACGAGGCCGGCGAGGAGAAAGTCGTCGAGGTTTCCGAGCGCCCGAGCCCGTTGCGGCTCGTTCCCTAGATACCTGCCTCGGTGAACGCGTCGAATCGCGCATGAACCGGCGCAATTCGACCTAGATCACAAAGGCGAAGAGCAGGAACAGCCCGGCCAGCGCCAGGGCAAGCACGGCGAACACCACGAAAACCGCGGGATTCAGCGGTGTTCGGTTGTCCTGCTCCCAGCGGGACTCGACGCGCTTCTCGGCTCGGGCCACGGGCTCATCGTAGTCTGGCAGGGGGTGGCTGGGGCTCGTCGAGCGCCGCGCGGAGCCCCGCTTCGACGGCGCCGGCTGTGAGGCCGAGCGCCTCTAGGACGCGCACCGCGCCGCCTTCCGCGTCTCGCAGCGTGCCGAGGAGAACATGCTCGACGGCCACTTCGGGAGCGCCGCTCTCGCTCGCCTCGCGAATAGCGCTTTCCAGCGCACGGTGGCCTCTGGCTGAGATCGGAGCACGACCATGCCGCGAGTCCAGTTCAGCCTCCGCATCGCCGTAGAGCGCCCGTACCTCGCGCCGGACAGCGCCGCGAGAGACACCGAGCTCCTCGAGCGCTGCGACGACCGGGCCCGTGTCGTCTCGCAGAAGCGCCAGGAGAAGGTGTTCCGACCCTGCCGACGGGTGGCCCAGCGCGGCCGCCTCCTCTGTGGCGATCAGCACTGTTCGCCGAGCCTGCTCTGTCGTGTGGGTTGTCCCCTTGATCCGGGGCGGCTCGTCCGCGCGGGAACGAGCGGCAAAGCGCTTGTGCGCGGCCTGACGCGAGATTCCGAGCGCTCTAGCGATGTCCGCCCATGAGATTCCCGCGCGGACGGCGTTTCGGACGTGGTCGTCTTCGAGGGCCGTCAAGCGAGCCCGAAGCGCAGTGACCGCACGGAGCGCCGCTTCGGGATCGTCCTCGGCTAGGGCGCGCTGCAGAAGCTCATCCGGGCGATTCGCCATACAGGGATTGTGAATCGCGAGCCGGACTATGTCAATCATAGTTGACGAAAACGCATCCACGGTTGACAGACTGCACCTTCCAGCCCCAGTCGGCCAGGCGCGGAGGGACCCTGTCCCGGGGTCTAACCCGGTTCTGCTCCGTTCGAGTGTCGCTAAGGCTCCGTGTGGACGACGACGTCTGCGATCTCAGGATGGGCGCTTCGGATCCGTTCCTCGATCTCGCTGGCATCGGCATGCGCCTCCGCGAGCGCGCGGCCTGCATCCATTCCGAGCGTCAGGAACGCCACGAGCCCGCGCTCCGTCCTGACGAGCCTGAGCTCCCGAGGACGCCGGCCGGTCGCTGCACTCACGATCCTGGCAACGCTCTCGGCCTCGTCGCCCGCCGTAAGCGGCTGCGCCACGGAATCGTCGGCGAGCGGCTCGAGGTGCGTCTGGACGCGGGCGACCTCGGGCACGTCGGCCGTGATCGCCTCCTCGAGCTCGGTGGCGATGTTATGAGCCTCGTCCAGGGAAAGACCCCCTGGAAGCTTCAGGTGGAGCGAGATCTCGACCCGACCGCCGACTCGGAGCACCGAGATGTTGTGGATCTCGCGCACGCGCGCGACCCGGAGCGCCGCCGCATAGGCGCGCTCCCGGAGAGCAGCGGCAACAGCGTCCCCCGGCTCCACGTGGACGACCACGTCGGTACCCGGAAGCGCTGTCTCGACCGCGGTCTCGACCGCGTCCGCTACGGCGTGGCCCTGCTCCACCGCCGCCCCGGGCGGGACGCTGATCACGACATCGGCAAAATGACGGCCGGCCGCCCGGCGCATGCGGAGCCGCCTGAGCTCGACGCCCGGATCGAGCTCCTGGATCGCCCGCCGCGCGAGCTCGTCGGCGGCGGCCGGGGCGCGATCCATGAGGACGTCCACGTTCTGCCGTACGAGCCGGCCTGCTCCCGCAAGCACGAGCACAGCCACGAGGAGGGCGGCCGCTGCGTCCGCCTCCGGATGCCCGGCCCGAGCGGCGAGGAGACCGACGAGAACGGCAACCGAGCCGCCGAGGTCCGAGACGAAGTGGAAGGCGCTCGTGATGAGCGCGGGGCTCGAGTAGCGCCGGCCGGCGCGAAACGAGATCCGTGCCCGGGTGGCGTCGACGACGATCACGACGCCGACCACGAGCAGCGCCCACCAGGTGACGTCGACCTCGTGGCCGCCGTCGACGAGCCGCACGACCGCCAGCGCACCGATCGCGATGGACGCGACGACGAGGATCGTCGCCTCCGCCAACGCGGCGAGGTGCTCCGCCTTCCCGTGCCCGTACGGATGGCTGGGGTCGGCAGGCCGTACCGCGACGCCGACGGCGAAGAACGTCAGGAGCGCCGCGACGAGGTCTGTCCCCGAGTGGGCCGCCTCCGACACGAGACCGAGCGAGCCCGTCGCGAGGCCGGTGCCGAGCTTCAGCGCGATCAGAGCCGCGGCGGCTCCGACCGAGACGAGCGCTGTGCGTCGCTGCGGGGTCACAGCCTGGAACGGTAAACGCAGACCCTCCCGGTATCCTGGCTCGCGTGGCCGATACCCTCGAGCCGAAGGCACGTGAGGTCGTGTGCCCGCACTGCAAGAAGACCTTCACGCCCGAGCCTCTGAGCGCGAACGCGCACCGGCACCGCGGGTTCAAGTGCCCGCATTGCCGCCTCTTCGTCGCGTTCGACCGGGCCGACGACGCGGCCGCCGAGACTGGCTCGTAGGGGCGAGGAATGCCTCGCGCTCTCGGGTCTCCCGGGGCGTTGTGAACGGTCGCGCTTCGCGCGCCCTCCAACACCGCGGCGCTCCGACGACAGGGGTCCCGGTCGCGTGTGAACGGTCGCGCTTCGCGCGCCCTCCATACGAGTTGCGCGAAAAGCGGCGCAACTCGCCCGGCCGCTGCGCGGCCTCCAACACCGCGGCGGCCCGACGACAGGACGTCTCCCAGTCGCCTGTGAACGGTCGCGCTTCGCGCGCCCTCTATGTGAGTTGCGCGAAAGGCGTCGCAACTCACCCGGCCGCAGAGCGGCCTCCAGCGCCCGGCCGCTGCGCGGCCTCCGGTTAGACGATCTCTTTGAGGCCCTGTGCCTCGGGGAGGGACTCGAGCTTCTTCAGCGTGTTGTTCTCGATCTGGCGGATCCGCTCGCGGGTGACGCCGAAGGCGCGGCCGACCTCCTCGAGCGTCCGCGGCTGGTCGCCGTCGAGGCCGAAGCGCATCTCGATGACCTTCCGCTCGCGCTCGGGAAGCGCGTCAAGGGTCTTGTCGATGTCCTCGCGCCGTAGGTTCAGCGAGGCTGAGTCGAACGGCGACTCGGCCTGGTCGTCCTGGACGAAGTCGCCGAGCTCTGACTCTTCCTCCTCGCCGATCGGCTTCTCGAGGGAGACGGGGAGCTGCGCCATCCTGAGGATCTCGCGCACCTCCTCGGTCGTGATCTCGAGTTCCTCGGCGATCTCGTCGGGGGTCGGCTCGCGCCCGAGCCGCTGGACGAGCTGGCGCTCGATGTGGACGACCTTGTTCAGCTTCTCGACCATGTGCACCGGGATGCGGATCGTGCGCGCCTTGTCGGCGATGGCGCGCGTCACGGCCTGTCGAATCCACCAGGTCGCGTAGGTCGAGAACTTGAAGCCCTTGCGGTAGTCGAATTTCTCGACCGCGCGGATGAGCCCGAGCGAGCCCTCCTGGATCAGGTCGAGGAACGAGAGCCCGCGGCCCAGGTAGCCCTTGGCGATCGAGACGACGAGGCGGAGGTTGGCCTCGATCATCTGCGTCTTCGCGTACATGTCGCCCCGCTCGATGCGCTTGGCCAACGAGACTTCCTGATCGGCCGTCAGGAGCGAGACCTTGCCGATCTCGCGAAGATAGAGGCGCAGCGAGTCGAGCGACGGCTCGACGGTGAGGTCGAGCTTCGGCGCGGCCGCCTTCGAGTCCTCGGCGAGCGCCGGCTGTTCGTGCGGAGGCGTCTTGTGCTCGACGCCCTCCATGAGCTCGACCCCATGGTCGATGAGGTAGGTGTAGAAGTCCTCGACTTGCTCCTTGGTCAGGTCGACTTCTTCAAGCCCGCCGACTATCTCGTCATAGGTCAGGAATCCCTTCTCCTGGCCTTCCGTCACGAGCTTGTGCAGCTCCTCCACGTCGGGGAGGGTGATGTCGACCGTGAGCATCTACACCGCCTTTCGCACCCGGGGACGAAAAGAGCCGGAGGAACGTGTCCCTCAGGCTCAGGCAACAGGCCGCGGATTCTATGGCGGGTCGTCGAAAAGCGCCAGGACGGATTTCGCGCCCGTCGCCACGATCTGCCCTACCTCATCGCCCCGGCTGTTCCTGAGTAACTGAGGGCAGAGAGACTCGATGCCGAGCAGCGCGCCTGCCGCGGCCCCGACCGCCCGGCTGGCGCCGTCCTCGGCCTTGAGGGCGAGGCCGGCCCCGTCCGGACGACCGATGCAGAGAACGCCCTCGGCGCCGCGCTTGGCGATCGTGCCGGGGAGGCCCTCCATGAGGAGCGTGTCGTGGGCGTTCGGCCCGCCGATTAGCCCGGGGTGCTCGCGGAGCGCCGCCACGACAGCGTCCGCTCCCGGCAGCTCGCCGCGGACGAGACGGGAGAAGGCGAGCGCAAACGCCTGGAGCGGCGCGGCGAACGCGACGACGCCGCAGCCGTCGACGGCGGTGGCGAGCTTGTTCTCGGCGACGCCGGTCGCCCGCGCGACATCGGCCCGGATCTCCTCCTGGAGCGGGTGCCCGGCCAGCCGGTACCCGGCACGCTCCCATCCGTTCAGCCGGCAGCGGAGGAGCATGCCAGCGTGCTTACCCGAGCAGTTGTGCCGAAGCCGAGAGCCGTCGACCGCTCCGCATTCGAGGTCGTCCTCGCCGGCACCGGCCCGCAAGAGCACCGCCTCGACCGCCGCGAGCTGCTCGGGCAGCGCCTCGTGCGAGGCGCAGACGATGGCGAGCTCCTTGTCGGGGAGATCAGGCACGTCCCGGGCCAGACCGAGCGCTTGGAGGGGCTTCGCCGCCGAGCGCATGTGCGTGACGAGCTCGGGATCTCCCCAGGCCTCGCGCACCTCACCGGCCTGCACAACCACGGCATGCACGCGGTGCCGCGACTCGACGACGCCCCCCCGGCGCACGGATACGCTGATCGCGTCCATGGCGGGCCAGCGTAGAGCCCGGCCGGCGCCTGCGTCGGCCCTACATTCCACCCCGCCCTTCTCCGTAGGGGCGAGGCATGCCTCGCCCGCGCGCGCCCGAGGCGGCCCATGCCTGAGTACCCCGAGATCGAGGCCCTGCGACGCGCGCTCGACGAGCGCATCGGCGCGACGCCCATAGCCAAGGCCGGCCCGGCTCACATCGCGACGCTGAAGACGTTCGACCCGCCGCTCGGCTCACTCGACGGCCGGACGCTGGCAGGGGCGCGGCGGCGCGGCAAGCATCTGCTCTTTCCGACCGCGGACGGCGAGCTCGTCCTTCACGTCCACCTGATGAGCGCGGGACGGCTCCGCTTCCACGAGCCCGGCGCAAAGCAGCCGAAGTCGCCGGCCTTCAAGCTCACGCTCGAAGACGGCGGGACGCTGGTGCTCACCGAGGGCGGCCCCAAGAAGCGCGCGAAGGTCGGGCTCTTCCGTCCGGAGGAAATCGAGGCCGAGCTCGCACACCTCGGGCCCGAGGCCGACGAGCTCGACGCCCCCGGGCTGGCCGAGATTCTCGCGGGCGACTCCCGTCGTCTGCACGCTCTCCTCCGCGACCAGCGCGCCCTGGCGGGAATCGGCCGCGCCTGGGTGAACGAGATCCTCCACCGAGCCAAGCTCTCCCCGTACGCGCTCTCGACCGACCTGGACGAGGAGGAGGTCGAACGGCTCGCGGCCGCGATACACGACGTGCTGGCCGAGGGCCTCGAGCTCCGCGGACGCGGCGTGCCCGACAAGAAGGCGCACCGGATTCACAACCACCTGGGAGAGCCGTGCTTCGTGTGCGGCACCCCGATCGCGCGCGTCGACTTCGACGAGCACACGATCTTCTACTGCCCGGAGTGCCAGACCGGGGGGCGAGTCCTGAAGGATCGGCGGCTGTCGCGCCTGCTTCGGTGACCCACCGGTCAAGACGTCAGAACGTCGCGCGCGGGCGAGCGACGACCGAGACGCTTCCGGCTGCGAGGTCGTCCCAGGAGTACGCTCGAAAACTTCGTGCCAGCTTCATCGTCTCGAGCCGCTTGCGCTCTTTCGGCCTCGGACCCCGCGTGTCGACGGTGAGGAGCTCGAAGCCCGCGCTCTCGATCAGCCGCAGGTAGTCGGGAAGCCGCAAGCGGTTCAGGTAGAGGAGCCGGGAGTTGAGGAGCCGCCAGACGCCCGGCGAGAAGCGGAGGAAGTTGTAGGGCGACACGTCCGGGTCGGCGTACGCGAAGTGGTCTCGCATATCGATCCGGCAGCTCAGGATTCCTTGGGGCCGAAGCAGCCGGCGACACTCGGCGAGTATCGGCCCGATGTGCGGCTCGGGAATGTGCTCGAGCGTGCTCGTGCTGGAGACGAAGTCGACCGACGCGGGCTCGAGCCCGGTGTCGCGCGCGTCGCAGGGCGCTCGGTACTCGATGCCGAACCGCGTCCCGAGATCGGCCTGAGAGCGAACCGACGGCCCAACGCCTCGAACGGGACGGCCCGCTGCGCGCTCGAGCCTCCTTTGGCCTTCCCGCAGCCTCCGGAGCGTCGCGTTCACGAGCTCGGGGCGAAGGTGGGGATCGACGTCCACGAGGATCTGACGCTCGACGCCGAGCGCCCAGAAGGTCAGGGGGATCGTCAGGTCCCAGCCGGCCCCGAACTCATAGAAGACGGCAGCAGAGAGCGGGCGATCCGGGCCGTGCTCCTCGAACGCCTGGAGGTGTGCGAGCGCACGCCTGCGGCGGCGGCGGAAGGTCACTTCGTTCGCAGGCAGGCTCCCCGTGATCCGGCGCTGGGCGAAGTAGTGAATGCGGTCGGTCTGCGGCAGGATGTCGACGACGTTCGCGGCGGCGGCTTTGACGATCCAGTTCAACGGCCGGCGCGCGAGCTACGCAGTCGGCAGCGTGATGCGGAGAAGCTCGCCGTCCCGGTCGAGCGAGCCACCGAGCTCGCGGATGAGCCGGACCGCGACGGCGGCCTGGAGCTCGCGGAGCTCCTCCCCGAGGACGACGGGGGCCGAGTACCCGGTGAGCGGCCCGAGCTCGACCGTCGCGCCGTCGACCCGAACCGTGACCGACTGGAGCCCGCCGTGGCGGCGCGTGGCTCTGACGAGCTGGCCGAGCGCGCGACGCGTCGGCTCCTCGTCGACCTGCACGGGAGCACCGGCGCCCTCGACGTTCCCCTCCTCCTCGACCTCCGCCGCGGCGGCGCGCATGAGCTCGAGCGAGTCCACCTCCGTGAGCTGCGGCGTGGTACCGGCCTTCCTCGATCCGCGTGACGAGCGCGAGCTCCTCGAGCAGATCGGCGAGCTGCTTCGAGGCCGCCTCGATCATCTCCACGTAGCGGGGCGCGGGATCGTCCAGCTCGACGCGGCCGAGGGTCTTCGCGAACCCGTGAACAGTCGCGAGCGGAGTCCGGAGGTCATGGCATGCGAGGGCCACCAGACGGGCGAAGCTGTCGTTCGTCAAGGGGGTGCTACGTTAGCCGCGTGAGCGAGCGAACGACGCCCGCACTCGATCTCCAGGCCTCGACCCCCGAGGTCCGAATCGGCCTTTCGCGGGCCGGGGTGACCGGGGTTCAGAAGGCCGTTCGGATGCACCACGGCGGCGAGTCGGCACTCGTCCCAGCCGAGATCGATTGCTTCGTGGATCTCGACCCGGCCCAGAAGGGCGTCCACATGTCGCGATTCCCCGAGCTCTTCGGCGAGGCGATCGATGAGCTCGTGATCGGGGAGACGCTCCTCGTCGAGCGCCTTGCGGAGCACATCGCACGGCATATCGTCGAGCGCCAGGACGCCTGCCGCGCCGAGGTCTCGATCCGCGCGCGGTATCCACTCGAGCGGCTGACGCCCGTCTCCGGCCTCGAGACGCAGGAGCTGGTGACGCTCATCGGGATCGCCGCGGCGACGCCGGACGCCTCCCGCAGGGTCGTGGGCGCCGAGGCGACTGGGATCAACGCGTGCCCGTGCGCGCAGGGAATGGTGCGCGAGCGGGCGGGAGAACGGCTCGGCGACGCAGGCTTCGACGATATCGACGTGGAGCGGATCCTTGACCTCGTCCCACTCGCGACGCACAACCAGCGCGGCCTCGGGACGCTCTACCTCGGCACGGAGCTCCGGCTCGACGCCACCGACCTCGTCGGCATCATCGAGCGGTCGATGAGCTCGCCGATCTACGAGCTCCTGAAGCGGCCCGACGAGCTCTTCGTCGTCGAGCACGCCCACCTCGCGCCACGCTTTGTCGAGGACTCCGTGCGGCTCAGCGTGCGTGCGGCGCTCGAGCAGGTCGAGGGACTCTCCGACGACGACTTCGTCCTCGCACGGCAGCGGAACTTCGAGACGATCCACAACCACGAGGTGCTCGCCGAGCGGTTCGGAACAGTCGGCGAGCTGCGACGCGAGCTGGAGACGGGCGAGCACTCAGCCCGACACACCGAACTCAGGGACTGGCTCCAGGGCTAGCCGCGGACCTCGGCCTTGTCCCATCCGGACACGGCCAGGTGCCTGGCACCGAAGTGCGCGGAACAGTGACGCGAATGTGACGGAAGCGCGCGTGCTGGCCCCGCCAATCCGTCACGAGGGTGCCCGCCGAGCGGTTCGGGACCGTGGCGGCCTGCGGCGGAAGCTCGACACGGGCCGGCACAGAGAGCTCAAGGGCTGGGCGTAGGCTGCTCGCGAGACCGGGCGAGGCATGTCTCGGCCCTACAAGTCGCGTGGGTGACCGCGGGCGGGACAAGTCCCGCCCCTACGACCGGGTATCCGAATCACTATGTAGGGGCCGGACTTGTCCGGCCCGCCGGGCTGCGGGGGCTAGGCATGCCTCGCCCCCACGGGACTCCCAGCAACTGATGGCTCGAGGCGGGCGGACTACCTGTGCGCCCTCCAACGGGGCGAGCCGTCAGTAGTGCAGTTTGTGTGTGCATCGCTCGGGTCGGACGGCCCGTAGCTCAGCTTCCCGCGCGCCCTCTTGCCGCTCTTCTTGATCGTGCCGTCAACACGCGCCGTGCCGGAAGAGAAATTGAACTCGTAATGGAACTTCCGATTGTTCACGTCAACCACGTTCTCAGTGCTGAACCGAACCTTTGTATCTCCCTCGTCGCAGTTGACCGGCACCCGGCTGAGCTTGAAGATGCCGGCCCGCTTGGGCTTTCCCTCCCTGAAATCAACTAGGAACGAGATCTTGCCTCCGCCAACCAGCTGGCCGTCGAACTGCCTGACTCTCGCGCTACTCGGTGCGACCACCAAGCCAGCAACGAGGACGGCCGCGAAGGCGCCCGCAATCATCCGCCGCATTGCACTCTCCCTCCGATCAGCCTGTCCGCGACAGGCGCGCCGAGGCGATCCTAGGCAGGGTGGGGTGCCCAAATCGTCCGATCAGACACGGCCAGGTGCCTGGCACCGAAGTGCGCGGAACAGTGACGCGAATGTGACGGAAGCGCGCGTGCGCCCTCGTTCGGACACGGCTAGGTGCGTTGCATCGAAATGCGTACAACCGGTGACGGGATCCCGCCCGTACGACCATGCGGATGTAGGGGCCCGACTCGTCCGGCCCGCCGGCTTGTAGGGGCGAGGCATGCCTCGCCCGCTTGTGCCCCGGCCTCAGGCGCCCTGGGCCGCCCGCCGGCGGCGGAGCTCGAAGCGGTTCTCCGTCCCGCGGAAGAGGCGGGCGATGTTCCCCTTGTGGAGCAGCACGATCCCGAAAGCCGCCCCGACTGTGAACGCGACGACCGGCCATGAGGCGCCGAAGAGGATTGCGAAGAGCGGCAGCGTCGCGGCGCTGACCATCGACGCAACGGACGCGTAACGGGTCACGAGGAAGACGACGATCCAGACGCCGGCCGCGGCCAGGCTGGCGAACGTCGCGAGTCCGAGGCCGACCCCGCCGGTGGTCGCGACCATCTTCCCGCCCTTCCCCCACTTGAGGAAGAGCGGACGCCAGTGGCCCGCCATCGCGGCAACACCGGCGAGCACGCCGATGAGGTCGCCGCCGAGCCAGCGGCCGAGGAGCGCCGCGGCTAGCCCCTTGGCCACGTCGAGGAGCGCGACGGTGAGACCCCAGCGGAAGCCGAGGACGCGCCAGACGTTCGTCGCGCCGGGGTTGCCGCTGCCGGCCGTCCTGATGTCGAAGCGGAGGAAGAGGCGAGGCAGCCAATACCCCCACGGCATGGAGCCGAGGAAATAGCCGGCGACGATTGCGAGCGCCTCGACCATCTAGTCGATCAAGCTAGATGATCGATCGGCAATTCCGGCGCCGCCGGCTGGTGGCCCAGACGCGGCGCGACGCTGCGCCCTCGTCCTTGCCAAGGCAACCCTGCCTTGGCCGCGGACGATGACGCCGCCTCGCTTGGTCTGGATCAGACCCACGGCACCCCAACTACCGACCGACCATATGGATCTCGTACCTCGAGACCCACTCGTTGACGATTCCCCAGTCCAGGTTCCCGAAGAACGCGTCGATGTACGAGGCACGGTCGGTCTGGTAGTCGAGGAAGTAGGCGTGCTCGTAGACATCGAGCGCGACGAGCGGCGTGGCGTTCCAGATCGGGAACGTGTTCTGGGCGTCGCCGAGGTAGTTGAAGAGCCGCTCCTCGTCCCAGTCGTAGGCCGTCCAGGCCCAGCCCCGCGCCGCCATTCCCGTCGCCTTCAGGTCGTCGCGCCAGTCCGCGACGCTGCCGAAGTCCCGCTTGATGAGGTCGCCGATGAGACCGTCGGGATCGCCGCCCCCGCCGCCCAGGTGGTCGAAGTAGACCTCGTGGTTCTTGACGCCGCCGATCGCGAAGGTGAGATCGGTCTTGAGGGATCGCACCTCGGAGTAGACCTGGTTCGCGGCGGAGAGATCGACCTCGCCGAGCTTTCCGAGGATCTCGTTCCGCTTGTTCACATAGCCCTGGTAGAGCTTGTAGTGAGCCTCGACGGACGCCCGAGAGATGCCGTCCATGTCGTAGAGCTCGGGGCGGAGCTCGCGCGCCGCAATCTCCTCGTGGTTGAACGCCAGCGTGGCCATCTTCGTCCGGTGTCTCCTCTCGTCGTAGCTCGCGCGGACTCTATCTTTCCCTTGTGCCCGACTCCTCGCACTCGGCGCTCGTGACCGGCGGAACCGGTCGGGTCGGGCGGGCCCTCGCGGCGCGACTCGAGGCGGAGGGGTACCGGGTTCGCGCGGCGGGCCGCGAGGACGGCGACGTAACAGACGTGCGTGCAGTGCATGCGTTGGTGGAACGCGCCGCGGGCGAGCTCGGCGGCCTCGACGTCCTCGTCTGCGCCGCGTCAGCTGGATTCGAGCCGCGGCCCGTCGAGGAGGTGTCGGAAGGGGACTGGGAAGCAGCGCTCGACACGACCGCGAAGGGGACGTTCTTCACGCTTCAGGCGGCGGCACCATGGCTCCGGCGGTCTGAGGAGGGAGTCGCCGTCGTCATCGAGGACGTCGCGTCTTTCCAGGCCTGGCCGCTCTTCGGCCCACACTGCGCGGCCAAGGCGGCGCAGGCGATGCTGACCCGCGTCTTCGCGCGAGCCTTGGCGCCGGACGTGCGGGTCTGCGGGATCGCACCCGGCACCGTCGCCGCCGAGCCAGAGCAGGAGAAGCGGCGGGCCGCCGAGTCGCTCCTGGGTCGGATCGGCTCCCCCGAGGACGTCGCCGACGCCCTGATGTTCCTCCTCGGAGCGGAGTTCGTGACCGGGACGACGCTGGTCGTCGACGGCGGCCGCTCGATCGCTCGCCGATCCGCCGGGGCTTGAGCTTCGTATCGCTCCGTGGTAATGGGTGCAGCCATCTCCGCCCTCGAGTCCGACGGGATCCTCATCGAGCGCACCGGCCGCGGAGACCGAGACGCGTTCGAGGAGCTCTACCGTCGTTTTGCCCGACCTGTCCTCGCGATGGCACGCCGCCAGCTCGGCGACTACGGACGCGCGGAGGAGGCGGCGCAGGAGACCTTCACGGCGGTCTGGCGTTCGGCTCGGAGCTACCGGCGCGAGCGAGGCAGCGGCTCCGCCTGGCTCTACGCCGTCGCCCGTCACGCCATCATCGACCGCGCGCGGCAACGCGTCGAGCCGGCGGTCGAGGTGCCCGAGCAGGTGGCGGCCGACAGCGGCCCGGATGAGGTCGCCGAACTCTCGTGGCTCACGTGGCGCGTTCACGCCGCACTCGAGCGACTCCCGGAGCGCGAGCGGGTCGTCCTCGAGCTCGCCTACTGGAGCGGGCTCTCGCAGACCGAGATCGCGAGCTATCTGGACGTGCCCCTCGGAACGGTGAAGACTCGGACGCGCGCCGGGCTCGCGCGGCTCTCGACACTCCTGGATGAGGTGCGCGAGTGACTGAGCGGCCCGACCTTCGCGAGATTGTCGGCGACGAGGTCTCCGAAGAGGAGCTTCGGAAGCTCAGCGCGGTCGACGCGCTCCTGCGCTCGGTGCCCGGGCCTCCGCCCGAGGTTCCGGCGACCCTGGCGCATGCGGTGCGTAGCAGCACGGCCACTGAGTTCTGGGGCCGGCGGCATCTCTCGGTGGCCGCGGTGATCGCGGCTGTGCTCGCGGCGATGTCGGTCGGCGTGGGAGCCTGGCTCGGCGGCAGCCCCAGCTTTGAGTCACAGAGGGAGATCAAGCTCGCGGCCACCGACGATGCCCCCGGGGCCTCGGGCCGCATCCGCCTGGGCGCGGCCGAGCAGGAGGGCAACTGGACGCTCGAGCTCGAGACGGCAGGGCTGCCCGAGCTCCCGGCCGGGGGGTACTACGTGCTCTGGCTCGCCCAGGACGGCGAGTACGCGGGCCCATGCGGCACCTTCCGGGCCGGTGAGGGCGTAACGACCGTCCGAATGAACGCCTCCTATCGGCTGGACGATTACGACGAGTGGGTCGTGACCGCAGTTCGGCCTGGCGATCCAGACGACGCCGAGCCGCCGTGGCTTCTCCACGCCCCCATCGAGCAGGCGTAGGTTTCTTAGCGACCGTGCACCGAGGCTCCGCCGGCTTCCGCCTGCGCGCTGGGCGGGTACGGCTCGAGATCGTTCTGGAATCCAGGGAGCGCCTCCACGCGGCCGAGCCATGCCCGTACCGCACCGCCAAGGTCGACATCGGCATCGGGCGCGAGATGGACGTACGCGTAGAGCCCCACGTCGGCAACGGTCGGGCCGTCGCCGACGAGCCATTCGCGCCCCTCGAGGTGACGCTCGAGAACATCGAGTCGCGGCGGAGCCCGCCTCGCGGAAGCGGGCAACCACCTCCTGGCGTCCCGCATCGCGACCGGTGAGCAGCCAGAACCGCCCGGTGCCGATATTCGGCTCGACGAGGTTCTGCTCGAAGAAGAGCCAGCCGAGAACGCGGGCCTCGGCCACCGGCTCGACAGGAAGGAACTCGGTTCCACGAGCTAGATGGACGAGGATCGCGTTCGACTCGGGTATGACTTCGCCCGAGTCGAGCTCGAGGACGGGAGTGCGCCCGGCCGGATTCCTCGCGAGGTGCTCGGCCGTCTGCGACTCGCCGGCGAAGATGTCCACCGGAACGCGCTCGTACTCCAAGCCGAGCAGCCGAAGCAATATCCGGACTTTCAGGCAGTTCGCCGAGGCGGCGTAGTCGTAGAGCTTCACGTCTCGTTCAACGCGCAGCCCGGATGCCGTGTGAGCTCAGGGAGCGACGCGGCCGTTCTGGACGAATGCTTCGTACGTGACCGGCATCCGCTCGGCGAGGAACCGCTCGCACGCCTGCGCGTAGCGCCGGATCTCACGCTGCGCGGTTTCGGCGGCGCGGAGCGAGACGAAGTTCATGAGGGCCCGTGCGTTCACCGTCCAGAAGAACTCCGTGTAGGCCCCAACCGGGATTACCGAGCGGGCCAGCTCCCGCGCGACCCCCGCCTCGACGAGTCGCTCGTACGTGCCGAACGCGTGCTCGTAGACGTCCTGAAGCGCCTCGCGCGCGGTCTCCGCGAGCTCGGCATCGACAGGCTCGAACGAGTAGGCGCCCGGCTTCCCGACCTGCGAGCGGACGTCCTCGGCCTCAGGAACGTAGAAGTCGTCGGTCGCCTTCGCATACCTCATGGAAAATTCGTTGAAAGAACCCACACGGTGACGCATCCATTCACGTGTGACAAAAATCGGCGCGCGAATATGGAACCGGAATGAATTGTGCTCGAAAGGAGTGTTCCCGCTCCAGACGGCATATCCGTTTCGCCTGACGTAGAGCGTGTGGTTCGGCACCTCGACGCAGTGGATCAGGCCGTCGTAACGCTCGACTCCCATCTGCTCGTCTGCCTGGGCACGGGTTCGACAAAGCGCGGGCCTGGTGTTGCGGGGGTTGTAAATCGTGACGCGCCAGCGCGGCTTCCGGCCGTAGTGACCATCGCCGGGCTTCGACTCATGAAGGCGAACGCTGGCCGAGCGACCGAGCTTGAGAGCAAGCTCCTGTACGTCGTCCGCGAGCTGTCTGCTCGTAGTCGAGTAGACGTGCTTGTCGGCGCGGCCGGGCCGGGCCGCAACCGATCCGTCCGAGGCAAGGAGGCCCCAGTAGAGCTCCGTAAGCTCCTCGCGGTCGAGCTCGAGAAGCGCGCGGGGGACAACCTTCTCGCCCTCGAGGTAACACGAGGCGAACAGGGCTCTCATCTCCGGGCCGATCGTCACGGCCCGAACCGCTCGCTTCCCCCAATAGCGAACCTCGAGACCGGCTTCGCGAGCTGCAGTCTCGAGGAACGAGATCTCTCGCTCCTTGCGGATGTTGAAGACGACGTGATTCGAGGCGCTCAGGCTGCCGTCTCCGATGAAGAGGCCGACGAGCCGAAGGAACGGCTTGGCTGGAATCCGACCCGAGTCCAGTCGAAACTCCCTCGCGCGGATTCCGCTCCACTCGGCGGTCGAGACATGACGGTGCGACCTCCAGAGGACAGACCGCGCCGGCGCAAGCGAGAAGACAGGCTCTTTCCTGCCGGCAAGCGTCGTCATCGGAGCCGCGAGCACACGGTGGTCGGGCGTGACGAGGAGGTCGACGCTCATACCCTTGAAGCCGACCATGTGCCCGCGATGCTCCTTGCGCACGAGCCGAATCGCAGGCTGATACTCGAGCGAGCCCTCGCGCGTGCGCGTCGCGAAAAGCTCGCGCCCGGTCACGTCAGGCCATGCCTTCCAGCCCACGTGGGTAAGAACATCGGTTCGATCGTCGTAGCAGCCATGTCTATCCCGCATCAAGAAGCGCACCAGCCCGGCATCGGACTCGTCCATCTCGTCCTTACGCCGGGCGAACGAGACCCGCGCCGCGTTCACGACCGAGAGGTCGGTTGCCATCGCATCGTCGAGCCGGACGAAACCGTGGTCGAGGACTCGGACGCCGTTCTCAGGTAGGACCTCGGGCGAGACCGCCATGACACCGAGATTAACAGGGCCGTATGTCGGAACCTCAGGCTTCTCGTACGCCTCGTGGCGGGGCGATTTCTACGCCGCCGAGGCGAAGCCAAACGAGTTCCTCCGGAGCTACGGGGAGCGCCTTCCGACCGTCGAACTGAACGCGAGCTTCTACCACCTTCCCTCGGAGGATCAGTTCGCGCGCTGGGCCGCCGAGGTGCCGGACGAGTTCCGCTTCGGAGTCACGCTGAGCCGCCGGGTGACGAGCCGCGGGCGGGTCGAAGGGCTCGACGCCTTCGAGACGAGCGTCCGCGCGCTCGGGCTGAAGCTCGGGCCGATCCGCGTCAAGGTGCCGCAGGCGCGGGACGACGGGTTCCTGCTTCTGTTCCTCGGCTCGCTCGACCCCGCCCTCCGCTATGCGCTCGACTTCCGCCACGAGTCCTGGGACGACCCGACCGTCACGGAGCAGCTGGACGCGCATGGTGCCGTCCGCGTGAACTCGTACGAAGGCGCGGCGTCCTTTCGCTACCTCCGGTTCCGCGACCCGCCCTACTCCGAGGACGATCTCGAAGTGCTCGCAGAGAGGATCCGGCCGCTGCTCGAGGTTGGGGTCGACGTGTTCGGGTACTTCCGACACGAAGACGAGCCGACTGCTCCGGCCTACGCGGCGCGCCTCCTCGGGCTGCTGCGACCGGACTAGAGTGGCCGGCGAACGACCGGAGAGGAGAGCAGGCATGCCATTCGAGGTTCCACCACTTCCCTACGACTACGACGCCCTCGAGCCGCACATCGACGAGGCGACGATGAAGCTCCACCACGACAAGCATCACCAGACGTACGTCGACAAGGCGAACGCCGCACTCGAAGGCACCGAGTGGGCGGACAAGGACGCCGAGGAGGTACTCCAGAACCTCGACTCGCTGCCGGACGACAAGCAGATGGCCGTCCGAAACAACGCCGGAGGCCACGCGAACCACACGCTCTTCTGGGAGATCATGAGCCCGGACGGCGGCGGCGAGCCCAAGGGCGACCTCGCCGACGCAATCGACTCGACCTTCGGCGGGCTCGACGCCTTCAAGGAAAAGGTCGCCGAGGCCGGCGCGAACCGCTTCGGCAGCGGCTGGGCCTGGCTCGTCGTGAACGACGGGCGGCTCGAGGTCACGTCCACGCCGAACCAGGACACGCCGCTCTCCGAGGGAATGACACCCATCCTCGGTGTCGACGTGTGGGAGCACGCCTACTACCTGAAGTACCAGAACAGGCGCCCGGACTACATCGCGGCCTGGTGGAGCGTCGTGAACTGGGACGAGGTCGCGCGACGCTTCGACGAGGCGTCGTAAAGAACTACTCCTCGCGCAAGCAGAGCGCGGCAAGGTTGGCCACGCCACCGTCCTGCGGCCGATTGACCACGCACGCCGGGTCGACGCGGTCCGAGAAAAACTGCGCCGGTCCCGCGCGGGTCTGGTAGACGGCGCCGGGAGGCGACTCCCGCATCAGGTCGGCGACGAGATCGCGGTAGGCGCTCGCCCGCTGGTCCCCAGACAGGCGATTAGCGGCGCGCATCAGCGTGATGTACCGCCTGTCGTCGTAGAAGGCGCGCGGCTCGGGGAATCCATAGCCGAGTGGCCGCTCGAAGTCGAGCAGGCCGTTCACGAAGTTGGCCGGGTCCGCGAAATCGACGTACCAGCCGATCAGCAGGAGGTCGAAGGGCGTCTTCGGGTTCTGGAGCTCGCCGAAAAGATCGTCATGCGCCCTGACTCGGACGTCGATCCCGATCCTCGCGAGGTCGCGCTTGACGATCTGGGCGGCCTGGGCACACTGGGTGCCTCCCGGGCACGTCGGGGTGGACTGGTGGAGGAGAACGGCGACGCCTCCTCTGCCGCGGGCGAGCGCCCGAGCGCGCGCAAGATCGGGGCCGTCGAGGGGATAGATGGTCTTACCGCCCGCGCCGGGGATCCCGGGGGGGAGCAGAGCGTCCGACGGATAGGAGTGACTGAGAGCTGCAAGCGCCGGTCGGTCGAGCGCATAGTTCACGGCTCGTCGCAGCCGCGCATCCCGGAAGATTCCGCTGGTCGTGTTGAACCGAATCCAGTCGATCGCGGCCTGCGGCGCGAGGAAGTAGCGCTGCCCCCCGGCGTCCGCCGCGGGACTGGCGGCGCCGAACCGCCGACCCAACGAGCTGTCGGGCGCCAGATCCGCCGGCAAGGGACGCCGCTCCACGAACGTGTAGTCGGTCTCGCCGCGCTCGACAGAGGCAGCGCCGGCCTCGGCGCGCACTGAGTTGGCAATGACGATCGCCTCGAGCCGGTGGGGTCGCGGTCCCTCGTAGTTCGGATTCCGCCGGAGAACGAGCTGCGACCCGAAAACGTGAGACGAGACGTAGTACGGGCCCGCCGAGGGGAGCGGTTGCTCGACCCCATGCGTGAAGATCGGCGTTCCGAGTGGTACCGCCGTGAAGTACGGCGCAGAGATCCTGGTCGGGAAGTCCGGAGCCGGTCGCACGAGGGTGATGTGAAGCAGATCGCCCTCCACGCGTAGACCGGCTACGTGTTCGGCCTTGCCCCCGTGATAGGCCTTCGCGCCGACGATGTCTTTGACGAAGGTGAACCCCTGCGCGCCGGGATCGAGCTTGGGGGAAAGCGCCCGCTCGATGGTGAAGCGCATCGTCTCGGCGGTGACGGGCTCGCCCGACGGGGGCGAGAAGCGGAATCCGGGCCGGATCCGGAACGTGTAGGTGCGGCCGTCGGCTGAAACCTCGGGAAGCTCCGAGAGCTCCGGCATGAGCGTTGCGCCTGCCGGTTCCTCCTGGTCCGGGAAACCGAGGAGCCGCGCGCCGACCGCATACTGGAGCTGCCACTGGGGGCCGGGGAAGGTCACGACCGGGTCCGTGTTGAAGTAGGGGTCCCCCTCGACGACGACTCGCGCCGTCGCCTCGGGCGGAAGGCCCCGAACGGCGTCTGCCGCACTCTCCTCGAGCGAGACCCAGACCAACCCTCCCGCTTCGACGGCACTGACGGGGCGATGGCCGACGCTGACCGTCCTGGTCTTGTCGTCGAGGCCGATGCGGGTGATCGTGCCGGAGTTTGCATTCGGCACCCAGACCCGGCCCTCGGTTGCGCTCACCGACCAGGGCAGGTCACCCGTCTCGATCTTCGCGAGCACGTTTCCACTCGCATCCACCTTCCACACGCCGCGATCGTTCTCGAGCGGTGCCCAGGCGTAGCCGCGGGCGACGATGAAATCCTCGACGAAGCCGCCGTGGAGCTTCGCCGTCGCCGCGACGGTGTTCGTCTCAGGATCGATCCGCCACATTCGTCCGCTGTCCCGGCTGACAACCCAGAGGCCTCCTTCCCCATAGGCGATGAGGCCGGCACCGTCAGCCCGAGGGAAGTCGAACGTCTTCGTGACGCGGTTGGTACGCGCATCGATGCGGGCAACCCGGAAGGGCCAGACGCCGTAGGCGACCCAGAGCGATCCGTCCGCGAAGGCCATTCCTTCCGTTTTCTCGGTGTCGCCTTCAAGGCCGGCCGTCGGCAGCTTGATCCTGGTCGTGAGGGTCCCGTACTGCGGGTCGTAGCGATTGACGGCGGCGGCCTCGAAGTCGCCGAGCCAGAAAGAGCCGGCGCCGAACGCCGGCCAGCCCGGATTGATGCCGAACGGGATCCGCGCGGTGATCTGCCGCGTGCGTGGATCGATGCGAGCCGCCAAGCGGCCGGGAACGTCGAGCGTCCAGACGTTGCCGGCCGGATCGGGCCAGATGGCGGCGGGCGCGCCGAGGGTGTCGAAAGTGCCTACGGGCTCGAGCGTCTGCGCGTCGAGGAGCCCGATCGTGTCCTTGGCGAATTGGGCTGCCTGCGCTGTCTCCTCGCCGCCACCGCGCGTGAGGACGATGGCGAGAGCGGCGGCGATGAGCGCCGCGGCCACGGCGACGAGCGCGATCCGAAGGCGCGGACGAGTCCCGTAGAGCGCGCGACGGAGCTTCCGCCCGATGTGGCGGACCGGCCGCGTCTCGGCCGAGTGCACCTCGAGGACCGGAACGGGCTTCTCGAACCCCTTCAGCCGCTCGTGCCGCCGCTCGCCGTAGCGAACGCCCTCCACGCGGCGGGCCAGGTGGACGACGCCGTCGCTTGCCAGCACCTCGCCCGGCCCGGCGAGCGAGCAGAGTCGCGCCGCCAGGTTGAGGGCGCCTCCGCGGTATCCGCCGGCGACGGGAACCGCTTCGCCGGCGTCGAGGCCGATTCCGACGGGGAGCTCGAGGTCTCCCGCGCCGATGCGCCGTTGGAGCTCGACTGCTGTGCGAAGCGCCGAGCGGGCCGAATCGAAGACGACGAGCGCCTCGTCGCCCCGGAGCTCCTGGAGCGTTCCGCCGTGCGCCCGGACGACCTCGTCGACGAGTGCGGCGAATGTGCCGGCCACCTTGGCGCCGGCCTCGTCGCCGTTCGCCTGCGTATAGCGCGTGTAGCCGCGGATGTCGGCCACCATGAACGTGCGTAGGACGGCCTCGGCGCGAGCGCCCGTCGGCATCGACGGCTCGAGCCCCGAGATCGCCGCGAGTGCGGCGGCTGCGAAGTCGCCGCACGTGGGGTAGCGGGAATCGGGATCCTTGGCCATGCCGACGGCGACGACCCGGTCGAGCGCCTTCGGAAGCTCGGGACGGCTGCTCGTGGGCGGCGGCGCCAACTCCTCCACATGCGCCCATAGGACCTGAGCCTCGGACTCCCGATGCAGCGGGGGCTTGCCGGTCAGACATTCGTAAAGAACGCAGGCGAGCGAGTACTGGTCGGTGCGTCCATCGATCCCCTGCGCCCGGATCGCCTCCGGAGCCATGTACTCGAGAGTCCCGACGAGCTGCCCGGTTCCGGTGAGCCCGCTCACGGACGAGACGTTCTTCGTCAATCCGAAGTCGCAGAGGTAGGCATTCCCGGCCTCGTCGAGCAGCACGTTGGCCGGCTTTACGTCTCGGTGTACGAGCCCACGCGCGTGGGCGGCGTCGAGTGCGCTCGCCACCTGGGAGATGATTCCGAGCGTGCGAGTCGGCTCGAGCGGCCCCTCCTTGATGAGCCGCTTGAGGTCGGTTCCCTCGACGTAGCGCATCGCGATATAGAGGCGGCCGTCCGCGTCCCCGGCGTCGTAGATCGGAACGATGTGGGGGTGCTCGAGCGACGCCGCAACCCGCCATTCGCGCAGGAACCGCTCGCGAAAACGCTCGTCGTCCGCAAGATCGGGTGCGAGGACCTTCAATGCGACCCGACGGCCAAGTCGCTCGTCGCGGGCGAGGTAGACGGCGCCCATGCCGCCGCGCCCCAGGAGCCGCTCGATTCGATAGACGCCAAGGCTCGCCCCCGCCTGGAGGCTCGAGCTCATGTGCGACTCATATCACGCAGGTCCGCATAGGCATAGGACGGATCAGAGAACCCTGTGCTTCCTCGCCTACAGGCCCGAGACCAAGCGGAGTGGAGGACCTTCTGTAGGGGCGGGACTTGTCCCGCCCATCTTTCGCCGGCTAGCGGGCCGGCTGTGTGATCTGCGCCAGGAGCGCTGCGAGCTTCGTCGGGTCGAGCTCGCCGCGGTTCAGGCTGAGCGCCGTCAGGAGCGGCGACGGCTTCGGGGTTTGTGGCATGCCGCCCGATTCGGCGGGTTGACGGCGAGTCCTCGCGCGCGTGAACTGATTGTCGGCGAGTCCTCGCTGGGCTGTCGACGAGTCCTCGCGAGTGAACGGAATCGGCTCCGCCGATTCCTCCATACGAATCGCGCGAAGAGCGGCGCGATTCGCCCGGCCGCTGCGCGGCCTCCAACACCCGTTTCGCGGCTCGCGACCTTCGAGCGTTCTCGAGCCGCCTAGCGATCAGTGACGATCGCGACCTCGCCGTGCTCGTTGATCAGGCGCTGGAGGGTCTCGTACGGGAGCCAAACGAGCGGATACTCGGCGCCCCAGCTGTTCTTCAGCCTGAACGCCTGCCGCTCATCGCTTGCCCCGAAGAGGCACACGCAGTGGCCGCCGCGGCGCCGGCCAAGGTCGTCTTCCCCGATCCACATCTCTGTGCCGCCGCTCGGGCTCGGCTTCGAGACCGGCCGGTCGAAGTCCGAGTACCAGTTGACGCCGATCGCGACCGGCATCCCGTTCGCGATTGCGGTCCGCACCTCGTCGGTCGTGCCGGCCCAGCGATTCCGCTCGATGCCCTCGGCCCTGTCGCGCGACCTGGCACGAACGGGCACCGGAACACCGTCGTCTCCCATCCGCATGAACGTGACGCGGCAAAGCCCCTTGTCGCGGGCGATGTCGTAGGCGGCGCGCACGCTCGTCCCGTTGTCGTCCCCGGGGTTCGTGTCGTCCCACTCGTCGATCTTCTTCGACTCGTTCCAGAGGTCGATCGGGTCATAGCGCCGGCCCGGACGTGCGAGGCCGAGTCCGATCGCCTGGGCGATGTTCGTGATCGCGCGTTCCATCGCGACCCCATGCCCGACGCACGACCCCTCCTTGCCCTGGTCATGGCTGTAGCCCCACCACGGCAGACGAAGAACCCGCTCGACGTTCGCCACCGTCGCGGGCGCGACGGCGCTGTACGGGTACCGCTCGACGTGCTCGAAGTCCGTCGGCTCGCGGCGGCCGAGTGGATGCTCGCCTCGGGCTCCGCTCGCCCGGCGGAACGGGTTGAGGCTAGCCATGACGATCGTGAGAGACGGCTGCTGTGGACACGGACTACCTCCCGGTCGGATTCCCCTCGCCGGCGCGCCGCCGCAGCCTCGTGGCGCCCGGACGCGTCAAGGCTTTCCGGTGGCGCCCTCGCTGTCAAGCTCGCCGAGCGGGTGAACGGAACCGCTCCGCGGTTCCTCCTTACGAATCGCGCGACGAGCGGCGCGATTCGCCCGGCCCTGCAGGCCTCCCGCGCTCCGCGGTTCCTCCTTACGAATCGCGCGACGAGCGGCGCGATTCGCCCGGCCCTGCAGGCCTCCCGCGCTCCCACTCGGAGAGCAGCGAGTCGACATAGCGCCTCTGCGTCTCGGAGAGCGGCGAGCGGGCCACCAGGCGGCGCACCTCGGCGACGTCGCCGGCCTCGATCGCCGCCTCGAGGTGCTCGCGCTCGGGGGTCGGCTGACGAAGCTGGCGGCGCATCCAGCGGCGGAGGCTGACCGCGGCCTGGTTCAGCTCAGACACGCGAGCGAACCTAAACCATTCGGGGCTCAGCCCCCAACCGAGGCGCAGCCTTCAGGGGCGAGGCGCAGCGAGCCAGTGTCCGTAGGGGCCATGTCAGGGGTCAGACCCCCAACATGGCTCGAACGGCCACGGGTGGAGGCGCGTTCGAGGCGCACGCCGTCAGGCCGGGCGGGAACACTGACGCCGTGCGTGCGATCGTGCTCCTCGACGACGAGCCCCCGTTCCGGGCCTACCCGTTCGCGCTCCCGCTCGACGGACCGGTCGGAAGAGCCGTTGCAGACGCGCGCTCGCTCCTCGCCCGAACGCCTGGCCGGTTCGACGGGCCGATCGCGTTTTGCCACGGCGTCGCACCCGAAGGAGCGATGCTCCGCCGGGCTGGCCGCTACGCCGAGGCGCTGGTCGTCTTCGAGGAGCCGACGCTCGCCTACCAGCTCGGGTTCGCACTCGGCGTCCAGCTCTTCGTGGAGCGCCCGGAGGGGGCCACGCTCTTCCAGCTCCGCGGGCGCTCGATCGGCCGCGACCCGCTCCTCTGGACGGCGTCCGCATCCGGCGGCCTCACCCCGAAGGAGACCCCGCGCGACGCCGTGCTCGCCGACGCGGCGGAGGAGATCGGGCTCGGCCTCGACGACCTCGAAGACTTCCGACCGGTGGCCGTGTGCCTGAACGACGATTCGGGCTCGGCGCTAGTCATCTACCACGCAAGGCTTCGCGAAGGCGCCGAGCCGGTGCCCGACGAGACGAAGGTCGCCGAGCTCCACTGGGCCGCCGACCCGTCGCGTCTCGACTCGCAGGTCTCGGGCGACACCATCGCCTCCTGGGCGGCCCTCGAGCGGTGGCGCGAGTCGCAAACCGTCGCGGCCGGCTAGACCCGGGCGAATACCCCTACCAGGGGCTAAGGCGGCGCCGAGGAAACGCCGATGCGAGCGACGGAGCCGTATGCCCGAAGAAGCCGTCAAAGGAGCTGCAGAAACCGAGAAGGGATTCGGGACCGGCCTGCGCGCGCAGCTCGAGCGTCGGCGCGACGAAGCGCAGGCCGTCCTCGAGGCGACGAGCGCCGAGTTCGACGCCGGCAAGGCCGTCGCAGCCGCAGCCCCGAAGAGCAAGTCGAACGGCTCCCATCCCGAGGTCGAGGCTGTGCGCGCCGAGCTCCAGGCCGCCATCGCCCGCGAGCAAGACCTCCGCAGCCTTCTGACGACGCAGGTCGAGACGCAGGATCGCGAGCTCGAGCTCGAGGAGGCGCTTGCCGTCCGCGCCGCCGAGCTCGACCAGATCGAGGCTGCCCTCGAGGCTCGCGAGCACGCTCTCGAAGAGCAGACGGAGCAAGCCGAGGCCGTCCGCTCGAGCGCGAGTGACGCCGAGGCCGACCTCCGGAAGGGCCGCGAGGAGCTTGCCGATGCGCAGACGCGCGTGAACGCCCTCGAGCAGGAACTGAAGCAGCGACTCGCCGAGCTCCGCGCCTCCGAGCGCGAGCACGACAAGGCTGTCGCGGCGGCCGAGAAGCGCCTCCGGGCAGCCGAGACCGCCAACGAGAAGCTCGAGCGCAAGACGGCCGCCCTCAGCGAGCGTGAAGAGCAGCTTCGCGCCCGCCGCGAGGACGAGTCCGGTCGCGTGTCGGAGCGCGAAGCGGCAGTTCGGGCCGCCGAGAAGGAGCTCAAGACGCGCGAGGACACGCTGACCCAACGCGAGCGCGAGCTCACGAAGGAAGCTGCCACCGTGACCACGCAGGCCGAGGAGCTCGCCGAAGCCGAGCGGGAGATCTCAGCGCGGAAGGTCGAGCTCCGGGATCTCGAAGGGCGGTTGCGGGTCGAGTCCGAACGGCTCCAGCGGGAGATCGACAGTGGAGGCCAAGCTGCGAGCGAGGCGATCAAGCGGCTCGAGGAGCTCGACGCGCGCGAGCTGGCACTCGCCGCGCGCGAGGCCGAGGTGGGCCATCGCGAAGCCCTCGCGAGCCGCGTCGAGAACGAGCACGCCAAGGGCCGCGACCTCGTCGAGCTCGAGCGCCGCCTGCGCGAGCGCGAGCACGAGCTCGCCGAGCGGGAAGCCGAGATGGAGACCGAGGGGAAGCTCGCAGCGTCCGTCCGAAAGCAGGTCGAGCGCAAGGAGAAGCGCGTGGCGCAGCTCGAGGAGACGCTCAAGGAACGCACCCAGGACATCGAAGGACGCGAGGCTGACCTCGAGGAGCGCGAAGCGCGGATCGAGGCGGACGTCGACATCCGCGAGGAGCGCCTCGAGCGACGCGAGAAGCGCGTCGCCGACCTCGAGGAGAAGCTCCTCGCGCGCGAGAAGGAGCTCGGCACGTATGTGGGCCAGGTGCAGGGAGCGCTGACGCGCCGCGAGGACGAGTGGTGGCAGCGCCAGACGGGCGAGGCTGCCGGCTAGTGCCCCTTCCAGGAATGCCTGCCCGACAGCATCACTGGAAGCGGCACTAGCTTGGCAGTTCCCGTCTACAGGGGTCGGTTCGGAACGCGCCAGGCAGAGCGCCTGCTCTGGCGTGCTGGCTTCGGCCCAAAGCCAGGCCAGGTCAAGGACTTCGCGAGGCTCGACCTCGGCGACGCCGTCGACAGGCTGCTCGACCCGCCACGCGAGAGCCTGACCGGCCCGAAGCCGCTCGTCGACGGCGATCCGCTCGCACCCAAGGACGCGTGGGGGCACGACGTCCTCTGGTGGCTCGACCGCATGGTGCGGACGCGCCGGCCGCTCGTCGAGCGCATGACCCTCGTCTGGCACGACTGGTTCGCGACCTCCGACCAGGGGGTCGGCTCGCAGAAGCTCATGCTCCGCCAGAACGACCTCTTCCGGCGAAACGCGCTCGGAAACTTCCGGACGCTCCTCCGGGGCGTCACGCAGGACCCCGCAATGATCCTCTGGCTCTCCTCGGCCGACAACACCAAGTGGGAGCCGAACGAGAACTACGCGCGCGAGCTGATGGAGCTCTTCACGCTCGGCGTGAACCGCGGCTATACCGAGGACGACGTCCGCGAGCAAGCCCGCGCCCTGACCGGCTTCCGGTACGACTGGACGGACGCGGGGCCGGTGCGGTTCCGCTTCGACCCCGGCTACCACGACGAGGGTTACAAGACGATCTTCGGCAAGCGCGGGCGTCACGACTGGGAGGACGCCTGCCGGCTCTGCCTGGAGCACCGACGCCACCCGTCGTTCTTCGTCACGAAGCTCTGGAGCTACTTCATCCCGACGCCGCCGAGCTCGTCGACGCAGACCGCGCTCCAGCGTCTCTACGTACGGACCGGCTACGACGTGAAGCCCGTCCTCCGCGCGATCCTGCGCCACCCGGCCTTCTACAACGGGCCGCGCATGGTGAAGCCGCCGATCGTCGTGGTGGCCGGGATGCTCCGCGCCAAGCGTCGCGGGGTCGACACGGACGCCTGGGCCTGGCTCGGCGACATGGCCGGCCAGCATCTCTTCCAGCCCCCGAACGTCGCCGGCTGGGACGACGGCCGCTGGCTCGACACGGCCACGTTCCGCGGCCGCTGGTGGCTCGCCAACTACGCGCTCGAGCGTTTCACGAAGGATCCCGAAGAGGACGCAGGCTCGGAACCGTTGAACGCGGGAAAGCTCGTCGACCGCGCGGTCGCGTTCTGGGGCTCGCCGACGCTCACCGCCAAGACCCGCGACGCCCTTCTCCGCTTCGCCCGGCGCTCGCTCGACACCGCCGACGCGACGTGGAAAGAGGAGACGTACCCCGTCCTGATCCAGAACGCGCTCCGGCAGCTCATCGCGATCTCACCGGACTACCAGACCTGCTGATGAGCCGAGCGCTTCGCGCCCCTGCCACTGCACCGGTCTCTCGCGCTCGCGTCTCATGCGGCGCGCTGCGGCGGAGGCCGGCCGCGGCCTTCCCGCGATCGAGTCCGGCATGCCGCTGCCCGCGGGAACCGGGCTCGACCGGCGCGCGTTCCTCGTCCGCTCGGCAGGCCTCTTCCTCTCCGTCTACGGCGGTTCGAAGCTCGGCTTCCGCGCCTTCGAGGAGGGAGTCGCTGCCGCCGCCTCGAACCCGCCCGGCCGCGTCCTCGTTACGGTCTTCCTCGAGGGCGGCGCCGACTCGATGTCGATCCTCTTCCCGGACGGCGACTCCCGCTACCGGAACCTCCGCCCCACCCTCGCGCTACCTCCGGGCGCCGGCACGCCGTTCTCCGAAGACGATCGCCTCCGCTGGCATCCCGCGGCCGCGCCGCTCGCCACGCTCCATTCTGAGGGGAAGGTGACGACGCTTCCGGCGATCGGCTACACCGACCCCGACCAGTCGCATTTCACGTCCCGTCACTACTGGGAGGTCGGCGCGACGAGCCCAGCGCTCCGCACCGGCTGGATCGGGCGCTACCTCGACCGCGTCGGCACGATGAACAACCCGCTCCAGGGGCTGTCGCTCGACTGGTCGCTCCAGCCGTCGCTCGCCACCGGCCGGGTTCCCGTCGCCACGCTCGAGAGCCCGGACGGCTACGACTTCTGGGCCCGCGACGTCTGGGGAGAGGTTCAGGAGGAGATGCTCCCGACGATCGGCGCGCTCGGCACCGCCCACGCGCGGTCGTCCGACCCGGCACTCAAGGCGGCAGGCAAGATCGCCGTCCAGGCCGACACGCTCCGCCGCCAGCTCCGGTCGTTCGACGCCTCGG
>CAVTBX010000006.1:0-92409 GCA_963733135.1 uncultured Actinomycetes bacterium
TCGCCTACGGGCAGCTTCCGAGGCGCGTCGAGCTCCACATCCGCTTCGCTGACTGGGTGATCGCCTGCCCGGTGCCGGTGACGACCTCGTCGAGATCTCGGCTTACCATCTTCGAGCAGGCCTGCCGGTGTCCGGTGAGATTGCTCGCAGCCCCATCCGCCACCAGTCGTGCGCACCGTCGACAAGCTCAGCCGCGCGGCCGGGAAGGCGGAGCGTGAGGGGTACCGCGAGGCGGAGCGCTTCTACGAGCGTGCGCTCGCGGTCGTCGGCGACCAGGAGGCGGAGCTCTTGGCAGCGACGCAGCTGCAGCACGCGGGCGCGCTCGTGGCGCTCGGCAGCGCCAGGGCGAGTGCGGAGCTAGGCGTGGCGGAGAACGGGCGGCGCTTCGACCAGCTGACGCGCTTCGTCTGCGCTCGTCAGGCGCTCGGCGATATCGATCAGCGCCAGGGCCGCGCGGCGCAGCGGCTCGCTGCTTCGAGGCGACCGACTGGCGGCCCAGCACGGGGATCGCCCGGCTTCAGATTCGAGCAGCGTTCGTGCTCGCCGGCCTGCAACTTCGAGGTACGAGGAGGCCGCCGCCGACCTTCGCCGCTCCGTCACCTTCGCCGAGGAGCTCGGGGATCGAGGCCTACGGGCGGAAGGCCACCTTCGCAGCGCCGCCCTTCTCCCAGGACCTGAGCCGTTTCACCGAAGCCGAGGACGAACTCGGCCGCTGCGTGGCGCTCGCGGGGGAGATGGGAGCCGTCGTCTCGAGGCGGAGGCGACCGCGTCGCTCAGCGTCGCGAAGAGCTACCGCGGTGACCACGGAGGCCGGAAGCGCTCGCGCTTCAGGCCGCGAACTGGCTCGACTCACCAGCGACGGCTGCTCCAGGTGCAGAACCTCGTTCAGTTCACGCGATGTACGCGCTCGCGGACGGCGATCCCGTGCGGGCTGAAGAGTGGCTGGGCGAGGCGGTTCCGATCGCGCTCGGGCTCGAGGGCTGGCTCGTCGTCGAGGTGTACCGCTTCCTGGTCGAGGCGCTCGTTCTCCAAGACCGTCTGGAGCAATACCGCCGTCCGGCTCGCCGAGTTTGCAGGGCGAGGCGTCTCGGACGAGGACGAGTACGCTCGTGCGACTGTTGTCGTCGCCGAAGGGATCGTCTCGGCGGCGTCAGGAGATCTCGAGCTGGCTCGACGCTCCCTCGAAGAGGCGCTCGGGAGGCTGAAGGCTTCTTCACCTGCCCGTCGAAATAGCAGAGGTGCAGGTGGCTGACGCCCCGCGTGCTGGACCGCCTTCGGGGAGAGCGAGGCCGGGCCGGCTCAAGCAGGCTGCGCTCGCTCTTCACCGAGATGGGCGCCGTCGGCGCGCTCGCGGACGGCGCCACAGCCTGTCGCCGGACTCGACGCGCGACTTCTCCTCGTCGTCGTCGTCATCATGTTCCTCGTCGTCGTCGTCGTCGCCATGGCCGCCGCCGTGGCCGCCGCCCGGTGAAGCGGTGCAGGTCTGCCCGCCGTACGTGGCGGTGCTCGCCGCGAGCCGCGCGCTTCGTACTGCGGCAGAAGTCGTGGTGCGGCTCTTCAGCACAGCGGCGCAGACCCAGCCGCTGCAGGAGTTCGTCTTCTTCTTGCCGTTCTGGTTGACGACCTGGGTGGCGCGGATTGCCCACTCGTGCTACCGCGAAGTACCTCGACGAGCCTGCGTGTCCACAAGGAGGCTGATGCGCTTGGACTTGAAGCTGCGTCGCCGTCTGCAGGCCTTTCCAGACGTTGTCCGATGCTTGCCTTGAGCAGGAACTCGTCCCTCGAGATCCTGGGATCCTGCTGGTTCGAACGTGGTGACGTCGTCGACTCACTGGACCTGGAAGGAGTGCTGCTCCGTGAGGATTTGGGACGGCTCAGGGCCCGATTGATTGATCGTGTGGTCGAGGCCGCCGACTCGGCAGGCCGGTGAGCACGGCGCCCCTGGGAACCCCTGACACTGAAACGCCGAGTCCGCCTGCTCGCCTCCTGTAGCTGGACGTAGCGCTGGGTTAGCTGCACAGTGGTTCTTACCGGCGCCGGGATGGTAGAGCTGTGTGCTCTCGTCGACGTTGGCGCAGGCGTTCGCGTCCACGTCCGGCACGACCGGGTCGGCGGCATCCCCGGGCGTGCAGCTCGGGCGGCTGTCCGTATTCTGTTCCTGCACGATCGTGCCCGCCCCGGTGGCGTGCTCGCTCTCCGACTGCTTCTGCGAGACGCTCGAGACGTTGTCCGCACGCATGCCGTGGCCGCCATCCAGGGTGCAGGCGGATCAGGCGGCGCCTTGGCGAGCCGATCACCGACTGGTGAGCCTCTTGCGCCTGCCCGACGTCGGGATGGGTCGTGGCTCGGCGCCGGTCGTCGTCGTCGTCGTCGTCGTCACCGCCCCCGTGCCCACCGCGGCCGAGAGCGAGCGTCGTCACCTGGCTGACGTGGGCCCGGTTGCTGGTACCGTTTCCCTTGCGATCTCGGCGATCTGCGTCGCGTCCTGCAGGAAACCCATCCCTTCATCTCGATCACCTGCACGACGTGCGCGACGTTCTCCCGGTACGTGCTCGCCTGCCTGATCTTGCAACGCTGGACTACGGCGGGCAAGCGCATGTGATGCGCGGACGCACCACGCTGTCCCGCCAAGCAGGCTGGATGATGATCCATTCTGGCCGGTCTTCCCGATCCTGCGCGGCTCTCGGTAGCCTCACACGAACAGTCACTTACACCACCGTCGTGCTCGAACGAGAGTGGCTGCGTCGTGAGAACACACAGAGACCGGCGGAGGATTGACGGCGGTCAGAGCGACCACGCCGAGAAGAACCCCACGTTGCCTCAAATCGCTCCTCCTCCAGGAAAGGCCGCGATGAACCTATCTGACCGCGAGAGGAGCGGTCAAGATTCAAACGAGAAAGCTCGTACCTGGAGGCGAGCTCAGGCTAGGCCACGGAGGGCTCGAAGGCGAGGAATCTGGCTGTCGGGGTCCTCCGCCAAGAGGCCCTGACGTCGCCGAGCTCCGCGATTCCGCCCTCGGTCTTCAGGTCGGGAAGGTCGTTGTCTCCTTCCCACCTGACGCCGCGGTCGCAGAGAGCCGGGACGGGGTGTCGAGGTCGTCGACTCGAAATGCCGCAACCGTGTGGCGGCTCGCGCACACCGACGCTGCGTAGAGAAGGAGCCTGCCTTCGGCGCCCTCGAACTCCGCCTCCTTGTGGTCCGGGCAGCTGCGGCGTCCCTGCGAACGTCGAGCCTGAGCCCGCGGCCCTCGTCAACTCAGCCGAAGCCTCCAGATCCGACGGGACGATGGAGACGATCCTCGCGTTCTCCAGCATGGAGACCTCCTGTGGTTTGGCGGCCAGTATCGCTTGCTCGAGGTCGATCCGTAACGGTACGGCTCCTGTTTGCCACACTCGGGTGACGACGAAGACGAGGAGACGTGGAGAAGGCGACGTTCGCCGGCACTCTCTGGGGCGTCGACGTTGAGGCAGCCCTTGCAGTCGCCGGACGGAGACGCTGCACGGGCAGCAGATCGAGGACCCGGACTACAAGCTCGTGTGCTCCGGCCGCACCGGCCATGCCGAAGCCGTCGAGGTCGAGCTCAACCCCGAGCGGTTCTCCTACGAGGAGCTCCTCGACATCTTCTGGGCGAACCACAACCCGACGACGCGGAACCGGCAGGGCTTCCGATATTGGCTCGCAGTACCGCTCCCGCCGTGTACTTCCACTCGCCGAGCAGGAGGCCGCCGTGCGCGCGTCCCGTGACCGGCAGGCGGGAGGCCTTCGGCGCCGAGATCGTCACGGAGATCGGCAGGCGGACCGTTCCGTGCCGAGGATGCCGCCGAGCGCTACTTCAAGCCGGCCGCTCGTCGTGCACGGTCGAGCTCGCGGAGACTGCTGGCTAGCCACCGTCGGGGCGAGGCATGCCTCCCCGGACCTGCGGAACCACGACGGGCGACGCATGCGTCACCCTTGCATCAGGCCGGCGGCGATGATCCGCTGGAGGAACTGCTGCGTTCGCTCCTCGCTCGGTGCCGAGAAGATCGCCTCCGGTGGCCTGCTCGGGGTTCACGCCCGCGTCGAGGAAAACAAGCCGGTCGGCAATGTCGCGGGCGAAGCTCATCTCGTGGGTCGCGATCAGCATCGTCATGCCCTCCTCGGCCAACTCTGGATCACCGCGAGCACCTCCGCGACGAGCTCGGGGTCGAGCGCGCTCGTCAGCCTGATGGCGGACAGCGGCTCGGGCTGAAGCACGAGGCCCGCGATCGCCACCGGTTTCTCTGGCCGCCCGGAGGAGAGGCGATCTGGGTATTCATCACGGTCCACGAGCCCCGAAGCGCCCGAGAAGCTCGAGCGCCGCAGGCTGCTCCTCCTCCCGCGGCATGTCGAGCACCTTGCGGAGCGCGGCGTGACGTTACAAGCGCTCATGTGCGGGAAAAGGTCGAAGGCCTGGAAAGCGATCCCGACAACGCGGCGTCGGATGCCGATAACACTGCAACTCCGGGGCCAGTGATCTCCTGGCCGAGCAGCGCGATCCGGCCGACGTCGATTGGCTCGAGCAGGTTCACGCATCGGAGGAGGGTTGACTTCCGGATACCCAACACGCCGATGGGCGCGACCTCATGGCGGTCGACAATCCCCCAGGAGGACTTCAACGTCGCCGAACGACTTGCGTAGCCCGTCGACCTAGAGCGCCCTGCCTCGCTCACCGGATTCCTCCAGACGGAGGAGCTTGCGGCACGGTACACGGGTTCGCGGCCAGTCCGTTAGGCGCGCGAGCGGAATCGTGACGAGCACGAAGGATCGCCGCGACGACTGCCGGCGTGTAGTTGAAGTTCGAGGCGGCCAGGATCTGCGCCTGGCGGAGGGCTTCGACCGGCCCGAGGAGCGAGACAAGCGCCATCTCCTGCTGGAGTCCGATGAAGTCGTTCAAGAGCGGCGGCATCACCCTGCGCACCTCCGCGGAAGGATCACGAAGCGAAGCGTCTGCAGGAGCTGCGAGAGCCCCAGCGACCGGGCGGCCGCCGCCTGGCTCGGATGGACGGAGTCGATGCCCGCCCGGTCAGTTTCTCCGATACGTACGCCGAGTAGACGAGCACGAGCGCAACGACCGCCCAGAAGAGGACGTCTCGCGAGGCGCACGCCCGAGATATCGAGCGCTAGCAAACCCAGGGAGGTGGAGAGGGAGGATGATAAGGCGCCAGGAAGAAATCGGCGTACGCGACTGCCAACGCACGAACCGGGAAGAACACGGGCCCCGGAAGGCTGCGCAGGATCGCGATCACGAGCGCGAAGACGAGGTCGGCGCCTTTCCAGGCGATGAGGAAGATCCGGACGTTCAGAAGGAACGCCTCCAGCACGACGTCCAGCGACTCGCGGAAGACCTTCCCCAGCCTGAAGAAGAGACGTCGCACCTCGGCCAGCCCGGAGCGCTACGTCACCGCCACGACGACGACGACGAGGAAGACGACCGTCTGGTCACGGCGATCAGGACGCTTCGCGTCCCGGAGCCGCGAGAGCCTTTCACTCGGGAAGCCTATTCGAGAACCGGCGGAGCAGAGCTCTCGATCCACTCCTGTGCGAACTCGTCCAGCCGACCGCTCTCGCGGAGGGCGGCCGCAGGGCCTGGCTCGCGGATCGCGCGGCCAGGGTTCCCTTCCTCGAAGAGGAGGCCGAAGTGTTCCTGGCCCTCCGCCGGCAGTCGCCCGACCACGGTCGAATTCGGTGCCTGCACGGCTGTGATGAACCCGCTCGTCGGAAGTCGACCGCGGTTGCCGTTGATATTGCTCCGGTTCTTCATCGCGTTGATGGCGTCGTTCAGCGTGTGAAGGCCTGAGCCTCCTGGCTCGGCTGAACCGTCTGACGATTGCGTGGCTTCGTCGAGCCAACCGGCGCGCCCAGCTTCGCGTCCTCGAGATCGGCCAGCGACTCGCCGTCGCGAAGTCCGAGCTCTTGAGCGTCGCCGAGGCCCGACTGCTCGACGTCGTGGTCCGAGTCGCTGAAGTCGACGGCCTGGTCGCGTTCCTCGCTGACCGAGGTCTGATTGATGTCGAAATCAAAGTCTTTCGGCCCGGGCCTGAAGGGTGTCGAACAAGCACGACTACCCACTCGACCTCGGCGTCCGGAGAAGTCCGAGCTCCTCTGCGACCGCATAGGCGACCTCGTTCGTAGCCCTCTTGGTCGGCTCTTTCGTCGGATCCCAGGGTGCTCCATAGCCCGCCGCCTGGAACCATGGCGGGAAAGCTGGGTTGTCGGTAGCGATTGAGGACACCTCGTTGACGAGCTCGAGGTTCTCCTTCAGGTAGGGCGCCTCCTCGGTGGCGCCGGGGCTCGTCGCCACCGTCGTCTCCGCGCCTTCTTCATCGTCGCCGCCACGGCCAGGACCGCAGCCGCGGCGAGGGCGAGAGCAGAGACGAGCAGGATGAGGATGCGCGACTTCATCGAGTGAAGGAGGGCGGCGGAGCACTCACACCGTTCGCCGGAACCTGGTGCGTTTTTCCGCCGACCGGTCGGCGCGGAACACTGGGTTCATGAAGGAAACGGCTCGACGCGCCTTGGTCGCCACGCTCGTGGTCGGCGGGCTCGTCGTCATCGCGCTCGCTCTCTGGAAGCTGAAGCTCTCATCGCCCTTCCTTGCGTTCATCATTGCGGCGGCGATCAGGCCGGGCGTCGACCTGCTCCACGAGCAGCGCGTGCCGCGCGATCCGATGGCAGCCCGCTTCCTCGGTCTCGTGATCGTCGTGGGCCTGCTCCTTCTGGGCCGTGGTCCGCGCCGAAGGCCAGGAGATCGAGGAGGCCCTCGATGCCGTGTTCGGCTCGACTCAGAGGCAAGCGAGTCCGAGGGGTTCGCCGGATACCTACTGCTTCGGCATCGACGAGCACCTCGACGAGCTGCCGGCCGCCTCCGGACTCGTCGACCCGGCGGTGGAGACACGGTGACCGCGTTCGAGATCGCCGTCGGATCATCTTCACCCTCGCGTGCGCGGCGTACTGGATACTTCGAGCGCGGACACGCGCAGCGTCTCGTCCTCTCGCTCCTACCGTGAAGCCGAGACGCATCGTCCGCGAGTACCTGGGATCTCATCGACCTGAAGCTCGGCACCGCCGCTACGTGCGCCGGCAGATAGTCCTGGTCACGCTCGTGGCGACTCGTCTCTCGCTCTGCTTCTGGGCGATCGGGCTTACCGTATCCGCTGCTGCTGGGATCTTCAGGTCTCGTCGAGGTGATTCCGGTCATCGGCCCGCTCGCCGGCACCACCGCCATCGGCATCGGGCTCACCGTGTCGTGGCAGACCGCACTGATCGCGGGCCTGATCGTCCTCGTCGTCCGGCTCCTCGAGGACTACATCGTGATCCCACGCGTCCTCGGCGAAGCGGTCGGCCTCACGCCGCTGACCGTGCTCGTCTGGTAACCGCCGTCGCGCTCCTCTTCGGCGGCTTCACCGTGCTCCTGCGCCATCCCGCTCGCGGCGTCGCTGCGACTCTCATCGACGTGGTGATCCGCGATCGCGATCCGGCCGGCGGAGGATCCGCCGGCGGGTTCTCTCCCGCGAAGGACATCGAGGGCTCGCGCACCTAACCCGTCCTAGTCGGTCAGCGAACCCGACGACGACGCGCTCGACGCGCTCGGCGCCGTTCAGCCGGAAGTCGGTGACCTCGCCTGCCGGCTCGTCGCGCCGATCCGGCGGTGGTGGAAGCCGACCACTTCCCGCCGACACTTCGCCCGCTCATGCACGTCCTTCGACTCGGCTTTCGTACGCGACCGATTCCCTCGAGTGTCCTGGTTGAAGCGGATCATCGCCGTCACCTAGGCTGCCCTCAAAGACGCTGAGCGAGCCGTAACGGAAGATCGCGTAGGGTCCAGAAGATGTTCGAACCGTGCTTGACGCCACTCGAGCTCCCGAGGACTCCTCTGACCTCACCCTCGACATGAGGAGCTCGGCGCCTGCGATTCCCTGCTGGGGGATGATGACGGCACCGGCCGTTCCGGCGAGACCCAGGGCGGCGGCCGCCGTAAGCACGAGCGCGGCAGAGCGGAACGTCACCGCTTCGTTCTACACGTCTTGCGGGTCTGGTTCAAGCCCCTTTGCGCTGCCGGAAGGCGGCCGTTGACGCTGCTGACGTCACGCTGAGGGACACAGAGAAGATCGCGGAATCCAGGCAAAATCCGAGCTCGTCCCATACGTCGGACGTGACGCCGGCGTCCGCCGTCGACAAAGGTTCGAACGGTGGTGTAGACGCTCCACCGGGATCGCCTGGGCTCGAACGCCGTTTCGAGCAGCTACGCGCGCTTCACGAGCTGACTGAGTCGGTCGCGCGGGCCGAGACGCTCGACGACATCTACGACACCGCGATCGACGGGCTCCTGCGCAGCTTGGCCGCCGATCGCGCGTCGATCCTCGTCGTGGACGCCGAGGGCGTGATGCGCTTCCGTGCGTGGCGCAACCTCTCAGATGAGTACCGATCCGCGGCCGACGGGCACGTGCCCTGGGCGCCGGACGTCGTCAGCGCCGCGACGATCACCGTGGAGGACGCCGCAGCCCGACGACTCGCTCGATGCCGTTCGGGAGGCCGTGCTCGACGAGGGGATTCGCGCCCTCGCCTTCGTTCCCCTCGTTCACGGGGGGCGCCTGGTCGGTGCGTTCATGATCTCCCACGACCGGCCGCATGTCTTCTCGGCCGAGGAGATCCGCCAAGCTGAGACGATCGCCGGCCACCTCGCGTTTGCGATCGGCCGCCGCCAGGCGGAGGACGCTCTCCGAGAGTCGCGCGACCAGCTCGCGATCATCTTCAGCGGCGTCGCCGACGGAATCACCGTCCAGTCACGGTTGCTGCAGAGGCCTATGCCAACGAGGCCGCCGTGCGCCAACTCGGGTTCGAGACGCTCGAGGAGCTGCTCGCGGCGCCGGTCACCACGATCCTCGACCGCTTCGAGCTGTTCGACGAGCACGGCGAGCCCTTCGATCCCAGCAACCTGCCCGGACGCGCCGCGCTCGCCGGCGAGCGGCCCGCGTCCATCACGATCGGCTGGCGTAACCGCGACGGGGAGGGGGAGCGCTGGTCGATCATCCGTTCGGCGCCGGTGTTCGCGGCCGACGGCTCCGTTCTCTTCGCCGTCAACATCTTCCATGACGTCACCGAGCACAAGCTGCGTGAGGGCGAGCGCGAGGAGCTTCTCGGGCGGATCGAGGTCGAGCGCGGGCTGCTCGAGGCCGTCCTCAGGCAGATGCCGGCCGGCGTCATCATCGCCGAGGCGCCTTCGGGCGGCTCCTGCTGGGCAACGAGCAGGTCGAGCGGATCTGGGGACACCCGTTCCTCGCGTCGTCCGAGATCGGCGAGTACGACGCGTACGAAGCTTTCCACGAGGACGGTCGGCCGTACGCCCCCGAGGACTGGCCACTCGCCCGGTCTCTCAAGACAGGCGAGGTCGTACGGGAGGAGCAGGTCCAGTACGGCGGGGCGACGGGACGTTCGGCGCGATGGAGATCGACTCCTCGCCGGTTCACGACGCGGAAGGGAACATCGTCGCCGGCGTCGTTACGTTCCACGACGTCACGGAGCGCCGCCGGCGTGAGGACGACATGGCTTCTCGCGGCGCGAGCACGATGTCATCGCCTCGTCGCTCGGCCAGGCGGCCGAGGCGACGCTCGACGGCGTCGCGAGGCTCGCCGTCCCGCACTTCGCCGACTGGTGCGCCGTCTACATGCTCGAGGACGACGGCGAGATCCGGATCCTGTCCGTCGCCCATGTCGACGAGTCGAAGCTCGGCTGGGCTGAGGAGCTGAACCGTCTGGCCCCGATCGACCCGGATGCCGAAACCGGGATTGCGGCTGTCCTGCGTTCCGGAGAGGGCGAGCTTCGTCCCCGAAGTCACTGACGAGATGCTCGTCGCCGGCGCGCGGAGCAGGAGCATCGCCGCACTCCGCCAGGTGGGGATGCGCCTTACGTGACCGCCCCGCTCATTGCACGCGGGCGCGTGCTCGGCGCCGTGGCGTTCGTCTCGGCGGAATCCGCGCGCACCTACAACCCCGAGGATCTCGCCCTCGCGGAGGAGCTGGCGCAGCGGGCGGCGCTCGCGGTCGACAATGCACGGCTCTACCGGGGGGAGAGGCCGAGCGCGCTCGCTTGGAGGCTGTCACCCGCAGCATGGCCGAAGGGGTTTACGCGCTCGACCTCGACGGGCGGGTCAGCTTCGTGAACCCGGCCGCCGAGGGGCTGCTCGGTTGGACGGAAAAGGAGCTTCTCGGCCGCGACATGCACGCGACCATCCACTACCGGCGGCCGGACGGGAGCGCGTTCCCGCACGAGGAGTGTCCGCTCCTGCGGGCGCTCGGCACCGGCGAGGTCGTGCACCGCGAGGACGATGCGTACATCCGAAAGGACGGGACGATCTTCGCGGTCTCGTACACGTCCTCGCCGATCGTGACCGACGGCGTCCTCACCGGCGCGGTGCTCGCGTTCCACGACGTCACGACGCAAGCGCGCCGAGGCCGGCATGAGCCTGCTCGTCGAGGCGAGCGAAGTGCTCGGCGCGTCGCTCGACTACGAGACGACCCTCGAGCGACTGGCGGATCTCCGTGCCGCGAATGGCCGATATCTGCGTCGTCGACGTGGTCGAGCAGAGCAGCGAGATCCGGGGCGTCGCCGTTGCGGCGCTCGATCCAAGGCGCGAGGAGCTGGTCCGCGAGCTCGAGCGTCGCTTCACTTCAGACCCCGGTAGCGAGAAGAGTCCGGTCGGCCGGGTGCTCCGGACCGGTGAGCCCGTGCTCCTCGAGGATCTCGACTCGGATCTCGAGCAGGTCGCTCGCGATGACGACCATCTGGCTCTCCTTCGTGAGCTCCGGCTGGTCTCGGGGATGATCCTCCCGCTCGTCGCCCGCGGCCAGACGATCGGCGCTCTGACCTTCCTCGCGGCGGACTCTGGCCGGCGCTACGGCGAGGAGGACTTCGCGCTCGCGCGCGAGCTTGCCAGGCGTGCGGCGCTCGCCGTCGACAACGCGCGCCTCTTCCGCGACGCGGAGGAGCGCGCGGATGCGGCGCGCGTTCTCGCTGCGGTCGGAGACGGCGTCTTCTTGGTCGACGAACGCGATGTCGTCCGGTACTGGAACCCGGCGGCGGAAACCATCACAGGGCTTCCGCCCGGCGAGACGCTCGGGCGTCCGGTAACCGACGTCCTTCCGAGCTGGGCGAATGTCGGTCGTCTCGTCCCGGTGTCCAGCATTCCAGGTGCCGCCGCGCGGCCCGAGACAGTTCCAGTCGAGGTGGACGGGCGCGAGCTCTGGCTTTCGATCGCGGGCGTGGGGTTCTCCGACGGGACCGTCTACGCCTTCCGCGACCTCACGGAGGAACGCAAGGTCGAAACCCTGAAGACCGAGTTCGTCGCCACGGCCTCCCACGAGCTGCGGACGCCGCTCGCCGCCGTGTACGGCGCCGCAATGACGCTGCGCCGTCGCGACGTCGTGCTCGACCAGGAGCTCCGCGAGCGGCTGCTCGACGTCATCTCGGAGGAGTCCGACAGGCTCGCCCACACGATCAACGACATCCTCTGGGCGAGTCGGCTCGAGGGTGGCAGTCTCGAACTGTCGTCCGACGCTTTCGAGGCGACGAGGCTTGCCGAGCAGGTCGTGGCGGCGGCCAAGACGCATCTCCCAAACGGGATCCTCATCCGGCTCGTGGCGGCGCCGGATCTCCCTCGAGTCGCGGCGGACGCGGACAAGACGCGGCAGGTGCTCACCAACCTCGTCGACAACGCGGTCAAGTACTCGCCAGATGGCGGGGCGGTCGAGATCCGGCTCGAAGCGAGGGAGCGAAGGCTGCGGTTCGCGGTGCGGGACGAGGGGCTCGGGATCCCACTGGCCGAGCAGGCTCGGATCTTCGACAAGTTCTATCGGCTCGACCCGAATCTCACCCGCGGGGTCGGCGGCACCGGCCTCGGCCTCTACATCTGCCGTGAGCTCATCCGCCACATGGGCGGGCGGATCTGGGTCGCCTCGGCCGAGGGCGAAGGCTCGACGTTCTTCTTCGAGCTGCCGCTGGCCGAGGACGCCGCAGACGCCGGCGGCTAGGCGTGGGCCGCTGGACGGCGCTCGTCGTCGGCGGGGTCATTCTCCTCGCGGCCGTCGGCATCGGTGACGCGATCCGAGGTGGGGACGCGGCGGAGGAAGCTCGGCCCGAACGCCGCGAGACCGACACGACTACGGCCGCGACCACGACGGCCCTGGCCGATCGACTCACGGTCGCCGAACGACTGGAGAGCCGAGGCGTGGGCGGGCTCCTGTACGTGACGGTCAGGCGCGGCGTTGGATGTCACATCGAGGTCATCGCGCTCCCGACGCTCAGCAGATCGGTTCTCTCCGGCGTTCATTCGTGCCGGATCCGCGTCTCGCCCACGGGATTGGTTGCCGCCGGGGAGCCGTGCGGAGGTCGCGCCGAGCGCTTCCCGTCCCAGACACGGGTCGGCGTCAGGCGCCTGCGCGGTTGCGCTCCAGCCTGGCGGCCGAGCGGACGCCTCACGTTCGTCAACCGGAGCGGAGACGTCGTCGAACTCGTCGAGCCGTGTGCCTCGGAACGCCCGTGCCTCCGTGTCGTCGTTCCGGGCGACCAGTTCCCGAAGGCTCCGCACGACCTTGCATGGTTAGACCAGGATCGTCTGGCGGCCCTCGTTGGAGGACGTTTCCCGCTCGACCGGTCGCTCGCGATCTTCGATGACGGTCGACTGATCGCGAATCCAGGTCCGTGCTGCCCGGTGCGGGAGTATCTGCGAGCCGTCGGCGACAGGCTGCTCGTCCCGAGCGACGAGGCCCCCGGCGCGGTCCTCGGGTTCGATGACCGCGGCCGGCTCTCCGCCCGGCCTGCGCTTCCTCCGTTCCTCGCCGACGGGCTCGCCTATACGGCCTCAGCAGACGGGAGGTGGGTCGCCTCGACCCTCGGCGACACCGTGCAGATCTACTCGCTTGCGGAAGAGCGGCCACTCGACCCGATCGCCCTCGACGTGCGTGCGGTCGACCTCGGCTGGGTTGGCTCCTAGCTCCAGCCGAGCTCGTCGAGCCGGTCCTCGTCGATCCCGAAATGGTGGGCGATCTCGTGGAGGACGGTAATGCGGATCTCCTCCTCGAGGAGCTCAGGGTCGTCGCCGAACTCGGCTTCGAGCGGCAGTCGATAGATCTCGATCTTGTCCGGTAGGGCGCCCGCGTACGACTCTGCCCCACGGCTCGTGAGCGGCACGCCGGTGTAGAGCCCGTAGAGGTCGGAGTCCTCGGGGTTCTCGTCCTCGACCACGATCGCGACGTTCGACATCGCCCGGCGCAGGTCGTCAGGCAGCGACTCGACCGCGCGCCTCACGTGCTCCTCAAAGCTCAATAGGTCGCCCTGAGCGGCCGTGGCCGGCCGGTCGCGAACGCTTTCGCTACCAGCAGCCCGAACGCGATGCCGCCGAGATGGGCGAAGTAGGCGACGCCGCCGCCCGACTCCGGGTGCATGAAGGAGTAGCTGCCGATGATGAGCTGGTAGACGAAGTAGACGCCGAGAAAGACGATCGCCGGCACGGGGAAGATGAAGAAGGGCGGGATGAAGCTCAGGATCTTCGAGTGCGGCACCAGCACGAAGTACGCGCCGAGCACGGCCGATATCGCCCCGCTCGCGCCCAGGTTCGGGATCTCGGCGTCCCCTGGGGCACCGAATCCGAGCGTGACGAACGACTGCGCCGCGGTCGCTGCGAGCCCTCCGAGGACGTAGAACGCGACGAAGCGCACGCGGCCGAGGGTGTCCTCGACGTTGTTCCCGAAGATCCAGAGAAACAGCATGTTGCCGAGCAAGTGCGCCCAGCTCGCATGCATGAACATCGACGTGAGTGCGTTCAGCGGCCAGTCGAGACCCAGGTTCGGGCAGGAGCTCTCGACCTCACACGGGAAGTACGAGGCCTCGACGACGGACGCCTCGAACTCACGGCCGGCGCCCATGTTCTCGTACAGGATCCAGACGAGCACGTTCGCGGCGATGAGCGAGACCGTGACGATCGGGAAGTGCCTCGTCGGGACGTTGTCCTTGAGCGGAAGCACGCGTGTGGAGCGTCAGCGGACGACGAGCGCGAGCAGCGCCTTCTGGGCGTGGAGCCGGTTCTCCGCCTGATCCCACGCGGCCGAGCGCTGCCCGTGGAGCACGTCCTTGGCAACCTCCTCCCCGTAGTGCGCGGGGAGGCAGTGCATGACGATCACCCGGTCTGACCCGAGGTCGAGCAGCTTCGTGTCGATCCCGAATCCCTGGAGGTCCGCGAGGCGGCGCTCGCGCTCTTCGTCCTGGCCCATGCTCGTCCACACGTCGGTGTAGAGGACGTCCGCGCCGGTCGCGGCCTCGCGTGCGTCTCGGATGAGCGTCACCGAGCCGCCGGACTCTGATGCCGCGGCCTCGGCCCAGCCGACCACCTCTCCGCTCGGCTCGTAGCCCTCCGGCGTCGCCGCCACGAAGTCCACCCCGAGCTTGGCGCAGGCGACCATCAGCGAGTGGCAGACGTTGTTTCCGTCGCCGAAGTAGGCGACGCGAACGCCCTCGAGCTCCTCGAAGCGTTCGCGGATCGTGAAGACGTCCGCCAGCGCCTGGCACGGGTGGAACTCGTCGGTCAGCCCGTTGATCACCGGGATGTCCGCGTGCTCGGCAAGGCCGTCGACGTCCGCCTGGGCGAACGTGCGGATCATGATCCCGTCTAGGTAGCGGGAGAGCACCTTGGCGGTGTCCTCGATCGTCTCGCCGCGGCCGAGCTGGAGGTCGCCGGCCGCGAGGTAGAGGGGCGTCCCGCCGAGCTGTGCGAAGCCGACCTCGAAGCTGACGCGCGTCCGGGTCGAGGGCTTCTGGAAGATCATCCCGAGCGTGCGCCCTTCGAGCAGCCGGTGCGGCACCCGCTCGCGCTGGCGGGCCTTCAGGCGGACGGCGACGTCGAGCACGAGCCGGAGCTCTTCGCCGCTCCAGTCATTGACGCGAAGGAAGTCGCGGCCTTTCAGGTGAGCCGGTACCGCAGTGGCCGAAAGCACGGCCGGATGGTACCCGTGGCCTCCCACGCGACCCGCCGCCTTCAGCCCGGGACGATCCTCGTGCCGGCCTCAGCCTTCAGGAGAGCGTCGGCGCTCGTGACGAGGGCCTCGCCGCCGGTCTCCGCCACGAAGCGGAACGCGGCCGCGACCTTGGGCCGCATGCTCCCGGCCGGGAGCTCGTCAAGAATGGCGTCATCCCGGCCGGGGCGGAGTTCGGCCACGGGCTCGGCGTCAGGTTCGCCGTAGTTCCGGTAGACGGCGGCGACCTGCGTGAGGATCACGAGCCGGTCGGCCCCGAGCGCGGTCGCGAGGAGCGCGCTCGCGAGATCCTTGTCGATCACGGCGTCTGCCCCTTCGAGCCGGCCTCTGCGCCGCACGACGGGAATCCCGCCGCCGCCTGCGGCCACGACGGCAGCATTCGACTCCACGAGAGCCCGGATCGTCGCGAGCTCGACGACCGCCTGCGGCTCGGGCGATGGCACGACGCGCCGGAAGCCGCGGCCGGAGTCCTCGACGAGCGTCCAGCCGCGATCCTCGCGCAGCTCGGTCGTCTGGCCCTCGTCGTAGAAGGGCCCGATCGGCTTCGTCGGGTGCTCGAAGGCCGGGTCGTCAGGATCGACCTCGACGTGCGTGAGCATCACGGCCACCTCCCGCTCGACGACCACCGGGAGCTCGGCCGCGACCAGAGACCCGATCTCGCCCTGGGTGAGCGCGACGGCGAGCCAGAGCGGGAGCGGGGGAGCCTCGGCCGCACCCGCCTCCTGGCGTAGGAGCTCGTTGCCGACCTGGGGCCCGTTCCCGTGGGTGACGACCACCGGTCCCGCCTGGAGGATCTCGCGCGCCGCGGCGAGCGTCTCGGCCAGGTTGGCCCGCTGCTCGGCCGCCGTGCCACGCTCGTCTTTCCGCAGGAGGGCGTTTCCACCAAGTGCGAGGACGGTGAGCACGGAGTGGGATTCGCAACTGACCTGCGGCGATCCTGCGACGAGGGCGCCGGCGGGCAGGAGGCTTGACAGCGAACCGCCGAGGGCGTTGAGTCGCGCGATGCGGAGAGTGCTCGTGGCCGGGGTCGCAGCCCTGGCGATCTGTCTGCCGGGCAGCTCACCGTCGAGTTCGAGGACTCGGGACTCGACGACGCCGAGCTTCGCTACGTGCCCGACTACCGCGCCGCCTCGCGGAGTCCGGAGATGACCCTGCCGGGCTACAACCTCGGCGACCCGACACTCGAGATCGTCTCGGTTCCCTACGCAACGCAGTTCGGGGAGCAAGGCGCCGACTTCCCGTCGTACTCGCGGGCGCAGTTCGTGCTGGCCGTGACACGCCCGGCCGCGACCTACTCCGTGAAGCTGCTCCTGCCGATCATCATCGTGCTGATCTCGGCGGCGCTCATGTTCATCGTCCGCCCAGACTTCGTCGAAGGCCGCATCGGGATCGGGATCACGGCGCTCCTCACGCTGGTCGCGCTGCAGCTGACCACCAACTCGGCGCTTCCGGAGGTGAACTACCTCCTGATGATCGACAAGATCTACATCGCGTCGTACGCATTCATCGTGGCAAGCCTTGGCCTCGTGGCGCGGACGTCGTGGCTGGTCGGAGATCTCGACCACGCCGTTCGGTTCGACCGTCGAAGCCTCGGCATTGTGGCGGGCGGTTATCTGCTCGTGCTGGCCCTGATCGTGGGCCTCCAGCTCAGCTAGAGGCTTGATGTGAATGTGGCGGAGCCGCGGATGCCGTCTCAGACACGGCGTCAGGACGTCCCGTCGCCCTTGCACGGGCCACCGGCCCGTGTCGCGGACGCCGAAACGCCCTGGCTTGGTCTGTGGCGCCCCCACGGGGCGCCAGTTTCACATCAAGCCTCTAGGAGGGTTCCTAGCTTGCGACCGGTGCCTGCGCGTCGAGGATGCCGCGCTCGGCCAGAACGGCCGCGATCGTCGGCTCGCCCAGCTCCTGGAGCCGGTAGCCGACCCTGAGCGCCGGCTTGTCGATCTCGATGATCTTCCTGAGGTCGATCGGCGTGCCGATCAGGACGAGGTCGGCGTCCGAGCGCTCGATCGTCTCGCGGAGCTCCTCGCGCTGCTTCGTGCCGTAGCCCATCGCGGGGAGGAGCTCGCCGACGTGCGGGTAGCGCTCGAACGTCTTCGCGATCGAGCCAACGGCGACGGGGCGCGGGTCGACGAGCTCCGCGGCGCCGTACTGGCGCGCCGCGAGGACGGCGGCTCCGTAGGCCATCTCGCCGTGCGTCAGGGTCGGCCCGTCCTCGATCGCCAGCACACGCTTTCCTCGAATCTCTTCCTCGTTTCCTTCGACGACGAAGGGCGAGGCCGCGCGGATCACGGTTGCGCCGGGGTTCACCTCGGCGATCGACCTGAAGACCGCGTCGATCCCGTCTGGCGGCGCGCTGTCGACCTTGTTGACGACGCAGACATCCGCCATGCGGAGGTTCTGCTCGCCCGGGTGGTAGCGCGTCTCGTGCCCGGCCCGGTGCGGGTCGCAGACGACGATATGGACGTCGGGCGCGATGAACGGGGTGTCGTTGTTGCCGCCGTCCCAGAGGATCACGTCCGCCTCCTCCTCAGCTGCGGTCAGAATGGCCGCGTAGTCGATGCCGGCAAACACGAGGTTGCCCTCGGCCAGATGAGGCTCGTACTCCTCGCGCTCCTCGATCGTGCAGTCGGCGGCATCCAGGTCCTCGTAGCGCTCGAACCGCTGGACGACCTGCTTCGTCAGGTCGCCGTAGGGCATCGGGTGCCGCAGGACGGCGACGCGCTTGCCATCGTCGCGAAGCACTCTTGCGACGTGCCGGGTCGTCTGGCTCTTGCCTGAGCCTGTGCGAACCGCGCAGACGGCGACGACGGGCTTCGAGGAGGCGAGTTCGGTCGAGCGCGGGCCCATGAGTCGGAAGTCCGCTCCCGCTGCGAGCGCCCGCGAGGCGACGTGCATCACGTGCTCGTGCGTCACGTCGGAGTAGGCGAACACGACCTCGTCGATCCGTTCGCGGACAACGAGCTCGACGAGCTCCTCCTCCGGCACGATCGGAATCCCGTGTACGTAGTGCTCGCCGGCGAGCTCCGTAGGATAGACGCGCCCGTCGATGTCCGGGATCTGCGTAGCCGTGAAGGCGACGACCTCGATGTCCTCTCGATCGCGAAAGGCCACGTTGAAGTTGTGGAAGTCGCGGCCGGCCGCGCCTGCGATGACGACCCGGGTGCTCACGCGCGCAACGGCTCCTCGATCCGCTCGGCAACGGCGGCGAGGTCGAGCTCGACGCCCGCCACCTCCCGGAGGATCTCATCCCCGTTCATGCTCTGGCCCTCGTTCCAGAGCTCCCGAAGCAGAGAGCCCGCCTCGCGGCGGGAGAACCACGCGTTTCCGAACTCCGCCCTGAGATGCGCCCGAAGCTGCGCCTCGAAGGCCCACGAGCGGAGGTAGCCGATGGCGTAGAAGCCCTCATCCACATCGGCGAGGAAATCGGCGCCCGACGGCTCGATCTTGGTCGCGTCGCCAAGGATCTCGACGTAGCGCTCCCGCATCGGCTCGAGCTCGGGCGCGCTGTGGAGCTCGAGCTCGTAGAGGAGCTTGGCTGCATAACGGCGGGCGAGGTAGAGATGGAGCGCGGCCCCTTCGGCCGCGAACTCCTGCGGGCGGCCGAAGTCGAGGCGGCGTGAGAGCCAGACCGGGTCGTCGACGAGCCGCTCGAGGAGCGCGGCCCAGCCCTCGCTGACGGTCGGGTCGCCCAGGCGTCTGTGCTCGACCGGAAGCGAGGCGCGGATGTGAGCGAAATGCTCGGTGTGCCCGGCCTCGTGGAAGAGAGCGCGCCAGTCGTCGGCGCCGCCCTGCGGCTGGATCACGAGCACGACTCGGCCGGGAACCTCGATGGGCGCGCAGAAGGCGCGCGGCGACTTCAAGGGCCGGCGCTCGACGTCAAGTTCGACGTTGGCCTGGCTTCGGAGGTCGATACCGAGATCCGTGAGCGTCGCCTCGAGCGCAGGGAGCATCGCGTCAGCGGGGAAACCCTCGTCCCACTCGGGTGCTCGGAAGACGCGCCCGACGTCGTAGCGCTTTGCGCCGTCGAGCCCTACGCCGACCCGAGCTCGGAAGACCTCGTCGAGCGTGTCGACGTACTCGTCCTCCGTCGCGGTCAGGAGAGCGCGGCACTGCTCCTCCATGCGTTCGAGCGGGAAGCGGAAGCGCTCGTAGAGCTCGCGGTACGTTGACGCGCCGAGCTTGAGCGTCGCCTCGCGCCGTTCCTCCGCGGCCTCGAGGTAGAGCGGGAGCATGTGCTCCTCGTTGAGCTCCACGCGGGCGGTCTCGAGTCGCGCGCGACGCTCGCGGTCGGGCTCGTTCGCCATTCTCGGCCGCAGCTCGCGGAAGCCGATCGTCTCGCCGTCCATCTCCGTCGTCAGTGACGCCTCGAGGTTTGCCAGCCGCTCCGACTGCTCGCGGGTCAGTGCGCCGAGCCACCCCTCGCAGGCGAAACGCCAGAGCTCGGTGAGCTCCGGGCTCTCGGCGGCGGTCGCCTGGAGCCGTTCAGCCTGCTCTAGCGTAGTCAAGTCGGCGTAGCGCTCATAGATCGGCGCGACGTCCAGAGTCGCCTTGTGCCCAGCGAAGTGAAGGTAGAACTCCTCGTCGATCGCCGCGATGAAACGGTCGGCCTCTTCGCGGTATGCGTCGAGGTCGCTCCCGGCGAGTGACGCGGCCATCGGTCGCGTAGGATACCGCCCCGTGCTGCGGGAGTTCGAGGTGAAGACCGAGCGCAAGACGCAGGTCGTGGATGTGACTCAGGGGGTTCGTGAGGCCCTCGGCAGCGCGAACGGCGGCTCGGCGGCGCTTGTCTACGTGCCGCACACGACTGCCGGCGTGATCGTCCAGGAGCATGCCGATCCGGCCGTCGGAACCGACCTCGAGAAGGCGATGGAGAAGATCGTCGAGGACGGCTGGGGCTGGGATCACATCGAGGAGGGTGAGGAGAACGCGCCCTCGCACGTCCGCGCCGCCCTAACCGCGACGAGCGTCCTGATCCCCATCCAAGACGGCAAGCTCGCACTCGGCACCTGGCAGGGCGTCTTCTTCTGCGAGTTCGACGGCCCGCGGACGCGAAAGGTCTTCGTCACGACGCTGGCGTAGGGGCGAGCCTAGGTGCGCTGGAACCGGCCCTCAGCGCGGCTCGTAGTCGATCTCCAGGAAGTCCGTGACCTCCGCTAGCCATCGCTCTTGCACGAACCTTGCGTGCTCTGCGTGCTCGTTGTAAGTCGTGTAGGCGGCGGCATCGGCGAACTCCATCGACAGCCCGAAGCGAAAGCCGTTCTTCGGGCTCACCTCGCGGAGCAGCTCGAATGCCTCGACGCCCGGAACGTCGGCCAGCCGCTCCGCTGCCGCGAGGAAGCTTTTCTCGCCTTGCGAGTCGGGCGCATGGCTTAGCGCGAACGCGACGGTATGCCGGATCCGCCCGGGCGCAAGAGCCATCTTGCGATCCTAAGGGCAATTCGGTCGCCGCCTCGCCGACGTGTCAAGGGGTCTTGACCCTGACATGACCAGGCCGAACGTGTCCGGGGTCTGACCCCGGACGGGCCGAACGGGACGGGTAGTGGGTCGAGGGGATGGCCCGCCGTTCGGTGCGAGCGACTCAGCCGGTTGCGGGACCGCGCTGGACGTTCAGCTTCGCGTCGCTAGCGCCGCACGTAGGCGCCGGCGTGTCCCGAAACACGCACGGCTCGCCGCCCGAGCCCTGAAGTCGCGTTGGGTAAGCGGCTCGTCGACTGGCCGCCCATTCCTGCCGGTAGACGCAGGAGGGCACGCCGTCGTTGGACGTAGGGGACGGTGAGGTCGCGACCGGCACCCGTCAAATCCACGCCGTCCCTCCCGAGATCACGATGGACGAGACGCGAGCGTCCCCGCCGATAGTCGTGACGAGGCCGCTTCGGACCTCACCCGGCTCCGGCCCGTCTAGGAGAGCGAGGAGGACGTCGGCCGGCTCGCCCAGCCCGGATCGCTCGACGGCCGCCAACTGATCCCGTGGCCCGAGCTCGGTGATCCTGCCGTGAAGGAAGTAGAGCTTGGCGGAGGAGCCGCGTCCGCATCCGGCGGAGAGGAGAACTCCGCAAACGAACGGGATGCGACCCACCTCACGTCTGAACTACACGTCTTACCAGGCGGAGGTTCCCGGGCTGGCCCCGCCGGTTTCACCGCCTCACGCTCGCTTCGGTCCGCGTCGAGGATGAGATCGACGTCCGAATCGGCTCGCTCGTCCCACGGCGGCGATAGGTTGCATGCCCGAAGCAGACGTGTCCCGGGGTCTGACCCCGATGCCCAAGCCGTGTCTCGGGGAGGACGGTGGCGTAGGCCCGCGGTCGCCGCGAGAATCACGGCATGGACGCCCCGGTCGAGTATGCGCGGAGCGGCGACGTCAACATCGCGTACCAGGTGACGGGGGACGGCGCCTTCGATCTCGTCGTCATCTCCGGCTTCGTCTCGCACCTCGATAACGACTGGGAACACCCCGGCTTCGTGCGGCTGCTCGAGCGCCTAGGCTCCTTCGCCCGGCTGATCCGCTTCGACAAGCGCGGGACGGGGCTGTCGGACCGCGCGGTCGGGCTGCCCGACTTCGAGACGCGGATGGACGACGTGCGGGCCGTCATGGACGCCGCCGGGAGCGAGCGAGCGGCGCTCTTCGGCTACTCGGAGGGCGGCCCGCTCGCCGTCCTCTTCGCGGCGACGTACCCGCAGCGCGTTCGTGCCCTGGCCCTCTACGGGACGTATGCGAAGCGCACCGGGCCGGATGAGGACTATCCGTGGTGCGAGACCGCGGAGCAGCGCGCTGCGTACGCGGCGGCGGTCGAGCGCGAATGGGGGGTCGATGCGGATCTGACCCGAATGGCGCCGACGGCCGACGAGACGTTCAAGGGATGGTGGATGGCGCGGGCTCGTGCGGCCGCCAGCCCCGGGTCGGCGCGTGACCTCGTCATCATGAACTCGCAAGCAGACATCCGAGACGTGCTGCCGTCGGTCCAGGCCCCGACGGTGGTCATCCACCGCACCGGCGACCGCGACGCCCGGGTTGAGGAGGGCCGCTACCTCGCCGAGCGCATCCCGGGCGCGACCTTCGTCGAGCTTCCGGGCGAGACCCACGTGCCGTTCTGGGAGCCGGACGACATCATCGATGTCGTCGAGGAGTTCCTGACCGGCGTGCGCCCCTCGCACGTCGACGAGCGCGTGCTCGCGACGATCCTCTTCACGGATCTGGTGGGCTCGACGGAGCGCGCGACGGCGCTCGGTGATCATGCCTGGGCGGGCCTGGTCGAGCGCCACAACGAGGCTGTCCGGCGCGAGCTCGACCGGTTCGGCGGCGAGGAGATCGACACCGCCGGCGATGGGTTCCTGGCGCTCTTCGATGGCCCAGCTCGGGCCATCAGGTGCGCGCTCGCGGTGCGCGACCGGCTCGCCGGGCTCGGCCTCGACGTCCGCGCCGGCGTCCACACGGGAGAGGTCGAGCGGCCGGGCGGCGGCCGTCCGCGCGGCATCGCCGTTCATACCGGCGCGCGGATCGCGGCGGCAGCTCAGGCGGGAGACGTGTTCGTGTCGACGACGACCCGCGACCTCGTCGCGGGGTCGGGCCTCGAGTTCGAAGAGCGCGGCGAGTTCGAGTTGAAGGGCATCGGCGCCCGGCGCCTCTTGGCCGTCGCCCACGATTGAACCGAGCCTCGCAAGCGACCAAGCGTCTGGTCTGGGCCCGGTCATCGCTCGAGCAGGGGTGCCGGGTCGTGCTTGGCGGGGGGAGCGGACGTGTTTCGGGTCTGACCCCGATTACCGTCCCAAGAGAACAGTGCCGTGGGCGCCGGCCCACGTCGAGCGGGCCCCGTTGGCCTGGCAGGGCCTCGATACCATCGCCGCATGGCTGCTCCCGTTCGGATCGACGACGAGATTGACGTCACCGTTGACTCGCTCGCCTACGGTGGGAACGGGGTCGCGCGGCTGAATGGTTTTGTGGTCTTCGTGCGTCGCGGGCTGCCCGGCGACACCGTCCGCGCTCGGGTTACGAAGGTCAAGCGAAGCCACGCGGAGGCGGTCGCCGTCGACGTCCTCGAGCCGGGTGCCGAGCGGGTTGATGCCCCCTGCGAGCACTACCCTGCCTGCGGCGGCTGCCGGTTCCAGGATCTCGCCTACGAGCGCCAGCTGGAGGCCAAGGCCGGTCAGGTTGCGGACGCCCTGACGCGCATCGGCGGCTTCACGGACGCGCCGCTCGAGCCCGCCGTGCCGGCCGCGTCGCTCTTCAGCTACCGGAACAAGCTCGAGTACTCGTTCTCCCCGTCCGAGGACGGGCGTCTCGACCTCGGCTTCCACCGCGCCGGCCGCTGGGACGAGGTGATCGACGTCGAGCGCTGCTGGCTCACGACCGATCTCGGGAACGCGATCAGGAACTCGATCAAGGAATGGGCACGCGAACATGATCTCGAGCCCTACGACCAGGAAGCCCAGCGCGGCTTCCTCCGCCACCTCGTCGTCCGCGAAGGGCGCAACACCGGCCAGGCGCTCGTCGTCCTCGTCACCGCTCCCGGGCGCTTCGACGAGCTCGACTCGTTCGTCGAGACCCTGCGCCGCTTCCCCGAGGTGCGATCCATCCACCACGCCGTGAACGATCGCCCGGCCGAGGTAACGAACCTGCCGACGCAGCTCCTTTGGGGCGAGGAGGCGATCGAGGAGGAGATCCTCGGGCTCCGCTTCCGTGTACGGCCCAACGCATTCCTCCAGACGAACACGGCCATGGCGGAAACGCTCTACCGCCTTGCCGGCGAGTACGCAGGCCTGACCGGCGAAGAGACGCTCTTCGACCTCTACTGCGGCACCGGGACGATCGGCCTCGCGCTCGCGAAGGACGCGCTGACAGTGTGGGGGGTCGAGGTCTCGGAGGAATCGGTCGCGTGCGCGATCGAGAACGCCGAGCTGAACGGGATCACGAACTCGGCCTTCTACGCCGGGGAGGTCGGCGAGGCGATCGAAGAGCTCTCGGAGCGCGCAGGCAAGCCGGACGTTGTCGTCGTCGACCCGCCGCGCAGTGGGCTCTCGGGCAAGGCTCTCAGGCGCATTGCCCGGCTCGAAGCGCCGCGGCTCGTCTACGTCTCCTGCAACCCGACGACGCTCGCACCGAACGCGAAGGAGCTCGTGCGGGAGCACGGCTACCGCCTGGAGCGCGTTCGACCGGTCGACATGTTCCCGCACACGCCGCACGTCGAGGCAGTCGCTCTCTTCACCCGCGGTTAGGTCAGCTGCCCTTGGAACCGGCCGACGGTTCTAGGCGGTCGAGGGGCGACGGCTCGCCACGGGCCCGGCGGCGCGCCGCTGCGATGTGCTCGGAGGCGATCGTCGTCGTAAGTACCGCAAGGAGAAGCGCGGCGAGCACGAGCCCTGGGGCGAATGGCCCTAGGCCGCCGACCGCGAGGCACGCGAGCGCCCCCGCGAGACGCTTGCGGCTGATTGTGCCGGTCATCCGGAGCCGCAGCGCGACGTGCGCGAGCAGATAGAGCGCCGGCCCGCCCACGACAGCGACTACCTCCTCGCCGGGCAGCACGTCTGTCGGGTGTGCGATCACGAGCTCGTCGCCGACTGCCGAGAGAATCACGCCGGCGACGATCGCAACGTGCAGATACGTGTAGGCGTCGCGCGCGAGCCGGGTGCGGTCCGGAGCGAGCTCGAGTCGCCGTTGGGCGATCGTGGCGACGTAGTTGAAGTAGAGCCACCAGAGCGCGGCCGTTGCGAGGAATGCAATGCCGAACGCAACGACTCGTGATGGGCCGAGCTCCAGCCCAGCCGTGGTGGCACCGGTCAGGACGATGGTCTCGCCTAGCGCAATGATCACGAAGAGCTGGAAGCGCTCTGCGAAGTGCGACGTCTCTACTTCCCAGGTCTCGCTGCTGAGTCGCGGCCGTCTGGGGAGCCAATAGAGAACCAACGGGCCGAGGTAGTCGATCGCGAGCGCGGCCAGCCAAAGCATCCAACGCGCCGTTCCGTCGGCAAGCGCGCCCGCTATCCACAGCACCCCGGCTGCCGTCAACCAGGTGAGGATGCGGCCCGCGCGCTCCCGCTCGAGCGTCCGGGCCTCCGCCGAGGCAAAGGTCAGAAACGCATGACGCCCTACCTGGATGCCAACGTACGAGACCGCGAACAAGAGGGCGTGCGCGCCGAACGCCTCCGGGATGGCGACGGCCATGAGCAAGCTCAGGAGCATCACGACCATCAGCACGGCTCGAACGACGATCGAGTCTGGATCGAGCTCGTTGGTCACCCACGTCGTGTAGTTCCATGCCCACCAGACCACCAGCAGAACGAGTAGCGCCTGCGCCGCTCCCGTCCAGCTCAGATCGTCGAGGAACAGGTGCGAGACCTGCGTGATCGCGAATACGAACGCGAGGTCGTAGAAGAGCTCGAGAGCGGTGGCTCGTTGTTCCTCTCCGGGATCCCGCGAACGTTGGAAGCGGGTCATGCGGCCCCAGACTAGAGCGCGCGACGCCTGCGGATCTGCCGCCAGAGCAGGTCGGCGTTGGCGAGCACGAAGCCGGCGGAGAGGAGCGGCAGGGCGGGAAGCCCGCTCACGTCCGTCCAAACCGTGAGCGCGAGCGTCGCGCCGAAGGAGAGCGCCATCAGCGTCCACGTCAGCCTCGCGCGGAGCAGGAACTTCACGGCGGCGCCGAGGAAGAGCGCAAAGAAGAGGACGTCCGGGAGACCGAGCTGTGCGGACGTCTGCTCGCCTGGAACGGGGAAGGCGATCGAGAGCGCGTCGAAGACCTGTGGCTGTTCCTCGACGATGCGCTTGGTCGGCCCCTGCGCCACCGAGTAGATGTCCACCGGGACGATCAGGACCGCCACGAGCAGAACGAGACCGACGTGGTCGAAGAAGATCAGGAACCACCAGCCGACGAGGACGACCGCCGCGAACTTGGTCTGGTTCGCGGCCGAGTCGAAGGACGCCAGGTGGAGCAGGATCGTCACCGCAGCGAGCACGAGGCCGAGACCGAGCAGGTACCGGGGCTCGAGTGTCTGGCGGAGCGGCAAGGCGAGCCATGCGAGCAGGAACGTGAGCGGGATCAGGACGAGCGCGAAGAATGCGACCGTTCCCCATTCCCCGAGCTCGGGCAGCCGCTCGGCGACGGCGTCGTAGATCCCGAGGACGAGGAAGAGCCCTACCAGGGCGGGAGCTCGGCCCACCAGGGCCCCAGCTCCTTGAAGGCCTCCCAGAAGGCCCGCTTCGCCGGCTGCTCGTCCAGCGAGTCGTCGACGTCCGGTGTCACGAGCGCGTCCGTCGTCGGCGTGTAGCGCTGGATCTCGCCCGTTTTCGGCTCCAGGGTGCTCGAGAGGGGAAAGCCGGTCTCGTTCAGGCATCTGAGAGCATCTTGCCCCATGACGACGACGATCTTGGGCCCCACCACGTGGAGCTCGCGAATGAGCCAGCCTCGCGCCTCGGCTTCGTCCTCGCCGTCGTACTTCAAGACGTTCGTGCCGTAGACCGTCGTCGGGTCGACCCGCAGGCGGCCGAGCGCCTTGGTGATCGCGTCGCCGGCCCGGCCGTAGAAGGCCACGCCTTCCTGGATCTCCGAGTCGCGCGGCCGGTGCTTCAGGAGGAGCACGTCGGCCAGCGGATGGCCCGAGCCGAGGACGGGCGCACGGTCCGGCCCGGCTGCCTGGGCGATCTCGTGGCCGAGCTCGTTGATCTCGGCAATCGCCTTCCGGAGGTAACGCTCGGAGAGTTCGTCGGTGGGCACGGGCACGGGTCGGGACTCTGTTCGCGGCGGAGCTAGCGGACCCCTGCCTTCGTCCGACGTTCGCGCGCCTGCGCCACCCACTTCAGCCCCTGGAGGTACACGAGCGACTTCGGCCGGCGCAGGATCTCGGCGGTCCGAAGGCTGAGGAGAAACTCCTCGGGCCCCTCGAAGGCTCGCATCCGCACGAGACCCGTGCCGATTCCCTGGAGGACGTGCGCATCGGAGCCGGCGCCCATCGTCAGGTTGTACTTCCGTGCGAAGCGAAGCGCCTCGTCGTTGAAGGTCTCTCGGAGCAGCCGGGCGTTGTAGACCTCGAAGACGTCGATCTCGGCCAGGTGGCGGTGCAGGGTCGGCGCGTCCGGGATCGTGTGCAGGCGGTCGAACGGGTGGGGGAGGTAGACGAGACCACCCTGCTCCCGGATGGCGCCGATGGTTTCGCCCATCGTCATCCCGCGCGGGATCTCCTCGGAGAGGAAGAGGCCGATGACCTCACCCTGATCGGTCTTGACCTCCTCTCCTGGGATGACGGTCAGCGATCGCAGGCGTGCGAGCTCTACCGCCTCGCGCGCGCCCGCGAAGACGTTGTGGTCGGTGACGGCGATCGCTCCGAGTCCCAGCCCCTCCGCGTGGTCGAGGACGTCCTCGACGGGCATCGAGCAGTCGTGCGAGTGCTCCGTGTGCAGATGGAGGTCGCACAGGATCCAAGGGCGGTCGGCCAGGAGATCCGCGTGGTGCGAGGCTCGCCGACGCCTGACCACCCGACGGTAGAGACGCTCGAGCTGGTCTGCGAGCGCCTCGGCGCTCTGTCCGTGGGCGGAAGACCGTGCGGTGTCGGAGGCAGCCTCGCGGTGCTCCGGGTCTTCGGCGAGCCGAGCCAGGGCGGCCCCGACCAGCGCCGGCTGGTCTTCGGATCCGGGCGGATCCACGAGCGGCACACCGGCGGCCGCAGCCTCGACCGCGAGTCGGGCTTCGCCGATTCTCGCGGGAACGAATCCTGCCGCGCCGACGAGTTCGTCGGCCCTGGCGGTGCCGTCGAGCGCCGTCCTCACGAGCACGCGTCCGCGCAGGGCCCGCGGGACGTACGGCCGACCTGCGAGGGGCCGGGTGCGGAGGAGGACGAGCTCGTAGTCAGGCAGCTCGCTGAGCGCGCGGAGAGCGGCTCGCAGTCGGTCGGGCTCGTCCGCACGCCACTCGAGCACGAAGCGAGCGCGTGGTTCCGCGCGCTCAGGGGCCACAATGCCGAGCGGCAGCACCTCGTAGTCGCCCGGAAATCGCAACGCGGCCGCCGCCGCGACCTCGGCCGAGGTCGCGGTCAGTGCGTCGGTACGCGCGAGCAGCCGCTCGCGCTGTGCCTTTCCCGGCGGGTAGCCGAGCCGCTCGGCCGAGTGAAATGTCGCGACGGTCAGGCCGCGCCCGTGGCGGAGCGCGAGGTACGAGAGGCTGGGTACGCCAGGGTCGTGCGCATGCACGAGGTCGAACTCGTCGGCGGAGAGGGCGAGTGCAAGGTTCGCGCGAACGCCGACGGGCACACCGAGACGGCTTCGCCGCGAGACCGGGACGGCCGGGCCGACCGCGAGCGTTCCTTCGAGCGGCCGCCCTTCGCGTTCGAGCCGGCGGAGGGCTCGGCGGCCCTCGGCGAGATCCTTCGCCCGGTTCGATGGAGCGAGCACGACGACCTCGTGGCCGCGTGCCCGGAGCGCCGCGGCGCCCACCTCGATGTGCTCGTTGACCGAGTGTGGCCGCGACCACGCGAAAGGCGTCACCATGCAGACCCGAAGGGCCACCAGACGATTCTAGGAGAGGAGCGAACGGGTCTCGTCCGCGTACCAGTCGAGCCCGATCGCTTCGAAGCGGGCGAGCGCCTCCTCGACCAGGCGAGATTCTCCTCGGACAATCCCGAGGGCGCGCAGGGCGAACGGCTGCGTGTAGCTCTCCTCCGCCAGGAAGAGGGCTGCGTCCTCCTCGACCCGCTCTCGCTCGCCGAGAGCGACTAGCGCATCGAGGCGCGCGGCCGGCCCGTCGAGCCCCCACGCGTCGATGCCGGCCGGCATGCCGTGGAGGATCCGCTCCGCCTCGGGAAGGTCTCCTCGGTGGAGCGCGAGCCGCAACAGGGCAGGCTCCCGCTCGGGCGGGCCGGCGACGATCGCGCCGGCGCGAGCGCGTTCCTCCAGCTGACGAGCCCGGTCGTGCTCTCCGAGGTGCTCAAATGCAAGCGCAGCGACGAGGAGTGTGCGCCAGTTGAACTGACACGGCGTTTCCTCGTTGGCGGCGCTCGCGGTCTCGGCGCGGGCTCCCAGGTGGGCAAGCGTCTGCCAGCGACCTCGGGAGGACTCGAGCATCGCCCGCAGCGCGACCGCGTGCACCTCCGCGTGAGGACTGAGCGCCTTGACAACGTCGTCTAACTCGTCGACGAGCGGCGGCACGGCGCCGACGCGGCCCGCCCGGAGTCGGACGAGGCCGCCGAGGAAGAGGTGGTATGCCCGCCAGGCCGGATCGGCCTCCTTCGACTTTGCCACGCGTGACCGCTCGGCCCAGTCGCAGGCCTCTCCGAAGCGGCCGCGCGCCGAGGCGACGAGCGAGTGCGCCTCGTACGTGAACGCGAGGAGATCGGGATTCTCGACTGCTTGACCTATCGCGAGCGCCTGCGCCGCAGCCTCCTCCCCGACCGCCGTCTCGGGCTCAGCCAGGCTGCGGGCGAGGAGAGCAAATCCCTGCGCCGGCGATCCGGGTTCGGCGAGCTCGAGCGCCTTGGTGAGCCAGTGCTTCGTCAGCTCGTCCGGCGGTGGCTCCTTCCACATGTAGGGCCGCCCGAGACCGAAGTGTGCGAGATCCGCGTAGATGTCGGCAGCCACGTCGCGCTCGGGGCCGAGAGTGAGCGCCGCCTCGAGCGCGTGGCGGTAAGGCTCCATCTCGTACCCCAACTCGTGGACCCGCGCCGATTCGCGCAGGATCTCGATTCGCGTCCCATCGGAGTTGGCGAGCGCGAGCGCGCGATCGAGCATGGCGAGCGCGTCGCCGATCTCGAAGCGGCCGGCTGCGAGCTCGGCTGCTCGCCGAAGCCAGGCGACGGCGCACGTCTGCGCCTGAGCGAGCTCCTCGTCAGCGTCCGCCCAGGCGAGGTCGGCGTCCTCCGGGCGCGCCGCCTCCGCGTAGTGGTGAGCGAGCATCGAAGCGGTCTCGTCGCGGGCCGCGCCGAAGCGTTCGAGCCAGGCCGCGAACGCCGCGTGTAGCCGCGCGCGCGTCGCCGTCGGCAGGCTCGCGTAGGCAACTTCCCGCGTCAGCTGGTGCTTGAAAACAAGCTCCCGCTCGCCGGGAATCGACGAGCCGCTGCGCCGGCGGACGAAGTCGCGATCCTCGAGAACGCGAAAATCCGGGGAGACGTCGGGCACGAGCTCGTAGACGGGGCCGGGCCAGAAGACGCGCCCGATCACGGAAGCTGCCTGGAGCGCCGCCTTCTCGGACGGAGGAAGGAGGTCGATTCGCGCCGCGAGGACTGCCTGGACGGTGTCGGGAACGACGAAGCCGGACGGTAGCCCGGCCGCCGTCCAGCCTCCATTCGTGCGTGCGAGGATGCCGCGGTCGATGAGCGTCGCGACGAGCTCCTCGACGAAGAACGGGTTCCCCTCCCCGCGGCCGACGATCACCTGTCGGATGCGTTCGGGGAGCTCGGAGGCAAGGAGGTCATCGAGCATCTGCCCCGCCTCGGCGGCCGAGAGCGGCTCGAGCTCGATCGTCGTCGCGGCCCGGCGCGCACCGCCCCAGCCCGGCCGCTGGTCGAGAAGCTCGGGCCGAGCGGTCGTGAGAAGGAGCAAGGAGCCGTGCGTGGAGCGGAGGAGAAGCTCGAGCAAGTCGAGGAGTTCGCTCTCGGCCCAGTGGAGGTCCTCGACGAGGATGACCGCCGGACGCTCTGCCGTCAGTTCGTCGGCGAGCGCGACCCAGGCCTCGTGAAGGCGGTCGCGTGCGGCGAGCGGATGCAGGTCCCCGGCGACGTCTAGGCCGAGGGTGAGCCCGAGGATCTCCCGGTCGCCGAGCCGGCGGATGAGCGCCTCGGGCTCGTCGCTCTCGAGCATCCCGAAGTGCTCCTTCAAGATCTCGCCGAGCGCCCAGTACGTGATGCCCCGCCCATACGGCAGGCAGCGGCCGGTGCGGCGAAGCGGCTCCGGCGACTCGGTGGCGAGCCACGCCCAGAACTCGCGGGCGAGCCTCGTCTTGCCGACGCCCGCTGCACCGAGCACGGTTACGAGATGCGGTCGCGCTTCCGCGGCGACCCGCCGATATGCCTCTTGGATCGCCTCGAGGTCGGCCTCGCGTCCGACAAAGGCGGTCTGAAGCCCACCCACGCCGCGCGGGCGCATGAGCGAGAGGGCGCGACCGAGGCGGCGGCAGGCGACTCCGTCCGGTTTTCCTTTCGCCTCGACGACCTGGGGCTCGCCGAACTCGAAAGCCCCGCGCGCAGCGGCGACTGTCCGCTCGCCTACGAGGATCTCGCCCGGGGCGGCCGCCTGCTCGAGGCGGGCGGCGACGTTGACCGAATCGCCCGTGACGAACGAGCTCCCTTCGCGTGGGCGGCCGACGACGACGTCCCCGGTGTTGACGCCGATCCGAAGGGCGAGACGATCGCCGAAGAGCTCGGCGAGACGACGCTGCATGGCGAGGGCGGCGTGCAGGGCCCGCTCGGCGTGATCCTCGAGCGCGTCGGGAGCGCCGAACGCGGCCATGACGGCGTCGCCGGCGAACTTCTCGACCGTGCCGCCCGCCGCCTCCACCTCGCCTGCCATCGCGTCGTAGAAGCGCTCGAGGAGCATGCGCGTCCGCTCGGGGTCCTGGGCTCCGCCGAGCTCCGTCGAGCCGACGAGGTCGGCGAAGACGACGGTGGTGAGCTTGCGCTCGCTGCCCGGGGACGCTCCGGACGTAGTCGCCGTAACTCCTCGCGGGTCGTGCTCCGGCGGTGCGTTCCCCGACTCCACGATCGATCTCTTGCGCGACCGTACCACTCGCAAAGCCGGCGATTCAGGCCGAGCGCAAGATCTGGTGCGGCTCCCTTCCGATCAGTGCCTCGGTCGCGGTCGCTCGAGAACCTTCCTCGAAGGTGGCCCGAAGCCGAAGCGCTCGTAGAGGCCGTGAGCGCCCTCCGTGTGGAGAAACCAGCCGACGTGCGCCAGCGGGCCGTTCTCAACCGCTTCGCGCACAAGCTCGACGCCGAGCCCGCGCCCTCGCGCCTGAGGGTGCACGTAGACGTCGGCCAGATAGGCGACCGCGACGCCGTCCGAGACGACGCGCGCGAAGCCGAGCTGGCGTCCGTCGGGCCCGTAGAGCCCGACGATACGCGCCGCCTCCCCGACGAGGCGCTCGACGGTCTCCCGGGGCCGGCCGCGAGCCCAATAGGACTCCTCTGAAAGGAAGCGGTGAACCGCGTCGATGTCGACCCTATTCGGGTCGTCGTCGAGCTCGAATCCCCCGGCGAGGCTTCGTGTCATCGGGCCAATTGTCCACCCAACGTGCCCGGCGGCTGCCTCAAGTGGAGCGGATCACGGGCCGATACGGCTTCAATGCGGCCTCGCTCTCGACTCGTCAGGCGCGCCGGCGCTCTCTACTTTGTCTTCGCGCTGGCGGGTCTCGCCGTCTTCTTCGGCCACACGCTGCTCGGCTGGGGTGGACGTCCCAGCGATGTCTTCGACCTCGGGCTCTACAACGCGTTGATCGTGCTCTCGGTGGCCGGCGTCGCGGCCCGAGCCGTGCTCGTGCGTGCGGAGCGCGGCGCCTGGACAGTCATGGCGCTTGGGCTCGCCTCGTGGGCCGCAGGCGACCTCATCTACACGTTCGGCTACGAAGAGCCTCCGTACCCGTCGATTGCGGACGTCTTCTATCTCGGGTTCTATCCGCTGGCGTACGTCGCGCTCCTCATGCTCGTCCGTGCACGAGTGTCGAGGCCGAACGCGAGCGTCTGGCTGGACGGGCTGGCCGCCGCGCTGGCGACGGCCGCCGTCGGGGCGGCGATCCTCGTCGATCTCGTGCACGAGACGACCGGCGGCAGCATCGCGGTCGTGGCCACGAGCCTCGCGTACCCCCTCGCGGACGTCCTTCTCCTCGCGCTCGTCATCGGTGTTCTGTCTCTGATCCGCTGGCGCCCCGATCGCGCCTGGGTCACGATCGGAGTGGCGCTCGTCGCGAACGCTCTCGCCGACGGGATCTACCTGTACCAGTCGGCCATGGGCACCTACGTCGAGGGCATGGTCGTGGATGCCCTCTGGCCGGCCTCGACGCTCCTGCTCGCCGTCGCCGCGTGGCAACCTGCCCGGCGCGCCGCCGACGTCGACCTGTCCGGCCGGCCGCTCCTCATCACGCCCGCGGTTGCCGGCGTCCTGGCCCTCGGGCTCCTCGTCTACGACCACTTCGAACCGCAGAACGGGCTCGCGGTCGGGCTCTCCGCCGCCGCCGTCCTGGCTGTCTTCCTTCGGACGACGCTCACGTTTCGTGAGAACACCCGCATCCTGGCCGCAAGCCGGGAGCTGGCTGTCACAGACCCGCTCACCAGTCTCGGCAACCGCCGCAAGCTCCTCGGTGACCTTGAGTGCGCCTGCACGTCACCGGATCACCCCTCTTACGTCCTCGCTGTCTTCGATCTCGATGGGTTCAAGCGGTACAACGACACCTTCGGCCACCTGGCGGGCGACGCGCTGCTTCGCCGGCTCGGTCTCAAGCTCGAGGCGGCTGTGGCGCATTGCGGCTGGTCGTATCGGCTCGGGGGCGACGAGTTCTGCGTTATCGCGGCCTTGCCGGAGGCCGAGGCGCACGATCTCGTGCTCGCCGCGTCCAATGCTCTCTCCGAAGACCTGTCGGGCTTTTCCGTCACATCGTCGTTCGGCGCCGTCCTTCTTCCGGAGGAGGCCGAAGACGCCCCGGGTGCACTGCGGGTGGCCGATGGGCGTCTGTACGCGCAGAAGCACTCACGCGGCCTGGGTCGCTACCGCCCGCACGAAGTCCTCCTCCAGGCTCTCTTCGAGCGCGAACCCGACCTGCGCCCGCACATCGAGGGGGTCGTGGATCTGTCGCTTGCCGTTGGCGAGAAGCTCGGACTCGGCGCCTTCGAGCTCGAGCAGCTCCGCCTGGCGGCCGAGCTGCATGACGTCGGGAAGCTCGCGATCCCCGATGCGATCCTCCGCAAGCAGGGACCGCTCGAAAAAAGCGAGTGGGAGTTCATCCGGCGTCACACGATCATCGGCCAAAGGATCCTCGACGCCGCCCCGGCGCTCTGCGAGGTCGGCAAGATCGTGCGCTCCACCCATGAGCGCTGGGACGGAGCGGGCTACGTGGACGGATTGGCCGCTGAGGAGATCCCGCTTGCGGCGCGGGTCATCGCCGTGTGCGACGCCTACGTCGCCATGACGAGCGACCGTCCGTACCGGCGGGCTGTCTCTCCGGCCGAAGCGATCGACGAGCTCCGCCGCTGCTCCGGGAGCCAGTTCGACCCGAAGGTCGTCGACCTGTTCTGCACCGTCGTGGCCGAACGGCTCGCCGTCCAGGCGGCCTAGGCCCCGTCCGGCCGGCCCCAGAGCGGGAACCGGCCGGGCGATACGGTCTGCGAGGAGGGTTTGGCGGGAAGTCTTCGCGGACAGGTTGTACTGCTCGTTTCGAGGCAAGGACGCAGGGAGCGTTCGTACCGAGGGGTACGGGCGCGACTGAGGACGCGGCCTCGGGGCGAGCAGCGCGGCCTGGCGGCTCAACGGCTTTTCCGCCAAACCCTCCTAGGCGGTTGCCCTGACCTTGGCCTGCTTCCGGGCGTACTTCTTGATGAAGCTTTCGACGAGCTCGTAGGCCTCGTCGTCCACGATCTGGTTCGGGGGCGACTTCATGAGGTACGCGCTCGGCCCCTCGAGGGCGCCGCCAATGCCGTTGTTGAGCGCGAGCTTCGCCATCCGGACGGCGTCGATGACGATGCCGGCCGAGTTCGGCGAGTCCCACACCTCGAGCTTCAGCTCGACGTTCAGCGGCACGTCACCGAAAGACGTGCCCTCCATGCGGATGTAGGCCCACTTGCGATCCGTGAGCCACGGCACGTAGTCGGACGGGCCGACGTGGACGTTCTTCGGGCCCATGTCGTAATCGAGCATCGACGTGACCGCGTTCGTCTTCGAGATCTTCTTGGACTCGAGGCGGTCGCGTTCCAGCATGTTCAGGAAGTCGGAGTTGCCGCCGACGTTCAGCTGCATCGTCCGGTCGAGGTGGACGCCGCGCTCGCGGAAGAGGCTCGTGAGGACGCGGTGCGTGATCGTCGCGCCGACCTGCGACTTGATGTCGTCGCCGATGATCGGGAGCCCGGCTTCCTCGAAGCGCTTTCCGAAGTAGCCGCCCTTGGCGATGAAGACCGGCATGCAGTTCACCATCGCGCAGCCGGCCTGGAGGATCTGCTCGGTGTACCACTTGGTCGCCTCCTCAGAGCCGACCGGGAGGTAGTTGACGACGACGTCCGTGCCGGTCTCCTTGAGGATCCCGACGATGTCGTCGGTGTCGCCGGGCGCCTTCTCGACCACCTCGGAGAGGTACTTGCCGAGCCCGTCGTGCGTCATGCCGCGGGAGACCTTGATGCCGGTCTTCGGGACGTCGGCGAACTTGTAGGTGTCGTTCGGGTGCGCCCAGATCGCATCGGCGAGGTCCTTGCCGACCTTGTCGGTCGTGACGTCGAAGGCGGCCGTGAACTCGATGTCGCGGACGTGATAGCCGCCCAGGTCGACGTGCATGAGACCGGGCACGAACTGCTCGGGGTCGGCGTCCTTGTAGTACTCGACGCCCTGGAGAAGCGAGTTGGCGCAGTTGCCGACGCCGATCAAGGCGACGCGCACCTTGTCCTCGCTTCGAGCCCTGCCGTTCGAGGAGCCGTTGGTGGAAGCCATGGTGTCCTTTCGATTGGAGACGAACGGGATCGCCAACGCATCGGCCAGCGTGGCGAGCACGAGGTCGTTGACGTTCTGGCCGCGCTCGCGCGCTGACTGCTTGAGGGCAGCGCGGAGCTTTGCCGGCATGCGGAGCACGACCGCGCCGGCGGCGCCAGGCACGACCTTGCGGCGCCGGCCGCTTCCAGAGAACGGGACGCTGTGGCGCTCCGCGAGGATCTCGACGGCAACGTCGTTCAGGTTCGAGCCGCGGCGAGCGACCTCGCGGACGAGCGCCCGTTTGATCGCCTGGGGCATGCGGACGAGCACGCTCGTCCGGTCCGGTCGTGAAGTGCTAGCAGCCAAAGTGCTAGCAGTGTAGCCGACGCGCATGGCAGCTCGCGGGCGGCATGAATGCCGCCCCTACGACCAGCCAGAGCCCATAGGTAGGGGCCGGACTTGCCCGGCCCGGTCGCCGCGATCCAGGTGTAGGGGCCGGACTTGTCCGGCCCGCGGGCCGTCGGGGATCCAGGTGTAGGGGCGAGGCATGTCTCGCCCGCGCCGCCTGGCCAACGCACAGCGGGCGACGCGTGCGTCGCCCCTACGGCAGCGTGCGGAGCTGCGAGCGCACCGAGAGGATGCGCTGAACGACGGTGAACCACGCGGTCGCGGTCAGCACCGCCATCGCCCACGGCAACGCGCCGAGTGGTGCGAGTGCGAGCCCGACCGCGATCATTGCGACCCGCTCGACCCGGGTTCCGAATCGCCCGACGTCACCGCGCAGGCCGAGCCCCTCGGCCTTCGCACGCGTGTAGCTGACGAGGAACGAACCCATCACGGCTGCGAACGTGAGCGCGACGCCCCATTCGTTTCCATCCCGCATGAGGACGAGCGCGATCGCACCCAGCACAAACCCCTCGCCGACCCGGTCGACGGTCGAGTCGAGGAAAGCCCCGAACGGCGTCCCCTTGCCGCTAGAACGAGCGAGCGCCCCGTCCAGGACGTCGAGCACGGAGCCCACGACGAAGGCTGCTGAGCCGGCGAGGAAGAACCCCCAGCCCAGGTACTCGAGCCAGACGAGCACGGCCGCGATCGCGCACAGCGCGACTCCCGTGACCGTCAGCGCGTCGGGCGTCAGGTTCGTGTCGCCGAGATGACCCATCCCGCGCGCGGCGACTCGCCGGACCTCGTCCTGATACGTCCGCCGCGGGCGCGGCGCGGTCGGTGTGGTCGACATCGGCGAGGGCAGGGTAGCTGGAGGCTCCATGTGAATCGTGGCGGAGCCGCGGATGCCACCGCAGACACGGCGTCAGGGACGCCCCACGGGGCGCCAAACTCACATGGAGCCTCTAGCTACGCCGCACGAGGAGGTACGCCGGCGAGACGTTCGCCCGCCTGCTCTCGAGGATCGCGAGCAGTCCGCCTGCGACAACGGCGGTCGCGACGCCGGCTGCAATGTCGAGCCAGTAGTGGTTGCCGGTCGCCATCACGGCGAACCAGACCCAGCTCGGCCAGAGCGTCCAGAGCAGCTTCGCCCAACTCGAGCGGACGAGGGCCGCCATCGCGAAGCCGATGATGAGCGCGTCCGCGGCGTGCAGGCTGGGCATGGCCGCGTAGGGGTTCGAGGCGAGCTCGACGAGGCCCGAGCCGTGGTTCAGCGCGCTCGACTGCGCGAGCGTGTCGATGAATCCGAACTCGGGGAAGAAGCGCGGCGGCGCCGTCGGCATCAGCACGTATCCGACGAGGCCGAGCAGGTTCGCGAGAAGTACCCAGTTCCGGACTCGCGCAAAGGCGTCGTTCCTCCGCAAGTAGATCCAGAGGAGCGCGAGCCCGAGCACCGTGAACTGCGAGAGCCAGTACGTCGTGTCGACCGCCAGCATGAGAAAGCCGCCCGTCTCGACGACGACGCGCTGGAGGTCAGGCTCGATCAGGAGGTGGAGCGCGCGCTGCGCGTCGATGACCGCGAGCCCGTTGACGAACGCCTCGGCCGGGTCACGGTCGGCCAGGCCGCGCGCGATCTGGTAGGCGCCCATGAACCCGAACCAGATACCGAGCTGCCAGAAGAGATCTCCCCATCCGTTGGGAAGGTGCCTGCCCACGCGGCTGAGCATTTATCGATTGTACGGAGCCGCTGGAGCGTCGCGTCGGTTACGCGAATCGCTGTGCGTCACGGATGCCGGGCTCTGCCCGGCATCCTCCACCAGCATCCCGGTCCCGACCAAGATCGTCATGGCGCCGCGAAGCGGTGCCGGATCTTGGTCGGTCTAGCCGCCTATTTGGCTCATCGAGCGGCTTGCGCGGACGAAACCCTTGTCGTTGATCCGGTGCTTCAGCTCCTTGTGGGCGACCGCGTGTCGGAGCGCCGCGACGAGCTCGTCGTCCGAAGCGCCGCTCCGGAGCGGTTCCATGAGATCCCACTCGCGACGCGAGAAGAGGCAGGTGCGGAGCTTTCCGTCCGCGGTGAGACGGATCCGATCGCACGTGGTGCAGAAGGGCTCCGAGACCGGATTCACGAAGCCGAGCTCGCCCGCCCCGTCGGCGAAGCGGTAGCGGCGTGCGGTCGACGAGGGCTTGGCCGGAATCTCCTCGAGCGGCCAGCGCTCTTCGATGAGGGCCCTGATCTCGCCTCCGCTCAGCACTTGGTCGGCGTCCCAGCGCTCGTCCGCGTCGAGCGGCATGAACTCGATGAACCTGACGATGTAGGGCTTGTGCCGGGCGAGCTCGGCGAGAGCGGGCACCTCCTCCTCCGTGAAGCCGCGGATCGCCACGCAGTTGATCTTGATCGGACGAAGCTCGGGATGCTTCTCGGCCTCGGCAAGCCCTGCGAGCACCCGGTCGAGAGCATCGCGGCGGGTGATCTCGGCGAAGCGGGTGTGCGAGAGGGAGTCGAGCGAGACGTTCAGCCGTCCGAGCCCAGCGTCGACGAGCGGCCCGGCCAGGCGGTCGAGCAGGATCCCGTTCGTCGTCAGCGAGAGGTCTTCGACTCCCGGTGTGTCGGCCAGCATCCGGACGAGCACAGGCAGGTCGCGCCGGACGAGCGGCTCGCCTCCGGTGAGGCGCACCTCACCCACGCCCATGGCCGCGAGCAGCCGGACGAGTCGCTGGATCTCCTCGAAGCTCAGGATCTCGTCTCTGCGGAGCCACTCGAGGCCCTCGGCGGGCATGCAGTACGTGCAGCGGAAGTTGCACTTGTCCGTGACGGACACGCGCACGCTCTGGATGTGCCGGCCGAAGCCGTCGACGAGAGGGTCCATGTGTAAGAGCCTACCGTCCTCAGGGCAGCGCCCCGGGTCAGGTCGATTGAGACACGTGATCGAAGCGGGCGGAAAGGTGAATAGCAGAGCCGGCGTCCGGCACGGCATGCTGTGCCGGTGGCGGCCCGATACGGCGCGAAGGTCTGGCTGGCCCTCGCGACGGTGTATCTCGTCTGGGGGTCGACCTTCGCCGCGCTCTCGATTGCCGTTCGCGATCTGCCGCCGTTCATGTCCATGTGCCTCCGCCACGTCGTGGCCGGGGCGATCCTGCTCGCGTGGGCGCTGCCGCGGGGCGACGCTGCCGACGATCCCATCGGCCGGCGCCAGATCGTGGCCGCGTTCATCTTCGGCGGCGCTCTCTTCCTCGGGAGCCACGGCGGGCTGGCGTGGGCGCAGCAGACAGTCCCTTCCGGAACCGCCGCGCTGCTCGTGGCGAGCATCCCGCTCTGGATGGCGATCCTCGACCGGGTGTTCTTCGGGAAGCGCCTACATCTGTGGGCGAACGTCGGGCTCCTAAGCGGCTTCGTCGGGGTCGCGCTCCTGGTCGATCCGTTCGGAGCGGGCTCGGTCGACCGCGTCGGCGCGCTGGTGGCGGTTGCGTCGGCGTTCGTCTGGGCCGCCGGGTCTCTCTACTCCCGTGGGGCGCCGTTGCCCCGCCGGCCGCTGGTCTCGGCAGGGCTCGCCGCCCTCTGCGGGGGCGTCCTGCTCTTCGTCGTGTCCAGCGCCACGGGGGAGTTCGGGGAGGCCCGTGTGACCGTCGACGCCGTGGGCGCGCTCGCGTACCTGATCGTGGTCGGGTCGCTCGTCGGCTTCGTGGCCTACGTCTGGCTTCTACGGGCGGCGCCCACGTCGCTCGTCTCCACGTACGCGTTTGCGAACCCGGTGGTCGCGGTCGTGCTCGGCTGGGCGTTCCTCGGCGAGGAGCTGAGCTGGTTGATCCTCGTCGCCGGCGCAACGATCGTCGTTTCGGTGGCGCTCATCGTCGTGACGAGCGGGGCCGAGCTGGAGCGCGGCCGCGGCCTGCGCCGTCCCGCCCCCGCCACGCCGAGCGGCCGCTAGCGCCGCACAGAACAGCGCTTCGTTACCCAATATTTGACATCTGTTCACAAGTTCGTAACGTTCGTCTCACATGGCAAGATTTCGCGGCGAACGAGCCATGTGGGCTGTACTTGCGGTCGGCGTCTTCGGCGCCTACCTGACGCTGCTCCTACCGCGCCAACTCGTCGACCGGTTCACGCTCGAAGACGGGATTTTCGAGACGCTCGGCGCCGTGGCCCTCTTCGCCGCGAGCGTGATCCTTGTCGTGCTGTGGCGCCGGACGGCCGGGTACGAGGGGCGGATCTACCGACTCGTGCTCCTCGGCCTCGCCGTCATCTTCTTCTTCGCCGCCGGCGAGGAGATCTCCTGGGGCCAGCACCTCTTCGACTGGCGCACCCCGGAGGCCTTCGCCGAACGCAACGTCCAGGGCGAGACGACGCTCCACAACCTGGAGGGGGTCGGTGGCGGGTCGAATCTCGTCTTCAATCTCTTCTGGTTCACGTTCGGCCTGCTCATCCCACTTGTCGCGCTGAATGAGACCGCGCGCCGCACCCTGCGTCGGTACGTGCCCGTTTTCCCACTCGCCATCGGCCTTCTCCTGCTCTTCAACTACGCGCTCTCGAGAGGAGTGCGCGTCGCGTTGCCGAGCAGCCTCTACTCGGGCTCCGACGTGCTCGGCCACACCTCGGTCGAGATCAAGGAAGCCGTGGCGGAGTGCCTGTTCCTCGCCGGAGTCGTCTGGCTCTACCGCACGAGCCCGGCGACATCGTCGCGCCGCGTGGCCGCGCATGCGACGGCGCGTGAGCCGCGCCGCGATGCCGAAGATCTCCAGCACCGCCCTGCCTGACTGATCCGCGCGCGAACGCGAGACTAGGGGGGCCATGCCGTTCCTCGCCCTCGTTCTGGTCACGGCCGTCTGGGGCGTCACGTTCGTCCAGGTCAAGGACGCGGTCGCGATCTATCCGCTCTTCGCGTTTCTGGCGATCCGCTTCGTGATCGCATCCGCGACTCTCGCCGTTCCCGCGGCGCCTCGGCTCCGGACACTCGGGCGGCCGGGTCTCGCAGCCGGGCTCGTGCTCGGTGTCCTGCTCGGGGCCGCGTTCGGGCTCCAGACCGCCGGCCTCGAGCGGACGACGGTCTCGCAGACCGGCTTCATCACAGGCCTCTACGTCGTCCTGACGCCGCTCTTCGCGCTCGTCCTTTTCCGCCAGCGAATCGGCCTGGCGGTGTGGGGAGGAGTAGCGTTCGCAGTCGCAGGTCTGGCCCTCCTCGCGGGTGTTCCGGCGGGCTCGACCGAGGGCGACCTGCTCGTCCTCGCGTCGACCGCGGCGCAGGCGCTCCAGATCGTGATGGTGGAGCGGTACGCGCAGCGCTTCGACGCGGTCGCCCTCACGTTCGTCCAGATGGCCGTTGCGGCGACCGGGTTCCTCGTTATCGCCCTTGCCCTAGGAGATCTCAGCGTCCCGCGCAGCTGGACTGTCTGGAGCGCGCTCCTCGTCACCGGGATCTTCGCGAGCGCGCTCGCGTACCTGATCCAGGTCTGGGCGCAGCGTCGCATCAGCGCGACCCGGATCGCGCTCGTCTTCGCGCTCGAGACCGTGTTCGCCGGACTATTCGGCTACCTGCTCGCCGACGACCGGCTCGGTGTCCTGGGATGGACGGGCTGCGGGCTGATCCTGATCGGGATCGTGCTCGCAGAGCCGGCCGCTGCCCGTGTGCTCCAGCGGCTCGCCGGCCGCGGCAAGCGGCTACCCGACGACCGGGCTGCGGCGCTCGAGTAGAACGACGTCGCGCCAGACGCGGTCGAGTCGGCCGAGCCGCTCGTGCCGCCCGACGACACGGAACCCGGCCCGCTTGTGGAGTCTCAAGCTGGCCTCGTTCTCGGGGAAGACGCCGGCCGTGAGCGTCCAGATTCCAGCGCGTTCGGACGCGTCGATCAGCGCATCGAGGAGCTCCTTGCCGATCCCTCCGCCACGGGCGTGCGCAGCGACGTACACACTCAGATCTGCGACGCCGCGGTAGACCTCGCGAGGCGAGACAGGCGTGAGCGCTGCGAACCCGACGACTTCGCCGCCACGCTCTGCGACGAGTCGGGGCGCCGCGAGATGCGCCTCGTCCCAGGCCGCCCAAGTCGGTGCCGACGTCTCGAAGGTCGCCTGGCGGGTCGCGATGCCCTCCTCGTAGACCTGGCGCACCTCGGGCCAGTCTTCGAGCCGGAGATCACGGATCGCGTGATCTGATATCATGCGACTCAGATTTTCTCCAAAGCGAGAGACAAAAGCTAAACGAAGGGACCGGATATGGCAAAGACAATCGGAATCGACCTCGGCACGACCAACAGCTGCATGGCAGTGCTCGAAGGCGGTGAGCCGACAGTCATTCCGAACGCGGAGGGCGGCCGCACGACGCCGTCCGTCGTCGCGTTCACGAAGGACGGCCAGCGGCTCGTCGGCGCGCCAGCGAAACGGCAGTCCGTCACGAACCCGGAGAACACGATCTCCTCCATCAAGCGGTTCATGGGCCGGAAATCATCCGAGGTCACCGAGGAGATGAAGATCGTCCCGTACGGGGTTGTAGCGGGCCCCAACCAAGACGCCCGGATCAAGGTCGGTGAGGGAGATCCTCTCGCGCCGCCCGAGATCAGCGCGATGATCCTCCAGAAGCTGAAGGCCGACGCGGAGGCGTACCTCGGCGAGCCGGTCACGGACGCCGTCGTCACGGTGCCCGCGTACTTCAACAACGCCCAGCGCGAGGCGACGAAGGACGCCGGCCGGATCGCCGGTCTGAACGTCCTCCGCATCATCAACGAGCCGACTGCGGCCTCGCTCGCCTACGGGCTCGACAAGGAACAGGACCAGACGATCCTCGTGTTCGATCTCGGCGGCGGTACCTTCGACGTGTCGGTGCTCGAGCTCGGCGAGGGCGTCTTCGAGGTCAAGGCAACGAACGGCGACAACCACCTCGGCGGCGACAACTTCGACAAAGCCGTCGTCGACTGGATGGTTGCCGAGTTCAAGCGCGACCAGGGCATCGACCTCGCCGCCGACAAGATGGCGCTCCAGCGTCTCTACGAGGCCGCCGAGAAGGCCAAGATCGAGCTCAGCTCCACCACCTCGACGCAGATCAACCTGCCGTTCATCACAGCCACGCAGGAGGGCCCGAAGCACCTCGATCTCCAGCTTACGCGCGCGAAGCTCGACGAGCTGGCCGCTGAGCTGGTCGAGCGCACCGTCGGCCCGACGAAGCAGGCGCTGAAGGACGCGGGGATCGAGGCCTCGGGCATCGACCATGTCGTCCTCGTCGGCGGCATGACGCGCATGCCGGCCGTGCAGGAGAAGGTCAAGTCGATCATCGGCAAGGACCCGCACAAGGGCGTCAACCCGGACGAGGTCGTCGCCGTCGGCGCGGCCATCCAGGCCGGCGTCCTGAAGGGCGAGGTCAAGGACATCCTGCTCCTCGACGTCACGCCTCTTTCCCTCGGCATCGAGACGAAGGGAGGCGTCTTCACGCGGCTCATCGAGCGCAACACGACCATCCCGACGAAGAAGTCCGAGACGTTCACGACCGCCGAGGACAACCAGCCCTCCGTCGAAGTGCACGTCCTCCAGGGCGAGTCCGAGATGGCGACCTTCAACAAGACCCTCGGCAAATTCCAGCTCGTCGGCATCCCGCCGGCTCCGCGCGGCATGCCGCAGGTCGAGGTCACGTTCGACATCGACGCGAACGGGATCATCAACGTCTCGGCAAAGGACCTCGGCACGGGCAACGTGCAGCAGATCCGGATCGAGGGCGGCTCGGGCCTCAAGGAGGATGAGGTGCAGGACATGATCCGCGACGCCGAGTCCCACGCGGACGAGGCGCGGCGGCTCCGCGAGGTCGCGGACGCGCGGAACCAGGCCGAGTCGATCGTCTACGCGACCGAGAAGAGCCTGGCCGAGCACCGCGACACGCTCGACGAGGAGACGATCTCGACGATCGAGTCGCGGCTCGAGGAGGCCAAGGCCGCACTCGACGGCGACGACGCGAACGAGATCCGGACGAAGACCGAGGCGCTGACCGAGGCCTCGCACCGGCTCGCGCAGGCCGTCTACGAGAAGGTGCAGGCCGAGCAGCAGGCGACCGCCGGCGCGTCGGCGGGCAACGGGTCGGGATCCGACGACGAGGTCGTCGAGGAGGCCGACTACGAGGTCATCGACGAGGAGGAGGCGAAGCGCTCCTAATGGCCGCCGATCGTCCTGACATTCAGGAGGCGTTCGAGGATCCGGCCGCCGTCGACGGCGTGGTCGAGGAGCTCGAGCGCCGGCTCGCCGAGGTCGAGGCGGAGCGCGACGGGCGGCTCGCCGACCTCCAGCGGGTCGCGGCCGACTTCGACAACTACCGCAAGCGGAGCGTGCGCGACCAGGAGGCGCTGGTCGCTCGCGCTCACGAGCGATTGGTTAAGCAGCTCCTGCCCGTGGTGGACAACCTCGAGCGCGCGCTCGTGGCCGCGACGGAGCACGAGGAGGAGAAGGTCCTCGAGGGCGTCGAGCTCGTCGTGCAAGAGCTCCACGAAGCGCTCCGAAGGGAGGGCCTCGAAGAGATCGAGACCAAAGGCCGCTTCGATCCCCACGTGCACGAAGCGCTTCTCTCGCAGCCCTCGGAGGCCGAGGAAGGGTCGGTGATCGAAGTCCTCCAAAAGGGCTATCGCCTGGGCGATCGTGTTCTGCGTCCAGCGCGCGTGGTGGTGAGCCAGGGCCCGCCGGAGGTGGCGGCGTGACCGAGCAGCGGGTCGGGAACCTCGCGGGTGGGACAGGTCCCGCCCCTACACCTGTGCGCGACCGCCCGCGGCGACTCGCGGGCGACGCATGCGTCGCCCCTACACATGCTTCCCTCTCTGGACGTAGGGGCGAGGGATGCCTCGCCCGCGTCTCAGGGGAGACGCTCTGATGGCCGCCGTCAAGGATCTCTACGACGTCCTCGCCGTCTCCAAGAAGGCCTCGCCCGAGGACATCAAGAAGGCCTACCGCAAGCTTGCGCGCAAGCACCACCCGGACGCGAATCCGGGCGACGCCGCGGCCGAGGAGCGCTTCAAGGAAGTCCAAGCGGCCTACGACGTGCTCTCCGACCCGGAGAAGCGCAAGCAGTACGACACCGTGGGTAACCGCATGTTCACCGGCGGCGGCAACGGCGCCGGCGGCTTCAACGTCAACTTCGGCGGAAACATCGGTGACCTCGGAGACCTCAGCGACATCCTCGGCGGGCTCTTCGGAAACGTCGGCGGCCGCGCGCGGACGCGCGGGCAGCGCCAGCAGCGCGGCATCCCCGGCCGTGATGTCGAGGTCGAGATCAATGTGTCCTTCGAGGACTCGCTGCGCGGGATCGAGACGCGGATCCCGGTGCAGCTCGAGGTTCCCTGCGAGACCTGCAACGGGTCGGGTGCGGAGCCCGGGACCGCGCCGGTGCTCTGCCCGGAGTGCCGCGGTCGCGGCGTCGTGGCCGAGGATCAGGGCATCTTCGCCCTCTCGCAACCGTGCCCTCGCTGCGGCGGCGACGGCACGGTAATCGAGAGGCCGTGCCGGACGTGCAGCGGCTCTGGCCGCCAGGTGCGGACGAAGCGCTACACGGTGAAGATCCCGGCCGGCGTCAAGGACGGCACGCGGATCAAGCTGAAGGGCAAGGGCGAGGCAGGCCGGGGTGGGGGCCCTGCGGGTGACCTCCACGTCGTAACGCGCGTCGCTGGGTCACCGCTGTACGAGCGCCGTGGCTCCGATCTGGTGCTGGAGGTGCCCGTGACCTACACGGAGGCCGCCCTCGGGGCCACTGTGGAGATTCCGACGCCCGAGGGGCGCATCTCGCTGAAGATCCCTGCCGGCTCGCAGGACGGCAAGACCCTCAGGCTCAAGGGTCGCGGTGCGCCGAAGCTGAACGCGAGCGGCAAGGGTGACCTGCTCGCCCGGGTCCGGGTGACGATCCCGTCGAAGCTCACCAAGGCCGAACGCGAGGCGCTCGAGGCCTACGAAAAAGTCTCGCGCGAGAACCCACGCGAGCGGTTGGAGGCTTGATGGCTACGACGCTGGACGGCCATCCCCGCTACATGATCTCGGTCGCGGCCGAGCTCGTCGGCATGCACCCGCAAACGTTGCGGATCTACGAGGCAAAGGGTCTCGTCCGGCCGAAGCGGACGCCCGGGAACACGCGGCTCTACTCCGAGCTCGACCTCGAGCGGCTCCGGCTCATCCAGCGGCTCACGACCGAGCTCGGCCTCAACCTCGCAGGCGTCGAGGTCGTGCTGCGGCTTCAGGACGAAGTGGCACGACTCCGCCGGCGCATCGACCGCCTCGAGCGCGACGCGCGCGACGAGCTGCGAAGCGTCCACAAGCACTACCGCCGTGAGCTCGTGCTCTACCGCGGCGGCGATTCACTCCCGGAGCGAAGGTAACCCATGGATTTCAACCGGCTCACGCTGAAATCCCAGGAGGCCGTCGCGGGCGCGCAGGAGCTCGCCCGCCGCACCGGCAATCCCGAGGTCTATCCCGAGCATCTGACCCTCGCGCTCCTCGACCAGGAGCTGCCGCGTACGCTCGTCGAGCGAGCGGGCGCGTCCGTGCCCGACCTCCGAGCCAAGGCGGAGGCGGCCCTCGCGGCGAAACCGGCCGTCCAGGGCGGCGCCCAGCAGCCGCGCGTCTCGGCCGCGTTCTCGCGCGCCCTCGACGCTGCCGAGAAGGAGATGCGGAAGCTCGAAGACGACTACGTCTCGACCGAGCATCTGCTGCTCGCGCTCGAGCTCGTGCCGCGCGATGCGCTGCTCGACGCTCTCACGAAGGTGCGTGGCTCCCAGCGCGTCACCTCGCAGGATCCGGAGGGCTCCTACCAGGCGCTCGAAAAGTTCGGCCGCGACCTCACCGAGGCCGCCGAGGAGGGCAAGCTCGACCCGGTCATCGGGCGCGACGAGGAGATCCGGCGAGTCATCCAGGTGCTCTCGCGCCGGACGAAGAACAACCCGGTGCTGATCGGCGATCCCGGGGTCGGCAAGACAGCGATCGCCGAGGGGCTCGCGCAGCGCATCGTCGCCGGAGACGTGCCCGAGGGTCTCAAGGGCAAGCGGGTCTGGGCGCTCGACATCGGCTCGCTCCTCGCCGGCTCGAAGTACCGCGGCGAGTTCGAGGAGCGCCTCAAGGCCGTCCTCGGCGAGATCAAGGAGTCGGCCGGCGCGATCATCCTCTTCATCGACGAGCTCCACACGATCGTCGGGGCCGGAGCAGCCGAGGGCGCGGTCGACGCGGCCAACATGCTGAAGCCGCTGCTCGCTCGCGGTGAGCTCCGCTGTGTCGGCGCGACGACGCTCGACGAGTACCGAAAGCACGTCGAGAAGGACGCGGCGCTCGAGCGGCGCTTCCAGCCCGTCTTCGTCGGCGAGCCGTCCGTCGCAGACACGATCGCGATCCTGCGCGGCCTGAAGGAGCGCTACGAGGCCCACCACGGCGTGCGGATCCGGGACGCCGCGCTTGTGGCAGCGGCCGTGCTCTCCGACCGCTACATCTCGGACCGCCACCTTCCCGACAAGGCGATCGACCTGGTTGACGAGTCCGCGTCGCGCCTCCGCATGGAGATCGACTCCTCGCCGATCGAGCTCGACGAGGCCGACCGGCGTGTGCGCCAGCTCGAGATCGAGCTCGCGGCCATGAGCAAGGAGACGTCCGAGGTCAGGAAGCCCGTCGAGCGCGAGCTCGCCGAGGCGACGGAAGCCAGAAATGAGCTCGCCGGGCGCTGGGCGCGCGAGAAGGAGGCACTCGACCGGGTCAAGGAGATCACGCAGCGGATCGACGACCTCCGAATGGAGGCCGAGCGGGCCGAACGTCAGGGCGACCTCCAGCGGGTCGCGGAGATCCGCTACGGCGAGCTGCCGCAGCTCGAGGCCGAGCTGGCCGAGCGCGCCGAGCCCGAGGAGGGGCCGATGGTGAAGGAAGAGGTGGACGAGGATGACGTCGCAGCCGTCGTCGCGCGCTGGACGGGCATCCCGGTCGACCGACTCCTCGAGGGCGAGACCGAGAAGCTGATCCACATGGAGGAACGTCTGCACGGGCGAGTCGTCGGACAGGACGAGGCCGTCGAGGCCGTCGCGAATGCGCTCCGGCGCGCGCGGACGGGGCTCCAGGACCCGAACCGGCCGATCGGCTCGTTCGTCTTCCTCGGCCCGACCGGCGTGGGAAAGACCGAGCTCGCACGCGCCCTCGCCGAGTTCATGTTCGACGACGAGCGGGCCATGGTCAGGCTCGACATGTCCGAATACCAGGAGCGGCACACGGTCGCCCGGCTCGTCGGCGCGCCGCCCGGCTACGTCGGCTACGAGGAGGGCGGTCAGCTCACCGAGGCTGTGCGTCGGCGCCCATACTCGGTCGTCCTACTCGACGAGATCGAGAAGGCGCACGCGGAGGTCTTCGACGTGCTGCTCCAGATCCTGGACGACGGGCGGCTGACCGACGGCCAGGGCCGTACGGTCGACTTCCGAAACGCGGTCGTGATCATGACGTCCAACGTCCGGTCGCCCGAGGAGATGCGAGCGATCTTCCGGCCCGAGTTCCTGAACCGGATCGACGAGATCGTCCAGTTCGAGGCGCTGAGCCGCGAGCAGCTCGGCGAGATCGTCGAGCTCCAGCTCCGGCAGCTTCGCGCGCGGCTCGCCGAGCGCGGCCTCGGGCTCGAGCTCACGGATGCCGCCAAGGAGGTCCTCACAGAGGCGGGTTGGGATCCGAGCTACGGCGCCCGGCCGCTCAAGCGCGCGATCCAGCGCCTGGTCGAGAACCCGCTCGCAGTCCGGCTCCTCGAGCGCGAGTTCACCGAGGGCGACACCGTCCAGGTCGACGCGCGCGACGGCGAGCTCGAGTTCGAGAAGGCCGACTCCCCGGAACCAGTTGCCGCCTAGCCGACCTAGTAACAGTCTGTTGCTAAGTGGCGGGACCCGGGTCGTGACGGCGGTTGCGGCCAGCCCGGCGCACACGATGACGAAGCCGAGCCGCGAGGTGATCGCGCTCGTGGCCGGGCATGGCGTCGAGGGGGACGTCCACGCCGGCGCGACCGTCAAGCACCGCTCGCGCGTTCGCCGCGACGCGACGAGCCCGAACCTCCGCCAGGTGCACCTCATCCATGCCGAGCTTCACGACGAGCTCCGCGCCGCGGGCTTCGAGGTCGCACCTGGGCAGATGGGCGAGAACGTGACCACGCGCGGGCTGAACCTCCTTGCGCTCCCCGCGGGTGCCCGGCTCCGGCTCGGCGAGGCTGCGATCCTCGAGGTGACCGGCCTCCGGAACCCGTGCGTCCAGCTCGACGGCATCCAGCCCGGCCTCATGGAGGCGACCCTCGACCGCGATCCCGACGGCAACCTCGTCCGAAAGACTGGCGTTATGAGCATCGTCGTCGAGGGCGGCGACGTTCGGCCGGGCGACGCAATCGAAGTCGAGCTTCCGCCGGAGCCGCACGCGCCGCTCCAGCCCGTCTAGGAGGGTCTAGCGAAACAGCCGTTATGCCGGCTGGTCGTGCTGCTCGCCCCGAGCCGGCGTCCTCAGTCGCGCCCGTACCTCAGGTACGAGCGCTCCCTGCGTCCTTGGCTCGAAACGAGCAGCACGACCAGACAACGAAGACCGTTTCGCTAGACCCTCCTAACGGGCCGTTCCTCGCGGGTAGCGTTCGAGCCGTGGCGCACCACATCGACAAGCCGCTCGGCTTGAGCGAGGTCCTGGCCGAGACCATTCGCCTCTACGGCGAGCGCCTGGCGGGCGCGTTCGGGCTCGGGCTCGTCTACACGGCCGCGACTGCGGTGGGAGCGCTCAGCAGCGCGATCGGGATCATCGTCGCCTCGCTCGGCTTCGGCCTGGTTCTCGCGGCTACGGCACGCCTCGCAGCCGGTGACAGCTTCGTGGAGGCGTGGAAGCAGGTCGCGGTCCGGCTCCCGACCCTCGTCGTCTTGAGCGGCGCCGTCGCCGTGCCCTTCGTGATCGCGGCGAGCTACCTCCTCCTGATCATCATCGGGGCGGCCTGGCTCGCTCTGGCGGGCTTTGCGATACCGGTCGCGATGCTCGAGCGCGAGGCGGAGGGTCAGCCGTGGCACGCTCGCATCGGCTACGCGTTCGAGCGCTCCGTGCGGCTCGCCCGAACCGATTACCTCCACGCGCTCGGTGTGAACGCAGCGCTTGCCCTGATCTATCTCCTCGTAGGCGTCCTGCTCGCGGCGCTCCTGCGCGGCTTCGCGGACAACAGCCAGCTCGTGGCGACGCTCCTCACGCAGGTCGTGCTAGCGCCCTTCTTCTTCCTCGGCCTCTCCGTCCTCTACTTCGAGCAGCGGATGCGCGCGGTGGCCGAGACGCCGCAGGCGACTCAGATCGCCGACCGGTAAGGGATAAGCTCCGCCTCCCAACTATGGAGGAGGCGCCGGTGCCGACCTACATCATGCTGAGCACGCTGAGCGACCAGGGTCTTCAGACTCTGCGCGCCAATCCGGCCCGCCTGAAGGAAGTCAACCGCGACGTCGAGGAGCTCGGCGCGCGCGTCCTCAACCAGTGGTTCATGCTCGGCCCGTTCGACTTCGTGAACGTGGTCGAGGCTCCGGACGGCGCCACGGTGGCCAAGGTCTCGGTCGCCCTCGGGGCCCGCGGCTCGATCAAGCAGCTCCAGACGTACGAGATGCTCGACGTCGACGACTTCCTGGGCCTCCTCGAGAGCTAGTTGTGCCCGACCCGGCCGAGCTGCCGGACTGGGTGCGCGCTGAGGTCTCGGGCTGGCCGGAGGATGCCTGGGGCGTCCATCAGGCCCGCTTGCTCCTTCGGGACGGACGGGTGCTCGAGCCCGTCGCGATCCTGCCGAGCGGCGAGGTTGTCGGCTGGGGTCAGGCCGGCTCGGCCGAGTTCGAGGCCGAGGACGTCGTGGCGATCGAGCGCGTCGACCGCTAGCCGAGCGGCTACTCCGCCAGGACCCAGACGTAGTCGGCCTGCTCGGCGCCCATGTGGCACGTCCAGCAGACCGAGTCGCGCGCCAGCTCCGTGAACGGTTCGCCGGGGCTGTCGCGTACGTACTCCACGAACATCCAGTCGTTGTGCGCCGGGTCGGCCGCCTCGATCTTCCGCATCGTGGCGATGAGCCCGATGAAGTCGGCGTCGGGCCGCCGCGCGTGCTTGACGATCACAGTGCCGTTCGGGAAGAGGCCGCCGCGGCGCTCCTTCGACGCGAACACATCCTTCGTGCCGAGATGCGGATCCGAGTCGCGCGGCGGGATGTCCGTCGCGAGAGTCGCCCACTCCGTGTAGCCGGCGGTGAAGCGCGGGAGGCCTGGGAGCGGCTTCGGCTTCTCAGGCGGCGCGTCGTTCGTTGTCGTGTCGGCCTCCTCCTCGGTGGTCGTCGGTTCCTCTTCGGTGGTTGCAGGCTCGCCCGTCTCGGTCGGAGCCGGCTCGGACACGGCCGCGGGCTCGTCGGAGCCGCCACAGGCTGCGAGCGCGAGGACGAGGACGGCCAGAAGCGCCAGGCGCGCCATGCCCTTCAGTGTGCGGACCGCCCTAGGCGTTACGCAAGCCAGGACGGGATCCGCACGTGAAGGTGGTTGTCGTGGTGCGGCAGGATCTCGACAACTCCCGGTGGGCCGCGGAGCCTCGTCCCTGGGCCAACGAACACCTTCTCCGCGCCCGCTCGCACGAAGCGATCGACGAGCTCCTGTGCGAGGCCGAGATTCACTTGGCCGGCGTGCTTCGGCGGACGCTCACGCCGGTCGCGGCGTGGGTAGTAGACGTCCACATCGAGGCCGTTCTGGTGGGAGACGTGGCCCGGCCCGCCCCATTCAGGCCCGAAGGAGCCGCCGCGTGGACGCGACAGGTCTCCGACTCCGACGCGCGGCGCGCCCGGGTGCGCTGCCGTGAATCCCCGGATGACGCGAAGGACGATCCGAACGAGGCCGTCGGCGCCGTTCCGCCTCCAGCCGGGGCTCGGGGAGACGTGCTCGAGCGGATCCCACGTGAAGAGCGTCGGGCTCTCGGCCGGAAGGCGAACGCCTTTCAGGAGCCGCCCGCCGGTCGGCAAGCCGAGCGCGACCGAGTCCCGCCAGCGAACCACGATCGCGGGCGGATCTGGCGGCGGATCGGGCGGCGGCTCCGGCGGGCCGGTCGGGAGAGCGAGCATAGGGCGGGTACGGAGGACCCGCGGGTCTGGGTCCCTCGTACATGATGGCGACGTGGTCTTCGCCGATGCGGCACCACCACCGCCTCCTGTGCCCGTCGTCGCCGCCAGGGTCGTCGGGCACTCGGTGCAGGGGCGGCCGATCCGGCTCCTCGAGCGCGGCAACTCCGAGAGCCGGCGGGTCGTCCTCGTCGTCGGATGCATCCACGGCAACGAATGTTCCGGCCTCGCGGTCACGCGACGGCTCGCGCGGAGCGACCCTCGCGGCTTCCGGCTCCTGATCCTCCCGGTCCTGAACCCGGACGGCCGGCGAGCCAAGACCCGTCAGAACGCGCGCGGGGTCGACCTGAACCGGAACTTCCCCGCACGCTGGCGCGCGAGTGGTCAGCGCTGGGATCCCGAGTACCCGGGCCCGCGGCCGCTGTCCGAGCCCGAGTCCCGGATTGCCCGGCGGATCGTGCTGCGCCTTAGGCCCGACGTGACGATCTGGTACCACCAGCCGCAGGCGCTCGTGCGCGCATGGGGAAGGAGCCGGAGCGCCGCTCGCCGCTACGCGCGGGACGCCGGGGCGAGCTATCAGAGCATCCTCTGGCCGAACGGCTCCGCGCCTCGCTGGCAGAACACGCGCTTCGAGCGTGGCTCGGCCTTCGTGGTCGAGTTACGGGCCGGGCCGCTTCCCGCGCGTGCCGCCCGGGCTCACGCTCGCGCCGTGCGCGCGCTCGGTCGCCGCTAGCTAGGCCAGCTCTGCGTACGCGACCGCGATCTCGGCGGCCGCCGCGGCGTTGTCGGCGATGAGTCGCCGGTTCGCCTCCACAGTTTGCCCGCCGCTCGCCTGGTGCAGGTGCGCGAGGACGAACGGCGTCACGTCCTGCCCGCCGATTCTGCGACGACGCGCCTCGGCGACCGCCTCTTCGATCAGCGGCTCGACGTCGAGGCTTTCCGCCGGCGGGTTCGCGACGACGACCCCGGAATGCCGGCCGAGCCGCCAGTGCATGGACGCGATCCGCGCTGCCTCCGCCGCCGACTCCACGCGGGCCGAGACGGGTGGGCCGCCCTCGGCCTTGTAGAAGAGCGGCACGGTGTCCGTGCGAAGCCCGAGCACGGGTACGCCGAGCGTCTCGAGAAGCTCCATGGTCGCGCGGACGTCAAGGAGGGACTTCGCACCGGACGCTACGACGACAGCCTGTGTCCGGGCGATCTCGCCGAGATCCGCAGAGATATCGAGCGTCTCGGTGAAGCCTCTGTGGACGCCGCCGAGGCCGCCTGTGCCCATGAAGCCGATGCCGGCTGCGCGGCAGACCGCGAGCGTGCCGCCGATCGTGGTGGCTCCGAGCGTGCCGTGGACGAGGGCGGCCGCGAGGTCGCGGGGGCCAGCCTTAACGGCGTCGTCGCCGGCTTCGGCGAAGCGCTCGAGATCCTGCTGATCGAGCCCCACCCGGATCTCGCCGTCGACGACGCCGATCGTCGCAGGAACAGCGCCCGCCTCCTCGACCCGCCGTTCACAGTCGACCGCCACATCGAATCCCTGTCTTGCTGGGAAGCCGTGCGAGACGAGCGTCGTCTCGAGCGCGACGACTGCCCGGCGCGACTGAAGGGCGTCTGCGACGACGGGCGAGATGCGGAGCAGGTCGGTCACGGAACCGCCCCCATCCTCGCAACGCAGCGGGCAGCCGCGGCGAGACCCGCCTCGGCGCCGCCGAGCAGGAACCCGGCGGCGAACGCGTCACCGGCCCCCGTCGTGTCGACGACGTCGGCCAGCTCGGCGGGGTGGTCGAGCGTCTCGGCACGGGTGTGGACGCTGCAGCCGCGGGCTCCCCGCTTCACGACCACCGTCGGCGCGTCCACCTGGCCGAAGAGCTCCGCCTCGGCCTCGTTCGCCAGCACGACGTCCGGCTCGAGCTCGGCGACGGTATGGCGGAGCTCGGCGCCGCCGGTGGCGAGGATCGCTGCCGACGAGAGGTCGAGGCTGATCCTCGCTCCCGCCCGGCGCGCTGTGCTCGTCGCAGCGAGAGCCGTCGCGCGGATCGGCTCTTCCACCAGGCTGTATGCGGAAATGTGGAGCGTCTCGCAGCCGTCGAGCCAGGCCGGGTCGAGGTCGTCCGGCGCGAAGTCGATCGAGACGCCGCGGTCGGTCAGCATCGTCCGGCGGGCGTCCGGCGATGCGATCGAGACCACGGCACCCGTTGAGCCGTCCCGCACCGGGCCTGCCACCTCGACGCCACGGCGTGTCAGCTCCTCGCTGAGGAGTCTCCCCGCCGTGTCGTCGGCACGGCGTGCGAGGAGCCGGGCGCGGCCGCCGAGCTCCGCCGTCCAGGCCGTGACGTTGGACGCTTGGCCACCGAGACCGACCCACGTGCGCCCGTAGGTGTCGGTGTCGGCCGCGATCGGGTCGTCGAGTCGGACGACCACGTCGAGCAGGAGATCTCCGAGCGCACAGATCATCGGTTCGAGATGGTTGATCGGTAATTGGGGCGCTGTCGGGGATGGGCCACCAACCGGCGGTGCCGGAACTGCCGGTCAACCATCTCGGCGACCCTACAATCGACGCGTGGCCGAAGAACGACGTCGTGACACCCTCAGGTCCTTTCTGATCGGCGGCTTGCTCGGCAGCGTCGCCGGAGCGGTCGCTGCCGGGCGGATGAAGGTACGCCCGGCGCCGACGCCCCGCGAGACCCCGGCGGGGCTCGCCGCCTTCGAGCGCGCGCCCTGCTACGAGGAGCTCGTCGAGCGGGAGCGCGAGGCCGCCGCCGAGCGCTAGAGGCTTGATGTGAAATGTGGCGGAGCCGCGGATGCCGCCTCAGACACTGCGTCAGGACATCCCGTCGCCCTTGCACGGGCCACCGGCCCGTGCCGCGGACGCCGAAACGCCCTGACTTGGTCTGAGACGCCCCCACGGGGCGCCAATTTCACATCAAGCCTCTAGTCGTCGGCCAGGCGGCGCGCCTCCTCGGCTGTCCTGAGGTTGAGCGGGGCGTCGCCGATCTCGAGCGCTTCGCCTAGGCGTTGCACCTGCGCGGTCGCCTCGAGGAACGCCTCCGGGGTGGGCGTGGGTTCCCGGCTTCGGATCACGAGGAACGGGCCGAACGCGCGGGCCTCGAAGTCGACGCCCGGCGAACGCTCGTCGATCGTGAGCTCGACCAGGGCCGGCCTGAGCGGGTGGTCGCTCGCATCCAGCACCCAGACCCCGTGGCCGAGCGGGGGATCCGCATCGCGCAGGGTCTCGAGCGCCAGCTTCGGATCGGCACGCGGCACGAAGCGCTGGCCGTACGGAGCCCCGCCATTCCAGGCGTCGAGGTAGGTGGGCTCGTACCCGAAGAGGACGTCGTCGGGGCGGGCGCGGTCCGCCAGCCACGCAGCCGCGTCGGCCCGCGCCGCCTCGCGCACGGCCGGCTCGCCGGTGTAGAGCCACGGAGTGCGGGCGAAGCCCCAGCCGATCTGGAGCGCGAGGAGGCTGACGAGCGCAAGCCCGGCAAGCACCGGCCCGGCTCGGCCGGCGAACCCGGCCACCGCGACGATCGCGACTGCGAGCGCTGTCGCCACGAAGGGCAGCGCGAAGATGAGATGGCGCGGCTGGAGGAAGAGACCGTCGCCCGAGCTGGTCAGGAGCAGCGCAGCGGAAGGTACGGCGACCACCAGCCCGGCGAGAACAGCTGCCTCGAGGTTCTGGCGGGCCAGCAGCACGAGCCCCGCGAGCGCAGCGAGGGCAATCGGGATCAGGGCGGCGAGCCAGCCGGCCGTGAAGTCGCCGAGCGTTCCCCAGAGGTACTCGGCAATCTCCCCGGGGCTGCCGAGGGCTGCACCGCCCGGGCCTGCCTCTACCTCGAAGCGCGAGGCGAGTCGGGAGTAGACGATCCAGAGGGGCGTGGCTGCGACCGCGACGACGGCGACGGCGAGCCCGGGGCGAACGAGCGAGCGGGGGGCTCGCCGACAGGTCCACGCCACATAGACGACCTGGACTCCCAAGACGAGCGCGCCGTAGGGCTGCGCCGTGATCGCCGCGAGCATCGCAAGCCCCCAGAGCAGCCACCGCCCCGCGGTCAGCCGCTCGAGCGCTCGCATGAGGAGGAGGAACGAGAGCGCGGTCGTGAGCAAGAAGAGCCCGTACATCCGGCCGTAGATCGCGTGGAGATGCGTCGTCCAGCTCGCGGCCACGATGAGCGTGGCAACGACGGCGACGCGCTGCCCGGCGAGCCTGGACGCGAGCGCCGCGACCACCGGCAGTGCGAGCACCGCGGGGATCGCGGACAGGAGCCGAAGTGCGCCGAGCGTCTCCGACGCGCCGAGCACGAGGTGGGCGAGCAGGAAGTGGAGCGGCGCACCGCCTCGCTCCCAGACGGTGTCAAAGAGCTCGCCGAGCGGCTCGCGCGCGACGAAGAAGACGAGCGTCTCGTCCTCGTTCGGCGGCCAGGCGGTCAGGCGGGCGAGCACGAAGGCTGCGAGCCCGGCGGTGATGGCCGCGACGGCGACGAGGTAGGCGGTCGGAACCCGCGCGGAGGACGCGCCGGCGTCAGACCCGCTCGAGGCTGGCACACGTTGCCCGCGAGTGCCAGTGGCGGCCGCCTGCCCTGCTAGGCTCGTTTCCCGCAAATCGGGCGTTTTTCCTCCTCTTCATGCCCATCTACGAGTATCGCTGCCCCAACGGCCACACCTTCGAGCTCCTACAGCGGATGAGCGATCCTCCGGCGGGAGAGTGCCAGATCTGTGGTGAGAGCCCGGTCGAGAAAGTGCTGTATCCGGCCGCGATCCACTTCAAGGGCTCGGGGTTCTACTCGACCGACTACGGCCGGGGTGGGAAGAAGCGCGAGGGCGCCAAGGAGGGTGAGGGTGCCGGGAAGGAAGGCGGCTCCTCCGACTCCGGCGACTCGAAGCCCGCGGACAAGAAGTCCGAACCGAAGAAGGCCGCCGAAGCCTGATCGTCAGGCTTGCATCGCACCGTCCTTTGGCCAGAACGGCCACGGGACGGGGCTGAGCCGGGCTAGCCCGGGCCGCCGACGCGGCAGCCGGGCTCGAGCGGCTGACCGGGCGGGGAAGGCTGCGGGGCGCTCTCGCCCAGGATCATCTGGATGACCTCGGCGTTGTCCTCGCTCCCGAGGATGACTGAGGCGCCGCCGATGTCCGCGAGCGAGCCGCCCAGGTGGCAGGAGAGCGACTGGCTCGCTGGCGCGCGGAACTTCACCCAGCCGAGCTGGATGATCTCGTTGGCTGAGAGGTCGGTCGCAAGCGGCTTCACGAGGTCGTCGCCCATGAAGGGCATGCGCGAGAAGCCGTAGAAGCCCACGACCTTGTTCGAGATCGCCTGGGTGACCTGTTGCTGGCGTTCCCCCCGCGTGAGGTCGGAGTCCGACGGGTCGAGCTCGTTCTTGCGCACGCGCGAGTAGATGAGCGCGCGGCGGCCGTTCAGCTCCTGCTCGCCTTTCCGGAAGCGCCAGCCGGGCCACTCCTGGCAGCGGGCCGGGGTGCCGAACGGGCACTCGAACTTCGAGAGGATCGGCTTCTTTACGTTGACCGTGATGCCTCCGACCGCGTCCACGACGTCGCCGAAGGTGGCGAGATCGACAAGTACGACGTGGTTGATCGCGAGCCCGGTCACGTTCTGCACGGTGCGGATCGCAAGTGCGGGACCGCCGAGCGCGTAGGCAGCGTTGATCCGATCCTCGCCGTGGCCCGGAATCTGGACGCGGAGGTCACGAGGGATCGAGAGCTGGGCGATGCGATGGTCGTCCGGATCCGTGTGGACGACCAGGATCGAGTCGGCGCGCCCCGTCCCTGTGCGCCCGGCGGCGCCCACGTCGGCTCCGAGCACGAGGATGTTGGTCGGGTTCGTCCAGAGCGCGCCCTCCTGGGGCGAGAGCGCGCGCTCGGCAGCGGGCGGCAGGCGGTCGTTCGCCTCCTTGACTCCGCTTCGAAACGCGAGGTAGCCGAGCAGGAGCCAGACCGCGAGGAGGATGACCAGGAAGAGGACGACTCCGAGGACCCAGCGCCCCCACCGGCGTCGCTTCCGAGGTGCCGGCGCCTCGTGCGTGCCCGCGTAACCGTCGCCGTCGTCACCCCAAGCGCCGCGTTCCTCCCGGGGCGGTGCCGGCTTCGGCCGCAGGGGCTTGATGGGGCCGCGCGAGCGGCCGCCGCGGTAGACGCGGTAGGGCTTCTCCTTGCCTGGCACGGCGACGGGTTATGGTAGCCAGGCCCTCGGACCGGTCCGGAGGAGCATGGTGATGACCGACGCCCGCGTAATCGCGATGGACATCGGCGGAACGAAGCTCCTGACGGGTGTTGTCGGGCGAGACGGCGTCGTCGTCGAGCGGTCGATTGCCGACACCGAGCAGTCGAGCCAGGACGCGCTCGTCACGCAGATCGAGGGCGCGATCGAGGCGTTCGTCGACGATGACGTCGTCGGGATCGGCGTCGGCGTCTGCTCCCTCATCGACCAGCGGACCGGGGAGGCCGTCTCGTCGGTGAACATTCCCATCCAGGGCCTGCGCCTGCGGGATCGGATTCAGGAGCGTTTCGGCCTGCCGACCGGCATCGACAACGATGCGAATGCCGCGGCGCTCGCCGAGCATGTCTTCGGTGCGGGACGCGGGACGAGACACATGGTCCTGCTCACGCTCGGCACCGGGATCGGTGGGGGGCTGATCCTGAACGGAGAGCTCTACCGCGGCGCCTACGGGGCTGCCGCCGAGCTCGGGCACATCACGATCGACCTCGACGGGCCTCCGTGTCAGGGCTCCTGCCCTGGGATCGGTCACCTCGAGGTGCTCGCCTCGGGAACCGCTGCGGGAGTGCTCATACGCGAGGTCGCGGCCGAGCGGCCGGACGGAGACCTGGGCCGCGCGGCGGCGGACGGCCGGAGGGTCGACGCGAAGCTCGCGGTCGAGCTCGCGCGACAGGGGGACGGCGACGCCCGCGCTGCGTTGACGCGCATCGGCCGGCGGCTCGGCGTGGGGATCGCGAACTACGTCAACATCTTCAACCCTGAGCTCGTCGTCCTCGGAGGCGGGTTCTCGCGCGCCGCCGAGCTCCTCGTCGAGCCCGCGCTCGAGGTCGTTCGCGAGCAGGCGCTCGAGCCGTCTCGGTCGAGCGTTCGGATCGCGCTCGCCATCCTCGGAGTCGAGGCGGGCCTAGTCGGCGCGGGCCTCGTCGGCTTCGAGGCGGCCGATGCCGCCAAAGCCTGACGCTCCCGGGACGCTCGTCGTCTGCCCGACTCCGATCGGGAATCTCGAGGATGTCACCCTGCGCGTCCTGCGAGAGCTCGGGAAGGCTGATCTTGTGCTCTGCGAGGACACGCGGCGGACGCGCGTTCTCCTAGAGCATCACGGCATCCGCGCGAGGCTCGCAAGCCTTCACCGCCATAACGAGGCGGGCCGAACCGCCGAGGTGCTGCCGCGGCTCGAGGCGGGCGAGCGCATCGCCGTCGCGTCCGACGCCGGCCTGCCGGGCGTGAACGACCCGGGCGCACGCCTGATCGCCGCGGCGATCAGGCGCGGCGTCCGGGTCACCATCCTGCCCGGCCCTTCTGCGGTCGAGACGGCGCTCGTCGCGAGCGGCCTCGTCGGCGACCGGTATGCGTTCGTGGGCTACCTGCCGCGCCGCCGGGAAGCGCTCGATCGCCTCTGGGAGGAGCTCCCGCCCGGCGGCCCGACGGTCGCCTTCGAGTCTCCGAGGCGGCTGCCCGCCACGCTCGCGAGTCTCGCGGCAGTGGATCCGGAGCGGCCCGTCGCCGTATGCCGCGAGCTGACGAAGCGCTTCGAGGAGGTAGTCCGCGGCCCCGCGGTGGAGCTCGCCGCGCGCTTCGCCGAGCCACCGAAGGGCGAGGTAACACTGGTGGTCGGCCGGCCGCGGGAGCGGGAGAGCGACGACTCGGAGGCCCTGGCAGCCGTGGCCGAGCTCGTCGGCGCGGGCACGCCCAGACGCAAGGCGGCCGAGGTCGTCGCCCGTCTTACGGGTGTCGCCAGAAACAGGCTCTATCGAGACTCTCTGTAGGGGCGGGATTCATCCCGCCCACGCGGTTACGTGGCCGTGGCCAGCTCGCCGATGCACGGCCGGCACACCGACCGGCCCCGGTGCTCGGCCAGATCCTCGTCGCGGCCGCAGAAGAGGCACACGCTCTGAGCCTTGGCGAGCAGGATCGTCTCGCCCTTGACCGCGATCTCGACGGGATCCTTCTCGGAGATCCCGAGGCGCTTCCGGATCTCGATCGGAATCACGATCCGGCCGAGCTCGTCGATGTGCCTGACGATCCCCGTTGAGATCACTCCCCCCTTCGCAGCCAAGGTGGACACCCAGGTTTCGTCCCCGCTTCGTACCGATTGAAAACCGTAGCAGCGACCCCAAAAAAGGCCGCCGTATCATGGCCTAGTGCCCCTCCACGCGATACGCGCCCGCTTCTGGCCCGCGATCACGCTCCGCCAGGGTTCACCCTCGCCCTTGCCAAGGCTGCCAGCCTTGGCGGCGGACGAGTGCGGCCCCTCGCTTGGTGCTCGCAACCCAGAAGCTGGACGGCATCACCTGAAGGGGCACTAATCCGGTTCTACGTCACCACGCCGATCTACTACGTGAACTCGAGGCCGCACATCGGCCATGCGTACACGACGATCGCTGCGGACATCCTCGCGCGGCATCACCGTCAGCGCGGTGACGAGACGTTCTTCTTGACCGGGACCGACGAGAACGCCTCCAAGAACGTGCGATCGGCCGAGGAAGCCGGTGTCGACCCGAAGACGTTCGTCGACCGGCTCGTCGAAGAGCACTGGCGCCCCTTGCCCGACCGCGTCGGCGCCTCGCACGACTTCTTCATCCGAACGACGGACGAAGGCCACAAGCGCTTCGTCCAGGACTTCGTCCAGCGGATCTACGACAACGGGCACATCTACCAAGACACGTACGCGGGGCTCTACTGCGTCGGCCACGAGGCGTTCATGAACGAGTCCGAGCTCGTCGACGGCAAGTGCCCCGAGCACGGGACAGTGCCCGAGTGGATCGAGGAGCGGAACTGGTTCTTCCGCCTCTCCGCTTTCCAGGATGACCTCCTCGCCCTCTACGACGAACGGCCGGACTTCGTCCTGCCGGAGTTCCGCCGGAACGAGGCTCGGAGCTTCGTCGAGGGCGGCCTCCAGGACTTTTCCCTCTCGCGCGCCGGCCAGCCCTGGGGCATCCCGATTCCCTGGGACCCGAGCCAAGTCGTCTACGTGTGGGTCGACGCGCTCATCAACTACCTCTCGGCGCTCACCTACGCCCGCGAGGGCGACGACCTCCGCGAGACGTTCTGGCCGGTCGCGCGGCACATGATCGGCAAGGACATCCTGCGCTTCCATTGCGTCTTCTGGCCCGCCCTCCTCCTGGCCGCGGGGTACGAGGTGCCACGCCAGGTCTTCGTTCACGGCTACCTCGTGCTCGACGACCGGAAGATCTCGAAGTCGCTTGGGAACGTCATCGACCCGCTCGACCTGCTCGACGTCTACGGCGTCGATCCCGTGCGCTACTACGTGGCCCGTGTGGCCCGTTTCGGCCACGACGGCAATGCCTCAGTCGACGACCTGCACACGCGCTACGAGCGTGAGCTCGGCAACGACCTTGGGAATCTCGTCTCTCGGACGACGGCGATGATCGCGCGCTACCGCGACGGCTCGGTCGGGTCGCACGCCTGGGACTCGCCGCTTCGGGCCGATCTCGACGCGCTCGGCCCCGATGTCGCGCGCCTGCTGGACGTGTGGGATCTCTCCGGAGCCCTCGATCGGATCTGGGAGACGATCCGAAGCCTCAACCGCCACGTCGAGGAGACGGCGCCGTGGCAGCTCGCGAAGGACGACGCGAAGGCCGAGGATCTCGACCGCACGCTCTACGACCTCGCAGACGGCCTTCGGTCTGTCGCGATCGCTGTGGCCTCGTACCTGCCGGAGTCGGCACCGCGGATCCTGGCCGCGCTCGGACAGCCCGGAGACCTGGCCTGGGAGCGAATCGGATACGGACGCTGGACGGCCGCCGAGGGAATCCGAGCCGCCGAGCCGCTGTTCCCGCGGGTCGAGTCGGCCGCGCCGGCGGCGTGATCGACACCCACGCGCACCTCGACGCGCTCGACGACCCGGGCGCGGCGCTCGCGCGGGCCCGCGAGGCCGGCGTCACGCGGGTGATCACGATCGGCACCAGCCTCGACTCGTGTCGCCGCGTTCTCGAGCTCGCCGAGTCCGAGGACGGCGTCTTCGCTGTGCTCGGCGTCCATCCCCACGATGCGGGCTCGGCCGGCTACAAGGAGGTGGCCGCACTGGCCGAACTCCTCGACCACCCCAAGGCGGTCGGGGTCGGCGAGACCGGGCTCGATCACTACCGCGACTACGCGCCGCGCGCGCGCCAAGCAGTTCTCTTCCGTCAGCAGGCTGCCCTCGCGGTCGAGACCGGCAAGGCGCTCGTCGTCCATACGCGGGCCGCCGAGGAGGAAACCGTCGCGGTGCTGCATGAGCTACCCGCCGGGGCGACGGTGATCCTCCACTGCTTCTCGTCGGCGGCGCTCCTCGAGCCTGCGCTCGAGCACGGCTGGTACTGCTCCTTCGCGGGCAACATGACCTACCCCAAGGCTGCCGAGCTCCGCTGGGCCGCCGCACGCGTTCCGGCCGACAGGATCCTGGCCGAGACGGACTCGCCTTACCTGACGCCGCAGGCGGTCCGCGGGAAGACGAACGAGCCCGCGTTCGTCCGGCACACGCTGCGAGTCCTGGCCGAAGCCCGGGACGAGGAACCCGAAGCTCTCGAGGCGCACATCGAGGCGAACGCCAACATCGTCTTCGGGCTCCCCGGTCCAAGCAACAGTCTGCTAATTCCGTGAGCGTCCGCCTGGCACGGGACACCGCACAGAACGAAGCATTGTGCCCCCAGGGTCGAATCTTCATTCTGTGAGGCGCCCGAAACGCGAGCTCGGCCAGCACTTCCTCGCCGACCCGAACATCCTCGGCGTCGCGGGCCGCCTCGCGGCGCTCGCGCCCGACGACGTCGTCCTGGAGGTCGGCCCCGGCCTCGGCGTCCTGACGGCGTACCTCGCGGACCGGGTGCGGCACGTCCACGCGGTCGAGCTCGACCGGTCGCTCGAGCCCGAGCTTCGCGCCGCACTCGAGGGGCGCGCGAACGTCGAGCTCGTCTTCGGGGACGCCCTCGCGCTTCCACTCGAGGCGCTCGACCCGCCGCCTCGGAAGCTCGTCGCCAATCTCCCGTACAACGTGGCGACGCCGCTCGTCGTCGAGAGCCTCGACGGGCTTCCGGCGCTCGAGCGCTGGACGGTCATGGTGCAGCGGGAGGTCGCGGACAGATTCTTTGCCCAGCCCGGCACCAAGGCCTACGGAGCAGCCTCAGTGCTCGTGCGCCTCACTGCCGAGCGAACCGGCTTTCATCCGGTCGCCCGGACGGTGTTCCGCCCGCCGCCGAACGTGGACTCGGCGCTCGTGTCCTTCCGGCGTACGCGCACCTGGGGCGACGAATATCCGCTTGTGAAGCGCGTCGTCCAGGCCGCGTTCGCGCACCGGCGGAAGACGCTCGCGAACTCACTCGAGCTCGCGGGCGTGGCGCCTCGCGTCGAGGCGGCGGAGGCGCTCGCCCGGATCGGCCGGGACCCGGGCATTCGGGCTGAGGCGCTCGAGCCCGGCGAGTTCTTGGCGCTCACGGAGGTTCTCCGGTGAACGCGGGCGACGCATGCGTCGCCCCTACGAGGGGGTGGGGTAGCCGCAGTAGGGGCGAGGCATGCCTCGCCCGTCGTGCCTCCAGATGAAACGAGTCCCGGTCGCTGCCAAGATCAACCTCGCGCTCGTCGTCGGCGAGCCTGGGCCAGACGGGCTGCACCAGGTCGCGACTGTCCTCCAGCGGATCGACCTGGTAGATCGCGTCTCCCTTGAGCTCGCCTCCCGGCTGGAGGTGACCGGTTTCGCCGAGGACACGATCGTCGGGCGCGCGCTCGAGGGCCTGGAGGAGCGCGCCGGGGTCGAGCCGGGTTGGCGCATCCGGATCGACAAGGGGATTCCCGTAGCGGCGGGGCTCGGGGGCGGGAGCGCCGATGCGGCCGCCGCGCTTCGGCTTGCAAACGACACGCTGCCCAGACCGGTCGACGACGACGCGCTCCACGAGCTCGCAGCCTCGGTCGGCGCGGACGTCCCGTTCTTCCTCGAGCCGGGACCGAAACTCGCCGAAGGCGCCGGCGAGCGCTTGACGCGGCTCGAGCTACCGCAGGATTACTGGGTCGTAGTGGCGCTTCCCCACGGGGCGGCCAAGCCTTCCACGGGCGAGATCTACGGCCGGTTCGACGAGCTTGGCGGCGGGTCAGGCTTCGAGGACCGGCGAGCCGCACTCCGCGCTGCGATCGACGCGTGCCGACGGCCGCGCGACTTCGCCGCCTTTCCGCCGAATGACCTCGCCGAGGCGGCCGGCGGGCGCGATCTCGCCGACGAGCTCGCCGCGGCAGGCGCATTTCGCGCGGACGTGAGCGGAGCCGGGCCCGCGGTCTACGCCCTCTTCCATCATCGTCCGCAGGCCGAGGAGGCCGCGCGGTCCGTCAAGCACCGTGCCAGAACGTGGGTCACAGTTCCCGTCTGGTAGCCAAGCGTCGGCCGCTCGTAGACTGGGAGTCGCGCTGGGGCGTAGCCAAGTGGTAAGGCAGCGGGTTTTGGTCCCGTGATCGGAGGTTCGAATCCTCCCGCCCCAGCCTGGGGCATAATCGCCCCGGCACGCGGCCCCGCCCGATGAATCTCACTCGTTGACGCCACCCCTCGCAGCGGTCGTGATGGCGGCCGGGCTCGGCACGCGCATGAAATCGCGACGGGCCAAGCATCTCCACCCGCTGCTCGGGCGGCCGCTCGTCCTCTGGGCGGTCGACGCGGCGCAGGGCGCGAAGCCGGATCGGCTCGTGGTCGTGTGCTCGCCGGGGGCCGAGGACGAGCTCACCGCCATCCTCCCGGAGAGCGCCGAGCTCGCGATCCAGGCTGAGCCCCGGGGCACAGGCGACGCCGTCGCCGCCGCCCGGCCCACGCTCGAGGGTTTCGACGGCGACGTCCTCGTCGTGCCTGGCGACGCACCGCTCTTCACGGAGGAGATCCTCACCGCCCTCGTCTCAGGTCACCGCGAGCGGAGGCCCGCGCTGACGCTCCTCTCGGTCGAGGCCGAGCGGTCACTTCCGTACGGCCGGATCGTCCGCGACGCACGTGGCGCGCCGGTCGGGATCGTGGAGGAGCGGGACGCCTCTCCCGAGGAGCTCGCCATTCCCGAGCTGAACGCGTCGGTCTACGTCTTCCGTGCCGAGGCGCTCTGGCCGATGCTCGCCGGCCTCGGCTCGGACAATGCGCTCGGCGAGCTCTACCTCACGGACACCCTGGCCGCGCTCGTGGCGGAGGGAAGCCCGGTCGAGGTCGTTCCGTCGCCCGACGCCGTGGCGACGGAGGGAGTCAACGACAGGGTCGACCTCGCGCGCGCTGCGGACGTCCTGCGCCGGCGGATCCTGGAGGCGCACATGCTTGCCGGCGTCACCGTCGTCGACCCAGCCACGACGTGGATCGACCCCGACGCAGAGCTAGAGCCGGACGCCGTCGTCTATCAGTTCACCGTCCTGCGCGGGCGGACGACCGTCGGCGCCGCGGCCGAGGTCGGGCCGCATGTCGTAGCCGTCGACGCGGAGATCGGGCCCAACTGCGTCGTCGGGCCCTTCGCCTACCTCCGGCCCGGCACCGTGCTGGCCGAGCGGTCAAAGGCAGGTGCATTCGTCGAGGTGAAGAACTCGCGTGTCGGGGAAGGATCAAAGGTGCCTCATCTCTCCTACATCGGGGATGCCGAGATCGGTCGCGAGAGCAACATCGGGGCGGGCGCCATCACCGCGAACTACCGCTCCGAGCGATATGACGAGAAGCAGCGCACCGTGATCGGCGACGACGTCCACACCGGGAGTCAAAATGTGTTTGTCCCTCCAGTGAGGATCGGTGATCATGCGTGGACGGGAGCCGGCTCAACGATCACGGACGACGTTCCTGACGGAGCGCTTGCGGTCGCCCGCGCGCGCCAGGTCAACAGAGAGGGATACGACGGTGAGCGAAAGCGCGACGACTGAAATCCCGCTGCCCGGCCTGGAGACGCTCGAGCCCGTGCAGCCCGCAGGCGCGCCGGGCCGCTGGATCGAGCGCGGGCCCTCCGGCAAGCTCATGCTCTTCTCGGGCCGGTCGAATCCCGATCTCGCCGAGGAGATCGGCGAGGTGCTCGGCATCCAGCTCGGCGACGTCCAGCTGAAGACCTTCGCGAACGGCGAGACCTACTGCCGCTTCCACGAGTCGGTACGCGGCGCTGACGTCTTCATCGTCCAGTCGGGCTACGGCCCCGCGGTGAATGACCACCTGATGGAGCTGCTGATCATGATCGACGCGGCCAAGCTCGCCTCGGCGAACCGGATCACCGCCGTCATGCCCTGGTACCCGTACTCGCGGCAAGACAAGAAGTCGTCCCCGCGCGAGCCGATCACGGCCAAGCTCGTGGCCGAGCTGCTCCAGGCCGCCGGCGTCGACCGCGTCCTCACCATGGATCTCCATGCAGGCCAGATCCAGGGCTTCTTCACGATCCCGGTCGACCACATGACGGCCCTCCCGCTCTTCGTCCAGCACTATCGGGACAAGGGGCTGAACGGTCCCGGCATCGTCGCCGTCTCGCCGGATCCCGGCCGCGCGAAGACGGCCAACAAGTTCGCGCAGATGCTCGAGGCCGACATCGCCTACATGTCGAAGATCCGGCCCGAGCACGAGGTCGCCTCGATGCTCGAAGTCACCGGCCGCGTCCGCGGCAAGGTCGCAATCCTGACCGACGACATCATCGTCACGGGCGGGACTCTCATCGCGGCAGCCGAGGCGCTCAAGGACGCCGGCGCGACTGAGGTCTTCGCGTGCGCGACACACGGTCTCATCCCGGAGCAGGCGTTCGACCGGCTGGCCGCGAGCGAGATCAGCGAGATCACGATCACGAACACCGTTCCGATCGACCCGATCAAGCGCCCGGACAAGGTCCGCGTCCTGCCGGTCTCGAAGCTGCTCGCCGAGACGATCCAGAACGTCTTCTCGGACGAGTCCGTGTCGGCCATCTTCGCGGGCGAGAACCAGTTGTTCTAGAAGAATCGCGCCGCTTTGCGCGATTCTGGCGGGAGGGCGCGAAGCGCCCGTTCACCCGTAGGGGCGAGGCTTGCCTCGCCCGCGTGCTGATGGAAGGCTGCCTCGCGAAACTCCGGGTCGTTCACACCTGGCCGCAGCGGCCCGCGCCGAAGGACAGTGTCGTTCGAATCGTTCGCTGCTCCGTGCTGACCAAGAGCGGGAGGCACCTCGCACCGGCAACGACGAACCCTCCGTTGAACTGTGTAGGTGCGCCCACTGGTCCTCCCAAGGGCGAGGCCCGGTTCTCTGCGCACGCCTCGAAGGCCACGGCGGTTTGGCCGTCGGAGATCCGGTAGGCGCCCTCCTCGTTCGTCCAGGCGGCCGGGTCGTACAGGAGCGCTGCGTGCCGTTGCTCGGCTCGCGGGACGACGACGCGGGCTACGGCACCGGCCCTCACGACCACCAGGAGCTTCTGTGCCCAGTAGCGGCCGCGACGGCCTCCGGCGGGATCGAAGCTGGAGGTCGGAGCGGATGCGTAGCTGCGCGCGAAGTAGAAGATGACGGGCCCTGCGACGATTGAGTGCCGGCGCCGCGCCCGTGTCTGGAGCTTGCCGTAGACGCTCGACTCGCACGCTCGTACGAATGGTTGCTGTGCCTGATTCTCGCCAGCGGAAGCCTCGTTCGAGCTTGTCGACTCCGGCCTCGACGGGGCGGATGTGCTCGCGTCGAATGAGCAGCCCGCGGCGGCGAGCGTCATGAGCACGGGCAGGAGCCGGCGCACGTTCACTGATCCCATGTACGCGTGCTGACGTTGCCAAGGTCCCCCGCTTCCCTCGGGTCGCTAAGGAAGCCAGTTAGGCATGCCGATCCACTACCGGATGGCCTGGCGACCTCGGTTGTTCATCGTCGTCGCCGCCGGTGGGGCGGCTGCTGCGACCGTGCTCGCGTTTGCGGTGCCTTCTGCGCAGTTCGCCTACCGAAGCCCGTCGCTTCACGTTGCGATCGAGACGACGACGGCGCTCATCGCACTCCTCGCTGCGTACCTCGTCTTCGGGCGCTTCCGGGTGAGCGCGCTCCTCTCCGACCTCGTGCTCGTGTGTGCGATGACGCTCTTCGCGTTTACGAACCTCTTCTTCCTGGCTCTGCCGCTAGCCGTGCCGAGCGCGTTCTCCGACACCGGGGCGACGTGGACCTCGCTGGTCGGCGGCCTGCTGGCCGGTGCGGCGTTCGCTGCCGGCGGCTTCGCGTCCGAGCGGCGGATCCGTAACCCGTCGCGCGCGGCAGGTCTCGGCGTCGCGCTTTGCATCTGGCTCGTGACGGGAGCGGGAGTCTGCGCAGCGCTCTTCCTCGGCGACACCTCGGCGGGTTTTCCTTCCTGGCTCTCGCCCGAGTGGGACGACCGGCCGCTGCTCGTCGGAAACCCCGTCGTCCTGACGGCGCAGCTCGTCGGCGCCATCCTCTTCGCCGTCGCCGCGGTCGGCTACCTTCGGCGAGCGGAACGGGGCCGGGACGAGCTCATGCAGTGGTTCGGCGCCGGGGCCACTCTCTCGGCCTTCGCGAGCCTCAACTACCTGTTCTTTCCGTCGCTGTACTCGGAGTGGGTCTACACGGGCGACTTCCTGCGGGTCGGCTTCTACCTCCTCGTGCTCGTGGGGACCGGGCGGGAGATCCAGACGTACTGGCACCGGCTGGCCGACGTGGCGGTGCTCGAAGACCGACGACGGATCGCTCGCGACCTCCACGACGGGCTGGCGCAGGAGCTCGCCTTCATCGCCGCCGAGACGGCCGGGCCCGCAGCGAAGGCCGCCGAGCGGGCCCTCGACGAGTCGCGCCGAGCCATCGCCGCGCTGACCAGGCCGGTGGACGAGCCGCTCGATCTCGCCCTCGTCCAGGCCGCCGAGGAAGTCGCGCACCGCGTGGGCACTCAGATTCGGTACGAAGGAGATGGCACGCCTCACGTCGCCGGCGAGACGCGCGAGGCTCTGATCCGAATCGTCCGCGAGGCCGTGACGAACGCCGCGAGGCACGGTGGCGCGCAGCGAGTGAGGATCGCGCTCACGAACGGCGACGGGCTCAAGCTCCTGATCGCGGACGACGGCGCGGGCTTCATGCCCGAGAGCCTGAGGCCCGGCGGCTTCGGGCTCGTCTCCATGCGGGAGCGCGCGGAGGCGCTCGGAGGCAGCTTCAAGCTCGAGTCCTCGCCGGGCCTCGGCACGGCCATCGAGGTGGTTGTCCCGTGAGCGCGCCGATCCGCGTCCTCATCGCCGACGACCACGCTCCGACCCGCGCGGGTGTCCGGCAGGTGCTCGAGGGCGACGGTTTCGCCGTGTGCGCCGAGGTTCCGAGCGGCTCTGCCGCCGTCGAAGCCGCGGTCGCGGAGCGCCCCGACGTGTGCCTGCTCGACATCCGTATGCCCGGCGGAGGCATCGCGGCGGCTTCGGAGATCGCGCGGGAGCTTCCCGATGCGGCGATCGTCATGCTGACCGTCTCCCGCGACGACGCCGACCTCTTCGATGCTCTCCGTGCGGGCGCGTGCGGCTATCTCCTGAAGGACGTCGACCGCGCCGAACTGCCCGACGCTCTCCGCGGCGCGCTGGCCGGTGAGGCGCCACTTCCAGCGAACCTCGTGGCCCGCCTGATCGAGGAGTTCCGCGAGCGCGGCCGGCGAAAGCGTCTCCTCCTGAAGCGAAACCCCGGCGTTCAGCTTCGGAATCGCGAGTGGGAAGTGCTCGAGCTTCTGCGGGAGGGCCTGTCGACGGCCGAGATCGCACAGAGGCTCTTCATCGCAGAGGTCACCGTTCGGACCCACGTGTCCTCGATCCTCAAGAAGCTCCGCGTCCCGGACCGCGAGGCGGCGGTTCAGCTCCTCGACGAGCGTTGACGAAGTTCAACGCTCGGGGCCTTCCGGTCAGCGCGCCTGTCGCCGATACTGAGAGCACTGTCGATTCCGGGGCAAGGACTCGGCTCCAGCGGCTTAGGCGATATGGCTCACGGAAGAGGCGCTCAAGAGGCGCCTCTTCTTCGTTAATCGGCGCGGATCCGGCTCGGGCGCTTCGCTACACTGGCGGGCCGATATGGCCGAGGGACGGACGACGCTCAATGTCAAGAAACGCGAGACCGGCGGCAGCGCCGTCGCCCGCCGGCTGCGCGTGGCTGGTGAGATCCCGGGTGTCCTCTATGGCGAGGGAAAGGACGCGCACACGTTCTCGGTCGGCGAGCGTGAGCTCCGTCGCGTGCTGACGGGCGACCACGGCCTGCATGCCATCCTCGACATCGTCATCGAAGGCTCGCAGAAGCCTCATCACGCGGTGCTCAAGGACTACCAGCTTCACGCGACCAGGAACCGGCTCCTCCACGTGGACTTCCACGAGGTACGCCTCGACCGTGTCATCCAGGCGCAGGTGGTCGTGGAGCTCGTGGGTCAGGCGCAGGGCGCCGTCGAAGGCGGCGTGCTCCAGCAGCCGACCCGCGAGGTGAACGTCGAGGCGCTGCCGATGGAGGTGCCGGATCGGTTCACTCTCGACGTCTCTGCGCTCCAGATCGGCGATGCGCTCCGAGTCAGTGACATTGCGGCACAGGAGGGCGTGACGGTGCTCGACGATCCCGAGACCGTGCTCGCAAGCGTGACTGTGCCGACCCGCGTCGAGGAGCCCGAGGAAGAAGTGTCCGAGGAGGAGCTCGCCGAGGGCGAGGAGCTGCCGGAGGGCGAGGAGCCCGAAGGCGGTGCGGAGGGCGAGGCCGAGCCGGGGGCCGCCGGCGAGCAACAGCCCGCCGAGGGCTAACCGCGTTCAATGCGCTTCCTGCGCCGGGGCGATTCGGCCTCGTCGCTCGACCTGCTGATCGCCGGGCTCGGCAACCCGGGCCGCGAGTACGTTCGGACGCGGCACAACGTGGGTTTCATGGTCGCCGACGAGCTTGCGCGCCGGCACGAGGGCTCGTTTCGCGGCAAGTTCTCGGGCGAGCTCGCGGAGGTGCGGATGGATGGCCGGCGTGTGGCGCTCCTGAAGCCGCAGACCTACATGAACGTCTCCGGGCGATCGGTCGGCGCGGCCCTGCGGTTCTTCAAGCTTCCGTTCGAGCGGCTCCTCGTCGTCCACGACGAGGTCGACCTCGAGCTGGGACGGCTCCAGGCGCGCCAGGGTGGGGGACTCGCCGGCCACAACGGGCTCCGATCGGTGGGGCAGGCGCTCGGGACACAGGACTTCCTGCGCCTGCGGGTGGGAATCGGGCGCCCGGAGCGGGGCGAACCGCGGCCCGTGTCCGACTGGGTCCTCTCGCGGTTCGACGAACACGTGGACGTCGAGGCTCTGATCGGGCGGGCCGCCGACGCCGCCGAGGTAATCGCCCGCGAGGGCCTCGAGTCGGCACAGCAGCGCTTCAACGAGCGCCCTTGACGCCCGCGCGTCTCAAAGAGACGGGATCAGGTGCCAGGCACCGAGGCGAACAAAGAGACAGGCACCGAGGCGAACGACCCGGCGCCGATCTAGCGACGGTGCGACATCGAGGTCAAGCTTGTGTCCGCGGCAGGATCCCTTCTGGACACGTGCAGTGCCTGGCACCGAAATGCGCAGAACGCGAACTGAAACGTCACGGGACTGTCACGCGGCCGCTGGCGGGGGCGCTTCAGGCTCCGGGCGGAGCTCGGACGGAATCTGCGATTCCTCGATCCTGACCCGGACGTAGAGGCCCTCGCCTCGGCGGCCGTACTCGACGCGCATCGCCTCGGGTGGCACCGCCGCGAGCGTCTCGGCGTGCTCCGCTTGCCAGCGGGCGAACTCCGCCGCGGCATCCGGCGGGTCGAAGGACGCCACCACACGCGATCTCCAGCCGCTCGAGACAAGGTCGCCGGGCACGGCGCGAGTCTAGTTCCAGCGCCCGGCGGCCCCAAGGCGGCGACCTAGAATGGCTGCTGCGCGGAACGCACTTTCGCGCGTTTGCCATGGACCAGACGACATCGGTGTCCCCAGTCCTCCGTCCGCTCGCCGACGAGCTGGCGGCCAGCGAGCGTCTCCGGACGTTCGTGGAAACGCCCGGGCGCGCTCGCGTCTCTGAGCCGATCCTGCCGCTCTTCCTCGCGGCGCTCTGGCTCGCACGCGGAGGCCCGCTCGTCTGCCTCCTCCCTGACGACGCCGACGCTCGCGACGCCGCCGAGGCCGCCGGGTGGTACCTCGGCGAGGAGCACGTGGGCCTCCTCGCCTCGCGAGGCGTCCGCTGGGAAACCGGCCTCGAGCCCGCGCCACACCTCGTCGGCGAGCGCGCCCGGGCTGTCGAGATCCTGACCGAGGGAGGGCTCGTCTGCGCGTCCGCTCTCGGAGTCGCCGACCGACTCCCGCCGCCCCAGGCCAGGCCCGAGACCCTGCGTTTGAAAGCCGGAGACGAGCCGGGCGCCGACGGCCTGGCCCAGGAGCTCGCCCTGGCCGGCTACGCGCGCGTCGACCGGGCCGAGGAGCGCGGCCAGTTCGCGATCCGCGGCGGGATCGTCGACGTGTTTCCCTCGACCGGCCGCGAGCCGATTCGGATCGAGCTCTTCGGCGACGAGGTCGAGTCCGTTCGGACGTTCTCCGCCTTCACGCAGCGAGCCCTGCGCTCCCTCGACGTCGCGACGATCTATCCGGCCACCGAACGCCGCCTTGACCTCCTCGAGCCCGCGCTCAGAGCGGAGGAGGACGCCCCGATCGAGGTTCCTGCCGATCTCGTCGCACCGCTCCCCTCGCCAGATCTCGTCTGGGAGCCCGACGAGGTTCGCAAGGTCTGGGCCGAGGAGACCGTCGCGAACCCCGTCTCGCTCGCGAAGGCGCTCGAGCTCGACCAGCTTCCGAGCGGCCAGCCGCATGCCTTCGAGGCCCAGCGCCCCGCCGTCGCAGCGCGCGGCCTGGCCGAGGCCGAGCGCGACCTGCTCGGTTTCGTGCGCGGCGGAAACCGCGTAGTCGTCACCTTCGCGCACCGCGGCGAGGCGCTCCGGACGAAGGCGCTCCTCCGCAAGGTCGAGCCGAGGGTCCTCGACCCAGGCGACGCCCTGTCTGCCGACCCGTCGCTCGCCTTCGCCGCCTCGCCCGCGCGCCGCGGGTTCGTCTCGCGCGACCTCGGCCTCGTCCTGCTTCCAGACACGCAGGTCTTCCGCAAGCGTCCGCCCGGGGCCGACGCACGCCTAGGCCGCGCCCTCCAGAGCTTCGCCGACCTGCGGACGGGCGATCACGTCGTCCATGAGGACCACGGCATCGGCAAGCTCCTCGGCTTTGAGACGAAGACCGTGGCCGGAGTCACCCGGGACTACCTCTTCCTGGCGTTCAGAGGCGACGACCGGCTCTACGTGCCGCATGAGCAGATCGGCAAGGTCTCGCGCTACGTGGGCGCCGACGGCGTCGCGCCCGCGCTCTCGAAGCTCGGCGGCAAGGCCTGGCAGCTCGTCAAGACACGCGCGCGCACCGGCGCCCGCGAGCTCGCCGGCGAGCTGCTTGCGCTCTACGCCCAGCGCCAGCGCGCTGCGGGCGAGGCCTACGACGTCGAGAACGACCTCGTCGAGCAGCTCGAGGCGAGCTTCGCCTACGCCGAGACACCCGACCAGCAGCGCGCGATCGAATCCGTGAAAGAGGATCTCGAGGCGCCGCGGCCGATGGATCGCCTGATCTGCGGAGACGTCGGCTTCGGGAAGACGGAGGTCGCCGTCCGCGCCGCCTTCGCAGTCGCGGTCGCGGGCCGCCAGACCCTCTTCCTGGCGCCGACGACGATCCTCGCTCAGCAGCACCTGAACACCTTCCGCGAGCGCTACCGCGACTTTCCGGTGAATGTGGAGATGGTCTCGCGGTTCCGCAGGCCCGCCGATGTCAAGCGAGTCCTCGCCGACTTCTCGGCCGGGAAGGTCGACGTCCTGGTAGGGACACACCGCGTTCTCTCGCGCGATGTTCAGGCCAAGGAGCTCGGGCTCGTCATCCTCGACGAAGAGCAGCGCTTCGGCGTGGCCCAGAAGGAGCTCCTGCGCCAGCTCCGGCTCGAGGTCGACGTCCTCGCGCTCACTGCGACCCCGATCCCCCGCACCCTGCACATGTCCCTGTCGGGCCTGCGCGACATCTCCGTGATCGAGACGCCGCCCGAGGGGCGTCGCCCGATCCGAACGCACGTTGGCGAGTACGACGAGGAGATCGTGCGCATCGCCCTCACGCGCGAGCACGAGCGCGAGGGGCAGTCGTTCTATCTCCACAACCGCGTCGAGACGATCGACGAGGCGGCCGAGAAGATCCGTCAGCTGTGCCCCGAGCTCCGGGTGATCGTCGCGCACGGCCAGCTGCCGGAGCGGGAGCTCGAGGCGCAGATGCTGTCCTTCCTCGCCGGTGACGCCGACGTGCTCGTCTCGACCACGATCATCGAGTCCGGCCTCGACATCCCGGAGGCGAACACGCTCATCGTCGAGCGTGCCGACGCGCTCGGGCTCGCCCAGCTCTACCAGATCCGAGGAAGGGTGGGCCGCAGCGACGTGACCGCCCACGCCTACCTCTTCTATCCGGACGGTCAGGACCTCACCCCCGACGCCCGCGCGCGGCTCGCCGCGCTTGCGGACCACACGGAGCTCGGGGCGGGCTTCTCGATCGCCATGCGCGACCTGGAGATCCGGGGCGCCGGTGATCTGCTGGGCGCCGAGCAGTCTGGGCACGTCGCCGCGATCGGCTTCGAGCTCTACCTCGAGCTCCTCGGCGAAGCGGTCGCCGAGCTCTCCGGGACGCGTCGCGCGATCGCCAGGCCCGTGCGCGTCGACGCTCAGATCGACGCGTACGTGCCGGCGAGCTACATCGACGCCGAGGCTCTCAAGATCGACCTCCACCGGCGCCTCGCGCTCTCCGAGAGCGAGGACGAGCTGCGTGAGCTCCACGCGTCCCTCGAGGACAGATACGGCCCCGTTCCCGAGCCCGTCGAGAACCTCTTCCGGATTCAGGAGGCGAAGCTCAAGCTTGCAAGACTCGGGGCCGACTACCTCGTCTTCCGGGCCGGTCGAGCGACGATCGGCCCGCTCGTTCTGGGCTCCGGCGAGCTCCGCGAGCTCAGGCGCGTCGCGGACACCGCCGTCTATTCGGGCGCGAGCCGTGAGGTGTCCCGCCGCACGGACGGTTTAGAGCCTGCGGTCGAGTTGGTCGATGCTATCTTGGAACTCCGGCTGGCCGCCTAGGCCGCCCCGAGAATCCCATGACGACCTACCTTCGCACGTTGACCGTTCTGCTGGCCGTGTGCGCGCTCGCGCTCGGCGCGGCTGCGTGCGGCGGGGGCGACGAGTCGTCGGACGCCGAGGACGTCCCGGCCGACGCGATCGCGCTCGTCGGCGACCAGCCCGTGCCGAAGGCGGAGTTCACCGGCCTCATGGATCGCGCCGAGCAGGGGTACGACGCGCAGAAGCGCGAGTTCCCGAAGGTCGGCTCGCCCGAGTACCAGGAGCTGAAGACCCGGGCCGTGCAGTTCCTCGTCGAGCGCTACCAGTACCGCCTGGAGGCCGAGGCGCTCGGCGTCGAGGTCACCGACGCGGAGGTCACGAAGCGCCTCGACGAGATCAAGAAGCAGAGCTTCGAGGGGGACGACGAGAAGTTCGCTGCGGAGCTCGAGAAGCTCGGCCTCACCGAGGAGGACGCGCGCGAGGAGGTGCGCGACCGGCTCGTCCAGGAGGGGATCTACGAGGAGGTGACCGGCGACATCACGGTCACCGACGCGCAGATCTCGGAGTACTACGAGGCGAACGAGGACGAGTTCACGGAGCCGCGGCAGATGCGCCACATCCTCGTGAAGAAGGAGGCGCTCGCAAATCGTCTCCATGCGCAGCTCGAGGACGGCGCGAGCTTCGCGGCCCTCGCACGCGAGTTCTCGACGGACGAGACGTCGTCGAAGCAGGGCGGCAAGCTGACGGTCACAAAGGGCCAGACGGTGCCCGAGTTCGACAAGCTCGCGTTCGAGCTCGACGAGGGGGAGGTTTCCGATCCCGTGAAGACGCAGTTCGGCTGGCACATCATCGAGGCTCTCGCGCCCATCGCCGTCACTCCGCTGGACGAGGCGAAGGAGACGATCCGCCAGCAGCTCACGGATCAGAGGAAGCAGGCCGCCATGGAGACCTGGGTCACGGAGACGAAGCGGAAGTACTCGCAGGACGTGGTCTACGCCGTGGGCTTCGCTCCAGCCGCCGCCGCGAGCGGCACCGGCACCACGACCACAGGGCAATAGCCGCGTGAGCGGCGGCGCCGGCCTCGACCAGGCGGTGCTCGAGCTCCAGGAGCTCGCCGAGCGCTTGCGGCGCGACTGCCCCTGGGATCGCGAGCAGACCGCTCGCACGATCGTCCCGCATACCGTCGAAGAGGCCTACGAAGCTGCCGACGCGGCGCTCGCCGGCGACGACGCCAAGCTCGCTGACGAGCTCGGCGACCTCCTCTTCCAGGTCGTCTTTCTCTCGCTCCTCCTCGAGGAGCGCGGGGCGGGCGACCTCGCAGGCGTCACCCGTGCCCTCCATACCAAGCTCGTGCGCCGGCATCCGCACGTGTTCGGCGAGGCGAGCGCCGACACACCGGGCGAGGTCAAGGATCGCTGGGAGGACCTGAAGGCCGCGCAGGAAGGCCGGCAAGGCATCTTCCACGACGTCCCCGAGAGCCTGCCTGCGCTCATGTTCGCCCGGAAGGCGGCCCGCCGGGCTGCGACGGTCGGGTTCGACTATCCCGACGCGGAAACGGCGCTCGACGACCTCGACGACGAAGTGCTGGAGCTTCGCGAGGCCGTCGCGAGAGCCGGCCCCGCCCGGGCCGAGACGGAGCCGGACGCGCGTGTCTTCGACGAGCTCGGCGACGTGCTGTACGCGGCCGCGAACGTCGCGCGGAAGCTGAACGTGGACGCCGAGCTCGCGCTTCGCGCCAGCGTCGAGCGCTTCCGCGAGCGGGTCGAGGCGGCGGAGCGGATCGCAGCCGGCGAGGGCCGGCGCTTCGCCGACCTCTCGCTCGACGAGCAGGATCTGCTCTTCGACCGGGCGAAGGCGGAGTCCGCTTGAGCTCGGCCATCCGCACCGTGCAGGGCCTTCAGGTTCTCGACTCGCGCGGGAACCCGACCGTCGAGGTCGAGGTGCGGCTCGACTCCGGCGCAGTAGGGCGGGCCGCAGTTCCGTCGGGGGCCTCGACGGGCCAGTTCGAGGCGGTGGAGCTCCGGGACGGGGACAAGAACGAGTACGGAGGCAAGGGGGTCGGGAGAGCAGTCGAGCACGTGAACGGCGAGCTCGCGTGGGCGCTCACCGGACGGGACCCGGAGGATCAGCGCGGCCTCGACGAGCTCATGCTGGAGCTCGACGGGACGTCCAACAAGGAGCGGCTGGGCGCGAACGCGATACTCGGCTGCTCGCTGGCGGTGGCGCGGGCTGCGTCAGTGGACGCCGGGGTCTCGCTCTTCCGCTGGCTGGGCGGCGACGAGGCTTCTCTGCTTCCGGTGCCGATGATGAACGTCGTCAACGGCGGCGCCCACGCGCAGAACTCGCTCGACCTTCAGGAGTTCATGGTCGTCCCGGGCGGGGCGGAGACGTTCTCCGAGGGGCTTCGGATCGGGGTCGAGGTCTTTCACGCGCTGAAGGCGCTCCTGCACGAGCGCGGGCTCGCAACCGCCGTCGGTGACGAGGGCGGGTTCGCGCCCGACCTTCCGTCCAGCGAGGAGGCCATCGATGCGATCCTGGCGGCCGCAGACCGGGCCGGTCACATCGACCGGATCGCGATCGCGCTCGACCCTGCGACGACCGAGTTCTGGAGGGACGGGCTGTACCGGTTCGAGGGACGCGAGCTCGATGGGGCCGCGATGGAGGACTTCTGGGCCGGCCTCGTCGACCGGTACCCGATCGTGTCCATCGAGGACGGCCTGTCGGAGGACGAGTGGGACTCCTGGAGCGGGCTGACCGAGACGCTCGGGGAGCAGGTGCAGCTCGTCGGCGACGACCTCTTCGTCACGAACGTCGACCGCCTGCAGCGTGGGATCGAGGCGGGCGCCGGGAACGCGATCCTGGTGAAGGTCAACCAGATCGGGACGCTGACCGAGACCTTGGACGCGATCGAGCTTGCGCGCTCGAACGGATTCGCGGCCGTCATGTCCCACCGCTCCGGGGAGACGGAAGACACGACGATCGCCGATCTTGCGGTGGCGACCGGTGTCGGCCAGATCAAGACGGGCGCGCCGTCGCGCTCGGACCGGGTCGCGAAATACAACCAGCTTCTTCGCATCGAAGCTGAGCTCGGCAGCAAGGCGGTGTATCCCGGCTGGGACGCATTTCCCCGCGCCGGACGCTGAGCGGCTCACAGCGCCAGATGGTCGTTTTGCCCGGGAGGCCGTGAGCTACCGTGACAGCGTGAGTCGCGGCGCTCGTCGCACGAAGATCGTCTGCACGATCGGGCCCGCCTCCTCGACCGAGGAGACCGTCGACACCCTCGTCGCGGCGGGGATGGACGCAGCCCGCCTCAACTTCTCCCATGGCACCCACGAGGAGCACGCGGAGCGGGCCAGGCTCGTTCGCCAGGCGCAGAAAACAGCCGAGCGGCCCCTGGCGCTGATTGCCGACCTCCAGGGGCCCAAGCTCAGGATCGGAGACCTGCCGGGGCCGGTCGACCTCGCGCCGAACGACGAGGTGCTTATCTCCGGCGAAGGACACGGCCGCGCCGGCGACCTGCCCGTCGCGCCTCCCGTCCTCAGCCAGATGCTGCGGCCCGGCCATGAGGTGCTGATCGACGACGGCCTCGTGCGCCTGCGGGTCGACGAGGTGGACGGCGGCGGCCGAGTGCGGAGCACGGTGCTGGTCGGCGGTACGGTCGGCCCTCACAAGGGCGTCAACGTGCCGGGCGTCCCGCTTCCCGTTCCCTCGCTCACGGACAAGGACAAGCGGGATCTCGCGCACGCGCTCGAGCTCGACGTCGACTTCGTCGCGCTCTCGTTCGTCCGCTCGGCGAACGACGTTCGCCAGCTCCGCGAGCTCCTGCACGACGCAGGGTCGGACGCGCTCGTGATCGCGAAGATCGAGAAGGCCGAGGCGCTCGACGACCTGAACGGGATCATGCGCGTCGCGGACGGGATCATGGTCGCGCGCGGCGACCTCGGAGTCGAGATCGGCCCCGCCGAGGTTCCGCTCCTCCAGAAGCGGATCCTGGCGGCCGCGCTCGAGCGCGGAAAGCCGGCGATCACCGCGACCCAGATGCTCGAGTCGATGATCTCCCAGCCCGAGCCCACCCGCGCGGAGGCGAGCGACGTGGCGAACGCCGTGCTCGACGGCACCTCCGCTGTCATGCTCTCCGGCGAGACGGCCGTCGGCCGTTTCCCGATCGAGAGCGTCCGGACGATGGACAAGATCGCCCGCGCGGTCGAGCCCAGCCTCGCATACCGACACGAGCTGACGACCGACGAGGAGTACCCGACGGTCGGCGAAGCGATGTCGAACGCCGCGTGCGACATCGCCGAGGCGCTGGGAGCGACCGCTGTGCTCGTCCCCACCTACAGCGGGCGCACGGCCTCGGCGGTGGCACGCCATCGACCGCGCCGTCCGATCATCGCGGTCACGCACAAGCTCCACGCGGCCCAGCAGCTCGCCATCGAGTGGGGCATCGTCCCCGTCCTGATCGAGGAGTGCGCGGACGTCGAGCACTTGTGGGCCGCGACGCTCGAGGCGGCCCGCTCGACGGGCATCGTCTCCCCCGGCGACCGCGTCGTCATCACGGCCGGGACGGCGGTGAACCTGCCCGGCACGACGAACCTCATCAAGGTCGAGACCGCCTAGGCCGCCAGGCAGGATCGTCGGGCTCTCCCGCGAATCCGGGTGGCCCATGGCCCGCACGCGCCGCACCAGAAAGCTGAGCAGAAGCTCGCGCGCGCTCAGGCTCCTCGCCCTTGTGGCTCTCGGAGCGATCGCGATCGCGTACGTGAGCCCGCTTCGCGCCTATCTCGACGCACGACGCGACGTCGAGACGCGGCGGGCGGAGGTCGCCGCGCTCGCAGCGGAGCAGGCGAAGCTCGAGCGTCGCCTCGCGGTTTCGGGCACAGACGAGTTCATCGAGCAGGAGGCGCGGCGCCTGGGGCTCGTCCGGCCAGGCGAGCAGCTCTTCATCGTGAAGGGCCTCGAAGGCTCGGAGAGACCACGGCTACGATGACCGCGTGGACGACCAGGCAGTTGTCTCATGGCAGCTCGGCCGCTCCGCGCGTCCGTTCCGGCGCGTAGCCCGGCGCTGTCCGCACGGGTTTCCGGCCGTCACCGAGCAGGCGCCCTTCGACCCCGACGGCGCGCCGTTCCCGACGACGTACTACCTGACCTGCCCGTGGCTGGTTGCCGCCCTCGCCAGACGCGAGGCAGCGGGCGGCGTCAAGGGCTGGACCGAGCGAGCGGCCGAAGAGCGTGAGCTCGGCGCGAGCCTCGAGTGGGCGAACGCCGAGCAGCGACGGCTCCGGCCCGAGCTCGAGTCGGGCATCGCGGGCACGAAGAACGGGACGCTCAAGTGCCTGCATGCTCACGCGGCCTTCGCGCTCGCCCGCCCCGGCTACGAGCTGGGCGACCGCATAGTCGCGGACGCCGGGGACACGTGGTGCCCCGACGCCCGCTGCGCGGACGCGCTCTCCGAGCCCGAAGGTCGCTGATGCTCGAGATCGCGCGCTTTCAGTGGGACGAGGGCACGAGGCGCCTCGACGAGACGAAGGCGGACGCGGGGCGCTACCGGCAGCTTTCCTCCCTCGTGGAGGCGGTTGTCGACGAGCTCCGGCGTCGGGTGGGGCAGACGTTCACACTGGCCCAGCTCGCCGACGCGTACGGAGGCTCGGAGGAGTGGGTGCGCGACGTCGTCGTCCAGAGATCACCCGCGCGTGGGGCGCGCGCCGGCCTATCGGACTCGTCGGTTGTGCAGGACGCGGCGTTCGCCCGCTACGCGCGTGGAGCCACTGACTACCGGCCCTGATGGCGGACCCCCGCGGAGGATTCGAGGCGGCGATCGTCGAGCGCCGCGAGTCGCGAGAGCGCGAGCGCCGGGGCGGACGCCGCAAGCGCGTCCTCGTCTGGATCGGCGCCGTGCTCGCCCTGGGGCTCGTGTTCGTGGCGGGCTACGCGATCGGCCGGGCGGTCGAGAGCGCGCCGGAGCCCGGCGGTACGCAGACCCGCGTCCAGACCCTCCAGCCGGGCACGCTCCCTCCCGTCACGGTGACGGTTATGCCCTAGAGATCTAGGGTAGGAAACGGCACATGCCGGAAGGTTTGACCGTGGTTGTCGATGCTTGAGGATCACGCCCCCCGGCGGGCGGGTCGGACCTCATCGGCGAATCCGGAGTGGCTGACTCTCGGCCAGGCCGCCAAGTACCTCGGCGTCGCACAGAGCACGATCCGGAAATGGAGCGACAAGAATCGCCTCGTCGCCTTCAAGACTCCGGGAGGCCACCGACGGTACCGACGCGCCGACCTCGACCACTTCCTCGGGGCCGCGCGACACAGCTCCGGCCACCAGCTCGTCCTCGTCGTTGACGACGACGACCGGCTGCGCGAGTACCTCCGCGTGAACCTCGAGATGGAGGGCTACGAGGTCCGTGAGGCCGGCAGCGCCGAGGACGGCCTCGCGGCGCTCGACGACGAGCCGCCCGACCTCATCCTCCTCGACGTGATGATGCCCGGCGTCGACGGCTGGCAGATGCTGACCCGCGTGCGGGAGCGCCACGGCCTCGAGTCGATTCCCGTCGTCATGTTCAGCGGCAAGATCGACAAGGAGCAAGCCGCCGCGGCAGAGCGGGCCGGCGCTCAGGCGTTCATCGGCAAGCCGTTCGACCCGCAGCAGCTGATCGCCTCGACCAAGCAGCTGCTCCGCGCATAGAGGCGCTAGCCGACCTCGACGGGGATGCGCTCACCTGGGTCGTGGAGCACCGCGTCGGGTGGCTCGACCCGATCTTCGTCGGGCTTTCGACGATCGGCTACGCGGGGCTCGTCTGGATCCTGCTGGCGCTGTGCGTGGCCCTTGCCACGCGGCGCTCGCTCGTTGGAGTCGCGGCCCTAACGGCGATCTGCGTGTGGGGAGCGGACCTCCTGACGCTGGGGCTGAAGGCCGCGTTCGACCGGGAGCGACCCTTCGAGGTCATCACCAACCCGGAGCCGCTCCTGGGCGGGACCCTCGGCGCGTCGCTTCCGTCCGGTCATGCGGCGACGAGCGCCGCCGGCGCGGTCGTCCTCGCAGCGTTCGCTCCGCGGGCAGCGCCGGCGCTCGCGCTGCTCGCGATCGGCATCGCCTTCTCACGGGTCTACGTCGGCGTCCACTACCCCGCCGACGTGGTGCTCGGCGCAGCTCTCGGCGCCGCCGTCGGGCTCGCCGGCCTTTGCCTCAGACGTCCTCTGCGCCTCGAAGGAACCCCGCCACGGCGATCCCGATCGCCGACAGCAGGCTGATCCAGAGGCCGATCGAGCGGCCGAAGCCGGAAAAGTCCTCGGGAATCGAGAAGACCCGCACGAGAACCAAGACGGTGCCGACAGCGCCGACCGCGAGGATCGCCATGCCGACCGGTAAAGCAGGAGGCAGGGTCATCCCTGTCCCTCGTAGGACGAGCAGCACGACGGTGACGAACCCGAGAAAGAACACGAGCTTTCCGAGCGCGCCCGTGTGCCAGCCCGTCACCGCGACCGTGAGTCCCTGGATCTCCTCCGTGTACCAGCTCATGAACGAGCTCACGGTGAACACGATCGCGGAGATCCAGGCAAGCGCCTCCGCCGGCGTCCGGACGCTCGTCGCGGCTGTGCCGCGCCTGGTGGCGAAGCCCGTCTCCATCAGATTCCGAAGAGCGACCTGATCTGGTCCAGGATCGTCATGCCGAGGAAGAAGGCTGCGACGACGAGGGCGAGGAGCAGGAAGAGGAAGCGTCTCCGGGCGGCGCGCCGCTCTCGTTCGTGCTCGATGCGGGCGCGGCGCCGCGCCCGCTCGGTGCGGAGGTTTCGCTCGACCGCCGGCAACGGAGCCGAGCGAGGGATGTCACGGCGCGGGGCAGGAGCAGCCATGCGCCGGGATTCTTCCCCTTCGGGCGGTCGACCGCAAACCTGACTGCCCGCTCTGGCGGGTCTGCTCGACCGCCATAATCGGGCTGTGGCGACAGCCTGGGACCCGCTCGACGGACGCGGCGGCCGGCCTGTGGGGAACGAGCGAGACGAGTTCGGGTCGCTTTCCGCCGCCGTCATGTCTTTCGCGGGCGGAGGGCCGCTCCGCGCGGTCCTGAAATCGATCGGACACTCGATCGCCGCCCTGACCGGCGCCGAACTCGTCGTCGTCCGAGCACCCGGCGCCGACGCGGACCTCGTCGCTGTCGCCGTCGCGGGGGACTCGGACGGGCTCGCTGCTGAGCTCGAGGGCTCGCGCGCGCCGCTCTGGCTGGCGGATGGGGAACGTGTCGTCGACGTCCGGGACGGCGGACGTTCCCCGTGCCGTCGCGCAGGCCGCCGTTCGGGTCGGAGCGCGCTCGGTGGCGATCGTCCCGGCTTCTGGGTCAGGTGAGTCCGTCGTCGTCGAGCTCTACCGACGCGAGGGCGCGTTCGGGGAGCGCGAGCTCGCGCTCGGTCGGCTCGGCGTAGCCCATGTGTCCATCGCGCTCGCCTTCGACCGTGCTCGGGAGGCCGTGGAGACGAGCGAAGCGGGCGCGCGCCTCTGGGTGGATCGGGCGGCGACTGCGCTCGCGGCCGGATCCGACGAGATCGAGGCGGCGGAGCAGGTCGCCCGGCTCGCGTGCGAGGTGAGCGGCGCGCGAGCGGCGATCCTCTGGCGGGTCGAGGCAGAGGGCGAGCCCGCGTTTCTCGCCGCGCACGGGCTCGCGGGCAAGCTGCCGGACTTCACCGCCGCGGCAGAGTCCGTCGCGCGGGCCGTTTCCGAGCGCGGTTCCTCGCCAACCCGCGAGGATGAGCCGCATGTCGTGTTGTTGGGGGAGCCTCCGGCGGGAGCTCTCCAGCTCATCCTTCCCGAGGATGCCGAGCCGCCGGACCGGGGAGCCCTCGCGGGCGTTGCGGCCCGCGCGGCCGTTGCGCTCAGGCGGACGCGGCGGGCGCAGCTCGTAGCGGAGGAGCTCGGCCGCTCGCAGACGCTGATTGCGGTTGTCGGCCAGGCGATTGCCCAACTCTCGCTGGCACATACTCTCGAGACCGCAGTGGCGAGCGTCGTCGAGCTCACCGGTGGCGGTGAGGTGGCGGTCTACCTCCGCGAGGGCGAACGGCTCGAGCTCGCCGCGTCCTCGGGGGAGCTCGCCGGCCGCCACGAGCTCTTGGCCGACCGGCTTTACGAGCTTGCGCTCGGTCCATCTCGCCCGCGCGGCTTCGTGGTCGTCGAGGACACGCGCCGGGACGGACGGCTAACGGGGCTCGAAGCGGTGATCGAGGAGACCGGCATCCGCCGCGTGCTGCTCGTTCCGCTCGCGGTCGCGGACGAGTCGATCGGCGCCCTCGCCGTCTACCGTCGTCGCCCTCGCGCGTTCCGCGAAGGGGAGGAGAGCCTCCTGCTCGCACTCTCCGGTCAGCTCGCCGTCGCCGTACAGAACGCACGCCTGCACGAGCGGACGAAGGAGCTCGGCACGGTGCTCGAGCGTGCGCTCGCCTCGGAGCGCAGAGCGGCCAGACAGCTCAGAGGGCTCTTCGAGATCTCGCACTCGTTCACCGAGAGCCTCTCGCTCGAGGCGACGCTCGAAGCGGTTGCGCGAACGGTCGTGCAGCTCTTCGACCTCGATGCAGCCGCGATCCGGATGCCGAGCCCCGCGCGGGGAGGCGCTCGAGGCGCGGAGCGTCTACGTCTCAGACCCGGGCCTGCGCGAGGCCGCCGAGACGATCCTGCGACGGCCGCAGCCGGCGTCTGAGCCGTCGGCCCGCAGGCTCCTCCGCTCGGGCCGTCCCGTGATCCTGTCGTCGGCCTCGGGAGCTCGAGCCGCCGAGGACCTGCTGGGCCCCTTCCTCGCGAAGGGCTCCTCGGCGGCGATCGTTCCCGTCGCGACCCCCGGCGAAGTGCTCGGAACGCTCACGCTTCTCTCCCTCGACCCCGCACGCCCGCTCGACATGGAGACCGTGGAGGCAGCCGGCACGGTGGCCGCCCAGGCTGCCCTCGCCATCGACAACGCTCGCCTCTACCAACAGCAGAAGGACTTCTCCGAGACGATGCAGCGCTCGCTCCTCCCTGAGGAGCCGCCTGCCGTCGAGGGGCTCGAGGTCGGCCACGTCTACGACTCGTCGGCGCGCGTGGAGGTTGGAGGAGACCTCTACGACTTCCTCGTCCTCGACGACGGCAGGCTCGCGGTCGTGCTCGGCGACGTGACGGGAAAGGGCATCCAGGCCGCGGCCGACATGGCGATGGCCAAGTTCTCCTTCCGTGCGCTCGCCCGGACGCATCCCGAGCCAGGCGACTTTCTCGCGACGACCAACGAGGTCGTGGTCGACGAGATCGAGGTCGGGAAGTTCATCACCATGCTCTACGTCGTCGTCGACCCAGCTCGCCGCGAAGTCGCGTGCGCGAGCGCCGGTCACCTGCCGATTCGCCTCCTCCGGCCGGGCGGAGCCGTCGAGGGGCTCGGGCACGGCGGGGTCGCGCTCGGGATCGACACGGAGCAGGAATACCCGGAGCAGCGGCTCGAGCTCGAGCCGGGCGCGGCCGTCGTCCTCTACACCGACGGCGTCGTCGAGGCTCGGCGCGAAGGGGAGCTCTACGGCGAGGAGCGTCTGGACGCCTTCCTCGCCGCCCATGCAGACGACACCCCGCAGCAGCTGGCCGAGGGGCTCGTGGCGGACTGCCGCCGCTTCTCGGGCGGCGAGCTCGCCGACGACTGCGCCGTCGTCGTACTGCGGCTGGCACGCTAGGTACGTGGCTACGCAGACGGGAAGTGCCGCCGCGGTGCCGGACGCCGTCGCGGTCAGCCGCGCTCGCCTCGGGCTCGTGGTCTTCATGGGCGGGGCCGGGACGCTCGCGACCGAGATCGCCGCTTCCCGCCTCCTCGCGCCCTACTTCGGAAGCTCGACGATCGTCTGGGCGAACATCATCGGGCTGATCCTCGTCTACCTCTCCGTGGGGTACTGGCTGGGGGGGAAGGTGGCCGACCGGCGCCCCGATCCGGCGCTCCTCGGGCGCATCGTGCTGGTCGCCGCGCTCGCGATCGTCGTCACGCCCTTCATCGCCCGTCCGATCCTCGACCTCGCCGTCGAGGGGCTCGACGCCGCGGCCGTGGGCGCCGTGGTCGGCTCCTTCTTCGCCGCCCTCGCGCTCTTTGCGATCCCGGTCACGCTGCTCGGGATGGTCTCGCCGTTCGCGATCCGGCTCGCGATCGTGGACGTGCGGGAGGCCGGCAGCGTCGCGGGCCGTCTCTACGCCCTTTCTACGGTCGGCAGCATCCTCGGCACGTTCGTCTCGGCGATCGTGACGATTCCGCTCATCGGGACGCAGCGGACGATGCTCGGTGCCGCAGCCCTGCTCGCCTTCGCCGGAGCGCTTCTCCTCGGAACCCGCTGGCAGGTCGCGACAGTCGCCGTCGCTGCTCTCCTCGCCGTCCCGGCCGGCACGGTGAAGGCGACGCCGGGACTCCTCTTCGAGGCCGAGTCGACGTACCAGTACGTCCAGGTGCTCGAGCGCTCGGACGGCTCCCGAACGCTCAAGCTGAACGAGGGTGTTGCCGTCCACTCGCTTTGGGAGCCGAACTCGGTCCTGACCGGAGGCGAGTGGGACATGTTTCTCCTCGTTCCGCCGCTCCTCGACCGACCCGTTCGGGACATGGCCGTGATCGGGAACGCCGGCGGCACGATCGCGCGCGCCTTCGGCACGTTCTACCCGGAGGTTCGGATCGACGGCGTCGAGATCGACCCGGTCGTAACCGATGCTGGGCGGCGCTACCTCGGTCTCGACGAGAACCCGAACCTGAACGTCGTCACCCAGGACGGGCGGCCCTTCCTCCAGGAGACCGACCGCCGCTACGACGTCATCGTCGTCGACGCCTACCGCCAGCCCTACATCCCCTTCTACCTCGCGACCGAGGAGTTCTTCACGCTCGCACGCGATCGCCTGAAGCCCGGCGGCGTGCTCGCCCTGAACGTGGCGCGCGTTCCGGGCGACGACCGGCTCTCGAGGGCGATCGGCAGCACGATCCGGGCTGCCTTCCCGCAAGCGTGGGTGTGGAAGCCGCTCCAGTTCAACGAGCTCATGCTGGGATTCGACCGGCCGGTCGACGAGGACGAGCTGCTCGAGCGCGTGGGCTCCGTGGACGAGCGTGTCGCGCCTCTCGTCCCGCTCTTTCGGGACGGCCTCGAGCCGGTCGAGCCCGTCGAGGAGCCGCTCACCGACGACCGGGCGCCGGTCGAGTGGCTGACCGACGCGATGATCGTCGACTTCATCGCGGAAGGCGGCTCGTCTCTCGATGAGGACTACCTGCCGACGGCACCGAAGTGAGGCTGCGGGCCGAAGGCGGCCGAGTGTTGGTCATCGCGCACCGGGGCCTCCCGGGCAAGGCGCCTGAGAACTCGCTGGCCGGCATCGAGGCGGCGCTCGGCCTCGGCGTCGACATGGTGGAGATCGACGTCGTCGAGCGGGCCGGGGAGCTCATCGTGGCGCACTCTGTCGACGAAGCAGGGCCGGAGTCTCCGCGCCTCGAGGAGGCGCTCGATCTCTTCGCCGTACGGGCGGGGCCGGAGGTCGGAATCCACCTCGACGTGAAGCCATCCGGTGTGGAGGCCGGTGTAGTCGGGGAGCTGCGGAGGCACACGCTCGAGGGCAGGGCGCTCGTCTCGTCGACCTCCGCCTCGGTCGTGCGCGCGGTTCGAGGCCTCGAGCCCACGATCGCGACCGCACTCGGCTACCCGTTCGACCGCGCGGGGGTGGCCGACCGGCGCCTGCTGCCCGAGGCGGTGCTCCGCGGGGCGCTCGCGGCGATGCGCCTGGCCTTGCCGTTCAGAGCGGTGCGGAAGGCGCGCGCGGCGCGAGCGGACGTGCTCTCGCTCCATCACCTCGTCGTGTCCGAGGAGACCGTCTGCCGGTGCCAGGGCCGCGGCATCGCCGTGTTTGCATGGACGGTCAACGAGCGGGACGTGCTCGACCGCGTGCTCGCACTCGGCGTTGACGGAGTCGTCACGGACGAGCCCGCGCTCCTCCGGGCCTGAAATCGTTGCCGCCGCCTCGGGGCGCCCGTACGATTTCGGCGATGCGCCTCCCCGGGACGATGCTCTTCGTGGCGCTGGCCGCCTTCGCGGTCGCTGCTCTGCGAGCGCCGACGACGTGCCCGTTCCGACGCCGCCGCCTCCGCCCCCTCTCGTCGCGGAGGGCGTCACGATCGCCGGACTCGACGTCGGAGGACTGACGCGCTGGGACGCGATCGGGGCCGTGCAGGCGTGGTTCGCGCGCCCGATCCCTCTCACGTTCGCCGAGCGGCGGCTCCGTGCCTTTCCACTGGACGACCTCCGCTCGCGGCCGGACGTGCGCCGTGCCGTCGACCGCGCCCTCACGGTCGCGCCCGGCACCGAGGTTCGGCTCGCCGTGACCGTCAAGCCACGCGTGTTGCACCGATACGTCGCGAGGCTCGGACGCCGCTTCGACCGAGCTCCGCGCAACGCCCAGGTCAGGCTCCGTAACCTGAGGCCGTTCATCACGAAGGCGAAGAACGGCCAGCGAATTCGCCAGCGGCCGCTCCGGATCGCGCTTCGGCGGGCCTTGAGGACACACGAGCGAGGCCCCGTCAGAATCGCCGAGGAGCCGGTCAAGCCATCGGTAACGCGCGGGAGCTACGGCCCGATCATCGTCATCCGGCGCGGGTCAAAGCACCTCTACCTCTACCGGCGAACGCGCTTCCGGGCGAGCTTCGGCGTCGCCACCGGGCTGCCGCAGTACCCGACCCCGCTCGGGCGCTTCTCGATCGTGACGATGGAACGAAATCCCTGGTGGTATCCGCCGGATTCCGACTGGGCGTCCGGCGCCGAGCCGATTCCGCCCGGGCCCGGGAATCCCCTCGGGACGCGCTGGATGGGCCTCTCCGTCGGCGGCGTCGGAATCCACGGCACTCCCGACGCCGCCTCGATCGGCTACTCGGCCTCCCACGGGTGCATCCGCATGCGGATCTCGGACGCCGAGTGGCTCTTCGAGCACGTCCGCGTCGGCACGCCGGTCTTCATCGTCGGCGCGTAGCGTCTTCGTAACAGAGTCGCGCCGATACACTGAGGCGCGGCCCATGGCACGCCGCGGCAAACTCGTCCTCCAGGCGGCGTCGATCGGTCTCGTCGCCCTCCTCCTCGCCCTCTTCGCCTGGCGTCTCGTGACGGAGGAACAGACCGCGGGCCTCGGCGCCCGGTTGCGGGGCGAGCGGCCGGCCGCTCCGGCCTTCACGCTCGAGCGCCTCGACGGTGAGGGCTCGATCTCGCTCGCGTCGCTCCGCGGGAAGGCGGTCGTCCTCAACTTCTGGGCCTCGTGGTGCAAGCCGTGCGAGGAGGAGTCCGAGGCGCTCGAGAGCGTCTGGCAGGAGTACCGCGACCGCGAGGTCGTGTTCGTCGGCATCGACGCGATGGACGCGGCCGGCGAAGGTCGGGACTTCGCCGAGCGGTACGGGCTGAGTTACCCGCTCGCCTACGACGGGCCCGGCAACGGTGGGGCGCTACGGCGTGGCGGGCTTCCCGGAGACGTGGTTCGTGAGCGCCGACGGACAGCTCGTCGGTGAGCGCGTCCAGGGCCCCGTCACTGAGGAGCGGCTGCGGAGAACATCGACGAGGCGCTCGCGGCGTCGTGAAGCGGCTCGTCATCATCCTGCTGGGCCGCGCTCGTCGCCCCCGTCCCCGCGCTCGCGAGCGAGGAGCGGCCGACCCTCGCCGAGCTCGAGAGCGAGGTCATGTGCCCGATCTGCAAGACGACGCTCGAGCTCTCGAACTCGCCCGCCGGCGATCAGATCCGGCGCGAGATCCAGCGCGGGATCGACGCAGGACGGACGGAGTCCGAGATCAAGGCCGGGCTCGTCGCGCAGTTCGGCGAGGAGGTGCTCGCCGCGCCGCCGCGCGAGGGCTTCAACCTGCTCGCGTGGATCCTGCCGCTGGCGGGCGGGCTCGTCGGCGGCTGTCGCGCTCGCGGTGGCGGCTCGCCGCTGGCGGCAGGGCGTCCGAACCGGCGGGCGGCCCGGCTGATGGGAGGCGCGCGGGCGCGCTCGACCGCGATCTCGAGCGGCGCCTCGACGAGGAGCTCGCCCGCTTCGACGCCTGAGAGGCTGGTGGAGGCAAAGATCCTGCCCGTCTTTCCTGGCCGGACTCGTCTCGTTCGTGACGCCGTGCGTTCTGCCGCTCGTACCCGGCTATCTCTCGGTCGTCTCCGGGACGCAGCCGGCGCGACGCGGCCGCGGGTCGTGACGCGGCGCGCTGCCGTTTCTCGCCGGCTTCACGCGGTCTTCGTCGCTTTCGGCGCGAGCCGCCGCGGCGCTCGGCGGGCCTCGAGACGCAGACGGGGAAACAGGCCGCCGGCATCGTCCTCGTGGTCTTCGGCCTGGCCTTCCTCGGCCTGCTGCCCTTTCCGTGGCTAGAGCGGCTGGCGAACCCGGAGCTCGTCGAGGGTGCGCGCAGAAGCGGCTCGCGCGTCCTGCTCGGCGGCGCCTTTGCTGTGTGCGCCGCTCCCGTGCGTGGGGCCGTTCCTCGCGGCGCGCTCGCGCTCGCCGGCGACGGCGCGACCGTCGCGCAGGGTTCGCTCCTCCTGTTCGTGTACTCCCTCGGGCTCGCGTTACCGTTCGTGGCCGTCGGCGCCGGCTTCAGCTGGGTAACGTCGGCGTCACGCTGGCTCCGCGACCGCTACCGGGTGCTTCAGGCCGTCGGCGGCGTCTTTCTCGTCTTCTTCGGCCTGCTGCTCTTCTTCGGCCGCGACTGGTGGCTAAACGTCCAGGTGAACAGGCTCCTGGACTTCTGTCGGCGGCTAAGAGATCCGAGGTTCCGGCAAATCCGGAAACCGCCCGCGAGCCTCGTCGACCGAGGCCAGGAGCGCGGCGACGTCGAGCCCAGCGTGCTCGGGCGCATAGCGCCCGAGCCGCCGCGCGGCCTTCTCGAGCTGGCGTTCGCACGCAACCGGTCTCCCACGCTCGGCCTGGTACCAGGCGACCGCGACGTGAACGAGGCCTTGGAGGAAGTCGCGCTCGGCCGTCCCGGCGCGCCGCCAGGCCTCCTCGAGCGCCTCGTGGGCAGCGAACCACTCCCGCGCCCGAAGAAGCTCGAGGCCGCGAAGGAAGCCCGCGTCAGTCTCGGGGAAGCGCGACATGGCAGCTCGGTGTCCTTTTCCCCCGCTCCGAGCGGTGTTACGCTCCGCTGGCCGTGGCGACGATCCTGGTGGCGGGGGTCGATCTTTTCTTTCGAGCGAAGCTGGACGCGCTGCTCGCGGCCAAGCACAAGCTCGTGACGACGGACAGCGTCGACACACCGGATCTTGTCATCGTGGACATCGCCCGCGTCGAGCCCCAGGAGGTCGCCGACGCCTACCCGGATATCCCGATCCTCGGCTTCACGAACCACACGGACACGGCCGGCCTCCGCGCCGGCCAGGCGGCCGGATTCGACCGCGTGGTCGTCCGCTCGGCGCTCTCCGAGCGGGCCCCTCAGCTCGTCGAGGAGCTCTGCTCGTAGCTCAGTGAGTCCGGCGAGCCGAGACCGTAGACTGACTCGGCGATGACCTACATCATCGGCGAGCCCTGCATCGACATCAAAGACCTCTCCTGCGTGGACGTCTGCCCGGTCGACTGCATCCATCAGGCCGACCGCATCCTGATCATCGACCCTGAGGAGTGCATAGATTGCTTCGCTCCCTCGGAGAGGTTCATGACGTCGTACGGCCTGCGCTCGTTCGAGGAGCTCGAGGATCAGGCCTGCCGGGTTCTCACGGACACGGAATTCGCGCCCGCTCTCGTCAAGCGCTTCCGCCGGAGGCCGCTCGTGCAGGTCGAGTTCGCGCCGGCGTTCGGAGAGCGTGATCGCTATGGCGGGACTCGACTCACGACGCGGAACCGATCGAGATTCCGCCGCGTCGTCCGCGCGACGCCGACTCACAGCTGGCTGCTCGCCGACGGCGACCGTACGGATGCTCTCGCTCCCGGTCAGTTCACACCGTCGGCGCGGGCGCTTCCGAAGCGCGACTCCGAGAGCTACCGGCTCGGCGCGCTGCACGGCCTCGTATTCGGGGACGGAAGCTGGAACAAGCTCGAGATCCGCTCGGAGGAGCACCTCCACTACGTCCAGCTCTACGGCGAACGGGTGGCCAGGTTCAAGGACTTCTTCGACCAGGTGAACTTCTCTCCGTCCCTCGATGTCCATCCTGGTTACGTCGGAACCGGTGT